>CAJTXO010000015.1 GCA_910583555.1 uncultured Eubacterium sp.
AGCCAGCCCCCATTTTCATTACAGGCTGTGATTACCCTTCATGATTCGTTGATAATTGAATAAAGGCTTTACACCTTTCCACAAATTCGCTATACTGATTACATACAAAAAATCAGAAAGGCGGTGAAAGGATGGTGGCAGATATGCCAATTAACGAGAAAGAATACAATGGCAATCTATGTTGTGACAAACTAAAAAAGGAACCTCTTCGCAGAAAGGCAAAAGAACTTGGACTTGAATGCACTATATTAGGAATCTTGGCTTCAGAAAGCTACCTACGTGAAAAAGACTGGTTAGAATATGGTTGCAATGTATTTCATAAACGAAAGGACAACCAGAGTCGTCCATTGTCATTTTGGACAAACGAAGACATTCTTGAATATATAGAAAAATATGATGTAAAGATTCCAAAATTGTACAAAATGGGTTATACACGAAATGGTTGTATGTACTGCGGATTTGGTGTTCACCTCGAACCAGAAGGATGTAATCGCTATCAGAAACTAAAAGAAACTCATCCTGTTCAGTACAGCTATTTCATAAAGAATTTCGGCGATTTAATGGTTGAGTTTGAAATTAATGTAGCATAAAAACAAGGGGCTGTCGCACTCACAAATGAAAATTGTTAATGCGCAGCCCAGTTTTTCATCTTATTTCATAAAAAATAATCTTCATCAAAAATCTGACCGTTGATCAGACGCTCTCTATCTAGCACATAACCCTGTTTCCTAAAAGTATCCAGTCCCTTCATCGCCCACTGACGAAACTGCGTCACCCTGACAGAGTTCGTCCGATACCCCACTGCAATAATGGCAGACAAAGCATAAAATTTGTACTGGTATGTTTTTCCATTATCTGCAACTTGTGCAAAATTTGCACAAGTTGATTCCTCTGATATTTCCCCACCTTCAAAAATATTTTTCAAATGCTTCGTGACTACACTCCGGTCTACATCAAAAAGCTGTGCGATTGCCTTCTGTGTCAGCCAGACATCGTGATCCTGCACCCGCACCTCAATTCCATCTTCTCCTGCATCTCTTGTAAACACAAGAAAATCAACCGTACTATTGCGTATGTGCAATTTCCTGCCTGCCGTTTCTCTTACTCTTTCACCCATTTACATCCTCCCCGCCCGCAGCCGACAGCAGATAATGCAGGAATTTCCGCGACATTTCCTTATTCTCCGAATTAAACACAATCCCCAGGATCGGCTTTTCCACGATCCCGCCCCCGCCTTCAAAAATCTGCTGGTAAACGCTGCTCTGATCTACATAAACCCCATACGCATGCCCTTCCGCATTCTCGGGCACCGCAGGTACATAAAACCTGTCCGCAAACTCATTTTTCTCTTCTTCAGTCAGAAATTCCGTAAGATCCGTAAAACATTTATTCGCCATATACCCGTCAAAATCCTCCTGCCCCGCGATCATCGCATCCAGCTTAGACGCATAGATCATGGACGAGAGTCTTGTGAGATCCGAGGAAACGACCGCTCCTACTTCTTTTGCCAGCTCCTGGTTCGTATAGTACAAATAAAAAGACGCTTTATTCTGTGAAGGATCCATATCCATCGACCGCATAAAGCCGTCCGCGAACATACTCATCGGAATTTCAGTCGCTTTTTCATTCACCAGCGCACACTGGTACACGACGTTTGTCTTATGAAATACATCCTGATAAATGAAAAAACCGACAAGCGCGAGTACGCAGCAGCCAAGTATCGTGAGCCGCAGATAATAGGTTTTAAAATGATCCCATTTCTGCGCTCGGTTCATCCGGCGCCACTTTGATTTTTCCGATTCCGATTCATCCCGTTTCTGATATATCGATGCACCCTCGCCAAGAGACGTTTTCTTATTTTGAAATGCCTTCTTACTTAGGGATGTCTTTTTCTCTTTCTCGTTCATTACTCTTTTACTCTCCTTTGATAAAAATGATCCAACGGCCCATTTCCCCTGCCCAGATCCAGCCCTTCCCGGATCGCGCCCGCCACATACTGTTTCGCCTGCCGCACACTGTCCTCCAGCGTCTTTCCCTGAGCCAGCCCGCAGGCGACCGCTGTGGACAGCGTACAGCCCGTCCCATGCGTGTTCGCGGAAACGGTCCGCTCGCCCCGGTACCAGATCTTTCTGCCAGACTCAAGGTGATACAGCAGATCATCGGCCCCCGCTGCCGCATGGCCGCCTTTGATCAATACCGAACACCCGTATCGTCCAGCCAGACATTCCGCCGCCTGTTCCCGCTCCACTTCGCACGAAATACTGCTGCCAAACAACCGCTCCGCCTCCGGCAGGTTCGGGGTGATCACTGTGACTAGCGGAAATAACTCTTCCGTGAGAACAGCCACAGCCTCTTGATCCAAAAGTTCCCTTCCGCTCGTGGATACCATGACGGGGTCCAGAACGGCCTTCGTCGGGAACTCCTGTAAGACTGATACGATCGCCCGGACATTCCCGCCATCTGCCACCATACCGATCTTTACCGCATCCGGCCTTATGTCCTCAAAGACCGCCCGCATCTGTTCCTCCACAAGTCCGGCAGACACCGGCTCCGCGCGGTATACCCCGCATGTATTTTGAACGGTGATCGCCGTAACCGCGCTCATCCCATAAAGGCCGAACGCTCCAATTGTTTTCAGATCCGCCTGGATGCCGGCCCCGCCGCTGCAGTCGGAGCCGGCCACTGATAATACTGTCTTCACATGTTCCCCTCATTTCGTATCTTTTTTGATCGATCTGTTACAGACCGGCTTGGTCACTTGCCATCAATCCACCCCGCCTACAGATCAATCCGCATCGGCGTAAACCGCATGCCCTCTTTTTTCTGCTCCTTTGACAACGGATAAAATCCCATCGCCAGATAAGCCGGCACCCCGTTTGGCGAGGCATTGACCGTGATGTGCCTGAGGGCGGGATCCTGCTCCAGGCAGTACGACGCCGCTCTCCGTATGAGCCTTCTCGCCACGCCCTTCCGCTGATACTCTTTCCCCACAAATAACAGGCTTACATGGAACCCGTTCCGCATCGCCACGACTCCGATGAGCTGGCTGGCCTCATAGGCGCCAAAAAACACCATTTCCCCGGAATCCATATTCTGCTCCATATTCTCCCGGCGGATAAAATGCTCAAATGTCCGGATCCCCTGCTCCTCATAATCGATCCTGTCGCACTCGTCAAACACTTTCTGGACGAGACTGAGTGCCTTCGTCAAATGTTTTTTATATAATCTGCAGATCTGCATCCGTTTCTCCATTCTTATGTCGATTTCCCTTGAATCTTTATCTACAGTATAATATAATACAAAGTAAAGTGCAAAACTTTTTATGCAAAAGATTTGGAAAACAATTTGTGTGCGCGCGAACGGAGGATTCATGCCATGAAACAACTTTTTAACGATAACTGGTATTTCTGTAAATTCCCACTCGATGTCCCGCCGGAAGATATTTTCACGGCCGGCGGATGGAACGCGGTCGATCTTCCTCACGACTGGATGATCTACGATACGGCAAATCTCTACGAAGAAGCCGTCAGCTGCTATAAAAAAACGATCACGAAGGAAATCGCCGGTCCGGAAGCGGAAAAGATCTGGCTTCTGTTTGAGGGCGTATATATGGATACGACCGTGTATCTCAATCAAAAACATATCTTTACCTGGAAAAACGGCTATTCTGAATTTCTCGTTGATCTGACGGAGCATTTACAGGATGGGGAAAATGAAATACTCATCCGCAATGAATATCATCTCCCGAACAGCCGCTGGTATCCCGGCTCCGGCATTTACCGCGACGTATGGCTCGTCACCTCCCCCGCATCACATCTGACACATAACGGCACATACCTTTCCACAAAACAGCTGGGAAAAACGTGGGAAGTGTTCATGGATACGGAATATGTTTGCGCACAGGATCCGGCTGAGGCTAACGGCGTGATCCGGCACACGATCACCGATGCCGAGGGAAATGAAGTGCTGACTCACGAACGGGATATTGCCCTCTCACATAAAACGGGCGTGGACAAGCAGGTCATGACAGTCATTGACCCACAGCTTTGGGATACAAAGACGCCGTATCTGTATGAGATCACGACAGAATTGTTCCTTGACGGGGAACGGAAGGATTCGCTGAGCCAGCATTTGGGATTCCGCGCGATTTCATTTGATCCAGACCAGGGTTTTTTCCTCAATGGCGAACATGTCCCGATCCAGGGAACGTGTGAACACCATGTCCTCGGCTCCCTCGGCGCCGCGATGAACAAAGCCGCGCTGCGCCGCCAGCTCCTCACGTTAAAAGAGATGGGCGTCAACTCGATCCGCAGCGCCCACAATATGCCGGCAGAGCATCTTCTTGACCTCTGCGATGAACTGGGCCTTCTCCTTTATACCGAAAGTTTCGATATGTGGGAGCGCACGAAAACCGATCACGATTATGGTAATGACTTTAAAGAGTGGTGGAAAAAGGATCTGACGAGCTGGGTGCGCCAGGACCGGAACCACCCCTGCGTCTTCATATGGGGGATCGGAAATGAAATATATGACACCTATTTTGACCGCGGGCTGGAAGTAGCAAACGAGCTGCACGACGCGGTGCGCGAACTGGATTACCGCCAGAACGCCTATACGGCGCTCGCCTCGAACTACATTGAGTGGGAAGCCGCGCAGCGAACCGGAGAAGTCGTCGACCTCGTGGGATACAATTATCTCGATAAATGTTACGACGAGCATCATGAAAAATACCCGCACTGGAACATGTTCGGAAGCGAGACCTGCTCCACCGTCCAGAGCCGCGGCATCTATCATTTTCCACTGACAAACCGCCTGCTGACCTTCGATGACCAGCAGTGCTCCTCCCTCGGAAACTGTACGACGAACTGGGGCGCCAAAAATTCGGAGCACGCGATCACCGCGCACCGCGACCGCGATTTCTGTTTCGGCCAGTACGTTTGGAGCGGATTCGATTATCTGGGGGAACCGACGCCATACTTTACCAAAAATTCTTATTTCGGGCAGGTTGACACGGCTGGTTTTAAAAAGGACAGTTTTTATATGTTCCAGTCCGCGTGGACAGACTACCGGGAACACCCGATGGTTCACATACTGCCCTACTGGGATTTTAACGAAGGACAGCTCATCGACATTCGTATTTTCTCAAACGCTCCGAGCGTGGAACTTTTATATCAGGGGGAGAGCCAGGGCGTCGTGCCCATTGACCATGCACACGGTACTGTGCTTTCCGGAGACTGGCAGATCCCATACGGGAAGGGCACGATAACCGCCCTTGCCTACGATGAGAACGGAGCCGTGATCGCCAGGGACGAACAGCGGTCGTTTGGCGACCCCGCTTTCATCCGCCTCACGCCGGATAAAACGGCGCTGAACGCGGACGGGGAGGACCTGATCTTTCTCACGATCGATACGCTGGATGAAAATAATATCCCCGTTGCCAACGGACGGAGCCGCATGCACGTATCGGTCTCCGGAGCCGGACGGCTGATCGGCCTCGACAACGGCGACAGCACCGATTTCGAGCAGTACAAGGGGACGAGCCGGAAACTGTTTGGCGGCAAGCTTCTTGCCATCATTGCCGCGAAAACAGAACCGGGGGAGATCCATGTCCATGTCTCCTCTCCGTCCCTTCCTGATGCCAGTCTGACACTGGACGCCATTCCGGCACATTCCAGAAACGGCATTTCCTGCTTTATGGAAAACACGCCCTCAATGCTATCCGAAGAAAAGGCTAGCGAGATCCCGGTCCGCAAGATCGAGCTGACAAATCACGGTACAAACCGGCTCGACAAGGAAACAACTTCGACGACGATCACGGCAAAGATCTACCCGGAAAATGCCACATATGATGAGATCACCTTCAAAGCGGTCACCTTAAACGGCGTCGAGAGCAACGCCGCCAAAATCGACTGGGACCCCGGAACAAAAACGGCCACTGTCACGGCAGCCGGCGACGGGGAATTCCGTCTCTGCGCATGCTGTAACAACGGTTCCAATCACGCGGAAGTCATATCCGAACTGGAATTTGAAGTGACCGGTCTCGGCGCGGCTTCCTATGACCCGTATCGTCTCGTGCCGGCCATCGACTACACTTCGAGTTCCGACGACGGACTGATCCTGAGTTTTCAGGGCGGCGTCTACATTACAGGAAATACGCGGACGACGATTACCTTTGAGCAAATTGATTTTGGCGATTACGGCGCCGATGAGATCCATCTGCCCATCTTCTCGTTCAGCGATGAACTTCCACTGGAAGTATGGCAGGGCGTTCCTAAATGGCAAGGCATTCCTGACGCAAGCGACGGTTCGGGAGCGGAAGCTGTCGTTCCAGCCTCTCCCGGCACAAAGTCCGCTGACGGCGAATGCCTGCTCCAGCAGACATACCGCGCCAAAAGCTGGTACAACCATTACCAGGAAAATGTATTTACTCTCTCCAAACGGCTCAAAGGCATCCAAACGATCACGATCGTCGTGTATCCAGAGATTAAAATGTCGTTACAGGGATTTTATTTTACGAAAATAGAAAAGGCATATGCGAGACTTCTTGCTTCTGACAGCACGACAGTGACCGGGGATATGTTTACCAGAGACGGCGACGCCATCCGCGGGATCGGGAATAACGTCACGATCGAATACAAAGATCTGCATTTTTCAGAACAGGGATTTGGCGCCATTACGATCTGCGGCCGCTCGCACATCGAAATGAATACGATCCACGTCCGCTTTTTACCGGCGGATGGAACGGGCGAAACGATCAATCAGGTGATCGATGTTCCATACAGCGAAGAGACCACGACGCTTCGTTTTCCGCTGCAGCCTGTGTCCGGCGACTACGACCTGAACCTCATCTTCCTGCCCGGGTGCAAGTTTGATCTGGAGTGGCTGCAATTCGAATAAAAAATGGGAGTAAAACCGGCGTGGCAAAAGTCGCGCCGATTGTTCTGTGGGACACACCAAGTACTCTTTCTACATCGCCGCGAACAATAACCCCTTACTGTGATATAGCTCCGTATCTACATTCATCCGTTCTTCTTTTTTTGTTACACCGATTGAACTTCCTGTTTTAGAGTGATTCACAACTTTTTGTTCTTCCGCATGGAAGTTGGTATTGGGAAGCGTGATCTTAAAAGCATTATCTGTTGTCTCGATCACGGGTTTCACAACTTGATCTTCATAACACTCATTGATTTTAAGAATTCCTGTGCCGTATGCTTCGATCAACCGCAGACGATAGAAGATATTTGCTAAATACTGATTGCGCAATACTGACACCCCCAGCCTTACATCTTCCAATGTAATGCCTTTCACCAAACCGCCAATCGTTACGAATTCAATTCGGTCTTCAAAAATACTGATAAGAGCAGAACTGCTGAAAGAATAGTCCCGATGGACGATCGCATTCAGCAGCGCCTCACGGATTGCCTCTGGAGGATAGTCCCGCATATCTAACCGGTCCAGTCCAGAGAACTCCGCACGGGTACGATTATAGCGATCAATAAAAGCAAAGGCCTCCTCCAGCTGTTCCAGAAGAGATCCTGACAATTCCCGTCGATCCTTGAATACAGATTTCTTACTCCCCTCAAAAACAGCTAGTTTGATCGTATGCGTACACTGTTCAGACAACAAAAACGCCAGATTCGTATACATATCATCCTCACCGATCAGGTGGAGGGTACGCATCTGGGGTTTTTCAAACTCTACCTTCCGTTTTTTAAAGAAGTCGCCGGCCTTATGAAACGTGAGGTTCTGGTCGAGGGAACGGGCTTCCTCATAACTGTCACCACTGGTTTCCTTGATCATATTCGAGATGGCGGCGTCTGTTGCCGGAACTGTCGATGCACCCTGACGAACATAAACGCCTTCTGGGCGAATCCCCTTTCCACGCAGATAATACGGTCTCGCTGTACCGCGCTGGACCGTTACACACACAATGGATTTTTCATCTATGACATCATTGCGACATTCCACAAACATAGTAAGGTCTGGACGCACCGCATCTCGAATCGCATTGGTTACACGCAGCATCGTATCATCAACGTCGTCAACACCATAGACGGTTCCGTCGTCATCGACACCGATATAAAGTATACCACCGTCACAGTTTGCAAAGGCAACGATCGTGTTTTTAATATTTTCAACGTATTCTCTCTTGAATTCCGTTGTTTTGTTTTCTACGAACATAAAGCAGCCTCCCTCACACCATCTCCCACTGTACACCTTCCCTCGTATCCCGGATCAGGACTCCCCTCTCCTTCAGTTCATCCCGGATCGCATCCGCTCTCGCAAAATCCTTCTCCTTCTTTGCCGCCGCGCGCTCCGCGATCTTCTGTTCGACGTACGCGGTCAGTTCCTCATCTGCTCCGGACATCCCCGCCCCAGACGTCTGGCCATCCTGCTCCCACGCCCTCGCAAGCTGCAGGGAAAGCACGGAATCCATGGATTTTACGGCTTCTCTCTTCGTCGCGCCCGAACAGTCTTCCTTTAAAAGATCAAATAAGACCGTCAGGCCCATCGACGTATTCATATCATTCCCGACAGCCTGTGCAAACCGGCTGTTATATTCCTCCAGCTTCTCCTTGTCAACCTCGCCGTCCTCCGGTACCGCCCGCAGCCGCTTGATCAGCTTCTCGTACGCCGCCGCCGCGTTGTCGAGCGCCTCATAGGAAAATTCCAGCGGCTTGCGGTAATGGGACTGCAGGCAGAACAGACGGTAAACCATGGGATCATATCCTTTTTCCTCCAGAAGGGAAACGGTGAGAAATTCCCCTTTTGACTTACTCATCTTTCCGCCGGTCGTATTCAGATGGTTGATATGGAACCAGTACTTGCACCACTTATGTCCCAGATATGCCTCGCTCTGCGCGATCTCATTCGTGTGATGGGGAAAGATATTATCGACACCGCCGCAGTGGAGATCGAGGGATTCGCCGAGGTGCTTGATGCTGATGCTCGAACACTCAATGTGCCATCCCGGGTATCCGACGCCCCACGGACTATCCCATTTCAACTCCTGGTTCTCAAATTTGGATTTCGTAAACCAGAGGACAAAATCGGTCTTGTTCCGCTTATTCGTATCTTCCTCCACGTCCTCCCGGACGCCCACCTGCAGTTCCTCTTCTTTCTGGGCAGACAGCACGTAATAATCATGAAGCTTTGACGTGTCAAAATACACATTGTCCCCCGCCTCATACGCGTATCCTTTTTCCATCAGGACTTCGATCATATGAATAAACTCATTGATACAATTCGTCGCCGGTTCTACGACATCCGGCCGCTTGATCGAAAGCTTCCGGCAGTCCTCGAAAAACGCGTCAGTGTAAAATTTGGCGATATCCATCACCGACTTATGCTCCCGCTTCGCCCCGGCGAGCATCTTATCCTCCCCCGTATCGCCGTCACTCGAAAGATGTCCGACATCGGTAATGTTCATCACTCGTTTCACGTCATATCCCGCAAAACGCAGATACTTCTCCAGCACATCTTCCATGATATAACTTCTCAGATTTCCGATATGGGCAAAATGATACACGGTAGGGCCGCACGTATACATCGTCACTTTTCCTTCCGTATTTGGCTCGAACAGCTCCACCTGCCTCGTAAGCGTATTGTATAAATAAGTTTTTTCTTTCATATCTTCCTCTCATTTCTGCACGGAACTTCCGTTCTGTGGCTTTTCCTGTTATCAACCCTGATTCAAATCCAACTCTGGCAGCGATCCAAACGCCGTGACCACATCGTCTACCGAGCGCTTGTCAACGAGGAAATAGTCCATCCCGTCTTTGTCCACCCGGTAAAAATTCGTTCCGTCATACGGAAGATAGCGCACGGTAACGTCTCTCTTTTCCTCGTGGAATACGATCGTCATGACCGGCTCTTTGCTGTCCGGTTTTACGCTGTCTTTTGCCGCAGCCGTAAACTCGAGCAGATACTGTTTGGAATACGGTGTCAGAAACTCTTCTTCCTTGCTGTCCGGGACGCGCGTTCCGTTCAGCGTCCAGACATTTTTCTCATTTCCGCCCTCGTCCTGTTCGGTCGTACGGGAAACGGATATTTTCTTTTTCCCGATCGTCACATCGTATCCGGTAATATCTGTGGCAAGCGTTGAATAGACACAGTGGTCCATATACGTATAGGCGTCCACGCCGAGTATATTTTCCACACTCTGCGCCGTCATCGTATAAACCTGTGCCGAACCGTCCATACAAACGTAATAATCGCCGTCTGCCGTCTTCTTTCCAAAGAGAAGCCTGTAATGTTTCGCGTCTTTATACTCGTCCGGCACAGTATTCGCCTTGTTCTGGCTGGCGCCCGTCTGGGCGCTGCTGTTCGGAGACGCTGTCTCTTCCGGCACCTCATAGCCGTCTTTTAACTCAAAATAATTTACTTCCGCGTAGGAAGACGGTTTGTCGAGACCGTATTTTCCCATGTCCTTGCAGCCGTACTCCACGAGATCGCCGAACGTGACGTTCGTAAAATATCCCTGCATCGTAGACCAGTCCTCGGTAGACGAACCGGCAAGACGTTTTTTATACGGTTTGGAGATGACCCAGTTCGTATAGGCATCCACCTTTTTATCGTCGGAAACGACTTCTGCCAAAAATGTTTCTTTTCCATCCTGATAAACGGAAATGGACGTGAGATAGTCTACATTGATCTCGGCCAGTTCCTCTTTCTCGATCAGCGAGTTTTTCTCGATATCGAACGAAGTGAACAGCGAATCCTCAAATGTATAAATCTCATTTCCATCACCGCCCATCCCGTAAACGCCGCCGGCGGCCGGAACCGTCTCCCCAAATTTAAGTTCATGCTCTGCCCCGTCCGACGTGCCGATCGTCACGATCATCTGGGGATGATCCAGCCCGTATTCGGCAAGCTCGGTCGTATCAAGCCGCTGCGTGGCCTTCACCGGATCGAGGTTCGCGAACAGGCCCTCGACCGTTTCTTTGGCAAGCGGCGCTTTGGACAGGTCGGAAAGCCTCCACTCTTCCCCCTCCCGGACGAGGGAGATTTCCTCCCTGCCCTCTCCCGAGATCCTGACGGAAGAAATCTGATCTGAGGCAACCTTCATGACCTCGATCGTCTCCCCGTCAGCCGTACCATCTTTGTCTTCGTCAGATTCATTTTCGGGTAAAAATACATAGAGACAGACTGCCGCAGCCATCAGGACACACAATGCGATCAGTGTCAGTGCCCGTTTTTTCCCTTTCGCCATCAGTTTTTCCTCCTTCTGTACCAAATGACAAAACCAAATGTCAATAGTGCCAGCGGAAGCAGCACGACGAGCAGCACGGTAAAGAATATGCGGTCGCCTTCCTCGATGGATACTTGCTCCTCACTCAGATTTCGTGTGGGGATCGCGAGCGTATTCGTCTCCGCCCCTGACAGATGGGAGATGCTGTTCAAAATGACCGAACGGTTTCCATATTGGTTCGTGGCGATAAAATCCGACGCCGCGATATTACTGGAACCGAACACCACGATTTCGGTAGCCTTCCCTGCCCCCTCCGTCTTTTCCGTATACGTATCCGTCACCACAAGACCAATGTCAAACGGCCCGTCCACATCGCCCTCTTCCTTCGTGACCGCCTCCGATTTCCGGTCCACTCTGGAAAAAGCCGTATCGGTCGTTTTCAATAACGAGGTGGCGCTCAGCGTACTGCGCACGTCTTTCTGAACCGTCATTCCTTTGCTCACCGGCACCGCGACAAATGTTTTTCCGACATCTGCCGTGATCTCATGCTCCTCGGTCTGCGGGACGAGCATCGTCGGGTACGATTCATTCAGCGCCCCTTTGGCATCGATCACATACCCGTCTGCCACATCGACGCCGTAATCCGACAAAAGCTTATGATAATTCGTCATGTTTTCCGTCGTAACGGCATTGAGGAACAGCATGGCCTTTCCGCCGCCAGCCAGATACTCTGAAATATATTTATACTCATCTTCGCTGAAATCATACTGCGGCGCATTTGCCATTAAAATATCGCAATCGTCTGGAACTGCTGTGGCCGAAGCTGTTTTCAGTTCCTCATACTCAATGTTTGATTTTGTAAAAAGGTCGGTGAGGCTTTCATTTAACGGTGCCTCATTGTGCCCGGACGTATAGTACAGTTTCACGTCGGCCGCCGACGTCACGGTCTGCAGCGCCGCCGTGAGCTGTCCTTCCGCATCCAGTGTGTACGTATTCGCATACGTCGTATAGTCAAAATCCTCGAGGACCATGGCGGAACTTGCCACGACTTTATTCTTTCCGTTTGTCTCATTTACCACGATCACATCGTTGCTGTTGATCTCTTCATCGGTATATTCCTTTGAAAACTGAGGATACATCACCGGATCCTTTTCGATGACCTCGATATTTCCGAGGCCGTTGTACTGATCCAAAACCTTTTCGATCATTACATTTTCACTGCCATCCTGGCACATATAATACATCTTGATCGAATCTTTGATCCCGCTGGCAAGTTCTTTTGATTTTTCTGTCAGCGTATATTTCTGGTCGCTGCTCAGATCAACCGTAATATTTAATTTGTGCACCACGAGATTGAGCACAATGACAAGCACGATCACAATTACCATTACCAACGTCTGATAACCGCCCATTTTAAACTGACGGCTCGTAAAATTCTTTTTTAGATCCTTCATCTTTTCCCTCCATTTGCGCACCGTTTGGGTGTTTTTTCCCTTCTATTAGCTCCATCTCTTTTTCCGGATCCGCTGTATCGTGATGAACACGAACAGGAAACACACGCTAAGGTAATAGATCAGCGCGCTCACATCAAAAATACCGAGCGTAAAGTTATCGTAGCGTTCGATGATGGAGACAGCTTCCAGCGACTTGCGTAAGATTCCGTCAAAAGCTTCCGTATTGAGAATAAACGTGACCGTGAGCGCAATCTCCGCTATCAGGCCGATCAGGGCGGCCATCCAGCCGTTATGGATCCACATATGGAGCCCAAACGCGAGGGCAGCGGCCAATACCGCCAAAAACCAGAATGAAAATGTATGTCCGGACGGAAGGAGCGAGGCAAGGCTGCTCATCAAATACGTAAAGATCATAATGACCCCCGATGCCACCGCCGCGATCACCTGACTCTCCGTCAGGGACGAAATGAATAATCCGATCGCGATATAAGCCGAGCCGAGAAGGAAGAAACCGAGGGCGCTCCCGTAGGCGATCGCGAAATCCACACTTTCCGTTCCCGTTGCCACGCCTTTGACAAGGCCGGATAAAATGAGGGGATACAGACAGACCACGAGCATCGCCAGTCCAAACAACGTGATCAGCGCAAGATATTTCCCCATAATGATCTTTGAGATCGAAACCGGCGCCGTATATAACAGCTGATCCGTTTTCTGGCGGTTCTCTTCTGCCACGATACGCATCGTTAAAACCGGGACGAGCAGAAAGACAAAAAACATCTGTACACCCTGAAATACGTAGGAAAAATTCGTATACCCGTTCAGCAGGTTATACACCATAAAATACAAGCCCACGAGTACGAGCATAAATGCGATAAATACCCAACCGATCATCGATGTAAAATAGGAACGTAATTCTTTTTTATAAATTGCCAGCATCTTGTTCTTCCTCCTTTACCTCTGCCGTTTGTTCCGGGGATTCCTCCTGTGAGGAAACTTTGGCTGCTTTTTTCGAAACTGTCCGCGCCGCTCTCGCCTTCTTCTTTTCCTCTTTTGAGAGCCTGCCGCCGTACTGTTTCGTCCCCTCCCCGGTCAGGCGCAGGAATACTTCCTCCAGCGTCGGCACCTGATTTGTCATTTCCAGAATCGGGCACTTCGCATCTGCAAAACGGTAAAATACGTCTTCCCGTATATCAAACTCGATGAGGCTGGAAATCTCCACCTGGTAAATCCCCTCCTCACCCGTATTCAGCACTTTGGAAAATTCGACATGTTCAAGCTGATCCAGTATGCTCTTCACCAGTTCTTTATTGCCTTTTACTTTCAGCGTCAGATCATTTGTCTGTGCGATATGCTTCGGTATGTTTTCCGGCGTATCTGACAGGATCAGTTTTCCCTGATTGATGATCATGATCTGGTTGCAGACAGCGCTGACTTCCTGCATGATATGGGAACTGAGCAGGATCGTATGGTTTTTACTGAGCTCGCGGATCAGATCACGGATCTCAATGATCTGTTTCGGATCGAGACCAACCGTCGGCTCATCCAATATGAGGATCTCCGGGTCGCCGAGCATCGCGCCGGCCAGTCCCACACGCTGCTTATATCCTTTCGAAAGATGCTTGATCAGACGTTCGGAAACATCGTTTATTTTCGTATCCATCATGACCTTGCGGATCTTTTTCTCCTTTTCCGACTTTTTCACTTTTTTCAGGTCAGCCGTGAAATCCAGATACTCCCATACTTTCATATCCGGATAGAGAGGCGGCTGCTCGGGAAGATACCCAATGCTCTCTTTCGCCTTTTCCGGCTCATCATAAATATCATATCCATTTACCACGACAGAACCTTCGGTAGCGGATATATAGCCGGTGATCATATTCATCGTCGTAGACTTTCCCGCTCCATTCGGGCCGAGGAAACCGACGATCTGTCCCTTGTCAACAGTAAAACTCAGGTGATCGACCACATTTCGGCTGCCATAGCGTTTGACTAAATCTTTTACTTCTATCAAAATTTACCTCTTTTCCGCACGGATGCCCATGCCTTTTTATGTGCATTCTATCATTCATTTGTCTATTGTACTACGTTAATGTTACGAAACTGTGAACAAAGCGTCGTCTTAGGACGACGCTTTAAAATAGTGATGGATTTTTCTATCATTCTTTGTAGAGCCACTGGATAAGGGGGGTGTTGAATTTGGCTTCTAAGAGGCAGGCGGCTAGGAAACATACTGTGATAAACAGTATGGCCGGCGTTTGTTTTTCTCTTTTCCGCTCGAAGAGGCGGTAAAAGGAATATATGTAGAGCGGGGCTAGTATGAGTTGATGTGGAAATCCGGTGGCGAGCCAGTAGAGAATGCCTCTTGTGCCGCGCACCATGACAAAAAACGTGAGAAGAAAACCGGACTGCAGGCCAGTGTAAATGAGGAAGGCGCAAATATAGGCCTTGTATATTTTTGTGTAACCGGCCAGCCAGAGGACGGCAAATATTTTGCCGCGCTCCCACAGGATAAAGAGGAATACCTGAAAAAACTCCCGCTCTTCCCCCGCCCATAAGACCATGTTTTCCTCTAACGCCGCCAGGGCGTCCCCGGCGGGTTCCTGGCACAGATAATATAAAATACCTCCTGAAAAAAAGCCGGCAAGAAAAAACAGTACTGCTTTTTTTCTCCGGCTCTTTATAAATTCCAAAAAAGTCATGACTCGTCCTCCCCCAACCGGTAACGTAATCTGTTTTGTCATCGGTTTGCATTCTTTCCAGTATATGATCAGGGGAAATGAATTATTCGTCCATTTTCCTTGAATATTTGTTTTCTATATGGTATAATCAGTTTGTATAATTGAACAGGAAGTAGGATGCGACTTTCTCCGAGAATTTTAATTCTTTTAGGACTTTAGTTTTTAGAACTTAAGTTCTTTTGAGACTTCAGTTCTTTTGGGACTTCAGTTCTTTTGGATGCCCTCTAGTCTATAGAAAGAGGGTGAGGCCCTATGAGTATAAGGGAAGTTCTTACATTATTGCTTGTATTATTTGCGGCTCTGTCTTACATAGACAATCATAAAAAGAAATAAGCATCCTGTACCGTCCAAAGTGTAGGATGCTTATTCTTATAATCACTTACTACTGAGGGCAATCGGAGATTCCATTCCGATCACTTCTAAAGTAAATTATACACCAGAGCCGCTTGTTTGGCAAGTGGCTCTTTTCAATTCTCAATCACAGCTTTCAAACGTCTTTTCGCAGATTTTTATAGGCCAAAACACCGGCAATCGTCTTTGCGTCCGTGATCTCACAGGAGAAGATCATCTCTTCGATCTCTTCTATCGTATACCGCTCGATATTGACAAATTCATTTTCATCGAGCCTTTGTTTCGATGGGATCAGATGCTCCGCGTAATAAACGACGATTTTTTCACTCGTATAAGCGGCTGCCGTATTGATATCGATCAGATGGTGGATGTCATCCGAGCGGTATCCGGTTTCTTCCTCGAGTTCCCTCGCCGCGCAGATCTTAAAATCCTCATCGGCGCTGTCCCTGCCGCCGGCCGGGATCTCCAGCATGATGTCGTCGATCGCGCCCCGGTACTGGCGCACCATCAGGATCTTTCCGTCTTCATCGACCGGAACGACCGCGGAAGCCCCTTTGTGCTCGATATGATCCCACTTTGTTATATTCCCGTTCGGAACTTTCACATCCAGCGTATAAAAATCCACGATCGAACCGTGATGCTCGAGTTTCCGGTTCAATATCTCAAATTTTTCCATACTTTCCCTCCGTTTACCTTTTGCTTACAACTTCTCCAACACACGGAGCAGAAAGTCAAAATTCCGCTTCGCAGATGAAATGCTCATCCGCTCCCTCACCGTGTGTATGTCCTGTATATCCGGGCCAATCGAAACAATGTCAAGCCCAGGGATCTTTTCCGATAAAATACCGCATTCTAAGCCGGCATGGATGCCCTCTACGACCGGCTCTTCTCCGAAACACTCCCGATACTCGCGGACCATCAGTTCGCGCAGTCTGGAATCCCGTTTATAATCCCATTCCGGATAATCGCCCTCCGTCTGGAACGAATACCCGCAGCCTTCTTCTGCCACGCAGGCGGCAAGCCGGCGCAGCTGGGAGATCATATACATTTTATAACTTTTTTTCTGGCTCCTCAACGCGAATCCGAGTGTGATCCCCGACTCATCCGTCTGTGCCACTCCCATATTCAGCGAACTCTCGACCATGCCCGGAATATCGCGCGAATATACCTGGACACCGGTGATCGTCAAGCTCAAAAAATGCAGCACGGTTTCCGTAAACGCGCAGTCAAAACAAAACTCATCTTTTGTCTCTGGTTCGATAACAACGACCGACATGTCCGGTTCCTGGGAACAAAGTTCTTTCGTCAGTACGGCGGCAAGTTCCGACAGGTGCGCTGCCAGTTCCTCCGCCTTTTCCTCACAGTAGAGATACGCCGTTGCCTCGTTCGTTATGACATTGTCCTTATCCCCGCCCAAAAAGGAACTGAGTAAAAACGGATATGTCTCATAAGCATCCGCCAAAAGCCTTCCTAACAGGATGGAGGCATTCAGCGGATGTTTGTCGATTTCCGTGCCGGAATGCCCGCCCGCAAGTCCACTCACGGACACCTCGAGAAACATTCCGTTTCTCTTTTCTCTGAAACCATCAAATTCCACGAGCGCCCTCGCGCCGCCGGCACAGCTGACGAGCAGCTGCCCTTCCTTTTCATTGTCGAGATTGATCAGCGTCTTTGCCTCGAGATCCGAAACATCAAGCGCCGTAGCGCCGTGCATACCGACCTCCTCATCGACGGTAAATACCGCTTCGATCGGCGGATGCGTGTAACTGTCCCCGTCGAGCAGCGCCAGCATGTACGCAAGCGCGATCCCATCGTCGCCGCCGAGTGTCGTCCCTTCCGCGGAAATAAAATCCCCGTCGATGCGAAGCGATAGTCCCTCATTTTGAAAATCGTGGGAAACGCCTTCACTCACACAGACCATATCCATATGCCCTTGGAGCATAACAGCGTCCCGGCTTTTCGTGTTCCCGCACGCCGGCTTTTTGATGATGACATTCCGGGCATCATCCACCCGGTAAGAAAACCCATGATCTTTCGCAAATTGAACGAGATACTCGCTTATCTTTTCATTGTGGTAAGAACCTCTCGGTACATTCGAAATTTCCTCAAAATAAGTAAAAATCTTTTTGTAGTCAATTGCTTCCAGCATCGTGTCTTCCTTTCTTCCCTTTCAACTAATTTTTAAAGCTGTGGATCGGTGCGGGGATCCGCCCCTGGCGATTTACAAAGCCGTCACAGCCAAATCCATTTACCGGCATGATCGGCGCATAGCCCAGAAGACCGCCAAATTCTGCCTTCTCTCCCACGCCTTTCCCCTGAACGGGTATGATCCTTACTGCTGTCGTCTTCTGGTTGACCATACCGATCGCCATCTCGTCCGCGATAATACCAGCGATCGTCGTCTCCTTCGTATCGCCCGGTATCGCGATCATATCGAGGCCGACCGAGCAGACACACGTCATCGCCTCCAGTTTTTCCAGCGTGAGCGCTCCTTCGGATACCGCGTCGATCATTCCCTGATCCTCGCTGACCGGAATAAACGCGCCGCTCAAGCCTCCTACATAAGAAGATGCCATTACACCGCCCTTTTTCACCTGATCGTTCAACATCGCAAGCGCCGCCGTCGTCCCCGGCGCGCCGGCCCTCTCAAGTCCCAGCACCTCAAAAATTTCCGCGATGCTGTCGCCCACGGCAGGCGTCGGCGCCAGCGACAGATCGATGATCCCGAACGGGACACCGAGCCTCTTTGACGCTTCATACGCCACAAGCTGCCCGACGCGCGTAATTTTAAACGCCGTCTTCTTGATCGTCTCGCACACTTTCCCAAAGTCTTGATCCTTCACCTTTTCGAGCGCCGTCTTCACGACTCCCGGCCCGCTGACTCCCACATTGATGATAGCGTCCCCCTCTGTTACCCCGTGGAACGCCCCTGCCATAAACGGATTATCGTCCGGCGCGTTGCAGAACACGACGAGCTTCGCGCATCCGAGCGAATCGTTTTCTTTCGTAAGTACCGCCGTCTCCTTTACGATCTTGCCCATTAGGCGTATCGCGTCCATGTCAAGACCCGTCTTCGTCGAACCGACATTGACCGAACTGCATACGCGTTCGGTGCAGGCGAGCGCTTTCGGGATGGAACAGATCAGATCGCGGTCGGCTTCGGTCATCTTCTTTGACACGAGCGCCGTATACCCGCCGATAAAATTGACTCCGACCTGTTTCGCCGCACTGTCAAGCGCCTTCGCGATTTCCACGAAATCATCCGGCGACTGGCAGGCGGAACCGCCGACCAATGAAACCGGCGTGATCGAAATCCGCTTATTCACGATCGGGATTCCGTACTCCCTGCTTATTTCTTCCCCAACTGCCACTAAATTTTGCGCCATGCGGACAATTTTATCCGAAATATTCTGACAAAGACGCCCGAGATCGCTGTCCACACAATCCAGCAGACTGATCCCCATCGTGATCGTACGGACATCCAGATTCTCCTCATCGATCATCTTATTTGTTTCGATGACTTCATTTATATTGATCATGTTACGATTCCATCCTCCTACATAATTCGTGCCGGGTAAATCCCTGAGCTAACCACAGTTCCTGAGACACCTCTCATGCCAATTGATTCCTTCCACCAGTGAATTTCAATAGTCAGATCCGGTGCATCATATCAAAAATTTCTTCCCGCTGTGCCCGGATGATACAGTGGATCTCTTTTCCCAGCTCCTCTAACTCCCTGGAAATTTCCTCGAAGTTTTTCGGCGACATATCTGTATTCGCGATCATCATCATATTGAAATAGCCATCTACGATCGTTTGGGAAATATCAAGAATATTGATCCCATTGTCTGAAAGATACGTACACACTTTTGCAATAATCCCCACACTATCTTTTCCCACCACGGTAATGATTGTTTTTTTCATCGTCAACCTCTCTTCTTTCCCCTCATGCCTTTTTATGCGGAGACGTAAACCGGCGCTGTCGGCGCCTGCCGGCCCGCGACTCCGAGAAATACCCCGCTGTCCTTCCCAAAACCGCTCTCCTGTTCCAATTCATATTTCACGGTTTCGTAAGCGAGCTCCGGATAATTGTTTTCCTTACTCAAATGCCCCAGCAGAATATGTTTCACCTTCAAATGGATCAGCCGGCGGAGCATTCTTCCGCAGGCATCGTTCGATAAATGACCCTCTTTCCCCAAAATTCGCAGTTTTAAATAATACGGATAGTGTCCGGCCTGGAGCATGTTGATGTCATGATTCGCTTCGAGCAGGATGCCGTCACAATCCTCCAAATGGGAAAATGTATAATCCGTATACTCGCCCATATCCGTGGCTACCGCCACTTTATTCCGTCCTTCCCGGACGGTGTAACAGACCGGGTCTGCCGCGTCATGGGACACCGAAAACGGCATCACTTCCATGCCTCCCACCGAAACCGGTACATCCGGTTCCACACACTGGAACAGTTCGTTCTCCACTTTCCCACATTTTCCGTTTTCCAGTATGTATCCGATCGTCCGCTCCGTCGCGTACACCGGGATCCTGTATTTCCTCAAAACCGGCCCCAATCCACTAATATGATCCGAGTGCTCATGCGTGATAAATATGCCATCCACATCTTCAAACGACATATGTTCCATCGCCAGTCCGTCCTCGATCCGTTTCTTACTGATCCCCGTATCGATCAGTATCCCCCGCCCCGTACTGCCGGAGCCGACAAAAATGCTGTTTCCGCTGCTCCCGCTCGCAATGCTGTAAAGTTTCATTTTAAACTGCCTCACTTTTCCCAGTAAAGATCTATTTCATCGTTTTCAAAAACCGGTTTCGTAAAATCCCGGACCTCCATGCCATTAACACGGCAAACCATGCGGTTCCCGCCCGCCTTTGTCAGATCGAACGGATAGACGTCAAACACATCGACAAACATATGATTTGCTTTGGACAATAATTTCACTTTTTTTCCATTCACTTTTACTTCTATGCTCCGTTCCCTTCCCGACGAAGAACCCGAAAAACCCGACAGGCTGCCCGACGCCGAAGGTGTCGACGATACCGGAGGTGTCGATGATACCGAAGGTATCATGGATGCCTGAGATGCCGTTGGTGTCGAAAAACCTGAAACCGGCGGTATTGGTGACGGCGCCGGCATAACGGGCGCGGCGTACGATGCTGTCGCCTGCGGCGCTGCCTGGTATGGTCTTACAGCCGGGTTACTGATCGGCAGGTCACTGGCCCATGCCGGTAACGGCCGGACTGGCGCCAGTAACGGATCCTGTCCCGACGGCTGTGTGAGATCACTCAGATCAGAGAGGACATTTTCCACCACCGGCTTGACTTCCGGTTTTTTCTCAGGGATCCGTTCCACTTTCGCCCCCTCCTTCAATTTTGTCCGAACATCCACTTCCTCGCCATCGACAAGCACGCGTTCCTCCTGCTCCATTCCCATAAATTCAAGAAGCTGTGCCACAGAGTAAAAATCGTGCACGGTCACCTCGTCCCCGTCATGGAGTTCGTATTCCGCCGAGCGCAATTCCCCATTTACCTCGGCGCGCTTCGGGCACGTGACCCGTCTGCCAAACAGTGTAAAGGAAAGTTCCTTCTTGAACTCCGGAACCTTTCCGATCGTCAGCAAAGCATCTTCCCCCTTCGTGGCGGGCCGGATATAAATTTCATCCTCATCTTTGATCAGTTCATTGAGATTAGTTTCCTTTCCATTCAGGCGGACTTCCGCGGCTTCGCCCATCCGTCCCTTCACTTCCCTTTTTCTCCCGTTCACTGTATAGAAAAGACCTTTCCCGCGTGACGGGAACAGGCTCTCCTGCGAAAATCCGGCATGGATACACGCGTCGAGAACCGTCGCCTTTCCATTATCATATATTTTCACCCGCTCCTCATTCACACGGACGTAGATAAAATTACTCTTTTGCTCGTAGTACTCCATGCAGATACCGATTGGCGTCACGAGTGTCGAATCCTTTTTAATGCCGGTCGCCGAAAAATCAATCTGCTGCAGCACTTCCGCCCCGCGGATGGCCACCCGGTTTTCCGGCAATTCCAGCTTCTCTGCCATTTTCGCCGTAAAGCCCGGCATTTTCCCGCCGCCCCCCACGACAAAGACCGCACTCACCGATTTTCCGCCATTGAGCTCCATGACTTTCCCAGCCACCTGATCGACGATCGTCTCAATAGCCTCATCTACGACTTCCATCACCTCGTCGCTCTTGAGCCGGTACGATTCTCCCATCACGTTTTTAAACGACGATGATTTCCCTTTCGCGGTCGTCTTTTTGATCTCCTCCGCCGTCTCAAAATCGACGAGGTATTTTTTGGCAATCGCTTCCGTGATCTCGTCTCCGGCAAGCGGGATCATACCAAAAGCGATGATACTCCCGTCTTTGACGATGGAAATATCCGAAGTCCCCGCTCCGACATCTACCAGCGCAATATTCAGCAGGCGGAACCGGTCCGGGATCGCCAGATTGATCGCCGCGATCGGCTCGAGTGTCAGGCTCGCCACGCGCAGTCCCGCGTCTTCCACGGCCGAGTACAACCCCTCAACGACCTCATCCGGCAAAAACGTAGTGATCATTTCCACGCCGATCGACGAGGCCATGTGCTGTTCGATCATTTCCATCGGATATCCGTTCAGATAGTACTTGACCGGAGAATAGCCGACACAGTAAAAACGCTTGTCTTTGTGATCCCCTTCGTTGCGCACTTCATCATACGCCTTTTCGACGGCAATATTATCCAGCGAAAAGATGTGTTCTTTCGTCACCCGCGATTCGGATGGCATCTCATATTCAACATAAATATTTTTCGTCTTTAGCACGCGGCCGGCCGCCGCAATACTGACATCTGACAGCGTTGCTCCCGTCATGGACTCCAGACGCGCCTTCACCTCGGCGATCGTCTTTGTCACAGTCGGTATATCGTGGATCTGGCCATCGATCACGGCGCGCGTCTTATGCTCAATGGAAACCTGTGCCACCACGACAAACCGGTCCGTTCCGACACGGTAACCAAGCGTACCGACGATACTCCGTGTGCCAATATCCAATCCAAATACGTAATCTTCTCTCTTCTTTCTCATAATCAGACCTCATCCCCAGCGTCACATGTCCCTATCGTCACATGTAAAATTTCATAACATTTTCTAGTTGCGGCAGCACTTATTTTACCATACCTTCGAAAGAATTGCAACGACCTCATTCGTATATGTACTGATCTGCCGCCGCAGTTCCTCCCGGTCCCCGTCGTTGACGATCAGGCGCTGGCACCGTTTCGCCAGCTCGCCGTTTCCCATTTGTTTTTTCATGATAGATTCCGCTTTTTCCCGCGTGTACCCCCTCGACTCCATGAGCCGCCGGACGCGGATCTCATCCTCGGTGATCACACCCCAGACCTCATCGCACAGTTCGTCGCACCCCGATTCAAACAGGATCGCCGTCTCGAGTACAAAGAGACGGCCGGGCGGACATTGATCGATCTGTCTGCGTATCTCCTTCTTCACATATGGATGGATGATCCCGTTGAGGACAGAAAGCTTTTCTCCGTCCCGATAAACAATGTCGGAAAGCACATTCCGGTCAACCCGCCCGTCGCCGCGCAGGATTTCTTCCCCAAAGGCGGCGACGACCGCCACATACGCCTCCGTTCCCTGTTCGAGCGCCGCATGCCCCAGCTCATCCGCCATGCAGATCTGCACCGGATATTCCTGTTCCATGATAGAAAGCACCGTAGACTTTCCGCTCCCGACCCCGCCGGCCATCCCGATCACCATACTCGTTCCTCCATTCCCGCATGCCCTGCACGGATCACACATCAAACATGCCTTCGCCGCACATTACGCATCACTTCGCTTCGTACCAGCTCCCGCCCTGCTTTACCTCCGCGATGAGCGGAACTTTAAGATCGGCAGCCGCCACCATTTCATGCTCCAAAATCTGCTTCACTTCTTCGATCTCGTCCTCCCTCGTCTCGATCAGCAGTTCATCGTGAATCTGCAGGATAAGCCGCGAAGCCAGTTTCCTCTCGCGCAGCTTTTCATCCACATGGATCATCGCGATCTTGATTATATCCGCCGCTGTTCCCTGGATCGGGGAGTTCATCGCGATCCGCTCCCCGAACTGCCGCTGCATGAAATTTTTGGACTCCAGTTCCGGGATCGGACGGCGCCTGCCAAACATGGACGTCACATACCCCTTCTTCTTTCCCATTTCCACGAGAGAATCCATATATGCCTTTACATCCGGGTACGTCTCAAAATAATCGGCAATGTACTGTTCTGCCTGTTTGCGCGTTATGTTTAAGTCCCTCGAAAGGCCGAATCCGCTAATACCATAGACGATCCCGAAATTGACGGCCTTCGCGTTCCTCCGCTGCAGCTCCGTCACCTCTTCATAGGGAACATGGAAGACGAGCGCTGCTGTCGTTCGGTGGACATCCGCATTTTCACGATACGCCTCGATCAGCCTCTCATCCCCGGACATGTGGGCGAGCACGCGCAGTTCGATCTGCGAGTAATCCGCGTCCAGAAACACGAAACCCTCTCTTGGCACAAACACCTTGCGGATCTGGCGCCCCAGTTCCATGCGGATCGGTATGTTCTGCAGGTTCGGCTCGGTGCTGCTGAGCCGTCCGGTCGCGGTGATCGTCTGGTTAAACGTAGAGCGGATCCGGCCATCCAGGTCAATATCGGCCGACAAACCGTCCGCATACGTTGATTTTAGTTTGGTCAGCTGGCGGTACTCGAGGATCATCTCGACGATCGGGCTCTCAAACCGCAGCTTTTCCAGTACTTCCGCGGATGTCGAATAGCCGGTTTTCGTCTTCTTTCCATATGGCATCCGCAACTTTTCAAACAAGATGACGCCGAGCTGTTTGGGCGAATTGATATTGAACTCCTCCCCGGCCATTTCATAGATCTCTTTCTGTAATACGTCGATCCTCTCACCGAGCTTTTCTCCATACTCCCGGAGCGCTTCCCGTTTTACGGCAATCCCCTCCCGCTCCATCCGGTACAGCGTGAATACGAGCGGCATTTCGATCTCCGTAAACAATTCATACGATTTCATTTGTTTCAGCTTCCGCTCCAGCGGCTTGTGGGCCAGAAAGGACGTAAGTACGCAATAGCACGCATATCTGGCAAAATCATCCGGCGCTTCCCGGCTCGCCTCATAAAAACTCTTTTTGCCAAACATCTGCTGGTACGGCGGCATCGTCAATCCCGCATATTCCAGTGCCAGATCCTCTTCTAAAAAACCTTTTTGGATGGGATTGGCGAGATAGGCCGCCAGTCCGGTATCAAATGCCTGTCCCGCGTCGATTTCCGGCATGTATTCCAGCTGGCTCTTCAGATCATTCGTCACAAAAATAACGCCTTTTTCTTTGAGAAGGGCAAGCTGCTCCCTGACATCCGCCTCCGTGATGACACGCGCCGGACAATAGAGGACTTCTTCCCCGGAAACGGCAAATACTGCCGCCGCCATGCACTCCTCGTCCTGCGAAAACAGCGACAGCTGTCCGTCTGGCTCCTGCCCCTGCTCCGCTTTGGATTTCGCAATGATCTTGAGCGAAACAGCCGATCCCTTTTTACAGGTTCCAAAAAGCGCCGTGAACTCTTGTTTTTTCTTCACGATATGAAACTTCTTTTCCAGCGACAGGTTCGCTCCGGTATCACTCTGAAACCGCGCCATCATCGATTTAAACTCCAGCCGCTGGATGACGGCATACGCTTCTTCCGTAAAGATATTACTGATCTGGCAGTCATCCATTTTCACGCCCAGCTTGCAGTCCGTTTTGATCGCCGCCAGTTTCTTACTTAACAGGGCGAGCTTCGTATTATTTTTCACAGCCTCTCTGGCCCGGTTTGGCGTAATGTCGTCTACGTGCTCGATTGCCTGTTCGACTGTACCGAACAGCGTCAATATTTTCACGGCCGTCTTCTCACCGACGCCCGGAACACCCGGGATATTATCAGAAGAATCTCCCATCAGCCCTTTCAGATCCACGATCTGTTCCGGCGTCACCCCGAATTTTTCAATGACCTGCGGGCGGTAATAGTCTTCTACGATCGTCTTCCCACCCTTTGTCTTGGGGATCCTGATTTTGATCTTGTCCGTCGCCAGCTGTAAGAGATCCCGGTCGCCGGACACGACGCACACATCCATACCGCTCCCCTCACCGCTTTTTGCCATCGTCCCTAAAATATCATCCGCCTCGATCCCTTCCTGCTCTTTCATCTGTATGTTCATGGCAGACAGCACTTCTTTCAGCACCGGGATCTGCTCCCGCAGATCATCCGGCATCGGCTTTCTCGTCCCCTTGTACTCCTCATACATTTCATGCCGGAACGTCGGCGCCTTGACATCAAATGCCACGAGCAGATGTGTCGGCGATTCTTCTTCGATCACTTTGATGAGAATATTTAAAAACCCGTAAATGGCATTTGTATGGAGTCCTTCCTTATTTGTCAGGTCAGGCACCCCGTAAAACGCCCGGTTTACAATACTGTTTCCGTCGATCAATACAAGTTTATCCACAACTTACCTCTTTTCCGCGCACGCCGTGCGCACCATGCTTTCCATAAACGGCAAAAGCCGTGGCATTCACCACGGCCGCCCGCTCACTCCAATGATATAAAGTAATAATAAATCGGCTGCCCGCCGAACTCTACCTCTACTTCAATGTCTTCCCTGATTCCGGACACCGCTTCTGCGATCCCGTCGGCCTCTTCTTCCGAGACATCCTTCCCGTAATACAACGTCACTAACTCCGTCTCTTCCTCCATCAGCTGCCGGACGAGCTCAACCGTCGTCTCTTTGATATCATGGCCGACTGCCTCGATCGTCTTGTCGCTCAGTCCCATGATATCGCCCTGCTTGATCTCTTTTCCGTCAATGGACGTATCGCGCACCGCATACGTCACCTGGCCGCTCTTGATCTGTCCGATCGCCTCGGTCATCGACTGCTCATTTTCTTCGGCACTGCTCCCATCCATATAATGGATCATGGCGTTGATCCCCTGCGGGATATTTTTCGTCGGGATCACCCGGATATCCTTATCTTCCGTCAGCGCTTTTGCTTGGTTTGCCGCCAGTATGATATTGGAATTGTTCGGAAATACATAGACCGTATCCGCGTTTACCTGAGAAACCGCCTCCAATATATCTTCCGTGCTCGGATTCATCGTCTGTCCGCCTTCGATCACGACGTCCACGCCGAGCTCCCGAAAGATCGTACTCAGCCCGTCTCCGGCGGAAACGCTTATAAAACCGGCCTCTTTCCGCGGCTGCTCCGCCTTCTCCTTCCGCGGCGCGCTCTCTGTCTGTCCCGTTTTGTCCGGCTGGCTCTGTGAGGAGAGGATCACGCGCTCATTGTGTTCTTCCCGCATGTTGTCGATCTTCATCCGCGACAGTTCCCCGTATGAAAGTCCCTTCTGGATCGCCAGACCCGGGTCATTTGTGTGGACATGGATCTTTACAATATCCTCATCGGCTACGCACACGATCGAATCTCCGATCCCCTGCAGATATTTTTTCATCTCCGACTCGTCATCAGAAGAAAATCCCCGTTCGAGCTGGATGATAAATTCCGTACAATAACCAAACCGGATGTCTTCCGTGCTGAGCCCTCCGGCAGAAGCGCCCCGTACTTCGGCGGAACCTTCCGCTGGCTTTTCCGATGGCTTCTGTACCACCTGTTCATAATCGATCTCTTTTCCCATAAGGGCATCGCGCATTCCTTCGAGGATTGTCACGAGCCCCTCGCCGCCGGAATCAACCACGCCCGCCTCCTTTAGTACCGGAAGCATTTCCGGCGTCTGGTTCAGCACCCGGCGCATTTCCTCGATCACCTTGTCAGCAAACGCAACCAGGTCGTCACATTCCTTCGCGATCTTAGCCGCCTTGACCGCCCCGCCCTTCGCCACGGTGAGGATCGTCCCCTCTTTTGGCTTCATCACGGCTTTATAGGCAGAATCGACTGCCTTCTCAAACCCCTGGACAAGCGTGTTCACATGGATCTCATCCGATTTTTTGATCACTTTCGTAAACCCGCGCAAAAGCTGGGAAAGAATAACGCCCGAGTTCCCCCTCGCCCCGCGCAGCGACCCGCCGGAGATCGCCTTACAGATATCTTCCATCTTCGGGTTTTCAAGGGCCGCCACTTCATTTGCCGCCGATTGGATCGTCATCGTCATATTCGTCCCCGTATCCCCATCAGGGACCGGAAATACATTTAATTCGTTGATATATTCTTTTTTTGCCTGAATCGCCGCAGCGCCTGAAAGAAAACATTTCTTTACAAGCAGCGCATCCATCGTCTTCACTGTCACTATATTTTCCTCCAAAATCACACTAATTTACCACTTTGACGTCCTCTACACATATGACTATTTTCCCAACTTCCATCCCGGTAAATTCCTCTACCCTGTATTTAACATTATCTACCAGGTTTTCCGCCACCGTCATAATGCTCACACCATAAGCGACAATGATGTGCATGGCAATATAAAGGGTATTATTCTCGATCCTGACCTCAACCCCGTGCCGGATATTATCCCGTTTCAAAAGCTGTACGATCCCGTCCTTCATATTCACGGACGCCATCCCGACCACGCCGAAACATTCGACCGCCGCCGACCCGGCATACTTCGCCAGCACATGCCCATCTACTAAAACCTTCCCCATATCATTGTCCAACTGCCCTCTCATAATGACCCTCCAATCTATTCATCACCCAAAAAAACTACTCTTATTTTACCTCAATCTGGCAGAAAAAGCAAATCCCATTTTTATGCTAGTCAACTTTCCCTATAAATAGTATACATGTTCATACGATTCCTGAAAACAGTCACATTTATACATCATCCGCATAAAATAAAATAAGATTCTCCCATTCCTCAAACAAAGAAAGGCGGCGACGGAGCATGAAACGACTCTTAGGCTTCATCTTATTCTGGCTCGGCATCGGCATGACCATCATGCTATTCATAACAAACGGCTTCCTCGCCATCATCATAATCATCCTCTGCCTCGTGATCGGATACAACCTCTTCACCTCCTGCTAAAGCAAAACAGCAAAAAAAAATCTCCCCCCCTGCAAAAACAGGACGGAAGATATTTTATAATCTTTTCGCTCTCCTTGCGCGGAGCAAGTTTGCCTCCGGCAAACTTAAAGGCCTACGTCTTTCAGCTAGGCCTTAGCCTTAGGCGCGTTCCACTTTTCCCGAACGAAGGCAGGAAGTACAAACATACATCTTTTTTGTACCACCGTTCACTTTCACTCTTACCGATTTCAGGTTCGGTTTCCACATTTTATTGCTTCTTCTATGTGAGTGACTGACAGCATTACCGAAATGTACGCTTTTATCACAAATTGCACACTTAGCCACGAAAAGCACCTCCTTTTATCAGTCTATGTTAATCATCTATACACACAACATGACTATTTTACCAAATTCATCCGTAGAATGCAAGAATATTTTTTATTTTTCTTTTGTTTTTTTCTCTTCTTCGTCATCTTTTTTCTTAAACTTATCTACAAACTCCGGCACCATATCCAGTATTTTTGTGATCCCGTCCTGATTTTTCACATTGACAAGCTTCGAATTTCCGTCTTTGATGACGAGCACCGCGCTTGGCTGGATCTTTCCCCCCATACCGCCGCCGCCATTATTTTTCTTCGAGGACTCATCGGTAAACGCACCTGCGGCCACGCCGAAACTCACATCGACGAGCGGGAGCACGATCGTTCCATCCTCAAAACGCACCGCG
Organism: uncultured Eubacterium sp.; assembly: GCA_910583555.1. Lineage (GTDB taxonomy): Bacteria > Bacillota > Clostridia > Lachnospirales > Lachnospiraceae > Eubacterium_F. The sequence continues at coordinate 29,513 of CAJTXO010000015.1, forward strand.
TCGCCGATGACGGTTTTCGTCGTGATGAAACTGTCCATCCCTTTGAACAGAGACTCTACTGTACTGTTAAAACTATTATCACTCATGAAGCATACCTCTCTTTCTATCTTTATTCAAAATTCAATACTTTTGAAATCAAAGTCTTTATATCGGCGTCCATATATCCTCTGACTAACATACGGAGAAAGTAAAAGAAATGAACCTTTCCTTTTGCATATATTTCCGCGTCCAGCTTCTTTTGCAGAAAATCCGGGACAATGTCGATTCCTTCCGTATAGGCCGCTGGCAGCAGGCTGATCAGGCCGAGCGCCCATCCCGTCGTACACGGATCCCCCGTTCCAAAATACAAATGCCCCCGGACATACGAAGGTTTCAGATAGCGAAATAAAAAGAGCAGTTCCTTTTTGATCTTCTGCATCCCTTTCTTATTATCGCCATCTCTGATAAACGTTATTATACTGGATATCCCGTCAAAAGAAAAGCTTTTTTTCTTAAAAAAGGATTTTTTCCCCGATTTGGCTGTTTTACCTGTCTTCATCTGCTCTTCATATTTTTGATCTTCATTTTGATCCGCCCGCGCCCCGCTGTCTTCGGATGCTTCGGCAGGCTCTTCCGAAACATCCGGGCTGCCTGGACGCCCCTGCTCTGTATTTTTTTCCTTCTTCCTTTTATTTCTCTTTTTATTTTTCCCGATCTTCCATCCGAACAAAGACAAATGAATATCCTGTTCTGACATCCTCTTTTGCAATTTCACGATGCGCAGACACCAGGACGCCGTAAATCCGAAAGAAACCGAACCGTCAGCCACAAATTGTGCCGAATACCGGACCGGGATGAACAGCAGCGCTGCGCAGACGCAGACAAGCAGGCCCAACAGGACGAGCAAAATGATTCCGATCACCTTTAATATAGCGAGCAATACTGTCAAATACAACCACCTCCGGGTATCCGCCGCCGCATGATCAGTTCGGGAAAAACCGATTTCTCGTAAAAACGGCCCGTGGGTCAAACGCCTGATCGGCTCCGTACCCCTCCGTCATTATGCGCCGCAAAATTTCCACCGCACCATCATAGTTTTTCGCGATACCCACGACATATACGTCCGTATACTCATAATATCGGAAAAACATCTGGTTCGTATTCACAATTTCAAACAAATTTTCCTGATTATTGGCAAGTACAAGAAGATAAAAATGCTTCGAGGGGAGCATCTTCTTAGAAAATATCTTCCCGGGAATGCTCTTCTTTACTTTATCCTCTACCGCTTTTTTATAATCTGGTTCCTTCCTGCGCACAGCCTCATCCGTGTAAAGATGGTCATACCAATAAATCATCCGGATCGCTCCAATCCATATCAAACAATTCTTCCTCCGCCATCAGATGAGCCAGTGATGACACAGCCGCTTTCCGTTCCGCTATATTCTGGCACCCGAATAGATTCGTAGTCGCATACGTCATGAACTCTTCGGCATTTTGGAAGATTGGCGGAAGTTCCGCCAGAAGCAGGGACATGACGGATCGTTTTACTTCTTTTGGTACCTCGGCGAATAACTGCGAGAGCTGATCCGTAAACTGCCTGGCTGCCTCGTTTACCATCTTCTCATCGAGGATCTCTCCCTCGCCTTCCTCCCTCTGCAGATCAATAAACAGACTATCCGACAAAAGATCCGATATCATGACAAACTCATCGTAATCCATAACGGAAGCAGCGCTTCCGCCACCGTCCGGGCTCACATTTTTTATCTCAGGCAGGGATGAACTCAAATAGTAAGAAATCTCGACATAGTGTTCGATCTTCCCCTCCAAACCTTCCAGTTTTTCCTCTGGAAAGCTGCCTTGTGCCACATCGCGCAAAATCTCCATGCAATCCGCGTAAACATCCGTTTCCTTCTGCGTATGCCGCCCGATCAGGCACAGCGCGCAAACTTCATTTACGATTTCCTGCAGCTGGGCATATAAATCCGTTGCCGTCTGCAGCCATTCTATCTCTTCCTCCAACCTGTTCTGTATTTCCATCCATCCATCTTTGTCCAATGTCGAAAAATCCGTATGAAAAAGCTGTCTGATCCATGACCCGAGATGATTTTCTGAAATTACGCTCTCATCCGGCCGGTTCAGCATCGAAACGGAACGAAGGATGTATAAATACCGCTCCAGCGATATCCTCTCACTGCCCACGTAAGTGGAAAGTGTCTGGGTTATGTGCGAAAAAAGTTTATTTTTCGTCATATAAACCGGGATTTCACGAATGACATCCCGCATCCGTTCTGCCCGGACTGACGTTTCATCCGGCTCAAACAGAAAACACATCAGATGATGGATAAACTGATCTTCATTGATGTCATTCATCTGCCGCTGCTGCACGGCCTCTTCTTCATAGCGGAACCTCATACGATCGAGCACATAGATATAACAGTTCAGGCAGTCCACATAGGACGTATAAACTTCCATCACAGCCTTGATCTGTCCGTGCATCATTTTGGCCCGCTCCGCCAGTTCGCCATAAGCCTCCGCGCTGTACGGCTCGTCTGCCAGTTCCAGCAGACGCCGCAGCAGCGACTCTGTCTCCCCGAACCACTTCACCGCATCCGGAAAATCCCACATACCTTCCTCGTCATCCGCTTTCTGCTCATACAGCAGGTACGCGGAAAAGGTGAGTTTCAGTACTGCTTCATGGTAACAGGTATCCACAAACGTGTCCGCGTATCGTGAAAGGTTTTTCTCTACATTCACGCCCCGGCTCAGATCCCGCAGCATTTTTTTCACTTCTCTCATATCCTCATTCCCTTCTGGCAATATCCCGCAGTCCCATTACGCACGATCATTTTATAGGACTAATACCCAGCCGCTCAGCCATTTCAATCCATTTGTTACATATTCCAGCGCAACCGGCTGTCCCGACAGCACCGGATAGAACATCACGAAAAGGGCAACCGCCGCCCCGCAATAGGCAAAGGCAAAGATGCGTTTCTTCTTATCATCGCCGATAAAGCAATACAGGCTGTAAACGACCATCAGCGTCACAAACGGAACACTCGGGAAGTAATGGTAGGCAAACGTACACCGGCTGACCAGCATCCACGGGAGATACTGCACGAGATAGGCGAACGACAGGAAGCAGGCCGTGCGGTCACTCTTCGCGAAAATGCGGTAGATCATATACGCAAAGGCAAAAATGCCAGCCCACCACACGAGTGGATTTCCAAACGCGCTGATCCCCTCTCGCAGATCATTTGCCACAGTATTGCTGTAATAAAAGACCGGACGGATCATCGTGGGCCACTCATACCAGATCGAGGAATACGGATGCGTGGCATCAAGCTGGGAATGGTAGCTGTACATCCCCGTCTGGTTGGCGATCATACGCTCCCACAATCCCATCTTCGGCGTATCCCCCTGGAACGGGATATAGGAAAGCAGATAGATCAGTCCCGGTATGACGATAAAAAATACGACGCACGCAACCAGTGTTTTTATGAGCAGAGGCTGAAATCCATCAATGATATGGCTGTGGGAAATCCCCGCCGTCTCTCCGTTCGGATTTTTCTGCGCCAGACGGAACTCCATGTACCGGCGGAACATGATAGCGAAGAAATAAACACCGAGTCCGGCTCCGGCGTAGATCGCCGTCCATTTGCTCGCGCAGCCGAGTCCCATCATCAGTCCGCTCAGGCCCAGTGGAATGAGCGTCTTTTTAAAATCTGTATCATAAAAACTCGTCTGCGAATACCGCAGCATAAAGTAAAACATGGCGATAATGAAAAATGTTCCGTACACGTCGATCGTCGCGATCCTCGTCTGGGTAAAGTGCATGAAGTCAAAGGCAAACAACGTCGTCACGATACCCGCCAGCCATGTCTTGCCAAAGAGCCTCTTCCCGAACATGTACATAAACGGAAGCATCCCGATCCCAAACAGCGTGCCGACGATCCGCCAGCCAAACGGCGTCATGCCGAACACCCGGACACCGAGGGAAATAAAGAATTTTCCGAGCGGCGGATGCGTATTCTCGTAAGAACGGTACTCGTGGATCATCTCGTACGCGGTCCTGCCGTGATAGATCTCATCAAAATACGTTCCACTCCGGAATCCCATTTCCGGGTCAAATTCGTCCTGCTCATCAAATAGCTCCTCGTACTCCGACGCATTGGCCGGTACGATCTCGTTCCCGTCTCCGTCCTTAAATAATAACTCCTTCACGATGGAATCATTATCCAGCGACGTGAGACGCAGCCATCTTGTCTGTAAATTAAAATCCCACTTTTCAGAGTTCTCACCGCCGTCATTCGAAAGCTTGACATCGTTCCAGCGGAACACGCTGCCGATATCGGCAACACCTTTATTTTCGTAAGTCACGCCGTCATTTGATGTCTCAACCGTAAACTTGCGGTCTTCAAAACACCCCGGATAACTGTACATATTGGTAACTGACTTCGTTTCCCCAAAATCGAGCACGATCTGGGTGCCGTTCTGGAACGACTCCCAGCCAGATTCCGGCGCGCTCATATCGCCCAGGTCATACAGGGCAAAACACGAGTACACGAGCATTATGGCAAACAAGACGATCAGGTCGACACGTCCGATCTTCTCTAACGGCTTGGACGGAGTTATCGTAAAATGGAATTTTTCCTTTTTCTTTGCCGCTCTCGCGTTTGCCTCCGCGTATCTCGCTTTTTTCTTCTTGCGGAAATCTTTCCCCGTATCGATATTCGGCTCAAAGACCACGTCTCCTTTACGGAAAATCCCATAGAGCACATATCCGAAATAGAAGATCGTCAATACGGCTGTCGCCCCCATGATATACCCTTCCGGCCCCGTCGTACCGAGCTCCATAAACGTATAATATACATGGAAGGTATTGATAAACTGCACGACAGAAAAACCTACAAACGCGTAAAAGAATTCCTTCGTCGGGTGGTAAAGAAAGGCCGCCAGCATCAGTACAATAGCCGGGAAAAGATACCTCTCGTGCATACGCACTGAAAACAGGAAAACGCAGCTGATCAGCACGACCATACTCACAAAATATTTTGATTTATCCTTTTTCATGCGGAAGAATATGAACGCACTTAGGAGCACTGCCACCACGATCGCCAGATTTCCCCATGTCTCGCACGGCAGGAACAAAAACTTCTCTGTCTGCGCCACCCAGTTTTTCCCCATGATCATCCAGAAATTATAGGCATTGACCGTACAGTACTCAAAGAGGCCAAGGCTGTTTACATATTTCGGCACGACGACATCGAGCCCAAACGGCACCGCGAATAAAAACATCGCGGCGATCGCGCTCAAGCCGCCGATCAGGTCGCGCACCATTTTCTTTACGCTGAAATCGTTGAGGAACACCTGCTCAATGATCGTAAAGATCAGGATCGGCGCAAACATGATCGTCTGGAATTTCAGCAGCGCACCGAGGCAGAACACAAAATAGGCCGGGATCCGCTTCTGCTCCATACAGAGATAACACGTAAGCAGGACTGTAAGCGTAAACACACTGTCCACCTGTCCCCACATCGACGAATCAATGATCATCATCGGGTTCAGCGCGTACAATGTACAAAGCATAAGGGAAACCCCTTCTGAAAACCGCTTCTTCGCCAACAGGTAAATGACAAATGCCGCTCCTAAGTCACACAGGATTGGAAACAGTTTGATCAGAAAAACACCCGTACCAGAACTTGTCTCAATCCCGAATATATGACGGAATACCGCCATACACCAGAGGACGAACATATATCCCGGCGGATAACCATTTCCTTCGTCGACATAATAAAACTTCGAAATACCATTGTCATAGATCATATCCGACCACGCCTTAAAACAGGTCATGTCGGTCGTATACCCCTCATAATTCACGGCAAACAGCGCTTTTACCACGAGCGCCGCCGCCAAAAGGCATACGATATTAAACCAGTTCGGCTTCATCTGCTTTTCCAAAAGCCTGACTTCACCGGCCACTTCCCGCTTAAACCACATATGGTACAATACATAGCATGCGATCACGAAAAATATGATTGCTTTGTACTGCGCGATTGCCGTGATGTATTCCGCAATTTCTTTGTAAAAATTCTCCATTGTTCCTTAATTCCTTTCTTTCACCTCTTATAAGTTTTTCTTATTTCCACACGCGTCTGAACAGGCCGGTCAGTGCTTCACATGTTCATGCGTAAATAAATGATCGGAACAGTACTCATAATTTCCTTCACATTTGGAACAATAACGAAATTCCAGCTGCGGCGCATCCTTCTCGGTCCGCCCGCAGATGGCGCAGCGATGCCTGGCCTTTGACTGCTGCTCCCTCGCAGCCTCCCTGTACACGACCCGCCTTTTTTTCTGCCTCATCGTACCAGCGATCCCCTGCGGGTTTCTGGCGATCAATAAAAAGATGACAAAGTTAAGAAGCACGGCCATCAGCAGGAACATGGACATGTAACTCAGATAGGACCCCTCCTGGATACACGCGATGATATCCGCGGCGTAGACGACTAAATTTATGATCGCCAGCCATCTTGCCTTGATGGGAATGATAAAGTAAAGTAAGAACTGGACATTCGGAAACAAAAAGGCAAATATCAAAAACATCGAATAATTCAGGTCTCCCAGATCAAACTGCACTGCCAGGTTGAACCCGATGACCTGTGCCAGTCCGCTCCCATTCGCATTCACCACAATGAAATAATACCCAAACATCACTAAAATCTGCAGGAGGATCCCCGAAAAATAAAATAAATTGAAGCGGAAACTCCCCCACGCCTGTTCCAGTACGCCGCCGATCCATAAAAAGATATAGAGCATCAGGCCATAAAACACGATGTTCATTAAAAATCCGGATCCGACCTGAACCGACGGATATAATAAAAATGTCACGAGCCTCCACACTTGTCCGTGCAGGATCTCATACACGTTAAAACTCAGATAATTATAATAAATCCCCGGCTGGAACAGACCTAACAGCGAGCCGGCCAGACTGATCGCCGTCATATACCGCATCAGGTTGGGGATGGCGTATCTTCCAAATTTCCGCTCCATTTTCGCTAACCACTTCATCGAAATACCTCTCTTTTCTCTCTTCTTATCATACTTCTGGCATGAACCCGTTCACGCTTGTCCAACTGCTCAAAACAGATTTTTTCTTTGAAAGAAGATCGTGACGAGGGCCGTTAAGACCAACGTACAGACCGTTACGATCAAAAATCCGTGGGGGTTGTCCCCCAGCGGGATATTTACAAAATTCATGCCAAATAAACTGGCAATGAGCGTCGGGATCGAAAGTACGATCGTCACCGTAGATAAAAATTTCATCACTACGTTCAGGTTGTTCGAAATAACCGACGCAAACGCATCCATCGTGCCGCTCAGGATCCCGCTGTATATGTTCGCCATCTCGATCGCCTGTTTATTCTCAATGATGACGTCTTCCAGCAGTTCCTCATCTTCCGGGTATTTTTTCACCTTATCCGTCCGCAGCAGTTTTTCCAGCACCGTTTCATTGGACCGCAGCGACGTCGTAAAATAGACAAGGCTCTTCTCCAATTCGAGCAGTTCGATCAGTTCCTTATTTTTCTGTGAAATATGAAGCTTTTCCTCGATCTGCTCACTCTTGCGGTCAATGATGCGCAGATACCGCAGATAGGATGTGGCGTTGCGGTACAGGATCTGAAACACGAACCGCGTCTTCTTATACGTGTAAAATTCCCTCACACGGTTATTCATAAACGCCCTTAATACCGGCGTCTCCTCCAGGCAGACCGTCACGATCGCCTGTTTGGTCATATAAATACCGAGCGGGATCGTCACATACCGGTCTTTCTCATCCAGGGACGGGATGTCCACTAAGACAATGACACAGTCGCCCTCCTGCTCGATACGGGATCTCTCCTCATCATCGAGCGGGGCGCGCAGATCGTCGATATCAATGCCCGTTTCCCTCGAAACCGTCTGGAGTTCCTCGTTGGTCGGTTTCGTGAGGGCTACCCAGCAGCCCTCGGAAACCGTGTCATCTTCCTGTAATTTATCCTCTATCGTCTTAAAAATCTCGAGCATGATTCTCTCCATTCTTCCTCAATACACTCCGCACCTTTTAACATTATACGTTTTCCCCGTCTCTTTGTCAAACATTAACCACGAGAATTGTTGTGTTTTTTCGGAAGATAGAGTACGACGTCCTCACAAATACTGATCTGGCTCAGATCATTTCTCTCCGCGAAATCATCCAGATCCACATCGTACTCTTTCAGTATGTCCCCTAAACTCCTATTTCCTGATGTGATGTATACTTCCACCTCGTCATCGTCGTCCCCGCGATGATCCTCATTCTGCTCATATACGTCTGCCTCGGACTGGCACGGACAAGGGCTCTCTTCCGGCCACGGCTGGCTCGACTGGGCTGCCATATCACTCGTCTGCGGCGCCATGCCGGACTGCGGCATCTGCTGCATCGTCTGCGACGGCATCTGCTGGTTCATGCCACTCTGGTTCCTTCCGCCCTGCATTGTCTGCGGCGGCATCTGCTGCATCGTCTGCGGCGGCATTCCTTCCATCTCCACCTGCATCTCCCCTGACATCTCCTGTTCATTCCCGTCCGGCATCTGCTGCTGTCTGTTATCCATCATCCGCGGATTTCCGTCATTTCTCTGCTGGATCGGCATACATACCATGCCGTTAAACGGGCGGACGACGGGAATGCAGATTTCCTGTCCCACCTGGAGGTTATACACATCGACGTACGGATTCGCGCGCAGGATCAGCGCGAGCGGCACCCGGTACCTCCGGCTTAACTGATACAGCGTTTCTCCTTGCTTTATGACATGCACCATACCGTTACAGTAACGCTTATTCATGTTGCACCTCTCATGATTTTCATTCCCTATCATTATATTCCTGCGATGGGAAAAGGTGCCTGATGATTTTATTTTGTTTACAAATGACGAAATTTGTCGTATACTAGTGCATGGGTTTGGACTGGAGCAGGATGATTATAAATAGGAAGACGTTTTGCGGAGGAACATTTCCGCTGTCATAAAGTGGCTTCCCTGAGGCCGTCATCATATCCCGTCCGACGCCCGCATATATTTTACACAAACGAAGGAGGCACCCATGAACAGAGTAGGTATTGATATTGGCTCAACCACTGTCAAAATCGCAATATTGGATGAATCCAATCATATTATATTTTCTGCTTACGAACGACATTTTGCAAACATACAGGAAACGTTAAAAAATATTATCAAGCAGGCGTACGGCGAGCTGGGCGACCTGACCATCGCCCCGATGATCACCGGTTCCGGCGGCCTGACGATCTCCGAGCATCTGGATATTCCATTTGTCCAGGAAGTCGTCAGCGTAGCTACTTCTCTGAAGGATTTCGCCCCGCAGACGGACGTCGCCATCGAACTGGGCGGCGAGGACGCGAAGATCATATATTTTACAGACGGTATCGAACAGCGTATGAACGGGATCTGCGCCGGCGGCACCGGTTCTTTCATCGACCAGATGGCGACGCTTTTAAAGACAGACGCGGCCGGCCTGAACGAATATGCCAAAGACTATCAGGCGATCTATCCGATCGCGGCGCGCTGCGGCGTCTTTGCCAAAACCGATATCCAGCCGCTCATCAACGAGGGCGCTTCCAAACCGGATCTCTCGGCTTCGATCTTCCAGGCCGTCGTCAACCAGACGATCAGCGGACTTGCCTGCGGAAAACCGATCCGCGGGAACGTCGCCTTTTTAGGCGGGCCGCTCCACTTCCTGACCGAACTAAAAGCGGCCTTTATCCGCACGCTGAAGCTGGCCGATGACGCCGTGATCGCGCCGTCGCACTCGCATCTGTTCGCGGCGAGCGGCGCCGCCATGAATTCCAAGGGCGAAGGCGTGACGACGCTGAAAGCGCTGTCCGACAAACTGAGCGGCGAAATCCATATGGAATTTGAAGTGACAAGGATGGAGCCTTTGTTCGCTTCGGAAGCGGACTACGACGAATTTGTCAAACGGCACAGCAGACACGCCGTGCAAAAAGGGTCTCTCGCCGATTACGAAGGAAATGCCTTTCTCGGCATCGACGCCGGGTCGACAACGACGAAAGTCGCCGTCGTCGGGGAGGACGGCTCCCTTTTGTACTCTTTTTATGATAATAACAATGGAAGTCCGTTAAAAACGACGATCCAGGCGATCAAGGAAATCTATGAGATCCTTCCCGACAGCGTGAGTATCGTCCGCTCCTGTTCGACCGGATACGGGGAGGCACTGATCCAGTCCGCCCTCATGCTGGACGAGGGGGAGGTCGAGACCGTATCCCACTACTACGCCGCATCCTTTTTTGAGCCGGAAGTGGACTGCATCTTAGACATCGGCGGGCAGGATATGAAGTGCATCAAGATAAAAAACAATTCCGTGGACAGCGTGCAGTTGAACGAGGCCTGCTCTTCGGGGTGCGGTTCGTTCATCGAGACATTTGCCCGCTCGCTCAACTATGAAGTAAAGGACTTTGCCAAACTTGCCCTATTTGCGGAAAATCCGATCGACCTCGGCTCCCGCTGTACGGTATTTATGAATTCCAAAGTAAAACAGGCGCAGAAAGAAGGCGCGACCGTCGCTGACATTTCGTCGGGACTGGCCATCTCCGTCATCAAGAACGCGCTCCTCAAAGTGATCAAACTGACTGATCCAAAAGATCTCGGCAAAAAAGTCGTCGTACAGGGCGGAACCTTTTATAACGACGCCGTACTGCGCAGTTTCGAGCGCGTGTCCGGCTGCCAGGCCGTACGTCCGGACATCGCCGGTATCATGGGGGCCTTCGGCGCCGCGCTCATCGCCAGGGAACATTACGAAGAGGGAGCGGTTTCTTCCATGCTCCCGCTGGAGGACATCATTTCCCTGAAATTCGAGAGTTCGATGGCGAGATGCAAGGGCTGTACGAACCATTGCCTGCTCACCATCAATAAATTTACCGGCGGCCGCCAGTTTATTTCCGGCAACCGGTGTGAACGCGGACTCGGCACGGAAAAGAAAAAAAAGGAAGTGCCTAACTTATACGACTATAAAAACAAGCGGCTGTTCGAGCACTACGCGCCGCTGCGCCCGGAACAGGCTTACCGCGGAAAAGTAGGCATTCCCCGCGTATTGAACCTATACGAAAATTATCCGTTCTGGTTTACGTTTTTCACCGAACTCGGCTATCAGGTCGTCCTTTCGCCCAAATCGAGCCGTGATATTTATTCACTCGGCATCGAATCGATCCCGAGTGAATCCGAGTGCTATCCGGCGAAGCTTGCGCACGGCCATATCATGTGGCTGTTAAATCAGGGCGTTACCTATTTATTTTATCCGTGCATTCCTTATGAGCGCGAGGAATTTAAGGGCGCCGGAAACCATTACAACTGTCCGATCGTCACCTCCTACGGGGAAAATATCAAAAACAATGTGGAGGAACTTTCGGCTGACGGCATTACGTTCCAAAATCCGTTTTTGTCACTCGAAAACGAAAAGGCGGCGGCGGATGAACTGGCCGACTATATCGGAAAGGAAAATGGCATACCGGAACGCGAGATCCGCGAGGCCGTGCATGCCGCCTACGCGGAACTGTTAAAGACGAGGGATGATGTGAAAAAGAAAGGGGAAGAAGTTCTGCAGTGGATGAAGGAAACCGGCAAACGGGGAATCGTACTTGCGGGCAGGCCCTATCACATTGATCCGGAAATCAACCACGGCATCCCCGAACTGATCACTTCGTATGACATCGCCGTTTTGTCGGAGGACAGCATTTCCCATCTGGCGCCGATCGAGCGCCCGACGATCGCGATGGACCAGTGGATGTACCACTCGCGCCTGTATGCGGCCGCTTCGTACGTGCGCACACAGGAAAACCTGGAAATGATCCAGCTCAATTCGTTTGGCTGCGGACTCGATGCCGTGACGACCGACCAAGTCAACGACATCCTGACCGGTTCCGGGAAAATATGCACGGTGCTGAAGATCGATGAAGTGAATAACCTCGGCGCCGCCAGGATCCGTATCCGCTCCCTGATCTCCGCGGTCAAAGACCGCGCCCGCAAAGGCGTGAAACCACATGTCAGGGACGCTTCGTACAAGCGCGTTCTGTTCACAAAGGAGATGCGCAAAACGTACACGATCCTCACGCCGCAGATGTCACCGATCCACTTTGATATGCTGATCCCCGCTCTGGCGGCCGCCGGCTATCACATGGTGCAGCTCCCGACCGGGGGGGACGAGCTCGATTACGGACTGAAATACGTAAATAACGATGCCTGCTACCCCTCTCTCATCGTCGTGGGACAGATCATGAAGGCGCTTCTGTCGGGTGAATACGATCTTGACCGGACGGCCGTCATCATTTCCCAAACCGGCGGCGGGTGCCGGGCGACAAATTATATCGGGTTTATCCGCCGCGCGCTGCAAAAAGCGGGCATGGAACAGATCCCCGTCATCTCGCTGAGCGCCGGCGTCGAATCGAACCCGGGTTATAAGATCAATTACCGCCTGTTAAATGGCGCAATCCACGCGCTCGTCTACGGCGACCTGTTCATGCGCGTCGTGTACAAAACAAGGCCCTATGAAAAAGTGCCCGGCTCGGTCAACGCCCTGCATGAGAAATGGAAAAAAATCTGCATTGAGGCAGTAAAGCACCCGAAGAAATCGGAACTGAAAAAAAATATATGGGGAATCGTAAAAGATTTTGATGAGATTGAACTGGATGAATCATTGAAAAAGCCAAAAGTAGGAATCGTAGGCGAAATACTTGTCAAGTTCCTGCCGGCGGCCAACAACTATATCGTCGAACTTTTAGAGGCGGAGGGCGCCGAGGCCGTCTGTCCGGATATGCTTGATTTCTTTATGTACAGCGCCTATGACAGCGTATTTAAAGCAGATCACCTCGGGCATTCCAAAACCGGCAAATATATGGGAAAACTGGCCATCTGGTTTTTGGAGCGCTACCGGAAGGAACTGCGCGCCGCGCTCACGGCAAGCCGCCGTTTTGAGCCGCCCGCCAGCATTTACGAACTGACGGAATACGCGAAACCGTTCGTATCAATGGGAAATCAGACCGGCGAGGGATGGTTTTTGACCGGCGAGATGATCGAACTGATCCACAGCGGCGTGCCGAACATCGTGTGCACCCAGCCGTTTGGCTGCCTGCCGAACCACGTCGTCGGAAAAGGCGTGATCAAGCCGCTGCGAAAAGCATTCCCAGGGGCCAATATCGTAGCCGTCGACTATGACCCGGGCGCCAGCGAAGTCAATCAGTTGAACCGCATCAAACTGATGCTGGCAACGGCGATGGACAATTTGTGATCGGTAACAGCAGAAAAAAAGCACCGGAACGAGGCATTCGTCCCTGTGCTTTTTTCAGTCTCCCATCAGTCACAATCTACCCACACGCGATATGTTCCACAATGCAGACACCGGAACAAATATCCCTGCACGCTGCCTCCATTGACCATATACCGTAACAATTCCTCCTTATTTGCTCCCCATTCTTCCTCCCATACAGGATCATCTAACACTTCCTCCACGATCCCCATCTGTTTTAGTTCCCGGTATCCCACATAACCCACGAAAGCGCAATAATCCCCACAATGAGCGCGCCAGTACTCCTGCTGCCATCCATGATAACCGGGCGTACGGTGGATCAGTTCGTCGAGTTTTTCCGGGTCGTCCACACCGCGATCTACGGAACACTCATCCTGAAATTCACCATCGAAATGCTTCGCCGCCGCTCCGCTCGCAATACACTCCGGACAAAGACAGCCAACGGTCTCTATCGCATAAAAAGGTCCCTCGTAATAAATATGTACCGACTTTCCACAGCATTCACAGGTGACAGGTGTATCCGTCTGCAAAAACATTTCTGTCTCAAAAGGGTTTGGATGGTATTTGAAAAAGGGAATTTTGGTTAACAGTGCGGCCTGCTGTTCCCGCTCTTTCCCACCGCGTGGACGTTTCAAAGCATAATGGTCTCCCTGGCCCTGAAGGCTTTGCAGCTTACCAATCCGTTTCTGTGCCTTTCGGTCCTCGCGTGTGACGAGTGGACGGAGTGTCTCAACATATACAGATTAAATATTTCCACACTCTGCTATTTTGAACGTTGCCTCTATTCCGTTCCTCTGTTATAATAGAATCATATAATACACGGAAGGAACACCTAATAATGAAACTTTGCATTGTAAAAGCTCCATGCAGGGTATGAGGAGACCGCATGGAGGAATCGCTTTTACGGATCTCCTCAGACTTTGCTTCTGAATTAATACTATAAATACAAAAGGAGCAAAGAAATGAAATTGATAAAAAAGAATACCTACATTGAGTTAAGGGATTTTCTGATCCTTTGGAGCACCCAGGGGTTATCCCAGCTCGGCAGCAGCATGACGGGGTTTGCCCTGTCCTTGTGGCTGTATGAACAGACGGGTTCTTCTCTGCGTACGGCAACGCTTACGATATGCTCTTATGCACCCTATGTCGTAATGAGTGTATTTGCCGGGGCACTGACCGACCGGTTTGACAAAAAGAAAGTGATGCTTGGTTGTGATGCGTTCGCCGCGGTCTGTACGATGCTTATATTTATATTATTTCGGACAGATTGTCTGACAGTATGGCATTTATATGTTTTAAATGTTGTTTCCGGATTGATGAATACCGTTCAGCAGCCTGCTTCGGAGGTAGCCATGACACTCGTGACGCCAGAAACATACTATCAAAAGACGAGCGGACTCCGCTCCCTGTCTGGAAGTCTTATTTCGATCCTGAATCCGCTGCTCGCCACATCGTTGTACGCGCTGGCGGGTCTTAACGCTGTTATCGCAGTGGACATCACAAGTTTTTCCGTCGCGTTTTTGGCATTGTTGTTTTTTATCCGGATACCGGAACATAAACGTGATAAAAGGGAACGTGTCCTCACCCTCGCCAAAGAAGGGCTTATGTTTTTGCAGGAGAATCCGCTTATTTTGGCGCTGATCTTATTTATGGCCGCTGTTAATCTGGTGGCTTCCGCTTTTGATGCGGCTTTACCGGGTTATGTGCTTCCAAATCCGAACGGCGGTTCATCTGTTTTGGGGATCGTCACGTCCTGCTCTGGTGTCGCTATGATCATTGGCAGTCTGATCGTTTCTATTCTGCCAAAACCGAAAGACCGGGTCAAAGTCATTTATCGGACCATGCTGTTTTCCCTGGGCACTGAAAATTTTCTGCTGGCATTTTCCAGGGATCCGGTAGTTTGGTGTATCGGGCAGATCATCGGATGGGTGCTGGTACCAGTTATGAGTGCCAATCTGGATGTGATCCTTCGAACAAGCATTCCTGTCGAACTGCAGGGACGGGTTTATGCCTGCCGCAATACCTTTCAATTTTTTACGATTCCGATCGGACTGTTTTTAGGCGGTTTTATGGTTGATCATGTTTGTGAGCCGTTTATGGAAGTGTATGGTGATGCTTCCCTTCTAACAACACTGTTTGGTTCGGGGAAAGGTTCTGGCGCTGCCCTGATGATGCTCATACTCGGAGTCAGTGGAAGCTTCCTTTGCCTCATCACCGGAAGGAAATTGAAAAAATATTCGTATCGTAAATGATCTCTTAGGAATCAGGGGGCGGTGATTTCCGCCCCCATTTTTATTTCATTTCTCATAGTAAATCACTGGAATCTCATTAAAATCAATACCCTCCTCTTCGCACCGGTCATGAAAATTCCCCTTCCGTCCGCCTTCGTGCCATTCAAAATAGACTTGATACAATTTCACATAATATTCAAATTCCGCCACACTCTCCGGATCCACTTTTTTCTCCGCAAGGATCCGTTTTGCCGTACAGACCGTATCATGAAAAGCTTCCTTCGTGATGATGCAGCCTTCCGGAAAATGATGCTGTCCCCACCACAAAAACTCAATCTGCTCACCAAAATAAAGATCCACCGTCTGCTGATCACATTCCTCATGTGCGTACGCACGCTCTAATATGTGATATGGATTATGCTCATTTTTTGGATCATGCGGATTATAATAATGTCCAAAAATCTGAAACGCCCATCTCATCTGCGGCATTTTATTTTTTTCACACTCACGGATCAGGTAATCATTTAGCAGTTCTGTCATCTGAAATGGTAAATGGCGCCGCGGCAGATGATCACCGGGAAATTTCATTTCGTCGATATATTCCCGGCAAAACTGGAATAAGATCGCATCGGCCTCCGGCTCTGAAACATGTTCTTTCACATGTTTTGTAAATGCAAATAAAAACTTGTTCGCCTGCTTTTTCAGTCCCTTTTCGCGCAGATCCCAATATTTTTGTATTTCTGTGATAAACTGCCTGTAGTCCATATTCCGATGCCTCTCCTTTTCCTTCGGGTCTGTCGTATATTTCCGATCGCTTATCATCCATCCATAACACATAATTCCTTTTTTTCATTCACATAAGCTTTTGAGCCACTATTAACACTTTTAAGAATCTGCGCATTATCAAAATCTGGGTTATGATAGTCTAGTCGCAATATATACAGTTCCAAAATATCTTTCTTATTTCCAGCCGCAACAATGATTTCCTTTTCACCATCATTATCAAAATCATAACAAGATAGCTGATAATAAAAATCTTCTAACACTCCACCCCATTCATCTGTAGACTTCTTCAAATAAGTCACTAAATCAATTCCAATTTTTCCAAAAAACACATCCATCGCAAACGCTGGTCCATACTCTTCTCTCCTTATAGCTAGTTTGATCTCTCTACCATTTTCTTCTACGATAGATTTATTCACCTTTTTATGGTTTAAAAGATCTTCTGCACTAATTTCAATAGAATCCATTTCATTTGCATTAAAAAGATGATTTCCAACTTCTAGCTCCTGATCCATGATCTGCATGGAACTATTCCTGTCTTCTGGTATCTGTCTGTCACAACTGCACAAAATGAGAAGCAGACACAAATAAATCTGAATCCATACTATTTTTTTCATATTTTCAAACCTCTTCTCTGCCTCATGAAATCCATCGGGAGTCCTATTTCTGATACAAATGCAGCACATACGTATCCTGAAAACAGATCTTGTTCCCATGCTTTAAAATCGCATCACGGATTCCCTGAAAAAACGGATCCCGGCATTCTTCCTTTAGCGTAATATGATCCGAATGCGTTTTAATATATTCGATATATTCCTCTGCCGAATAGCTTCTTGTACCATGAAAATCCTTCCTCCCCAAATAACGAAAACCATATGTTTCACCGGCCTCATAGTTAAATTTCTGCCTGTATGGCATTTCCGATACAAAATAGGTATCGTATATCTGCCCAATATCTTCACACAGGGCGGGGTTATCCGTTCTATAGTCTCCAATCATATAACACATCGCCAAATAGCCATGTTCTTTCAAAATGGAATAGCACTTTTTATATGCGGTTTCTTCCTTGATCCACTGGATCGCAGCGGCAGAATAAACGAGATCAAACTGCCCTGATGCAAACGGATAGACTTCAAAATCCGCATTTATCACCTGAAAATTCTCATATGTATCGTATTTTTTCTTTAACAATTCTGCCAAATGCGAGCCCAATTCGATCGCGCAGTAATCACAGCCCGTTTCGAGGGCAAATTCTGTCGCCTGTCCCGTTCCCGGCCCGATTTCCAGACATTTCTTTTCCCTGTTCAGACGGCATTCCTCTACAATATGATCAAATAGTTCCTGAGAGTATCTCACCCTCCATTTATCAAACAATTCCGGGATCGTATCAAATACAAGACGTTTATCAAACATTTTTTAACTCCTCTCCTTTCCGACGATAAAGATACCATATTTTCCGAGAGACCGGTCTTTTCTGCGTTCCTTTTCTGTGTATTCCAGATAATAAGCCCAAAGTTCTATCTGATCTTTATTCTTATATACATCATCCTGTACGGGAAAATATTCGTCAAAGAGATTTCCTTCCACTTCAAACGACACATACGTTTCTTTATAAAAGCCTTTGCGCACGACATACTCCTGCGGGTTTACCCGGATCTTATACAAATCATGCTTTCGGATATGCTTTACCGCCCTTTTCCATGCGGCATACGGAATACATCCACCCAACGCCCACAAAAAAATGCCCCCCATCAACAGCGTTAAGGAAGTAATGAAAAATATCCACATGTGAAACTGGGGCATAAACTGAAAGGTAACAAAGAAAAAGCACACGCCCGCTGCGACCATACAAAACGACAGCAGCTGCCTGACAGAACGATTCGGATAAAATTGCCCGATCTGCGACTCAATCTCTCTTTTCTCACTGGCGCCTACTGGCGCCCCCTCATGATCACCGATACAGTATGAACAATACCTATTTCCCTCTACTGCCATTCGACACCTCAGTACAATTCTTTCCGCAATGCCTCACAGATTTCCGCCATCTCCTGCATTTCCTCTTCCGAACACATCTCGCTCAGATCATAAGCGAGCGGCGCGGAAACGAAATCTGCCAGCGTCCGGTTGATCATGTCATGTTCCTCCGGTGAAGCCGTGATACACACGACTGGCACCTCCGCCTCCCCTTCCAATTCACGCAGATCTATGTGTCCACTCACCTTACATTCCAGCAGAAGCGCCGCGACATCCGTAATGATATCTATGGCATAATAGACTGGCATTTCCCAGCCTTCCGGGGTTGTATAGGCCAGTGGGATATCCGGACTTTTAAAATCACCGTTCAGCCTGTCCAGACCAAAATCGGAGAATATTTCCCCTACCGTGATTTCTTCTTTCTTTTTTCCGGCCAAATACTCCACAAGAGTCAGGCTGTCGTCTGTATCTCCGATGTAGTTGTTCCAGTATTTTTCTTCAATGTACATTTTGCACCTCCACTTGTAAGATCACAAGATCATCCAGGTCCCTTTTTGGCTTGAGCCCTCTCTTCTGATCACACCAGATTTTTTCATGGATTCCATATAATACTTTACCGTACTATATTTCTCCCCAATCAATTCCGCAATCTTTTTCTGTGACAATTTCGGCTCTGCCTCAATCACTTTTAAAATTCGGGCTGACACAGAACTATCCTTATCCAGATCCGCTTGGTTAGCAGCTTGGTTAGTTCCACTAACCAAGCTTTGGAACATGACCATAATGTCCTCGCGTTTCACCGTATATTCCGGCATGGGATTTCCAGCCTCTTTGCAGCTATCCTTGATCTTTTCAATCCCGCGTCCCCACGCCTCAATAAATCCTGCTCTGAAAAATGTATTTGCGATCAAAGGATTGTAAGGCCGTGACCGATGCTTCCCCATCAGATCTTCAATCGTCCAGTCCTCTGGAAAAATACAATCATTCGCAATATATATTTTATCCGAATAGATACTAATCTGTATGGGAATCAATGCTCCGTAGAATTTGTGTGCAATAGCATTAAAAACAGCCTCCCTGATCGCGTCTTTGGGAAAAGGATAGGTTTCTACCCTCGTCACTCCCCGATAAGTAATATCAGCTTTCAAATATTTTGTAAAAATAAGATCAATTACCCTGTCTGCCTGCGATAGCAAAGAACCGTGAATTTCATCCTGATATCGTAATTCAGAATCAGATTCAAAATAGCCGATCTTAACATATGCACCAGGTATCCATTTTTCCGGATTGTGATGGAAAAGCAAAATGGCTGCCCGTTTCAATTGGTCGTTCTCAAGCAAGTTCAGGCTTTCGAGCAACTGCTCATTCGTAGCAGAGATACTTTTTTTATCCATTCGCTTGCTAAGAACCGCCTGTTCACGAAAAATGTCAAAGCTGTCATTTCGTAAGTCCTGTACCGTCACGCCCTGAACAGGCACACTGTCCCATGTAATTCCGGTCTTTTGAAGCAGGAATTGATTCAGTGCCTGCCCTTTTAACTGTTGCTTTGTACTACCACTCCGATAGTGATATTCACCTTTATAATTGACGGGATAACTATTTGGGTTTACACAGATTTCAATGTAGTCTTTTCCGTCTTCCATCAACAAATTAACATCGACAATGATACCAAGAACATCTCTCACTTTATTCGGGATATCTTCTAACAGTTTTTTACTATCCTGTACACCGATTACCACACCATCGTCATTTGTACCAATATAAATCTTCCCACCCTGAGCGTTCGCAAAACCGCATATCCATTTAAGATACTCATCACGCCAAGCTTCTTTCCACTCAACATTTTGGTTTTCTGCCACAGGCACACACCTCCCCAGACTCCATTACCAATCTACGCATATTATAACATTTTCTGTCAACCGGACGCAAGAAAAACTTCCGTTATTAGTCATATAAAGCTTCCCAACTCTCTGATCTCATCGCCTTGAAACACATCTCGATCTGTTCCCTGCTATTTTTTTCTTCAGCCAGACAAGGTAATTCATCCATTCCAAAATAATCAAAACCCGTCGTTTCAATATTGGATACAAACTCACCACCTATCACTTCACATTGCATAAATATTTTACAAACCTTATAAGCATAAATTGGTAAGTTGTGTTTTTCCCTATCCTGAACAGCAATGATCCTCTTCACTTTAATATCAAGTCCCGCCTCTTCCTTCACTTCTTTTATCATATTTTCCTCAACGGAGACATTCACGTCCACCCAGCCGCCTGGCAGTGACCATGTACCATTTGCTTCATGTACAAGCAGTATTTTCCCGTCTTTGAACATAGCTGCCCGCGTATCTATTTTAGGCGTTTGATATCCCACATCTCCACAAAATAAATCTTTTACTTTTTCAAGTGGTGTATCTGAATGGTAGCTTACCATTTCTGCTGTGATTTCTCGTATACGCTCATATCTCTCAAGATCAAATGGATCCTTGCTGTAAAATAATCCCGCCTGTGCTAAACTTTGAAGTTCAACCGCCCATTGTAACCATTTTTCATTCTTATCCATACAAATCACCTTTCCATAATCAAGAAATCCCAGTGGGATATCTACAATAAATATTGCAAGAGTTCCCCCTCAAAAACCGCCACCGCGCGTTTCACAAAATCTGCTCTCTTCTGTGCATCTACCAGCCAAACTGCACACTCGTTCATCTCTTTAAAATCCGGCACATCCGCATAATAGCCATCCCCGTATTTCCCATTTGAATAGCACCATGTAAGCCACCACCCCTCCGGCATGATCAGATCGCGGTTGAGAAACCCCGCCGCTTCTTCTATGAGTTCATCGGATATGTTTTCCACCTCATAGCCTTCATCTGTATCAAACAACGTTATGCCTGCATAAAGCTTCTGTTCTACTTCTATCCGAAACCACATTTGAATGTTTCTGTTATGAAACTCCGCTTTTTTTATCACATAATCTAAACCTGGATATGTACTCGGTGCATCATCATAAAACCGCTCGTGTTGCTTTACGTCATCATATGTATGCATGTAATCTTATCTTTTGGCAGAAGTTCATCACTATATTTCGCTTTCCTGCTGTCTATTGCAGGCTCTTTCCCAGATATCGTGAGATAAATGATCCGTGTATTTCCGTCAACCGTTTTGGTTTTCGCGTACTCAAAATAATCGTAACACTGACTGACCTGGTCTCCGGCAAATATTTTGACTTCTATTGGAATAAAAAACCAGGTATTATAAATAGCGATATCGATCCGCCGCTCATGATCGATCGTAAATTCGCTTACCACTTTCGTATGCGCAAGCAGCGTATCGCTGACACGGCTTTCTTTTAATATATCATGGAAAAATGACTTTAGAAATAATATGCCGCATCCGTGCTGTCCTTCGGGATATAACAAATCAGTTAAAAAACGGCACATAACAACCTCTTTTGCCTTCACTCCCAAAACATTAAAAATGTTATACTCCGACAATGGGGTGTCGGGTAAAGGTTTATGTATAAATTCTGTTAAAAATCGCTCGTCTGCCATTACTCTGTTTCCTCCCTCGTTATAGTATCATTCATGCCGTATCCGATATCGATCATGCGGCATATCAATACCTCGATAATGTTTGATCCATGTATCTGCCTTTGACATACCATTTCGAATGGCTACCTTTTGAGAGGCGGTATTCGTATCCCGAATGATCGAACAAACTTCATCTGCCTTTAATATTTCAAACGCGTAATGTTTACATGCCTCTGCGGCTTCTGTCGCGTAACCCTTATGCCAATAAGAGCGATTAAAAAGATAGCCGATTTCCAACACTTCTGTTTCTTTCCACGGCTGCATGGTAAGCCCGCACTGACCTATCATTTCATCCGTATCTTTCAAGATCACTGCCCATAAACCGAAATTCCATTGATGATAACGGGAGATCTGTCTGTCAAGCCACTCCCTTACTTCGTCATCGCTAAACGCCCCCTCATAGGCGTACATGGTATCTTCATCCTGTAAAATGTTACACAAAGAGTCGTAATCCGTTTGCTCCATCTCCCGCATATATAATCTCTCTGTTTCAACGATCATATTCATTCCTCCCCCGGCTTCTTCGATCATAATTGCAATGTCCAAATAACAAACAAAGCCTGTCCTCATCGATCGGATCATCGCCCCGCCAACCAGAAAGCGGCATAACAATATCCGACCTTGCGCTGCCGGGAATATCGTGGCTGATCTGGCATCTCTGTTGGAATGAAACAAATCCATCGTATAAAGGTTTCACATATGGATTTGGCAACTCCGTTGGCTCGCATGGTGGTAATTCCGAAAATTCGCGCAGATCAACAATTGATTTATCCCACATTTCATTCCATGAATATCCCCAATATTTTCGAAATATTTCCTCGCCTTTCTGAATCCATATATGTTCTGACATGGAACATACCGCGCAAATATTTCCGCCTTTTTCAAACGGGGTAAAGGAATGTTCAGGAACCGCCCTGGCAAACAAATAACTGAGAATGGGCTGCCTCCCCCGTGGAACACTTGAAAATCCACACAAATAAGCAGCCAGGAGATTCTCTAATGTCAGATTCATATGGCATAACAATTCTTTGTATCCCTGCACACATTCGTCATGGGAATATTCCACGATTTCATTGACCGGATATCCGCTGGAACGCAAATAGTCCAATTCCACATGAGACAGATGATCCAGCGCATACGTGGTCGTTTTTGTATCACTATTAAATACATCTCCATTTTCAATCCTGTGCTGATACCCGTTTTCATCTTTTACATATTTCTTCTTGCAATATACCTTTTTTAATATTTTAAAAAGCCTGTCATCCATCTGCGGCCATCCACCTTTTACACAATAAAAATATAAGTCACAAAAATATATCTATCCGGCTCTTTTTCTAACAATTAACGATGTGATCAGCATAGCGGCACATCCCAATATGAAATAAAAAATCCCATAAAAAATAAATTCCCTCACATTAAATAAAATCCATGTTCCAAAAAGAAATAGGATAGATAAAACGACAGGCTGAAACCAGAATGAGCGAATATTCCTGCCTGAAAGAATCCCTATTATGATGGAAGCCATAGGATTGACTGCGTAAAACAACAGAAAACATACCGCCATTCCGCAATCACTAAACCCACCATCACTCACAAAAGTAACCGCGCACCAAGGCAGAAATAACATAATTACCGCTGACACTGCTATAAAAATACAATTCTTTTTCACCCGACATCCTCTCCTTTTTTCGAAGCACCATCTAAATCAATCAAACGAAAATTTACTACGTACCCTCCCTTGACACTGTTCAGCAGGATCGTCTTCACTTCATCCGTTGAACAATCATAATAAAATAATCCCGATGTACCGTCCATACACATTCCAGATACATAATAACTCTGCCCGTCGTCGGAAGTCACAAAATTTGTGATATACTTCATCTTCGGAAACGGGGACTTCACTTTTTTACAGGACTTTTCCGAAAAATCTATCATATAAAATTCATGTTTCACCTCTTCGAAATCATCTTCGTCATCCATTAAATCCTTTTTCACAAGCACCAGCGCACGATCCGCTGTGATCTGGCAGGCCGCGCTGACAGTATAATCCAAGAATGATTTTTTTAAACCATGATACTCAGCTGTTATGTTCAAATCCTCATCAACCAAAGCGATGTGATACTTTATGGGTTTTTTACCAGTCGTTATTTTTGCATCGTAACGGTCCTTCTCTTTTGTGTAGACATTCACAAACCGCCCATATTTGTAGTTATAATTCAGGCGCACCGAAGGCTCTGTAACATAGGGAAAATCCATGTACCCGTCCTCATTCCGGGACATTTCATATAAATAATCAAATTTTTTCTTTTGCAGATCAAACGCAGCCGTTCCGACCGCATGAGCCGGTACCGCCGTCAACAATAACTTATCACCGACAGGGATGATATCATTGTATGCACAATGCACATCCTCCAGCATCGTTGACGCCCCGTTCGCCAGATCATATTCAAACAGATGATCCACACTTCTCCCCTCATAACCAACGCCTTTTGTGTAATAAATTTTCTCATCTTTTAAACTGACGACCCCTAACGCATACTGGGATTCATACGGCAGTTCTGCTCTATTCTCCAAAACAGACGTCACCGGATCATAGGTATAAAAAGTCATCATACGGCCTGATTCCACGGTAAAATCTTCCGAAGTATAGGTAATGGATAAATATTCCCCTTCTTTTCTTTCCTCTGCGATACCAGCTCCAGATCTATCCTGTTCAGGGGTTGTCTGGGGAGGCGGCGTTGTGCTTTGTTCCCTGTTTTTCAAGCCAAAAACTCCAATGCTTACTGCCAAGGCCGCCGTTACAAACAATATCATTTTCGGTATTTTCATGTAAATTCATCTCCTAATGCCCCCCACAATAATAGTATACCATTTTCCGGTATAATTTCAATTCTTATTTTCCTCATAAATATTCAAAATCATACTCATTTACCAGCTTGACATCAGTATATCGCAGTGCTATACTATATATATCGCAGTTCGATGTATCGCAATACGAAGTGAGGTGTCATCATGGACAGTCATATCCGGAAAGTATATGTGCCAATGACAGAGACGGGATTTTACATTTTACTGTGTCTGAGGGAAGAAGCGCACGGATACGGTATCGTAAAAAAAACAGAACAATTAACAAATGGTGAAATAAAGATCAGCCCGGGGACATTATATGGAAGCCTGTCTAAAATGGAAAAAGACGGTCTGATCACCCTCGTCCAGAAAGAGGAAAACAGGAAAATTTACCGCATAACAGAGCTCGGATCACAGGTGCTCGATCTGGAAATGAAACGCATCGAGCGTTTATATAAAAGCATGAGAATCGCTCAGAAAGGAGACCCCGTATGAAACAGACCAAAACAGAAATCCGCTTCTTCCCTATCCCCGCATGGAAGAAGGGAAGAAAATTATCTGAGAAAACAGCACCAGAACGGCTGGGAATTTATTTCCGTGAACGGACTCTGCCTCTACCATTTTAGAAGGTGTGAGCCAAACGATGTCATTTATCAGTTAGACTATAATCCGGACAGCCTTACAAATAAACATGAATACCTGCAGATGTTTCGCGATTGCGGATGGGAATACCTGCAAAATTATGTGGGGTACAGTTATTTTCGCAAGGCTGTTTCGGACATGGATGGAACCGAGGAACAGATCTTCTGTGACGATAGCTCCCGGCTGGAAATGATGAAGCGGGTGTTCACAGGACGTATGATCCCTCTCGTTTGCTGTTTCTTTTTGATCATCATTCCGCAGATGATCATGCAGAGCCTGCACGGTACACCTGAAACCAATGTTATCGCGGTGTTTTTTTACATTTTTTAACGGGTATTCGAGATACCAGCTCTTAAACTTCAAGTAGTCTGCCTGAGGGTGGTCTTTCTCATACCCGGCAGGAACCTTCTTTAATGCCGTTCCCTGTACCGTAAAATATTTTTCAAAATCTGGCTGGTGGATGATCCGTTCCCATTCATTTCCGTTCCGGCTAATATGATCCCGTATCATCTTTGTTGCGTCCTTAAACATATCCGCAAACAGTCCGCCGCCCAAAAAAGATTGATCACCCGGCTTTATCATAAGATAATAACCCACCGGGACAGGCAGTTTCCCTTTTTGGGAAATATGTGCACGGAACGCAGGATTATACGGTGATTTGTCATGGCTAAACCGGGTATCCCTTACGATTTTAAACGTGAGATCTTTGGGAATGTTATGCAAAATACGACTGTCAAACTTACCGATCTCAAGTATCAGTGTCTGTAATAAATTTTCAAATTCAGCATTTGCTTTTTTATAATCTTCCTTGTTTGCATGATACCATTCACGGTTGTTATTCATACTCAATGCCGATAAGTAGTCCATAATAAATTGTGTATTCATATTCTGTCATCTCCTTTACGATTTCTGGATAATAGAAAGCTGTTTGGAATCTAAAAACTCCTGTATCAGACGCCTCGTGCGTTCGGGAGACTGATAAGGTTTGCAAAATGAAAAATCCTGCGATAAATCGTCAATTTCCTCCATCGCTTTTTTCACATCCAGCATAGTTTGAACCGGGATTTCAGCAGCTGTCACATAATCCAACTGTAACGGATCGATCCTGTGATTTTGTATGGCATAGTTTACTCTTTCCCTGCACTTACATCTGCCGCTGCCATATTCTCCGCAATACGAGCCTAAAAAGTCCGCCATTTTTTTTCGTACGCGGGAAAGCCGCTGCCGGTACGCTTCCGGGGTCATTTCCAGTATATCCCCCGCCATCCGGCTGTCAATTTTAAACATGGTTCCCAATATGAAAATACATCTGCTCTCCTTATCAAGACATTGAAGCATTACATTCGTACAGGACATTTTCAGTTCTTCCGCTAATATATCTTTTTCTACATTTTGTGTTAGATCCGGCACGTCCTCTATTTTTCCGTTTTCTATGTCATTTCCATAAAATTCAAAACTTAACGCATTGTGGGCGAACATATGCTTTTTGTAATTTTTCAGATGATTCACTGCAATACGGAATACCCATGTCGTAAATGAACTGTCACCCCGGAAAGAAGAAAGATGTGTGATCATCTTCAACAGAATATCCTGTGTTGCGTCCTCTGCGTCCGCAAATGTGCCGAGCATGCGCAGAGATAAATTGAATACGATATCCTTCACGTCTGCAATAAGCGTTTCAAGGGCGTTTTTATCCCCTGCCGCAGCTTTATCAACGATAACCTGTAATTCTTCATTCGATTTTTTATTCATAGATTCTTACCTCCTATTTAATTAGACAACGCTCCTGTGCCTTTGTGACAGAAAAAGGTTAAAATTTATGATTTATTAGCAGTTCATCCAGAGAATGTATCTCTTTATTCTGTCCATAGTTTTTTGCACTGTCACCCCTGTTGATGAGGACCGGATATGCACCTGCATTCACCGCACACATGACATCTTTTTCCTCGTCACCGACAAATGCCATTTCCTCCACAGGGATGTGCATTTTTTCTGACAGGAGTTTCAGTCCCTCCGCGCGGGGTTTCCGATACCCCACATCATTAGAAGTAAGAGGATAATCGATATACTTTATAACCTCGCTGATATCCTCCAGCGCATACACATTATCCATGCCATACGCGACATCCGATAACGTCCCCAGTAAAATCCCCTGATCCGATAGACGTTTCAGCGTCTCCTTCACTTCCTTGTACAGATGAACATCCTGTCTAAAATACGAATAAAAATGAAACTTTACCTTCTCGATATCTTCCATCGGTAATCCCATGCCACTCATAATTTCGCTAAAAATCTGATTTGACGACACCTCATACTCCCGCGGGTTGATCCTCGCATTATATCTGGCCAGCACACGGGCGGCATGATTGTAATCATCCTCTGAAAAAATGTACCCGCACCGATCCGCAACACACTCAAATGCCGGACTGCATAACTCAGACCAGTTCAATGGAATCTTATACTCCACCAGTGTCCCCCCAATATCGAATACGATTGCTTTTATCATGACTGGCCTCCCTTGTCAATACCGATCCCCATACAAAACCCTTGCTTCATCTGTATACTTTTTGACAAATTCCCTTTTCGCATTTGTATATCCATCTCTGTCATGCTCATATTTCTTCCACAATTTCAATTTCATTTTCTCGTACTCTTCCGCCACATCGGGATGTTCCAGCAGATAATCCCTGAAATACAATTCATCGTTATCCCCGGCGTATCTTACATGCAAATGAAATACTTTTTCGGCAAATCCATTTTCTGCATATCCTTTGTTAAAAGACATGCGGTCAGTGCCCTGAGCCATACATAGATAGCCGCTATTTTCAACAAACTCCTTCTGGTCCGCTAACTCGCATCCCCTCGGAACCTCCGCGAGAATATCAATGATCGGTTTTGCCTGGATAAAGCCAATCGCCGTACTCCCTATATGACTGATCCGTTCAGCCTGTGGAATGACCCGTCTCAAAATCATTTCTTCCTCAGCATACCACTCGTTCCAACAGGTCTGGTGTTCTGTTAAAAAAATAGGGAACAGTTCCCACAGCTCTTCCAAACTCATTTCTGATAATTTCTTATTCATGTTCATGAAATTCCTCCGTAAAACCGTAGTTTTCAACGCAAATGATATTTGTCAAGCGTCTCTGGTGTATTGAACATATGTAACGATTCATACATCATTTCCTGCATATAGTCACCGGTGCTCATTGTCGCAAAGAAAAGGATATCCTCTCTCTGAAAACCATTTTTTTCATAGATTTCATCCGGGATCTGCCGGATGGATTGCTCTACGACCGAAAGCAGGGTTTTCGCAAACTCCCACTTCTCGTCCGACGGATTACAGAAATCAATGTCCTGACAGCAATCTACAACGTCTACCAGCGGCTGATAAAGAAACTCCGGTTCAAGTGCGTTTTCCCACTCGTAATACTCGTTGATCTTACCGCTGCAATCCCACGCCAGATAAAAGCCATAAAAATCATCTGTCGTTATAAAACCAATCGTACAGGCTTTTTCGCCCTTTGCCGCATCCAGTATCTTATCAATTTCATCCGGCAATCTCCTGTTACAAATCTGACGAAACGTTTCAAACTTTGTCATATCCATTTTTACTCTCCTCCTGGCTGTCAATTTTTTAACACAACTGCTTCCCCATCCCTGCAGATCTTCTCCAAATTACCATCCTTGATACGATACGCTTCGCCGTACAATGTTTCCGTACCGTTTTCGATCGTAATATAACTCCCGTCGTTCAGTGCCAGTAATTCATGGGTAAAACTGTCGGCATATGCAATATCCTCTATCACCCTGAATCCATCCAGATACTCCTCTTTTAACACCTGATAGTGGGGATACATGTTTATCTCCGTTAAACCAAGGCCGGAAATCCACCTGACAAAACCGGGATCAGCAGCTTCCCCCTCAAGTTCCGGAGAAGCATATACTCTGGACGCACAGTTCATCGAACCCGCACTCCAAGCAAGAAGTAAACCATCAAAATCCATTAATTTCTCTTTCAATCCAATTTTTTTCATAAACGCATTTTGTGTGGGAACATGTCCGCCCGCCAGAAGGATCACATCCATTTCAGGAAGTTTTTCAATCAGTTTCTCATTTCTGCCATCACATTTTTCTATGTATGAAATACTCAGACCACTCATGGGAAATGCTTCCTTTAGACAGGCACAGATACTGTCATTTTTTTCATAATAATCCGGCGAAGCGCAAATGATCATTACTTTAGAATTTTCCTTCCATAACGCCTTCAGTTTATCCAACAGTCCGTTATCGTTCAATAAAACAGCAGGTACCCGCCTGCCATCAACTTTGCGTGAACCACCCAGCGAACTTGTCAGTATCATTTTCATTTGCACTACCCC
Source organism: uncultured Eubacterium sp. (assembly GCA_910583555.1). GTDB lineage: Bacteria > Bacillota > Clostridia > Lachnospirales > Lachnospiraceae > Eubacterium_F. The sequence goes on from CAJTXO010000015.1 coordinate 59,290, forward strand.
TTTCCATCTTCAATAATTGTAAAAATAATTATAACATAACGGATCGTTGCGAGCAATAAAATACACAATAGAAACTTCGGATCTGCAGCTCCCTTAGAAAAAGGCCAGAAAAAACCGCGAGAGACAATTAAACAATTTAGTTGACAGGATAATACTCGTGAAATCCACTTAATCCCACCAGAAATACCACACGTCAGACTGTTCCAGTCCGGCCGCAAGCTCAGACACCTTATAAGTACGCGTTCCCTGATCGATCCGGTCCGGGCAGAACGCATAATGCTCTTTGGCGGCCTCGATACTGTCCACATGATTTAATTGGTAAGGCGCGTAAAATTCCATGACATCGTGGGTAAATACGGCGGGAACCGCCTTGTATTTCTCATACCAGTATTTGCATACCGCGATCATTTCCTCCGGCGCAGGACACTCATTCCATCCCCCCATCGGCAGATAGCCGATGATCTCCCACGGATGTTTCACCGGAATCTCCAATAGCAGGGTATCCGCCTCCAGCATTCCATCGTCAAAAGAACAGTATCCGCAAAATTCATGCAGCACCTCGCCCTCTGTTTCGTCTCCTATGAACTCTTCCCATTCCCCTTCCTCAAATTCCTCGGTATATTCTTCCAGACGTTCTTTCAAAATCTCCCTGCCATTATCTTTACAGCCGGCGATAATTTCCTCTCTGTCGTATTCCTCTCCCGCCACTTCCTCCAGCCAGTCCAGTGCGTATTCATCCAGAGAAAGGATCGCCGGATAGATCCCCTCCGCCTCCCTCTTTTCATAAAGAGCTTGATACGCCTGTTCCACCAGTCGCGGGCTGCTTCCTTTTTCAAATACGGTATAACGGCACTGAAATTGTTCTGCTGCTTTCTTTGTTGTTTCATTCATCACTTATTCCTCCTGTTTTTGTTATATAAAAAGACTTTCCACGTCATTTCCCAGCATGTCGTCAATAATTAATCTTCTTCATGATCAAACCCAAATCCCTGACCCTGAACTACTCACTTAATTTTATCCTGTCTATCCCCAAAATATTGCGGGAAGAGATGTACATGTATTCATCTTCTATATGTGTACACCCTGACAGCTTCAATGGAGTATGGATCACTTTTTTCTTTTCCAATGTCTCTTTATTCCAAAAAGCGATTTCCGAGCAGGGATAAGAAACCGTTATCAGCATATCCTTATAGATTCCAGCACAGACAAACATTTTTTTGTGCACATTCTTCACGCAGGACTCAATTTCAAAATTTCCCAGTCTGATCTTGAACAGCTTTCCATCGTGGCCTGCGGCATATAGGGTTTCTCCATCAATATATAAGCTTCCAATATTTTTCTTTCCCAAAACAAGTTCTTTTTCTATGGAAAGAGTCGCTTTATCCAACAACAGCAATTTCCCTTCTACGGTTCCGCATACTAAGTATGGATCGTATATTTTAATGCTCCACATACTGCTCTCGGAAACAGTAAACTCTTTTACCTGATACGATTGCCTGTCAACGGTAATCATCTTTCCGTTGCGGATGGAACAATAAATCGTATCGCGGTCCACTGTGATCCCGCATATATCAGAACTCAGGTCGTCGCCTAACTGCCATTTGCCGATCAGCTCATAATTGTTTTGGTCTATAGCATAAAGTGTGCAAAAATCATATATAAAAATTTGTTCATGATCCGCCGTTAATTTTCTTGATAATCCTTCTTTCTCAAAAACCGTCTTTTGGCAGATCACGTTCCGGGAGCATTTATCGAACTTAATTAAATTTTTTCCACTCATGCAGTCGATACGATGTTCTGTGACATTGAAACCTGTTACGATTCCACCCAGCTCTGCTATATGTTCCATATTTTCACCTCTTCCATTTATTAATCCGTACATCATTTCTTTTCTACAATGACAGACTCACCTTTCGATTTATCCCCATTTAGCCATTGCCACTTTTCTTTCAGTTCAATTTTACCGTTATCCAAAATTTTCGGTATGCTATGGCAAACGCCAACCCGCACCTGTTCCTGTTGATTTATGTGCAAATAATAAAAATCCAATTCCCCATTCTCCGCCACCGTCCCAGTCAAATGACCTTTTATGATCTCTCCACCAGAATAATCTGCCCATAAAATACGACCCTTTTGATGGTATGCAAAAGTCGTATCATCATCAACTTCACCGTTTTCTGTGTTGATCCGCGGAACAAAACATTTCCCGTCATAGGAGATACGCGAGGAAGGATCCGGCAGAGATTTGACCATGATTTCATATACAAGTATTCTTCCGTTCTTCACATCCCATCTCTCATGCTTGACCGTCTGATACCCTCGTCTTTCATATAGATGGCTCGCTGGCAATGACGCATCTAAAAATACCGTATCATATCGCAAACTGATCTCATTTTCTAAACATTGCATGATATAGCTTCCGTAGCCCTTCCCCTGGCATTCTGGTTTTACATACACTCTTGTAATATGATTCTCCTTATAACAACCTGTTCCCACAATCGTATCATCATCCCGCAGCATACCGACAACTCCGTTTTTTATATCCTCAGATATACGTTCTCTACAATGAAGTTCGCCAAAAAAGTCAACGACTTCTTTTGGATAGTATAGCGGATATACTGCCTGTATCGTATCTTGCACGATCATGTAGATTTGTTCTATGTCTTGTTCTGTCGCTTTTACATAATTCATAATGTCCTCTTTTCCTGGAAGATAATTCTCAAAAATGCCCAATGATGCTTTTTTGTTCAATGTGATATGCAAGCCCCGCCGTTTTCACCGATTCTAAGCGCAAGCATCCCGCCTTGCTTCCAGCAGAGCATGTCTCTGTCGCTGATGTACAATTCTCTATGTTTTGATATTGTGATATGCAATTGTCATTCTCCTGTTAATGGTTGAAACTCCAATTACATTCTTGCAATAAGAAACCGCTGGGGGAATGAATATAATGTTTTCTATTTCATAATTCCCATAACAAGTAGGTATGTCAAGTAATGTCAAATTAGTGACACCCAATTCCCTCTTGTTTGGCCCACAGTAACTCATGACGTTTGCTGTTTTTTCCGCTAAGCGATTGCAGTAAGAGTTATATGTATTCAACAGTACAGCGTCTATCAATGTCATAGGCAGTTCAGCAAGAAACTGCAATACAAATACTTTATTCCCTTTTAATGCCCTTGCTATTCTTTTATGAACCTGCATTGCATTTTCAGCAAAAGTTTTTCCTACGTTATACTTATAATTAATTCTAATACCAGAACTAAGATTTGACATTGATTCGTTTTTATTTTGCCGTACACTAACAGGTATCCCCACTTCACACCGTTTTGGATATTTTTGCAAAAACAGTGTCACGATGTAACTATTAACCGAACAACCTATCCTCTTTGCGTTTTCTATCATTCTTTGTGTCTCATCAACAGACAAAGTTTCACATCGTATATCTGATGAAACTGTTTTCCAATATTTATTGTGAAGGTTATAATAATCCCGCCATGTAAAGAAACAGTTATTCCATTTATGTCTACAGTAGCGGGCATATAACTTTGCTGTTACCGACAACCCCTTTTGAGGCAAATTTCTTCCAAGCAAAGTAAAAGGCTTGTATGTAAGCGGATTATCGGATAAAGCATTCATAATATCCTGGACAAAATAGATTATGGATTTGCCATCACCTGCTAAATGATGTGCCATAATTATAATCTGGGTGTTTTCCCTCCGACGGTATGATAAAAACCCGAACTAATTCTCCCTTATCAATTGCAAACGGTTTTTTTTCATTTTGGCTCACAAGCTTTATCCAGTTACTATTTTCTTTCACGATCTCTATTTTACAGCATGATTCAGGTGTTTTTTCGTAATATGCCAAACCATGCTCTAACACGATTTTAGACATAGTAGCTTCATTTGCTTCAAACGCCTTTTCTGCAGCGGCAACCAGCTTTTCAGGACATACTTTTCCTACCATTTCAACACATACCGCGATATAGACATTAGGTTCAAATAGATGCGGGCGTTCCGTTACGATTTCATTCATTTGCAATATCTCCAATCCCAATTTTTCATTTTACAAGACTATGTGATAATCTGGAAGTTATAGACCGCCTTGCAGATAAACCAAATCCTGCCGCCTAAAGACGGCATTCTAATTGACAATCATACGGTTCATCTTCAACATGTTTTTGATCATAAACTTCTGCCTCAACACAACCCATTGATTTATAAAAGGCTTGGCTCTCAACAGCTGAGTGTGCGGATATGTAAAGCTTTTTAGCCCCTTTTTGTTTCGCCCAGTCCTTTGCCGCTAGAAAAAGCCTTCTGCCAATTCCCTGATTTCTCATATCTTCTGATATATGGATACTGGACAAGTCGCAATATCCCTGTTCATCACAAAATATTTCTGGCTCCACTGAAATAAAGCCTTTTAATTTCCCGTCATAAAAAGCACCATACACTAAGCCATTAGAACGAATTGTATTTTTTAAGCAAGAAATCAGAATTTGATAATCCTTTTCTGTCCAATCGTCAATAAAAGGGGCATCTTTGATTATCCATTTGCCATCTTCTTTACGCCAACACTTTGTAACAATTTGATGTCGAATAAAATCCTTGAACAATTCCCGGCAGATTTCTTCTGCAAATAAAACTCTATATACCACCATAAATATTATTCTCCATTTTCTCTCTTTACCTAAAAAATCCCGATTTTCTGCTCTGCCTAACTCCTACACAAACGGGAAGTCATAGTAAATAACCCATAGCGATAAAAAGATAACTATTCAAGCATTTTCTGTTTAATCTTACATACATTACACCGCTAAGAACAGAAAATATCATAGTAGAAATTCCGTTCCATATTTCAAGTCCTGCCCCTCTCGATACAAAATGAAACGCTCCCCAGGTTGCAGCTAATATAATACCGCCAAAAGGAATTGAGCTTTCTTTTTTCAGCAAGATTTCAATCGCTTTTTGCCCGTATATTATGATCAGAGTAATAAGCATCACTTCAAATATATAATATAAATATTGCATACAAAATTGAAATACAGTTTTACCCTGTGCTTCTCCGAAAATCTTTAATGTATGCCAATCAATGAAAGTGATAATTTTACAGCCAATGAAGCAACCAAGTGTTACTATCCAATTTTTCAAGGAAATCTTGTCCCTTTTGTTTTCTCTTGCTGGAAAATGATAATGTTTCCTTGATAAAAACAGGAGAATACTGACGAAAAACGCCCACATAAAAACCATTATGATACAATGAACACTTTTTTGTTCCGCTGTATAGTTCCATATATCCAAATGCTGAATCGCAGATTCAATAAAAAATATCGAAAAATATTCAAGAAAAAATGCTCCAAATGAGAGCAAACTCATCCATAAATATCTTGTCCATTTTATTTCTCTAACCATTATACTCACCTTTTCCAGTATCTTTTTACCTCGTTTATGTCTGCTGAATATTACCATATTCCTTTCCAAAACCGCCCATCACTCCTCCTGGCACAGATTCAGCTTCGACGCATCGATCACCGCGTCTCCGCCCTCGACGCTCACCGAACTGCCTTCTCCTTCTTCCTCATCCTCCAAAAGACTGTCATACTTTTTCTTATCCTCATTCTGGGCGAGCGCCTGCATGGATTTTGCGCCCAGATACATGTCCTTATCAAAATCCATCAGAAATTTTTCATCTGACTGCGGTACGATGTCCCCGTGCATGAGCCGTCTCGCGATCTCGACTGCTTTCGCCAGATCGCCAAATTCCTCACTCATGGCATCTGCCGCCTCTTTCGCCGATTCCGCCTGCTCCTGGTACGATTCCCTCATCCTCTTTTCTGCTTCTTCCTTGCGCATCTGCTCGAGTTCCTCTTCGGTAAAAACAGATTCCTCCGCAGCGACTCCCGAAAGTTCGAGATCCACCCCGCTGTTCCGGTACTCATCTAAAATAGTCCCCTGCTTCGCCGCATTGACCTGTATGCGATCTCCCTTGACGGAAACCGACTTGCGCACGCCGCTTTCTGCCGGCCTCACATGTCCTGCTAGATTATTTTGAACACTCGTACCTCCTGTACTGATCACAACTGCCATCCCTGACACCTCTCTTTCTCACAGGCAGACAAACCCTCTGCCAGCTGCCAAAACAACACAGATAACATAAAAGGCAGACGGCGTTCCATGCCGCATGGCACAACCATCTGCCTACACTTATTATATCGGCACAGTTACCCCTGCGCTAAACCTGCAAACCTACGCTTCCTCCGTTCCCTCATCTGCCAGAAACCGGTTGATCGCACTGAACAGCGCCCGGATCGACGCCCTCGTGATATGGGAGCTGATGCCCACGCCGTGCGTAACGATCCCCTTGTCCTCGTCCATCAGATGGATATACGCGGCTGCCTGCGCGTTTGAGCCCTGCGTCAGCGCGTGCTGCGAATAATCCAGCACTTTGATGTGCATCGGGATTTCCTCCTGGAGCGCGCGTAACGCGGCGTTGATCGGCCCGTTTCCATAGGCCTCCGCCTGTCTTTCCTCACCCTGATACGTATACGTCAGATCTATTTTCGTGTCAAACGGCGTCTTTTCCTCATCGCTGCCTAAGTCCTCCACCTTGATCTTGCGGAAATGGTAAGGTTCTTTGCGGTCGATGTAATTCGTCTTAAATTCCTTCATGATCTGTTCCGGTGCCACCTCTCCCTGGCGCTCGGAAATGACCTGGATCACATCCGCAAATTCTTTGTGCATGCTCTTCGGAAGCTTAAAGCCGAAATACGTATCCATGACAAATGCCACGCCGCCCTTGCCAGACTGGCTGTTGATACGCACGATCGGCTCATATTCCCTGCCGAGGTCGCTCGGATCGATCGGCAGATACGGCACGGCCCATTTCTCCTGATTTCTCTCGTGCAGCGCCTGAACGCCCTTGTTGATCGCGTCCTGATGGGAACCGGAAAAAGCGGTAAACACGAGTTTTCCGGCGTAAGGATGGCGCATATCCATATCCATCTTGTTACAGCGCTCATATACATCAATGATCTCATTCACGTTCTCAATCTCCAGTTCGGGATTGATCCCCTGCGAAAACATGTTATAGGCAATATTCAGCACATCCACATTTCCCGTGCGCTCGCCGTTACCGAATAACGTTCCCTCGACGCGCTCCGCTCCGGCCAGAAGCGCCAGTTCGGCCGACGCCACGGCTGTTCCCCGGTCGTTGTGCGGATGGATGCTTAAGATCACGCGCTCACGGTCGGTAAAATGCGTGGACATCCATTCGATCTGGTCCGCAAATACGTTTGGCGTATTTGTCTCCACGGTGGAAGGCAGATTGATGATCACCTTCTTATCGCGGCTGGCACCCCATTCATCCATGACAGCCTCGCACACCTCCAGCGCGTACGGAAGCTCCGTACCGGTAAAACTCTCCGGCGAATACTCGAGGATCACTTCCCCGTCGTAATCCTTCATATATTTTTTTACCATTTTCGTGCCGTCTACCGCAATCTGCTTGATCTCCTCTTTTGACATATGGAACACGACATCACGCTGCAGCGTAGACGTCGAATTATAAATGTGGACGATGGCGCGCTTGATCCCGCGAAGAGACTCAAACGTTTTCTCGATCAGGTGGTCGCGGCACTGGGACAAAACCTGTACCGTAACGTCATCCGGTATGAGGTTACGGTCTACGAGCTGGCGCAGGAAATCATACTCGATCTGCGACGCGCTCGGAAATCCGATCTCGATCTCCTTAAAGCCCAGTTTGACGAGCAGGTTAAAAAATTCAATCTTCTCCTCTACGACCATCGGCTCGATCAGAGCCTGATTCCCATCCCGTAAATCCACGCTGCACCAGACCGGCGCTTTTTCTATCTCCTTGTTGGGCCATGTCCGTTCTGGAAAATCCACAACAGGTACCCGATCATATTTTTTATAATTTAACATTTTTTCAACCTCTTTTCCTATTTTTACATGTTCACGTTTATCACAGAGCCTCCAATCGGACACTCATCTAAGAAGCAGTCGGCGGAACAATCGTCTCCGGTGTTTGTGTCTGTTCATTCGGTTTCGGCTGCACATCCCCCGACTGCGTAAGTAGGACGTCCACCCTCACTTTGGATTTTAGCCGCAGATTCCCCGGCAGGTCAAACATGATCTCCACTGTATGGAAACCAGCACCGAGATTTTTCACATCAATGTAGGCACCGAGACTCGTCAGCGTTACCCGCTGCAAATCCTCTTCCCCTCCGGTGATCGTTACATTGTGTCTCGCATTGTCATCAATATAACTAAAATTCAAATTAGCGGGAAGATTTTTTACATTGATATCGGAATTTACAAACGAAAACGTCCTCTTCCCGTTCTTTTCAATCACACAGCGTATCGACACCGCGCTAAAATCATCTACCAGTTCACAGCCGGAGCCTTCCACATACTGCGCCAGATCGATCTCCCGCTCCACATTACTGTTCGCTCCCTCGATATTGATCGGCACCGTGATGGATTTCACTTTCTCCAGTTCCTGTCTCGTACCCGAAACCATAACGGCATCGGGTTTGAAATCTGTCTGTATCAGCGTAAAGCCCTCGGCCGGATTTCCCTGCACATCGACATGCAGCGGGATCGTCTTCGTCGGAAGCACCTTTACTTCCACATGGACCAGATCTTTACTGAATGTCACATTCGTACCGTCGATCACATCTCCGTCACTGTCATACAGGATTGGTGTCACATCCGTTTCAAAATCGCTGCTCTCCCCGTTCAGGGTGAGAATGACGCCGATGCTAGCAACCCGTTTGATCTTCGACTTTCCGCCCGACACTTCAATCATGTTTGGCTGGGCCGTCATCTCTCCCAGTACATAGGAATCCGCCAGCACGCCCTCGGAGTTGATCTGGACCTTGAACTGCTGGCTGCTTTTCTCTTCCAGGGAAATCCGCAGCACCTCGTTATTCCAGTCAAGTTCTACTGGTTCTTTCGTCGATTTATTCAATTTCACCTGAATACCGGCTGTATTCACGGTAGAAAGTTTACTCAGGTCAGCGCTTGCCGAAAAATCGGATTCATCGATCCCCTCGATAAAACTCCGTTTCCCTTTTACCGTAACATCCACCTTATCCCCGGACTCGACCTCAAACACCTGATTGGCCGATGTGATCACGTTTTCATTCAGTATCTCCACCGGAATATCGGTAAAATGCCTTGTCGTCGTCGGATCGATAATATTGATGATGACGAGCCAGACAAAGAAGGCCACGACAATCGACAAAATTTTTAAGACAAAATTTTTCATTATTTTTTTCTTCATGCTCGCCTTCTCCCCTTCCACCATCTCATTCGGGCACCGTCAGACGCTTTTTTGGATATTTTATTTAACAGCTTCTCCAGAGATTCCGCATCTACATTCCTCTTTAGCTTCCCCTCTCTTGCCACCGAAACCATTCCCGTCTCCTCGGACACGATGATCGTCAGGGAATCCGATACCTCGCTCACACCGAGGCCGGCGCGGTGCCTTGTGCCGAGTTCCTTACTCAGCGCGAGATTATCTGACAGCGGCAGATAGCACGTCGCCGACACGATCCGGTTATCACGCAAAATAACAGCCCCGTCATGCAGCGGCGTATTGTGCTCAAATATATTGATCAGAAGCTGGCTGCTGACTTCGGCGTCGATCGGGATTCCCGTCCTCTCAAACTCACGGCACTGGATGTCCCGTTCAACCACGATCAGCGCCCCCGTCTTCACTTTCGCCATCTCGTATACCGCTTTGATCACGGCGTGGATGCAGCGGTCAGAATACCTCTCATATTTTGCCTTGCTGTCTTCAAACGGCGAAATGGAAGTAAAAGACTTTCTCCCCAACTGCTCCAGGGCGTTCCGGAACTCAGGCTGGAATACGACCACGATCGCCGTAATTCCGATCACCATGACATTCTGAAAGATCCAGAGAAGCACATTCATATCGAGGATCGCCGCCACAAGCCAGATAAAGCACAGCACAATGATCCCCTTCATCAGTACCCAGGCGCGCGTATCCTTTACCCAGATCACGATGTGGTAAACCGCGAATGCGATCACCAGTATTTCTATAATATCTATTATATTTATGCTCGGCATGGAAAGCCATGCCACGTAATCCCTGAAAAATGTCCGTATTGTTTCCATACTGCTCAACTCCTGTCCGGTGATGTCACTTGCTATCGGGATTCAGATCTTCTTCCAGTACTTTTTCAATTTCCTCTTTCAGATCGATCTTTTCTTCCGTCCGATCCTCTTCAATTCTCGTAACCGTCTTGTCCACGACAGCTACTTTCAATTTTGGTACCGCTTTTACGTAATAATAATATTCATCGTCCTGAAACTGCATTTTCCTAACCCCTGTATAATCAAGACTCATACGGAAAAACTGGATCACGTACGCGATCACGGCCGTAATCGCGAGGCCAATGAACAGATCGCTCATATTTGCCGGGATCGACCACAGAACATCTCCTGAAATGACACCGGCCATACACGTCACAAGACCTACAAAAATGCCGACATGGGAAGAATAGTTAAATCTCCCCTTGCGGATCGCGTACACGATCAGGTACACGAGGGAAAATGTCACCATCAAAATGAGCATCTCACGGTTCCCCATTACATAATCAACCATATACTGGAACGATTCCATCGTATTTCCTGTATCCACGGCGTTCTGGGAAAGGATTTCGTATTCCCGTATCCCCATGAGCACGTACTGGACAAGCACGCCGACCGCACACGCCGGGATCATAGCCGGCGAAAGAAAGAGCGCCGCCACGATCGGAACGGCATAAGAAAGATTCCAAATGCCGAGAACCGGAATGAGAAGAACGATGTAACTCTGTTTTTTCGTATAGCGCCCGAACAGTAAAAAGTAGATAGCGAGCAACGCAAAAAAACCAAAAGCCGCCACGACAGACACAGCTGCGACCTCATAGATCACAAACAGCGCCACCAGGCACATAATGGCCAGATCCGGAATAAACCCGCAGATCAGCGCGATCATGATCACAAACGGAACTTCGTACTCGTTCCATTCCGGACGGAACGGCAGAGAGTAAAACACTGCCGCGAACAGCACGGCCGATATGATGATCTTCAGGATCGAGCGGATCATTTTATAATGTTTTTCATACAGATCTTTTAATCTCGTCTTAAAAACAAGTAATACCATTACCATAAAGCACTTTCCTCCCTGACGCCCTCTTCCTCTTCCTCATAATATGCCAATAGATCCTGGAGCGTCGAATAATACTGCTTCACACGGTTTTTAGATGCCTCATACCGGATCGATGAAACACTGACCGTCACAAACGAGAATAAACACAATAGCAGGATATAGATCACGAGAAAATATTTTGTCATGCCTGCGTAGTCGAGTTCCAGCGCATTGGTAATGATAAATTCCATGTAATACATACCGATCAGCACAACGACGAGAAATACCGCCCCTGTCACACAGACAAGCGTCTTTAAGATCTGATACCGGATATAATCCAGTTTAAAATATTTCGTGCGTTCCAGATCGATCTTTCCCTGAACCTGTTCATAATCCGCCAGGCGTATCATTAGCTTGATTTTCTTTTCACTCAGCATAAAAACTCCAATCCTGTCACTTTTTACTGTGCATGTCTGTTACACAAATAAGTCCTATAGGCCTTATTCTAACACAAAAGAAATAAGAAGAAAAGGGGAAAATCAACATAACATGGAAAATTACGGACAATCCCCGGCTTTGCCAAACGCTACAGCATCTCATGCAGCGGTTTTCTCACTTTCATCCTCGTGATCTCCACAAGTCCCAGCTTCGTCATATCGACGACCACCGTCCGGACCGGATCCTTTTCAAATTCCCTGCTCAGCTCGCTCAACAGCGCCGCCTCGTGCTCCCTCTCCTTCATATCTATAAAATCTATGAGGATGATGCCGGAAAGGTTACGGATCCGGATCTGTCTGGCCGCCTCCTTCGCCGCCTCGACATTGATGCGGAAAAAGGTGGTTTCGCTGTCGCGCTTACCCTCGATCGCCTTCTCCGTATTGACATCAATGACCGTCAGCGCTTCCGTCGGCTCGATCACGAGTGAGCCGCCGCTCTTGAGCCACACATGCTTTTTTCCCGCCTTCTCCAACTTCGCGCTGATCCCGAGCAGCTTATCCAGCGGATACGAGTGATCTTCATAAAACACGAGCGTCTCATCGGGACACGCGGGCTCGTTTCTCAGTTTCTCATAAATTTCACGCTCATCCGTGATGATGCGGTCAAACGCCCCGCTCTTCCTGTCGCGGATATATTTCACCACTTCCATCTCCGAACAATATACTTTTGTAAACCGCACGCGGCTCTTCGACTGTTCTACGACTGTCTCCGTCTGCCGCAGCAACGCCTCACACTCTTCCCGGATCTGCTCCTCCCCGGCCTCCTGGCAGTTCGTGCGCAGTATGATGCCAAAAGGCTCGTCTTCGAACTCTGCCAGTAATCGCCGTAAACGCTCCCTGACAGCTTCCTCTTTTATATTAACCGAAATTGCTTTGGCGCGATTTAATACGGTTACGACCGCATATCTCCCCGCAAACTCAAGATTTCTCGTGACGACCGCCCGTTTCGCCTTCACCGCCGCCTTTTTCACCTGCACGGCAAACTCCTGTCCCGCCGCGACCTTCTGCGGGGCGCACTCCTTCAGCGGCAGATAGCACATCTTGTGTTTCTGCACTTCCACAAACGCCGCCTGGATATTTTTTACCACATGGTCTACCCTGCCGACATAGATATCTCCGACCCTTAGCGCCCGCTCATCCGCTTCTTCCAGGATAACGTTGTCCAGCGCATTCCCTTCCAATACGGCGGAAATATAATACGCCCCCCGGCGGATGACCGCCAGCTGCCGATTTATCTCTTTCATTATGATCCTCCCGAACAATCACGCGCCCAGCCCCTCTTGCGCCTTGTCCATAAAATACATCTGGATGCGGTGCACCTGATAGGAAAATGGTTCCACTTCCACGTTCAGGTAATGCGCGTAAGCCTCCAGCACAAGCTCAGGTTTGATATTGGCTGCGCTGCCGGAAACAAGTTTCAGGTAAAGTTGATCCTCACTGTCATATTCGTTGTTCAACTCCGGCAAAACGGCTCCTGTCACGCCCTCGAACTCTTCCCCTGAACACGCATAACCGAGGATAAACGGTTTCAGGTCGATCTCCTGCTCACTCCGCTTCGTCTTCTTTTTCACCGGAATGCTCTCCTGCGCCATAAACGAACGAAATGTTTCCCGCAGGTCAATTGCGGACTTCGGGCTTACATTCGCGCCAAACGTCGTCCCGTCCTTCCATGTGATCATATAATCGCAGGCATGCAAAAGCGCCATCGACGTTTTTTTCGCAGCCACGTCCTGCTCGTCCAGCACATGGATTTCCGTGACAAAGATTTCCTCCGTCATCTGCGCGTTGATGCGCGCGAGCAGTTCAGCTTCTGGCACATCTGGCAGCGAATGAAAGGTTACATCCAGATATTCCCCGTCGCTCGTCGTACCTACGCTGAGCGGCGACGCAAAACTCATGATCTGGTGCGGACTGAACCCGCCCGTATACGCCACATCCAGTTCAGCCCGGCGAAACGCTTTCTGAAAAAAGCGCATACAGTCCAAATGACCGATAAATTTTAGGGAACCGGTCTTCGTAAACCTCATCCTCGTTTTCATCGGGCACTCCCTCCTTTCTCCACGCAGACGCCGGTACCAAACCGGTGCGCCCCGCAGCCGCTGCACTTCTCGCGGCAGTTTGGCGTGACAACCTCCTGCCCCGCCCTTTCATATTCGCGGTACAAAAATTCTTTTGTCACCCCGATATCGATAAAATCCCAGGGGAAGATCTCGTCTTTCCCGCGCTCCCGGTAGTTGTAAAATTGTCTGGATACGCGCTTGTCCGAAAGCACCTGCTCCCACACGTCTTCTTTGAACCAGTCCGTCCACGCGTCAAACAGACAGCCGCGGCGGTACGCTTCCTCAATGACACCCGCCAGTCTGCGGTCGCCTCTGGCAAAAAGTCCTTCGAGTTCCGAAGTCGCCGCGTCGTGGCAGTGATAGCGGATGGAGCGCCGGTTCAACTGCTGTTTTACCTGATCCCGCAGAAAACGCCTCTTTGTCTCAAACTGCTCTGCCGTATCCATCGGCGCCCACTGGAACGGCGTAAACGGTTTTGGCACAAAAAAGGACGAACTCACTGAAATCTCCGGCCTTCCGTTCCTCTCTTCCTTGGGAAGTTCAAAATACACGGCCGCCACCTGATCGGCCAGCGCCGCGATTGCCTCGATATCTTCCTCCCGCTCTCCGGGCAGTCCGAGCATGAAATAGAGCTTCACCCGGTTCCACCCGCCCCGGAACGCCTGCCTCGCGCCATCTAAGATCACCTCTTCGGTCAGTCCTTTATTGATGACGTCGCGCATGCGCTGCGAACCGGCTTCCGGCGCGAATGTCAGGCTGCTCTTCCTGACATCCTGCACCTTTTCCATCACATCGAGGGAAAACGCGTCAATGCGCAGCGACGGAAGGGATACATTTACCTTTCGCTCCTGACATTCCTCGATGAGAAAATAGACAAGTTCCGCCAATTCGTTATAATCACTTGAGCTCAAAGAGCTCAATGTGATCTCCTCATAACCGGTGTTGTCCAGCATTCTCACCGCCAGCCGTTTCAGTTCCTCCACATTCCGGGGGCGGATCGGACGATAGATCATGCCCGCCTGGCAGAACCGGCAGCCGCGGATACAGCCGCGCTGGATCTCCAGGACCACGCGGTCCTGCGTCGCCCGGATATACGGAACGAGCGGCTTTTCCGGATAAAATGTATGTTCCATATCTGTCACGACCTGCTTTTTCACCTTCGGGGGCGCCGCTTCGCACAGAGGCCGCATTTCCCGGATCGTCCCGTCATCCTCGTACGTCACCTCATACAGCGATGGCACGTAAATACCTTCTACTTTCGCGGCACGTTCCAGAAATCCCCTCCTCGACTCCCCGCTCTTTTTCCACGCTTTATACTGGTCCAGCAATTCCCGGTAAGAAGTTTCCCCCTCCCCGATATACACAAGGTCAAAAAAGTCAGCGACCGGCTCCGGATTATACGTACACGGCCCGCCGCATATGACGAACGGGTCTTCGGGCGTCCGGTCTTTCGCGTATAATGGAATCCCCGAGAGATCGAGGATCTGCAATATATTCGTATAACACATCTCATACTGGAGCGTGATGCCGAGAAAATCAAATCGTCTGACCGGATGCTGGCTCTCGAGCGCGAACAGGGGGATGTTTTTCTCCCGCATGATCCGGTCCAGATCCGGCCAGGGCGAATATACCCTCTCACAATACGTATCATCCCACCGGTTAAACATATCATAAAGGATCTGTATGCCCAGATGGGACATGCCGATTTCATATACATCCGGAAAGCACATGCAGAAACGGATGTCGACTGCAGATGGATCTTTTTTTACCATGTTGATCTCATTTCCCGTATATCTCGCCGGCTTCTCGATCCTCATAAGGACTTCGTCCGGAAGCGCGAGCGTTCTCTTCTTAAATGCCATTTTTACCTCCATCATATGGGCGTACCGCCCGGCACAAACAATTGTTGAAGAACGCTGTTTCCCGCGTTCTTCCCACATGAATAAAATTCATGTTGTGAACAGGCGGCTCTGCCGCCGTAGAACCCCTTATCTTCCGTTTTTTGAAAGCTTTGTAGTTCTAGTCACACTTTGCATTAAGTACCATTATAGCATTCCCGGAATTTCCCGACAAGAAAAAATTGCAATTTACGAACGAATATGTTACTATCATTAAAAAAGCAAAGGAGTTAATCTATGTGGTGTCCAAAATGTAAAAACGAATATATCGATGGGATTACAACATGTGTCGACTGCGGATGCGACCTGGTGGCGGAACTTCCCGAGGAAATTGACGAGACAGCGCCCCAGTTGCTCGGTTCTGTCGTTCATGAAGATGTGGGAAATAAATTGATCCGCTTCTTAAAATTTTCGGGGGTCCAGACGTGCGGGCTCATCCCTCTCGAGGATGCGGACGGCGAAGGCTTCCATATCGCCGTTTCTTTTGCGGAAGCGGAACGCGCGCGCGCGATCCTGAACGAATTATCGGCGGACGGGGAAGCGGATGGTGCGGATCTTGAAAAACTGGAGCCGGCGCTGGACGCGCAGCTCGAAGAGATCAAAGAGGAAGAAGCAAATGAACTGCTGTCAGATCTGCGTACAGAGACAAGCACGGTTTATGTCAACAAACGGGACAAATACACCGACCTTAAATTCACCGCCTACTCCTTTATATCCTTTTCGATCCTTGGTTACCTATTTGTTATAGCCAACGCGGCCGGGATCTTATCCATCTTCAGTACGTTTTCGACCGCGATACTGGCCATCGTGTTTACGATATTCCTCGGGATCGGCATTTCCTCTTTCCGGAAGGCCGGAACGATCAAAGGGCTTGTTTCCGAAGAAGAACGTGTCGTGGAAAAAGTGAAAGAATATATTGAAGAACATTTTACAGACGAATACCTGGCCTCTCTCGGTGATGAGGAATTAAGTGAAGAAGAAGAATTTTTACATGTTTCAGAACAGTTAAAAGCAGAAATCGCCCAGCAATTTCCGCTTTTTAATAAAGGGTACATCGAACAGCTCGTAGATGATAAGTACGGGGAATTCTGTGACAGACGGACCGAATAACTCACCACGGCATTCCCGCAAAACATCCGGCCCAAACTCGTACGTATCTCAAACCCGTACGTACTTCTACCCCGCACATATCTCAAATGTCATATCCGATCTCCCGGAGCATGTTGCGATCCGTTTCGATCGATATTCCCATCGTCGTCAGGAAATCGCCGCTGATCGCGGCGTTTGCTCCGGAGAGAAAACAGGATCTTCCCTGATCTTCCAAATATTCCCGTCCCGCTGCCAGGCGGATAAAAGTATCCGGCAGCGCAAAACGAAATAGCGCAACGATCCTGCGCATATCGTCCACGCCGAGCAGGGGCGATCGTTCCAATGGCGTTCCCGGCACTGGATCGAACATATTGACCGGAACCGAGTCCACTCCGAGGTCCCGTTCATTCAGCGCCAGTTCGATGCGGTCTTCCATCGACTCCCCGATTCCAAACAGCCCGCCGCTGCACACCGAAAGTCCGGCTTCTTTCGCCGCCCGGATCACATTCTTTTTCTCTTCGTACGTATGTGTCGTACAAATAGCGCGAAAATGCTTTTCCGAACTCTCAAGATTATTATGTACCATCTGAAGTCCCGCGTCACGGAGCCGTTCCAGCTTTTGCCGGTCCAGCAGGCCGAGCGAAGCACACAGGCGGATGTTTGTGGTTTTTCGCAGTCTGGTCAGGGACTTTGCAAGCTGTTCTGTCTCATTCCCGGATATTACTCTGCCCGACGCCACGATACCATAAGCCATGATTCCTTTTTTGTCCTTCTCTGACACATCACTTACGAGTTCTTCCGCTCCGAGAAGAGGAAATTCCGGCACCTTGTCAATGGCTTTTGAAATGCCTGACTGCGGACAAAAAGCGCAGTCCTCCGTACATCTTCCGCCTTTCGCGCTGATTACCGCACAGAGATCAAACGCAGTCCCGCAAAAATGCCTGCGTATTTCATCCGCCGCCCGGCAGAGCTGTTCCAACGGCTCTTCCGATAACTCCAGCAGTTCTTCCTTTTGAAGTAGTCCGCCTTTATATAGTTTTTTCTGATAATACTCGATTTTCTTCATATTGATTCATTACCTTAAAAAGTGGTTTTGCCACGATACCCGCCACGACACACTTTGCGGCATCTCCCAGCAGAAATGGCGCGCATCCTGCCAAAAACGCATCTCTTACTGACATTCCGGTGACATAGACCATCCAGCACAGCGCAAACATATACATGACCGGGATCCCGATAAATACAGTTACGATAGAGTAGCGGACAAGACTGTACTTCTTTCCCTTTAAAAGTGAGATCAAGACGACAGCTGCGATAAATCCAGCAAAAAAGCCCCCTGTAGGCCCTAACAGATAGCCAATCCCCCCATTTCCGCCATTAAACACCGGCAGCCCGACCGCACCGAGCAAAATATAAATGACGATGGATAACCCCGCCTGCACCGGCGGGAGCAAGAGCGCGATCAAATTAATGGCCAGTGTCTGAACACTGATAGCAGCCACCGCAAACGGGAGCGGGATGACAAGATAGGACGCTGCCACCAAAAAAGCTGTCATCAGCGTGATTTTTGTAATAACAAGAGTTTGTTTGGATAGGTTCATATTGTTAACTCCTTTTTTATTTTGGTTAACATTATTGTAACCGGATCATTCACTTTTGTCAACTCCTTATTTTTTGTTCCTAAACGCTCCACCTCTTTTCTGATCGTATCATATCAGACTGCAACACAAGCCTCACAACAAATGGAAAACAATTTCTAACAACAAATGATTGAAATTTATAAAAAAATAGGGTATAATGATATTTGTTAGGATAATAAAAAAAGCTATGAGACAAATTAATCTTATTTTCGAGTTTTTTGCCATACACAGTGATTTCTTATCCCAATCTATCATTCTTACTTATTGTTCGAAAGGAGTACATACACATGGAAAAAAGGGAGAATATTGAAAAACATTTAAGTGTTTCGATTTTCAAGGTATCAATGATCATCGCCGCAGGAGCTCTCATCGCCCTGCTCGCACTGGTCACCATTTTAAACAGGTATTCATACGCCCTGAAAAACTTTGGCTTTGCACAAGGAGATATCGGAAAAGCAATGTTTGAGTTTGCTGATCTCCGTTCCTCGCTGCGGGCAGCCATCGGGTATGATAACGAAGACGCCATTAAGAAAGTGGTAGCTCAGCACACCGAGCAAAAGGAACTATTTGATGAATACTTTACCCAGGTTGAGAATACCATTGTTTCCGACGACGGGCGTGAAACTTACGACGCGATCAAATCAGAACTGGACGCTTACTGGGAATTGGATGCGAAAATCCTCGAACTAGGCGCTACGACTGACCGGGAACTCTGTGTGCAGGCACAAAATCTGGCACTTAACGAATTAGCGGGAGCTTATGACAGCATTTACACGAAACTGGATCAGCTCTTAACCGTCAAAGTAGACGAGGGTAACAGTCTGGCTAAAGCGCTGACGATCACAGGCGTGATTCTTTCGGCCGCCATTGTCATCATCATCATTATGGCAATGATATTTGCCTCTAAGGTCAGTAAAAAAATCGCAAAAAGGATTTCAGTTCCCCTGCAGAAACTGGGTGAACGGCTCAAAACATATGCCGCCGGAGATCTTTCATCTCCATTCCCTGTTGTAAACACGGGCGATGAAATTGAGGATATGACGAATAACGCCAAAGAAATGGCGGCGCACTTAGACAGCATCATATCCGATATCGGTGAAGTACTCGGCCAAATGGCAGCCGGAAATTATACCGTGCGTTCAAAAATTTCTGATCAATATACCGGAGATTTCCAAAAACTGTTTGTGTCTATGCGCGGATTGAGGGATCAGATGACGGAAACGCTCATATCGATCGGTGACGCGTCCAACCAGGTGTCCGCCGGTTCGAACGAGTTGGCAAACGCTTCCCAGTGTCTGGCAGAAGGAGCGACCGATCAGGCAAATTCTGTGGTAGAACTTCATGCCACGATCTCCGACATCACGGAAGCGATGGAAAAGAGTGCTGCCAATGCGGACGAGTCCTATACAAAAGCCCAGCAATACGCGGACCAGGCCGACAACAGCCGTCAGGAAATGGATACGATGATGGCAGCGATGAACCGCATCAACGAGACTTCTACACGTATCGGGGATATCATTTCCGAGATCGAATCCATCGCCGCGCAGACGAACCTTCTTTCCTTAAATGCTTCAATCGAAGCAGCGCGTGCCGGAGAATCCGGACGTGGTTTCGCCGTCGTTGCAGACCAGATCCGTGAACTGGCCGATCAAAGCGCGCAAGCCGCTGTCGATACGAGGGAGTTGATAGAAGCTTCCATAAAAGAAGTTTCAGAAGGAAACCGTGCCGCGGATCACGCCTCCAATGCAATTGAATCTGTTGTAGATGGAATCAAACAGATCGCTGACTTCTCAAAAGGCTTGAAAGTCATCATGGAAGATCACGCAGAATCGATGAGGCAGGCAGAAATAGGCGTAAATCAGATTTCGGGAGTTGTTGAAAGTAACGCCGCTACTGCCGAAGAAGCTTCCGCGACAAGTGAGGAATTATCCGCGCAGGCAACGATGCTGGATGAATTGGTTGGGCAGTTTGAATTGAAGAAAAAGGCCTGACAAAACGAAGATTATAAAAAATAAGGGACTATTGCAGATGTTTCATCTATCTGTAATGGTCCCTCTTTTTTCCCGGTTTTATCCCTTAAAACAACCCCGTGATCCTCCCGCTCTCATCGACATTGATCCGCTCTGCCGCCGGTACTTTCGGAAGTCCCGGCATCGTCATGATCGTTCCCGTTATGGCTACGACAAACCCTGCTCCTGCCGAAACATACACATCCCTGATATGGATCGTAAAGCCTTCCGGCCGGCCGAGCACTTTCGGATCATCCGAAAGCGAGTACTGGTTCTTCGCCATACAGACCGGCATATTTCCAAATCCCAGATGTTCCAAACGGTCGAGTTCCCGGCTTGCCGCCGCCTCATATACGACATTTCCGGCTCCGTAAATCTCCTTTGCCACCGTCTCGATCTTCTCGCGCAGCGAAAGGGAATCCTCATACAGACAGTGGAAATGACTCTCCTTCGAAGCAATAGTATCCACGACTTTATGCGCCAGCTCGACGCCGCCCTCTCCGCCCTGTTCCCACACTTTCGAAAGTGCGAACTCACAGCCTCTCTCTTCACAGAAATTCCTGACAAACGAAATTTCCGCCTCGGTATCCGTCACAAACTGGTTGAGGGTGACGACACACGGCACATCATACTTCGCGATATTTTCCATATGTTTTTCTAAATTGGCAATTCCCCGTTTCAGGGCATCCAGATCCTCCGCGCCGAGATTCGCCTTGGGGACACCGCCGTTGTACTTCAATGCGCGCACCGTTGCCACCAAAACGACCGCATCCGGCCGGAAGCCGCCCATGCGGCACTTGATATCAAAAAACTTCTCCGCTCCGAGATCCGCGCCAAACCCGGCCTCGGTAATGATATAATCGGCAAGCTTCAGCGCTGTCTTCGTACCGCGCATACTGTTACAGCCGTGGGCGATATTGGCAAACGGCCCGCCGTGGACGATCGCCGGTGTGTGTTCTAACGTCTGGATCAGGTTCGGCTTTAATGCCTCCTTCAAAAGAGCCGCCATCGCGCCCACCGCGTTCAGCTGCTCCGCCGTTACCGGCTCGCCCTCATAATCATAGGCGACGATGATCCGTCCGAGCCGTTCTTTCAGGTCTGTCATGTTTTCCGCCAGACAGAGGATCGCCATGATTTCAGAAGCTACTGTTATGATAAAATGATCCTCCCTCGTCACGCCGTCGGCTTTCCGGCCGAGGCCGACCGTAATATTCCGCAATACCCGGTCGTTCATATCCACACACCGTTTCCATACGATCTGCTTCGTATCAATGCGGAGCGCGTTGCCCTGCTGGATGTGGTTATCTAACATCGCGGCCAGCAGATTATTGGCCGATGTGATGGCGTGAAAATCACCGGTAAAATGGAGATTCAACTCATCCATCGGAACGACCTGGGCGTATCCGCCGCCGGCTGCCCCGCCCTTCAGACCAAAACACGGGCCCAGAGATGGCTCCCGCAGCGCGATCACCGCCTTTTTTCCAATCTTACTCATCGCCTGCCCGAGGCCGACCGTCGTCGTCGTCTTTCCCTCCCCGGCCGGCGTCGGATTGATCGCCGTCACGAGAATGAGTTTTCCGTCCTGTCTGTCCTTGATCTCTTCCCACAGTTCATCGGTCAGCTTTGCCTTATACTTTCCGTACAGATCCAGATCGTCTCCCGATATGCCGAGCACCTCCGCCACCTGCTGGATCGGCTGGAGCTCGGCCTCAAGCGCAATATCAATATCTGATTTCATTGTAAAACCTCCTCTTTCTCTCCGGTAGTGTCAAATTCACTACCTATTCCAAACACGTCATAACATAGTCCACATACTGACTGACAATATCTATGTGCGGCGCGCACTCATAGAGCATGCGCGAACCTGCCACGTCCTCTATCTCATTTAACACCATATTCCCATCCCTGTCAAACAGAAAATCAATACCGGCCATGCCAAAATCGAGTTCGTCCACGATCTGGTTGACAATCCGTTTCTGGGCATCACACAGTTCAACGAGCGCCACGTCTCCCCCGCGGGAATAATTGGCCCGGAAATCTCTGCCGGAACTGCGCATGACCGCCGCTACGATCCGTTTCCCGATCACATACACGCGCATATCACAAAACCGCCCGCCGTTTTTAATGAGTGGCTGCAAAACCATTTTCCGCCCGGCGATCGGGCCACAATCCGCCATCGAACTTCTTTTGGCAACGAAACGCCCGTCCCCGTCTTCCTCACCCGCCCGCCGGCCCGCCGCACGGATCCGCTCGCGTTCCCCGCAAACCAGATACACTTCGCTCCCGCCGTGTCCGTCCACAGTCTTTAGCACAAAATCCTCCGCTCTCTCGATCATATCGCGCTCCCGTTCCCCAAAGGCAGAACAAGGCGACGCTTTCCTGGATGAAAGAAGATCAGCCGAAGAGGCTTTGGTTAAAAATCGCTCGAAAAAATAGCGGCGGAGACGGAAAAGCTCCCGTCCTTCCTCCCCCATCATACGCTCCCACTCCCCACCCTCGAGCGTAATACTCGGGACAGCAAGCACTTTCTCCCGGAAGCGAGCCAGCGTGAGCCCTTTGTCATTACAGATCCGGCTCACCTCATACGAATTAAAAACAGGAATCCCCTTCGTCTCAAAAAAACGGTTGACTGGCGGGTTGATCGTGCGCACAAACACACAAAACGGACGCTCTCCCGCCAAAATCTTCCGCTCGGTCTGATCGTCAAGAACGGCCTCGACCTCCAGGCCATGCGCCCGGAAATGCCTGCGAAACATTGAGACATACCCCTCGTTTCGGGCCAGGCCCTCCCGGTCATACACCATCCAAACGGACATCATCAGCGGCTACCTGTCCAATTTGTCAATGATGTACTCAATAATAGCATCCGCCGCATTGACCCCGGTACAGTCATACAAATTTTTAAAATGGGCGTTGGAATTGACCTCACACACGAGAAATCCCTTTTTGCCGAACAAAAGGTCGACGCCGCCGAAATCACATCCAACCGCTTTGCAGGCGGCTATCGCCAGCGCGCAGGCTTTCTCGTCCGGCTCATATTTCTCCTTGCTTCCGCCGTATGTAATATTAGCACGGAAATCCTTATCGGAAAACCGCCGCATACTCGCGATCACCTTTCCGCCCACGACCTGGATCCTGACGTCCTGACCGTGGCTCGTGCTGATATATTTCTGGAATAAAAACGGGGTCTGCTGCAGATCGTGCAGCAGCCGTTTCAGCATTTTCGGATCGTCCGCTTTGTACACCTGGTCGCCAAAAGAACCAAACGCTTCTTTTAAAATAATGGGGTATCCCAGTTTGGTAATGATCGGCTTAACAAATTTCAACGAAGAAAAACCGATATTTTCATATGTCATCGGTGCCGATACCGTCGGCGGGATCGGGAGGCCGGCTTCCAGAAAAGCCGTATACGTCTTTCGCTTATCGTCACAGATCTCGATGGCTTTGCTGTTGTTAAATACCGGTATGCCTGAAATTTCCAGATATCTGGCCAAAATAATATCCTTATCCCAGAACAATACAAAATCAGGTTTTTCTACCGACGGATCCATTTCAAAGATCCCACTATAGATTTCGCAGTTAGATTTCACTTCCAGACGTATGCGATGGGCTGTCGCCGCGTTCACAAACATCTCGGCAATCTCCGAGAACTTATCTGTGTACAAAAATCCGTTTACAATGATCCATCCTTTCATATTGACCTCCGTTTCTCTGTCCCGGCGTATTTCCGCCTTTCTGACAGCTACTGTTCCATTCCCTCATTTTCAAACTGCTCCATCGTCATCAGGATCGTCCGCGGTTTCGTCCCCTCTTCCGGGCCGACGACACCGGCCTCACACAACTGATCCATAATGCGCGCCGCGCGGTTAAATCCGATGCGGAACACGCGCTGCAGCATGCCGATGGACGCCTTATCCTTTTCTATAATAAACCTGGCTGCTTCCGTAAACAGCTCATCCTGTCCGGCGTCCGACGTAGAACTGCCGGCAGCGCCCGTCTTCGTTCCGACCGGATTGGCTTCGATATGCTTCGTGATCTCTTCGTTGTAAGAAGGCCCCGTCTGCTGCTCTTTCAAAAAGGCAACGACACCGTCCCTCTCTTCATCCGAAACAAATGCGCCCTGGATCCGCACCGGTTTCGGGTAATCCTGCGGCGCAAACAGCATATCCCCGTTTCCGAGAAGCTTTTCCGCCCCCGCACCGTCTATGATCGTACGCGAATCGATGGCCGACGACACGGAAAGCGCGATACGTGACGGGATATTTGCCTTGATCAGTCCCGTGATCACGTTGACGGACGGTCGCTGGGTCGCGAGCACCAGATGGATGCCCGCCGCGCGCGCTAACTGCGCCAGCCGGCACACGGCGTCCTCAACCTCGCCGGGAGCGACCATCATCAGATCCGCGAACTCATCCACGATAATGACGATCTGGCACATTTTCTCGTGTTCGCCATCTTCCGGCTGCTTCTGCGCGGCTATTTTTTTATTGTAACTCTTCATATCCCGGACGCCAAGCTCCGCAAATTTATTATAGCGGACTGTCATTTCCTGGACCGCCCAGTTCAGCGCGGCCGACGCTTTTTTCGGATCGGTCACGACCGGTATCATCAGATGCGGGATATCCGCATAAGCTGTCAATTCCACCATCTTCGGATCGACCATGATAAACTTGACGTCGTCGGGAGAGGCTTTATAAATAATACTCATGATCAGCGTATTGATGCACACCGATTTACCGGAACCCGTCGCGCCTGCCACGAGCAGGTGAGGCATTTTCGCAATATCAGTTACGATCGTTTTTCCTCCGATGTCCTTCCCCACGGCAAATGACACATTGGACTTCGCCTCCTGAAATTCCGTACTCTCCAACAGTTCGCGGAGCGTTACCATATTGCGTTTGGCATTCGGCACTTCGATGCCGACCGCCGCTTTTCCCGGAATCGGCGCTTCGATCCGGATGTCAGACGCGGCCAGGCTCAGTTTGATATCGTCAGTCAGTCTCGTAATACTGCTGACCTTGACGCCCTGCTCCGGAACCAGCTCATACCTCGTCACACTCGGCCCGCAGCTCACATCTCCCATTTTCACCCTGACGCCAAAACTCTCCAGTGTTTCCTGAAGTTTCGACGCCGTCTGCAGCAGATCAGTATCACTGATCTTTGCCTTATTTTTCGGTTTGGAAAGCAGTGAGAGCGGCGGGAACTTATATGTACGGGCATCGCCGTCCGCTTTCCTGATCTCATCCCCGATCTTTTCTACTTCACTCCTGACCTGCTCATCTCCGGTCTTCGCATTCGTCTTCCGTCCGTGAGTCCCCGCACCCTGTGCAGCGCTGCCGGCTGTCTCCGCGCGGCCGGCCTCCCGTTTCCCGTCCTGTCTCGCACCGAATTTCGACTCGAGCTCTTCCTGATAGATCGGTTCCGCTGGCTCGTAACTACTCTGCTCCGGCGCCGAATCGCCGCGGATGATCGAAATATTTGGCTTCTTCTCCGTCGGCTGCACCGCCGGCTCTTCCTGGCTGCCTTCTGCCCGCTTGCGCTCTGCCCGGCTGGTATCTGCCCGCTCGCTCCCTGCCTGACTGATCTTCGCACGCTTGTCCTCTTCCTCACGATTCCCGGCCTGCGTTTCCGGCCCATTCTCCCCGCCCTGCTTTTTTTTCAGCTTTGCGCGTTTTTTCTTCTTTTCAAATGTGTGGACTTTCATCTGCCGCTCAGTCGCGTATTCCGGCCCGGTTTCCTCTTCCACGTCTTCCCACTGGTCCAACATGCCATCGCGCTTCTCTTCATACAGATCACGGATCGCCGCAAAGATCAGCTTTCTCGTGATCAGCATGACAAACAGTAACGTCAGTCCTAAGATGATCGTGAGCGAACCCGCCCGTCCTGCTGCCAGCGTCAGCAGATTAGAGAGAACGCCGCCGATTAGGCCGCCGCCAATCCTCTCGCTGCTGCAGATTTTGAAAACATCGATCAAACCATCTGCCTTGCTGTCGATGACCCACTGAAAAATGGCGCACAGACATATGTAGAGCCCGCCGCTGTAATAGATCTTTCTCTTTAGTTCCGCATTTTGCGGATTCGAGATATACAGTCCACTGGCGACGAGCAGGCAGACTGGAAACACATACGAAGCTGCCCCGAAAAGACCAAACAGCAGCCCCGCCAGCAATTTCCCGCCCGCCCCGCACAGATCAAATAAACTCAACAATGACAAGATCGAAAAAACAATGATGACCAACAGGATGATCTCCCTGGCAAGCGGAGACGCCTCCGGTACCTTTTTCACTGTTTTTCTTTTTTTCTTTGCCACATTCATCAAACCTTTCCCTTAACTTTTCGTCAGATTTTTTACATATTCCAATGCTTTGGAAATCGTACCTACCTCATTGACCAGTTTCTCATCTACGGCTTCCTGTCCCACAAGCACGGTTCCCAGATCTTTGGAGAGCATACTCGGATTCATCATCAGCTCCTCGATCCGCTCCTTCTTCGCCTCGCAGTTACGGACGATAAAATCCACGATCCGGTCCTGAATCTGCTGAAACTGCCCGTACGTCTGGGGCGCGCCGATCACCATGCCGCTCATGCGCACCGGATGGATGATCATTGTCGCGCTCGGCACGATAAAAGAATGATCGGTCGCTACCGCCAACGGCACTCCGATGGAATGGCTGTCCCCGATAATGAGCGATACTGTCGGCTTACTGATCCCGGCAATCATCTCCGCAAGAGCCAGTCCGCATGATACATCTCCACCCACGGTATTGACAAGAAATAAAATCCCCTTTACCGCCTCATCGTCTTCTACGGACGCGAGGATCGGAAGAAGATGCTCGTATTTCGTCGATTTAGTATTTTCCGACACACACTCGTGTCCCTCGATCTCCCCAATGATAGATAACAGCTGGATCCCTCCAAGCTGACATTTTCCGTATTCCTTTATATAATCGGTTCCCATGCACACACCTTTCCTTTCAAATGATAACATAATACATCACATTAGGTAGTGTGGCACTTTCACGCATAATTATACGCATGCCTTTTCGCACATTATTTTTCCAGAAAATGCCTATCTTTTTCGTAAAAAGAATCATAAGGCGAGCCCCGGAATCCGAGGCCCGCTTTTATGCGTCATAATATCTGTACCGATTATTTCCTGTTTTCTTTCACATCTTTGATACTGAAAGAAATCCTGCCCATCTTGTCCTTGCCGAGACAGACTACTTTCACCTTGTCGCCGAGCGTAAGCTCGTCCTCCACGTGATTGATCCGCCGTTTGCATATATTGGAAATGTGGACCATTCCTTCCTTGCCCGGCGCGAATTCGATAAACGCGCCGAAATCTTTTATACTAATGACAGTTCCCTCTAAGATCTGGCCCTTTTCAAAGTCGGCGACAATGATTTCAATGAGACGGATCGCCTCATCCATCATCGCCTTATCCGTGCCGCATACTGATACGGCGCCGTCATCGGTAATGTCAATCTTCACGCCGGTGCGCTCGATCAGCGTATTGATCGTCTTGCCGCGCTGTCCGACCACATCGCCGATCTTCGATGGATCGATCATGATCTGACGGATCTTCGGCGCGTATTCATTGACCTCTTTACGCGGCTCCGAAATCGCCTTTGCCATCACCTCATCGAGAATGTATGTCCTCGCCTCTTTCGTCCTGTGGATCGCTCCCTCGACGATCTCGCGTGTCAGGCCGTGGATCTTAATATCCATCTGGATCGCTGTGATTCCTTTATGCGTACCGGCAACCTTAAAGTCCATATCGCCGAAGAAATCTTCGAGTCCCTGTATATCGGTAAGGATCAAATAATCATCGTCCGCATCGCCTGTCACAAGTCCTACTGAAATACCGGCTACCGGAGCTTTGATCGGAACACCAGCCGCCATGAGCGAAAGCGTCGATGCGCAAATACTTCCCTGGGAAGTAGAACCGTTCGATTCCATGATCTCCGATACGGTACGTATCGTGTACGGGAACTCTTCCTCTGATGGAAGCACCGGAATAAGTGCCCGCTCCGCGAGCGCTCCGTGCCCGATCTCACGCCGTCCCGGCCCTCTGCTCGGCCTCGTCTCGCCGACCGAATACGACGGGAAATTATAGTGATGGATGTAGCGCTTCGAAGTCGCATTTTCATCCAGTCCGTCAAGTTTCTGCCTCTCCGCGAGCGGCGCCAGCGTCGTTACGTTTAGAACCTGTGTCTGTCCTCTCTGGAACAGACCGGAGCCGTGTACGGTAGGAAGCACGTCGATCTCCGCGGCAAGCGGCCGGATCTGCGTGATCTCCCTTCCATCAGGGCGCTTGTGGTCTTTCAAGATCATCTTGCGCACTGTCTTTTTCTGGAACTTGTATACCGCTTCGTCAATGAGTTCCAGCCATTCCGGATGATCCTCGGCATAACGCTCTTCCAGCTGGTCTTTGATCCCCCGGATATTTTCCTCCCTTACCTGTTTTACATCCGTAAAAACAGCTTCTTCCATCGCTTCCGGCGTAATAAACGAAACGATGTCATCATAAAGGTCTTCCGGCGTATCACAGTGCTCGTACTCATGTTTTGCCTTTCCGCACTCCGCCACGATCTTATCAAAAAATTCAATGATCTGCCCATTCACCTCATGCGCTTTGTAGATTGCCTCGATCATCGTGTTTTCCGGCACCTCATTGGCACCGGCCTCGATCATGATCACCTTGTCCCTCGTCGAGGCAACGGTAAGCGCCAGATCCGAGACAAGTCTTTGTTCAAACGTCGGGTTTACGACAAGCTCGCCATCGACAAGACCGATCTGCGTCGCAGCCGTCGGCCCGTCAAACGGAATGTCTGAGATACATGTCGCGAGCGCGGATCCAAGCATCGCTGTCAGTTCCGGACTGCAGTCCTGGTCCACACACATCACGAGATTCTCTAACGTCACATCGTTCCGGTAATCTTTCGGAAAGAGCGGACGCATCGGCCTGTCAATGACACGGCATGTCAAAATGGCATTATCGGAAGGTTTTCCCTCCCTCCTCGTAAATCCGCCGGGAATCTTCCCCACCGAATACATCTTTTCATTATACTCCACACTGAGCGGGAAGAAATCAATGCCTTCCCTCGGCTTTTCCGATGCCGTAGCTGTTGATAATACAACCGTGTTCCCATAGTGCATGAACGCCGCACCATTTGCCTGTGCCGCCACCCGTCCGATATCGACCGAAAGCGTGCGCCCGGCAAGTTCCATTGAAAATGTCTTATACATATTTTTTCCTCATTTCTTTTTTTCTTTCAGAGAATCCGAAACATCTGAAAAACACACTCCTGAAAACGAATCGGGAATGCGCTTTTCAGAAGTCTCGGACATTTCTCCAACTATCATTGACACATACATATAGATTATAACATAATTTTTCCATTATGAAAACACTTTTTTCACCGGATAACTTATGTCATCTCCATCCCATAAAAGTACCTCATCGTGAAAATACGGGATCCGCATCAAACCGGCCCCGAAAAGATAGGCCCGGTCCCTCTCCGCGATCTCGTCCAGCCTCAGCCACTTGACTGCCACGATCGACTGTTCATTTTCCGGAAGTTCCGGATCGATTCCTTTGACCGGCTCCGCGTCTTCCGGTATTTCTACCAAAAATGTAAATACACGGCTCTCCATATCAGGCTTGTACTCGATCGTGAGCGGGCGGACAATTTGCCCCTCAACCCCGCACTCCTCCGATAATTCACGGAGCGCTGCCTGCTCCGGCGTCTCTCCCTCTTCCATTCCACCGCCGGGAAGATTGTAAAAGTCCCGCCCGAACAGCTCATGCTCCACAAGCAGGATCCGGTCGCCGCGGATCACCATAGACTGGCTTCTGTCTCGTTTCATCATTTCCCTCATCTCTGTAAAAGCGAGCGGCACTCACTTTTACCTTTCGTTACACTTTCAGTCAACACTAACTCCAAAGACCTGCCCTCTGCATATTTTTCTTTTGTGCAAAAAATGATAGTGTAACCACCTACTCCGGTTTTTGGTTTCACTATCATTTTCTTTTCACTGCCCGTAATGAGCAGGACCTTTATTTTCTCAATCCGAGTTTAGCAATCAGGGCACGATAACCTTCCAGGTCTGTTCTCTTGAGATAATCAAGAAGACCTCGTCTCTTACCAACCATTTTCAAAAGACCCCTGCGTGAGTGATGGTCTTTTTTGTTCTCTTTCAGATGCTCTGTGAGAACATTGATCCTCTCCGTCAAAAGTGCCACCTGCACTTCCGGTGAACCCGTGTCATTTGGTGTTCTTCCGTATTCCTTGATGATTTCTGCTTTTCTCTCTGTTGTCATCATTTTGATGTACCTCCATTTATTTTTTAATTGCCAATTGCCAGGAACCGGTTGGAGTCGTCCAAATTCCGGGCATTGGTTCTTCTAACTTGATAATAGTACCATAAAATTCAAAATCTGTAAAGTCATTTTTCAGGTAAAATGGATCAATCCCTCGTTTGATGACTATATTATACACCACTTCCTTCCACTTGAAAAGTGCAG
The DNA here is from genome assembly GCA_910583555.1 of uncultured Eubacterium sp. GTDB lineage: Bacteria > Bacillota > Clostridia > Lachnospirales > Lachnospiraceae > Eubacterium_F. Next base: position 90,190 of record CAJTXO010000015.1, read on the forward strand.
TCCTCACTGGTTTTTGATCAGCGACAGATAATATTGCTCGAGATCCTCCCCTCCTACCGTCATCTCCGCTACCGCGATCCCGTCCGCAAATAATGCCTTCATCATCTCTCCGCTCAAATCAAGTCCCCCATATACATGCACGACGTTATTAGAAGCGATCTCTGTCCGGACCGCGCCAAACGATTTCCTGAGAATTTCCACCGCGCGGGCGGCATGATCGACGGTAAGAGACAAATACCGGCGGCACTTTCCCGCGAGTTCCCCGGCTGAAATCTGTTCCACCATTTTCCCCCTGTGGATAAACCCATAACAGGTCGCCAGTGAATCCAGTTCACGCAGCATATGGCAGGAGATCAGGACGGTGCGCCCGCTCTTACCAAGTGTCCGGATCAGTTCACGAAAATCACGGACCCCCACCGGATCAAGTCCGTTGAACGGTTCATCAAAAAACAGAAATTGCGGCTCACCGAGCAGCGCCATGGCAATCCCCAGCCGCTGTTTCATACCGAGTGAAAAGTTCCCCGCCTTTGTGCTGTCCGCATCTGCTCCCGTCAAACCGGCAACCTCCAGCGACCTGGCGATATGCTCCTGATCCGCGATACCGCGCTGCAGGCAGCAGACCTCGAGATTGTCCCATGCGGTCAGGCCGGGGTAGAACGCCGGCGTTTCAATGATTCCATTGATATAGCGGCGTTTTTGGCAAAGTCCCTTCCCACTGCTCTCCCCAAACAGCGTGATTCTTCCCGACGTCTGCCTGGCAAATCCCGCCAGAATGCGCATCAGCGTCGTCTTTCCAGCGCCGTTTTGCCCGATAAAGCCATAAATTTCCCCGCGACGGATCTCCATCTCAAATCCACACAAGGCAGAAAAACGCTTCTTCCTATATTTTTTAACAACATCCTCCACTTTGAAAATAACATCTATCATATCGGTCTCCTTTCCGGCCTGATCTTATTCCCTTCATTTCAAATCGCATCTCTCAAAAATATATCCCGCCGCCAAAAATTTCAGCACAACTGCCGCCAGAAAGGTTCCCAGATTCAGGTAGGATACCGATAATAGGAACAGCAGTATCTCACGGAGCACCGGAATCTGAATGATATTCCCTATATTTCCCTGGAGTACGCCAGACATATACAGAGTGCCAAAACTCCAGACAAAAGCACCGATCCTGCTTTTGATCAAGACGGCGAAAAACGCCGCATGGCTGACGAGCATCAGCGAAGCCAGAAATTGTATGCCGAGAGCTTTTGCCACCAGGCAGACGGCCTCCACGCCAAAATCCATGCCAAAGCCCGCATGAATGCTCCAGAGGACCGTTCCCGTCAGGACGGGCACGAGCATGAGCGGAACGACCCCGGCCAATGCAGAGACCATTTTCGCCAAAAAGGCTTTTTTTCGTGGCACGCCGCACAGAAGGCCGCTATAAAAGGTTCGTTTTACGAAATCTCCGTTCACGTATAGAGCGACAAAGAGAAATACGACGATCGAATACAGAAAAAGAGCCTGTTGAAGCTTCCCCAGCCATTCAGCTCCTGTGTAAGTCGGATTATATTGGGGATAAACGACGCTATTGCTTATATTGTTCATTTGGGTGGCAGTTTCTACGACCAGATAGGTGATGAACAGCGCTTTATACGCGGCCATTTTTTTCAATTTAAACCATTCGGCTTTGATCAGATCTTTCATGCGTCCATCGCCTCCATTTTTGATTCCAGCTTATACTTAACCGGCAGTAAAAACAGCGCGTACAACATTCCATACAGCGTGGTGAGCAGCGTGACTGCCAGCCCTTTTGCCGGCTCGCTCATTGTTCCCAGTATATAGATCGTGTCGAAAACCGTAAAGACTGCCCCGCCGAGTAAAAAAGAAACAATGGCGAGTTTGACTGCATAGAGCGAAGAAAAAAGCTGGCTTCTTTCGACATTCTTTTTCCGTATGAACAAAAACGATCGAACAAAAGATTTTACATCTCCGGTTGCCAGTAACATCACCAGAACGAGGATCGGATCCATCGCAACGGTTAGCGGGTCAAAATAGTACGTCCAGTTATTCCGCATCTGGACGGGCATGTCGACCAGTAATAATAAAGCTGCTGTAAACGCAACCGCCATCACGCAGGAGAGCAACTTCCATTTGTGCTTCTTTTTTAACGATTCCTTTTCTCCCATCAGCGTGACAATGATATCTTCTGAACTTTCATTGTAATCGTTTTCGGAGAGGGACTCTCCCATTAGCAGCTCATTGACATTGATACCCAGAAGCTCGCACAGCGGCAGCATGATCGAATGATCCGGCATCCCGCGTCCACATTCCCATTTCGAGACTGCTTTGTCCCCAATGCCGAGCTGTCTCGCCAGTTCTTTCTGCGTCATTCCCTTTTCCTTCCGCTTTTCTGCGATAAAACGACCTGACTTTGCCTGATCCATGATCTAAACCTTCTTTCCCATAAAATCAAATTGAATTACCGTTATCATATCAACGTTATTATAACAGGGATCCCTTCCACCTACAACCTTCTATGCGTAGAATCGCGGCTCTACCATTCGTAGGGTCGAGATGAGAAAGCACGACAAAAGGCAGCAGATCACCTGCTGCCTAAAACCCAAATACCAACCCGGCGTCCCGCACCGTTTACGATTCCTGGCTGATCGTTACGCCGCCGCCAGCCATGATACTGCCTCTCACGCTGCAGCATCTCACCTCGTCTCCGGCATTGACACTTCCCCCTACGTTGCCACACATCACGTCGTCTCCGGCGTTGACACCTCCTCCCACGTTGCCGCACGCCACATTGTCTCCGGCACTGACGTCTCCATTTATGTTCGCGCACGCTACACTGTCTCCGGCATTGACATCTCCTCCCACATCACCGCTGATCTTTGCCGACCCCCAGACCTCCAGCGAAACTTCCCGCATTCCATCCTTCCCGGAATCGTCAGCTGCAGCAAGATTCAGCGGGATCTCATCCCTCGTTCCCATTTTGCTCCATTCGTCCACGGACAAAACGCGGCGGCCCACGCATTGAACGATTCGGAGCGTTTTATCATCAGGCAGCGAAGTGAATACTCCACCCGTTTCCCTCTCCTCGCCGCGCAGGAGCTGATCCAGTGAAATCCCCAGATAATCGGCAAGCTGAGGCAGCAGCGCCACATCCGGGCAGGACAGCCCGCACTCCCACTTACTGACCGCCTGCACGGACAATCCCAGTTCATCGGCCAGCGCTTCCTGACTGACCCCCAGCTTTTTTCTCGCCTCTTTGATCGTTACATCCATATTCCCGTTCATATCTTATCTCTCCATTTCTACTTTCTGATGCCGCGGATCGCTCCGTTCTCCCGCAATCCTTCAAACAATCGAAATCCTCTGATTTACTACGTAAATCGCTCCTTTCATGTTTGGCGGGTCTAACTCTGGCATCAAAAAAATTAGTACAGCGTTTTTGATATTCGCTGTACTAATTATATACCGAAACCGGCAAAAATACCAACCACCAGCGGTGGAAAAATATCAACTGCCGGTTGAACGCTTTATTTTTTTGGAAGGTGTTTTCTCAAATTCCGTATCCCGGACTTTTAGCTTATATACCCTTTTGTATAACGGCGCGCCGTCGTTGTACGCGTCGATGATCGCCTGCAATCGTCCCGGCACGTCTTTGATCTTCTTCTTTGCCGCGTATTCCAGATCCGGGAAAATTTCGGCCTCGATGACGCCATCCGCTTCCCGCACGAGGATCTCCTGTACGAGGCGCTCGGAGCCGATCTTATTCTCGAGTTCCTCCGGCGACACATTCTCCCCGTTTTTCGTAATGATCAGGTTTTTCTTCCTGCCGGTGAGATAGACAAAGCCCTCGTCATCGACATATCCGAGATCCCCGGTTTTCAGCCAGCCGTCCGACAGCGTCTCCGCCGTCTCCTCCGGCATGTGGTAATACCCCATCATCACGCTGCTCCCCCGCACCCAGAGTTCCTCGTCTACCACTTTCGCCTCACAGTTCGGCATGAGCTGGCCGACCGAATCCTTCCGGATGTTCCAGCTCAGGTTCGTGCTGATGACCGGCGAACATTCCGTCATGCCGTACCCCTGCTGGATCGTGATGCCGTATTTTTCAAAGAGATCGATGTACTGCGGGTTCAGGTACGCGCCGCCGCTGCATATCGTGTGCAGGTTTTTGCCAAAGGCGTTCCGCTTCACGAGTTTCGCCGGCAGTCCTCCGGCCTCTTCCAGTTTTTTGGCGATCGTCTCGATCATGAGCGGCACCATCAGGATCATGTCCGGCTGGAACAGCTTCATGTTTTTGACAATGCGCATGAGTGAATCGTTGATGCATATAATGCTTCCGAGCGAAATGCCTTTCAGGATATCCATGCTCAGGCAATACGCGTGATGGATCGGCAGCACGGAAAGAATGACCGTGCGCTCCGGTATTTTCATATCGAGGCACGTCGCGTTTTCCGCCAGATTCCGCTGCGTGAGCATCACTCCCTTACTCTTTCCCGTCGTTCCCGACGTAAACATGATCGTGCAGAGCTGATCCGGGTCGACGTCCGCTTCCCAGCCGTCTTTTTGCTGTCCGAGCAACTGCCAGAACAAATACGACTGTCCATCCCCCTCTTCCTTCTGCATCGAAATCACATATTTTACGTTTGGACACCGATCGCGCACGAGTGCGCCCACATCGGCGCGGGCTTCATCCATCACGAATACTTCCGCGTCTGAGCGGTTGATCAGATCACACATCTCGTCCGCCGGAAGGGAAACGTCGAGCGGGACCGCAATACTCCCGCTGTCCACGATCCCGAAAAATGACACAATCCACTCGTAGGACGTCGGCCCGGTCAGCGCGATGTGCCGCCCGTCCATTCCCCACTCCCGCAAAACACCGGAAAATGCCGCGCTGTCTTCCTTTAACTGCGTATAGGACTTTGTAATGATTTCCTTTTTGTGCCCCTTGTAGCGGATGGCGTCCTCCGCGCCAAACTTTTTCTCCGCCTGTACTAAAATATCACGAATTGTACTGCATACCATGGCTTCCTCGCATTCTGCCGCCTCTTTTTCCTTTTGGACGGTCTTTTTTACCAATATCGCTATTCTTCCTTCTCACCCTCCAGTTTTTCCAAATACTCGACCGCTTCCTGAACCGTCCGTATATTGGCCGCTTCTGCCTCATCAATCTCCACGTCCAACTGGTCCTCGATCTCGCCTAACATGCTCATAAAATCAAATGACGTAAATCCCAGATCCTCCATAAACCGTGATTCCGGTAAGATTTTTTCCCGTTCCGTCTCCACGTACTCACAGATAATTTCTGTCAACTGATCAAACATAATAAAATTCCCCCTTGTTTTTAATTCTTCCCTGCAAACATCATACAAGCCGGATGATCTCGCCGATGGTCAGATCCGGCGTCTCCACGCCCTTAAATAAAATACGGCACAAAAAGTAATAGAGATTCTCCAGATCTTTCCAGCTGATCGCCTTGAGCTGATGCTCAAAGTTAAAGTCCAGTCCGTTGTCCTCCGGCCGGTGCATCACGGTGAGGTAAACGGCCTGCGTCGTTGCGCCGTTCGGATACCATTTTGTCTTATACCGTATGTCACCCAGTTTTTCCAATTCCTTATCCCTCATCGACATCGGCTGGTACGTGAGGGAGATTGGCTCATACACGCGGCCGGGCGCCAGCTTATAAACTTTGCTGCGGTGGGCAAAATAGGCAACCGGATCATAATTGGCGTGGCGGAAATATTCATTCTGCCGGTCCCTGATCTCCTGGATCCCCTCCAGAAACGTTTTGTCCTCCGGGATGATCGTACGGAACGGGAACGAATGGATCCTCGTCCCTCCGCTTTTCTTTTCCTTTAATGTCGCGCGCCTCGCGATCGTTGTCGTGATCGACACATCGTCGTTGCCATTCATTTTCTGATAATATGTACGGAGTCCCATCATGAGCAGGCACAGAAGCGACACATGGTATTTCTCGCAAAAATCCATAAGACGCTTCGTCGGCTCTTCTTCCAGATGGAACGTATACAGCGCCGAGTCCACGCAGTCCGATACGTTCACCGCCGCCCTCGCGTTCGGATTTCCCGAAGTCCTGCGCTCCTCCTCCAGCCGTTCCGGGCCGTTCAGTCCGTTGTAGATCGGCTCAGAGGATTCGATCAGCTGATGGAAAAATGCCTCATCTTTTGCCCTTGCTTTTGAGCCGTCCTCATACGCCAGATCCTTTTTGATCTGTTCGATATAAGACGACATCGCTTTCGGATAAGCCACCTCTTCATACATCTTGCTGCAGTAGATTTCGATGATATCTTTGAGAAAACAGATCATCGACTGCGCATCCATGATGCGGTGGTCAACGAGAAGGTACACGCCCTCATACCCGTCCGGCATCTTTATCATGACGATACGGCTCATGGAAATCTCCTGTCCGGTAAACGGCACCTGCGTCCAGCCCTGCATGATCCGCTCCGACTCTTCCATCGTTTTCCCAGTAAAATCATAAAAATCAATATCCCATTCGGCATCCGTCTTGATATACTGATACCATGCGCCATCCTTGTCCTGGTAAAAACGCACTTTCATACACTCACAGCGCTCGTAGGCCTCCGTGATCGACTGCCTCAGTACGTCAAAATCCAGCTCCACCTCGATCGTAAGGCTTGTTCCGATGTTCAATACCTCCTTTTTCGGGCAGGCATCCATGTAATAAAAATGAAACTTTTGTGCTACTGTCAGCGGATATAACTCATATCCTTTTCTTGTTTTTTTCATATCGCCTTCCATTTCTGCAAAGTCTACCAGTGTATTGTACCGTTCATTTTCAGTCAAATGGCGTAGAATGAATTTTCATCTGCAAGGCGGCTGAATAATGAAGCCAACGCGGCAGATGGAAATTCAGGCAAGTCATTTGGCGAAATATGAACGGTACAATGCACTACGCTCTGCGAACCATTCATTTCAATCCTGTCGTTTCCAACAACTGATCCAGTGCCTTCTCATACTTCCCGGTCTCTTTATAATAACTCTCCGCATGTGCCGCGCCGGGAACGATGAGTTTCTGCTTCTCACCGCCATAATTTTCGTAAATCTCATCACACATATGGCACGGGACAAACGTATCCCCGGATCCATGTATGATGAGCGCCGGAACCTTAGCCTTCCTCACCTCCCTGGCCGCATTACACTCGTCCATCCCGTATCCGGCCAGCTTCCTGTTTATCTGATCCGCGATCGGGATCATCGGAAAAGCGGGCAGATGATACATCGAGTGGAGTACATGCGTAAACACGTATTTGGGCGAAGTAAACGCGCAGTCCGAAACGATGCCGCGCACCTGCTCCGGCAGCTCGAGACCGCTGCACATCATGACCGTAGCGCCGCCCATCGACGTTCCGTGCAGCAGGATACGGACATCCTCCCCAAAACGGGAAATGACCCAGTCCATCCACCTGCGCGCGTCCAGCCGGTCCAGACATCCGAACCCGATATACGTTCCCTCGCTCTTCCCGTGCGCCCTCGCGTCCGGAAGTAACATACTGAATCCATTTCTTATGTAATAATCCGATAACGCTATGTAATCTTTCATCCCTTCACTCGTATAGCCATGAAACAGTATTGCCACTTTCTTTTCATCCCCCTGTGGGAAATAAGTGGCGTGCAGTTTTAACCCATCGTGCGAGACCAACTGCACATCTTCGTGCGGCTGGGCCAGAAACACTTCCTTGCGCTTCTCGATAAAAGGCTTGTACTGTTCCCAGTCCGTCCCCGCCATTTTGATCGTCCGCTCCGTACTGCCCTTTTTCTGCCGCCGCATCGTCCTCTGGTACAAATACATGGCGCCGCCCAGCTCAGCAGCCGCCAATCCTCCGAGCACCGTCAGTGCGCCGCCCACAAAACCATTCATACATTCCTCTCATTTCTGCGCGGAAATTCATTTCCGCAGCTTCTTTACACACTTCCGAACAAACAATACTTGAATCAGCGGCGTTTGCTCTCGATCAGGTCTTTCAGCTTCAGCGCCTTGTCAATGCTGCCTTCCACTTTTAAGCGGCGCAGCGTAAATTCCTTAACCGGATCCGTCTTTCCCTCTGCGATCTTCCTCAACGTATCCGCCGACGCCGTAAACATCGCATCCCGGTCGAAGTACTCATACGGTTCCACATGGAGCTGCCCGTCCTTCACCTCGACATAAAAAATACCTGACTCCTCTCCGGTAATATTAAACTGAAACGCCAGGTGTTCTCCGACATCACTTACATCTGCCTGCATAAACTTCTCTCTTACCTCTGCAAAAAACTCTGCATATGTCATGATCTAACCTCTTTCCACCACGGAACCAGAAGCTGGCCAGCACTGGCGGACACCGTCAGGCACTGTCGGTATGCCGCCAGGCACCGTCGGTATGCCGCCAGGCACCGTCGTCCCCTTTCAGCCTCTGCCCGCGGATTTCTATGTTTTAAATTCCTTTTCGACCACCGGTCGATATTCTTCTTTTTATAGACTAACACTTTTTCGACCGTCGGTCAACATGTTTTTTTAATTGCGCGCCCCGGACAAAAAATAAATTCTACCACGCCCCCGTCCAGCCATACAGCGGATACAGGGAAAACCATCTGGCCATCCCAAATCCAAGCAGATTTAACACCATAGGGACCGCTAGGATTATCAGCGCAAAAAATACCGTCTGCGCCTGGTTCTTTCTCCAGACCGAAACGGCCAGTGTGGCCAGTGTGGTCAAAACTGCCGCCAAAACCTGAGAGAGAGCCAAAAACAGGATAAAACAAAAAAGCGGCATGGGAACAACCAGTCCGCGGAACGCGGGTATGTTCTGAACCGCCGCCGTGAGGTTCCTCATCGGATAGACGGTGGAAATACGATACAAACGGCACAGGAGCGGAACTGCGGCTAATACGGCTGCCATCGCGCTGCACATCGCCGCCTTATGCAGCAAGATCTTTCGCTTTCCGGTTTTCGTCGCGCCGATCAGGAACAGGGAGCCAGTCTCAAATTCCATGGAAACAGCCCCGCTCATAGCGATGACGATGCCGATCGCGAGCAGCAAAAAGTCCACCCGGAACACATCTTCCAACACACCCGACAGATAAAGATAGCCGGTATCGTACACAAAACTGCCGCCATCCGTTTTGATCCGCTCATACTGCGCCTCCACACGCTGAAACGCCGGATAGAACGCAAGTACCATATTCGCCTGTGATTTCATCGTATCCGCGGCGTCCGCGCTCAGTTCCCCCGCACTCACCATCGCGTCGACCTGCTCTATTTTCTGAAGCGCTTCTTCATAACGCGCCTTCTCCGCCAACATGAGCGACTCCTTTTCGTCTGTCAACCCGCCTTCCAGTTCGGTCATCATGCTTTTGTAATACTGCTCACCCACGGACGGCGTGTAGTCACGGTCAAGGCTGCGGTACGCCAGCAGGGCCGCAAACAAAAGAAGGATCAGGAATGCCCGGTTCGTAATGAGCAGCTTATAACCTTCATGCCGGATGGGATTCGTGTGCGGCCGAAACGGCAGGGAGAGCGGCAGACACAGTTTTCTTACCCCGAAATTTTTCATGCGGCAAAATAACAGCAGACTTCCCACCACTCCGGCCGCACCGATCAAAAGCGACAGAACGAGCGACAGAACAAGTCTCGAAACCGGATACCCGCACAGATCAAAATTCAGATAGCCGCCGTACAGATTCTCTGTTTTCATCAGTCCCACGGGATTCAGATATTTGAACGCCGCAAACACAGAACCAGCCGGAATCAGGTAATACAGAAGCGCGCTGATACCGGTTATGCCCGCACCCGCCAGAAATGGCAGGACCGCAATACCGCTTCCAACGCAGCATGCCGTCAGCACCGCGCCGATGCCAAATAGCACCACCGCTTTCGTCAGCATGGAGAGCAGGATATACTCAGATATACTGAGTGGCAGGCTGCTTTCCGTATAAGCGGCGACCGACTGCACGCTCGCCCCCGGATCGAACCATCCCGCGCCCGCCCCGAAACACACGATACTGACTGTATAAAATAAAACGGTCAATAACACACAGTGGAGAAAAAGCGCCGCCAGCTTCGCCGCGATGCCGTGCAGCACGCCATACTTTGTGCTGCGGGTGATAAAAAACAGCTTCTTTTCCTTTTCCTCCGTGATCAGGCTGCCCACAAAGAGCATCATGCTGAGCACGAGCAAAAGATCGATCCATATCCCCTGCATCGCAGAGGTTATGCCTTTAGACGGAACGAAGCGTATATGGCGGTCAGTCAGTCCCGCGTAGTCGGCCGCGCTCTTTTGCAGGTTGCGCGAACTATAGGTATCCTCCGGCCGGCCGCCGCCGAAAATGGACATTCCGCTGAGAGCCTCCTGCTCCTCCTGGATGGAGCGCAGATATTCGCCGTAACCCCATACCTTTTCGTGTTCCTCATAGATTTCATTGATAAAGGTTTGCTCCTGCTCGAGCGAATCGGTAAATTTCAGATAATCCCCCGACTGATATCGCTCATAGTACGTTTCAAATACGCCGGGATGTTCGGCCATCTCCTGGCCGGCCAGCGTTTTGATCTGCTCCCGCACGCGCACGCGCTCTTTCGGATCAAGTCCCGCCGTCGGCTCATCGAGTACGATCAGTTTCGGATCACCTAAGATCGCCTGAGCGATCAGGATCCGCTGTTTCATGCCGCCGGAATAGCCGCCGATGACCCGGTCCGCCGCCTGCTGCATGTTCACATACGAAAGCACCCGTTCGATCTCGGCGCGCACTTCTTTTTTCGGGATCCCCTTGAGCGCTGCCATATAGGACAGAAAACGCCTGCCGGAAAAACTGTTATACAATCCCTGCTGCTGGGGCGCGTACCCGATCAGGCTGCGGAAGCGCCCGCCCAGTTCCCGGATGTCGGCGCCGTCCCAAAGGACCCTGCCTTCTGTCGGCCTGATATTTCCGGTGATAATGTTCATCAGTGTGGACTTTCCCGCGCCGTTCGGGGCAAGTATTTATAGACAACCACCGCAACACCGCATAAATCAAGGCTTTTAAGAAACACGAAAACTAAACACGAAGCCCTATAATCACATGGTAAACGCCTTTTCCACACGGAACGGGCGTTTTTCATTGTCCGGGCTGATGAAAGGAGCTGATAACGTGGCAGTATTCCGGGTGGAGAAAAACAGGGGCTACACGGTTATGTCAAACCACCACCTAAGCAACCGACTTGTCACTAAAGGCGAAAGGGCTGCTTTCCCAAATGTTGTCCCTGCCGGAAAATTGGGACTACACCCTAAAGGGCTTATCCAGTATCAACAAAGAAAGCATTGACGCTATCCGTACCGCCGTTTGGGAACTGGAAAAAGCCGGGTACATCACACGCAGGCAGGGACGGGACGGAAAAGGCAAAATGACCGCCATTGAATACACCATTTACGAGCAGCCACAGCCGCCGCAGTTGGAAAATCCAACCACGGATAACCCGGTGTTGGAAAATCCAATGTCGGATAACCCGACAACGGAAAACCCGGTATCGGAAAATCCAACGCAATTAAATAAAGAACTATCAAGTAAAGAATTATCAAATACGGATTTATTAAATACCCATTCCATTCCTATCCTTTCCACCCTTTCCAAAGGGGAAGCGGCACAGCCGCAGGAACGGAAAGGAAACGGCAACACCAACATGGACGCAGTACGGGCTTATGAGGAAGTCATAAAGGACAATATCGAGTACGCCTATCTGGTACAGGACAGCAACATTGACCGGGGTATGCTTGACGAGATTGTTTCCCTCATGCTTGAAACCGTCTGCACCCGCCGCAAGGTGGTACGCATTGCCGGGGACGACTACCCCGCCGAGTATCTTGCATTGAAAGAGGAAGTAAAAGAAGCCGAGAAAATCCGAAAGAGCGTTTACAGTATCTTGCGGCAGGAACAGCGGGGACAACAGCCCCACAGAAAACAGGATATGGAGAGATAACAGACAAGGCGGCGGGATAGTCATATCTGCCCCACCGCCCATGTTTTTCGTTTGCCCGACAAACTGAAATTTGTCAGTATCTGTCGCCATATATTCGGCGGGCTTCTGTTGTCCACTTGCGAATGAACTCAGTCTTTGCATCGGTATATGCGTCTCTGTCATGTTCATATTTCTTCCATAATTCTAGCTTCAAAGATTCATAATCCTTTGCGACCTGCGGATGCTCGTTCAGATAGTCGCGGAAATACAGTTCATCATTATCTCCGGTGTATCTGAGATGAATGTGATAAACCTTATCCGCAAAGCCTTCTTTGGTATACCCTTTATTGAGTGAAATCCGGTTTGTTTCAGCGGACATTCCGATAAAACCATTCCGCTCCATAACATGTGCCAGTTCTTCCATGTCGGCTTTTTCAGAAATCTCAACCATCACATCAACAATGTTCTTCGCCCATATGCCCTGTATCGCTGTACTTCCAATGTGACTAATCCTTTCAACAGGATAGTCTGGCAACAGGTCCATTATTGAGGCTTCAATCTCCTTGTAGTAGTTTTTCCACTTATCATCGTGCTGAACAAGAAAGATGGGAAACAATTCCCACAATTCGGCCAGCGTCATTTCCGACAGTTCCTTTCCCATCGTCAAATCCTCCACAAATTCAAATAATCACGTGCTTTCAGACTCTCTGCAAGCCTGAAATTTCCACCTTACAATTACATATTCATTTCATCCACAGTTGAAGCAGACTTTACTGTCATTTCAACCCACGCCGGACGAAATCCGCTTTTTATTGCATTTCTCGCAGATTTCAGATTCGACCATGCACAACAGTAGAATGGAACCTTATCTCTTTCTAATATTTCCATCGCCAATCTACTGGTTAATGCCGATGCTATTCCTTTTCTACGATATTCCGGAAGCACGTCAACTCCAATCTGCCACATGGTTTCACAGTCTGCGGAGCATGCTGCCATCCCTATTAATTTTCCATTATAATATGCTCCAACACCAAGAACATCTAACTCCTTACGTTTTTCGCATAGTGCATTACTCCACTCTGCTGTGTATAGTTCTTGAAAATCTTCTGCATATAAAATCTTTAGTTCATAATCGCAAGGCAATGCAGTCAACACAGACACATCAGGCAAAAAATATTCAGCCATAAAGCACACACGAAATCCCAATCCCTGAAATGCATCATTCAAGACATGCATATTAGGTGTTTCAAAGCAATGCTCTACTGGGTACTTGTTGATATATTGTTCTACAATATCTCTATACTTTTCTGAAATAGTTGCAACAATATTATCTCCATATGATATCAAGTTGCATACATGTGGAAGTTTTAAATACTTTCTTGCTAATTCGTTTTCTTTTGAAATGATTACCATGTTCTTACCACAAATAAAATCTTTAACGCTACAATTGGCATCTAATGCTGATTGTTGCATAGCAATCTGTTTTATCATCCCGTTTGTCCACTTCATTTTAATGCTCCTTAAAATTCAAATTTTCATGCGTTCGACAAATTCTGATTTGTATATTTCTATTATACCATAATGATAGTCAGTTTTACAAACTGGAATTTGACAGAATCATTATCAATAAATTTTCAGCATTTCCGCACAGTATCTATCCAAACAAATATACGTTCATCTGTTTGTTTCCCAATCACACCACCATTTGCAAATGCTACTGCCTTTGATGCAGCATTGTCCAACTGAATTGTAACAAGTACTCTATCAATTCCAAGACAGCTGGCTTCCTCAAGTAAAAGCTCAAGAATTTTCTTTCCATATCCTTTCCCACGGTACTTAGGAGCTATTCCATACCCTATATGCCCCCCCGCTTCACGAAGCGCATCTGTGAGAAAATGCCTGATAGAGCCAAAACCAACTGGCCTCTCATCTGCATAAAGCCAATATGTAGTAGACGGCACTTTCCAACCGTCTTTAAGTCCAATCTGCTCGGAATCTGCATATTTTCTCTTCAACCAGTCTTTATATTCCTCAAATGATAACCCGTTAGCATTGTTCATTAACCCGTTCTCTTCTTTGGGAATTTCTTGTAACATTACATATACATCCATTCCATCATCTACTGATAATCTCCTAAGCTCTATCATTTTTATTGTCTCCCCTCAAATCCTTTGTTAATTCATCGCATGATAAAATAACCGCTTTCTCTTTTTCTTTTATTAGATTGGCGTAATAGGTTTTTCCGCAACATATTTTCCCACAGATTGCTATTATCTTTGCCATATATATTTCTCCTTTCCTTATATAAATTTCAGTTTGTCGATTAGATTGCTGACCAGAGTATATCACATCTTCCCGCTGAAAGCAATCCGCATTTCATGTCCGTTCCGACTATCCAGACCGTCAAGGGACGAGTAGTATTTTTTTGCAAAGGGCGCGAAAAAATCTCCATTCTTAAACCCTTGACCGTCTGGATTTTTGCCGTTACCATTTCGCCGCCGAAAACGGGGAACAGGATTTGACAACCCTGCCCCCGTTTTCGTCCGCTTCATTCTAACGGCAAAACCGTCTGCACTACTGCGGCGGCAGTCGTTAGGTTTTGCGGTGGCTCTGCCCCCGCGCCCCCGACCTCTCCCAAAGAACAGAATGGAGTGT
>CAJTXO010000016.1 GCA_910583555.1 uncultured Eubacterium sp.
TGGAGCCAGCCCCCATTTTCATTACAGGCTGTGATTACCCTTCATGATTCGTTGACAAATCAAGAAAAAACACCACACTTCGGGAACTTTACGAAGAATGGATGATATACCGCCGTGACAATACCTCTACAAAGAATGGTACATTACGCAAGGATAAAATCGAATGGAACAAATTTTTTGAACATTCTATCCTTGCTGATATGCGTATGACGGATATTAAGCCAATTGACCTTATACGTTTTTTTCGTAAAGTCACAAAGGACAGAGAATACACACGAAGACGGATTACAAATGCACGTTCTGTTTTAAGCGGTATCTTCTCCTATGCGGTAGAAGAAGAAATCATCACGCATAATCCGATACTGGATGTGGACTTCAAAAAATTCAGCTATAAGCCCGTAGAAAACCAGAGCGACAATGTTTTCAAAAAAGACGAGGTAGAAAAACTTCTACCATACCTTAGAAACATCAATGAACCCTACTCACTTGCGATACAGCTTGCATTTTGTCTCTTTATACGCATAGGTGAGTTGAAAGCTCTTACATGGGAAAATATCGACTTAGTGAACCGAAGTGTATATCTGAATAGCCAGATAACGCAAGAACCTACTTTGAATGATGATTTATCATTTTCGCACAAAAAAATCAAGGTGGAAAATTATATCAAAGGCTGTACTTCACATGGCTACCGCAAAGAGTATCTAACAGACAATGCACTGGAAGTTCTGAAAAAAGCAAAAGAACTCAATCCAGACGGAGAATTTGTATTCATGCCCTATGGCAGACCAATGAATACAGAACGGTTCAATGTGTATCTGAAACGCTACTGTAATGCGGTGGGTATTCCATACCATAGCAGTCACAAAATTAGGTTTTACAGCGCGTCAATAGCTTACAACGGTCACAACCTTGCTACAATCAGTAAAATGATGGGGCATAGCCAGACAGCTACCACCATACATTACTTACGGAATGTCATGCAAGAAGATGATTTAACGGAAACATTCAAAAATCTCGGTTAAACTGGTTAGGTGTTCAAAGGTGTTCAAACTTTTTTGCATAAAAAAAATGAGGAAAGCGCCATTTTTCGGTACTTTCCATCATTTTTTGTGAACGGAGAAGGAGGGATTTGAACCCTCGCGCCGCTATTAACGACCTACTCCCTTTCCAGGGGAGCCCCTTCAGCCACTTGGGTACTTCTCCAAGCTGAAATATAATAACCTAATATAAAACCCATAAAACGGAGAAGGTGGGATTCGAACCCACGGCCCCTTTCGGAGTCACCGGTTTTCAAGACCGGCTCCTTAAACCACTCGGACACCTCTCCAAATACTGCTTGACTAGTATACCAAAATCAGGCTTCTTTGTCAACAACTTTTTTTCAATTTGCACAATTCGCCTATTTCGCCTATTTCACGTTATCTGCCAGTTTCAACCCCGGAACCGCGTTCAGATCCCATCCGGCCCGCCGTCCCTTTATAAATTCATAATACCCGGCTGCCCCGATCATCGCCGCATTATCGGTGCAGAAAACCGGTTCCGGATAATAGAGCCGGTATTTCCTTTCGCCGCATGCCTCCTGCATCTTCGCGCGGAGCGCGCTGTTACAGGCGACGCCTCCCGCCATTGCCACCTCTTTCACGCCAAAATTTTCTGCCGCCAGCATCGTGTGGGATACAAGGACATCGACGACCGCCTCCTGAAACGAGGCCGCGATATCCGCCTGGGAATAGGACTCGCCTTTCATTTTACAGCCATTGATATAATTGAGGACCGCCGATTTTACGCCGCTGAAACTGAAATCATACGGAGCCCCCTCCACGGACGCCCGCGGGAACGGGATGGCATTTTTATTCCCCTGACGGGAGACCGCATCGATTTTCGGCCCTCCCGGGTAGCCGAGGCCGATCGACCGCGCGACCTTGTCAAACGCCTCGCCGGCCGCGTCATCCCTCGTTCTCCCGATAATGTCATACTCCCCGTAATCATTGACCATGACCAGATGGCTGTGCCCGCCGGATGCGACCAGACAGAGAAACGGCGGCTCCAGTTCCTTATGACAGATGTAATTAGCGGAAATGTGCCCCTCAATATGATGTACGCCGATCAGTGGTTTCCCGGCTGCGTAGCTGATCGCCTTCGCTGCGCCGACACCGACGAGCAGGGCTCCGACCAGGCCGGGGCCGTACGTCACGCAGACGCCGTCCACGTCCCGGATCGTCATCCCCGCCTCCGTCAGCGCCTGCTCAATGACCGGGATCACGTTTTCGATATGCTTGCGGGACGCGATTTCCGGCACGACGCCGCCATATATCGTATGCAGATCGATCTGCGAGGCAATAACATTTGACAATACCTCTCTCCCGTCCCGCACGACGGACGCTGCCGTCTCATCACATGAACTTTCCACCGCCAGTAATGTAATATGTTTTGATTCCATCGTTCAACCTTCCAGATGACCCGGCAGCCACTTGTGGCCGCCGGCTGTCATACCTGTTTACGCTTCCTTCTTTTCGTCGTTTATTCCCGCCTTTTCGTTCTTTTTAAAGGCCAGTATCTTCCATTGGTTATTTTCACGGATCAGGATATAGTCCTGAAACGATTTTGAATAATTGCCTTTTTCATTGAGGAAATACGCCATTTGCACATAGGCGCACTCTTTCCCGTCGATCGTCCGGTATTTGACCGAACTGCTCTTATCGACCGTGTAATTCACGATCTTACGTTTCACGGAGGCAAAACTCTGGATCTCCTCCCTCAGATTTTTTTCATGCTCCTCGAGCGGATTTTGCTGCATGAGAGAATCGCTGTAAAGCATGCGGATCTGGGAAAGAAGCTGGTCAAAATACTCGCCTTCCACGATCTCATTGTTATACATGCACTGGTTTACCCTGCCCAAAAACTTCATCACTTCCGCGGGCGTTTCCGGATAACCCGAATCCAGATCCTTCTGCGCCAGACGCTGTATCTCGCTCGCCGACGAGACATCCCCCGCATCCGACTTGTCGCTGTTCTTGTGCTGATAGTACACAAACATGATGCCGATCACGATCAGACACGTCAGAAACGCAAACACACTCATATTTTTTGCCATCTTTTTTGCAGGATTAGCCTCCTGCCTACTCGCTCTTCTCCTCATAGCCATCCTCCTTTCCATCCATAAAATTAAGTTCCCGGAACATCCGGTCCTTTCCCGGGACGGTGCCAGGAAAGATTTTTCTCACTTCCTTCATAAAATACTGCGGCTGGACAAGCGATGGACTGTAGTGGGTCAGCCACAGCTCAGGCACGCCTGCTTTGGCCGCCATTTCCGCAGCTTCATAAAATGTCATGTGCTTTTTCTCCCTCGCGCTCGCCGCTTTCTCCTTCTCCCCATACATGCCCTCACAAATGAACAAATCCGAACCGCGGGCGTGCTCCACGATGCCCTCCGTCGGCCTGCTGTCCGTACAGTACGTAACTTTGATCCCCTTACGTTTCGGGCCGAGCACCTGATCCGACGTGTAGACCACCCCGTCCAGCTCGAAGCGATCCGCTTTTTGCAGCGGACTCCAGGCTCTCATCGGCACGCCGTTTTCCTTCGCCTTCTCCACATCAAATTTCCCGCTGCGCATGATCTCTATACTATACCCATAGCATACCACATTATGGTTCACTTTAAAAGCCGAAATGTGATATCCGTTGAAAATAAATTGCTCCTCTTCTCCTTCGATTTCCACATATTCAATGTCAAATGGGATCCCCTGCGCGATCACGAGCAAGGACTGGACGATCCGCTGTAATCCTTTGGGCCCGATGATCGTGAGCGGCGCTGTCCGCTCCGCATTTCCCATCGAAAGCAGCAGGCCCGGAAGCCCGCTGATATGATCGCCGTGAAAATGTGTAATACAAATAATATCAATCGAATGAAAACTCCACCCCTGTTCCCGTATGCTTACCTGCGTTCCCTCGCCACAGTCAATGAGCAGGCTGCTCCCATTATATCTCGTCATAAGCGCAGTCAGGGCGCGCCGCGGAAGGGGCATCATCCCCCCCGTCCCAAGTAAACATACATCCAGCATTCATAACTCCATTCCTGCGCACAGCCATGCGCATCACATCAATCCAAAGCGGCCTCTTTATCTTCCACTGTGACAGGAATGGCAAATTGCCCGATCATCAAGTCGTAACACGCTTCACAAAGATTAAACTTGTGGATCTGCAGATCTTTTTCGGAAAAAAAACCCCAGTCTTTTCTCACAAAAAGTCCGTCTTCATGCAAAATCCCGTTGATCTGTTTCAATTCCCTGCCACATTTATTACACAATACCTTTTGTTTCTCCATTATCCTCGCCATCCTTTGAAATCATTTTTCCTCTATTATAATGAATTCTACGCTTTTTTTCCAGTTGAAATAATAGGTAAAACCGCTACATTATTCCTCGCGCTCCCGTTCCGCCTGCGACTTTCGCAGATAATCCGGCGCAAACTCCGCAGCGGTCACACAGTCTCCCCTCTCAAACAGAAGACCGCCGATCCGGGCCACGCTTGCCCCTCTCTGGTAACGGTCTGCCGCCTCGGCAAAGCAGACCTCCACGCCCACGTTCTCCCGGATCACCTGTTCAAAAACCGGAACCCCGTCTCCCAGAAAAATCGCGCGCTCGCCAATCGCGTTGATCTGCTCCACGACCGACGAGACAGCCGCCGCGGCCGGTTCCACCAGCACCTCCGGAATGCCCTGTGCGGAGCGGTATATTCCATAGTATACCTGTCCTCTTCTGGCGTCCATGATCGGACATACGACGACACCGCATTCCGAAACATTTGCCGCCAATCCCATGAGCGACGAAACCGGCACGATCGGAATGCCCAGTGTCCAGGCGATCCCCTTAGCCGTAGACGCTCCGATACGAAGGCCGGTAAATGACCCCGGGCCAGCCGAAACAGCGATACAATCCAGTTCTTCCGGTTCCACCTCCGCCATCTGCATCATATCCGCGATCATCGGCAGGAGCGTCTGCGAATGTGTCTTTTTGTTGTGGATAGTATACTCACCGACCAGCATTCCGTCTGACATGAGCGCCGCGGCTGCCACCAGGCCGGAACTATCTATACTCAATATTTTCATAACTGTTCCTTTCTATAGAAAGAGCCTTCCGTGCGCGGTATCACGCACAAAGGAAAAACCCCCGCTAGCCAACCGTTATCTTCCGGTAATCAAACCCCTGCTCCAGATCTTTTTCAATCGTTATACGGACACAATGTTCCGGCAGGATCTCACGGATCCGGGACGCCCACTCGATCAGGCAGACCCCCTCCCCGAACAGATACTCCTCATATCCGAGATCGTACATTTCCTCCACGTCCGCGATACGGTACACATCAAAATGATAAAAGGGAATGCGCCCCTCTTCGTACTCCTGGATCAGGGTAAACGTAGGACTCGTAACAGGCTCCCGAATGCCAAGTCCTTCTGCAAAACCTTTCGTAAAAACCGTTTTTCCCACGCCGAGGTCGCCGTCTAACAGATAGATCTCTCCCGGCTGCGCGCGCTTTCCCATTTCTCTGGCAAAAGCGATCGTCTCCCGCTCTCCATGACTTTCTTCTATCATTTCCGCCTCTCCCCGACAAGTTCTGCCAGCCTGACATAATCATCCCCGCACTCCTGTCTGGGTATGATAAACGCCGAAACTGCGTTCATATACAGATACATCGCCTCTTTCGTCACGATCACCTTTCTCATGTCACTCCACTTCACTTCCACCGTTCCCGCCATATTTTCCACCGACATGCCCGTCTGAGTAAACGTGTAGTGGAATGGTTCCCGAAACGCCCCGGTTTTTAACTGGCTGCGTCCTTTCATTAAAAGCGAGAGGGGCTGGATCACCGTAAACATCAGTCCCAGAAAGATCAAGATGACCCGCTGGGAAGTGGCAAAATATTTCCAGAAAACGAGCAGACCAACAATCGCCGCCAAACTGATCAGTATACCGATCACGCCGCCTGCACGCAAAAAATTATTTCGCAAAAGGAAGCGGTCCAGCGTCTTCTTATCAAGCCGCACATCAAATTCCAACACTTCTTCATTCATTATATGTTCTGTTTCCTTTCCTTCTTATCCTAAGTATCATTTTATAAAAATTACGGAAAAAAGTCAACTGCGTTCTCCCGCTATATCTCCACCTTGTGCAGCAGATAATCCAAAACATTGATCTTTCGGATCCCCTCATAATCGGCAATCGGATCCATATCAAGCGTTAAAATACACTTCGGATAATTGTCCTGGATCTTCTGCAGGGGCCGCAGCTCCCTCTCCAGCGTTTTTTCATCCCGGACCGTCGCCGCAACCTGTACGTACTTCAGTCCCATCTCATTCCTTGCCACGAAGTCGATCTCCACATCCCCCATTTTCCCGACGCAGACCTCGTACCCTCTGCGGATCAATTCCAGATAAACGATATTTTCCAAAATATGCCCGGCGTCCCTCCCGGCCTGCCCGAGCATCGTATTTCGCAGGCCGATATCCACAACATAGTATTTTTCCAGCGTCTTTAGATACTGTCTGCCTTTGATATCATACCGCTTGGCCTGATAGATGATATAGGATTCCATCAGGGAAGAAACATACGACTCCACGGTCCTCACATTGATCTTTCTCCCGTTCGACGTCATCGTATCGCTGATCTTTTTCGTCGACAGCTGGCTTCCCAGATTATCCAGCAGAAATCGTATGACACTTTGGAGCATCATGACATCATCGATCTTCTTTCTGGAAATAATATCTTTTACGACAATGGAATCGTAAATGCCCGACAGATAGTCCCTGATCTGCTCCTGTTCCAGATTTAAAACATACGGAAACGACGAACTTTCCACATACCGCCGGTATGCTTCCCCCACTCCGTCATCCGCCCCTTTGGCTGAAACATATTCATAAAAGGACAATGGCAGCATTTCGATCTTGACATATCTTCCAGTCAATAACGTCGCCAGTTCCCCGGAGAGCAGATACGCATTCGAACCGGTCATATAGATATCAACATTCTCTTTGAGGAATAAACTGTCCACGACCCGTTGAAATTCATTGACATTTTGTATCTCATCGAGAAAGATATATGTCATCCGGCCCTCGACAAGCCGCTCTTTCAAATAACGGTATAGTGCTTTCGATTCCCGCAACTCATCAAACTCGAAATCTTCAAAATTGACGGCTATGATCTGTTCCTCCGGCACGCCCTGCTCCCGCAGATATTCCTGAAACATCCGCAGCAGAGTGGATTTGCCGCAGCGCCTGATTCCCGTAACGACCTTTATTATTTTTTTATCCTGATATCCGGCCAGCTTTTCAAAATACTCCTGTCTTCGAATCATGATAATCCTCCATTTTCGCGGTACAATATAATCGAACTAGCAAAATCATATAAAAAATTAAATTATATTTATATTATACGCAAAAACTTTCAAATTATCAATAGTTTTTGTACTCGAGTGCAAAAACTTTCATTTTTCGACATTTTTTTACATAAGCCGCCAGCCAGGGTGATATTTATTTTTCAGCGTGCAGCCGGTTAATTTGCCCCAGCCTAACGGATACCCGTCCACACATACGAGAACATATGCCCCCGCCTGCTTCCCTGCCCTCGCCGCGCTCTCCTCGCCCAACACGAGCGTTTCCCCTTTCAGATAGCGAAACACCCTGTCATCCTGCGCGGACAGATCGATCACTTTTTTATACTCGCCGGCGCGCAGCGCCATCGCGAGCGACTGACTCGGTTCAAAGCGCTTTTTCTTTACTTCTCCCAGAAAAAGTCCACTCCGCAAAAAACGGAGTCCCCGCACATCCGGCGTTTCCTCCGGCATATAGTAAAGCATCCCATTTTTGCTCTCAATGCGCTCATACGCAAACGTTCGGTTCAAGTTCACGGCAAAAGCTTCAAACAATGCACGTTCCTCTTTTTGCAGGCCGCTCCTTCTGCAATCGCGGGTTAGTCCGCGTACGCCCCCACTGATTCCCCCGGAGCTGCCCGTCCGCTCTTCCCCGCTGCGAAACAGCGCGAGAAAATGACCTTCGCCGTCCAGCCGGTGCGGAAACATCCGCACACATTTCTCCAATTCGCTGTTATCGCTGCCGATCAGTCCCGGATTTCCCGCGGCAAACCCCGAATAGCCTTTCACCTCGACAAGGCGCATCCGCTCATCCAGAGACAATATATACTCGACCGTTCCCTCATCTTCCAACGGCGAAAACGTACAGGTGGAATACAAAAGCATCCCCCCGTCTTTCAACATCGGCAGCGCCTGTTCCAGTATCTCCTTTTGTAGTTTACTGTAAAATTCCGGCCCATTCTGTTCCCACGCCTTCACCATAGCCGGATCTTTGCGGAACATCCCCTCTCCGGAACAGGGCGCGTCAATGAGGATCTTATCAAAAAAGCCCGTGAAATACTGCCTGAGTTTTGCCGGATACTCCGTAACGATCAGAGAGTTTTCCACGCCAAATAGTTCTATATTTTTCAGTAATGCCTTCGCGCGCTTGCTGCTGATATCATTCGCCACAAGCAGTCCGGTACCGCCTAGTTTCGCCGCCAATTCGGTCGCTTTTCCTCCCGGGGCCGCGCACAGGTCAAGGACCGCCTCCCCTCTCTCGACCGGCAGCCTGGATGCTGGCGTCATCGCACTCGGATCCTGCAGATAGTACAATCCGGCAAAATAGTACGGATGTTTCGATGGCTGCGCTCCCTCCTCATAATAAAACCCATTTTCGATAAAAGGAATCTTCGTTATCGCAAATGGACAGATCGCTTCAAATTCCTCCACTGAAATTTTCGCTGTATTCACCCGAAGGCCAAACTTCCTGCGCTCATTCATTGAGGCACGGTACGCTTCATATTCATCTCCCAGTATACGCTTCATCTCGTCACAAAATTTCTGCGGTAATTCCATCTTCTGCATTCCTTTCCCAGCCGGAAGCTCATGCTCACAGCTTAAACCCATAGGGCAAAAGTTCCGTCAGCCGCCGCACCTCATATTCCTTCTCCGTCCGCGCGGAAATGACCTCAAACGTTTCGGGATCACAAAACTCCAACATGACCTGCAGGCATACGCCGCACGGGGTCGTTTTCTCCATATCCCCATCTTTTCTTCCCCCCACGACCACGATCCGTTCAAACTCTGTCACGCCGCCGCTGACTGCCTTAAAAAACGCCACCCGCTCCGCACAGCAGGTCGGGGAAAAAGCGGCGTTCTCGATATTACAGCCGGTAAATATGCTGCCATCTTTTGCCTGCAGAGCGGCGCCCACGGCAAAACCGGAATACGGACAGTAAGACCCCTCCCTCGCCCGGACCGCGGCCCGGATCAGTTCCGCCAGTTCTGTTTTCCTTATCACTTGCTCCTCCATAACATCCCCCTTATTTTCCAAACATGGATCTCTTTATCGCAGATAAGAAACGTATTTGTCCCCGGCATCATGAAATGTCTTTTCCATCTCTGCCCTGCCGATCGTTTCTTTCTTTCCGTTCGCCGGATTATAAATCGAAACCGTTTTCGTATCATATCCGCATATGACGACAGCCGTGGATTTACCAGTCATGCCGATCACATATTTCCCGCTGCTCACAAAATACAGTACCTGTTCCAGCGTCAGACCGGTCAGGTTTACCGGCTCATTCATATACTGTCCGAGCATCTCGTACAGGGAACGGTTCTTCGCTGACATTTTCTGGGCATCCACAGAAAAGTGGTTGGCCTTTAAAACCATATACGCACAGGCCGCCAGGTTCGATACTTTTGAGGTGGCTTCCTGCATTTCCAGACCGGCGATACTGTTCATCAAAAAGCTTCCACTCCTCTCCCATACGACCATATGGCTTGCGGAAACGACCACGCCCATCTGCTCATCCGCCTTGCGGATCGCCTCCGCGGGATCTTCATAAGCACCCGTTATCTTTCCTAACGCATAGACATAATACTTCGGTACTTTTACCTCATCCAGATGTACCGAGCGCCCGCTTGTCACCAGTTCATCCGCGGCCACCTCATACGCCGGCACCTCATTAATGATGAACGTGGATGGAAAACCGATATACCACTCGGTCAGTGTCCCCGATGTAACACGGGATTTCAGATCATACACCGATGTTTTCTCCTCTGTCTGATTGAGGATGCTGTCATCCGCGATACGCTGAAACTTTTTATTTCCCAACCGCTTCACGCGGGACAGCGTCATGACGTTCCCCTCTACTTTTACGTCCGTGACATACTGTTTTTTACTGCTGTACGCCTTTTTTACTTCTTTCCCTGCCGCATCCGCAATAACCAGTTTATAACAGGGGATCAGCGGCTCTCCGGCTGTCGTGCTTGTTATATCGTTTTTCTTCACATAGCCGTAAACGACATTTTCATTGATCACATCAAACAGGCGGATATATTCGCCATCCCGACTTTTGGGGATCTGCACTTTTTCCTCATTCTCAAGGTTAAACACTGTCAGATTCTCCCCGTATCCATTTTCCTGCGAATCCGACCAGACAAAACAATTGCTCTTTTTAATGATCTTAAAGCCGGTGTCCGTAATATTTTCCGCAATCTTTGTCAGCCTTCTGGATTCCATATTATAGGAATAGACTACATTCGCCACGATAAAATAATATACATTCCGGCTGCTGACATAACCATAATCGTTAAAATCCTGCTTTAACTGCTGATACGTCGTGTCCATCGGCAGATAAACCAGTTCATTCAGCGCATCTTCCCCCTGCACATATTTATACAGCACGATCGCTACCTTTCCCTCATACTGCCCTCTCGGAAAATATCCGTAGACGGCAAAATACAAGTTCCCTTCTTCATCCGCTTTCAGCAGACGGATGTTCTGACCGCCTCCCTGACGGTATTCATAAGAAGCATTTTCCGAATACGAAGAGTACAGCTTCTTGATCAGATTCTTGTCCATATCGTAACAATACAGATTTCCCGAGCGCTCAAAAAAAAGCCGCTTTGTCTTTTCACAGACGAGAGTTTCCATATCCACATCGTTAGTAATCCCGATCTTCAGCTGATTTTTCTGCACACTCGTAAGCTGCGGATCATATTCGGTCTCCAGCGTCCGCTCAAAATTCAGCAAATAACTGTGGCCCGAAGCAAACCTCACACGGTAAAATTCATTGACATGATATACTTCTTTGCCAGACGCCGTCGTCCCCTCCACAAAGTAATTCAGGTGAAAACACGCTGTTTCCATGTTGTATTCTTTTACCGTGGGAACGGGTTCAGACAATTTCTTCGGTGCCAATTTTCCCCAGGTGACGAGATCCGAACTCGATTTAATGTTCACTGTGGCAAGCGAATCATTCGACGCCGTGCCGTCCGGTTCCAAATACGTTTCCAACTGCTCCGCCTTCGACTTGCTGAACGTATCTTTATGAAACTGCATGGCAAAAGCAAGTTTTTCTTTCAGGAACGAATCCTGTGTATAATACTTGAGTCTGGTATAATAGTGCACTTTTCTTCCCGAATCAGTCGTGGCAGTGAGGGACAGGACATATTCCGTGCTTGTCTGAAATCCGTAATCCAGATCAAGTTCGAGCTTTTTCGTATCCTTCCCAATGGCGTTCATCGCGCCGGAAAAGTAAACTTCATCCGTGTCCTTATCCATGACGTCGTACTGCAGCTTGATCAGCCGGACTTCCCTGTCATGTATCGTGATCTGAATCTTTTTGTCCGTACCGATCGGGGTGAGCGACTCCCGCACGATCTTATGGTCCAACGGGCCATTGTATCCGTACAGGCAGTTCATCTCGACATTCTGGGACGCCAGCGTAAGATAGGGAAGACTTTCCTCCCCCCGGCCGATCTGGACACCCTCTTCGTACATGTCACTTTCCAACTGCCTGCCAAAATAAAAAAGCGCCCCCGCAAAAACGACGAGTAAGACAACTGCTTTATATAAATATTTAATCATGAAAATAAAATCTCCTTGCTTATAAATCCGTTAGCACTTATTTTATCACACTTGTAACTACAGGGCAATCACATTTCCCATTTTTCTCTATATATTAGTAATAACACGAAAACAATCCTGTGATCTCTCACAGGCTGAAAGGAATGTTTATGAATCATTTTGAAGAAACTTTTCAGGATTACTGGTTCGGGCAGCCCCTGTCTCCGTCACTCTCACCAGTCTTTGGCGCGGAAAAACTGTGGGAAATGGAAAATGACTATTCCTATCTGAAATATCTGTACCCCAATATATGCAGCAAACTCCGTGAACGCACAGAAGAAGAATGCGACCAGCTCGAATATGACGGCAGTATCATGTTTGATACCTATCCGGACAAAACGGCCCTACAGCAAATTGCCCGCAAGATCGTGAAAAAATGCAGTCAGGAGGATCCCGACTCATTTCCCGCGGACAACTCACACATTCGGGAGATGGCAGAAATCATTTTATACAATGAAATCCTGTTTCGGCGCAACCGCTACCGAAACCGCAAACGTCTGTATTTCTAATCGCGCGCTGTCAGCCGCACGAAAAAGAACCCCCACATCCGTTCGATATGAGGGTTCTTTTTTCGTTCAGGATGCCGACGACTGCGCGCCCGCGAAGGCTATCTTTTCAAAATCCGCAACCGACATCGGTCTGGCAAAGATAAAGCCCTGTATGTAATCACAATCCATTTCTTTCAGATAATCGACCTGGGAACGAATCTCCACGCCTTCGGAAATCGTTTTCAAATCCAGTTCCTGGGCAAGATGCAGCACGCTGTTCACCACGCTCTTTCCTCTTTGGTCATCCACCGCTTCCTTAAAGAACACCCGGTCAAGCTTGAGCGCATCCACCCTCACATCCTTTAGCATGTTCAGGGAGGAATAACCGCTGCCGAAATCATCGATAGAACAGCGCATCCCCGCCTCGTGGATTTGATTGATCAGATCATTCAGCATGGACATCTCATTGTAAAACAAAGATTCCGTAAGCTCGATCTCAATGGAATTCTTAGGTATGTCATACCGGCTCAATATTTCCAAATAGCGGTCAAAAAAATTCGGTATCGCAAAGTGTCCTCTCGACATATTGACCGAAATCGGCACATTTCGATAACCGTTCTTCTTCCATCTCTCAAGGATCTTGCACACCTGTTCAAACATATAAAGATCCAGTTCAACAACAAATCCGTTTTTCTCAAACAGGGGAATGAACTCATTCGGGCCGATCATCCCTTCCACCGGGTCAAACCAGCGAACCAGCGCTTCCGCGCCGCCGATCGTCTCATTTACCAGTTCATACTTCGGCTGGAGGAACGGAACGAACTCACCATTTTTCAGTGCCCGCTCCATCTTCGTCTCCAATGACTTCTCCCGGCTGAGCTGCTCCCGCTCTTTTTCATCGTAAACTCCCATATGTACTAAGTGCTGCGGCGACTGGATCACCTTTTTCAACGCCAGATTCGCCTTCTCGAGCATGGCGGAAACCGGCTCATTCCGATCCTCCACCCGATACACCCCGAAGTACATCTTTATTCCGTATCTTGTCCCCTCTCCATCTTCGAGGAGTGCCAGCTGCTCATTGATCCGGGACAGCCGGTGTTCCAGTTTTTTCATAGAAAGAAAACGCATCATCATGCCGAAATTATCTGCCATGATCCTTCCTGACACCTCATCCCACCGAAGCATCTCGGCATCAATCACCTGATGGATTTCCTTTAGGACGGCATCCCCCACATCATCGCCATATACATCATTGATCAGTTTAAACCGATCCACATTTGCGTAAACAACGACAAACTCTCCCTCACCTTTCAGCAGCCTGTCGGAAACCCTCTCGAATTCCTTCTTATTCCAGCCGCCAGTCACATCATCGCGCCTCATCTTTCCGTAATAGAGTAAATACTTCGCTGCAACAGATAACAGAATGAGTGCAACCGCAAATAACATAACGCCGGTTCTTGTAAGTGTACTCTCCAGGTTCAGCAATGCAAGATACAACAAACAGATAAACGCAACTCCTACAATGGCATCCCATATCACCATTCCAAGTATACTACGCCACTCGTATATTATAGAGTGAACACGATTCACAACATGGTCCACACTATCGCCTCCTATTTCTAATCCCTAGTAAAGACATTGTAACACAAAAGTACGTGATTTACAAGGTCTTTATAGAAGTAAAACTTCCTCCTGTTTATAAATCCGATCCTGCATATTCGGTCATTTTCTTCATAAAATGTAAAGAACTCTTTAAGATTCCGGAGGAAATGATGCTAGGAAAGAGAATCGCCTTTTTATTCCCCTTATTCCTGCTGTTTTTGACTGCCGGCTGCCAAAAGGAAACCGGTTCCGCCGAGCGGGGAAAGGATCTGGACTATACGGTGGTCGCTGTCCGGGACTGCCCGGAAGATTTTTTAAAGGAACTCGAAGAAAAGAAAATAACCCCCTTTCAAATGACATATATGGATGGCGAATATCTGTATATCGCACTCGGTTACGGAGAGCAGCAGACCGGCGGATTCAGCATCACTGTCCACGGCCTTTACGAAATGGGCGATAAACTGTGTCTGGAAGCGGACCTGCTCGGCCCGTCGAAAGATGAAGTTGTGAAAGAGAAGCCAAGTTATCCGTACATTATCGTAAAAACCGAAAAAACTGAAAAAGAAGTACTCTTTGATGATTAAATTACGGCGCGGGCAGAATGGATACAGTTTTAGCCGCTGAACCCTCCTGCGGTTCAACGGCTAAACCCCCGGCTCTATTTCGCCTGTTCGTATTCATTCAGGTATTTGCGGATCATGTGGAACAGATCCGCCACATCAAGAGGTTTCGGCAAGTGGGCATTCATCCCGCTCTCCTTTGATTTTTTGCGGTCCTCTTCAAACGTGTTGGCTGAAACCGCGATGATCGGGATACTTGCCAGAATCGGATCATTCAGCTTTCGGATAGCCTTTGTCGCAAGATAGCCATCCATCACCGGCATCTGTATGTCCATGAGGATCAGATCGTAATAACCGGGCTGCGAATTTTTCACTTTTTCAACCGCTATGCTGCCGTCAGAAGCCGTATCGATCAGAAATCCACCCTCTTTCAACACCTCAACCTCAATCTCCATATTGATTTCGTTATCATCCACGATGAGGATCCTCTTGCCCCTCATATCTTCAAGGTCTTCTTCCACATCATCCGCATTCTGGTCGAGCACCTGCTGTTTGTCCGGCACATGGAAAATGAAAGTGACCGTAAACGTACTTCCTTTCCCGACTTCAGATGTAACATCGATCGTGCCGCCCATAATATCTACGAGATTTTTAGCAATCGGCAGCCCCAGTCCCGTCCCGTGCACACCACTGAGCGTCGTATTTTTCTCCCTCTCAAACGGGGTAAAAAGCTGTCCGATAAACTCATCGCTAATACCGATCCCCTTATCTTCTACCGTAAGCTGGTACACGGCCTGGTGATCGTGCAATTCCTTTCGCTCATGGAGCGACACGGCAATTTCCGCTTTCTTCCCGCTATATTTTATGGCGTTATCGATCAGGCTGGAGAGGATCGTAAGCAGTTTCTGACGGTCCGCCATAACGATCCGGTGCCATACCCCTGACGTGTCCAGGGAAAACTCAATAGGCTTTTCCTTTCTCTCCTTGAGGACCCAGGTCTGTATCTGCTGCACGATATGTATCAGATCACACTCTTCTTCCTTTACATCCACGTTTCCCGACTCTATCTTAGAAATCTCCAAAACATCATTTAACAGCTGCATCAACTGCTCGCTGGCATCGGATATCATATCCAGATACGACGATACTTTTTCCCCGTCGCCGAGATTTTTGCGGATCAGCGACGTAAATCCGATGATTGCATTCATCGGCGTCCGTATATCGTGGGACATATTTGACAAAAATATATTTTTCGCCTGGTTTGCCGCATTTGCCTCCTCCAGCGCCAAAGCCAGCATCTTTTTCTGTTTGATCTCCTGGATGATCTCCTCATCGACATTACGGTAGCCTAAGATCACCTGGGAAACCCGTCCGTCCTTTCCCGGATTTACCATGCGAAGCTGGATATATCCGATCTTCCCGTCCCTGTAAACACGATAATTCACATGGTATGTCTTGTGCTCCGCCAGCACCTTTCGGATGTTGTCGGGATCCGTCACGCCCTCGACGATCTTCCTGTCCTCCGGATACACCCAATTTTCAATATAATCCTCATCAAACCCGACAAAATCACAGACTGGACGGTCTTTCGGAAACTGTGTTTGAAACCTCTCACTGACCCGGTACGCCTTGATGCGGTTCGTATCCAGATTGACGTAAAAGATCGATTCATAGTCAACGCTCAACCCCTCGATCATCTCAAACCGCCGCAGATGCTCCTGATTGATCACTTCCAGTTCTTCATAGTAACCCTGCATCTGCTCCTGGAGCATCCGTTCATTTTCCTGTCTCTCTTTCCGCTTCTCCGTCGCGTCTCCGATAAATACATAAAAAAAGTCCCCGATCGCGTCACTGTGGATAAAATGCCCGTAATCTTCTACCCAGCGAATCTCTCCGTCCTTACGGACAATGCGGTATTCCACATAATCCAGATCATATTGGCTTTCTGAAATCTGCTGCACGATGCTGTTTTCTACCCTGTCCAGATCGTCGGGATGCACGATCCCCCGAAACGAATTTCCGGTCAGTTCCTGAAACTCTTCCCTTGTTTCACAGCCAAAAATTCGCACGACAGCCTCATTGGCGTATACGATTTCTTCCCCGCCATCCGCGTAATAGATAAAAAAACCACCCGGCATGGCATTGGCAAAATTCCTGAACAAAAATGCCATTCTCCTGCGGCACAATTCTTCAAATGATTCCTCCTGCGAAACCGACTGCCACTCAATATCACGGGCGACATCGGCATCCTGTATTTGGGGATTTTGCAACGAAGCCAGCAAATATTCCATTATTATATTGCTCTCTATTTGTTTCCTCAAAAAAGTCATCCTCCATCTCCCATTTAATATAGACATTGTAGCACTTTTTCCACGAAACAGCAAGTTTTTTTATCCATCTGCCAAACCCGCGCTTGCCCAAACCCACCAAATTTTGTATAATGATAACAGCACCTATTCCAGCACAGAAACGAGGAACAATATGTCAAACTTTATATACAGCATCAACGCAACCCTTCCCATCTTTCTACTCATCCTTTTAGGCAAAGTCCTGTACAAAAGCCATATCGTCGGAAAAGATTTTATCGCCGGCGCCGACCGGTACGTGTTTTACGTCGCACTGCCGGCTCTCGTTTTCAAAGATCTTACCGAAAATGAAATCGGCACCCGTTTTGACGGTGGTTACGTTCTATTTTGCTTCCTGTCAACTCTCTTTTCCATTCTGGCAATCTGGGGCCTGACCGAACTGTTCATGAAAAATGAATCTCAAAAAGGCGCTTTCATCCAGGCTTCCTACCGCAGCAGCGCCGCGCTGCTCGGACTGGCCTTTATCGACAACATGTACAATGGCGCGGGTATGGCGCCTCTGATGATCATCGGCGCTGTTCCTCTGTACAATATTTTCGCCGTGATCATCCTCACGATCAAAGGCAAAAACGACGGCGCGCGTCCGGATCTGCGGAAAACCTTCGTCAGTATTTGCAAGAACCCCATTCTGATCGGGATCTTTGTCGCCCTTCCCTTTGCCTTTTTCAACATCCGCCTCCCGGCTCCCCTGAGCAAAAGCGTATCCTATCTGGCTGGAAGCGCCTCCCCTCTCGCCCTTCTTTCAATTGGGGCCGGATTTGAGGGAAGAAAGGCGATCAAAAAAATCAAACCGACCTTACTGGCGTCGTTCATCAAGCTGTTCGCGCTCTGCGGACTGCTGCTCCCGCCCGCCATTTATTTCGGCTACCGCAATCAGGAACTCGTCGGCATCCTGATCATGCTCGGCTCACCTTCCACCGTTTCCTGCTACATCATGGCAAAGAACACGAAAAACGATGATATCCTCACAAGCAGCATTATTGTCCTCACCACGCTCCTGTCTTCCGTCAGCCTGACGATGTGGATCTACATTCTGCGCAGCATAGGATATTTATAAAAAAAACTTGACTTTTGCTCGCTTTTATCGTATACTGGGAAAGTAAGTGATTTAGGGGCATAGTTCATCGGTAGAATAAGAGTCTCCAAAACTCCAGAGCTGGGTTCGATTCCTAGTGCCCCTGTCATAACCACCTTATAAACAGCAGCGTTGCCGTTTATAAGGTTTTTTTATAACAAATTTTAAAGCAGGCTTTTTCCGCCTGACAGAAATGAGGATGAATATGATCAAAGACCTTTTCCACAAAAACAGACCGGTATACTCACTGGAAGTTTTTCCTCCGAAACAGGATACCGACATTACTTCGATTTACGATTCTCTCGACCAGTTCAAAGAACTGCACCCGCATTTTATCAGCGTCACGTACGGCGCGGGCGGGACAACTTCGGAAAATACGTTCGCCATCGCTTCGTACATACAGAACCAGTGCGGGATCGAAGCGCTGACACACCTTACGTGTGCCGCCATTCCCGACAAACTCTTTCTGACAAATTTCCTGACCAATCTCTACCGGAACGGCATACGCAACATACTGGGGCTCCGCGGAGACCAGCCGAGAGGGATGAGCGACGAGCAGTTCGCCTCCCGCTATTACGCACACGCTTCCGACCTCATCGCGGACATCAAAAGCACCTATCCTTTCAGCGTAGCAGGTGCCTGTTATCCGGAAGTCCATCAGGAAGCCGCTTCACTTGAAGAAGATATCGCCCATCTGAAGATCAAAGCCGATCAGGGCGTGGATTTTTTGATCACCCAGCTCTTCTATGACAATGAAACCTTTTATCGCTTTTTGGACAAAGCGCGGAATACCGGCATCGACATTCCTGTCCTGCCGGGGCTCATGCCAATCGTCAGCGCCGGACAGGTGAGAAACATCATCGAACTTTCCGGCTGCGCGATTCCGGAAAAGCTGCGGCGCGCCATT
This sequence comes from uncultured Eubacterium sp., assembly GCA_910583555.1. Lineage (GTDB taxonomy): Bacteria > Bacillota > Clostridia > Lachnospirales > Lachnospiraceae > Eubacterium_F. The sequence continues at coordinate 18,979 of CAJTXO010000016.1, forward strand.
GATAAATATAAGGACTCTCCGGCGGATCTGAAAAAAGCCGGTCTGGACTATACGAAAGAACAGATGGAAGACCTGCTGGCGCGCGGTGTGGACGGAATCCATTTATATAGTATGAACAAAGTAGAGACAGCAAAGTATATTTTTGACTAAAATAGCAGAGAGGGCGGTTCCAAAAAACGCCCTCTCTTTTTTATTATCAATTTCGTCTATGCAGCGCACTCCGTCCTCAGCGGTGGATGATCTCACTTCTACCAGGCCCGTTCGAAACCATTTTCACCGGCACGCCCAGCTCTTTTTCGATAAATTCGATGTACCGACGGCAGTTTTCCGGCAGTTTCCCGTATTCAGTAATGCCGCGGATCTCTTCTTTCCAGCCAGGCAGTACCTCATAGACCGGTTTCGCCTTTTTCAGTCCGGCCGTCGTCGGGAACTCTTTCGTCACCTTCCCGTCAATCTCATAGCCCACACAGACTGGGATCTCATCCAAATACCCGAGGACATCGAGCACGGTCAAAACTGCTTCGGTCGCGCCCTGGATCCGGCATCCATAGCGGCTCGCCACCGCGTCAAACCAACCCATGCGCCTCGGCCGTCCGGTCGTCGCGCCAAACTCACCACCATCTCCGCCGCGCCTTCTCAGTTCATCCGCCTCGTCGCCAAATATCTCACTGACAAATTCCCCGGCTCCGACTGCGCTTGAATACGCTTTTACTACCGTCACTATCCGCTTGATCTCATACGGCGGTATCCCCGCTCCAACCGCGCCGTAAGCCGCGAGTGTCGAAGACGACGTTACCATCGGATAAATACCGTGATCCGGGTCTTTCAGAGAACCGAGCTGTCCTTCCAGCAGGATCTGTTTTCCCTCTTTACGCGCCTGATCGAGATAATGAGAAACATCACACACGTAAGGCTCCACCATTTTACGGTACTCCTTCAGCGTATTCATGATCTCATCGACATCAATCATCGGTTTATGATACAGATGCTCCAGCAGCACATTTTTCTGCACACATATATTTTCCAGCTTTTCGCGCAGCGCCTCTTCGTCGAACAATTCCGAAACCTGCACGCCGATCTTCGCGTACTTATCGGAATAAAATGGCGCAATTCCTGATTTCGTAGAGCCAAATGACTTTCCGGCGAGCCGCTCCTCCTCATACTGGTCAAACAGGATATGGTATGGCATCACGATCTGCGCGCGGTCTGACACAAGGATTTTCGGCTGCGGCACTCCGCGCTCGACAATCTCATTCATCTCCCGGAACAGATCCGGAACATTCAACGCCACACCGTTTCCAATGATGCTCGTCGTATGATCACTAAATACACCGGACGGCAGAATATGTAGTACAAACTTGCCATAATCATTGACAATGGTATGCCCGGCATTGCTTCCTCCCTGGAAACGTACAACGATGTCGGACTCCTCACTCAGCATATCCGTAATCTTCCCTTTTCCTTCGTCTCCCCAATTGGCGCCTACAATTGCTGTAACCATAGCCATTCCTCCTTGTTTTCCAAAGGAAAATCCGAGCCTCTCATGACGAGGAAAGGAATTTTCCTCCTAAAATATCGTGGTTTTCGACTGCAAACGTGTCTAAAGACAGACACACAGATTTATTATATATGATTTTCTTCTGTATTTCAAGAAAAAAAACAAAAAGACCCAGCCACAAATTGTGCCAACGGGTCTTTTTGTCCGATTGATCCGTGTCCGGATTATTTCAATGTAACCTTTGCGCCTTCGCCCTCGAGTTTTGTCTTGATGTCTTCTGCCTCTTCTTTTGATGCAGCTTCCTTCACAACCTTCGGAGCTCCGTCTACGACTTCTTTTGCTTCCTTCAGTCCAAGACCCGTTACTTCACGAACGACTTTGATGACCTTAACCTTGTTCGGTCCAACTTCCGTCAGCTCTACGTCGAATTCGTCTTTCTCTTCTCCGCCTGCTGCCGCGCCGTCTCCGCCTGCTGCTGCAACAACAACGCCTGCTGCCGCAGAAACGCCGAACTCTTCTTCACATGCTTTTACTAAATCATTTAATTCCAACACGCTCATCGCTTTGATGGCATCGATAAATTCCTGAGTAGTCATTTGAAATTCCTCCATTTTTTTATTTTTGAAATCTTAGTTTTCTTATTCTGCTGCCTGCTCTGCAACTTCTGCTGCTGGCTCCGCTGCTGCTTCCGCAGCCGGTTCTGCCGCTCCATCCGCTGCTCCGCCCTTCTCTGCGATCTGGTTCAGAACGCGGGCAAGGTTCGTAACAGGTGACTGCAGGCTTCCAAGCAATTTGGAAATGAGAACATCCCTCGACGGGATCTTCGCAAGCGTCTGAATGCCGGCTTCATCGTAATACGTTCCGCCTACAACAGCGCTCTTAAACTGAAGGTCTTCTGCCTCCTTCGCGAACTCACTGAGAATTCTTGCCGGAGCTGTCTCGTCTTCTGAAGAAAACGCGATCGCAGTAGGCCCTTCCAAGTCTTTGTCCAATTGTTCGAAATCCGTTCCTTCAAAAGCGCGGACAAGCATCGTATTTTTGTATACTTTGTACACGATACCAGCTTCTCTCAGCTTTCTGCGCAGTTTTGTATCCTGCTCAACGGTAAGTCCGCGGTAATCAACAAGTACCGCCGCTTTTGCATCGGCTGCGTAACCTTTGATCTCTTCCACAATTGGCTGCTTTAACTCGACTTTTGCCATTGGTTATTTCCTCCTTTATAGATTCTTCTGCCTGAAAAGGAGAAATCTAATGCCAGTAGGCATATAAAAAACCCTCTCCTCGTCTGGACAATAAATTGCCTGGACAACGAGAGGGCAGAATCATTCCATCCTTTTACTCCTCGGTAAGCGGCTTACGCTCTTACACGGAAAAACCTGCGGTTTTTCTGTACTTACTGTCTACGGCAGTTATTAACAAACGATATAATAACACAACTATCTATTTCCTGTCAAGCCAAAATCGGAAAAACTACATCATTTTTGCTGTGCTTACTTTGATACCAGGGCCCATCGTGCTCGCGATCGTCACGCTCTTCATGTACTGTCCCTTTGCGCTTGACGGCTTCGCCTTTACGATGGCGTCCATGATCGTATTAAAGTTCTCACTGAGCTGCTCGGCGGAAAAAGAAGCTTTTCCTACCGGAACGTGAATGATGTTTGCTTTGTCCAAACGATACTCGATCTTACCTGCTTTGATATCATTGACAGCCTTTGTAACATCCATCGTAACGGTTCCTGCCTTCGGGTTCGGCATCAAGCCTTTTGGTCCAAGTACACGTCCGAGCCGACCAACAACGCCCATCATATCAGGAGTAGCAACCACTACGTCAAACTCAAACCATCCCTCGTTCTGGATCTTCGGGATCAATTCCTCGCCGCCGACAAAATCAGCTCCTGCTGCTTCTGCCTCTGACACTTTATCTCCCTTCGCAAACACGAGGACGCGAACCGTCTTTCCTGTTCCATGAGGAAGTACGACCGCACCACGAACCTGCTGGTCTGCATGACGCCCGTCTACGCCGAGACGGATGTGTGCTTCTATCGTTTCATCGAATTTTGCAACTGCTGTCTTTTTCACAAGGTCAATAGCCTCTTCCGGCTCATACTGAGTCATTCTGTCTACTAACTTTGCGGCCTCTACATATTTCTTGCCTCTTTTCATGATTTAAACCTCCTAGTGGTATTAGCGAACATTCTCCCACAACGTCCAAATGACATAGATCTTCCTGCGATGTCTAAATTTTATAACACTCACTCTTCTACTGTAATTCCCATACTCCTTGCCGTACCAGCGATCATGCTCATCGCTGCTTCTAAGCTTCCTGCGTTCAGGTCTGGCATTTTCAACTCGGCAATCTTCTGGATCTCATCTTTTGAGATCGAAGCAACCTTCTGCTTGTTCGGCACACCGGAACCGGAATCGATCTTACATGCTTTTTTGAGAAGTACTGCTGCCGGCGGCGTTTTCGTAATAAAGCTGAAACTCCTGTCCGCATATACGGTAATGACAACAGGGATGATCATTCCTTCCTGTCCTGCTGTCTTCGCATTAAACTCCTTTGTAAACTGCACGATATTCACGCCGTGCTGTCCAAGCGCTGGTCCTACCGGCGGTGCCGGCGTTGCTTTTCCAGCCGGGATCTGCAATTTTATATATCCTTCCACTTTCTTAGCCATTTCAAGTTTCCTCCTGTTTCTATAGCTTTTCTAATTCTGAGAAATCGATTTCAACCGGCGTCCCGCGCCCAAACATATCGATCACGATCACCGCCATCTGTTTGGCCGGATGAACTTCCTGTACGACACCGTGTGTATCCTCCCATACGCCCTTTGTAACGACTACGTGGTCGCCAATGCTGTACGGCGCTTCCTCCGCCTGCGCGAGGAATCCCATGTTGGCAATCTCTTCCGCGGTCAGCGGAACCGGTTTGGATCCCGGCCCTACAAATCCCGTCACTCCGCGGGTGTTCCGCACGACATACCAGGTTTCGTCATTCATCACCATATTGAGAAGGACATAGGCCGGGAACATTTTCTTCTGAACCTGTTTCTTTTCCCCGTTCTTTTCCTCCACAACGGTCTGCATCGGTACCATCACCTCCAGGATCTGCTCCTGAAGATTACGGTTTTCTATCGTCTTCTCAATATCCACTTTTACTTTATTCTCATAACCGGAATAAGTATGAACCACATACCATTTTGCTTCTTCCGCCATATCAACCTCCTAGATCAAAGCCCGACCGCCTGCAGTCCTAAACGGATCAGCCAGTCTATTCCTGCAATAACGCCGCCGAGAATAACGGAAATAATAATTACTAATGTGGATTGGCGGATCAATTCTTCTTTCTTTGGCCATGTACACCGCTTGAATTCCGCCTTGACATGTTTGAAGAAGCTGTCCTTTTTCGAAGTCTTTTCCGCTTCGCTCATTTGACACACATCCTTTCCATAACATTACGCCGGACGATTATTTCGTCTCTTTGTGTAATGTATGAGTTCTGCAAAACCTGCAATATTTCTTTGTTTCCATTCTGTCCGGATGGTTCTTCTTGTCTTTGGTCATGTTGTAGTTCCGCTGTTTGCATTCTGTACATTCCAAAGTGATTTTAGTACGCATTACGTCACCTCCGTGATTATTTGTCTGAATAATTTTCAGTCTTATAAAATTTAGGCATAAAAAAAAGACCTAATTCATCGCCCAACTAGAATACCACATACTGGCGGGGAAGTCAAGGGGATTTTTTCTTGAATTCCCGCAAAAATCCCCAGACTTTATAACTTTCTTTAGTTTTTTTGCTATTATGACAAAAAGTCTATCCGTGCTAATTTTTACAGTCCCTTTGCCGAAAATGCAATAGCACCGAATCGACGGAAGGTTTCGGATGAAAATCCTCTTTCGAAAAATAATACACGACATCTAATTTCCACCTTTGTTTTAACGCGAAAGAATATTTCGTTTCTTTTGGCCTTCCCAAAAACCTCTTCGCCGCTCCCTTTTCCATCACAAGCCACATTTCGGACGGTGGGTGGGCATCTTCCGTCAATTTTTTTACGATCTCCGTCGTAATATAATAAGGAATATTGGCAAATACCTTATACTTCTTTCTATTTGGCAGATGATAGTTCAAAAAATCCCCAAAGACCATTTTTACGTTTCCCTCCTCTTTCAATCGCTGTTTCGCATGTTCAAACAATTTCCGGTCAATCTCCACCGAATACACGTATTTTGCCCTTTTGCAGAGAACTTCCGTTACGTGGCCTTTCCCCGTACCGATTTCTAATACGATATCATTTTTTGTAATCGTGCTTTTCCTCACGATCCGTTCCAACAGCCTCCTGCTCGTCAAAAAGTTCTGTGATCCATATATTTTCTGTAAATGGGCAGAGTTACCCCTGCGTTTTTTATTTCGCTTAGACATATCTTTCCTCCTGTTTTTTATCTGCAAATAGGCAATAAAAAAACAGGAGAATCGTTTCCAACAGATTCTTCTGCCTACACGTAAAAGAAAGATAACAAAAAATACTGACCGCTAAAAGCAGCTCAGATCTTCGCCACATGTTTTACATTTAGGTACGCAAAAAAGAACCTGTCTTTCAACAAGCTGCCTTTTTATTGCCGTTCTTACCTTAAACGTAAAACACATGCTGACATTAGCGATTCCTCCTTCTCAAATTCAAGTAGATTATACAACAGAACTGCTTGTTTGGCAAGCAGTTCTTACATTCCACATTGTCTCACATCAAATCTTTCGTCTCCACCTTCACGACGGATAACACAGCAAATACAAATGACACTGCTGTCAGTATCACAGGAAATACCAGATTGCCAGCTAATGAAAAATCACCGATATTCGCCTGTGTCAGTAATATCAGGATAAAAGAAGCCACAATGACCGCTTTTGATGACCTCATTTTCATCCCGACAAACAAAGCAATAAAACTCACGCTTACAATGACCACAGACTTCAATAGCAGCTCGACATAAAAAGACAAATCCCCCATATCAAAATCAATGATAAAAGATGACCGCATCCTTTTCCCTCCGATATACACGCAGGCGTAAAGAAGCAGCTTTGTCACCACCAGCGCGATCAGGTTAAAAAACCAAACCGCGATCATCTGGGATGCCAGGATCTTCTGCCTTTTGATCGGATAAGAAAACATCAGGTTCATCGTTTTGTTTTTATATGCGCTGACAATAAAAGAAGCTAACATCACACTCGTAAAAACTAAAAATGACATGCCGGAAAATAACTCGATCGGCGCAGAAATCACGCTCATGCCCTCTGCCGCATCCAACGTCCCATCCGGATCTTCCGCAATCCCTAAAAACGCGAGCGCAAACACAAATAGGCAAAGAACAACCGCCATGATAAGAGCATTTCGGATATACGTTCCTATTTTGTTTTTCTTCCACTCCATTTTGATCAGCTTTATCATGGCCTCACTCCTCCTTCTGTCAATTTCAGAAAATAGTCTTCCAGTGTTTCTGTTTCTTTGCCTATGGAAATAATCTCGACCCCACTCACAGTAAGGGCCTTTGTTATCTCCTTTGTCTCTATGCAGCCATCGTAAATACGAATCTGTGTTTCATCCATCACCTTAAAATGTTCCAATTCCAGTTGATCCGCCAAAACATAGGCCGCTTTCCTCGTATCTCCGACCGCCAGTTTGACGTAAGCCGTGTTTCTCTCCGATATGTCTCTCATGGAAATCTCTTTCATCAGGTTTCCATGATCGATCACTCCGATCGTATCCGCTATACTTTCTATTTCAGAAAGTATATGGCTTGAAATAAAGATCGTAGTCCCATATTCAGAGCACAACTTACGGAACAACTCCCTGATCTGCTTCATCCCGGCCGGGTCGAGTCCGTTCGTCGGTTCATCCAGTACTAAAAGCTCCGGCTGGCAGATGACGGCACGCGCAATCCCCAGACGCTGCTTCATCCCGAGCGAATAACTTTTAACCGGCTTCGCTGCCGCCTCCGCCAAACCTAACATCTCAAGTGCGTGTTCCACACGGCCAGGCGTATGATACCCCATATACTCACAGTGAAGCTGCAGGTTTTCCGCTCCACTCATATGGTCATAGAAACCGGGAAATTCAATCATGCTCCCCATTCGTTTCAATACGTCATAAGAAACAGGCGTCAGCTTTTCCCCAAACAGCCAGACCTCCCCTTCTGTTGGTTTCCAAAGATTCGTGACAAGTTTCATTACCGACGTTTTCCCGGCTCCGTTTGGCCCCAAAAATCCGTAAATTTCCCCTTTTTTTACATGGATGTTTACGTCCCTGACCAAATCTTTTCCGTCAATGGTTTTTGTCAGTTGGTTCGTCTGTAAAATATTCGTCATATTCACTTCCTCCTTTCAAAAACCATTATAACTGTCTCGTTTTTCAAAACTCTTGAATCTTTCTTACAAATTCCTTTCGCCGCTGATTTTTTTAAGTTGGACGGTAAACACGGTCTTAACATTGGGTTCACTTTCCAGCAAAAGATCACCGCCCATCTGTCCCGCCAGACTTTTGGCGATCGTCAGCCCCAGTCCATTTCCCTGTATGCGGCGGTTACGGGAATCTTCCGTTGTGTAAAGCCGCTCAAACACACGGTCGGCAAACTCCCTTTCAATCCCCTTTCCTTTATCCACGATATCTATACAGACAACATCCGCTTCCTCCCGCACACACAAACCGACATATTTTCCATCACCGCCATATCGTATCGCATTTGACAACAGGTTATTTATAATACGTTCTATCGACTCCTTCTCTCCCTGCACGTAAATGTTCTGTTCCGGTATGTCTAACTCCACCGTGAATTTATTTTGGAGCAGCAGATCATAAAAGCCGAGTACGGTCTCCCGGCATAACTCACAGATATCGATGTTTTCCAGTTCAATTTTTACGTCCCCGGCTTCCAGTTTTGCCAGCGTAAAAAACTGATCGATCAGTTCCATTACCTGTTTTGCTTTTAATGACACCTTCTGTAACGACTCATTTTCTTCCTCTTCGAGCTGCATCATTTCCAGATAACCCAAGATAACAGTTAATGGTGTTTTTATGTCATGGGAAATATTGGCGAGCATTTTCTTCGTTGATAACTGTTGTTTTCGAAATTCCATTTTTATTTCCTGCCGGTCTAAAAGCAGCCGGTTGATCTGACCGCTTACATGTTTCAAGACTTCATTGTCCGTGAATACCATGACCTGCTCATCACTGCCCTTGTCTAAAATATCCGACAGTTTTTCGCCGATCCTCTTCCATTTTTCCTGTATTCCTTTTTTGAACATATGCTGTTGATAAAAGATAATAGACAAAAGCAATAAAATCGCACAGACGAAAAAGAATATGATAGACGGATCACTCATTCTACCTCTCCTAACTTATAACCGATTCCCCAGACAGTTATGATATACTGCGGTTCACGGGGGTTGTCTTCTATTTTGCCGCGCAGACGGCTGATATGGACATTGACAGCATTCTCATCCCCCACATACGCATCGTCCCATACAAGTGAATAAATCTGTTCTTTGGTGTAGACTTTTTTCGGATTTTTCATAAGAAGTTTCAAAATGTTAAACTCCTTTGCTGTCAGTTCTATTTTCCTCCCACTTTTCATGACAGAATGATCCTCTGTATTGATTGCGAGCTCCCCCCGTATGAAATTTGTTTCCTCACCCACCGCCCCGGCTGTATACTGTGTGTTACGCCTGATATTCGCCTTGATCCTTGCCAGCACTTCTGTTACGGAAAATGGTTTTGTCACATAATCATCCGCGCCCAGGCCTAACCCCAGTGACTTATCGGAATCCGAGTCTTTCGCGGATACGATCATGATCGGCACCGTACTCTTTTCCCTGATGACGCTCATCACCTTCAATCCGTCCATCTTAGGAATCATCAGATCCAGCAGTACGAGACTGTATTCTCCTTCGAAAAATTTTGTGCAGGCACTTTCCCCATCATAAGCAGTTACCACTTCAAAGCCTTCCGAAACAAGATATTTTTTTAACATATCACTGATTTCTGTATCATCTTCTATTAGCAAGATGTTCATGTTTTCACTTCCTATAGTCCTTATCCGCGCCATTACGACTTATTACTTTTTTTTCAAAGATCGTATTCCCGACATTAATATGCTTTACCCATATAATATCATTTTCATTTTCTATATTATACATTAACCTGTCTTCTTCACTGGTTCTATTATAAACCTCTAAATACTCAGGCATCGGCGCAAAAGGAAATGTCATATCTGTTAACACCTGCTCCTTTTTTATAAAACCATGATCAGAAAATAACTTATCTATTTCATCTGCGGAATAGAATTGAATATGTCCATCCTTTTTCACTCTCATGTATTCATCAATGATACCCTTTGTATCACTTTCATTTCTCATAGGATCAGAAAGCAGCACCTTCCCGCCCTTGACCAGAAGTTTACCCATTTGCGATACGGCATCTGCAACATCAGGAAAATGATGAAACGCGTATCTTGTAACGATCAAATCAAAACTTTTCTCTGAAAAAGGATATTTTAATCCATCAAAAGTCTGAAAAGTAAGATTTGTAATCCCTTTTTCTTTTACTGTTTCATTATTATGATCTATAATGGTTTCCGCTATATCTATTCCATAAATCCTGGATGTTATATATTGTTCTGCTAATGGAAATGCCAGATAGCCTGTTCCTGTTCCTATATCTAATATGTTAGAATACTCTCCGCCTTCAAGTAACTGCATCAAAACAGACAAATGTTTATCATCTCGAATGATATTTGCATATTTCTTATTATCTAACATATGGTTGAAACTTTTCTTTGCCTGCTCTACTTTCTCTAACTCTTTTACCATGACAATTCCCCCTTTATGAGCATCTCATTACACTTTTCCATCTGCCTCAATATATTGAAATTCATTTCATGTATCCTCAAACTTCATCTAAATTATAACTTACCTGTTCCATAAAATCAAACAAAATCTCGTAATCCAAACAATGCCTGATCGAACGCCGCGCATAGATTTCCATAAAGCAGCTCCTTTCCTATCTGTACGATCACACTTCTTTGATCATAAACATTTCCATCGGTTGTTCAAATTTAGGAATATCAATGACAAGTCCTCCGCAATCTTTATAACCTAATTTTCTATAAAAATGCTGCGCACTTTCATCAACCTGCGTAGAAACCAAGAACATTTCATATCCCTGGGATCTCATATCATTTTCCCAGTGCTCCATAAGCACCCTTCCGTACCCTCTTCCTTGATACTCCCCGTCGATAAAAAGCATCGTACAAAAAGGCGTGTTATCCCAAAATAAATTGTACCGCAATAGTCCTATCGGCGTATCGTCCTTTATCAATACATAGCCCCTTTTATCACGGATCTTATTCATAAACTCCGCTTCCGGCAAGTGCTTGTCAAGGCTGTACCAAAACTCTTTATCGCCTGTTTCTACATATCTGATGTCAATCATTGAAAATTCCACTCTTTCCTCTCTATATTGCTATCCACCAGCAGACACCATACCTGTCAATCACAGTGGCACAGTATTTATTCCAGGGCAGCTCATGAATCCCTTCAAGCACAACGCCGCCATCACGCAGAACATCAAACGCACGCTGGACCTTCTCTTCCGTCCCCATCTCAAATACATTAAATGTCATCGTTTCCCACTTCATCTTGTGAACAAGTTCTACATCGCAGGGATTTTTTGCCTCGGCCAATGCCAAAAACCCCTCACCAAAATAGCAGTCGGCAATATACTCCGCCGACTCAGCCCAAAAAGCATTTTCTGTCTCCTGCAATGTTTTATATGTTTCAGAACGATAAAACAAGTACATTGCATCCTCAAATGAAATATCAAGCGTTTTTTGTAATTCATTAATTACTGCCCTTATCTGTATACAAATGGCGAATGTAATGTCTTTTCCTTTAAAAGTGTAAATCGCATCACTCATAACGATCTCTCCTCTTCCTGCAAAAGATTCAATAATCCGGAGTCCTTCTAACCCTTAAATAAATTAACATATTTGTTATAAGATAAAACCTGGCTTTTATCGGCGTTTTCGAAATCCATATTCTTTTTTTAACCTCTCATAGATTTCAAATGCCACCGGACAGATCTCTACTGTATCCAATACGCTCAGCAGACTAAATAGACGTTCCGGCTGGTCTGTATACGGATATATTTTGCAGCTATTCGGCTTACAGTCACCCAGTTTGCAGTTGCCGTCCTCCTGCAAAAAATCGCACGGCTTATGTTTGGTCTGATAATTTGTATCGTACTCGTCTTTTTCCAGATAAGTTGAAATGAACTGTTCTTTTGTCATATGTAAATGCTGCGCGTCCTTACTAATGTCATCGGGAGGAATGCTTCCTTTATACATCTTGCAGCAGTTTCTACACTTACTGCAATCATAATCCGCAAACAATTCCTTATGCAATCGCAAAAACTGGCGGTCTAATTTCTTCTCGTCTGCATGGATCTTCAAATAACTTCGAAATCTAAAATTCTCTTCTTCTCTTTCTTTTGCTTTTTTCCTTACCTGATCTGGTTGTATCATAGTAAATCTCCTCCCTTCAACTCTGCCTCTTTAAATCTTCTACTTACGTATCATTCACGACCTGCTCCAACTCATAAATCTCTAGATGATCATCCCTCTCGGCCTCCAAAAATAATCCTCTCATCAAACCCGGATTTCGAAAACAAATCCGATATGTCCTAGAAAGGCAAATAAAACCTTTCCTCCGCGTCCTCTGTGACTTCCTAAAACTCCCCCTTCACGATCCGCTCATTTACATACATCTGAAACTCACGGATTCTCTTGTGATCCGGCACATCGGGAAGTGATGCATTTTCCTTCGCATAGTCGAACCTCTTTTCATATTCATTGAGCAGATCATAAAAGGCAGAAGTCGGCTGCCTATTCTCATCCAAAAATTCACTATTCCGGATACTCATAAGCAGATCGTGTTCCTCCGCCCTGTAGGTGATGATCTCTTCTTTTTCCAGAATATCAATGCACATCATATATAACCGGATCAGATGCGCCATATGCTTTCCCAGTTTATCATGACTGATCGCTTTTTCATTTCTCTTTCCGATCTTGCTATAGCTACTGATGATCGACCTCATTTCACTCCACATGCCGGCCCAGTCCCGCAGCGGATAATGTTTCAGACACACATCCATAAAAATCTCACTGTCATAGCCTTCCTGTACCGCGGTATCAATGTATAATTTCACATCGCTGTCATCATACGGATAATATCGGTTTTTAAAGTCATAGGCCGCATGTTCGATACTCTTCAGGATATGAGCTTCCCTCTTCGCCTGATCTACGAGCCTTGTCGATTTATTCTCCATTCTGCGGAGCTGGTTTTCCGCATATCCGCCAAACGTGTGGATACAGATCCGGGAGAGAAACATCTTCCTGTTTTCTATAAGTTCCTTCCCGATCTCTGACAGATGTAAATAATGTTCTGGGAGACAGCCCAGGATCTCCAATGTATTCGGATTGTTTGCCGTGAGCAGCTGGATCATTTTTTGAAAAGAATATATCGTCGTATCTGTTTCTACATTTACCACCTGCCTAAAATCCGTTGCTGTTAAAACTTCTTCTTTTGTATTGAATGCGATGCCCCTCACATCCAGATCAGATCCGGCCTGATCCATTCCGTACGCATGACTTCCCCCGAGCGTCAAGAGAATGATATGAGTGCCTAACCTCTGATCCTGCCTGAGAAAATCATACTCTTCTGTTTTTAATTTTTCTTTGATCTGTTCTATTTTCATTCAACAATCCTCTTTCATTTGATCGCTTCTATGGTAAACTCTCCTGGCACATTTTCGTTCGTCCATGCAGGATGCTCATCAAACCTTTTTAAAGTGAACCCGGTATTTATGACTGAATTTATTATCTCACTGAGTGTATACTTTCGGTAGCTGCACTTTGGCATTTGCGCCCGGATATGATCCTCCCAAAAACGGGCATGTGCCATTTCTCCCTCAAAAATTTCCGTCCCAAAATAATTCATAGTGGGTTGTTCCAGACTCAATATATCTGATATTTTTGTAAATGGGTGAAAGTCGCTGCATATCATTTTGCCACCGTCTTTTACTAAGTTGTACATAATAGACATGAACTCGTTAATATCATGAAAATAGTGCAATACGCCGCCTTCCATAAACACTACGTCAAAATAGTTCCCATACTTTTCTATATTGATATCCAATATATCACATACTTCAAAACTCAAATGGACTTTCGCGGCTGCTGCGACTTCAAGCGCATATTTCTTATTATCCTCTGAAATATCAAAGACTGTTACATCAGCGCCTAAAACAGCCAAAGGAACAGCCTTCTTTCCACAGGAGCCACATATATTTGCTATTTTGACACCTCTATAAGCATCGAAATAATCAGCAAATCTTTTCAGCATTCCGATAGGATTTTCCAGATCCCTTTTTGCCCGATCTTCCGGCTCACCTGATTGTTTGACCCAAAATTCATACGCGTTATATTCCCATGCCTTTTTATTCTGAATGCTGTAATCTACCATTTTTAAACATTCTCCATCCTTTAAAATAAATAGACTTTGTTCTACATCTTACCCGGATTCAGGCATGTAATGATCCATGTAAACCCAAAACAAACTTAACAGTTCACTTTCAAGTAATTTCCTCCATATGTTCGTAAAACTAAAAGCAAAAAGTAATGCTAATATAGAAATCCCATCCTGGGTTTCATTATGTTTCAACAATTCCAACACTTGATCTCGTGAAACCCACTTTCTCATTCTCACTTCGTTCTCATCAAAGTCCGTAGATTCCACATCTACTCTGGCTGCAAAAACATGGCATATACAGTCAGACATTCCATTAGACGGATTATGGGTACATAAATATGTTAAATCTTTTACCGTACACCCTGTTTCTTCCTGACATTCCCGACACGCAGCATTCTCTATTGATTCCCCATTTTCCACACGACCTGCTGGAACTTCCCATTCCAAGCGCATCGTAGTATATCTTCTAGACTGAATGAGCAGAACCTCCCCCGTCTCATTGAATACAACAATACTGACTGCTTCATTATTCATGTCAATCACCTCTGCAAACTGGACTTCTGATAAAACGACTTTTTGATTTCCCAATATCCAAATCTTTTTCCACCTTTATGTTCTATTTTTCCCTCATTCACCAATTCTTTCACATTTTTTTGTATGTGTTCTATTCATAATTCTCACTTAACATCCTCCCCCAATGCAATAAAGCCAACTGTAACTGCAAGCGCAAGCACAATGTCGCATCGACATAGACTATTTCGATAACCGATACCGCACCGCCGGACCGGAACCCGTTTTGATGATTTTGTTTTGCGCGATCAACTCGTTCAGGGCACGTATGGCAGGAAACTTTGATCTGCCAAGAAGTTCTTCGACCTCTTTGCGGCTGACCACACCTTTTTGTGTGATCACGGAAAGTACCTTTTCCGTATCGCTCATCGTATCATTAAAGACTGCGATGATTTTCGGCAGAACAACCACGAAAGAGGACGGAGCGGGCTTAAACACCGGTTTATCAGGATAATCGTCATAGCTTTCTATGATACGCCGAATACCCGCACCATAACTTTCCATCAGTTCCAAACGGTAAAACACAATCAGTCAGATGATACGGGCGTTTTGTTCCACGCAGTATATGAACTCTGATAACAGTTTTACCGCCTTCATCGACTGCATTGATAGAAGTATAGGCAGACAGATCCGGCCTGATTCCATCGCGTATCATGTTCCCAATCTGTTCCATCACTTTTTCAGTATCCGCCACACCGACAACTCCGCCATTCCGGTCAATCCCGACAAATATCTCACCACCATCCGAATTGGCAAAGGCTATAATCTCTTTTTTAAAATCTGCATTAACTTCCTGCTTTAATTCAACAGTATAGCTTTCTTCATATTTCATTTTCCAGCCTCCAATAATCGTTATTATCGTTTACATCGCCATTATGCCCCTAATCCATGACGATTACAAGACAATTATTCCGATTATTACAGTAAAGCCATGCTATTCCCTGCAATTCTGAATTTTATCCCTTCATACCACGAGTGATCATCGTCACGGAAACAGATGTGTCCCACTGCTTTATTCCTTCTCTGTACAGACGGAGCCGCTCATCATATTTGCCATTGATCACGGATAGTATTTCATCGGCGTGATTGGAGTGAGCGGACTGAACAGCCTCTATATCTGTTTGTCGCAGCGCTTCAATCATAAGTTCCGCCATCTCAGGTGAATACTTCGAATCATCCGGAGTGAGGTCAATGACCGCATATCCAGTTGTTACATTTGTAAAACCATTTTCCTCCATAAATGCGGGAATTTCGGACTCAGACTTCGGAAATCTGCAGACATTGAACTTCTCCAGTTCATCTTCTGATTGCGGAACACTCTCCCAAAACCGTTCTTCCTTTACTGTTGTTTCCAGACATGGCGCGACACAGCAAAGCCCTTTTCGCGCAGATAGGCACAGACATATGCCGCCCGTTTTCAATACTCGTCTTTGTTCACCCCAAAAAGCAGTCGGCTCCACATGTTCCAGAACCGTATTGGAAATGGTGACATCAAATGAATGATCCTCAAAAGGAAGTTGAGCAGCGTCACCTTCTTTAAAATCAACACCTGTGATATTTTCTTTTGCAAACGCTATAAAATTGCTGTCTCTGTCGATGGCGGTAATATGTGCATTTGGATACCATTTACGCAGGGATTCCGCAAGTGCCCCCGGGCCACAGCCAATCTCCAGAATATTCAACGTAGCACTCTGGTCCAGGTTGAACAAACTTTTATACTGATCAAAGAACATATCGTCAAATCTTAATTTTCTACTAAGATACAGCGTCATGATCCCTTGCACATGATCTGACCAAATAGTATTCATATTACCCCTCCACAAACTCCGGTTTCGCTTTTATGTAACCACCCAGCCAACACCTTCATCATGGCCCCATCAAAAACCTTCCGGTTATACTTCTTAAACCAAATATGTCAGCCACATCTTCTAATCCCAATTTGATCTCTTCCCGGGAGAAATCATGTTCTTCTAAAAAATCATCCGCCTTATTATTTAAATATAAATAAAACAACAGTGCAATTTCTAAACTCTCCCTATCCTCATCACTGATCAGATCATGTAATCTATTTTCCGCTTCATTGATTTTTCCGGCATCGATCATGTCCAACAAATTTTCCAAAGTTTCCTTTTGTACTTTGTTTTCTATCAACTCCACTGTCGGAGATTCCGAATCAATGTTGAATAATAGCTTTAAAATAACCCGCACCATTTCTTTAATGAGCCGCATGACATAATCCTGCTCAAACATGATCATCCTCCCCCTGTTCTCTTATATTTACATTGGTAAGATTATACCACTTCCTCTTAGCAATGTAAATATATGAAATCAGGCTCTTTCTATCATCAGTACATCAATCGCTCCGGCTGTCTCAAAAACATCCATAACATCCTCATTCACATTTCTGACGATCATCCTTCCCTGCTCGTTCATAGTCTTCTGCACCGAACACAACACACGGACTCCCTCAGAAGAAATATACTCCAACTCCGTCATGTCCATTATAAGCGTTTTCACGCCTTGCAGAGAGTCCCCCAGTTGTTTCTCCAGTTTCGGAGCAGTAACCGTCTCCAGCCTGCCGATCAGTTGTACCGTCAATTCATCGTTTTTCAAAGTTCTTAAAACCGTCATTCTGTTTCCCTCCAATTTCATATAAAGTACTCATTTAGCCGTATCTGCCACTTTTCCCGTCATTCCCCAATATCTGTGTGACCTTGCTCAAACTCCCACTGCAGGCCATATTTGTCAATAAAGTAAAAATATTTAGTATTTCCTAAAAGATCCGCCGCCTTCTGTTTTATCTGCAGATCATCTTCCTTTTTCTTGTCAAAGTAATGAAAATCTGAAGGATCTGTCTTACTGATCTGATAGACCTTATAATCCTGTGTCGTATTAATGAGCGTGACGTCCGGCTGTGCTTTTATATATTCAAAAGCCTCTTCAATATTCGTTATTTTCAACGCTACATGCCTTGCGCCGCTGACATCGTTTGCCGCAAATATGACCGGTACCTTACGGCCCTCCGGTTTGTGGTAACACATGAGTTCCAACGTGAGACAGGTTCCCGGCACATCCATGAACCCGATGGATACCTCGCCTTCTTCCGCCTCGCTGAGAAAACCTCCGGCCTGAAAAAAACCTTTATTTTTCCAGTGGGGTATATGCTGGTTCGGGATCGCTCCCAAAATTCTTTCGTAATATATAAATGCTTCTATTACATCATCCACAAAAATACATACATGTGATAATCCTGTGAAATTTGGTTTTTCCATCTTGCTCCTCCTCGCTAACTATCCGCTTTTTCGCGGAGTCGCTTCTGATCTTACTTTATGATAAAGTTTATCAAAGCAGCAGAGAATAACAACCCCTTTGGAACAATTCGCTCTTTTGGGGGTACGAATTGCTATACATGTAAAAGAGCCACTTCCATGCAAGCATGAAGTGACTCCTATTTGACCACAGTTATCTTTGATAATCCTTCTCTCCTGATCCAGTGCATCTCTCCTTCTATTTCCTCTTCACATCAATCCATCCGTAAGCTCTCATTTCTGCCCGGAATGCGTTTCTCCATGAATACTTATCCTTATACGATGTCATAAGTTTCTGTTTTGCGTCTGCCTCGCCCAAAGATTCCTGTACCTATCCCAATGCCGCAAGAAACGCCGCACATTCCCCATAATACTTCCTGCGATTTGCGCCCATGATCCCTTCTACCCTTTTTTCAAGCAAACCTGCGATTTTTTCGATCGCACGGGTTCTAATATCTGGCTCCATGTGCACAACAGATCTCCATTTTGAAAATATATCATGACATACTCCGCCGTTTTCAAAGCCACCCTGCTCCGCATGATATAGTTTTTTGGTATCCGGTTTAACGCCTCCATCCCCACCGCTGCCATTTTATCCGCATCCGTGCATGTCTCATTTTCCAGTATGTTCAAATACAATCCCGGATGAGAAACGGCATATTCCTCTGCATATCTGACGGCCGCGGAAAAATCATTCAATAAACCGTTGGCCTCCAAAATAAGTCGGTCCGCGTCGCCTGACTTGATTGCCCCAAGGTAGGTGATCCACCGTGTCAAAAACTCCGGAAAATCAGGCAGATCTTCATCTCCATGCTGCATGATCGCCTCCAGCGTCACATGTATGAACGAAATGACACGCTTCCTCCAGCATATCCGAAATTCCGCTTTTATCTACATAATAAAATTCTTCGCAAATGTTATTATACCAATCATCATATTCTTCATTTAAGATACTTTCGATCATAATCTCCTGCGAATCGATTTGGATTAAATTGTCTTTGATGATCTCGTACTTTTCATAAAATTCAACCTCTGCCTCTGCTTCTTTGAGCGATTCATTTTCTGTCGCTCCCCCTATCGCTTTTAATCTTTCTAGAAAATCCTCCCTGCGGTATTCCGGCAAAATCCGCCCGATCTCATGTATAAAAGAAGTAAGCTGTTATGCTGAATACCGCACTGTGATGGCATCCGTTTGTTTTAAAAAATTTGTCAGGTTCATAAGTTAATCTCCAATCCATATATTTTAATGGTTGAAATTATCGTCGTTTATTTTGCAATATCTTTTCATCTTAGTTGCACCCGTTTCCGAAATCTTCCCATCCGCTACCAACAGCTTCAGCAACGTTCTTACTCAGGTCCGCCCTACATTCAGCCACCAGGCTACTTCCTCTACTTTATATTCAACATATAGCTGCATCCTGCTTAAAATCAGTGCCTTTTGCGTCTCTATTTTTTCTGTCACTTTTTTTCTGTCACTTCTTTAGTCTCCGCATTGACAAACGACAATTTTAAAATCGTTCTATCAGGCGCATATTCTTCTATTACCTCTGGCGCAATCCATCCCTGATCTGCCCAGACATCATCTGCCTCTTTCCCGTGCGTATACTTCCGGGATTTTCCATAATAATACTGTCAGCATCTTTTTTAATAACAACACCGCGCGGCAAATAAAAATCCGTATTTACAAGACAATTTGCAAGTGCTTCCCTGATCGCCTTGTGCACGGGCGTGTCATCGATCCTAACCACTCCCTCCAGTTTAAAAGGTACTTTAACATCTTTTACCAGCTTCCCATACAGGAGCCAGCCCCCATTTTCATTACAGGCTGTGATTACCCTTCATGATTCGTTGACAATTCATTCGCAGCATCCTCTTTTTCGATAGAAATTGCCTGTGTGTTTTCGTCTAATAAATGTATCAATTTTTCAATACAGTGTTTTGTGTTTCCCGTTCCACTAAAATATATACCCAACATAATGAAATCTCCCGTCTGGCTCTTTGATGATTTATTTGTTCTTCCCTACAAACGGGAATTTTGTGCTTTCTATATCATTTTCTATGATGAAATAAACATCCCATATTCCTTCGGCACATTTAGAATCCCATCTGTTGTATTTTTTATCAAAATTTCTTTTATTACTTGTTTCGGTATATTATTTAATGATGTCATGCTGGAAAGCGAATAAATATATTCCACCATATTGTCGATATTAGTAACTGCCAACGAATCAATATATTCTTTTTTTTCAACGGATGAAAAGGTTCTACTCAAAATCTCATGTCCATTTTGTAGTGTGAAATTCTTATTAATCTTATCTTCAACTCTGTATTCAAATAAGATTTTCGAAAGATACTCGATAATTCCATGCTCACCATATGTTGCACAATAAAAAGCACCACCACATTTTAATACGCGACGCACTTCAGTTAATCCTTTTTTTATATTAGGAACATGATATAACATCATATTTGCAATGACTACATCAAAACTATCATCTTTATAAGGTATTTGCTGAATATCCAAAACTTTATATTCTATATTGTCATAGTTACCTACCGTTTCTTTTGTTGTTGCTACCATTCCATCTGAAAAATCAGAAAGTATTAATCTAGAACAAGTACTAATCAGAGACTCTCTCCCTTTCCACATATCTCCTGTTCCGCATCCTAACTCTAATACACTCGCACCTTTATCAATTCTATAATTTGAAACTATCCAATTTCCAAAACCCATCTTGTTCGTTGAATATTTATCATGAATAGATATTCTTGTATTTAAATTATTTGCAGTAGCATATTGTTGTTTTACAACCGATGTATCATTTATCTCGCTCATACCTAACCTCCACAAATACCGATTTTCCTACATTTTTCATATTGCATTGGACCATACGGAAGAATCCACAAAGTTATCTCATCAGCATAATGAACCTCCTTCTTCGGTGAACATTGTTTTTCATTACACGGATCATCTTTACAATAGCAATTGGGAATACATCTCTTCGACTCAATTAAAAAATCACTTTTCCTATTACACGTTTGATTTTACACTAGGATAATACTATTTGCAAGCTGTTTGTTCAACTGCATTCATCGCCATACTGCTTAGTTCGAAACATCATCAGTTTGTGTGAAAGATATATGACTATTTCGTGTCATATATTTTTACCTTATTGCCTACGTGCACTCGGGACTTTCACCCGTTAGAACTCGCCCATGCTGGGCAAACAGTAAAAAGGACTTCCTGAATTTAAAGGAAGTCCTTTACAACTTAATCAATCGTATTTCATTTGCAATTTATTATATATCATTTCTTTATTATATCTCTCAATCCAAAACAACATATCAGCATACGTAAGAACATCAAAATCATTACCACACAAATCATTCAACGCCAATGTCTTTATTCGCCCTTGAACATATGAATCATGCCCGAAATTAGTCTTAGGAAAAACAAACGTAGCCTGCTTCTTTAGTTCCTCATAGCACTCCGTTTTTCCATCACGCTCCAAATCCGATAAAAGGAAAAGATACATAACATATATTGCTGATAAAAATGCTACTTCATAATTAGCATAAACAACTTTTACTGGCATCTCTTCATCAGGCATTTCATAATTTATCATGCGAACATTCAACAATGCGCCTGTAATGCAAGCACATATCTTGTATCCATCAATTTTATTTTCTTCATCCTTGCCTGTATCAAAATACTTTTTTCGAACCAGAAGCCTAACATCTTCATATTGATGATATAATTTTTGACACATTGCATCGGAAACATTAATACGAACTGAATATTTTTCTCGTAAAGCGGGAGAAATCTCATCAAATACATCCTGCGCAGCTTTTGCAATACCGTGCCTCCAAATATATTCAAAAGTATCTATTTTCATTTAATAATCACCCACATTTACTTTAAATTCAGAAACAAAATTTTTATCAGACAATCGTTTAATCTTATCTTCAACGCTTTCACTAGTATTTTTTAATCTAAAGTTGTGAAGCATCTTAAACGCCATTTCTCTGTAATTCGTTTCCTCTCTATATTCTTTTGTAAATACTTCACGCACTTTACTCAACATAGTAATTCTCCTTTCAGTTTATAATTATCATTTAAGTTTCATAAACTTAAAAAATAAAATCACATAAACAATCGACACTATTGCCATTGCAATCGTCGTTCCTAAGCAATAACGGCACGCATTTATAATCGCAATTACACCATACACAACAGTCGATATAATCGTAAGAGCAATCCATTTTCTAGAAAGTCCAGAAAGTTCTTGTTGTCTACTATCATAAACAGCAAAATACTGATAAGCCATACATATTATCATTGAAATGTATGTAGAAAACGTATTACTATTAAAAATATCTAACCAATCTATTATATGAATTTCATTACCACTTTGGAACAACTTTCCAACCGATAGGCACATACATGAAATCCAAAAAATCATGGGAATAATTATTAGCCAATCAATTTTCTTATCCTTTTTCTTCATACCTACAAATCCCCTGTTATAGTAAAATATACAAAGAATATTATATCATATTTCCAAAAAAAGACAAGCATCGACAATAAACATTACCTACTTTATAAATATGTTACAATATAAAATTGATAAACTCAATAAAAACTGTACAACTTTAAAGCAGTTTATATATATTATATGCAAAAAATACATCTTATGTATTTTTTAGAGCCAAAATAAAGCCACCTTTTCATTTTTTTAAAAAAGGCTTCCAAAGTTTCCTTTAGAAGCCTTGATTTTACCGATAAAATCAGTATTACTCAATGATACTAGCCACACGACCAGATCCTACTGTACGACCACCCTCACGGATAGCGAACGTAAGACCCTGATCCATAGCGATCGGATGGATGAGCTCAATCGTCATCTCAACGTTATCACCAGGCATGCACATTTCTGTACCAGCCGGAAGCTCGATCACACCAGTTACGTCCGTTGTACGGAAGTAGAACTGCGGACGATAGTTATTGAAGAACGGCGTATGACGGCCACCCTCGTCCTTTGTCAGTACGTATACCTGTGCCGTAAACTTCGTATGGCAGGTAAGTGTACCTGGCTGGCAGAGAACCTGTCCTCTCTCGATCTCGTTCTTCTGAACACCACGAAGGAGTACGCCGGCGTTGTCACCAGCCTGAGCCTCATCAAGCTCTTTGTGGAACATCTCGATACCAGTTACTACGACTTTACGTGTCTCTTCTTTGATACCTACGATCTCAACTTCGTCATTGAGGTGGAGCGTACCAGCCTCAACACGGCCTGTAGCAACTGTACCACGTCCTGTGATCGAGAATACGTCCTCGACAGGCATAACGAACGGCTTATCTGTGTCACGCTCTGGATCCGGAATGTACTCGTCAACTGTCTTCATGAGCTCCATGATCTTGTCGCCCCACTCGCTGCTCGGATCTTCCAGAGCTTTCAGCGCGGAACCTTTGATGATCGGGCAGTCTGTGAATTCATACTCTTCGAGGATCTCTGTAATCTCCATCTCAACCAGTTCAAGAAGCTCCTCGTCATCTACCATGTCACATTTGTTCATGAATACGATGATGTAAGGAACGCCTACCTGGCGGGACAGAAGGATGTGCTCCTTCGTCTGAGCCATAACACCGTCTGTAGCTGCCACAACGAGGATTGCACCATCCATCTGTGCAGCACCGGTGATCATGTTCTTAACGTAGTCAGCATGTCCCGGACAGTCAACGTGTGCGTAATGTCTGTTCTCCGTCTCATACTCAACGTGAGCCGTAGAGATCGTGATACCTCTTTCACGCTCTTCTGGAGCTTTATCGATGTTTTCAAAATCTGTAGCTTCATTTCCCTCTACTCTTGCAGCAAGTACTTTCGTGATCGCTGCTGTCAGTGTTGTTTTACCGTGGTCTACGTGACCAATCGTACCAATGTTACAATGTGGTTTCGATCTTACATACTTTTCCTTAGCCATTTCTAAAAGTCCTCCTAACTTATTCTTATAATTTTTTTAGAAATTTTGCTTCCTTGTGCCAATATGACTATATTATATGGGATATTCTTCAAAAAATCAATCCCTAAATATGAAATAATCGGCATTTCTTCACTAAATCTGCCTGATTCAGCAAAGTCTAATCATTTACCTGTTTTCTGCGCAAGCACTTTGTCCTGAACATTCTTCGGACACTGCGCGTATTTCTCAAAGAACATCGAGTAGTTACCACGTCCCTGCGTCGCGGAACGGAGTTCCGTGGAGTAACCAAACATCTCTGCCAGCGGTACAAACGCGCGGACGAGCTTGCCGCCGCCGATGTCATCCATACCCTCGATCTGGCCGCGTTTCGCGTTCAGGCTTCCGATCACATCGCCCATGTATTCTTCCGGCATCGTAACCTCTACCTTCATGATCGGCTCGAGAAGAACGGCATTTCCTTTCTTCATCGCGTCTTTAAACGCCATCGAACCGGCGATATGGAACGCCATCTCACTGGAATCGACTTCGTGGTAAGAACCATCCCATACATTCGCGTACACGCCGAGAACAGGGAATCCGCCGAGGATACCAGCCTGCGCCGCTTCCTCGATACCTTCGCCGACTGCCGGGATGTATTCCTTCGGAATCGCACCACCAACGACTGTGGACTCAAACTTAAATGTCTCTTCGCCGTTCGGATCCATCGGCTCGAATTTAACTTTACAGTGACCGTACTGACCACGACCACCGGACTGTTTTGCATATTTGCTGTCAACGTCAACCGGCGTTGTAAATGTCTCTTTGTAGGCAACCTGCGGAGCGCCGACATTGGCCTCTACGTTGAACTCGCGGAGCAGACGGTCTACGATGACTTCCAGATGGAGTTCTCCCATTCCGGCGATGATCGTCTGACCTGTCTCCGAATCGGTATGCGCGCGGAAAGTCGGATCTTCCTCTGCCAGTTTGGAAAGTGCCTCGCCCATCTTGCCCTGATCGTTCTTCGTCTTCGGCTCGATCGCAAGCTCGATAACCGGCTCTGGGAATTCCATCGATTCCAGGATAACCGGATGCTGCTCATCACAGATCGTATCACCTGTCGTCGTCAATTTGAACCCTACTGCCGCAGCGATATCACCAGCATACACCTTGTCAATCTCGTTACGTTTATTCGCGTGCATCTGCACGATACGTCCGACACGCTCTTTCTTGCCCTTTGTCGCATTGAGTACGTAGGAACCGGAGTTCAATGTACCCGAATACACACGGAAGAACGCAAGTTTACCAACAAACGGGTCAGCCATGATCTTAAACGCCAATGCCGAGAACGGCTCGTCGTCCGAAGATTTACGTGTGATCTCATTTCCCTCCTCATCCGTTCCGGCGATATCCGGAATATCAGTAGGAGCCGGCATATACTCGATCACGCCGTCCAGCATCTTCTGTACGCCTTTATTTTTGTAAGCAGAACCACAATATACCGGAACGGCTTCACAAGCAATCGTTCCTTTGCGGAGTGCCTTTTTCAAATCTTCTACCGAAGGTTCTTCATCCTCTAAATACTGCATCATCAGATCGTCATCCAGCTCGCAGATCTTCTCGACAAGATTGCTGTGCCATTCATCCGCAAGATCCTTCATGTCATCCGGGATTGCCGTGATTTCAATATCTTCGCCTTTATCATCTTTGTAATAGTATGCTTCCATCTCAAACAGATCGATCAGTCCGATGAAATCATCTTCTTTTCCGATCGGAATCTGAACCGGGATTGCGTTTTTACCCAGACGGTCAATGATCGTCTGAACCGAATAGTAAAAATCAGCTCCCATCTTATCCATTTTATTGATAAATGCCATACGCGGTACATTGTAGGTGTCAGCCTGGCGCCACACGTTTTCGGACTGCGGCTCCACTCCAGCCTTCGCGTCAAATACGCCGACCGCGCCGTCCAGCACACGGAGCGAACGCTCTACTTCGACTGTAAAGTCAACGTGTCCCGGCGTGTCAATGATATTGACACGATGCTCCAACGCACCTGGTTTCGCCTTGTGGTGGTCTTCCAATGTCCAGTGGCAGGTCGTAGCGGCAGAAGTAATGGTAATACCTCTTTCCTGCTCCTGCTCCATCCAGTCCATCGTGGAAGCACCATCATGAGTCTCACCAATTTTATAATTAACACCGGTGTAGTACAAAATACGCTCTGTCAGCGTCGTCTTACCGGCATCGATATGAGCCATAATACCAATATTTCTGGTACGCTCTAATGGATATTCTCTTCCAGCCAAGGTTCTTTCCTCCTAATTTTTTCTACCAACGGTAATGCGCAAAGGCGAAAGCCTTCGCAACAGTAGGTTTCTCTCTTCTACCATCTATAGTGGGCGAAGGCTTTGTTGGCCTCTGCCATCTTGTGCATATCTTCTTTCTTCTTCACAGATGCGCCGGTATTGTTTGCGGCGTCCATGATCTCACTGGCAAGTCTCTGTTTCATCGTCTTTTCTCCACGGTTCCGTGAATAAAGAGTGAGCCAGCGGAGAGCCAGCGCCTGTCTGCGGTCCGGGCGTACTTCGATCGGCACCTGATAGGTGGAACCACCAATACGTCTCGCCTTCACCTCAAGTTCCGGCATCACGTTGCTCATCGCTTCTTCGAATACGTCAAGCGCATCTTTGCCTGTCTTCTCGGCAATTTCTTCAAATGCACCGTAAACGATCTTCTGAGCCACACCTTTTTTACCATCCAACATAATGTTGTTGATCAGTTTCGTAACAACTTTGTTTTTGTAAACTGGATCTGCCAGTACATCTCTTTTTGGAATATGTCCTTTACGTGGCACGTTACTTCCCTCCTTAATAAAAGTATTAAATCACAGGTACTCACTATTTGTGTCCGCACCAGCTTAAATCTTGCCTGATTTTTATACTTGATATATAGAAATGATGCAAAAATTAATCCGGTACTTTTCAATTAGTAATTCTGTGAGGCAAATGATCTTTTATTTGCCTGCTTTCGGTCTCTTTGCACCATACTTGGAACGAGCCTGCTTTCTGTTCGCAACACCTGCCGTATCCAATGTTCCGCGGATGATGTGGTATCTCGTACCAGGAAGGTCTTTGACCCTTCCTCCACGGATCATAACAACGCTATGCTCCTGAAGGTTGTGGCCTTCGCCCGGAATATAACTTGTTACCTCGATCCCATTGGAAAGACGAACTCTGGCAATCTTACGAAGTGCTGAGTTAGGCTTTTTCGGTGTAGCAGTACGTACAACGGTGCACACACCACGTTTCTGTGGGGACGCGCTCTCGGTAGATTTCTTCTTCAACGAGTTGTAAGTGTACTGGAGTGCTGGAGAATTTGACTTCTTCGCAACCGATTTTCTACCCTGCTTTACTAATTGGTTAAAAGTTGGCATTAATTTTCACCTCCTGCTTTAAAATGTAATATGATAGTTCCATGCCGTCCGCCGCTTTTCGGGTACACAAAAAGGCCACACGAACGCATGCTAGGTTATTATAGCGTGTGTGGCCCTTGTTTGTCAAGTATTTATTTTACTTTATTTGACTTTTTGCACTTTATTTAACTTTTGCTTTCAGCGCACCCTTTTTGAAGAGTTTCCCGTACGCCTTTTTGCTCTTTTTCGGTACTTTGACGGCAGCTTTCTTCGGCACATTGGCAAACGCCTTCTTGCCGACGCTCTTGATCGCCGTACCTTTTATCGTGATTTTCGTCAGCTTTTTGTCCTTGGCAAACGCGCTGGCGCCGATCTTTTTCACATTTTTCCCGATCGTCACCGATTTTAATTTGCCATAGCCCTGGAACGCCTTGGCGGAGACAGCCGTTACTTTGTATTTCACGCCGGCGATCTTCACCGTAGCCGGGATGGTAACGCTCTTTAGTTTCTTTGACTTCCCTCCGGTCACAGTCACGGTTCTGCTCTTCTTCTTATTACTCGTGATTTTGTATTTCAGGTTCTTAACGGTCACTTTGCTTCCCTTTTTCCCGGCAGCCACTCCATCTTTGTTATCAGACGAAGTATTGCCCGGCGTCGCTTTCGAGTCGTTCGGCTGGTTGGTCGATGGCTGCGGTTTGAACACCGGTTCCACATTCGATACTTTGTAACCATAAGAATCCGCTTTCTGATTACCGTTCATCAGAAGAACGACCGAATCTCCGGTAACCGTGATCGTTTTCCCGGCAGGCGATTTGTCCGTTCCGTCAAAGAACCGGTAACTGCCCTGCTGATCGATCACATACAGACCGGCCGTCGAGCCGAGATCCGTCAGGGAGTCAAATGTGAGTTTCAACTCCTCCGCGCCCTCTGCCCGGTACGTTTTCAGATCAAACGCCTTGTCATTCGGGTGGTTGGTCTCCGGGAATGTCGTGCCCTGATAAGTCAGATCTGGAAGCACATTGACTTTTGCTTCTACAATTTCTTCCCACGACTCCTCTTCCTCCTGAATCGTGATCACACACTTGTAACCGACCGGAACATAGCCGAGTTTGTCATCTCCGGTAAACTGTTCGGAAAGATCGACTGCCGGCGCCACTTTTGTAAGAGCCGCGCCCGTGCCGTCTTTTACCCTGCGGTACGTTCCCGTCACAGGTTCCTGCTCATACCATTGGTAGCTGTATGCGCGGTTTACGGCCGGGTTTTCCAGCTGAGCCGTTACGGAGACGGAATCTCCCTGTCCGGCAAAGTCGCGATTTATCGTGGCTGTATAATCAGGCTGGATGGAGAAATAATAATATTTCCGTTCTCCCGGCGTAGATATCTTACAGCGGTAACTTCCGTAATCCTCACTCGTGAGCGGACCGCGTACGAGCGTATCCTGTACAGCTCCCTCGATATCCAGATAACGGGATTCGCCGTCTTCGTCCTCGCCGTACTTGCTCCACTGATAGGAGATCGCGCAATTAGCGTTTGCCGTCGCTGTCACATACATTTTCGCGGTGCCGTCTGCCTGCTGCAGTACGTGGTACGTACTCGGCGACGCATTCAGTCCGTTATTGACATATACATAATATTTCAGCGTAAAATCCGCGCCAGAACTGTCCTTCACGACGCAGTAATACATTCCCAGCGCTTCCTCATTGATCGATGCGATTGTGAGTTCCTGGGACGTCGCGCCATAAACAAGCCCCTTTTCATCAATCGTTTCGTGATACCACTGGAAAAACGGCTGATACCCGTGCTCTGTGCTCGCCGTTGCCGTCGCTGTCAGCACGAGGTTCTGCGCGCCGAAACTCGTCTGAACCCCGATGGCATCCGACGTGGAAAATCCTTCGGTATCGACGCTGAGGCCGGTCGTTGTCAGCAGCGTAAAGCTTTCTGACTGCGCGCGGTTTCCTTTTTCATCCATTACAACACAGTAATAGTATCCTTTTTTCGCAGAAGTGACAACGGCGATCTCGTACTCATTTTTCGTCGCGCCGCCGATCGCCTGTCCCGAACTGCTGCTACTGCTTCTATAATACCACTGGTACCGGAGTTCCAGTCCTTTGTTGGATTCCGCCGTCACGGCAAATTTCGCGCTGCTTCCGAGGAACGCCTTCACCGTCGTCTCATATTTTTCCGGGATTTTGACCACGATCGGATCCTCTTCTTCCTCTTTGTCCTCCTGCTTCTCCGTTACGGTCGTGTAATAACTTGCTAAATAGTCGCCTTCCGCGTAAATTTCACAGCGGTATTGCGTAAACTCATTGTCGCCAATTTCCTCTATTTTGTAACTCGGTTCCTTCGCGCCATATATAATGGTCGAACCCGTATAATCATCGTCGGCATCCGTACGATAACGATACCACTGGTACGTCAGTTCCAGGCCGTCTCCGCGCGCGATCACCGGCGGTCCGAGTGTCGTCACGGCATCCCCGACGGCAGCCTCTACCTCGACATTGTTCTTTTCGAGATAAGCGCCGTTCCTGTACACGCTCGTTGTAAAGTAAGCGGGTTCTGCCACGCGTTCTCCTGTCTGCGCATCGGTCGCCACACAATAGATCCTGCCGAAATCACCATGTCCCAGTGCCGTAACCGCGTACGTATCTTTCGTCGCTCCCTCGATTTCCGTACCGTCTTCCCGATACCACTGATAATTTACAGCGAGCGCCGGATCATCCGTTACGAGCCGCACCTGGTAAGACGCGCTATCCCCGCGGCGCTTGATCTGATCCGCCAACGTCATTTTCTCAAGCTCAGCGGTGTACGCCTGACGTACTGTGAAAGTTACTTCCACCTTCGCGTACTCCGTACTATTTTTGCGGTATACCGCCATACATTTGTATTTTGTGAAGTCATCCTCACTCTTTACCTCAAGTTCGTATGTGTTTTTGTCCGCACCGATCAGCTCCCAGTTAGATTCGCTTGATGTATGCAGCCCCTCTCTGTGCAGTTTCTCGTCACGGTACCAAGCGTAATACACGTCCGTATCCGCAGCCGAAAGTTTCATATCAAGACTGAGGTTTACTTTCTGTCCCAGTCCCAGTTCATACACGCTATGAGACGGCGTGTAGCAGATATGTGTCACGTCTTCGCTCACATCCGCCTTTTCCTCTTCCTGCACACTCAGCCAGATTGAGATCGGCGCGCACGTTCCGTCGTACTCATCCGACACCGTCACACGGTACTGTCCGGCATCGGAGACAGCTGCCTTGTCGATCACAAGATCCGGGCGGTCGTTATTTTTTATCTCTGTGTACTGATCGTCCGCACCCTGCTTTTCCCATTTGTAGTGCAGCTTATACACGTCGCTCTTTGTCTGTGCAACAACGCGCAGTTTTGCCGTATTCCCCTCTTTCACTACCGGGAAACAGCTCTTCGCATAGGCCGAAAGATCCGAGTCATAGGTCACTTTAAAATCGTGCCACACCGATCCCAATGCCGGATTTTTCTCCTCGTCCTTCTCCTCCCCGGCACGGTACATTTCCAGATAACATCTGTAATTGCCGCGGACATCTACCACTTTCCCGGCTTCCGTGCCGCTCATCTGAACAGAATCGCCGGAACCAATCTTCTCCCAAAACGTATAACGGTAGCAAGGTCCGAGTTCCTCATCCCATTTCTCATAACTTCCCTGTTCCACGCGGTCAAATTTGTCCGGGATAACAAAATCCGGATCTGCGGAAATATACTCGATCCCACCTGATTCCACATTTGCCCTGGTGGCGGCGATTCCCTCTCCCGCTTTCTGGTACCAGGTCTTTTCTATGGTGAAACAATCCTTCACGGATGTTTTGACATATAACTCCAGATCATCACCTGGGTTGAGCACCTGGGAAGAAGCACTTTCTTCAATCAGTTCATATTTGAAGCTCTCCGAGATCCGGAATGTGTACACATGTGAACCAATGACCTTACTTCCCTTTTTGACGCTTACCGTCACACGGTAATTGTATGTATCCTGGCCATTTTCCCCGTCATATGCGGTAATGGTTTCAAAATCGCTGATGTCTTTCGGTTTCACTTCGCATTCCTTTGTCGTGCTGACCTGCTCGGAAATGACTTTTTGCTTGCCCGAGTCATCGTATACGATATTACCTTCGTCATCTCTCTCATAGCGCACTTTTTCCCACTCGTAATCCAGCGTATAACTGTCATCTACGCGCGGCTCTACGTATAATTTCTGCGTATCTCCAATATTGATGTAGTACTGGTTGTAACTAATATCCTTCAACAGATACCCTTCGGAAGACGTAAATCGAAACGTACGCGTGAGCACGGATTCAAACTCGGGTCCAGTAAAGTCCTTCTGCTTCTGCGCCTTCACTTCCACTTTATAGCTGACCGTCGGATCCAGAACCCTCACCGTATAAGTAGACGCCGTCTCTTTCGCCAGCTTTGTTTCATTTCCTTCCGCATCAATACGATACCACTGATAGGAAAGGGAATCTGGAACGATCGCCTCTGTATCCGCGATCCAGGCATCTACTTCCATCTCCGCTGTGGCGTTGTTGCGGATCATCTGCGTTACTTCCGCGTCGCCGTGAAAATCAAATGGCGCATAACGGTAGAAAAAGTTCTTCGTAATCGTATCGATCACCTGAAAACCATAGCACAGCTCGATCTCGCACGCGTAATGGTCCACCTGTTTTCCTGATTCATTAAACTGTGAGCCGTATTCGGATTCAATGTAGGACGAATGCGTCTTCTCTCTCACGACTTTTTTCGTCCCATCTTTATAATAAGCGGTCCACTTATAGTTAAAATAGGATGCGCTGTAATCCTGGCGACGAATTTCTGGCACACTCAGCGGATCACTCACATAATTATAGCAGTCATCTTTGTGATGCGCCGTAATGGTCTTGTCTTTCACTTCTTCCAATCCGTAAAAATACTCGCCCACCTGGGATTTCTCGATCACATCGCCGGCATATTTCAGCGTCACTTTGTATTCCAGGGAACGCTCTTCATCCGTCAGAATCGTGGAATCTTCCGGCAGCGGATAATCTGTATAATCGAGTGTGATCTTGTCAACCGTCAGATTGCAGACAAATGTTCTCTCTTTCTTTTCATTTGTCACAACGATATCGCCAGCATCCGCATACGACGGACTGGCGATCCGCAAACTGCTATCCGTATAGCCTTCCAGCTTTGTCCGTTTCCCGGCGGCGTCCACTTCATACCACTGGCAGGATACATTATCCGGATCAATGCTTACATCATAGTAGTCGGTCTCACCGGTCAGTTCCTGCAGCTTATCCTCATTTACATTGATCACGTCTTCGTAATATGGGACAGCTTCCAGCGAACCCTGGTAATAAAATCCGGAGTTCTTTCCGTATTCGATCACCGCCGTCTTTTTTACATTGTCTTCGCTTACCGTGACAGAGTCATCCCCTTCAACGGGCGCCCATGTTACAAGGCGGCCATCGCTATTCTCTGTCACGTCTGTCTGTGCCGCTTTTGCTTCTGGCGCCCTGTTCGTTCCGTCCACCGGAAGCGCGGTAACGATCAGAGTTAAGGCAAGCAGAAACGACACCAGTTTTTTGCCTATCTTCATCTTTTCCCTCTTTTCTGCGCTGCACAATTGATTCCTTCAGCATTCGCGACGCAGCACGAGCCGCCAACGCCGACCGTCCCCTTACAATTTTTGGCACGGCTTTAAAAGAATACCACAAAAAGGAAACAATGTCAATTTGACTAAGCAGATATTCCAATTGACTTTTATGCCATATATGTGTACAATAATAAGCATAAAAGTCAATAGAAGGTAGATGATATTTATGGGTGTAGCTGAAGCGATTATCAATATAGCGAAAAAAAATAATGGTACAGTTACTACTGCAATGGTAGTTGCAGCAGGTTTCTCGCGTGGAAATATTAAATATCTTGTTGATAAGGGCAGGATCGAAAAAGCTGCTAGAGGTGTTTATATTTTGCCGGAGGTTTGGGAGGATGAGCTTTTTAATTTACAAAATCGATTTAAGAGAGGACTTTATTCCCATGAAACGGCATTGTTTCTATGGGATTTAACAGATAGAACACCGAACAGATATCATATGACTTTCCCTGTAAATTACAATTTAACTAAGCCAAAGCAGGAGAATATTCGATGTGTGCAGTGTAAAAAAGAGTTTTATAACTTGGGAATATCAGAAGTGATAACACCTGGAGGAAATACAGTAAGAGCGTATAGTGTAGAGCGCACGCTTTGTGACATTTTAAGACCTCATAGCCATGTGGATATTCAGATCGTGACGGAAGCGTTTAAACATTATGCAACAAGATCTAATAAGAACATTCCTGTTTTGTCAAAGTATGCAAAAGTGTTAAAGGTTGAACCAAAACTCAGATCATATCTGGAGGTTCTGTTATGAAAAATGCTATGCAATTAAAGGCAATTATTAAAAATATCGCAAAAGAAAAACATATATCAGCTCAGCTTTTAATGCAGAATTTTATGCTGGAGAGATTGTTGGAACGAATATCTGTTTCAAAATATCAGCGGAATTTTATATTGAAAGGCGGTTTTTTGATCGCAGCAATGGTGGGACTTGATACCAGAGCAACTATGGATATGGATGCCACGATAAAAGGTTTACCAGTAAATGAGCAGACAGTTCGGAAAATGTTTGAGGAAATCTGCAAAATAGAATTAGCCGATGATGTAACATTTAGCTTTCGGAGTATTGGAGAAATTCGTGAAGGAGATGAATATACAGGGTATCGTGTTTCACTATCTGCAAATTATCCGCCAATGGCAGTTCCTTTGAAATTAGACATTACTACGGGTGATAAGATTACTCCAAAAGAAATCGAATATCAGTTCAAACTTCTTTTTGAGGACAGAAATATTTTGGTACTTGCTTATAATTTAGAAACAATAATGGCCGAGAAATTGGAAACGGTAATATCCAGAGGAGATCAAAATACAAGACCAAGAGATTATTACGATATATACATATTGGCTAAGTTGCAATATTCAAATTTAGATCCCAACTCGTTAAAGGCGGCGTTGAAGGCAACGACTGAAAAGCGTGGCTCGTCAGCAACGGTTAGGGATTATCGTAAAATTATGGATGCTGTCAGGAACAGTGAGATTATGCAGATACAGTGGGATAATTATCAAAAGGATTTTGAATATGCAGTAGATATTACATTTGTGGACACATGTGATGTGATTGTGAAATTAATGAATGATTTAATGAATCCTTAAAAATCGAAAAATCAAAGTAACCACCCCGCAATAGAGGCATTGGTTGAAGCAATAGAGATGTGTACCCAAAGAAATAATAAATCATCTGTATAGTGAGAAAATATGCAAAACCCTGGCTACAATATGGACAACAACGAGAAAGGACGGAACGAAAAATGCCGGAATTACCTGAAGTAGAAACGATAAAAAATGTGATCGAGCCACAGATCCAGGGACTTACCATCAAAAAAGCCGCGGTACGCCGACCGGAAGTCATCGCCTATCCGGCAGCCGAAGAATTTTGTAAACAGATAACCGAACAGATCATATCTTTTATGGAGCGCAGAGGAAAATTTCTAATGATCCATCTGGCAAATAACAGCAGGATCATCCTGCATTTGAGGATGACAGGCTGTCTGCTCCTTACCCCGCCCGACGATCCCGAGGAAAAGCACACGCATATCATCATGACATTGAGCAGCGGAATGGAACTGCGTTTTTCTGACCCCCGCCGTTTCGGACGCTTTTGGCTGATACAAAACGGGGAAGATGATACATACAGCGGAATCGGCAAACTGGGACCGGAGCCATTTTCTCCGGAATGCAGCGCCGCATACCTGCGGGAACGACTGAAAAAGCGAAAACGGGCGGTGAAACAATGTCTGCTCGACCAGGGCGTTATTGCGGGAATCGGCAATATCTATTCCGATGAAATTTTGTTTCGGGCAAATATCCATCCTTCTGTGCCTGCGAATCGTCTGACCGACGGGGAATGGGAAATCCTCGCCGCGGAGATTTCCGAATGCCTGCGCTATTATATTGATAAAAATGTCATTTCCGCTGAGGACTATCTCGAAACAAAAGGACAGGATTACCGGAATACGCCGTTTTTACAAGTGTACGGCCACGCCGGTGAACCCTGTCCGAAGTGCGGCGAAACGCTGGCCCGCACCGTGATCGGGGGCAGGAGCAGCGTATTTTGCCCGGGATGTCAGCAGGGGTAGAGGGGGCAGAAACTCTTACAAAAATCCATGAAGCAAAATAAAAATCGCTTTATATAAGCGAGCTTCGTATACTCGACGTACTCCTCTGATGTCTCGAAGGCATCCTCATCCTTGGACAGCTCATCAAAGAGAACATCCTCGTCCTCATCCTCTTCATAGTCATAATCCTCCTCCCCATCATCCTCGATCATCTCAAATAGCTGGCTTGTATAAATTTTAACATTCCCTTTTCTTTTCGCAGTAAATTCAATTTCAACGGACTCTCCGGCCTTAATATTCTGGTTTTTTCAACATTATTTAACTCATAGATATATCCATTGTTGCCATCCTCCAGTTTATACGACTCGCCAATCGTTGCGTTATAAATATCCTGAATTTTAATACTGGTTTCCAGATAAAGCTGCCAATCCTCTATTGTCCGGTCCTTATTATTTGCAATTACAATCTTCCCCTTTACATGGCCCTCCCAATACTTCAACTCTGTATAGGAAACCTTAAATCCGTCTGAAACTCCCAGACATAATCTTACCATTTCACAATACAATGACGTATATAGTTACAATTCTTTCATTACTATTTACTCTGAAAAATCTTTAAAAAAACTTTCGTTTTTGCCCTGCCGCCTTTCTTTTTTCTTGTATACTTTGAACCGGCATATTCATCCGGGAAGTCTTTCCCCCCAAAAATAGCATCACCAGTTTCCACTATTTCTACAAGTTCCCCGACATAATGTTCCAGATACTTCTCCACTTCATTCCAGTTGATATTCTGTTTATTTGTAAAAACAATTTCAGGCAATATGACAACTTTGTTTGCCTTTTCATCCAGCGCAATTTCAAATGTTTCCATAAACACTCCCCCTATCGAGATTTTTATGAGAATTAAACTGATACAATGAATAGATTAAAAGTCAAAAAGTGTACGATTTGACGCCCTGATTATACGGAACATTCTACTACATCATATGGATCTATGCAACTGTTAAAAAGATAAAGATCCAATTGAAGGCCAAAACCAATCATAAATCAAAGTTATGTTGCGAATGAAAATGATCAATGATATAATGAGACCAATAAGCGATCAACAGCTATGAGCTACGAGTTCTGTATTTCATCCAAGGAGGCTTTTCATGGAACTTAAAATTGGCGTTGGCAAATCTGACTTTGCCGATCTGCGTACAGCGGGCGATTATTATGTAGATAAAACCGAAATCATTTACGAACTTGTTCATGAGACCGATAATAAAGTAACACTTTTTACCCGGCCGCGCAGATTTGGCAAGACGCTGACAATGAGCATGCTGTCAAATTTCTTCAGCATAAGAAAAAACAGCAGGGATATTTTTCACGGACTTAAGATCATGGAACACAAAGAGTTCTGCGAGAAATGGATGAATCAGTATCCGGTGCTGTTCCTTTCCTTGAAGGACATTGAGGCAGAAAGTTTTGAAGGCGCCTATAAAATGCTTCAAACAAGACTTGCCGATGTATGCAAGGAAATAGCTGACCTGGCAGAACATCCGGCGATCGACAATGACGATCGAAAAATATTCGCCAAATTGAAAGCAAAATCCGCAGACGAAGACGAAGTAAAAAACTCGCTGAAAACGATAATGCGGATGTTTCATGCTGTGTATGGCAAAACAGTCATTCTCCTCATCGACGAATACGATGTTCCCCTTGCGAAAGCGAGTGAAAAAAATGACAGCCAAAATACGTTCTACGCCTCCATGCTCGATGTGCTGAGAGGCATTATGGGCACGACTTTGAAAGATAATGAATTCCTCGCGTTTGCCGTTGTCACCGGCTGTCTCCACATCGCGAAAGAAAGTATTTTTACAGGTACAAACAACTTTGCTTCCTATTCGGTACTGGATCAGGATTTTTCTGAATATTTCGGTTTTTCCGAGAGCGAAGTGGCAAAGTTGTTATGCGCAGGCGACAGAGAAGAAAAGGCAGATCTTATAAAGGAATGGTATGACGGATATGTGTTTGGAAACAGTTTTGTTTATTGCCCCTGGGATGTCATAAACTACATGTCTGCCCTAAAGAAAAGAAGAGATGCAAAACCAAAAAATTACTGGAAGAATACGAGCCATAACGGCATCCTTCTGTCGTTTGTAAAACGAACCGACTTTGATGTATCCGATAAATTTGAAACTCTTATGAACGGAAAAACTGTGACACAAAAAATTTCGGACGAACTGACTTATGATACGCTGCATGCGTCAGAAGATAACCTCTGGAGTGTACTGCTCATGACCGGCTACGTGACAAAGGCGGATCCAAATGAAGATGGGGACACGGTAAGTCTTAAAATCCCAAACAGGGAAATCGCCTCTATTTTCAAGGACGCGGTTGTCGCGCATTTTAAAAATACGATAGACAACGACACGCAGAAATTTTTGATGGAAGCACTTTGGAACGGCGATGAACAGACAGCCGCCAAAGCCATTTCAGATCTGTTGTGGAAAACGATCAGTTATAATGATTATCATGAAGACTACTATCACGCGTTTCTTGCAGGTGTGTTCGCAGGACTCGGGTATGAAGTGGCGTCCAATAAAGAAACAGGGCTGGGAAGGCCGGATATACTATTAAAGGATAAGAATAACCGCCGTGCCGTCATCATCGAAGCAAAAAAATCCCGAAAAGAGTCTGACTTGGATAAAGATTGCGATGAGGCGCTCGACCAAATTGCAGCGGAGAAATACGCGGATGGCCTCTACGGTTACGAGCAGATCTTTTGCTATGGGGTCGCGTTTTTCCAAAAACAGGCGAGGGTTAAGAGGATGTGAGCTGTTTTTCCTTAGATAGAAAAATACCCCCACCTCTCTTTCCGCCTCAATCCGTAAACAACTGCGTCCAGTAAATCCCGTATCCACTCCCCGTCTGCACGCACCCCACACCCAGCTTGCGATACGACGCAGAAAGAATATTCGCCCTATGTCCCGATGAATCCATCCAGCTATTCATAACCGCCTCCGGCGTCCGCTGTCCGGCTGCGATGTTTTCCCCGACTGCCCGGTACGAAATCCCAAACTGCCGTAAGATCGTAAAACAATCCGAACCATCCGGCCTGGTGTGGGAAAAGGTGCCTGTGATCTCCTGCGCCCGCGCCGCTGCTGCCTGACAGAGCGCCGGGTCGAGAACGAGCGCACCGACTCCCGCCTTCGCGCGTTCCGCATTGACGAGACTCAATACCTGCTCCGCATAACCCTCCACACCGCCCGAACCAGGCGTCAGCGACTGCGAAGGCAAGGACGACGCTGCCGGCGGACGGACAACCGCTGTCGCGTCGGGTCTCGAGGTCGCTCTCTGAGAAGCGGCCGGCCGCCGTGTCGTCTGCTTTGTTGCGGAGCCGGACGAAGAACTGCTCCCCTTTCCATCTGTAAACAATTGTACCCAGTAGTGCCGGCCGCTCTTCTTGTGGCCGACGCCGAGCGCCTTGAAGTTCTTCGACAGGATATTGGCGCGGTGTCCCGGCGAATTCATCCAGCCCTTGACGACCTCTTTCGCCGACGTATAGCCGGCGGCTATATTCTCACCGGCCGCGCCATAGGAAATCCCGTATTGCTTCAGCACAGTAAAACAGCTCGATCCATCCGGCCGCGAGTGGTCGAACAGGCGATTCAGTTCGCTGGCACGCTTATCCGCGGCCTTGCACAGTTTGGAATCGAGAACGAGCGCTTTCAGGCCGTTTTTCTTCCTCTCTTTATTGACAAGTTTTAAAATCTCTGCCGCGTAACCGGACGCCGATTCCACTGTTATTTGGCACACATATTTTTTACCGCCGGCTTTCGCTGTGATCCTGGCCTTCCCCTTCTTTTTGCCCCGGACGGCTCCCTTCCCGGAAACCGTGGCCACACTCTTTTTGGAACTGCTCCACGAAACGCGCCCCT
Organism: uncultured Eubacterium sp.; assembly: GCA_910583555.1. Lineage (GTDB taxonomy): Bacteria > Bacillota > Clostridia > Lachnospirales > Lachnospiraceae > Eubacterium_F. The sequence continues at coordinate 58,441 of CAJTXO010000016.1, forward strand.
TCCAGTTCTTCAGCTTTAAGACCACTTTACCGCCCACGGAGAGCGTCACTTTTTTCTTATTTAGGACCGGTTTCGCTTTCGCTGCTGCCCCGCTGCCGTTCAAGCCACCGGCTGCCGCCATCACGATCATAACTGCGACAAGACAGATAGCAAGCCTTCTTTTACCCTCACCTTTGCATTTACCATTTCTCTTCATCCTGCAATCCTCCTACTGCGATCGACGAACGGAAAGAAAGTATCCTCCCGTATTCCAAAAATGGGAACCTACCGCTGTTCTCTTCGTAGGTTCCCATCAAACATCATCTATTATTCCAGACTAGCAGCCGGATCAACTCAGTTCAGAAACAAGTTTCTTAAGCGCATCGAGTGCCTCGTCCGGAAGCTTGTCGTAACCGTCTTTGTCCGTAGCGAATTTCTCTACGGCGTTGACGCGGTTCTCCATCGCGCTCTTCAGCGCTGCTTTGTACTCGGCGTCGTTCATATCCGGTACGAAACCTTCCCAGTCCATAATCTCCACATCGCTGAACGGTCCCCACTGCTTGAACTCCGCTTTTCCTTCCACGATCGCTTCCAAAATGCCGAGCGTATCTTTCGGCTGTACTTTTTTGCCCATGAAATCGCCGGTATTTACGATGTAGCAGTCTACGTTCTTCTCCTCTACGAGTTTTTTGAACTTCTCATAGTCGTTTACGAGCGGATACGTACGGAACGGGTTCGCGTATGGTACGATACGGAGCGCGTTCAGGTCTGTGCCTGCTGCCACACGCTCTGCGGTCGACGTCTTCGTAGCAAGAGTCGCGCCCATAACCGAAGCGAGAGCCGAACCTTTCAGTTTTACTACCGGTGGGATCGCCGGGTCTTTCATGATCCAGATGATCGAATTAACTGGCTCGTTGATCTTGTCAACGCGGTTCGGAGACCAGAGTTTGGATTTGATCGCGCGGCCGTTACCGTTACGGATATCTTCCGTCACGAGCTGGATCTTTCCGTCCTCGTCCATCGTCGCCGAGCAGTTCTGTACAGTCAGCAGATACTGGTTATCCGGGCATCCGGTCGGGTAGTCCGCTGTTTTATCAAAGTAGGTAGGCTCAAGCGCAACCGATGCGCACGTATCCGTATTGATGATGAACGCGTCGTCGTGCAGTACCGTGATCGCCTTGTCGCCGTATTTATTGTTATGTTTCGCATGGGTCAGCGTGGATTTACCGGAACCCGAAAGACCGAATACCGATGCCACATATTTTCTTCCGTCCGGAAGCGCGTACTCTTTCTGTCCACCGTGGCATGACGCGTAGCCGTTGCGGTTCGCGATCGCCCAGGCCATCGTCAGCGTACCTTTTTTGTGCTCGCCAAAATATTTCATGCCGAGGATTGCCGCGCAGTTCTCGTTCGTATCGAAATAGCAGAGCGTCTGATCGTCGCTCAGGCAGCTGTAATCCACATCCGGACTCGGAGTCGGTTTCCACTGAGGATCCGAGAAAATGTAAATGTCTGCTTCTTTTCCGTCGCCGACCGGTTTGGACTCCTTGTACATTTTTACGTAGCAGTCTGACATGTACTGGAAGTTCAGCATCCAGTTATAAAGAAGGTTTTCCTCTCCTTCCGGGATCAGAAGGTGTGCTTTTACCATAAACTCAGGATCAAGACCTACAAATACCTGTGCATGGTACAGTTTCTTGAAACGGGTCTTGTACATCGCATCCATAACTACTTTGTCGAGTTTTGGAGCATCTACTCCCGGCTCGCCTTTGATCCGGCGGGCAGCCGCATAACGTCCCGTTACGGCACCGTCATTGAAAAGTAAAACTTTCGCATCGGCATCCAGACCGAATTCTTCTCCTCGGTACACCGGCATATCAGTCACGATCGTCCCCGGTGAATTTTTCGCCAGCTTGTACGCCTCTTTCAGGGTATTTACCTTCACTACATTGTTACCATAAAATCCTGCCTCGATGATCGCACGGGTTTTGGAAAAACCAACTTTGCCAGCACCGATTTCTTCAAGTTTGTAATTAGCCTTTGTTGCCATGAGAAATTTACCTCCTAAAGTAGTTTTTATTTGGATATCTTTCAATAAAATGGGAATCAACTGTTTCCCAATTCTAATTATAACCAAAACGGGAAAAAAGTCAACCTAAACTTCACCGCACAACCTGAACCTTGATCATATTTGTCGTCCCCGAGATTCCGATCGGCACGCCGGACGTAAACACGGCCACGTCTCCCTTTTCTACCAGTCCTTTTTCCAGACACGCCTCCGTCGCGTAGTCAAACAGTTCGAACACTTCGTCCTTCTCCTGCAGGAGCACCGGCGTCACGCCCCACGACATATTGAGCTGTCTCGACACCTTTTCCGTGATCGCGCAGCCAATAATGTCACAGTCCGGCCGGTATCGGGAGATCATGCGCGCTGAACGGCCCGATTTCGTGACGGTGATGATCGCCCTCGCGTTGAGGTCGTGTGCCGTCGTACATGTGGCGTGGCAGATCGCGTCTGTGATATCCGGGTTCGCTTTTCTGTCATGGATAAAAAAGCGTTTGCGGTAATCCACGTCCTGCTCGATCCGCTCCGCGATCCGAACCATCGTCTGCAGCGACTCCACCGGGTACTTGCCCGCGGCGGTCTCACCGGAAAGCATGATCGCGCTCGTCCCATCATAAATGGCGTTTGCCACATCTGCCGTCTCCGCTCTCGTCGGCCGCGGGTGCTTCATCATGGAATCGAGCATCTGGGTCGCCGTGATCACCTGTTTTCCTGCCTCATACACCTTCTTAATGATCATCTTCTGGATGACCGGCACCTCTTCGTCCGGCACCTCCACTCCCATATCGCCGCGGGCGATCATAATGCCATCGGCCGCCGCGATGATCTCATCGATGTTATCCACGCCTTCGGCATTTTCAATCTTCGCGATGATATTAATATCCTCTCCGCCGTTTTCATCGAGGAGCGTACGGATCTGCATAACATCCTCCGCCGTACGGGTGAAGGAAGCCGCCACAAAATCAACTCCCTGCTCGATGCCAAATAGAATATCCTCTCTGTCCCTCTCACTCATATAGGGAAGATTAATATGAACATTCGGTACATTGATCCCCTTATGATCAGAAACTGCACCGCCGTTCACAACCTCGCATATGATATCTTCGCCCTTTACTTCCCGCACGATAAGTTCCACGAGTCCATCGTCGATCAGAATGCGGTTGCCCGGCTTCTCGTCCTCATACAGTTTCGGATACGTCACAGACACTCTCTCTTCATCCCCCATCACCTCCCGGCACGTAAGGGTAAAGGCCGCTCCCGGCTCCAGGACGATCCTGCCTCCCTCAAAAACGCCGGTGCGGATTTCCGGCCCTTTTGTATCCAACAACATCGCCACCGGTTTCCCGCACTGTTTTCTCAGTTTACGCAGCATCTCCATGCGCTTCTGCTGCTCTTCATGGCTTCCGTGGGAAAAGTTAAACCTGGCAACGTTCATTCCCGATTCGATCAGAGTGAGAAGCACCTCTTCCCGATCGGTGGCCGGTCCCATTGTACAAACGATCTTCGTCTTTCTCAAAATTTAGTTCCTCCTTTACTTTTTTGGTCTTTTTACATCAGTTTACCAAATCTTTCTTCATTTGTAACTAACATTTTAAAAAACTTGCGCCATCGGGTACAAAATGTTATAATACCTTCAGAAATACTATATTTTGTAAATGGAGGAAAAGTACATGGAAAAGAAAAAAGGATTACGTTTGGCATTCAAACTGAGCCTGATGGTCGCTGTCCCCATTTTACTCGTAACACTGACAGGGATCTGTCTTGGCGCCGTAAAACAGGGACAATTATCCAAAACCCTCGTTGAACGGGAAATCAGCGGTATCGCGAGAAGCGTACGCGAAGTTTACATGGGCCTGGAAAGCGACGAACCCTTCACACTAAAGGATGGAACCCTTTCAAAGGGCTCAACTACACTAACAGATAACTATGAAATCATTGACAAACTAAAATCCGAACAGGATGTGGAACTTTCCCTGTTCTTCGGCGACACCAGGCTTCTCACCACTTTGACGGATGAATCCGGAAAGCGTGAGATAAACACACAGATGTCTGACGCCGTCTTTTCGCAGATCAACAAAGGCGAAGATTATTATGCCCGTGATATTGAATTGTTTGGAACATCTTATGCCGGTTACTATGTTCCGCTTTACCAGCCGGGTTCAAACGAGGTCATCGGCAGCATCTTCTGCGGCCGCAGTCAGAAGCAGATCAATACCAGTATGAAGGACACGATTTTTTCGATGGCCGCGGCGATGTTAGGCATATTCGCCGTTACTTTTGTCATCGTTCTCATTCTGGTGACACGAATCATCAAAGTACTGAACGGCGCCGTAACAAATCTGAACGAGGTGGCAAGGGGTGCGCTCAATATAAATATGGGGCCATCCATCTTAAACCGATCCGATGAAGTCGGGGACATCGCCCGCTCCGTCCAGCGGCTGATCCATTCCCTGCGTGAAATTCTTACGAACATTACAACTTCCGCCAAATCACTCGAACAGTTTTCGGATAAATTTTCCACTTCGTTTGATGTCATCGCAAATTCGATCGACGATGTCAATACTGCCGTAGATGAAATTGCCAACGGCGCGACCGGACAGGCCGGAGAGACGATGAACGCAAGCGAAAAGGTAAACAACATGGGGCATTCGCTTGACCAGACAGCTGCGAGCATCGAAACACTGAACAACAGCTCCGGCAAGATGAAAGAATACAATAAAACTGCCGCGAAAAACCTCACTGAACTGTATGATATAAGCAAACAGACAAAAGAGTCCGTTCTTCTCGTACAGGATCAGACCAACCTGACAAATCAGTCTGCGCAAAAAATCCGGGAAGCTACCGAACTGATTACAAATATTGCCGGCCAGACAAATCTTCTTTCTTTGAACGCCAGCATAGAGGCAGCGAGAGCTGGTGAAAACGGAAAAGGATTTGCGGTCGTGGCCGATGAGATCCGGCAGCTGTCCGAGCAGTCCAGAGAGTCAGCTGAAAAGATCGCGGAGATCGTCAATTCCCTTTTGGAAAATTCAAATACCAGCGTTCATACAATGAACGAAGTCACTGAAAACATCCAGAGGCAGAATGATAAGCTGCTCGAAACAGGGAACATGTTCAGTTCATTAAATAGTGAGATCAAAGATGTAACAAATGCCATTGAACATATCAACGAGCAGACGGTAACGCTCGACGAGCATAAGAACACGGTACTCAGCATTGTAGACGGCCTTGCCGCCATCGCGCAGCAAAACGCGGCAAGTACCGAAGAAACTTCCGCCTCAATGCTTGAACTTCAAAAAACGATACAGACGTGCCACGAAGCCACATCCGATCTTGTCAAGCTGGCAAAAGAATTATCGAAGAACACAAAGCATTTCGAACTATAATACATTATAAGATATTGTATAAAAGAAGAAACTCAAAATCCGCGGAAACAGATGCCGACATGATTTTGAGTTTCTTTTCTAATCCTTTTTCACGATATCCTTCAAAACCAGGGAGACATCCGATGTATCCTTTTCCCTCGCTGCCGTCACCTGCGTATCGCGGATCCCCTCGGTCGCCTCTCGTTTTAAGACGATCTTCACAGTCATTAAAAACAACTTAATGTCAAGCCAAAGACTGTAGTTTTCGATATAAAATAGATCTAACTTCAGCTTATCATAGGGAATCGTATTATACTTCCCATAAATCTGCGCAAAACCGGTCAATCCTGCCTTTACCCTCATGCGGAATTCAAATTCCGGCATGCTTTCCATATATTCCCGGATGATCTCAGGTCTCTCCGGACGCGGGCCGACAAAGGACATCTCCCCTTTTATCACATTGAAAAGCTGCGGCAGTTCATCAATCCTCGTGGCCCGGATAAATTTGCCAAACGGCGTGATCCTGGCGTCCCCGACGGACGCCAGCTTTGCAACACCGTCGCTCTCCGCATCTTCCACCATACTCCGGAACTTGACGATCTCAAATTCCCGGCCGCCCTCCGTACAGCGAACCTGTTTATAAAATACACGGCCGCCGTCATACAGTTTGATCACCAGCGCCACGATCAACATGACTGGCGACAGAGCGATCAGCATCGGCACCGCCAGAAAAAGATCGAGCGCGCGTTTCCAAAAGCGCTGGTCAAAACTCATCGCGTATCCCCTGGTCAGCAAAAATGGTGTATCAAAAATATGGATACGGTCGGTTCCCATCATGATAATGTCGGAAATTTTCGGGATCACATAAGCGCGGATCCCATTTCCATAACAATATTTCAAAACCTCATTACGCTGTTTAACACCAATATCGCCTATAATCACCGCTTCAAAATCCTTTACCTTTTCCGCGATGGCTTCCAACCCCTCATTTACATTGATGGCGTCGTATATCGCGTATTTATCACGGCGCTCCTCCACTTTATAGACAAGGTCCGTCGCCGGACGCTCCCCGTAGATGAGCAGGATCTTCCATGACTTAAATATGCGGCCATACACTTTCCCGGCACAAAAACTCCACAGGGTAGTGATGATAAAATCCCCCACTGTCATCACAATCATCGGCACAATGTTGATCATGCGGAACGCCAGAAGGGAGATGATCATGTATGTGATCACATTGACGATAAAAATCGAGAGATACTGCGACAGGATCACCTCGATCCGGCGCAGCTGCCCGATCTTCATCGCCCCATACATGCGGTTAAAAAACACGAGGAACACCGCATAGAGAAATATCACCACATAGTTTCCCCGGCGGTAAAAACGATAGACGTACATCGTTCCAGCAAAAAACTTATACCAAAAAAGTCCAAAAAGTACGGTCATTAAAACAATATTGATCAGGGACAAGAAAAACAGTATCGTCTTCTTGTAGGGATCATAATTTTTCATATTTTCCCCCATTTCTAAATTTGTTTTTGACTGCGCGTCATCGCGCGTTCTTTTTCCGACCCGCTCTGCCTGACTTTGGCTTTTCCTTCCGCCGGGCTTCCCTCTCAGCTTCTCTCTCGGCCTCCCTCTCGGCTTCTATTTTGGCAGCCTCCCTGCTCTTTTTGATGACACGGTTCACGGCAAATCCGGTACCAAGCAGAGTCCAGTACATGTACTGGGAACCAACGACGGTATCGTTTGTGAGACCGGCCACCGCAAAGGAAAAGATTCCGATCAGAAGTCCAAAGCCGATCTTTTCCGTATTCGTCAGCCGTTTCCTGCGCCACAGCAGCCGCACGCCCTCGATCATATACAAAATCCAGAGTCCAGCGTAGGCGATCGCCGAAATCCCGCCTGTCTGGATATAGATCTGCAAAAAGGCATTATGCGGTTTATCCACGAGCGTCGTATTGCCGCCGACACGCTTCGAACCGACAAAATCATCGTTCGGGAAAGCGATAATAAACGCGTTCGGCCCGACCCCCTTAAACCAGTAGGTCTTCATGAGCGGAATCGTCCTCGACCAGATAAATCCACGGCGGTTCGCGATATTCTGGTAATCCTTAAACCCAAAACTTTCTACCTCGTGCAGTTTTGTAAACTTGCCAAACGGGGTGTAGTACTGCCATTCATTGTCTTTATACATAAAAATCCATTCAATCTGGTTCGGCGTATCGTAAAAACGGAAGCCCGGATAGATCTGATCATCCACACTAAAATTTACTGTTCCGAGCGAAACCATTTGAAAACGTTGATCACCAAGCAGAAAACGGCTTTGCTCTGCCGACCACTCGATCGGGATTTCCTTATTCTGGTCATCATATGCCTGAAACGCAACTTTTTGTCCATCCTCTAACGTCGGGACGAGCACAAATTTTTCTTCATTACGCAAAGTCACGTCAAGTCCCTGATCCGTATTGACGATCGAGGCAATATTCCTCGTATCCTCACTTCCCTGAAACAACTTATTCATCGTGTTCTTAAAAAAGGTGGTCCGGGAGACACCGAAACCGGCTGCTAAAACTACGACGACCACCGCGCCGGCGATCGCTCGCCTTTTCCAGCCATTTCCACCCGTCTTCCCGCCATTTTCAGCCGTCACTTCCTGCCCGCCTGCACCGGCTTCCTTCGTCAGCGCATTCACAAGGATGAGAAACGCGGCGGAGACCGCACCGGCCACTACTGAAATCGCGCCGGCGGATGACGAAGAACCAAACAGCGATATGATCAGTCCCACAATAACGGCGACGCAGGCGATCCGAACTGCCAATGCCTTTCCGTCCTTTTTCGGGGCGCGCGTCGTCACAAATGCCGCAACGACCGGAAGTACGAGTGCGACAAATGGGCCCACATAGTTGGGATTGCTAAACGTGATGATGACATTGGAAATGCCTTCTTTAAAAGAAATCCCGCCGACACTGCTCTTACTCGTTATGATCTTTTGAACCCAGTCCCAGCTCAGCGGATTGTGTCCTGTCGTCTGCATAACGCCGATCAGGGCCAGCAGTCCCACTGTGACCATCATACATTTTATGACTAACGACACCCGGTTTTCCGAATTCACAAACTTATACGCATAAAGAAACAGCCAAACATACGCCAAAAGTACCTGCATCGTCTGCCACTGTCCGTATCCGCCCCCCGTAAACGCGAGATTCGGGTAACTGCTGCACACAGAGGAAATGATCACCATGATAAAATACACGGCGCAGAGTACTAGTATCTTTCCATCGAAATCTTCCAGCAGCTTTTTTTTGTTCCTGCCGTTCATGTAGTCTCCGATCGCACTGATAATGATGACAACTGCGGCCACCACTCCCATCACTACTACAGAGATGCTCTTTGCGTACTCAAACGAATCGATCTGCGAGATCTCCGTCACATTGAACCAGACAAAGTCCGAAAATTCCGTCTGGTAATCCTTCGTAAGTATGACAAAAGGAATCAGGCAAAGCGCTATCAATATTGGCAGAAGGACACCTATATCCCCCTTCGTAGTATTTATTTTTTTCGCATATTTCATTTTCTTTTCCCCTTTGCTTTTTATTATGCAAAAATATCATACTACATTTTAGCAGGATTATCTACTGTTTTTGACACTTTTCATAAATCTCCTTTTGATTTTTTCATGTTTTTTTCTTTTTTATACTGCTTTGAGAACTTCTGTCAAAATTTCCTATGGAAATTTTGTGAAAGATGTGATAAACTGATAGTGGATATATCAATAACGTATCGTTATTAAGATTAACATGTCTGCTTACGCGGATGTGGCTGGGGAGAAAGGATGAACATGAAAAACAGAATACTATTCATTGACGATGACAAACAGGCACAGGAACTGTTGTCAGATTTACTGAAAACGGATTATGATTATATTCCGCTTTCCAATCAGGCAGAGGTGCTTCCCTATCTAAAACAAAGCAACACTCCCATTGATCTGATCCTTTTAGATCTGGATAAAGCCCTGCAGGATGAATTCAGTATACTAAAGGGTGTTCGGGATCACTATTTATATCGGGATGTTCCCATCCTGATCTTAGCAGCGGCAGCATCGTCCGGAAACGCCGCGCAGGTTTTTCACATGGGAGCGGATGACATTCTTCCAAAACCACTGGATCCGGCTATTACAAAACAGAGGATCCACAACCTGATCCATATTGGCAGGAGCCGCAAGGTACACAACGTTATGGAAGATCTGATCGAGTCAGAAATTGATAAAAATCTGGATGTTTTGGGAATCTGCCCGTGTCCTCAGTGCCGTAAGGACCTGCTGACACTGACTTTGAATCATTCGAAACCAAAATATGTAAGCACCGGGAAAGGCGAGTCCATTATCCATGCCAGTCAGCTCGCGTCAATTGATGAGCGTATCCAGCTATTGGCAGAGATTACCCGCTATGCAAAGCTGATCAAAGAAAAACCTCGTCACGAGGTATAAAAAGCTATCGGGTATCCGGTGTCAATCTACATACGAAAAAAGGAGTTTCCTCATCTGTCGGGGAAACTCCTTTTTTCGTCCAAATTTTATTTTCTTTTCACTCGACCACCCTATTGCTCCGGTTTTACGCACAAAGCAATTCCTATTCTTTTTATTTGCACCTTAGTCTTTGTGCATCGTCCCAGAATCCGCTTTTCCGATGAGGTCCCTTTCATTTACCCGATCAAAGCAAATGCCGGTTATTTTTCCTTCATCGTCGCTTAGATAATCGAGCATGTACGAGGGCTCCTCCAGTATGCTCAAAAGTTCTTCCGGATTGCTGTAAGTGCATGTCCGCCCCTCGATCTGTACTGTCAGTCCCATCGCCTTTGCCCGTTCCAGCTCATCACGGAGCCATGAAGTTTCTCTCAACTAAATCCCCCCAAAACTGTGTGATAAAAGGAAGTGATGCCGCGATGCAAAAATCAGTTCCCTTTCGCAAATCAAGATAAAAGATACTGAACCGTTTTTCACTTTGTTGTAACATGTTTCATTCCATTGGATACCTGAGCGATATTGCTAACAGAATAATCAGATTGATCAGGAAAGATGTCGAACGAAAACCTCCGCCCCAAATCCATAGTCATACCCCCTTTCCGGAATATCTTTTATCTTTATACATATTATAATATTCATACATGAAAAAAATCAAGTGTTGTATAGACGGGAAAACTGTCGTTTATACGTAAAAACTGTCGTTTGTACGTTATAGTGAGAATAATTCCTGAAATTGTTGAAAAATTTGGGCAAATTTTCTTCTCTTAAATTGTTGACTTTATCCACGTAATAATTTATACTTTTTTTATTGAACATCAAATAGTACAGAAAGGAAGTGGGTTTGTGAGAATTGAACGCATCAGCGACAACCAGATACGCTGTATCCTTAGTAAACGAGATCTTTCTGAACGTCAGTTGAAAATCAGTGAACTGGCATATGGTTCCGAACGGGCAAAAGAACTTTTCCGAGATATGATGGAACAGGCAAGCTCAGACTTTGGCTTTGATGCAGACGACATTCCACTTATGATCGAGGCGATCCCGACTTCAAAGGAATCCATCGTCCTTGTGATAACCAAAGTGGAAGACCCTGATGAATTTGAAGAAAAATTTTCGAAATTTGGAAATATCGCTAATAGATTTGAAGAGTATGATGACGAGGATGATGAGTTCTACGACGAAGATCTGGAAGATGAGCCGGATGAATATGCGGACGACCTGATCAACTGTTTCGAGCAGCTGAACGAAATCATCGCAGAAGCCGATGATAACGGTTCCGACTTTATCCCTCTTCATGAACTTCTCAAAAAGAGAAGACGCGGCCGGGATGTGTCCGAGAAACACAGCCGGATATCTGGTGATTCCACATCCAGGTTGTATTCGTTCCCTTCACTGAATTTCATTGTCAGCGCCTCCAAAGCAGTTGTCCGTGTCTATTCAGGAAAAAACAGCGTTTGGAAAGATGAAGAAACCAGCATTTATTATATGATCTTATCTAAGAATAATAAAATGGCTTCATTTGATAAAGTATGCTCGATCTTAGGCGAGTTTGGTAAGAAAGAAACTCTGACATACGCCACTCAGGACTTCTTCAATGAACACTATAAGCTGATCCTGAAGGACGATGCCATTTCCCAGCTGTCCATGCTATGATACGTACATGTTGGCTCGTTCTTTCGACTAACATGACAAAGGGTGCCGCACCTTTGATCGTACCCGGTCAAAGATGCAGCACCCTTTTTAAAGCGTCAAAAACTTACGATGCTTTTGCAGCCAGATATTCGTTTATTTTAGATACCAATTCATCACAATCCATACCGTGGACCATCGCCGCTTCTTCCAGGCTCTCTGCCTGCGATGCGGGACACCCGACACAGTGCATGCCTGATGCCATCAAAATGGCCGCAACCGTCTGATCTTTGGCAAGTATTTCACCTATGAGCATGTCCTTCGTTACTTCCATTGTTTTGCACCCTCCTTTCTATTCGATTATATTCACTGTTTCCCAAATTGTCAAGCCACAATCCGATTATGTGCAAATATTTTCCTGAATATACTTGTATTTTTTTTTACTTTGTATTAAAATGGATAGTATCTAAGAGAAAAAGGAGGATACGATCATGGCATACAAAATTACAGATGCTTGCATCAGTTGTGGTTCATGTGCTGCTGATTGCCCAGCTGGAGCTATTTCTGAGGGAGACGCACATTTTGAAATTGATGCAGACGCTTGCTTGGACTGTGGCGCATGTGCTTCTACATGCCCTACAGGTGCAATTGAAAACTAATGTGGGAGAATTTCCCTGTAAGCTGAAAAACTGCGGAGGCGCTCATGCACTTCCGCAGTTTTTCATACACATTTTTTATCTTTACGTCTCCCGTTTAAAGACGCTTCATCAGTTCCTCACGCTGCTTTTCATATCCCGGTTTTCCGAGAAGCGCGAACATATTTTTCTTGTAACTCTCCACACCAGGCTGGTTAAATGGATTCACTCCCAGTATATATCCGCTGACTCCGCAGGCAAACTCAAAGAAATAGAACAACTCGCCAAGACAGAATTCGTTCTGTTCCGGAACACGGATCACGAGATTCGGAACATTTCCATCGGTGTGGGCCAGCTGCGTTCCCTTCATCGCGTTCTTATTCACAAAATCAAGCGTCTTTCCGGCTAGATAATTCAATCCGTCCAGATCCACCGCTTCTTCTTTCAGCGTAATATCAAGCGAAGGACTCTCAAGCTCCATCACTGTCTCATACATGATACGCGAACCGTCCTGGATAAACTGCCCCATCGAATGAAGATCTGTCGTAAGATCCACACTGGCCGGAAAGATCCCCTTCTGGTCTTTTCCTTCACTCTCTCCATAGAGTTGTTTCCACCACTCGCCTACATAATGGAAAAACGGCTCATAATTCGCCAGTACCTCAACCATCTTGCCTTTTCTGTGCAGCGCGTTTCGAACCGCGGCGTACATCACGGAATCATTTTGCATGGCCGGTGTCTCCAGACAAAGCTTCCTCATGCTCTGCGCGCCTTCCATCAACTGATCCAGATTGGCGCCGCTGACAGCGATTGGCAGAAGTCCCACTGCCGTGAGCACGGAAAATCTTCCTCCCACGTCATCCGGAACGACAAATGTCTCATATCCTTCTTCCGAAGCGAGGTTCTTTAATGCCCCCTTCTCCTTATCCGTCGTAGCGTAAATCCTCTTCGCAGCCTCTTCTTTTCCATATTTGTTTTCCATCATTTCCTTAAATACGCGGAACGCGATGGCCGGCTCCGTCGTCGTGCCGGATTTACTTATAATATTTACCGAAAAATCCCGGTCTCCGATCGTCTGGATCAACTGGGACAAATACGTACCGCTTATACTGTTTCCGGCATAATAGATCTCTGGCGTCTTGCGCACAGACTTATCCACGCTATTATAAAATCCGTGACGGAGAAACTCGATCGCCGCCCTTGCCCCCAAATATGAACCGCCAATACCGATCACCACTAATACGTCCGAATCCGACTGGATCTTCTCTGCCGCTTTCTTAATCCTGGCAAACTCTTCTTTATCGTAGTCAACAGGAAGATCGATCCACCCCAGAAAGTCATTTCCCGCACCGTTTTTACTTAACAGCGTATCCTTCGCCGTTTCCACGATACTTTCCATCAGCTTGATCTCATCGTCACCGACAAATTTCTTCGCCAGCGAATAATCAAATGTTACGTGCTTACTCATAGCCATATCCTTTCCTTTCGCATTTATTTTAGTCACTACTTCTTGTTATATTATACCAAACAGGCCCCTAAAACTCAAGACGCAATGAACACAAAATCTACACAATATACTCTTTTAGCACCTCTTCAATGATCGCTTCTTCTTCCTCGGTAAACTGGATCGCCATCGCTGGCTCTTCCGTCTGTTTCATAGAAAGCAGTTCATCGAGCTGCGCCCGCTCCTCATCAAAATATTCCCGATGGTATTCCTGCATCTCCTCGCTCCGGAACACCCTGTTTTCCAGCCGCGGCTTGTACACATTTTCCAGGTAATCCAATATTTCTACCATCAGCAGTCGCCGTTTTAACCGGGTATTCAAAAGCATATCCTCCAGCAGGAGCAGACCGCAGACCGTAATGCCAGCCAAAAGCGATCCGAGCGCAGAACTCCGGTTTTCAACAGTCACCGCTATGTACAGGTTCGTAACGACACTGGCAAGCAGCGTAATACCAAACAGCGCGTCTCCCATGATCTCCCATGTGTACAGATGAATGCCCGCGCTTTTAAAAGAATTCAAATACTTGTCCACAAAAATCTCCACATTTTCCACACCCATCTTCAACTGATAACAGGCTTCGAACTTTTTCATCAGCATCTTCATAAGCGGGTGTTCGGATTTTCCCATCTGACCTGCTTCGCGGATCAGTTTGCGGTACATCCGGTTCACCGACAGCTTGATGAGCGCGCAGATCGCGCCAAGTGCCAATATCACATATAATGAATCTCTCATACTATCCCTCCATTTTTTCACACGCGGCGCCGACGCACCGCATAAATCACTGAATCTTCCTGTTTAAGTTCAGTATAACAAATTTCGGGACATGCTGTATAGACGAGTGGATCAGAATGTGACATTTTCGTACGACAAAAAACGACATGTATGTTCCTTTTACGACACTATTTCATCTATAATGTCTGCCACCCTGCTAACAGCATTGTGCTGGTCACTGTCCTGCATCGCGCTGATATACGTATTTTTATTGCTGTATACTTCTTTTACCGCCTGCAGAAGCCGCTCACTCGTAAGATCCTCTTCGCGGATCACATAACTAAATCCCTGTTTTTCAAAGGACTCCGCATTCAGGATCTGGTCGCCCCTGCTCGCCTCCAGCGAGAGCGGGATCAGTATATTCGGCTTATGGAGCGCCAGCAGCTCGCAGATCGCGTTTGCTCCGGCCCTTGAGATCACAATATCCGCCGCATCCAGAAGGTCGCACAATTCCTTCTGGATGTACTCAAACTGTACATACCCTTTCGTATCACGCAGACTTTCATCGAGCTTATCCTTGCCGCACAAATGAATGACCTGATACCTCTCGAGAAGCTGGGGAAGTATGTCCCTGACCGCCTCATTGACACGAACGGAACCGAGGCTTCCGCCGATCACGAGGATAACCGGTTTCCCCGCGTCGAAACCGCAAAAATCCAACCCCTTCAGGCGATTTCCCGAAAATAGTTCTTTCCGGATCGGAGAACCGGTGAGATGTGCCTTTTCTTTTGGCAAATGGGAAAGCGTCTCCGGGAAATTCGCGCAGATCGCTTTCGCGGACGGAATGCATAGTTTATTGGCCAGTCCCGGCGACAGATCCGACTCGTGGAGCACGCACGGTACTTTTCTGCGTTTTGCCGCCAAAACGACCGGCACCGTTACAAAACCACCCTTCGAAAAGATCACATCCGGCTTGATCTTTTTAATGATCTTCGCTGCCTCCGCATATCCTTTTATGATCCTGGCCGGATCGGTAAAATTCTTAATATCAAAATAACGTCTGAGTTTTCCTGACGATATGCCATAATAAGGTATATCAAAATCAGCCATCAGCTTTGTCTCAATACCATCTTTCGAGCCAATGTAATAAATCTCATAATCCCGTTTCTGCAGTTCCGGTATCAACGCGATATTGGGCGTAACGTGCCCCGCCGTTCCCCCACCTGTAAGAATGATCTTTTTCAATGCCGTCCCCCCATTACAAATTTTTTCTGATCTCTTCTGCCACTTCATTCAGATCCGGCGTCTCACCCGGCTTCCACATAATATTTACGCCGTCACCGTAGTATCTCGGCACTACATGTACATGCAGATGGAATACGGTCTGCCCGGCCGCCTCCCCATTATTTTGGAGCACATTTACTCCGTCGCATCCGTATGTCTTCTTTAAGGCAGTTGCAATTTTCTTCGCGATCGGGAACACTTTCGCCGCTTCTTCATCCTCGAGTTCAAAAATATCCGCCGCGTGTTTTTTCGGTACAATGATCACATGTCCTCTCGCCGCGGGGTTGACATCCAGTATCGCCTTGAAATCATCGTCCTCATAAACTGCGGTAGACGGGATTTCTCCCGCTATGATCTTACAAAATACACATTGTTCTTCTGCCATTTTCTTCTTCTCCTTTTCCATTCTTTATTTTTTACTCTCAAACGCCTGGCGCCCATAACCCAGTCTCAAGCGCCTGGCGACCATAACCTAAAACCGGAATATGGCGTCAAAATTGCGCAGCACCTTAAAATTCCCCTGAGCGGAAAGATCACCCGACATAAACGCGTTTTGGAACGGCTTCTTCCCGGACAGGATCTGCTGAAACACTTCGCTTTTGAGTTTCGCTGTCACATCGGGCGCCCCCGTACTGCCAAAATAGCAGTTCAATTTTTCGCCGTCGACCTGAATGACGAGGCTCCGGCTCTCATCCGTGATCTCGATCTGGAATACCGCCTTCATGTCGTCAATCGGTACAAAATGCTCTTTCAGCGCCGAAATATATTTTTCTGTTTCATCTTCTCCCCCCAGCATACCTTTGAACAGGGTGGCAAGTTCTTCGATATCCTCCTTCTGTTTCTTCACATAGTGGTCGTTCGAAACATACGCGGACAACTGCTCGCTTTCCTGCGGCGTCAGCGAAAGCGTACTGCTGCGGAGAACCGTTTTTTTCACCTGAAGGCTGCTATTCGGAAAGGCAATAGATTTTTTCGACATGGCACGATAAAAATTCTCTGCGCACTTTTCGATCATCATATTGTATGCCGCATTTGTCTCAAACTCGACGTGATTTTCTACATATGCGCAAATTCCCTCGCAGGGTACGCCGCCCAGCATCTCCCAGGCCTTAATGAGAGTATGCAGCGCCTCCCGCTCTCCATATGTAGTTGCCATCACGACAGGAAACATATAAATGTTCTGGATCGTTTCCTTATCCCCATAAAGCCAGCACGCGTCCAAAAACTGCTGCAGATAGCCTCCAATGCCGAGCCATTCAACGGAAGCCGCCAGAATGACTCCCTCGGCCTCTTTTAGCGTCTTGGGCAGAACCGAGATGCCTGCCTTATCCTCGTACAGATTATATCGTTCCACACTTACATGAAGTTCATCCAAAACCTGCGTAACTTTATCAATCGTATACAAGGTAGGATCGTCGATCAACCCCCTCCCGCCATAATAAACATTCACTCTCATTCTGTCCTCTGCCCCTTTCTATCTTGGTAAATACTTTTTATTACGCACATGACCGCACAGATCACCATCCCGCTTACAAACCCTCCTGCATGCGCAGCCCCGTCAATACCCGGATCCCGAAATCCCGTATAAAGGCTTAGTGCCAGATACAGCGCAAATCTCGGGATATCTCCCCGCAGGTTTCTTTTCCTGTTCACCACGAGAAGTACCATCAAAGCCCCCATCAGTCCAAAAACCGCTCCCGACGCCCCGCAGGAAACCACTTCCTGTCCTGTGCGCACATTGAAGTAAAAAGAAACGATACTGGATATAACGCCGGTTCCCAGATAAATAAAACAAAACCACACTTTTCCGATCGCCTGCTCAAGCGAATAGCCGAGAACCAAAAGCGAAATCATATTATTCATTAAATGTTCCATTCCAAAATGAAGGAACATGCAGCTGACCAGGCGGTAATATTCCTGATCCTCCAACAGGGACGGTTCATACATCGCCCCCATATGTATCATATGGCTGCTGTCCAAACTCGAACCATAAATCTCCGTCACTATATATGCCAGTATGTTCAAAGCCGCCAGGATAACTGTGATTACAGGTATCGCCGCCCTTTCCTGCTTTTCCACGACTATACACTTCCCTTTTATTTCCAGCATTCAGGGCGTACTTGCCCGCACTGGTAAAATATGATAGTATTGTAGCATATATTATCGTATCCGTCCACAGCTTATCTTTCTGCGGAACATGATTTTTGAAAATGAGGCCCATTATGAACATAACCATTCACGCAACACCTGACAACGAAAAAACAATTTTGGATCTGGCAGAAGAGCAGGGTATTTCACTTCCCTGCAATTGCCATGGCGCAAACGCCTGCGGCGGCCGCCAGTATGATTTCCCGTGCGGGATGGTTCCCCGCCACAATATCTCGGTATCCATCCCCGACCAAAAAAAACTTACTGGTATCACCCTCACATCTGCCCTGGATAAAACAATTCGGCCAGACACGCTGCTGATCGACCTCGGCACCACAACGGTCTCGATGGTGTTCTACCACTCTGCCGCCGGAACCGTATTCCATTGTACAACATTCGAAAATCCTCAAAGAGAATATGGCGCGGATGTGATCAGCCGCATAAAATATGATGTGGAGTTTCACAATGATTATACACTAAAGGAAAAAATTTGCGGTAAAATCATAAAACAATATTATATTTTCACCTCATCTCATCCGGATATTTCAATCCGCACCTGCCTGATCGGGGGAAATACAACGATGATCCATTTACTTCTCGGACTGCCGCTGGACGGTATGACCGGCAGTCCTTTTACGCCGCACCCGTTTGATGATTTTTATTTTTCATATCATAATACTGACATTTATATCCTTCCCTGGCTGTCTGCCTTTATCGGCGGGGACATCGCTGCCGGACTGCTCTCACTGGACTTTGACAAGCGAACGGATACGTGCCTGCTCGCCGACCTCGGCACAAATGGTGAACTCGCGCTGCTGCGCGACGGGCGCATCCTGACAGCCAGCACCGCCGCGGGTCCGGCATTTGAAGGCGGCGGTCTCTCCTGCGGCTGTCCCGCCGTCGCCGGCGCGATCGCCGATCTCACATGGAATCCGATCATGCCAAAACTACAGACGATCGAAAACAAACTTCCGACCGGCATTTGCGGGAGCGGCGCCATCAGTATGCTATCCGAACTTATCACGCACGGCTACCTTCTGCCATCCGGTATGTTAGCTGATACATTCCCTGCTAACGGACTTTTGGTAAGCAAAACCGCCTCCTCCGGGAACATTGTTTTCACACGGGAAGATGTGCGGCAGATGCAGCTAGCCACCGCCGCCATCGGCGCCGGTATCGATGCGCTGTGCCGACAAGCCGGCATCTCGGCGGATCAGATCCGATGCCTCTATTTAGCCGGCGGGTTCGGATACCATATCCAGATCCAAAAAGCCGCGCGCACCGGTCTTTTTTCAGATATAGACACCTCCCGCATCACGTCTGTCGGAAACAGTTGTCTGAATGGCCTGGCTGAACTCTCTTCCTGTCCCGCGGCATTACCAGAACGGATCGGGAGGTTAAAAGAAAAATGTCAGGAACTGATCCTCGCGGATGATGAATACTTTCAGAAACAGTACATCCTGCATATGACTTATGAACCTGTTTCCACCCGGTAATAGACGGAAGAAAATGCTATTTTATCATCCGCCAGAACTTTTCTGCGCTCCCAGGGCACCAGTCGTTTTCCGTTCACATAAGTCCCATTTGTTGATTCCTGATCGATCACAAACACGCCATCATCCTCGACCACTATTTTCGCATGCAAACGGCTGATATCCCCCTCACAAATGACAGCGTCCGCTTTTTCCCCGTTCTTTCCGATAAAAAAGGGACTTTTCCTGATTTTAATCTCCTCCCGCTGCCAATCTTCCGGAATCAGATTCAAATATACCATTTGCGAGTGATGCTGGTCCAGCACGACCGTTTGGTCCTCATCGCATCCCACCAGCCGCTCCGTCTGATCGTCCCAGTTCTGGGACAACTTCTGGTTTATATGTCGATTTATATGCCGGTTTATATGCTGTTTTGTATTCTGCTTTATATGCTGCCCTGTCTTCTGTTTTCCACACTGTGCTTCTTTCCCACGCTGTGATTTTTTCTCACATTGTAATTCCCCCTGCTGTGATTTTTCCCGCTGTGATTCTTCCCCCCGCAATTTACCGATCACATACCACTCGAGCACGAAAATCAAAGCTGCCAGAACTACTGTTTTCCGCATATCCAGTCCGCCTCCCTCCCCGCCGGCTAGAACACCGGAACAGACTGCTGCCGCAAGCACAAAAATACCGGCTGCCACATAACCAATTATTTTTCCGTAAAACGCCGTTCGCTTACCCAGTTCTCCCAGCGGAGAAAACCTCTCTTCTTGTTTTTTTATTCCCAATGCCTGTTCCTGTCCGATAGCCTCTCCCCGCCTGACACCTTCTTTCCATCTGACACCTTCATCCTTTCCGACAATCCCTTCCCATCTGACAACCTCATCCTTTTCGACAATCCCTTCCCGCCCGACAGCATCATTCCACCTGCCGGCCTCATCCCACCTGCCGATCGCTTCCCTGCTTTCCATGTCATCCTCCGTGCTCCCCATGTCATTCCCCACTCTGCTCCCATTCTTCTCCACGCCGCCCCTTGTCCTTTTGACAGACGATTTTCCACCGAGTTCTTCAATTAGGCGGTTCAGACAGAAATTCCCATCCTTGCTTATTCTATGAAGTCCGTAGACCAGGAAAACGAGTTCTTTATCTTTATGGTTCATATGATCCATACACGTTTCCAATATACCGGAAATCCCTTTTCCCACATCGCGCTGGTAACCATCGAGATAAACGACTGAAAGCTTTTTTTCAGACTCATCCCAGAACATACAGTCCCCCAGCAGGATCATATCTTTCTCGTCCAAAAAATATTCGCCGGCAAGTTCGATCAGGCGTATGATCTGGTACATGAGGGATCTTATATCATCCGCTGTAAATAAGCCTTTTTTCAGAAGATCAGAAAGCGGGATCCGATCCCCAATCGCATAAAGATATTGCAGCATATCATCGATCTGCTGTACTTCTGCTCCCAAAATTCCTTCTATTTTATTGTATCTCAGCATTTTTTCACCAAGATCATTTCCTTTTCCCTCTGCCGTGATTTTCAGATAACGCCCTGTAAACTCCTGCACGATCTCTGTTTCCACACTCATCACTTCTTCCATCGCAACGCCTTCTCCCTTCATCTATTTTTTCTCCCTGATCTCCCTGCTATTCCACAAATATTCCGGCGCAAACAGCAGTTCGTGGGAGACCGAGATCTTTCTCCCCTTCTCTCCCGTCAACAGCCTTCTTATAAATGGAACACTCACCTCCGCGTGAAACGTAATGTCTGCACGCACCGACAACAACTCCTTTTTCACCGATACACTGTCTGCCCGGCACAAAAAGAGATGCTCATTTATATATTGCCTCATGCCGTTTTCGATATCAGACACCGTAAATTTCTTTCCGTCCTCCACCGCTTGTTCGATATAATGCTCCGCCATCGTAAACATCGCCGTCCGGTCATGCGAATATACCGCCGCGTAACAAACTGCCGCCAGCACCCATATCGTTATGTTAATGACGAAAACTGCCTCTACCGTAAGAGACGCCTTCCGCCCAATTAAGCAAATATTTTCCATATACACATCACTCCAAATCCGGCAAAAACAAACGGGGCAAACGGCAGGGTATCTTTTCTGCCGGCGCGCCTTGTCAAAATGAGCGCCCCGCTGACCATCGCCGTAAACACCAATGATAGAAAGAGCAGAACGAGATTTTCGTATAATCCAAACAGCAATCCGCAGATCATAAACAGAATGCCGTCGCCGACACCGATCTCCCCTCTCGTCAATAAGCTGATCGCAACTAACACGATTCCGATTACAACGCCTAAAAATGCGCTTTGCAGCAAAACTTCGCCGCGGCACACAAGATAAATCTGCCGGCTCGACAACATTAGCGCTGCCACCGCTGTAAACGGAAGATGGATCTCTCTTTTTTTTATATCATACACCGACATTATACCTAAATAGATAAATACGATGATATATCCCGCCATCTTTTTACTCCTTTCCGCATTTGCTGCACGGAAGCCGTCCCGCTGCCTCGGACAGTGGAACCTCGCGAATACTCCGTTTCAAGTTCCTGCATGTCCGGCAGCTGTGGAAGCGGTCTCCGTAACTGCATATAAATACATTGTCGCCGGCGTCAAAAGACGTTCCCCGGCAGCAGCTCTCGCATTCATAATATTTCCCGCCGCTCTCACTCCGCAGATGAGCCAGCTCCCCATAACTGACCTGTGAAATATGAAGCTTCAGATAGGCACATGACAAACTCCGGTGATATACGCTACCCGTTTTTGTCACATATACAACGGCGTCCTTATCTCCGTCCGCACCATCCTGTCTGGTCTTCACCCCCGTAAAAGCGCGGGTATGGATCTGTTCCGTAAAATGAAAATGTCTTTTAAATACGATGGGAAACGGAGCCTCTACCTCAAAATCCGCGATCAGATCCATTTCATCGGTCTCCGGTTCAAATTTTGAACGCATCATACTGACATTCAGATCTTCCCCTTTCAAGTACAAATTCATCTTTCCCGTCAGATACGCCGGGCTGATCACAAACGACTTGTCCATCGCCGCGTATTCCGCGGAAGCCTCCCGCGCAACCCTCGCAAGCGCCCATTGTACCTGTTCCTCATATAAAATAAGCTTGTTAAATGATAAAATAGACAACGCCGCAAAAAGAAAAATCGGAAGAACCAATGACGCTTCTACAGTCATTGATGCCCTTTTGTGCTCACGCCGCCAAAAATAATGTTGCAAAAGCCTCTCCCCCTGTTTGATGCGGGACACAAAAAAGTACTCTATTCATATGATTGGTGTGGTGGTTTTCCCTTTCGCTTTATTTTTAATTGTTTGATAGAGTACTTTTGTGTGCCCCGCACATACAAATCGTCAGTTCTGCTTACTTCGCCACATAACCGGCGTCCACTGTAACTTCCTGTTGAAAGCCATCCCCTTCCCTGCCCGTCATACGCTGGATCAGGGGCAGGCGGAACCATTTAGTCCCGTAAGAAAACTGTCC
This sequence comes from uncultured Eubacterium sp., assembly GCA_910583555.1. GTDB lineage: Bacteria > Bacillota > Clostridia > Lachnospirales > Lachnospiraceae > Eubacterium_F. The sequence continues at coordinate 81,278 of CAJTXO010000016.1, forward strand.
CGTCACCTTAAAAGAATCCACACACTGTCCGAAACAGAACCCGGAATACTCGTGATCACGGATGTTCCACTCCATCAGATCCATCATCCTGTGATACCGGACATCTCGTCCGATTCCTGCCATAAGTAATAGCACATAGTCTGTATATCCGAAACACCGGCCATTCTTTTTAGGTAACTGGTCCGCTTTTTCCATAATGTAAGCATGACCAATCCGGTAAAGTTCCGGGAATTTCACCACGATATCTTTCGCCGTTTTGATGACCGGAACCTTTTTCCCCTGTAACAGGGCCGCCACTTCTACAAGTGATTCCGTCATACCCCACAGCACTAAAAACAGCGTCTGCGTAAACCGGATCAATGGTTCCATCCCCGTAAAACCGACTACTGCCAATGCAGCTGCGTACGCGGTTTCCCGCTTTTCTGACGAGGAAAAGAGCGCTGCCGTATTGATCACACTCCGCAGCAGTACCAGGCGGTTTATGACGGTATCCAGATTCTTTTTGTCGCTTCCTTTGCCGCACAATATGTATTCCCACTCGTAATCCAGCCGCTTATTGGCACCAGCCTTCGTCTGTACCGAAGAGAAATAACGCTTTAGGTACTCACAAAGCATAACATCTGAAGCCGCCGTTTTCGCGAACCCTTTTGCCACTCCCTGAAAATCAACCTCTTCTTCTTTGGCAAAAGCAGCCACACCATCCACTTCCTTTTTCCTTGCAGACTTATCCGCCGCATAAAGAGAATGGTAGTGATCCGGATCTTTCACTGTCTTATCTGAGATGTTGAAATCCTTTTTCAAAACGAGCTTCGGCAATCCTCCGGAAACAGCATCAGAGAATACACTCATCGGGCTTTCCGCACCGCCCTTTTCATTGATCCCTGCATAATCAAAAGCGATGCCGGACACATCATATGCTTTCCACATCCGTTTTAATTCCGCCGCCGTCTGCTCCGTCATTTCCTGACTCAGCATTTCACCTGTTTTTTCTAATATGCCGCGGTTTGACGAGAGCACACGAGCCGCATCTCCTGACACATTCATCTTCTTCAGCTGAGGGGCGCCCATTTCCGTTACGATCCGAAGTGCTTCTTTCGTCTTTTCCAGCGTCTCCCGAACGAGAACGGCAAACTCCCGCTTCTTTGCTTCCTCCTGCAGATGATCTAAAAAATCCGATACATCCGACACCTTCTTTTTGATGGCGTTCCAGACAACAGCCTCTGAAATCCCAAACTTTCCCGGTTTCTTCTCCCCGGCAAAAAGCATTTTTACAAAGTACTTTTGCCCTTTTACTGCTCCACCGGAACAGTCCACGCCATCGATCAGGCGCATCAGTTCTAACAAGCTCCTGCACTCCCCGACCGCTTCCTTTTCCTGTTTCACCTTTTGTTCTATTTCCTCCTCGCGGTCACTGAGCGGCTGCATCTCATCGGTCTTCCGCAAAAAAGCTTTTACTTTATCAGCCGATATCCTACGCTTCATATACGACACGATCTGCTCCTGCAAAGCAGCCCCGCCATCGTCGCCGGCGTATCTCTCCCCGTCCACTGTCACACGTTCGAGCGTGCCCAGATACACATCCATGCTGTCCGGAAAAAGAGAATTTGATTCCGATGTTCCCGAAGCATATTCCGCTACACTGTCCGCAAATGGCTTTCCCGCATTTTCCAGAAAATACAGGTTGTAGTTTTCAAACAACGGCCTGCTGTACTCCGTCATCAGACCGTCCGAGGCCAGCTTCATCACCCGCCTCCCCTGGATACGGCACACCTTCCCCCGTGTCACCTCGATCATCGTCCCCAAAAGCGCCATAATGATAACGAGCGTCAATGACAGGAATACAGTGATCGATCCCCCGGCTTTTCTATTCTCCGCAATCATTTGATAATACTCCCCGAGTCCTTTTCAAAAGCTGAAAAAGCCTTATTTACTACTGCTGTGATTTTTTCCTTAAACAGCAGTACGAGCGCGATCAGTACTACCAGGATCAGGATGATCTCCACCACGCCGATCCCCTCTTCATCTTTCCAAAACTCTGTTATTACTCCCATTTGAATTCCTCCTTTTTTCATTTTCTTATTTTCTCATTTACATTGTCATAAATGCCGGAACAACGATGATAACCATGACGACGCCCAGCATGAGCACCATCGGAAGAAGCAGCTTTGTTCCCGCCGTCTCTCCCATGATCTTAACCTGTTCCTTGCGCTTTTCAAACGCCTCAACCGCCTCAACTTCCAGTAATGATATCAATCCCTCGGAACCCTTGCGGATATTCTGGTTCAGCATCGAAGCAAACCGCAGGTATGGAAGAAGCCGGCACCGTTTGCCAAACGATTCGAGCGCCATCGTTTCCGATACGCCATGTTCCATTTCCTGTAAGGAAAAACAGATTTCTTCATACACATACTTTCTCTCACCCCCTTTCCGGATACGGCTGCAGTATTCTTCCCCAATCCGCTCGAGACACCCCCGCACAGTCAGGCCGGCGCTTAACAGCAGCATGACCTTATTTACCAGTTCCGGATAATCGAGCAGCAGCTGGCTTTCTCTCTCCTTTAACTTTTCCTGCCGCTCCCGTCTCCAAAAGGCGGGCAGCAGAACCAGCACAACGAGGCATAGATAAAACGCATTGTAATCTTTTTCAAATTCAGGATCCTTATATCTTACCTCTTTCCCGGACACCATTTCCGGAAGCAGTACATCCTGTTCTCCCTCGGTGGCACGCTCTGAAGAAATGGCGTTTTCAACCGCCTCCCTTATGTTCGCCGCAAAAACCTCACGGGGATCCGGGGTCGCCGCTGTTTCTGCGTGTTCCGCTTCGTCTTCTGTCCCGACGCCTACCGTGATCTCCGCCTTAGCAGGCCCGGCCTCTGTTTCTGCCTCCACGCCGAATGTGACCTGTTCTTCGCCAGCCCTGATATGCAGATACTGATCTTTTACGATAACCGCTTCCGGCGCCTCCTGACTGAAACACACAAGAAGGACAAGCACCGACACGCCTGCCGCTGCCGCTATTATAAAAAGCCGCCGGCACCAGATCTCCGTAAATTTAGCCCGCTTATCCTGCCTCCGGTACAGCGTTTCTACCATTTCTAACGTTTTGGTATCTTTTTTCAACACTCGTTCCAAATGCAGGGCGTCCATCGCCTTTTCTATGTAGATCATATACTTTTCCATGACGTATCCCCCCTAAAACCGTATGCCCATCAGTTTCTGTCCCCACAAAAATGCGGCTGTGAAAACCGCCAGCGCACCCGTCATCACACAAATTCCCAGCAGATTGTGATATAGCGGATCGAGAAATCCCGGAGAAAAGATACGCAGATAAACGATGATCAGAAGCGGGATTGCTGTCATACAGTTAGATTCCATCTTTTTTCCCGCAATCAGCGTCTCGATCTCCCGTCTCATCTCAATCCGCTCCGCGATATTGCCCGATGTCCGCCTCATGACCTGAACGAGATTCCCTCCCGTTTTTCTCGCTGTCATCAAAATCTCACTAAATGTCCGGATATCCTCTATGCCGCTCCTGGTCCCCAAATCCCTTAGAAGTTCGGCAGCAGGCACCGTTAGATCCATCTTGTGTATCATCTGTGAAAATTCGATCATAATAATATCATCCTGATCATACATCATCCTCAAATCCTTTTCCGCCTGACGGACGGCATTTTCCAGCGAATACCCTGCCACAAGCGCCGATACCAGGCTTTCCGTGGCATCCTTAAACTGGACAGTCAATTGCCAGCGGCGTTTTTCCATAAGGATACGGCGGTAATATTTGAGGAACAGTGCGCTTGCCGCTGCCGCGCCAAAACCGCATACGATCACATTGTCATAAAACAGCATCAATATGACAAACGCCGCCGCTCCCCCGCACAATCCGTAACGGATCACCTCCCATTTCGTATAAATATACTGGTTATAGTCCATCTGTTTTCCTCCCTTCCCGTTTCTATTCGTCAGTGTATCACAGTACACCGACCTGACACATGATACTACATGATACCGCACATAAATTCCTGTATCCCGGCTTTTTTGCACTTATCGCTGCGAATCAGCCTGTGCCCTGTGTGCACGAGCTCCCCCTCGATCCTTCCATCTCTTTCCCCCTTTTCCTCAAACCAGAACAGCGGGAACATCCGGATGTTTCCCTGCTCCACTCCACCCACCTCACAAATTTCCAGTATCCTCCTGCTCCGGTCACGAAGCCGTCCCAGATGTACCACGATATCAATGGCGGATGAGATTTGCTGGCGGATCGCGTCCAGCGGAATATCCATTCCCATAAGGACAAGCGTCTCCAAACGGTTCAGCATATCCTGCGGACTGTTCGCGTGGCCGGTAGACAGGCTCCCGTCATGCCCGGTGTTCATCGCCGTCAGCATATCAATTGCCGTCGAATCGCGGATCTCTCCAACGATGATGCGATCAGGCCTCATACGGAGGGCGCTGCGGATCAGATCTCTTATCGTAACCTCATTCTTTCCTTCGACATTGGCATTTCTCGCTTCTAAACGCACAAGATTCCTGACATTCCGGATCTGCAGTTCCGCAGAATCTTCCACCGTGATCACCCGTTCGTCCTCTGGGATATAATTGGACAGAATGTTTAAAAATGTCGTCTTTCCCGCGCCCGTCCCGCCCGAAATAAATATATTGTACTTCGCTTTAACGAGCTTGCGCAGCAAATCGTCCGCCTCTTCCGTTATCGCCCCCATCTCTATCAGTTTCTCCATCGTCAACGGGTCTTTCGGAAACTTTCGAATCGTGATCACAGGCCCCTCCATCGCGATAGGCGGCATCACGATATTTACGCGGGAACCATCGGCCAGGCGCACATCCAGGATGGGGTTTGTCTCGTTTACGATACGGTTTCCCGCCGAAGCGATCTGCTGGGCGACATCATTCAGACGTTCCGCCGACTCAAAAGTCTGCCCGCTGTCCATAAGCCGTCCCTCTTTTTCAACAAAAATATGATCTGTCCCATTTACCATGACCTCCGTGATCTGTTGATCCTCGATCAGCTCCTGAAGCACATCCAGTTTTCTCATAGAATTAAAGATTGCTCTGCGAAGCCGCTTTTTTTCCGCATACCGTATATATTCCCCCTGGCTGCTGCGCCTGATATTCTCATCAATAATATCGAGTAAGCGATTCTCATCCATCTCCTCATCGGCCGGTACCTGATCCAAAACCAACCCTCTTATTTTCTCTTTTTGGCTTTTTTCCTCCATCTCGGTTTCCCTCCTCCCCGTCCGCGCCTACTATGCGCAGTATTTCATCCCAGTTTTCCGGGCAGTGCGCAGCCACCGGCATAAACTTGATCCGTTCCCAAACAGCTTCCTGTCCCTCCCTGCGGCAATACCCGCAGAAAAGCTGACGCTTTCTTTCCGCCAGTATCCCCGGCTCCTGCGGCATGAGCACAGCATCCGCTTCCGCCAATAGGACAAATGTAAAATCAAAAAGCTGCCCCAGTTCGATCACAACTGCCTCATACAAAGTCTGTTGCTTCATATACGTGATAAACCGCCTCACTTCTTCCTGTGAAAAATCAAACAAATCCCGAAAATGCCCGGCCGGCGCCAGTACCGAAATCTGCCCGGCACTGAATGCCAGTTCCCTCAGCCTCTCCTCAAATACCTCCAATTCATTACATAACATCAGATTTGAAATCCCTTCCTGTTCCTCGCGAAAAAGAAGGGGAAAACCGCATAAATTGATGTAGAGCACGCTCCCACGCTCCGAGCGGTCGATTGCGGTGCGCAGGGCAAAAACCGTCTTTTCCTCACTTTCTCCGGGTGCGTACACGCACGTCACTTTCGGAACTGTCAGTTCCGGATCCCGCGCTTCCTTCCTCACCGGTATCCCTGTTAACGACAGGATCTGCCGGTAAATATCCTCTGCCCTCTGATACATAAAGATTTCTCGTTTCCCCTCTGCCTCCGGCGACGACACAAGGGTTACCGTCTGGCATCCCACATGCTCCAGTACTTCTGTGTCATCTGAGATCACACATACATTCTGTTCCGTTCCTGTCTTTTCCATAATGGCTCCGACTGCCTCCTCCGTGTCAGCCGTGAGTAGTTCCGCCTCTATATCCGGATTCCGCTGCGCGGAAAGATACCGTAGCAGCTTTTCCCCATAGTCTTTCTGCTTCGTACAAATCAGCAATCTGATCTGATCCATACTGAACACCCCCTTCATTTTTTCGTGCGCACACGCTCCTGCGCCACTTGACTGATTGAAAATTTCTCTTTACTTACCTGCCTGTCGTGCATATTATGACCGCCAGTGTAATACATATAGTAAAGGGAATGACTCCTTCATCCCCACATGTTTTGAGGTCGTAATATGCCCTGATCGGTCCTCCCGACATCAGGTTCTTTACATACATTGAAAAGTGCCGAAAACGGCGAATGAAACTTTTTTGTAGAATCATCTTAAAAAGAGATAACAGTGCTCCGATCAAAAGCGAGACCGCCATGACGCGGACACAGTACTCAACGTTAAAATAGCTGCAGATTATGGAAAATATCTTGATATCACCTGCTCCCAGTACATGGAACAGATAAAAGATAAAACAGACAACAAACGGAAACAGACATTTGAGTAAAAATGACCCGATACCCAATATCCCATGCTGCCAGATATTGTCATACAGGCTGAGGACCAAACCGATCCCGATGATCGCATTTGGTACCCGGTACTGATACAGGTCAAAAAGTGATGCCGGTAACAGAACGAGGAAGATCAATTCCTGACTTCCGATACTGCCACCTCCTGTTTTGTTGTGATTCATATACTATCATGCAGACCAATCTTTTGTCAATACTTATTTTGAAAAAAATGGAATATATTTCTTGAACAAGGTTATACTTTTACTACAAATACGAAAAAAATAGAAAAACAAAAATGTCAAAAATCTCATATTTTTCGACATTTTCTGCATACTAATACACTTAAAATAGAATCAAAGGGGGATTGGTATGAAAAAGAAACCGGACAACCTTCTTCTCACACGGGAAGAACTGTTAAATGAAATCGAGGACATAAAGCAATCGCTGGCAAATGCCCACTCCAATTTTGAGTATGCCTGCGACCCGGATCTGGTCGATAGCTGTATCTATGAGGTAAATGCCATTCAATACCGGTACAAGTATTTACTCAAAGAGATGCGGAAAGTAGAAAATCTGTCAAAAAGTCAGGCATGAGTGCCCTCATTTCAACACTCATGCCTGAAATCCGCGGTTTACATCGACATCGACATTCTCGTTCAGGCTGCCTCTGCCATATGTAAGTCCCGCATAGATCGTTTCCGTATTCGCCATGACCCCGGCCGACGCATCCTGAGCCGCCACCTCACGGAACGCCGGAAGAAGTTTTTCGATAATATCAGAAGCATGGGAGAGCCGCACTTCCTCCCGCTCGGCAACACCCTGGCACAACTCCTGATAGGCAAATACATAAAGTCTGCGCAAATAATGGGAAATCTCATAACGAAAATCCAAACTTCCCATCAACTCGGTGAGAAAGCCTTTCGCCCGGTCGATCTCCCGCCTGCAGGCGGGAAGATCTCCCTCTTTTAAAAATTCTCTACCGTCCTTTACACTATCTAAAAACGCCTCATATATGATCACTACGAGTTCACTTCGATTCGCCTGCGCCACTCTGGCCGCATAGGCATTTAACTGTTCCCGTTCCAACGGCACCCGTCCTTTCTGTCTTCGCTGCCTCTGCCAGCATCCGGTGATTACGCCTGAAGCAGCTGGAGAATCGTCTGCGGACGATTATTTGCCTGTGCAAGCATGGATGTTCCCGCCTGTGCAAGAACACTGAGCTGTGTATAACTCGTCATCTCGGCTGACATATCCACGTCCTCGATCCGCGAGCAAGCCTCCGTCAGGTTCTGGGACGTAATATCAAGACTCGTCGTCGCGGAATCCAAACGGTTCTCATACGCGCCGAGCTTCGCGCGAATCGCCGCCACTTCCTCGATCGCGGCATTGAATTTGCTGATCGAATCCGAAGCACCTGCCACGGTACATACATTACAGTACTCGATATTCAGCGATTTACATGTAACCGGCGGTATCGAAATATCAATTGTCTGCCCCTCATTGGCACCGATCTGGATAGCAACAAAACCAGCATCCAGTACGGTCACATCCGCATCCGTGCCCGCCGCTGCTTTCGAGACATCAAAAATCATGCAGAAACCGTCACGGTCAGAAACTGTCACACGGCCGCCCTCAATAAACGTCGTCGCCGTTTTCGAAAACCCGGAATCACTTCCCGTGTCAATCGTAACTTCCGCATCTTCTCCTGGTACATACGTACCGCCGGTCACGCCGAGCAGGCCCGCTAAAACCGGACTGTCCGTCGTCACCTCGATCGTATGCTGGGCACCATAAAGCTTGGATTCAAAAAATAATGCTGACGCCGCGCCGATCTCCACCTCCACACCAGCACCGTCCACCGGCTTCACATCAATATTCATGCTCTCACAGCAGTCACGGATCTTTGCATACGCATCCTCCAGCGTCTCACCCGAATTGATCCGGATAATCTCGCCATTGATCTGAATCTGACCTTCCTCGGTAAATTCATCACCTGCTGCCATGCCGAGCGCCCCTGTTGTAAACGTACTCTGTGTCGCCTGCCGATCCACGGTAAGTCCGTATGTCGTCAATCCAACGTAGTCCGTCATGGAAATCACTTTTACGCCGACATTATTGGACGACGTCTGACGACAGCAGCTTCCATCCAATATGCTCTTCGTATTGAATTCGGTATCAGATGCCAGACGATCGATCTCTTCCATGAGAGAATCGATTTCCTTTTGGATCGCCTCTTTATCCTCGATCGTCAACGCGCCGCCGTTTGCCGCCTGAACGGACAATTCGCGGCACCTCTGGAGCAGGTTATCCGTCTCAGTCAGCGCCCCCTCTGCGGTCTGTATGAACGAAACGCCGTCCGCGCCATTACGGGAAGCCCTCTCCAGTCCGCGTATCTGCGCGTGCATTTTCTGTGAAATCGCCATACCGGCAGCATCGTCTGCCGCTTTGTTGATGCGGTATCCCGAAGAAAGCCTTTCCAGGCTCGTCGTCAGGTTATCCTGCGTCCGGTTTAAGTGACTGCTGGCAAGCATAGCTGAAATATTCGTGTTTATCTTCATTCTTGTTCGTCCTTTCTCTGCACATTTTGAATAAATAGTTTCGCTACGAGATAAAGTCTGTCATTCGCAGCCGTTTCATCAAATCTATTACCTGAATGAAATGAATTTCTTCTGCCATTCGCAAAATCCCCACGCTCCATCGTGAAACCATTCATTTCCAAATCCTTTTCAAATTGAGTAAACATTTCCCCGCACACCCGGAGTGCTTCTTCATCCTCGCTCGTCACAAAACCGGATACACGATCACCAGCGACCTTGAAAGTCGCCTGTATTGGCGTTGCCTGAATTGCCGTCGACTGAATTGGCGTCGACTGAACTGGCGTCGACTGAGTACTTCCCACCGAATCCTTTTTCCCCGGCAGGTCCATCGTGATCTCCACCGTCCCTTTTTCGGATCCCCAGCCCTGCTTCACCGTAATGCTGCACGCCGTCATGCCCTGTTCGGTGTAGATCGGCACCTCGTATTTCTGGAAACTGCGCATCTGCCGGTAGAAGGAAACGCCACTCGCCATACGGGCAATCTCTTTCACATCCTCATAACTGACATCCGGCTCCGCCTTCCTCTCCGCGAGCTGTTCTTCGTGGATCCCGTCGATTTCCTCATATACTTCCTGCAGTTTCTCGGGATCATCCAGCGCATCCACGATCTTTTCACTCTCTTCTTTCGAATAGAGTTTGAGGAATGACCTTCCGCTCCGTTCCAGATAGGACTTCATCCAGTGTATGTTGATCAAACTGTCCGGAATCTCAAGCTGTTTCAAAAATTCCAGAACCTGCGCGTCGCTCTCTGCCGCCATTTCCCGCACTTCCGAAGCAACCTGCTCATAATAGCCGGCCTCTTCCTGTAACGCCTCTGTCTCGCTCGCGCATTCATCCAAAATCACTTCAAGCGGCTCTTCCATAAACGTATCTTTTTTCTTTTTTAGTACGGCAGGCGAAAGTTCCTTCTGCAGGTTTGCGGCAACATGGTTCGCGAAAGCCGCTCCAATCTGCTCGCTGATGCTCTCCCCGCTCTTCACCACCTGCTCGAGTCCGCCGAAATCGTCATCGACCGACTGGTCGATTCCCTGCGCCTTCCGCGAGCGCACAGCAGACAACAGGGACGAAAATGACAACTCTCGTCCGTCCTTGATCACCTGCCCGATCACCGCGCCGTCACTCTTTTCAACCTTATCGAGCAGACGGTAGATCCCGATCATACTCTTTCTCTCTTCTGGCGTAACGGCTCCGCTGTGATCCAGCTTCCATAAATATTTGCGAAATGAAATATCATCCGAGGAAAGTTCGGCCCGGATTTCAGAGATTTTTTCATCCAGTTCATTTAAATCCATTTCCAGCGGGTTCTCCCGTCTGCGGATCAGTTCCGTCACCACTTCCGGCTTCAAGCCTTTCGCGATCGATGTCACTTTATCGTCGTATTCCTTCATGGAACGGATATTTTCTTCAGTGACCGGCATCCGGTTATACGCAAGGATCCGGACCGCGCGCTCATTCGCCGCCGTCGCGGGAAGTCCCATTTCTTTCAGAAGGCTCCCAACATGCGAAAATGCTTTCTGTATCGAGTCGCCCAGATCACGTCGCACTTCGGTTCCCACCGCCTCGTACGACTCTGCCGCCGCCAGCCGGCTTCGGGCGTCATTTCCGGCAGCTGCCAGGTCCACGATCGTGTCCTCGTCTGCCGTGGCAATCGACTCTCCCAAAACAGAAACCGGTGCCCGCAGAATATCCCGCCCCGCCTGCAGTGCCGTAACCGCGATCTCTATATTTTCCTCATCTGCCGGGACCCCGGCCGCAGTCAGCATCTCCTGCGCTGCCGCCTGTTCCATCGCCTTCAGTTCCTCGACGATCTCCATCAGGTTGCCGACCTCGAGATGGATTCCCTTGCTCTCCATCGTCCGCGCCGCGTCAATCGTCATCGTCAGCCTGATCTCTTCTAACTGTCTCTTTGCCCTGATCAGATCGGCTTCCGTCCAGTATACTGTCCGCAGCGTATCGTCGTCCGTCTCACACAGACGGGAGAGACGCTCCGAAACTTCCCTCCTCGAAGGCACGGTCAGATCTGCGCCTTCCGGCGTAATTCCATCCAGTACCGCATCCTCGATCCGCTCCGCCAAAACATCAGAAGAAACCCCTTCCAGATCCCGAAGAGTTTCATATGCCCGTATATTTTCACCTGTCACCGGCACATCGTGCTCATACAGCCACTTTGCCGCCTCCAGATTTTCTTCTCCCGCCTCTAAGCCGCTGTTTATAACAGCCGCTTCAATCTGCGGCTTCATTTCCTCAAACGCAGCCCTGTCTCGGTTATATGTAGCAGGTTCCGTCACGGAACCGCAATTTTTTATGTTCTGCGGGCTGAACGGAAGGTGATTGTCAAGAAAATATTTGGCCGCCGCCTCGGAAATCCCCGGAAGGTTCGCCGCCATCTGGACTGCCTCCTGAATGCGCTCTTCCATCTCTCCGAAAAACTCCTGCGCGTCTTCCTGTTTTTCCACCTGGCGTCCTAGGGCCTCTTCCTGCTCCTGCCGCTGGCCCTTGACTCTCTCGATGGCGCGCTCTAACGACCCCGCCACGTATTCTTCCAGTATCGACCCCTCGTCTTCCACCGCTTTAGCGTCTTTACCAGTCATACTTTTACTGATAAAATCTGCTGGATCGAACTCTTCAGCCGGCAGATTTTCCGCCACTTCCTCTACAATACGCTTCTTATTGTCATTCGCATCGGTATAAACGATACTGTTTTCCATATCCTTTTGTACCGCACAATCCCTTGTAAACTCTATCCCGACATGGGGAATACTGCCGTCCGTGGCATTCTGTACTGACACGCCCGGCCCTTTTGCCCGGTCGCTGTCATTAAAGTCAATGGAAATCTTGCTATTTGCATGGATGATCATAGATTTCACACTCACTCTCTAAAGTTTCGCTACTATATATTTCGGCCAAAACAGCGAAACCTTTAGCCGGGCTAGTTGAAAATGCCGGACAACACATCTAGGATCTTAAATCCATACTCCACATCCTCCCCGCCCGACAACAGGGAATCGTACTCGTCTTCCGTCAGGTTCTCCTTCAGCTTTTCTTTGGATTCCTCCGGTACGATCTGGTACGTGCTGTCCACAAAACAGAGCGTCGGATACATGACACACCACCAGTTTTTTCCTTCCGATCTGCCAATATTTACTTTCAACGCCTTATATTCCCCCGCCGGAAATGTCAGGTCTCCATACTCCTTTACCGGAAAATAACAAGTGCCCAGTTCCGCCGTCACCGGATAATCATAACCCATATCCCGTATGTAGCGCCCCGCTGCCTCCTCGATCTCATTCAGGTGATCCCGAATCGTCTGCTGCGCCGCCGTAACGGTCTCGTCCTCCCGCATCTGCTCCCGCAAAAGGGAGAGGATTTCTTCTTTTACTTCCAGTTTCAGCTTCTGGTCTTCCCCGCTGTCGCTGTTCGCCACCACATGGAGCCGGATGACCTCTTTCGCGATTTCCCGCTGCATTTTCTGCTCGTCCATCGCCTTCCCGTAAAAATACATCAGTCCGCACACGAACAGCACCGCTGTCACAAATCCCACTTTCTTTAATTTGTCTCTCATCGTTCCCTCCATTTAAAAATCTTTATCAACATTTTTTCCAATTATATCTTTTTTATTCAATGAACAAATGTTATAATAAATTCTAATATGAAAGGATGTGCTGCCTATGGACTCCACATGGATCAATGCCCCGGCTAAGATTAACCTTGGCCTGGATGTCATAAGAAAAAGGGAAGACGGCTATCACGAAGTAAAAATGATCATGCAGAGCATCCGCCTGTTTGACCGTCTGACCCTGACAAAATCAAAAACGCCCGGGATCCGTCTCACGACAAACCTCAGTTTTCTTCCCGTCAACGAAGACAATCTCGTTTACAAGAGCGCCAAACTCCTGATGGATGAATTCGGGATCACGGACGGACTGGATATCCGATTGGATAAAAGGATTCCCGTGGCCGCCGGTATGGCCGGCGGGAGCACCGACGCCGCCTCGTGCATGCTGGCCATGAACCGGCTGTTTGATCTGCGGCTTTCGGCAAAGAAACTGATGAAACGCGGTGTCCAGCTGGGCGCGGACATTCCTTACTGTATCATGAAGGGCACCGCGCTGTCCGAGGGGATCGGGGAACTCCTGACACCGCTCCCGAACGCTCCGGACTGTTATGTCCTGATCGCGAAACCCGTTTCCCACATCTCCACCAAATTTGTTTATTCCAACCTGAAACTGGACGAACACACCGTTCATCCGGATATTGATACGATGATCGACTGCATCCGCAAAAACGATCTGCGCCGTCTGTGCGAGAACATGGGAAACCTGTTGGAAACCGTGACGATACCCGCGCACCCGGAAATCGAGGTCATCAAACAGACCATGCTGGAAAACGGCGCGCTCGGCTCGCTGATGAGCGGAAGCGGCCCCACTGTTTTCGGTATTTTTGACGATGCTGACAAAGCAAAAGCTGCCAAAGAAGTCTGTCGCGCCCTTCCGTACCGTTGCTTTGTCTTTGTGACAGACTTTTATCGATAAATTTCATCTATTGTACATTTTAGGAGAAAAGGAGTTTTTTCATGGAACTTTTAGAAGAATACCCATTTTTATATGAAACGCACCTCCACACGAGCGAAGCGAGTTCCTGCGCCGTCTCCACGGGAGAAGAAATGACAAAAGCGTGCAAAAATGCCGGGTATACCGGTATCATCGTCACCAATCACAACTGGCACGGAAACACCTGCATCGACCGCGCGCTGCCCTGGGATCAGTGGATCGAAAAGTACTGGCAGGCGTTTGAGGAAGCCAGGCGGTGGGGCGGCCGCCTCGGACTTGACGTGTTTTTCGGCTACGAGGCCGGCTACCGCGGGACAGAATTTCTCATTTACGGCGTCGAGAAGGACTGGCTCATCTCCCACCCCGAGATTGAAAACGCCACGGTCGAAGAGCAGTACACTCTGGTGCACGAAGCCGGCGGCATTGTCATACACGCCCATCCGTTCCGTGAAGAACCGTATATCCCGCAGGTCCGCCTTTTTCCGGATCATGTAGACGGTGTGGAGGGCATCAACGCGACGCACTCGAATCCGCGCAGTCCAAGCCATAATGATCCGGCGTTCGACGAACGGGCGATCGCGTACAGCAGGGAACACCATCTACCGATGACGGCCGGTTCCGATATACATACCAAACATCTGCTCGGTGGCGGGATGGCCTTTAGGCGGCGGCTTGGTTCGATCCAGGATTACTGTGAGGCAATCCGGTCGGATGAGGATCGTATTCTGACAAATGGGGTGGCTTGGTTTGATAAAAACGGAAAAGAGATCGCCATCCGCTGACGATCTCTTTTTATGCGAGCAGATAACGGGAATCGAACCCGCCTCTCCAGCTTGGGAAGCTAGCATTCTACCAATGAACTATATCTGCATAATGATAGTTTAGCACGACTTTGGAAAAAAATCAAGCTTTTTCTTTTTCTATTGGTGCATTTTTATTGATTCTTATTGATTCAATTGATTTTCCATCAATTCTGTTATTTCTGTTTTCAACCCAGCCAAAATTCCATGTCAGTACTGTCATGATCAGCAGGATAATAAGGACTATATTTGATAGGATAAGTGGAAATAATTTTCCACCTCTGCCGACCAAAAAATTAATATAATAGAACAAGCCAAATAATACATTTATAAGAACAAGTCCTATTACCAGTGAAACAAAAACCGTTCTATAAATCCTTGCTTGTGCAATATTATTTAAGACTGACGTTGAAAATGCAATCCCTCCCGTAAACGCTAACACAACCGCTGCAAATATACCAAGAATAGCAATATATTCCTTTTGTGAATGATTCAATTTTTCATCCACTTCAATAATCCTTTTCTCCGCAGCATCATAATCCTCTTTTATTCTATTATGGGCTTTTTCAAGCTCCCTCTGTAAAGAATTGATCTGCGATTGGAGATTTTCCAACGAGGATTCACCAGATATTTGTCGATCGGCGGCATCAGAATAAGTAATTCTTGCAATATCAAGATTGACATGGTCATATAATTTTTTGATCGCATCACTTACATCAACGATCCGTTCCCCGTCTGGGGCTTTGTTTTTTGGTTGGTAACCGTTCCTTATCACATCCAGATTCTGACCCAATATATTGATATCGCCTAAATCGGAGTTTTGGCGGATTTGCGTCAACACAGAAAAAATATCCGTGTAAAAATGTCTGAACCTCTTTCCATCTGGTTCCGCGTCATATAGCGCTTCAAGACGCTTATACATATTGGAACGATCATAAGCGTCCTGAAGAAGTTCCTGTGACCTTGCCAGATCATAAAGGATACCACGAAATTCTTCTCTTTGTTTTGATTCTCCTGACAAATCCATGAATCATCCCACCGCCTTTATAAGATCGATAGGAATAACCTTGTGATTCCCTGATCCTTTATGATAAATTTGATCCCATGCCCCATTTTTCTTGTGTGTCTCAGCTACCAAAATCCATGGATCAAGAACCCTTTTACTCTCAACAATATTATCTATCACCTTTTTATCTTTAGACTCTACGTCAAACTTCTCATAATTTGAGGAAATCGGCATTGCGCCATATCCACAATAATGATAATAAACATCAGGCACTACAGGACCAAACTGCCATGCTTCAATATCATCCGAAAAAGCAAGCCGACCGCACCCCAGGAAATCTTTTTGAATGTAATATAATATCTTTTGAAGTTGAAGATTACTGATCGGGTGATTTTCGGCAATACACTTCGACACAACATACTTTGATAGATTTATAGCAGTATACATTTCAAGCACTCTCCTTTCTCCTATTAGTATATATAGGCGTTTGCGAAACGCCAGAACCCGCATAAATACGGGGTTCTTTTTGTTACA
>CAJTXO010000017.1 GCA_910583555.1 uncultured Eubacterium sp.
GTATTTATGCGGATTTGGTAGCTATGTTAGACATTAGGTTCACGGATTCAGGTTTGAGTTTAAAGGATTTTCCTGCTTCCAGGGTGACTTTCTTTTTGTTCATGACGATCTTCTTCGTCTTTGCAGCTGCTTCCGACGTCACGTTGTCCCCTATCACACTTACTAACGTGAGTGCTCCAACGGCTGCCATGCAGATGACTTTCTTCATGTTTTGTCTCATTACTTACTCTCTCCTTTTTAGATGTGCTAGCGCACAAAGAATGATTAACGCCATAATCATACGTCAAAAATCCCATTTTGTCAACAAAAACGTACTGCCAAATTTAATCTATTTTTCATATTGCGCTTTTATATTTTTGTTTGCACCCTGTATTTCTGTTGGCATAATATGATAAAAAAGGATTTTTCTATGAAAATGACGAAAAAGGCAGGTATCCTTATTCTGCTGTTCGTTCTTCTCTGCCGTTTTCTCTACCCCCATACCCGCTTTGGCTATACGGATAAGTGGAGCACTGGCTTCCATGACCGGCTGAACATCGAATCTGCCACAATGAAACCGGGAGAACAGATCTCCGTGACGATCGTCGGCATAAAAAAAACGGCGACCTACTCCACTTCGGATTTCCGGATCGCCTCCGTCACCCCATTCGGCACCGTATACGCGATCCGCCCCGGTACTGCGATCATATCCGTGCGGCAGGGGGATTCCGTCTACAAGTGCAGGATCACGGTCGACGGATGATCTCCGACGGATAATTTCCGACGAATCATGTCTTTTTTTTCCTGATCCGGCATATATTTTGTTAAAGAAACTTTTCGGGAGATATTTTAATGAAAAAACGAGGACAATGGTACCTGATTCTGTTTTGTTTTTTATACATAGCCGGTTTTTCCCGCATAACAGAACGACCTGTTTTTGCGGAAACAAACACCGCTTCGGAGGGCGCCAACGCCGCCTCAGGAGGCGGCGTGGATGTATCTGCGGTTTCCGCCGTACTGATCGAGGGGTCGACCGGTGAGATCCTTTACGAAAAAGACAAAGATAAGGAACTCGTACCTGCCAGTATTACAAAAATCATGACGCTCACTCTGATCTTCGAGGCGCTTGACAGCAAGAAGATCTCACTGGACGACAGCGTTACCGTCAGTGAATACGCGGCCAGCATGGGAGGCTCACAGGTATTTTTGGAACCGAACGAGACCCAGACCGTGAACGACATGATCAAATGTATCTCCATCGCCAGCGCGAATGACGCCGCTACAGCGATGGCCGAAAAAATCGCCGGCTCGGAAGAGGCGTTTGTCAAAAAGATGAATGAAAAGGCGAAATCGCTCGGCATGGAGCACACCCAGTTTAAAAACTGTACCGGACTGGACGATGATATCACCTCCGGACACTTCTCCAGCGCCTACGACGTCGCGCTCATGTCGCGCGAACTCATTACGAAACACCCGGAGATCAGCAAATACTCCACCGTATGGATGGATAAGATCACACACAAAACGAAAAAAGGCGAATCCGAGTTCGGGCTGACGAATACGAACAAACTCGTCCGCTTTTACGACGGCATCACCGGATTGAAAACCGGCTCGACTTCGAAAGCAAAGTACTGTCTGAGCGCCACGGCCCGCCGCAACGACATGGATCTGATCGCCGTCGTGATGGCGGCGTCAGACCACAAGAAGCGGTTTTCCGAGGCTCAGGCCCTCCTTGATTACGGCTTTGCCAACTGCAGCATCTACAAAGACCCGGACATCGCCGGCGCGCTCGAGGAAGTTCCCGTTCAGGGCGGCACAAAAACCACGGCAAAAACTGCCCCAAAAATGGCATTTTCCCACACGTTCACGAGCGAAACGGATCCCGATCTCATCACGAAGAAGATCACATACGCGGAAAATATAAAAGCGCCGCTGGAACAGGGCGCTGTTGTCGGGACCGTCGAATATTTTTATGACAATAACAGCATCGGCAGCATTGAGATCGTAGCTGCCGAGCCGGTCGGAGAAGCGGGCTTTACCGACTATTTCATGGATGCCCTGCGAAAACTATTTCATAAGATGTAACTTTCTCGCCACGAGATAGAGCCGGCGGCCCATCGGGAAGTCAAACAGTTCCTGTTTCGTCATGCCGCGCAGTTTCAAAAAGACGACAAAGTACACAACGACGGCGACGAGAAGCGAGATACAGACTGAAAGCGCATTCGCCACGGACGCGCCAAACGCCATACCGAGCAGGCTGTTCATGGACACATACACGACGACGACGGCGATCGCCATCCACAGAGACGACGAAAGCGGTACAAAAAACGTCTTCAGCGGCTTCAGGCGGAACGACGGAATGTAGCGCTTGAGGGCCAGGATGTTCAGCACGCCGACGACAATGGGGAACGTGACATTTCCGATGATGAGCACATAGATCCCCAGGCCGGTAAATTTCAGCAGCGTGATGACGATGATAACGTGCAGCACGAGGGAAATGGCAGAATGGATCACGGGGATCCGCATCTTGTCGATACTCTGCAGCGCGCTTCCGGTCACGTTGGAAATGGCGTAAAAGATAATGGCCGCTGAACCCGCCATCATCAGATGGCCGCCGAGTTCATAATCCATCGAGGGGAACAAAAGCCTGACGATCCCCTGGCCGAGCACGGTATACCCCATCGCGCACGGAAACGCGATGATCATGTTAAACTTGATACCCGAGAGGATATTGTAGCGGAGCTGCCCGGTATCCCGCTGGGTGTAAGCGGCCACCGCGCTCGGAATCATGGACGAGGCGATCGACGTAGAGATGGCGATCGGCACACTCGTGAGCGTCCGGTAATTCGAACTGTAAATACCGGTCAGTGACGAGATCACCTTATCGCTGACTCCCCTTGCTCCCATGACGTCACTGAACAGGTAATAATCGATGAGGCCGCTGATCTGATAGACCGTCTGGCTCAAAATGATCGGCAGTATCGTCAGAAAGAGGATCCGGTATATATGAGCGGTCGTGTACACGCGCCTTGAGCGGTCACGCCGCTCCATTTTTTTCTGGATCGGGCGGTAGATGCAGTACACAAATACGACGAGCGTGAGCGCTGTGAGCGCGCCGAGACACGTACCGAGCGTTCCCCCCGCGGCCCCCCACGCGCTCCTCACCAGGCTGTCGGCATTCCACTTCATGAACAGATACGCCGCCGATACACTGACAACGGCATTTACGATCTGTTCCAGCACCTGTGAAACGGCGGTCGGGACCATCGTACTCTTACCCTGGAAAAAGCCGCGGAACACTCCGAGGATCGCGACGATGAAAATCGTGGGCGCCAGCACGCGCAGCGGAATCCGGAGTCCTGCGTATGCCGGATAGATATGTTCCTCGATCATGCCTGCCAGCGCGAACAGCGCCGTTCCAAATATCCCGCCCGAGGCGACCGCGAAGCAAAGTGAAAGCCGGAATGTCTTTCCCATGTTCTTATATTCCCTGCGGCTGTGCTGCGAGGAAATGATCTTCGAGAGCGCGAGCGGCAGGCTGTAGGACGAAATGATCAGTATGATATCATATATATCAAAGGCGACGGCGTAGATCCCGTTACCATCTCCCAGTATGTTGGCCATCGGGATCCGGTAGATCATGCCGATCAAACGCACAACAAGGGAAGCCATCGCCAATAAGCTTCCCTGTTTTAAAAAACTGGCACTCCGTTTTTTCTCCTGCTTGTTTACGCCCATACCGGTATCCTTCCGTTACTTTTTCTTTGTTTTTGTCTTCGTTTTTTTATCCGTCTTTTTCTCTGTCTTATCCTCAAACGACAGCAGACCCTTCCGGCTGGTCGGATATGCCGCGATATACGTCTTTCCCGGGTTGACGCGCAGCACGTTCCCGTCCGTATCGTAATAACACATCGTCCCTTTTTCCTCGTTTTTCCTCCACTCGATCTTCATCCTGCGGCCGTCGGTGATATAATATCCCGTTCCCTTGCGCTTATGCAGATACAAGTGCTGGTAGCCGTTGCGGTCAATATTCTTTTCCTTGACGAGCTGGACGATCACATTTTTAAAGGAAAGCTGTTTATCGTTTTTGTGGTCCTTATGTTTCGTTTTGTACTCATATTTCTTATATTCTTTTGCCTCTTTATCGTACTTGAGGTAACAGGTCGAGTAATCCGAAAATGGCAGATACACGTAGGTCGTTTCCTCTCCGGCCGGAAGTTCGGTATCTTCCTCCTGAAAATCAAAATGTTTTGCCATCTTCTCCTCATTAAATTTTGTGGAATAACCGAGTTTTTTCGCGCCCTGCAGCATCTTTTCCCCCGAGGTATAGACGTTGTGCGGCGCCTTGACCGAGTAGTCCCTCTTGTAGACCACGCCGCCGATCGCGGAAAGGCCGCTCAGGTTATTGACTCCTAACTCCTCGATTTTGGATATGGCGTAAGAGGTTTGTCCAAAATGACAGAAGATCGCGTTCCACTCGCTGGCAAAGCTGACAAAATAGTGGCGGGCGCTCCTGACCGAACCGAGCCGTTTGATCTTTTCCGTGCCCTGGAACACGCCGAGCATACGCGTGATGCCGCCCTCCGCCAACGCCTCATAGAGCACGTCGATCTGCGAAGTTCCTTCCTGGCGCTGATTGGCGTATTCGATGTTATTGATGATAACGGCAAATGGCCGCTGTTTTGCCCTCTTTTTCGATATGTACTCCCCGGTAAGAGCACTCTTAACCTTTCCCTCATTCGGATCTTTCGTGGGCACCGGGGTGATCTCAGGCGTGGGGACGGGTTCCGGCGTCGCTTCCGCTTCCGCTACCGGCTGCGGTGCCGGTTCCGTGTTTTTTCCAGCCATATAAACAGACAGGGCAGCCGCCGCGGCAGCTACTGCTATGACACAAATGCTCGTCAATATGATCAGTTTCTTTTTTCCTTTTAACATAGTTTCCCTCATTTCTTTAGGTACGGCGTATCCCCAGCGCATTCATGATCGTCTTCTGCTCCTCTTCCATCTCGATGCGGTCGCGCTCCAGTATGTGGTCGTAACCAAACAGATGGAGCATGCTATGTACGACAAGAAAACTGAATTCCCTCATTTCCGAATGCCCGTATTCTTTCGCCTGTTCCTTGATGATTTCGGAACAGAGCATCATATCGCCCAGCACGAGTTCCCCCGTATCCGGATCGACCGTCCGGCTCCCGAGGAAGGCCGGCCCGTCAAAATCGGCCGGTTTATCGTACTCGGCCATCGGGAAACTCAGGACATCCGTGGGCCTGCACAGATCCCGGAACCGGGCGTTGACTTCCTGTATCGCCGCCTTGTCCACCATCGTCACGTTTACCTCCAGCTCGTACGGGCAGTTCACATGGTCCCGCACGAACGGGATGATCTGCTCCAACTGCCGCTCCGGATCAAAATCAAACGAAAGCATCGCCTCATCTTCAAAATATACCGTCATCCTTACTTCCTTTTCTGCCTCTGATTCTTCCGGTTTTCCCGGTACTGTTCCCTCGCCTCATATTTTTCATACGCGTGTACGATCTTCTGTACGAGCGGATGCCGCACGACGTCCTTATTTGTCAGATAGGACACGCCGATCTCTTCCACATCCCGCAGTACCTTCAACGCCTGCTCCAGCCCGGATACGGCGGCAAATGGCAGGTCTTTCTGCGAGAGGTCGCCCGTTATGACGACTTTGGAGCCAAAACCGATACGCGTGAGGAACATTTTCATCTGCGCCGGCGTCGTGTTCTGCGCCTCATCCAATATGATAAAGGCGTTATCAAGCGTCCTTCCCCGCATATAGGCCAAAGGCGCTACCTCGATCAGCCCTTTTTCGGAATTTTTGACGAAAGAATCCGCGCCCATGATCTGATACAGCGCGTCATAGAGCGGCCGCAGATACGGGTCGATCTTACTCTGCAGGTCGCCCGGCAGAAATCCCAGGTTCTCTCCGGCCTCGATCGCCGGCCTCGTCAGGATGATCTTTCCCACTTCGTCCTGTTTAAACGCCTGGATCGCCATCGCCATCGCCAGATACGTCTTTCCGGTACCGGCCGGCCCGACGCCGAATACCATCATTTTTTCGCGGATCTCGTCCACATATTTCTTCTGTCCCAGCGTCTTCGGTTTGATCGGCTTTCCCTGGATCGTAAAACCGACGAGCTCTTTATCAATATCCACGAGGGAGACCGAAGATTTTTCTTTCGTCAGGGCGAGCACATAGTCCACATTTTGTTCGGTGATCGTATTGCCCCGCTGCGACATCGCGAGCAGTTCCGCGAATACCCGCCTGGCCTCCTTTACCGCCTGTTCATCCCCGGTTATTTTCACCGAGCCGTCGCGCAGGATCACCTCGACGCGGAGCGCGCGCTCGATCTTTTTTAAATGGGCATCCAGGCCGCCGAATATATTATTCTCATGATCTGCCGGAATATCAAGTATGATCTGCTCCTGTGCCATCACGTTCTTCTTCCTTTCCACTCTTCGTAAGCATCAGCTGTTTTTCTGATACCTCTTTCTGTTTCATATCGGATACTTTCATCACGACGTTTCCGCGACTCACAAACTCATCCTGTTCTCTCGTCATTTGAAACGTCTGGTCCATTACCTCGTATCCTTTTTCCTCATAAGTCATAACTCTTGCCGCCAGTTTCCGGCGCAGGAGTTCTTCCGCCTCCTGCTCGGTGTACTCAGCTTCCTGCGGTTCGTAATTTACGTACCTCCGCCTGGTCACTTTTAAACTTGCCTGCAGGGGGATAAATTCCTCATCCACACATATGCTACTTATTATATCATAACTGGAAGAATTATCAAACCATTTTAAGGGATTTTTTATAGAAAAGCGGGTTCCGCCGCATTGAACCGTATATACGTCTACATCCTTTCCCGTCTTATTTTTATTCATATGCCGTATATTTATACGGTCTTCATACTTTTTCTCCGTGACGATCGTCACCTCTCCGGCCGCGTGGACGCCGTTCTTTTTTACGACCGTATCGCTGTCGTCTCTGATCTCCACGATGCCGCGTATGAGGACATCTCCTTTTTTGACCTTTGAGCCCTTTTTCACTTTCGGCGTCCCCTCTTTCGTGACAATGCTCTGTACGGTGCCGCGGCACGGCGCGACGAGGTGGCAAGGCTTCGTATCCCCGGCTTCGGCTTTTTTCTCCGCCGTCCCTTCTTTCATTTTAATGTTCAGCACGCAGCCTTTTTCCTCGGCGGAAACCCAGCTCATATTGTCGTAGCACTCCCGCAGGTTCCTCTCTATGCTGTCACAGTCGAGGTGGCTGCGGAGCATCCCGGTATAAACGCCCATCGCCGTCACCTCTTTGCGGATCGTCTCCTGCGTGTACTCCCGCTGCCCGTAATAATTGATCTGCCAGACAAACATGGATAATACGCGCAACACGACAAAAAAAAGGATGAAGCCGAACGTAAAGGTCCAGTCCCGCATCGCGTGTCCACACACGAACGGCAGCCCCTTCTTTCTGCGTATGTGAGGAACGACACTTGTTTTTCCCACAAATTTTTTCAGCATCCTGTAGTCCTTCGCGTACATGCAGAATGTCACCCGTTTTTGTTCTGACCTGACGTTCCACAGCTTAATATCGTGATGCCGGCATAAGTTCATAAAACGCTCCCACCGTCCCGAGCCGACACTACAGTCTATGTATCCCCGCAGCCATTTCACCTTCATTCCCCCCATTCGATCAGCCCCTCTAAAACCGGATCAGGCTGATGTCATTTATTTTACCGCATACCCTGCATTCGTCCGGTTCGAACGATTCGATGCAGAGATTATTTCCGCACACCATTATTTTTACGTGTTTTCCCTGGAGCTTGATCGTCTCATCCGTGTATTCAATGATCGATTTATAATTTTCGATAATGGCATACTCATCCCCATATGTCTTTACGATGGTGGCACCATCCAGTATGTCAGGCTGTAGGCCCATTTTTTTCGATATGGGATTCATACTCCACCCCGTACGCATTCGGTTATGTATTATTTTATGCGGGAGTGCCTGGCTTTGATACAAAAAAATGCAAAAAAAGGAAGAACACAGATCCTGCGCTCTTCCATCATATGTGCAATTATTTGAATTTTCTTTTTCGAGCCGCCTCAGACTTTTTCTTACGTCTAACGCTCGGCTTCTCATAATGCTCTCTCTTCCGAATCTCCTGCTGGATCCCCGCTTTTGCACAGTTTCGCTTGAAACGGCGCAATGCACTGTCCAGTGATTCGTTTTCTTTTACGATCACATTTGACATAATATCACACCTTACCTCCCTCCAGTTGTAGATTGTGCAAAATACAACTGTTTGGGTATTTTTCGCACTAACAATAATTATAACATAAAATTTGGATACGTCAACCATTTTTGCTAAATTTATGACACAAATTCATCGTTTTTTATCTTTACTTTCATCAAAAGACGCTGAAATTAATCACCCATACATCAATTGCCTGCCAAACCAACAGGATAAAAGCAATCGCATAAAACAGGATCGCTGTTTTGATCCATTTCTTGTCATAAGCAATACACGCCGCGATAAAAGAAGCGATGATCATAAAACACTCCATCTGTCTCCCCTTCCTCAATCCGCTGTTTCCAGACGGAAGGAGCGGAAACTCGCATTCCCATCCCCGGAAAACGTAAAGTAGAGCGCATGGACCCCATCGGGAATGTCAACTTCCGCGGTGTACGGCTCCCAGACATTCGTAAACTCGATCGGTATCTCTGCCACGACCGGCCCGTCCCACGCCAGCCGGACTTCAAACACGCCTTTGGCATAGCCGCGCGTCCAGATCGTGACGCGCCGGATCCCCTGACAATCAAAATACTTAAATCCGGCCGTCGCGCCGTGTTCCATATTGGCAACATAGCCGGGTTCCTCATCTCCGTCCCGGCCGTCCTGCATGATCTTCGGAAACCGGTCGCCGCCCACATAAATGGAATCTTCTTCCGTGAACAGATTACAGGCCAGATAAGCCGGATACTCGCCTTCGCCTTTTAGCGGCCCGCCGTTTAATCCGCACGAAGTAAGCTCCGCCTGCGAAAAACTCCCGTCAGCCGAACGTTCGAGCCGTTCCGCGCACCCCTGCCGGCAATACCACGAACCGTTCGTGTGCCGGTGGTAAAAGATGTACCACTCGCCGCCGATCTCCACCAGGCTGCCGTGGTTATTGCTGCCATACGCCATCGGTTTTTCAGCCGGTTTGTACGAATCGATATGTAGATCGCAGTTGCTTACGAGAACGCCGCGGTACGTAAACTCCCGGTCGGGAAACCGGCTCGTGGCATAGCACAGCTCGTGCATGACAGACGAGGAATAAATAAAATAATAGGTTTCACCGATCTTTCGGATCGACGGCGCTTCGAAAAAGCCGTGGCCTTCAAATCCGGTCCCCTCGCTCTTCCACTCGGGCGGCGCCACGAATTTCGGCGCCTCTTTCACCGTCAGCATATCGGTATCCAGAACCGTCACCATCGCGCCGTTCCTCGACGTGTCCCCCTGTCCGCAAAAGCCGGTATACAGATAGATACGGTCGCCTTCCCACAATACGCCCGGATCAAACTGCGGCTCGTCCCCCTGTCTCTCTCCGAGGAGCGCCCCGTCTTCATAGTGCACATAGCCGTAAAATTCATAACGGCCGGCCGGCGTATCGCACACCGCTACCGATACGACCGATACTTTATCCAGCACATAATACAGATAATATCTGCCATCGGGCCCCTTCACGACATCGGGCGCATAGAGGCACATCTTCCCCTCTTTGTTATACGGGTCTGCTGTTTTTTCATAAATGACTCCCTCACAGCGCCAGTCTCCCAGATCGTCGACCGGAGCCGACCAGCACATATAATCGCCCAGACAAAATACGTGGCCGTTATACTTGTCATGTGACCCGTATACATATACCCTGCCGTCAAATACGTACGGTTCTCCGTCCGGTATGTATTCCCAGGACGGCAGATATGGATTGAACGCCTGCTTTTTCACGATTTTCCCTTCTTTCCCTGTTCGTTCTGTTTTGTGTACTGCACTAGCTGATCTGCTCTTTCGCCGCCTCTTTTGCGCGCTTGAGGGCTTCTTCGATACCGGCTGGATTTTTACCGCCTGCCTGCGCCATATTCGGACGGCCGCCCCCGCCGCCTCCGACGAGTTTCGCGATTTCTTTTATGAGATTGCCGGCATGGGCGCCTTTTGCCACGGCGCCGTCCGTCGCTGTCGCCATCAGGTTCACCTTTCCGCCGTTTTCCGCAGCAAAGACAACGATCGCTTCCCCGAGTTTCTGCTTCGCCTCATCACCCAGATCCCGCATGCCGTTCATATCAACATCGGTGAGCCGGCTGACGAGTATCTTTACGCCGTTTACCTCTTCTGCCGCCGACATCATGTCGCCGGCCGCCGCTTTCGCCATCTTCGCCTTCAACGCATCATTTTCCTTTGCCAGCGCCTTACATTCCTCCTGCATCGCCGTGATCTTCTTCACGACATCCGCCGGCGCTGCTTTCAGCGCCTTTGCCGCCTGTTTTAGCTGCCGTTCCGTCTGGTCGTAGTACGCGATCAGTCCGGCGCCCGTCAGCGCCTCGATCCGCCTCACGCCGGCGGCAACGCCGCTTTCGGACAGGATCTTAAAGGCGGAAATGTTCCTCGTATTTTCCACATGGGTACCGCCGCACAGTTCCGAACTGAACTCACCCATCTGGACGACGCGGACTTTCTCCCCGTATTTCTCACCAAAGAGTGCCATCGCTCCCGTTTTCTTTGCCTCATCGAGCGTCATCTCCTTCGTCACGACCGGGAGGCCGCGCAAAATATTTTCATTGACGATCTGCTCTACCTTCGCGATCTCTTCGTCGGTCATCGGGGAAAAATGCGTAAAGTCGAAACGAAGCTTCTCCTGATCCACAAGCGATCCTGCCTGCTCGACATGGCTGCCCAGCACGAGACGGAGCGCTTTCTGCATCAGATGCGTCGCGCTGTGGTTGTTCGCCGTCAGATTCCTCCGGCTCTCATCAACGGAAAGTTTCACCGTGTCGCCGGTGTGGATCGCGCCGGAAACCATTTTCCCCACATGGCCGATCTTCGTTCCCTGGAGTTTGACCGTATCGGCCACTTCAAATGTGCCCTCCGCTGTGGAAATCATTCCCGTATCGGCCGCCTGTCCGCCCATCGTCGCGTAGAACGGCGTTTCCTCCACGAGGATCGTCCCCTCCATCCCCTCGCTCAGCGTATCGACGATCGCATCGGCCGTCGTCAGCACCGTAACCTTCGACTCGTGCTCCAGTCTGTCATATCCGACAAACTGACTCGAAACGGCCGCGTCGATCGACTGGTATACCGTCACGTCCGCGCCCATGTAATTCGTCACTTCCCTGGCTTCACGCGCCGTCTTTCTCTGTACTTCCATCGCCGCCAGAAATCCTTCCTCATCGGCGGTAAATCCTTTTTCTCCCAGGATCTCAACCGTGAGGTCAACCGGGAAACCATACGTATCGTATAGTTTAAACGTATTTTCACCGGAGAGCACGGTTGTCCCTTCCTTCTTCATCTGCTCCATCATCTCGCCGAGGATCGAAAGTCCCTGGTCGATCGTCTTATTAAAGTTTTCTTCCTCTGTAGAAATCAGTTTCAATATATAATCCTTCTTATCCGCCAGCTCTGGATACCCGTCCGCTGACTCGCGGATCACAACCTCGCTCAGCTCGGCCAGAAAACGGCCGGAAATGCCGAGCAGCCTTCCATGTCTCGCCGCGCGGCGCAGCAGGCGGCGGAGCACATATCCCCTGCCCTCATTGGACGGCATGATCCCGTCCGACACCATGAACGTCACCGAACGGATATGGTCGGTAATGACGCGGATCGACATATCCGCTTTGTCTTCTTTCCCGTATTCCACATGCGCCAGTTCGCACACGCGGTCGCGGATCGCCTTGACCGTATCCACATCAAAGATCGAATCGACGTCCTGCATAATGACAGCCAGACGCTCCAGTCCCATACCGGTATCTATGTTTTTGTTTTCCAGTTCCTCATAATTTCCATTTCCATCATTGTCAAACTGGGTAAATACATTGTTCCAGATCTCGATGTAACGGTCACATTCACATCCGACCGTGCAATCCGGCTTGCCGCAGCCGTATTTCTCCCCGCGGTCAAAGTAGATTTCCGAACACGGTCCGCACGGCCCGGCGCCGTGCTCCCAAAAATTATCTTCCTTTCCAAAGCGGAAGATCCTCTCTTTCGCGATGCCGATCTCCTTATTCCAGATGTCAAACGCCTCGTCATCTTCGACATAGACCGACGGATACAGCCTGTCCTCCGGTATTTCCAATGTCTTTGTCAAAAATTCCCACGACCAGGCGATCGCCTCATGCTTAAAATAGTCGCCGAACGAAAAGTTCCCGAGCATCTCAAAAAATGTGCCGTGACGCGCCGTCTTTCCTACATTTTCAATATCCCCCGTGCGGATACATTTCTGGCAGGTCGCCACGCGCGTCCGCGGCGGGATCTCCTGCCCGGTAAAATATGGTTTCAGCGGGGTCATCCCGGCATTGATGAGCAGTAAGCTCTTATCATTTTGAGGGATGAGGGAAAAACTCTTCATGACAAGATGCCCTTTCCCCTCAAAGAATTGCAAAAACATGTTTCTCAGTTCATTTAATCCATATGATTTCATTTCTTTCCTCCATTTTCGCGCGCCGCATTACTGACGCCCTTTACTCGCGAATCTGTCCGTTTCCTAAAATAATATATTTGGTACTCGTCAGCGCCAAAAGTCCCATCGGCCCCCTGGCGTGGAGTTTCTGCGTGCTGATCCCGATCTCCGCCCCGAAGCCAAACTCGAACCCGTCCGTAAAACGGGTGGAGGCGTTCACATAAACGGCGGCCGCGTCGATCTCATTTAAAAACTTCATCGAATTTTCATAATTCTCCGTCACGATCGACTCGGAGTGCCCGGTATTATAGCGATTGATATGCGCGATCGCCTCATCGACACTGTCCACGATCTTCATGGAAATGATCTTATCCAGATATTCCGTGCCAAAATCTTCCTCGGACGCGGGAACGATGCCGGCGTCGTATGTTCTCGCGCGCTCATCCCCCCGGATCTCGACGCCGTTTTCGTACAACGCCTGGCAGATCGCAGGAACCGCTTTTTCTGCCACCGCCTCGTGGATGACGAGCGACTCACACGCATTACAGACACCGAGACGCTGCGTTTTCGCGTTGACAATGATGGGGACAGCCATATCCAGATCGGCAAATTCATCCACGTATACGTGACAGTTCCCTGTCCCTGTCTCAATGACTGGCACTGTACTTTTTTCTACAACTGTCTTGATCAGTCCGGCCCCGCCGCGCGGGATCAGCACATCGATGTATTCGTTCATCCTCATGAGCTGTTTCGCCGTCTCCCTCGATGTATCGGCCACAAGCTGGATCGCATCGGCCGGCAGTCCCTTTTTCGCCAGTGCCTGCCGGATCACATCGACGATCGCGGTATTCGAGTGGATCGCGTCGCTTCCGCCCCGCAGGATCACGGCGTTTCCCGTCTTAAAGCAAAGAGCGAACGCATCGGCTGTCACATTCGGGCGCGACTCATAAATAATCCCAATGACGCCGATCGGCACACGGCGCTGTCCGACCTGAAGGCCATTTGGCAGCGTCTTCATCGAGAGGACTTCCCCGACCGGATCGTCCAGTCCCACGACCTGCTTCAATCCTTCCGCCATCGCCCGGATCCGGTCATCGGTCAGCCGCAGACGGTCGATGAGGGATTCCTTCATCCCAGCCGCTTCCGCGTGGTCAATGTCTATGTTATTTTTTTCTAATATGTCGCCGGCGCACCGGACAAGTTCCTCTGCCACAAACAGCAGGCCCTCGTTCTTTTTTACAACCGGCAGGCGGTTCATATCCGCGGCGGCTGACCGGGCAGCCAGTCCCATCTGTTCTAGTGTCATGATCTGGGTTCCTCCTTATTCTTTGATACAGATAACGTATCAATCCTGCTTTCATCCGCCCATCCTTTTGCAAGTTCCTCCACGGCTTTACACATGGCGGTTCTTCCCCCTTCCGTTTCTATAAAATAATAAATCCGTTTTGCCAACATTTTATCATTTCCAATATGAAAATGCAAATAAAAATAGTTTCCTACCATACCTGGCTATCGCACTTTCACTCAAATCCATCTACAACCACCCCTTCCTGCTTCACGTTTCGATAAAATGGTAATGTTTCCGCTCCCCCTCCTGCGTCACGATACGCTCCGGCCGCACATCCCATTCTCCCACCGGGATCTCCGGAAGCTCCTGCTCCTCAAACACGGCGAGCACAGGCGTGATCCGCCCCCCGTACCGCGCCAGATACCTGTCATAGTACCCGCCTCCATACCCCATCCGATTCCCGTTCCCGTCAAATGCCACCCCCGGCATGATCATGACCACATCCTCTTTTGAAAACATACTGTCATCGCCAAACACCTGCCGCTCCGCCGCCACCGTTTCCTCCGGCTCAAAAATGCCCTGATACCCTTTTTGCAGCGTTCCCAGATCCTCCACAGGAAAAAAACGCATCTGTCCTGTCCCGGCATACGTTTTCGGCAAAAAAAGCTGTTTCCCCTGCCGCAGCACTTCCCGATTCAGCCCGTCCGTCTCCACCTCAGAACGAAAAGATGCGTACGAAAATACAGCCTTCGCCTTTTGAAACCATTCCGACCGCAAGACCCGTTCCACAATCCGTCTGGAACTTTCCGCCCGGTACTCTTTCGCCAAACCGTCGCGGATCGTGAGCGCGCGACGGCGCACCTCATCCTTATCCATCTTTTTTCACCTTCCCTCCATTCCGTGCTTTTTGTGTTCCACCCTTCCTCTATCCCACCCTTCCTCTATTCCACCGCACTGGCAGCGTTTAATGTTTATTTTTCTTCGTCAGCGGCGTGATTGTCCCGTCCGCCTCCTGGATTGAAACATTAGCCAGTGTCGAGCGCAGGTTCTGCCGGACGGAATCAATATATTCCGCGCGCAGTAACGCCTGTTCCTTTCGTTCCTCCTCTGTGATCGTTCCCTCTTTTTTCTTTTTATACAGCTCATTGATCCGCTTGATTTTCTGTTCATCCATTTCTATTTCCTCCAATTTCAGCGCACTAAATATTCCTTTAAATAAAAATGCCTCGTTTCACGCCTTAAACATCGTTTCTGCCAGCTTGTCCTCCAATTTTAGCGCTCTAAATATTCCTTTAAATGAAAATGCCTCGTCTTACGTCTTAAACATCATTTCTGCCAGCTTGTCCTCCAATTTTAGCGCTCTAAATATTCCTTTAAATGAAAATGCCTCGTCTTGTGAGCCTTGAACACCGTGCCGACCAGCTCGCCTTCCATCAAAAGGTTGATATTTTCCATATCCTCCCCGTTGATGATCGCCATATCCGTTCCCGCGTCGTTGGCGATACCCGCCGCGTAAATTTTCGCGCTCATACCGCCGGTGCCGTACGACGTGGACGATCCTTTCGCCATTTCGATCATCTCATCGCTGATGCTCTCCACATACGAGATAAATTCCGCCTCCGCATTGACATTCGGATCATCGGTGTACAACCCGTCAATATCGCTGAGCAAAACGAGCAGGTCGGCGCTGGCGATCGCCGCCACGATGGCGGAGAGTGTATCGTTGTCACCAAATTCGATCTCATCCGTCGCCACGGAGTCATTTTCGTTGACGATCGGTATCGCGCCCAGTTTTAAAAGTTCCTCAAACGTGCTGCGGGCGTTGTGCCGGCTGCGGTCGTCCATAATGGTAAACTTTGTCATAAGGATCTGCGCCGTGTACTGGTTATACTCGGAAAACAGCTTTTGGTACACGGTCATGAGCCTGCTCTGGCCGATCGCCGCGCACGCCTGTTTGAGTGAAATGGAATCCGGCTTTTCCTTCAGGCCGAGTGACTTCCTCCCAACGCCGATGGCCCCGGACGACACGACGATGATATCTTTTCCCCTGTTATGTAGATCAGTAAGGATGCGGACAAATTTCTCCAGCTTTACCAGATCCAGTCCGCCCGTTTCCTCATGGATGATCGTTGAAGTCCCCACCTTAAATACAATCCTTTTTTTATCCTTAAAATTATTCCTCATTTTTCTCTCCGTTCTTTCCTCTCTTTTGCTCTGTACCGCCCTCTATGATCCGGAGCGCTACCCGCAGCCCGTCCATCGCGGCCGACATGATCCCGCCGGCATATCCGGCGCCCTCCCCGCATGGATAAAGACCGCAAAGACTTTCCGAAACAAGTTCCTGATCCCGCACGATCCGCACCGGCGATGATGTGCGGGTCTCCGTGCCGAGGATCCATGTATCCCCATCGTCAAACCCCGCCATTTTCCGGCCAAACTGCCGCATTCCCTGCACAATGCCGTCCGCGATATACTCAGGAAGGATACTCCGCACATCGGCAGACATCACTTCTCCCTTCGTACAGGGCAGCATCTGACCGACGTCATATGAATCTATGGCCTCTTTGCCAATGGCATCTTTGCCCGCGGCATCTCGGCCCACGGCATCCCGGCCCGTGGCATCTTTACCCACAGCATCCCGGCAATCACCGTTTCGTCCGTATCTTCCCGTCTCTCCGGGCTCCCCGGCCCGTCCGCCGTCCGCAAAATCCGCGAACCGCTGCACCGGTATCTTCCCGTTCCCCGCCTGAAACGTCCGGCGCTCAATCTCCCTCTGGAATTCCACGCCGGCGAGCACATCCTCGCTGCCAAAATCCCGTCCCGATACGGCGACAATGACGGCGCTGTTCGCGCGGCCGGAATCCCTGGCGCGGTCACTCATCCCGTTTACCGCCGTCATGCCGGCTTCGGACGAGGCATTCACCACATACCCGCCCGGACACATGCAGAAACTGTACACGCCTCTTCCGTCCCCGGTCGTCCCCGTCAGTTTATAATCGGCAGCCGGGAGATCTTCCCCGCACGCACCGTACTGGATCTCATCGATCTTCTTCTGCTGGTGCTCGACGCGGACGCCTACGGCAAACGGTTTCTGCTCCATCGCGATCCCCTCTTCCCGCAGCCGCTCAAACGTATCCCGCGCACTGTGCCCGATCGCCAGCACGCACGTATCGCACGC
This sequence comes from uncultured Eubacterium sp., assembly GCA_910583555.1. Taxonomy (GTDB): domain Bacteria; phylum Bacillota; class Clostridia; order Lachnospirales; family Lachnospiraceae; genus Eubacterium_F. Next base: position 17,110 of record CAJTXO010000017.1, read on the forward strand.
CATCAACGTCTCTTTCCCCTGCGCATCCCGCACATATATTCCAGTCAACCGCCGCTCTCTCTTTGTCCGGCCGGCAGCCTCCGGCATTCTTTCCTGATTTCCTGCCTCCGACGCCTCCGCATGAGATTTACCATCCGGCACAACATCGCCCATTTCCTCCTGCCGGAATCCAACGAACGTATGGTGAAACAAATACGTCCCGCCCAGTTCCTCGATCTCCTCCCGCATGGATCGGATCACCTGCCTCAGCCTGTCCGTTCCGATATGCGGTTTCGCGGCGTACCGGATGTCCTCCGGCGCGCCATGCGCGGTAAACGTATGCAAAATAAACTCCTTCTTCCCCGTCTTATCCTTCACACCGGTATTCAATTTCCCGTCGGAAAACGTGCCCGCGCCGCCCTCTCCGAACGACACGTTCGTATCCGCGTCCAGCGCACCCCCGTTCCAAAACCGGGATACCTTGTCCACCCGTTCCTGCATCGGTCCGCCGCGCTCGATGATAACAGGCCTCAATCCACATTTGGCAAGAAAATAACCGCACATCAGACCGGCCGGCCCGGACCCGACGATCACCACCCGGCCCGCGCCCCTGTCTGCTTCCGACCCGGTATCATTTTGCTTCGGCCCGGTATCATTTTCCTTCGATCCAATATCATTTTCCTTCGACCCGATATCATTTCTTACCCCGCCCCGCTCCCGCCGCACTTTTCGTATGACATCCGTAAGATCCGGCGGCGGCGTAAAAACGGAAATATTTTTATTTTTCCTGTTTTTGTGCAGGACCGCCTTCTCGTCCGGGCACTGGAATAAGACGGTATAATTCCAGAACAATTCCGGCTTTTTCCTCGCATCCAGGCTCTTTCGCCCGATCCGCAGCTTACGTATATCCTGCCGCGGCACGCGGAGCTGCTCCGCTATTTTTATTCGCAGGAAGTCCGATTCCTCTTCCCCGTACATCTCCTTAACACTGATCTTGCACTGACGATACTGCAGCATCTTCTCTATCCTTTCCCATCTCCGTGATTCCCATTTCTATGATCTTTTTCGCGCACCGGAACGCCGTACTCCAGGCAAAATGTAAATTATAGCCGCCGCATATGCCATCGACGTCGAGCAATTCCCCGATGATAAACAGTCCCTCGCACAATTTCGACTGCATCGAATCCGCCTCAACCTCGTCGGTCGAAACGCCGCCCGCCGTGACCTGCGCGCGCTCGAAACCAAACGTATCCGTGATCACGATTTCATACTGTTTCAGCATTTGGACAAGCGCATCCGGCGATTGGCCGGCCTGTTCTATGAAAAAACGCGCCAGCTTCGCGTGGACGACGCCGGAAAGTCTGGCGGCGCCGTGCCGGAACAGCCAGTCTTTCAGTTGTCCGGAACTCATCGCCGGACAGCAGTCCAGATAACAGGTCACCGCTCTCCCGGCCGCCAGTCCCTCCGCCGCGGTCCGGCACAGTTGGAACACCGGTATACCGGATATCCCGTCCCGGACAAGCTGGATCTCCCCACTCTCCTGTCCGGCCGGCCGCCCATCGATCAAAAGCGTCACCTGTCCCTGCAGCCGCACCCCGGCCAGCGCGGTCCACTGATGGCCCTCAGCCCGCAGTCCGGTTAGACCCGGATAGAGGTCTGTCACATGATGGGAAAGGCTGCGGCACAGCTTATAGCCGCTGCCGCTCCCGCCCAGCTCCTTACCCGCTTTTCCCCCAGCCGCCAAAACGAGCGTCCGGCAGCGAAAATTCTCCCCCCTGTTACAATGGATCACAAATTCCCCATTTTTATGTACCACATTCCTGACTTCCGTATCAAAGCGAAATGATATGCCATTTTCCCTGCATGTTTCTGTCAGTACCATAACCGGCGCGGCAGCCTGTCCGCTATACGGATAGCAGTACCCGTCCCGCTCCCGGTGGAACATGCCCAGTTCCTCAAACATCCCGATCACTTGCTCCGCATCCATCTGTGCCAGAACCTTTGTCACAAACTCCTTATCGCCGTAAAAACACTGTTCACTCATGTGCCGGTTGGTAAAATTGCACCTGCCGTTTCCTGTCGCCAGCAGTTTTCTCCCCGCCGACGCGTTCTTTTCCAGAATCACGGCGTCCTTTCCGGCTTTCCCGAGAAAACAGCCGCACAATAACCCCGACGCGCCGGCGCCGACGATCACGATTTCATGAAATTCTTCCATATGTCTCCCCATTCCATTCCTGCACCGATATTTCCACGCTTCCCGATCTGTGCTTCCTGATTCGCGTTTCCTGATCTGCTCTTCCCAATCTGTGTTTCCTAATTTGCGTTTCCTGATCCGCGTATCTGATCTGCGCTTCCCAACAAGTATAGCACACTTCTTCGCATTTAACTAGACAAATTCTCCAGAATGGAATACAATTCCTTCTCATCCGCCACGAAAAAGCCCTCGCGCAGTTTCTCCTGCTCGTCCTCCGGAAGAACGTCTGCCTGGATCCCCGTATTTTCATAAGGCGTCACCTGATCCCGGTGAAAGATAACGACTTCCCCGTTTTCCGATTTCAAAAAGAAGCCCTCTTCCTCTTCCGCGCCGGAGTACGTCTCGCGCACGACGATCCGGTCTTTGGAAAAGGAAATCAGCTCCTTTCTGTCCGGCCCATCCGTAACGCCGCCCTCCGCGGCCGACTGATTATACTGGAAAAAAAAGGTTTCCAGTTCCTCCCTCGTAAGTCCCGCCAGTTCTTCCGGCACCTCGGCCTCCTCACTTGTGACGACACCTGTCGTATCATCGTACGTTTCGAGGACATATTTCATTGACGCGTTTGTCCGGAGTTCCGTTACGGTATCCACCGTGTTCGCCTCTTCTTCTACCGGAACTTCCTGTGTGCTCTTATCATATACTTTATAGCTCCAAAAGAACATGAGCGTAAAGATCGTTCCAATGACAAAAAAACTGCTCATAAACAGGTATTTCTTTTTCATGTGATCTCCTCCAAAAAGATTCTACCCATAGTATGAACAGTTTTACAATTTTTATACAATTTTGTTATCGACTGTCAATCCGGTCCATCCCCAGATCAGTTCATAACGCGGCCAATCTTCACCGGATGGCGGTAATACGCATTGGAAATCTTAATACCGTCGCTCGGGTTACTTGCGTGAATGACAAGTCCATTTCCGATATACATCGCCACATGGTTGATGCGGCTTCCATTACTGTAGAAGAATAAGTCGCCCGGCTGCGGTGAGGATACCGACCTCGTCACAGATGCCTGCGCCGCCGCGTTGTGCGGCAGGGAGTACCCGTATTTCCTGTAAAGGCTCATCGTAAACCCGGAACAGTCCGTACCGCCTGTCAGGCTTGCCCCGCCCCATACATAGCGGTTTCCGAGAAACTGCTTCGCATATTCGGCGATCGATACCTGATTCGACGAAACGCCGTCGGAAGAACCGGCCGAAAGCGTTCCCACTTTAACGGCCCTTTTCAGGGAATACTGCTCGGTTACAAATTCCTTCGCCACAAATGCCAGTTCATTATCGACCCGGATACAAACCCAGTTATCCAGGTTCGCCTGGATCGCTTCCATTCCTCCGGCACGACTGATAAAATCTTTGGAAATCTTCTGTTTTTTGATCACTTTATTCACGAAATTCATCGTCAGATGCTGTTTGCGGATGACAAACTCCTCGCCTTCGGACACGATCGAATAGATCGGTGCGTCCGTCGTCGGAAGCGCCCTCACACGCAGGGAATCCGCCTTGATCTCGACACACTCGCGGCCGACTTTCGTCGCAAGCGCCTCGGCCTTTTCATCAGTAACAATGTAACTTGCCTTTACCCATCCGGTCACTTTCCCGGATACCATCTTGGCCCATCCTTTTCTCACTGTATAAATGTGGCAGCCGGCGTTTTTCGTCAGCTTACCGACGATCTTCGAACTCTCCGACGGCTTTTTCCTCACATTCAGGTACGTATCCACCTTGCTCGCGATACCGAGCCGGCTGTAATTCAGGTTCAGATTGACATGATCGTCTTCCGGTTCTTCCTGCTGCACCGGCGGCGCGATCGGTTCCGCTGCCGGATCCTGTGCCGCGTCTGGTTCTGCGGCCGGCTGTGAAACAGCCCCGGCTGCTACGTTCTGACAATACTCTTCCATAACTACAGTCGCGCCGGCGATCGGTTCCTCTGTCGCCAATATAGCGGCTCTGACAGGAACCGCAAGGATACCTGCCGCCAAAACTCCGATCGCTGCATATTTTGCATATCGCTTATTTAGTATATTCATCGTATATTTTACCTCTCCAGATCAACTATCAACTGTCAACAGTTTCAATTTGTTACAATTTTATTAAATCTTTTATCGAAATTATAACAATTCAATTGCACGTTGTCAAGGACTATACGAAATATTTTTTTCATTTCTGCATGGTAAACGGCTCCCTCGCCAGAATACTGCTGTTTTCCAGAAAATCCTCAATCGTCTGGAACCCAAGTCTCGTGATCAGATCCAGCACGTAAGGATTTTCTCCGGGTGTACGATATTTCGCTTCCTTTGTATACTCATCGACCAGTTCCGTTGCCTTGTCCTTCTCGATATTTCTTTTCGGCCCCCCGACGCAGCCGCCGGGACATGCCATTCCCTCAAAGAAATTGCCGTCCGCGTTTCCATCCAGAATGCTCTGCAGCAAGTTTTTACATTCCACCGTTCCGCACGCGCAGACCGCGTCCAGAGCCGTTCCCGGACGGATGCTCTCAACGCACTCTTTTACCGCCCGGCTCACGCCGCCGGTCCTGGCATACATCCTACCCGCGGCCGCGGAGTGCTCGTTGACATCTTCTTCCATCGCGTCGAGATCGACGGACAGTTCCTCAAAAACATCTTTCAGTTCCTCAAACGTCAGGACGCAGTCAATGTCGCCCACGAGATCGGGTTCCCGTATCTCCGCCTTTTTCGCCAGACAGGGACCGATAAAGATCGTCTTGCATCCCTCATGCAGTTCTTTCGCGATGCGCCCGCACGCAATCATCGGAGAGACCGAGGCCGGCAGATGTTTCACAATTTTCGTAAAATCTTTCCGGATCATGGAAATCCAGATCGGACAGCAGCAGCTCGTGAGCTGGAAGCCGTGCTCTTCCTCCACATTTTCCGTAAATTCCAGTGATTCCTTTAATGTTAAAATATCCGCGAACGCGGCCACTTCGATCATCCCGGTAAATCCCATTCCTTTCAGCGCGCTGCGCAGTTTACCCGGCGTTGCTCCCTCTCCGAACTGGCCGATATACGCCGGCGCCATGAGCGCGTATACGGATTTCCCTGTTTTCTCCGCCTCTTTTATGATCTCCACGGCCCGAATGGCATCGCGGCTGAACGTGAGGTTTTTCCTCTCACACGCCTCGATGCAGCGGGCGCAGCCGACACAGTTATCCGGATTCAGTTCCGCCTTACCATCCTTTACCTCCAGCGCCTGGAACATACACGCCGTCACGCATTTCGGATCGCTGCAGTCACACGGTTCATTTTTCCACACGAGCGGATATTTCTCCGGGTGCAGCAGACAATCGAGTTTCCGCTTCGGCACCCCTTCAAACTCTTTGTTCCCTTTCAGCTTGTCCCGTAACACCCGTTTATACAACTCATCAAAAGTCATGAAAAACCTCCTGTCCGGAAATAAAATTCCCTCCTGATTTCCCAAACCACCCATTCGTAGTATTGAGAAAAAGGAGGGATTCTATTCGAAAAACATTTAGATGATGATGCACACCAGCCCGCCGTTCGAATCGTTTACGACTTTTTGTATCGTATCCTGCAGTTTCACCTGGCTCTCTTCCGTCAGCCGGTTCACTTTGTTCATAATGCCGTCATCCACGAGCTGCCGTATCGTTTTTCCAAAAATATTGGTATCGAAAATACCGTCCGGATTTTCCTTGCTGTTCGATTCGATGTATTCGATCAGATCTTTGGCCTGCTCTTCGCTCCCGACGATCGGCGCGATCTCCGTCTCGATATTGGCCTGGATCAGATGGAGCGACGGACAGACCGCCTTGATCTTTACGCCGTATTTGTTCCCGTGCTTGATCAGTTCGGGATCCGCGATCTCGATCTCTTCCATCGTCGGCGTGACGATGCCGTAGCCGCGTCCTTTCACCTGCTCGCAGGCCGTGCCGATCGACTCAAATTCAGCCCGCTTTCCGGCCAGTTCCTTCAGCGTCGCGATCAGCTCATATTCCCCGGTGATCGGCGTCCCGATCATATCGCTCAAAATTTCATAATAATAATGTTCCTCAAATTCAACAGAAATATTGACCTGCCCGTTTTCCAGCTGCTTATCCTGTATGTAAACGCCTTTGATATAATCCGCCTCTAACGTCAGGCTCTCCTTCGTAACGTCCCGCATGACCCGCATGTTCATCAGCATCTCACGGCACTGTTCCAAAAGGTCTTTTTTCAGCCAGTGCTCCCGGTCCAGAAATTCCACCCATTTCGGCAGGAAAAAGTTGATTCTCCCGATCGGGAAATCGGACAAGATCGTCTCCATAATGCTATATATATCCTCCTTCTCCAACTCCTTGCAATTAAGCGGCAGCACGCTCAATCCATACTTCTGCTCCATCTCTGCCGCCAGCTTCTGCGTCTGGTCGCTGCGCGGATACAATGTATTTAAAATGATGATCGTCGGCTTTCCGGCTTTCTGGCATTCCAGTACGGTGCGCTCTTCGCCCTCGATGTACTGCTCTCTCGACAGTTCGGTAAAACTGCCGTCTGTCGTCACGATGATGCCGATATTGGAGTGCTCGCCGATCACTTTCTTCGTCCCGAGTTCCGCTGCCTTCTCAAACGGGATTTCCTGCGGCGACCACGGCGTCTTCACCATGCGCGCCCGGTCTTCCTCCATATAACCGACCGCATCCTTTACCACGAAACCGACGCAGTCGATCAGGCGGATGCGCCCTTTCGCGCCGCTGGGCAGCGTGATCCACGCCCCGTCCTTGGGCACAAATTTCGGCTCGGTCGTCATGATGGTCTTGCCGTCGGATGACTGCGGCAGTTCGTCGATCGTCCGCTGCCGTTCTCCCTCGTCGGAAAGTTCCGGTATGACCATCAACTCCATAAAATTTTTGATAAACGTACTTTTTCCGGTTCGGACGGGTCCTACGACGCCCAGATATATTTCTCCGCCGGTTCTCTTGTTTATATCCTCGTACACATTATATCCACTGTCCATAAAAAAACCCCCTTGCTCAACTGTTACAGTATATGCAAGGGGGGTTTTTATATGTCAGCTTATTTCACTTTTATTTTTTTCGTTACCTTTTTGCCGGAAGAAGCCGTCACGGTAATCCTTACCGTCCCCTTCTTTTTCATCGCCGTTACGTAACCGCACTCGTCTACCTGCGCGATAGCGGTGTTGCTGCTGGCAAAAGAGACCGTATCCGTGGATTTCGCCGATCGGAGGGAGACTGTCACACGTCCCGTCTTTCCTCTCTTCAACGTCTTCGGCGCTTTCGCCGTCACCTTTTTCGAAGCCACGGCCTTGTTCTGGACAATGACCGTGATCGTCGCCTTCTTTTTCGAAGCTGCCGTCACTGTGATCTTGGCTGTTCCCTTCTTTTTCGCCATCACGACACCGTTCGAGCTGACTGCGGCGATCTTTGCCTTATTTGATTTAAACGTTACCGCATCCGTCGAATTATTCGGCGTCATCGTCACTTTCAAGTAAATGCTCTGCCCTTTCGCCACATAAACCTTTTTCGCGGTCGGCTTATTTTTCACGGCAAGTGCGACCTTTTTCGCCGGAGACTTTACGATCACCTGACAGCTTGCCATGCGGTTCGTATTCGTCCTCACTGTTATGTTCACCGTACCCGGCGCTACCGCACGGATCAGTCCGTTGGCATCGACCTTGGCAATATTTTCATTCGAAGACTGATACGTATAAGTCACGCTCTCATTGGCGTTGGCCGGCTGGATCTGCGGACTGAGCTGGTGCGAACCGCCGACATTGATCGTAACCTGCCGATCGATGACGATACCCGTCACCGGTACCTTCGTCACCGGTACCGTCACCTGGATCGACGCGCTGACGCCCGACGACGCCGTTCCGGTCAGTACGGCCGTACCCGCCGCTACTGCCTTGATCGTCACGCCCTGCGCATTCGAACTGGCCACAGCAAGCACGCCCTCGTTGCTGCTGGTCCATGTGATGGCATCTGTCGAATCAACCGGTGATACAAAGAATCCCCTCGTATCGCCCTCTCGCGTCGTCTTGCTGATCGTCAGGGATTTTCCGATATCCAGTGTGATGTCCCCGTTGAGGATCTTCATACCGGTCGCCGGCGCATTGACGATAATTGTGATCGACGCCTTCACCGCCGGCGCCTCTTTCGACGAAGCGGTGATGATCGTTCCCGTTCCCCTCTTCAGCGCCGATACGACGCCGTTCTCGTCGACGGAGACACACGACTTATCGCCTCCTGTCACTTCCCATGTCACATCCTGAGAGGCGTTGGAAGGCGTGACTTTCGCCGACAGGTTCGCGTTCTCGCCAATGTTCATCGCAAGCTGGAGCTGTTTGTTATTTTCAACGACATTGTCGCCGCTGATCTGTATGGAAGCCGGCGTATAGTTGAACTGGTCCGCGACACGGAAATAGAACTGCAGTCTCTGGCCGCTTCCCTGCGCCGAAACGGTAATGACCGCATCCCCTTCTTTTAACGCCTTGATCGTTCCGTCCTCTTTGACCGACATCACCGTTTCATCCGACGTCTGGAACACCCATTTCTCCCCGTAAGAAGCGATCTGCTCGTCGGTATAGTCCGTGTTTCCATAATTGGCTTTGATGACCAGCTGGTCCTCATCGCCGATCGACAGGCCGTACGGATTGTTATTGGAGTTTGGCGACAGGTTCGATCCGAGATAGGTGCCCCCTGTCGTACACGTAAGGCCGTTCGCAGCTACCGGGATCACGCTGTAAACATGGATCTTATCCGTCTTCTCCCCGGATTTCACTGTCACGATGCCGTCACCGATCTCCGTTGACTGGATGACGGCGGTCGCAACCCCGCTCCCCTTCTCATACTTCTGATCGCTGATCGTGATCGCCGGATTATCCGAACTCCACTGAACATCGCTCGTCGTCCCGAGCGGCTCCAGGTTCGCCGTCAGCGTCACGCCTTTCGTCGAGGCGTCTCTCCCAAACGGAAGGTAGAGGATCTTACTCGAGGAATTCTCTACGTACATCGACGGATTATTTTTTACGTAATTATCAGCCGCCGCGGACACCGTGAGTTTCTCCGTCGGCTGATCCAGTACTTTCACCTGGAAATTGAACTCATGCGGGCTGATCATGGAACTATTCGTATTGAAATACTGATGGTGTGTCGCTACAACGACCCGTACCGTTACCGGCTCCGTAATATATTCCGTTCCATAGAGGACAAAGGAATACGGATCCCCGCTCGTTACAAATTCCGCGTACATCCCCTTATAGGCATTCTCTTTCCCGATGATCGTTTCCTTATCACCGGCTGAGATCTTCACCTCACCATTGATATTATCTTTGTTGATGGCCCGGATCGGCAGGCTCGCGCTTGCACCGATCGGAAGAACGATCGTCTCCTTCTCGTCATAGGAAAGATTCAATGACGGGTCGGAGTCCGAGATATATCCGCCAAAAGCCCCGGAGATCATATCTTTCTTAATCGTTGCACTGGCAGGTATCCGGATCGAAGTTATATTGATCGCATCTTTCAACACATGGGAACCAACGCTTTCCGTCTTGTCCTGAAACGCGATCGTCTTTAAATACGTACACTGTTCGAACAGATTGTCAGGAATCTGGACAAGCGGCGAATCCGTGAGGTTGACCGTAACGACGTTCGACTTTTTGAATGCGCCGGCACCGATCGTTTCCAGCTTCGTAGCTGCCGTAAAGTCGATCTCTTTTAATCCGTTTTTCTTTACCTTTGTTCCATATTCCTTAAAATTCACCCGGAATGAGTTTTTCTGCTTCGTGCTCGGATCCGTCACCTCGACCGATTTGGGATTCTCAATACTGCAGCCGGCGAATGCGTCCCTCCCGATCGTTTTTAACGTCGTCGGGAAACGGATGCTGTCCAGCGAAACACAGTTCGCAAAAGCGCTGGCGCCGATACTCTCCGCACCTGTTCCAAAGGAACTGCCGCCCTTTGTTTCCAGTAAAAGGTTATAACAATTGCTAAAGGCATTGTCGCCGATCTTTTTTACGCTGTTCGGAATCGTAACGCTGCCTATTTCCGAACTCTTTACCGTCCGGAGTCCGAAATAATCGAAGTACTTCGCGTCCGCAGAATTATTATAAGAATTTACAACCTCCCCGCCCGCGTTTGCGAACGTACCGTTTTTGATCTCTCCCAGATTTTTGGACAACGTCACCTCGCGAAGATTGATACAGCCTTCAAAAGCGCGTTCTCCCAATTTATCATCGATGACAGTATCCGGGATAACGACATCTTTTACGCCAAACAAATAGGCCATCGTGAGCGTTCTCCCCATCACGTTTTTCACGCCCACATTCGGGATGGCACTATTGGCGGATACTGTAGTCCAGACAGCTTTCGCGCCGACCATAGGCTCTTTTGACACCGCGCCCTGCAGGTCTTCCGCCTTAAAATAAACGGCTTTGACTGCGTTTAACGGACTAAACATCCGGTTCTGATAGTCTTCCGTCTCTGTCTCATAGGTATCGTAGACCGGAAGAGGCTGTGCCCCCTGCTCGAACACCCCGGTATACGTTCCGGTAAGATATACTTCTTTGGCGGCGAGATGTACCACTTCATACTTTTTGGCTCCTTCCTCCGTGAGGAATCCGTTTACAAAATCGCCGTCGTTCAAAAGATCTGACGTGCTCTTAATACCATTTTCATCGATATAACCGATGCGGCAGTAATTGCCCTCTAAACCGGTATTTGCATAATCATAGATCATAAATTTGCTGAGTCCGGGAGCGTATGCATCTTTCACGGCGCCTTTTTCCACATAGGCATCCGCCGCCTGCATCTGGATCGTGCTCTGGATGCCGCATCCGAGAAACGCTCTTGCCCCAACAGAGAGAAGGCCGTCTTTAAACTGTACTACCCCTTCCTCTACGGTCTTCTCGTTCCCCTCCCGGTATCCGACCGTATGCAGTCTCGACTGGTTGGCAAACGCATCTTCTCCAATGCTCTCCAACCCGCCTGAAACGATGACGGTTTCAAGTCCCGCACCGGATTTTGAGGAAGTCGCCCGTGAATTAAAGAACGCCTTATTTGGGATATGGGTCACGCCGGTACCAAGATCCGCCTTGCGCAGCGCGTAGTTATCGGCAAATACACTTTCACCGATCGTTTTCACACTGTCTGGCAGGACGATCTCCTCCAGTCCGTATATCACCCGTTTATCCCCGTATATGTTATTCTGCTCGTTCGTGCCATTTATTTTTTCCACCACATAACAGTTGGAAAAAGCACCCTCCCCGATCGTCGTCAGTTTGGTTAGATCCTTGAGAAACGCTGTCGTCCCCAGCATCTCACACTTGTAAAACGCGTTCTTGCCGATCGTCTCCAGTTCCGCCCCGGCCGTAAACTCGATTCCCTCTCCCAACAGATAACTGCACTCACTGAACGTACCTTCTTTGATCTCTTTTAACGTTTTCGGGAGATGGATCATCATAAGATCGGATCTGGCAAACGCTTTTTCACCAATCTCCGTACAATTCTCCGGAATATCCAGAAAATTCAGACCACACGCGTTAAACGCCTGATTTTTGATTTCCTTTAATGACTCCGGCAGTTTCAGACCGTTTCCTGACCACGACGAACTCGAAAACGCATACTGCTCGATCCTGACGAGCTTTGTACATCCCGTAAGATCCATCGCTCTCATCTTCGCGTCGGAGAAGCACTGGTCGCCTATGTAAGTAAGCTGTTCCGGCAGGCGGCTCTTGACGTCCTCCTGCCCTATGATATACAATAACAATCCTTCATCACTGGCAGTAGCAGCCCCTTTGAACACGGCGTTGCCCAAATAACCCAGATCGTTCTGCAGCCCGACCTTTTCGAGGTTCTCACAGTTCTCAAACGCGTTCGCGCCGAGATTTTCCGCTGTCTTAACCGGTATTTCAATTTCTTTTATCATCGCGCAGGAAGCAAACGCATTCGCGCCGATCTTCAGTTCCGAAGAATGGGTCCCATAGGGCGCAAACTTCAATACTTCCATACTCGAACAGCTGCTGAACGCGGACGCGCCGACCTCATCGACATTTGTCAGATCCACGAGGCCATCCGTACCGCTCCCTATCATCAGTGTTTTCAGCTTCAGGCACGACTCAAACGCCTTTGCGCCGATCTTTTTGACCGTGCCCGGCAGTACGATCTTCTCCAACGCTTTGCAGGCCGCAAACTCATTGGCAGGAACCTCCGTCAGTTCACTCGTAAATGCAGCACCTGACAGATCGATCTCCTTCGCCGATCTCGCCCAGCCGATACCGTCCACACTCTTGATCGTCAAACCGGAAAAATTGATCTTTCCCGAATACTCTGTCAGATATGTACCCCACACATCCTGTGTGTAGTCTGACGACGTACAGTTTTGCAGAACCTGGCTGGCCGGTACGCCATCCACCTCGGACAGATCTCCCATCCGCTCCGCGTTCGCCAGGATCTTATAAAATTTAAGCACCTCGGTATCCTTGACATAACGCTCATCCAGATTGGTTTCCGTCTCCATCGTACTGCCCGTCGAAGCTGCTCTGGCTTGCTTCACGGCAGCCGGATTTCCCGAAACCTGCATGCCGCTGACGACGAACGCCAGCGCCATCACGATGCTCAACACTCGCTTTGGCAGGCTTTTACCGTTGTTTCTCTTTTCCATATAACCCTCCATTCTGCACATACATGCGAACTTTCTTGTTTGTCTTTTACATGACGAGAAACTACGCAGTAAAACATGCGTAGTTTCTCCTTCATACTATTCAATGATTTTCGCGTTTTCACCTACAAAATCCACAACTTTATTTGTCGTCAATGTAATACGGTAGTACTCCTCGATCGTGATCACATCGCCGTAAAGTTCCTGAAAACTCTTGCGCAGATCTTCCTCCGTCTGCTGTCCCTGTGATACAGCATTCGTAATCTGCTCCTTGATCTCCTCGTCGCTTATCGTGATACCTTCCTTGACAGCGATCGCCTCCGCAACAAGCTGTGTTTTGGCAATACTCTGTGCCGACTGGTCCAGCATCTGCTTATAAGATTCCTCCGTCATCTGCATCTGTGTCAAAAAGGCGTTAAAATCTTCAAACCCGTACTGGGTGGACATATACTTGTAATACGCATCCAACTGGGAAGAACACATGCTGACCAGACTCTCCGGATACGTTTTCACTTCGGAATTTTCCTCCACTTTACCAAACGCCGTCTCGCCCGCCTTATCTTTCTTCTCCTTTGCGATGCTCTCACGGGTCGCTGTTTTAAACTCATCGACCGTCTTATTATCGGTATTGTTCGCTACAAACTCGTCGTTGAGTTCCGGTATGACCGTTTCTGAAATGTAATTCAGTTTTACAGTAAATACTACATCCTTGCCGTTCAGCTCTTCTTTGCCGTAATCGTCCGGGAATCGAAGTTTCAGATCCTTTGTCTTTCCGACTTTCATACCGATGACGCCATCGTCAAAACCGTCAATAAATCCGGAATTTCCCAATGTGATCGAATAATCCTCGGCGCTTCCGTTGTCAAACTCTTTTCCGTCTATTTTACCGACGAAATCGATGCTGACCGTATCTCCTTTTTTACATGTTCCTTTTTCTATTTTGTTCTGCGTGGAATGACTGCTCAGCGTGGAGTCGATCTCCGACTGAAGTTCATCATCAGCCACCGTGCAATCCACCTCAACGCCTTTGTATTCCGCAAGCGTCACACAATCCTCTGCCACATAGTTTTTCCCCGACGACGAGGATCCTGTATCCGCGCCTGTAAATTTAGCCGCGACATCGCTCCAGGAACATCCTGTCAGCAAAAGCGACGCCGACAATAATACACTAACAACTACTGCTCTTTTCTTCACTTTGTTTTCCTCCTATCGCCCAAAAAGGGCTGACTTATTTTTCCTAAAATAACTTAGTATTTTCATTTTATCACATAACGGAAAAAAAGAAAAGTGAAATTTTAGACACAACTTCCACAATCTGCACAGACGACTGGGTTCACACGATCGCCTGTTTCATCCTGCGGACATATTCGCCTACCTGTTCCGCGCAATCCCTTCCATACTGCCCGACAATTTTTACGATCGCGCTGCCGACGATGACGCCGTCCGATATGTCCGCCATCTCTTTTGCCTGTTCTGGCGTGGAGATGCCAAATCCGACAGCGCACGGGATGTCTTTCACTTTTTTTACCTCGCGCACCATATCGGCCACTCCTTTCTGGATCGTCGCGCGCACGCCCGTCACACCGAGGCTTGAGACACAGTACACAAAGCCTTTCGCCTCTCTGGCGATAGCCTGGATCCGGTCGTTGGAAGTCGGGGCAATCAGGGAGATGACGTCAAGTCCGTAGCGGCTGAAGACCTGCTCCATCTCCTGCTTTTCCTCGAACGGGAGATCCGGCACGATCACGCCTGCCATCCCGATCTCCTTCGTCCGCTTCGCGAATTTTTCGACGCCGTACACAAAGATCACGTTCGCATACGTCATAAACACCATGGGAATATGGATATCGTCCGCGATCTTTTCTACCATATTAAAGATCCGGTCGGTCGTCGTCCCCGACGCCAGCGCCCGCTCGTCCGCCTGCTGGATCACGATCCCCTCCGCGACCGGATCCGAAAACGGGATTCCGATCTCGATCAGGTCCGCCCCGTTTTCCTGCATCGCGAGGAGGATCTTTTCCGTCGTCTCCAGATCGGGATCGCCCGCCGTCACAAACGGAATAAACGCCTTTTTATTTGTAAATGCCTCTTCTATTTTGTTCATAGATTTATTCATAGATCTCAACCCCCCTGTATCTGGCGATCGCCGCCACGTCTTTGTCTCCCCGGCCGGAAATGTTGACCACGATGATCTGGTCTTTTCCCATCGCCGGTGCTATTTTTCTCGCATGTGCCAGCGCGTGCGAACTCTCGATCGCCGGTATGATCCCTTCCGTTCTGGACAGGTACTCAAACGCCGACACGGCTTCCTCGTCCGTGACTGGCACGTATTCAGCCCGCCCCGTATCGTGAAGATGCGCGTGTTCCGGCCCGATCCCGGGATAATCAAGTCCCGCGGAGATCGAGTACACCGGCGCGATCTGCCCGTATTCATCCTGACAGAAATACGATTTCATCCCGTGGAAAATGCCGAGCGTCCCGTTGGCGATCGTCGCCGCGCTCCGGTCCGTTTCGACACCGTGGCCCGCCGCCTCACAGCCGATGAGCCGTACCGTCTCATCTGGTATGAAATCGTAAAAAGCTCCCATCGCGTTGCTTCCACCGCCGACGCAGGCAATAACCGCATCTGGTAGTTTTCCCTCACGCTCCATGAGCTGCTGCCGGATCTCTTTTCCGATCACGCTCTGGAAATCCCTAACGATTTCCGGAAAAGGCGCCGGCCCCATGACAGAACCGATGACATAATGCGTATCGCTGATGCGGTTCGTCCACTCCCGCAGCGTCTCGTTGACCGCGTCTTTGAGCGTCTTCGTCCCGCTCGTCACCGCATGTACTTTTGTACCGAGAAGCTCCATGCGGTACACATTGAGCGCCTGTCTGTCGATATCCTCTTTTCCCATAAAAACTTCGCACTCCATATTGAGAAAGGCCGCAATCGTCGCCGTCGCCACCCCGTGCTGCCCCGCGCCGGTCTCCGCGATCAGGCGCGTCTTACCCATCCGCTTTGCCAAAAGCGCCTGCCCGAGCGCGTTGTTCAGCTTATGGGATCCAGTGTGGTTCAGATCCTCCCGTTTCAGATAGATCTTCGCCCCGCCGAGATCCTCCGTCATGCGCTCCGCATAATATAGAAGGGAAGGCCTTCCCACATACTCCGCCAGCATCGTGTGGAATTCATTGACGAAATCCGCGTCATCTTTATATTTCCGATAAGCCTGCTCCAGTTCGATCACGGCATTCATAAGCGTTTCCGGTATATACTGGCCGCCATGAATGCCAAAACGTCCGTTTGACATATTATTTTCCTCCAATTTCCACATATCTTTTTATTCCTATTCCAAATTATTCCTATTCCATATGCGCGATCTCCACGATGCGCGCGATCTTCTGCCCGTCCTTTACTCCATCCGTTTCCACGCCGCCGCTCACGTCCACCCCGCAGCAGCCAGCTCCGCAACAGCCGTCCCCGCAGTAGCGACCCCTGACCTGTCTGATCGCCTGCCGTATGTTGTGCTCGTCAAGTCCGCCGGCGAGAAAGAAAGGATGCGCCAGCTTTTCCGGGATCAGTTCCCAGGCAAATGACTTTCCCGTCCCGCCGTATCCCGCGCTCGAATACGTATCCAAGAGAAGAAAATCACAGGAGAGCCGGTCCGCCGAGCGGATGTCAGCCGTCTCCCTCACCCTGACTGCCTTGATGATCGGCACCGAGATTCGTTTCCGGAGTTGCTGTATGTCCCGTTCCGTCTCATCCCCGTGCAGCTGCACCGCGTCAATGCTTCCCTCCCGGACACGCTCGCATATCGTTTCCACCGGCGCGTTCACAAACACGCCGAACACCTGGATCCGCCGGTCCATCTTCCGCCTGAGGGACATGGCCTGTTCCGGCGTGACCTCGCGCCTCGAGGGGGCAAAGACAAATCCCGCGTAGTCCGGCAGACTCTCGTTTAGACAGCGGACGTCCTCATCCCGGCGGATCCCGCAGATCTTAATCTTCATACGGCCCCCTCTCCCCGGAGCTCCCTCATCGCTGCCGCTTTATCCGGACTTTTCATAAAAGTCTCGCCGATTAGCACGCCATTTACATTTCCGCGCTCCAGCACCTCCACGTCTTCCCTCGTGCGGATGCCGCTCTCGGCCACGAACAAAATGTCAGGCGGAACGTGTCCGCGCAGCCGCAGACAATTGTTCACGTCTACCTGAAACGTCTTAAGATCCCGGTTATTGACCCCGATCATCCGCGCGCCCGCGCGGACGGCCATCGCCACCTCCACCTCATCGTGCGCCTCTACGAGCGCCGACAGTCCCAGCCTGTCACACAGCCCGATCCACTCGCGGATCGTTTCCTCTTCCAGCAGCGAACAGATCAGCAGTACCGCGTCGGCGCCAATCACTTTCGCCTCATAGATCATATAGTCATCAACAGTAAAATCCTTGCGCAGAAGCGGTATCCGCACATGTTCGCGGATCTCGGTGAGATAACGGCTGCTGCCCATAAAATAATGCGGTTCCGTGAGGATGGAAATACAGTCTGCCCCCGCCCCCTCATATTCTTTCGCGATCTCCACATAGGGAAACTGCGGCGCGATCACGCCCTTTGACGGGGACGCTTTTTTCACTTCACATATGAAATGAACGCCGTCTCCCCGCAGCTGCTCCTC
Source organism: uncultured Eubacterium sp. (assembly GCA_910583555.1). Classification (GTDB taxonomy): domain Bacteria; phylum Bacillota; class Clostridia; order Lachnospirales; family Lachnospiraceae; genus Eubacterium_F. The sequence continues at coordinate 34,622 of CAJTXO010000017.1, forward strand.
AAAAGGAAATGTTCCCGTAACCTCCATCCCGCACGCCCTGTCTTTCATTTCTTCATATGAAATATGCTGCCGGCACGTCTCGACCCGTCTCCTTGTGTCGGCCGCGATCTCATCCAGAATCATATCTTTTTGCCTCTCTTTCTCTCTGTCTGTCTCACCGATCTACTTGCTGCAATCACCTGTTTCTCATCGCTGTTGTGAGCGCCTGTTTTTCATTCTGTCTGTCTCACCGGTTCGTCGCCGCCACAAACTCTTCCAGCTTTTCCGCCGCCTTTCCGCTGGCGATGATCTGCGCGGCCTCCTTTATGCCCTCTTCCAGCGTAATGCCGAGTTTCCCGAGATAGATTGCCGTTCCGGCATTCAATGTGACGATATCCCTTTTCGCACCGGTGATCTTTCCCGCTAAGATCCCTCTCGTGATCTCCGCGTTCTCTTCCGGCGTCCCGCCGACCAGCTCGCTCAGTTCACACCGCTTCATGCCGAACTGTTCCGGCGTTATATCATATGAGCGGAATGTCCCCTCGCGGATCTCACAACAATGGCTCGGCCCGGTCAGCGTGATCTCATCGAGGCCATCCGATCCGCACACGGCCATGCCCCTCGTCACGCCGAGATTGCTAAGTACTTCCGCCAGTTTTTCCACCAGTGACACATCGTATACCCCCAATAACTGAAACGACGAATTTGCCGGATTTGTCAGCGGCCCGAGTATGTTGAACATCGTCCTCTCCCCCATCTCCTTGCGCACCGGCCCCACATTTTTCATGGAGGCGTGATGTGACTGGGCGAACAGAAAGCACATATTCGTCTGATTGAGAACCTGCCGTTCTTTTTCTACATCAATAGAAAGTTTGACGCCTAAGCTTTCCAGCACGTCTGCCGCGCCGCTTTTACTAGAAACGCTGCGGTTGCCGTGCTTTGCCACCGATATCCCGGCGGCCGCGATGACAAAGGCCGATGTCGTGGATATATTAAATGTGCCGGCCTCATCTCCGCCGGTCCCTACGATCTCCAGTACGTCATACGGCGTGTTCAGATGTGTCGCCATATCGCGCATCACCTGTGCCGATGCCGTGATCTCCGTGATCGTCTCCCCCTTCATGCGCAGCGCGGTGAGATACGCTGCCATCTGCGCATGTGTCGCCGTACCGGACATGATCTCCTGCATAACCTCCTTCGCCATGTCGTACCCGATATCCCTGTTGTTGATCACCTCATGTAATGCCTCTTTTATCATGTCCTCTTACCTTCCTTTCCTATCCTTTATAGAAATTTTCAGAATATCCCTGTTGTTGATCACCTCATGTAATGCCTCTTTTATCATGTCCTCTTACCTTCCTTTCCTATCCTTTATAGAAATTTTCAGAAAATTGTCCAGTATGACGCCGCCCTCCGGTGTCAGTATCGATTCCGGATGAAACTGCAGTCCGTAAACCGGAGCCTCTTTGTACCTGACCGCCATCACCTCACTGTTATCATCTGCCGCGATCACGTGTAGTGTATCCGGTATCGTATCCATATCCGCGATCAGGGAATGATACCTCGCCACGTCGATCCGCTCCGGAAGCCCTTTGAAAATAGCATCCGCATTGTCAATCTTTATATTACTCTTCTTTCCGTGCATGAGCGTCTTCGCGTGACAGATCCTGGCGCCGAACACCTCGCAGATCCCCTGATGCCCGAGACAGACGCCCAGGATCGGAACCTCTCCTTTTAGTTCCTCTACCACCTGCTCGCAGACACCGGCGGCCGCCGGATACCCCGGCCCCGGCGACAGGATGATGTGGGACGGCCTGCATTTCCGGATCTCTTCCACCGTCATCTCGTCATTTCGTATGACCCGGATGTCCGGATTCCTCTCTCCGATCATCTGCACGAGATTATAAGAAAAACTGTCATAATTATCGATCAATAATATCATGTTCCACCTCATTCCTGTGCGCCCTGCGCGCCCTCACTCTCAAACCGGTAGGCGATCGCCTCCATCACAGCTCTTGCCTTGTTCGCCGATTCCTCGTATTCCAGATCCGGCTGGCTGTCCGCCACGATACCTCCTCCCGCCTGCACGTAAACTTTTCCGCCCTTTTTCACCGCCATGCGGATGGCAATACACGTATTCATATTTCCGCTGAAATCAATATACCCGAGCGCTCCGCCGTAAATCCCCCGCGGCTCGCTCTCCAATTCATCAATGATCTCACACGCCCGGATCTTCGGCGCCCCCGACAATGTCCCCGCCGGAAGCACCGACTTTACCGCATCGAGCGCATCCTGATCTTCGCGGATGTCTCCTTCCACCTGCGAACAGATGTGCATGATCCTCGAATATTTGTGTATCATCATATATTCGGTCACTTCAACCGAACCGAAGCGGGAAATGCGCCCCAGGTCGTTTCTTCCGAGGTCAACGAGCATATTGTGTTCGGACAATTCCTTTTCATCATGGAGCAGGTCTTCCACCAGCGCCCTGTCCTCTTTCTCATCGTTCCCCCTCGGCCTCGACCCCGCCACCGGAAACGTCGTGAGCCTCCCATCCTGCAGCCGCACGAGCGTCTCCGGTGAAGTACTCATGATCTCCACATCATCGAGGTTCATGTAAACCATATACGGGGACGGGTTCGTCGTCCGCAGCACCCGGTACGGATCGATCAGGCTTCCCTCGTAATCACTGACAAAACGTCTCGAAATCACGGCCTGGAAAATGTCGCCGTCCCGAATGTATTCCTTCGTCCTCTCCACCATGTCCGTATACTGTTCCTTTGTCACATTACACGTAAATTCTACCTCGCTGCACGGCACTTCCGGCGGAATGCTCACCTGTTTATGGATCTGGGCGATCATCTCCCCGATCTCCTTTTCCGCTTTCCGGTAGTTTTCCGCCACATCCCCTTTTGTTCCGACATTGGCGACAACCACCATCTTCTGCCTTAACTGATCGTACACGATCACCTTGTCAAACAGCATGAGGTCGAAATCGTGGAACTCTCCGCGTTTTATATCCAGCACCGGCTCCGCATGGGAAATGACCGCATAGGCAAAATACCCGACAAAACCTCCCGTAAACGGCGGCATATCCTGTAGTTTTGGGGAACGGTATCCCGCCAGGATCCGGCGCACCTCCTGAAACGCATCTTCGGATTGTTTCGTCTCCGTGCGTCCCCCGGATTCGATCGTCACCTGATCCCTCGAACACGTCACCCGCATGACCGGATCATACCCGAGAAACGAATAACGTCCCCACTTCTCGCCGCCTTCCACGCTCTCCAGCAGATAAAAACGGCTGTGTTCCGCCGCCAGTTTGCGCAGCAGCGAGATCGGGGTAATGATATCGGCAAATATTTCTTTTTTGATGGGAACAATGTCATAGTCTTTTGCGTACTGCCGGATGCGCTCCACTTCCCGCTGCATCGTTTCACTGTTTGTCTGCCCTGTTTGTTCCGTCCGTCCTGCTTTTCTTGTCTGTCCTCTTTGTTTTTCCATGCTGTCCTTCCTTTCTCAGCCTGACCGAGCCTAAAGTTGCTTTTCAGCTCCTAAGTTGCTTTTCAGCACATTTGTTGCTTGATAACTTCATGGCAGCTTTCTGACATGTTCCTGGTTTTTTGATCGTCACAAAACAAAAAAGCTTTCGTCCCTGTTCCGGTTAAGGAATAGGGACAAAAGCTATTATACTTCTGCGGTACCACCCAAATTGGCCATAAATGACCCACTCATCATGCACTATCATGCACTCCTGCGTATAACGGTCCAGGTTTCCGTCAGCGTCTACTTGATGTCTTCACACCGTTCAAGCTGCCCTCTCAAGTCCATTCAAAATGTTCCTGCTGCTGTATCGCACCAACCTACAGCTCTCTGAAAGCATTTCCACATTCCTACTACTCTTGATCGTCGGTTTGTTTGGTCTGTTTCTTTAATTTGTTATCTAGTATATCACTTTTTTTTGAAATGTCAACTATAAATTTGATAAAATTTCAAACACCATATCGTCATAAGCCTTCCCGCTCGGCGTCGGCGTCGCCTGGACAACAGCTACCACCCCTTTTTCCGGGAACACCGTGATCCGCTGCCCGCCAAATCCCATGGCCGAATACCAGTCTGGTCCGCACCACCATAAATAACCATAGTTTGGTTCCCGATACGGCCTGGTTGATTCCCGGATGTAATCTTCCGACAAAATACGCCTCCCATTGTAAACGCCCCCCTGCAAATACAGCCGCCCGATCGCCAGCAGCTCCCTTGCCGTCAGATTCGACGGCGCCTCATTCGCCTCATTGTCGGCCACACTGTAATAGACACCGTCAGGACTCCGGAACCAGCGGCCGCTCCGAATACCCAGAGGCTCATACAGCTCCCGTTCGATAAAATCAAACAGATCGCCGCAGGCTTTCTCCAGCACCGCCGCCAGTAAGATCATGTCGAACTCCTTATAATTCCATTTCGTTCCCGGAATATCCGTAACCGCGCAGTCCGCCACATACGACACCCAGTCCTTCGAACGCCGGAGCTGCTCCATCATCGGACAGTGATAGTGCACGCCCCCATTCCAGTAAATACCCGACGTCATCGTCAGCAGATGGCGGACGGTGATCACGCGGTGCAGCGGATCCCGCCCTTCACGAAATGGCTCCAGATATGTGGCAACCTTCGTATCCAGATCGGTCAGTTTTCCCTGCCTGCACGCGATACCCACCGCGGCAGAAAGAACGCTCTTCATCACGGAACGCATGACGCCACGGCTCTCCACGGTACATCCATTGTAGTAATTTTCTGCTAAGACCTCGCCCCCGACACTGTCTGCTCCCGACATGGTCTGCGCCATAGGATCCCCCTGCCACAGGATCACACTATTGATCAGACGATAGCGCTTTTCCACAATGTAACGGTCGATCTGTTCAGATAGTTTCATTCCTCTGCCCCTTTCAAATACGGTCCGATCCTTGAGGCGCTATTCTGTTTCAATTGTTCCGGCGTTCCTTCCGCGATCAGGCGCCCGCCGGCGCTGCCGCCGCCCTCGCCCATTTCCAGAATGTAATCGCAGTTGGACAAAATAAATGGATCATGTTCCGTTACAATGATGGAAGCCCCCCGTTCAACCAGTTCCTTTAAAAGGAGCAGCAGCTTTTCCTCATCCGAAAATGATAGTCCTGTCGTCGGCTCATCCAATATGTACAGAACACCGTCCATCGATGAAAAATTCCCCTTCGCCAGTTCTTTAGCCAGCTTGATCCGCTGGCTCTCACCGCCTGAGATCGTCGGCGTGGGCTGTCCGAGCGTGATATATCCCATCCCTACCCGCTTCAGGATTTCCAAAACCTGGCCGATCACGAGATCTTTTCCCCGGAAAAAATCATACGCCTCGTCCACGCTCATTTCCAGTACCTCACACACATTTTTTCCATCCAGCTTGATTTCCATCACTTCCGGCACAAATCCGGTCCCGCCGCAGTCCTCACAGTCGACATCAATAAAATTGCCGAACCCCACGTGATAGTGAATGACTCCATCCCCGCTGCACTTATGGCAGCGTCCGTAGCTGTTGCGCGAAAACATACCGGGGCGGTATCCGCGCGCCCTCGCTTCATCTGTGTCCGCAAACAGCCTGCGGATCCTGTCAAATATGCCCGTATATGTGGCCGGACACGATGTCCGGCTGCGGCCAATCGGCATCTGGCCGATGACATAACACTTCTTTATCGGTCTGGCCCCGCGCAGGACCGCCTTTCCTGTCCCAGATGACCAGACTTCGTCTTCCTCCTCGATCACACAGTTATTACCCAGCTTCTTTTTGATGAGAGGAACGAGCGTGTCCAAAATGAGACTGGACTTGCCGCTCCCCGACACTCCCGCGATGCCGACCATGACGCCGAGCGGGATCTCCGCCGTCACATCTTTTAAATTGTGAATATTCGCATGTCTGATCGTTAATTTCCGCTTTTTTACCGGTTCTTTTGTTCCTCTTCGCTGATGCCCTCCCAAGATCAGCTCGCCCCTCAGGTAAGCTGCAGTTTTTGAGTTTTCGCACTTCATAAATTCCTCCAGCGTCCCCTCGAACACCTTGCAGCCTCCTTCGCTGCCTGCGCCGGGACCGATTTCGATCAGATGATCGGCCGCCCTTATAAAATTCGCGTCATGCTCCACCACAACGACCGTGTTCCCCTGATCGACCAGTCCGCGGAGCATACGAATGAGATTTTCTTTTTCGTTCTCGTGCAGTCCGATCGTCGGCTCATCGAATACAAAAATGATCGAATCCATCTGCGATACCGTATAGACGGCCAGGAAAAGCCGCTGGATCTCCCCTCCTGACAGTGTCGGGAGCGGACGGGAAAGCGCCAGATGATCGAGCCCTACCTCCACCATACAGGCGAGCCTGTCCATGATTTCCTTTAGCAGGACATTTTTTTCCTCATCGATCTGTGATAGAAACTGATAGAGATCCCCGATATACATTTGTTCCAATTCCGCAATCGTCTTCCCATGGTAATAGGTATGCGACGCCTGCTCCCCTAACCCTGTTCCCTTGCACTTCGGGCAGCGGCGTGTCCTCACCATGCCTGCCTCTGTGAGCAGATGCGTCATCCGTCCCGAAGTGGAAGCAGCGCCCTTTACCATCATGTTGATCAGAGGGATAAATCCAATAAATCTGGATTCCCCTCCGTCGCCATATTTTAGTAATTGCAGCTGATCCCCGATCAGGTCACCAACCCGGTCGTTCCACATATCAATGCCGTACATCTCGCAAAACGGCTCCAGCGCTCTCCTCGTATCAGAGCGCCTTCCCAGTCCACACGCGACGTTCACGATCTTTTGTTCCTGATCTGCAAACAGGGCGTCCTCGTCCAAAACATGCGCGACTCCCTTTCCCAGACACCGGACGCACATTCCCTTTGCCGAATTTTTCTGAAACATCGCGACATCAAGCGGCCGTCCATCATCATATTCCGCCTCACGCGTTCCATAACTGGCAAATAGCGCCGCCAGCATCGGCGTCAGTTTCATCTTTGTCCCCACAGTGCTCCGCGGGTTCGACTGCCGGACCATCCGCTGTTCGACGGCTACCGTCGGGGACAGACCCGAAATTGAGTCAAAAAACGGGACACCGTCTATCATAAACTGTGTCCCTGAAAATAATAAATATCGGCGCTTTCCTTCCTCATAAAGGGTATCAAAAGCAAGACTCGACTTCCCGCTGCCTGACACCCCTGTGATCACTGTCAGTTTTTGTTTGGGAATAGCCACGTCAATTCCTTTTAAATTGTGGATACAGGCTCCCTTAATGTTGATTTCGTTTTGTTGCAAACCTTGTTCCTCCTTACCTTTATCACGTATATTCTTTAAGATCATTTACTCTTTAAGATCATTTACTCTTTAAGATCATTTACTCTTTAAGATCATTGATTCTTTCAGATCATTAATACTCCGGCACAATCTCCGGCATAAAGAACCGCCCCTTGAACAGCGATTTCACAAGAATGTTATACTCTGCCTTCGTCAGTCCCCTGCGCATCTGCGCGAACGTATCGGCTTCGTCATAATACTCACTATCCATGCCCGACCTGCTCTTTGTCGCATCCGCGTCAAAACTCATCAGTTTCTGCACGCCCGGCGCATTGTTCCATGTGTCCCAGTTTGCCAGGGAAGCGCCATTTGGATTTCCCTTTGCCAGGAAATTGCCCACATATTTCTGCATCAGTTCCGTCAGCGCTTTCCGCCCCTCTTTGTTCGCTGAACTGATTGCGTTCGGCGCGTATTCCGTATAATTATTTTTATAGTAACCACGCAGGAAATCTTTGCTCACGCCGTGGAACGCCCCTACATACCGGCTGTAAAAGCCATCGGTGACAGCAGCGTCCGTACCCCAGCGGAAACGGTAGGCGTATACCGGCGCGTGGGCGCCGTCCTGATAGAGCCGGTTCGCCGTCTTTTCGATATAATGTCCCGACTGCAGCATACTTCCAAACTTCACCCCGTTTGTCACAAGGTTCAGCATTTGGGAGCCAGTCGTGATCTGCGTCAGATTTTCCAATTCGGAATCCAGTTTCCCATTCCATGCATAACTCGAAAACTCCGTAGCGTCGCTTCCGAGGATGACCGGGACGCGGTTATAGTTTCCGGATGAGATCACGGAAAATCCCTCTTTCGGTATCACGGTCCCGTCATGAAATCCCTGCGGGAACTCCCCGAGGCGCAGCGACGACGATTTATACATATTCGCGACTTCCGTCGTCGAGAGTCCCTGAAACAGCTCGCGTATGACATCATCCTCCGCGTCTTTTAAAAACGCGAGCGCACTTTTTTTCGTGGCGTAAGTCCCCCGTTTTACGAGGATGGCCGCGAGCTTTTCCTCCGCGGATTCTTCCCCGTCTTCCGGCGAACACGTATTACAGCCGCCGCTGAAAATGATAGCCTTGTGGAACAGTCCGTTCATGCCCGGCGAGATCATGCAGAGCAGCGCATTCCGCGCGCCGGCAGAAAAACCGGACAGCGTTACGTTTCCGGGATTTCCCCCAAAGGCGGCAATTTCGTCGCGAACCCAGCTCAGCGCGGCTTTTATGTCCAGCAGCGCAAAATTCCCGCTGTTTTCCTCATCCGTCCCGTTTCTGAGTGCCGGATGGCTGAGAAAACCGAACGCCCCCAGCCGGTATTCTACTGAAACGACGACGCATTTTGTCTCAGCGGCAAAACTGGAAAAACTGACATTTGACGTCCCGGAAGCATTTCCGCCGCCGTGCAGGTAAACCATGACCGGCAGATCTTTATCCCCGCTATTGGGGCGGTAAATATTGACATGCAGACAATCCTCCGTTCCCAAATACGATGTTCCATCACTGTACTGTGCCGCCGGTTCTTTCGCGGCGGAGGCATTGAACGTGCCGAGCCACGACTCCACCGGCTGGGGCGCCTTCCAGCGGTTTTTCCCCGCCGTGGACGCGCCGTAAGGAACGCCATACCAGACGAGCGCTTTCGCGTTCGCGTCCTCGATGCCCCGGACAGCACCTTTCGTCGTCGTCCGGATCAGTTCTGACTGCACCTTGACCGTCACCTTTTTAGTCTTACTGCCGTCTTTCGAAGTAATGGTGATCACGGATTTTCCGTTCGCGGCCGCCGTGATCGTTCCATTTTTTGAAACTTTCGCGACAGCCGGATCCGAAGATGAGTAAAAGAGCCGTTTGTTCGCAGCGCTGGCAGGTGCCGCTTTGGCCCCCAGACTCTGCTGGTTCCCGGGATACATTTTTACACTGGTCGATGCCACATTGATCTTCGACACCTTTTTGCCGACCGTTACTTTGATCGCCAGCACTTTTTTCTTTTTGCTGTTGTATCCCCGGACGTACGTACTCCCCTTTTTTACCCCTTTGAGCTTTTTATTTTTTATGATCTTGACGATCTTTTTATTTTTTGATTTCCAGGTCAGTTTCTGATATTTGGACTTTTTCGCCGCCGTCAGCGGATTCTTATTGACAATGTTTAAGATCGTAACTTTCTTCCCCTTTGCCACCGTATAGGCGGGGTTCTCAGCCGCCCGCGCGGTCCGTCCCGCACAGGCACCCCAAAACATCCCGAGGCACAAAAGGCACAAAAATAAATTCACTCTGCTCCATTTTTTCTGATCCATGTTCATCCATCCATTTCCATTTTGTATTCATATGATGTCCATATAATACCAATCCAATAAGACAAAAATATGTCAAAATAGACAAACATGTTTTACTGCCAGCTCAGGGACTGGTATTCCGCCACACGCTCCCGCAGGATCAGGTCCTTCAGCGCCTGTTCGGTCGGCTTATCTTCAAACAGGACCGCGTTGATCTGCTCGACGATCGGCATGTTGACATGGTGCTTATTTGCCAGCGCCATCGCCGCGCGGGCACAATTGACACCTTCGATGACCTGCCGTATCTCCTGTTTCGCCTCCTCGAGCGTCTTTCCCTGACCGAGCAGATAGCCGCAATTGTGATTCCGGCTGTGGGTACTCGTACACGTTACGATCAGATCGCCGATACCGGAAAGTCCGAAAAACGATTCCATCTTTCCGCCAAGTTCCATACCCAGACGGCTGATCTCCGCGATGCCCCTCGTCATGAGCGCCGCCTTTGTATTATCTCCCATCCCCATGCCTTCCAGGATCCCGGCGGCAAGCGCGATCACATTTTTCAACGCTCCGCCGATCTCAATGCCGATAATATCCGGACTCACATAAACGCGGAAATTCTCTCCCATAAAAACATCCTGGATGAAAACGGCCGTCTTTTCCGACTTTGCCCCAACCACAACTGTAGTTGGCATCTGTTTGGAAACTTCCTCGGCATGGCTCGGGCCGGAAAGCACCGCCACATCCGCGTTCGGCAGCTCGTCTTCCAGAATCTCGCACAATGTCATCAGTGTATTTTCCTCGATTCCCTTCCCCACATTAACGACGATCTGTCCGTCTTCGACAAAGGACTTCGCCAGTCTGGCTGTGGAGCGCACATACGGAGAGGCCACAGAAAACACGATGATATCCTGCTCGCGGCACGCCTGCTCCAGATCATCCTCGATCACGATCGACGGCGGCAGTTTTATCCCCGGCAGCCGGTCTACGTGCTCCCTCTTTTCGCGGAGCATATCCGTTTCCTCCTTCACCGCTGACCAGACAGTCACGCGGTGTCCGTTGTTCGCGCATAATATGGCAAGCGCGGTCCCCCAGCTCCCAGCTCCCAAAAAGCTTATCCTTTTCATGACATACCTCCTTCGTGATCCTCTTTTCGTTTTGCCCCAAGTTTATTTTCTGTTCCGTGTAAAAGCCTTATGATATTTGCCCTGTGCTTTATGTAAGCCAGACCGGTAAACAACAGGCTTATCATAAGCAGTACCGGAAAATATGCGCTGTCCCGGTAATGAAGCACGGAAAACACCGGAATATACCACACGACGATCAGCGATCCGAGCGACACATATCGTGTCACCGCCACGACGACAACGAAAATAGCCAGACCAACCGCGATGAACAGCGGATCGAGCGTGGACACGACGATGACTGCCGCCGAGACCGCGATCCCTTTTCCGCCCCGGAATTTCAACGTTACCGGAAAATTGTGCCCCAGCACGACGCCGAGTCCGGCGCAGAGTGTAAACATATAGGTGAGATCCTGGCCAAATCCCATGCGCGCGCAGTAATAAAATTTCACGACGAGCATCGGTATAAACGCTTTTATCAGATCGCCGAGAAACGTGAGCGCCCCCGCTTTCGCGCCGAGGGAGCGCAGCGCGTTCGTCGTACCGATGTTACCACTCCCCGTCGACCGTATGTCCATTCCATTCATCTTACCAACGAGATACCCCGTGGGGAAACAGCCAAACGCGTAACCAATGACCAGGATCAAAAACCCGGTTAAGATATTTGCTGACACCGCCATTACTCCTTTCGTTCCCGAATAAACATCCGGATCGGAGTGCCGGTAAAGCCAAATGTCTCGCGGATCCGGTTTTCTATATAACGCTGATAGGAAAAGTGCATCAGTTCCTTGCTGTTCACAAAGACCACAAACGTCGGTGGCTTCGTGCTGACCTGTGTCATATAAAACAGCTTGAGCCTTTTTCCTTTGTCCGACGGCGGCTGCTGCATCGCAACGGCCTCCATCAGTATTTCATTGAGCACACCGGTCTGGATGCGCAGCGAGTGGAACTGGATGACCGTCTCGATCCGCTCGAACAGTTTTTCCGTGCGCTGTCCGGTGAGCGCGGAAATAAACATGATCTCCGCGTAAGGGACGAACGAGAGTATCTCCCGCACGCGGTTCGTGTACTCTTTTACCGTGTGATTATCCTTTTCCACCGCGTCCCATTTATTGACGGCGATGATCAGTCCCTTTCCCCTGTCATGGGCGATGCCCGCTATTTTCGCGTCCTGCTCCGTCACGCCCTCGACGGCGTCGATCATCAAAATGACGACGTCCGAGCGTTCGATCGCCGCCACGGTCCTGATAATACTATATCGTTCTAAATCTTCCTTGATTTTATTCTTCCTTCTTATACCAGCTGTATCAATAAATACATATTCTTTTCCGTCGCGGACGATCTCAGTGTCGATCGCGTCGCGCGTCGTACCGGCGATCTCAGACACGATGACACGGTTTTTCCCCACCAGTTTGTTGACGAGCGAAGATTTTCCGGCATTCGGCTTCCCGACGATCGCTATTTTCGGGCGCTCATCCTCTTCCTCCTCAAATTTTTCCGGCGCGATATGTTCGAGCACCGCGTCGAGCATATCTCCGATGCCCAGTTTCGACGAGGCGGACACCGGATGAGGATCACCGATCCCAAGATTGTAAAATTCGTACACATCCGGCATATATTTTTCAAAACTATCGACTTTATTTACGACTAAGACCACCGGTTTCCCCGATTTGCGCAGCATATCCGCCACTTTGAAATCCATGTCGACCAGTCCCTGCCGGACATCGGTGAGAAACAAAATGACATCGGCCGCAGCGATGGCGATATTCGCCTGCTCGCGCATGTGCGAGAGCATGGCATCCTTCGTATCAAGGTCGATCCCGCCGGTATCGATCAGCGACATACTGCGGTCGAGCCAGGTGAAATCCGCGTAGATCCGGTCGCGCGTCACGCCGGGGTAGTCTTTTACGATCGAGATCCTCTCCCCCGCCAGCGTATTAAAAAGCGTGGATTTCCCCACATTGGGCCTTCCCACGACAGCAATAATTGGTTTACTCATAGTACTCCTCATTTCTGCATATTTTATCAAATATTACCACGCACTTCCTTTATTCTACAGGAAATCGTATCCAAAATCAATAGAAAAAAGCATTGTCTTTTCCGTCCCCACATGATATAATTGAAAAAAATCGAGCGCGATTCGCGAAAAAGGAGGTTGATACGATGGATTTAAGTCTCGGCATGGACATCGCCGGATACGCAAATGCAAACGCCATTCAAAATACGCAGTCCCAGGTATCGATTGCGATGATGAAGAAAACTCTTGACCTGCAGGAGGCGGCGGGCAGCCAGATCGTACAGATGATGGAACAGTCCGTAAATCCCTCGTTAGGAGGAAATATCGACATCCGTGTTTAAATGGCTGTTATAACAAAAATACCAGGGGAGATTTCTTGCAGAAAGAAATCTCCTTTTGACGTCCCCTTTTCCTCCGCTTCTCAGACAGCCTCAAATGCGTTTTCCACATGCGTCACCCGTTCACCGTCGATGGCTACCACATCAAAACGCATCGGCGTGTCCGGCGGAGTCCCTTCTTTATATATATAATATCTGGCACAGCGGGAAATATTCCTTATTTTTTTGAAATCCACCGCGTACGAACTTTCACCACAGGCCGCCGTTTTCCGGTATTTTACTTCCACAAATACGAGCACGTCCCCATCGTTTGCCACGATGTCGATCTCCGCCGTGCGGCACCGGTAATTCGTGGCGACGATGCGGTATCCTTTTTCTTCCAGATATTTACATGCGAGCGCTTCTTTTTCGCTCCCGATCTCCCTTCGGTTCATAACGATCCCACCCCTCTTTTTGTCGTTCTTCCCGCTCCCGATCTCCCTCCGGTTCATAACGATCCCACCCTCTTTTTGTCGTTCTTTTCGTTCTCGTTCCTCATTCGCACACGCCTTTTGTGGCTGGACGCGCGCATTTCATGATCACATCTGCATGATGATCTCACGGATTTCCTCTTCCGCGACCGGCCGGGCATAGACGTCTTCGCCAAATGTCATGACCTCCCCGATCCCTTTCTGGAACACAAAACGCAGCTTTCCGTCGCGTACTTTTTTATCGGTGTACAGCTTTTTCACCAGTTCCTCCCGGTCGATGCCTTCCGGGATCCCGACGGGAAGGCCGATCCTCTTCTGGAGCGCGATGACGCGGTCTCTCTCGTCTTCCGTGAGGAAACCGAGCCTGCATCCGAGATTTACCTGCGCCGTCATGCCGATCGAGAGCGCCTGTCCGTGCAGCAGCTTATAACCGCTCACCGTCTCGATGGCACGCCCCACCGTATGGCCGAGGTTCAGTATCTCCCGTAGATTCTGTTCCTTCTCGTCCTTCATCACGACCTCATACTTGACGCGGCAGTTCTGTTCGCAAATGTATTCGCAGACGTCCGGTACACCGCTTAATATATCCTCCACATGGTCCTCAATGTACGAAAAAAATGACGCGTCCGCCAGACAGGCGTGCTTGACCGTCTCCGCCAGGCCGTTGATCAGATGCTCCTTTGGCAGTGTCTTCCAGGTATCAATGTCTATATACACTTTTTTCGGCTGGTAGATCAGCCCGATCAGGTTCGTGGCCAGATCGGTATCCACGGCCGTTTTCCCGCCGATCGAGGCGTCGGCCGCAGCCAGAAGGGACGTCGTATAATTTACATACGGCACGCCTCTTCCAAACGTTCCCGCGACAAATCCGGCCAGATCCGAAACGACGCCGCCGCCTGCCGCGATGACACAGCAGTCCCGCCGGAAACCTTTCTCCAGCATCGCGTCCTCGATCTGTTCTTTCGTCTTCCGGACCTTACTTTTTTCCCCGGCGGGAAACACAAAAAGTTCCGCCGAAAATCCCGCTTCCCGCAGCCGTTCAACAAGCGGCGCGGCGTACAGCTCCCTGACATTCGTATCGGTCACGACCGCGAACTTTTTACAGTTTCCGGTCAGACCGTTTTTCAGATCGTCCACCAGTTCCGGAATCAGATTCCTTCCGATCCGCACATCGTATGAATCATCCACTGTTTTTTTTAGTTCTACTCTGAATTTCTGCATCGGTATATTTTATCCCTCTTTCTTTTTGTTCGCAATTTTTATTGGCGTCAGCACCTATTTTATCACATTTTGGGGGCCGGCACAATTCTTTTTCTAAAAACGCCTTCCTTGACTTTCCTATTTCCATATGATATATTCAAATCAATTGGCAAAACATATACTACATATTGAAAAGAAAGACTTTGGAGGATTATTATGTGTGGAATTATTGGTTACGTTGGATTTCTCGATGCGAAAAAAACACTGATCGACGGGCTGCAGACGCTTGAGTACCGCGGATATGACAGCGCCGGCATCTCGTTTTTTACCGATGACGGCATTCAGACGTTAAAAACGATTGGAAAAGTTTCGGCCCTCCGCGGCCTCGTTCAGGCGAACGGAAATGACGCCCCGTCCACATGCGGCATCGGACACACCCGCTGGGCGACGCACGGCGGTGTCTCCACGAGGAACTCGCACCCGCACACAGCGGGAAAAGTAACTCTGATCCATAACGGAATCATCGAAAATTATCAGGAACTTCAGAAGGAATTGGAAGAAAAAGGGAAAAAGCCGGTTTCCCAGACCGATTCGGAAATTGCCGCCATGGTGATCGACGACTGCTACCGGGGAAACCCGGAAGAAGCAATCCGCCTCGCCGCGGATAAATTGACAGGGTCCTACGGCTTCTGTATTATGTTCGAAGACATTCCCGAAACGATCTTTGCCCTCCGCAGCGGCAGCCCGCTGGTCGCCGCCCATACGAAAAACGGCTCGATCATCGCTTCCGATATGGTTGCCCTCGTCAATCATACCAATCACTACTTTGTGCTCAAAGAAAAACATATCGCCATCATCTCCAAAGACGAGATCATCGTAAAAGATGAGTTCGGCGACATATACGGCCCCACGATCCACCATATCAGCTGGGATGTGGGCGCTGCCAAAAAAGGTGGCTACGACCATTTCATGATGAAAGAGATCCACGAGCAGCCGGACGCCCTGAGAAATACCATCACGCCGAGATTCGTAGGCGGAATGCCGGATTTTTCCGCCGATCAGGTGTCCGATGAGCTATTCGAGAACGTCAACCGCGTCGTGATCACCGCGTGCGGCTCCGCCATGCACGCCGGCCTGATCGGGCGGAACATGATCGAACGGCTGGCTCGGATTCCGGTTTCCGTAGACATCGCTTCCGAATTCCGCTACCAGAACCCCATCATTGACAAACAGACGCTCGTTATCACGATCTCCCAGTCCGGTGAGACGGCCGATACGATCGCAGCTCTCAGGCTCGCCAAATCAAAGGGCTCGAAAACGCTCTCCGTCGTCAATGTGAAAGGCTCCTCGGTTGCCAGGGAGAGTGACTATGTGCTCTACACCCATGCCGGCCCCGAAATATCGGTATGCAGTACAAAAGCCTATACGGTGCAGGTTGCGGTCATGTACCTGATCGCCTTCCGTCTGGCTTACGTTTCAGGACAGATTTCGGAAGAGGAAACGAAAACATACATGCAGCATCTCGTCGGCGTCGCCGAACAGGTGGAGGAAACGCTTGGCTTTGACAGCCAGGTCGAGAACATCGCGAAACGGATCGTCAACGCCGGCAGTATTTTCTTCATCGGCCGCGGTCTGGACCACGCCCTCTCCTGTGAGGGTTCGCTGAAGCTGAAAGAGATCAGTTACATCCACTCCGAGGCCTACGCCGCCGGAGAGTTAAAGCACGGCACGATCTCCCTCATCACCGACAACGTTCCTGTCATCGCGCTTGCCACACAGCCGGATGTCTACGCAAAAGTGATCTCCAACGTGCAGGAAGTCCGTTCCCGCGGCGCAAAAATCATCCTCATTACCGACCGGAACGCGTCCGTGGATCCCAGCCTGTGCGACCATCAGATCGTCCTGCCGGAGACATCGCCGCTATTTACGCCGTTTGTCTCCGCCGTCGTTTTGCAGTATCTGGCTTACTATGTCTCCGTGGAAAAGGGACTAAACGTTGATCAGCCGCGAAATCTGGCGAAATCGGTAACGGTAGAATAACGTGTACGCGATCAAAAATAAAAAAAGGCCCGCTTTTTTGAGCGGGTCTTTTTTATTAGATCCATTTCATATACGATAACTAATACACGATAACCGGTGTTCCGACTTCCAGCTGCTCGTAAAGTTTTCCGGCAAACGATGGCGGAAGGTTGACACAACCGTGCGAACCGCCGGATTTGTAAATTTTACCGCCAAACTTATTGCGCCAGCTGGCATCGTGAAGTCCCTGACCGTCCCAGTTAAACGGCATCCAGTAATGAACAAAGGAACGGTATCCCTGCACCGCGATCGTCCCCAGATAACGGTCTCTCTGCTTGCCATAAAGCCGGTGTACCCCGACTGTCGTCTTCCGGTCCTTCGTCAGTTTTCCCGTCACACAGTCCGATTCCATTTTTAACTTGCCGTTTTTGTAGTACCATACGTGCTGCCGTTCGATGCTCACTTCGACGTACGTATCTCCCACATCATCATCACCATGCTGCACCGCCACATTCCGGTAGACCGGCTCCAGCGTTTTGCTCTTTTTCTGCTTCAGCAGCTTCCGCAGCTGCTTTGCCGTCTCGTCCTGGTTGATCCACCATCCCAGGATGCCGCCCTGTATTTCCACGGTACCGTCTTTTGTAGTCTTGAACTTTCTCGTTTTTCCGTATGTGTTATACTTTTTGCTTAAATCCTGAACGAACTTGTCAACCCATTTCGTTTTTAACGTCAGCTTGATCTTTTTGTCATCATAGGTCAGATATTTTTTCAGTTTTTCCCAGTCGATCACTTCTTTTTCCTCGCCAAACTCGTACTCGATCTTCATCTCGGAATAATCGTCGATCTCCTGCACCACCTTCACGATGTCTTCATTTTCCTTCGTGTATTTGGGCATGATATAATAATCTTCCAGTTTATAATCCAGCTTCAGTCCCGTACCGATCCCCTCGGTAATATCAGCGATCAGCCTGTCAAAGTCAACCTCGTCTCCAAAAATCTCGGGCACGAGCTCAAAATTTTCATTGATGTAAGCATCTTCCGACTTCGCCGTCGCCTGCGGAAGCGACCGCTCCAGTATCTCACGCAATTTCTCCTCATCCACGAGCGAACGGGCCGGCTTGACCTGATAATCTTTTTCGCTCCCGAACAGATACTCCTGAAATGTAGAACTTTTCTTACACTGTGTTACCTCATCTTTGGAAAATTCCCTCGTCACAGCGGCAGAAATATCAATGTCCTGCCTCACGCCGTCTTTGGAAAACTCGACAGAAAATCCCTCTGACGCGTTCATTACGGCAATCGCTTCATCCACGGTCAGCGAACTGACATCGGTGTTACTGATAAATGTCTTCCGCCCAAACTGGTTGCCAAAATACTCTTTACTATTATAAAGGAATGCTCCTGCCACTCCGAGTAAAACGAAACATACTAAAATTCTGGCTACGACCAAAAGCCTCTTCTTCCACATAATAAACTTATCCACCTTTCAACGTCCTATTTTGAAAGTATAACATCTTCAAATAAATAATTCAATGCCAAATTTGTTTCAATTGTATTACATGTTTTTGTCACATTATTGACAGTCAGAAATAAAATCACTATAATTATTATGATGAAACAGAATTTATGGAGTAATGGAGGCTTTCAGCTTTGCAGACGATAGATGTTCAGATCAAAACCGGGGAACTGGCGCGGTTCCATCTGCTCTATGGCGAGGAACCATATATGGTGCGCTATTACAAAAACAAATTGAAAACAACCCTTTCCAGAGAGGGCGACGACATGAACGCCTCGTTCTTCGAGGGCGACTCCATACCTCTCGAAGAAGTCGCCTCACTCGGCCAGACACTCCCCTTTTTCGCGGAGCAGCGACTGATCTTAATGGAAAATACGGGACTGTTCCACTCGTCCAACGACGCGGCGGACATGCTCGCAGGTTTCCCGGATTCTACTTATGTCGTATTCGTGGAAAAACGCGTGGACAAACGGAACCGGCTGTACAAATGGGTGCAGAAAAACGGCTGTGTCACAGAGTGCGCCCCGCAGTCGGAGAAGGATCTCGTGCCGTGGGCAGCCACCTATCTGAAACGGCACGGAAAATCATGTTCCCGCCGCACGTTGGAATACGGCCTGTCAAAAATCGGATTTCAAATGGACCGCATTATAACCGAGCTGGACAAACTGATCGGCTATACCGGGGAACGGACGGAAATCACCGAAGCCGATGTGGACGCCATATGTTCCGGCCAGACTGTAGGAAAAATATTTGACATGATCGACGCCGTCATCGCCGGAAAAAATGAACTCGTATTCCGTCTCTACGGAGACCTGTTAGAGCTCAAGGAACCACCACCCGTAATCCTTCATCTGCTCGGGCGCCACATCAACATTCTGCTCCAGATCAAGGAGACCGGAACCGCGATGCCCGACCGCGATGTGGCAAAAAAAATCGGAGTCCCCTATTTTACGGTAAAGAAATATAAATCACAGGCCGCCCATTTTTCGAGGCGTCTCCTTCTCTCCCTGCTCGAACAGCGGGCGGACAGCGAAGAACGGTTTAAAACAGGGAGGCTGAGTGAAAAACTCGTAGCCGAACTATTTCTTTTGCAGGCATTAAAAAAAGTACAAAAACTGAAAAAATCTCAATAAGGGATTGACAAATCTGAAAAAAAATGGTACAAATATAGAGATGGTGTTTCACTGACACCATACGGAGACGTATCGAAGTGGTCATAACGAGAACGACTCGAAATCGTTTTGCCTTCACGGGCACGTGGGTTCGAATCCCACCGTCTCCGCCTCAGCAGGCTAATATTACTTCTTTGTTAGTCTACTAATGCCATGAGGGTGCGCGGGATGCGCACCCGTTTTTTATTGCCGCAAATAACTGCTGATCTTCCCGCCATCCTCTGTCCACCTCAGAAAAACAGCTCCCTGTTCCATCGTATTCCAGATACTGGCCCCCTCCTGCTCCAACCTCTCGATCGTGACCGGCGACGGATGGCCATACCGGTTATCCCTCCCCGCTGAAATGACAGCGTGCCGCGGCGCCGCCTCGTGAAGAAATCCGGGCGAAGAAGACGTTTTGGAACCGTGGTGTCCCACTTTTAACAGATCATACGGCCCTTTTGCGCGCTCCATTGTCTGCTCCCCTTCTTCCTCCAGATCGCCCACGGAAAGGATTCGGATGTTCCGATAGGCAATATCCAGTGTCAGTGAATAATCATTCTCACTCTTCCACTCATAGTCTGGAAACGGGTGGAGACACTTGAGCGATAGTTCCCCAAGACAAAAACGATCTCCCTTTTTCATTGTGTACACAGGCGTATTCCATTTGGAAAACAGCGACACGAGCGACTCATACCTCTCATCTTTTTTCTCGATTTCCGGCATGACGACGCCTACGACCTCGATCCCCCATTTATCCTGATTTACCGCCAGTTCCTCCACCCCGTTCGTATGATCGGCGTCGCTGTGGCTCAAAAAAACACGATCGATCCGGGTCCGCCCGTAATATTTTAGAAACTTCTGTATCGTATAGTTCCCGATTTCCTGCTCCGAGGAACTGCCGCCGTCGATGAGGATCG
Source organism: uncultured Eubacterium sp. (assembly GCA_910583555.1). Taxonomy (GTDB): domain Bacteria; phylum Bacillota; class Clostridia; order Lachnospirales; family Lachnospiraceae; genus Eubacterium_F. Next base: position 54,966 of record CAJTXO010000017.1, read on the forward strand.
TCGTATCCCCATAAAACAAGCAGGCACAATCCCCCTGTCCCACATCCAGCTGCGTGTACAAAAAACCCATACGCGGACGGAACGACAGACAGATAAGGAACAAAAGCGCCGCCCCCGCATAAAACCACCGCCGCTCGTCCCATTTCAAATACAGGCATACCGCCGACACCAGAACGATATAATAGGCGATGATGCACCAGACCGGCGGCCGTCCAGTCACGATCCGGCTAAACGGAAGAGAGAGGATCACACGGCAGACAGACTCATAAAATTCTAGTATGTAATGGGCAAACGAGAGCAGAAACGCTCCGCCAGACGGCCAGAAAAACGAGACGATACAGCCGGCGGCCCCGATCCCGACCAGAAGGGACAGAAATGGCAGCACGAGAACATTCGCCAGCACAGAGTAAGGGCATATTTCATAAAAAAACCAGAGCATGATTGGCGCCGTCACGGCAAAAACCGAAGCGCTGAAAAAGACTGACTGCCAAAGTTTCGATCTGCTGCTCTTTTCCATCACCGGCGCGAATAAGAGGATGCCGCCGACGGCCGTATACGAAAGAAGGAAACCGCACTGAAACAACTGGGCGGGCTCAAGTACGATCGTCACGATCCCGCTCAACGACAGCGCCGACAGCGGGTCATAACTCCTGCCAGCGTACCGCGCGAACAGCGAGCAGCTCATCATCAGGACGGCCCTGACCGCTGCCACCTGAAACCCGGTAAACTGGGCGTACAAAAACAAAAACGCGATCGTGACAATGACTGCCCCTTTCATCGGCATGACATAACTTCTGAGGAAATAGAAGAGCCCGGCCGCCAATAGTGAAATGTGAAGGCCGGATATGACGAGCATATGCCCGATCCCCGTGCGCTGGTACATTTCCTTCTCTTCTTCCGGCAGATACGCCTTTTCCCCGAGGAGCATCGCGCACAGCATACCGGCGTCATCCTCCCGCATCGCTGCAAACAAACGCTCCGTCGCCTGCTGCCGCAGCGTAAATAGCGCATTCCGGAACATGTTACAACGGCGGTCCGTCACCGTTGCCGATTCCGCGAACATTTTTCCATCGATCCCGCGGCTCCGATAATAAAGGCGCTCATCAAATTCTCCCGGATTTCCCGCCCGCGTAAACACCGCATACGTTCCTCTGATATAAAGTTGGTTTCCCGGTCTGGAATCATCAAACAGATGCTGATTTTTGGAATGAAAGATTAAAATTTTCTCACATGGGATTCGTTCATTAGAATTTGTATTTTTAAGATGAACATCCGCCAATACCAAAACCCTGGCAGATGTTTTGACCTGAATCTCTTCCACCCTGCCGACGCACTCTGCCGGCTGCTGCATTAGCAATTCCTGCACAGGCGACTGCTGCCCTCCATCCCCCATCCAGTGATACCACACGCTGACAAATGCCAGCAGCGTCAAAAATATTAAAAATAATGGTCTGCGCCATACGTCCACGCCGCCACCTCCCGTTCCTATCCCTTACTGCCGCCGCTCACCAGATCCAGATTTCTCTCAAACGGCACGTCAAAATGTTTCGTATCACCGTAATCCTGTCTCTGTTCGCCGTCTATCGTAAACTGCACCCGGTTCACATCCGGCAGTTCACAGAGCGTATTGACGATGCTGTAAATGACGATCTCACTTTTTACCTGTGCCTGAACGTTCAAAAACTCCTTGCTGAAATCCACATAACAGATGTTGTCGCGGATTGACAGTGAATTTAATACCGTCCCGTCCGGAATCGTCTCCCGGACATCGGACGTATTGACTCCTTCGATCTTTTCCGGCCCAGCCAAAAGCTGTTCGATCAAAAGTGTGGCGAGCGGCACCGTCATATCATACGTCAGCCTTGCCGTCACTTCTTTCATGCCCGAGCCGGATACATCGGCAAAAAAAAGTGTGACATACTTGTCCTGTGTGTATCCGTCACCGCCGATCGAATCCAAAAAGGAGAGCTCGCTCATGACTCCGACCGGTTCCCCGTCGATTTCCAGTGAATTCTGCTCCACAAAAAACTCGACATACTCGATACTTTCCACCTGGCAGAGCGTCTTGACGATCGCCGCCCGCTGCAGCACCTCATCAATCCCCTCCAAACTATAATAGGCGGAAGAAAAATAGATAAAAAGCTGTCTCTCCTTGATCTCAAATTCCCGCACATCCACGTTTTCATAATTCGACAGAAGTTCCGCCACAACCGCCACCGTGTCGTCAATCTGTGCCGCCACATGATATTTCGTACTCTTGAGTCCTACGCCGTCATCCGCGATGCGGTACAGCCGGAACTCTCCTTTTTTATGATCGTAACTCTCCTTCCCGCAGCCGCCTGCCGCCAGACAGACGAAGAACAGGACGAACAGAAGCATCCACCGTTTTACCATATTTTTCACTTTTTCCTCCATACGCGCGGCATTTTTTGTCCCAATCATTCACCCCTGGCTACCCCGGCTGATAATTGAGAGGGATCCTGACCGCAAATGTCGTTCCCTGCTTTTCCACACTGTGGACCTTGATCGAACCGCGGTGCAAAAGCACGGCGTTCCTCGTGATCGCGAGCCCCAGCCCATTTCCGCCGGTCTCCCTCGAGCGCGCCTTGTCCACCCGGTAAAACCGCTCAAAAATGTGATCCTGCAGCTCTTCGGGGATCCCGACCCCTGAATCCGATACACGGAGATAAAAGAACTTGTGATCGGCATTCAGCGACACCCTGACCCACCCGTTATCAAAATTGTATTTTACGGCGTTTTCAATAATGTTGCGAAACGCCATGCCCAGCTTCACACTGTCGATCTGCGCCGAAACCGGCCGCACACTCTCAAACACGATCTCAATGTTCCGCTGCGAGGCGATCGGAGTGATGCCTTTTAATATGCCCTCGATAAATTCGTTGATATTGACCTCCTCGACCACCATCTGCACGGCGGACTTATCCATTTTCACAAGGGAGAGAAGATCGTTTACGATCTTATTCATGCGCTCAAGTTCCTGATTGATGTCTTCCATGAACTCCCGGTACAATTCCACCGGGACGTCGTCCTGTGTCGTCAGCGATTCCGCCAGCACTTTGATCGACGTGATCGGCGTCTTCAACTCATGCGACACATTGGACACAAATTCCTGTCTGGAATCTTCGAGGTTCTGCACCGCCGCCAGCATGGAATTGACCGCTTCTGAAATATTTTCCACCTCTAAATTGTCCGTGACTTCCATTTTTTCGCTGAAATCCCCGGACGCGATATGATCGATGGAATCCACGGCGCGGCGGAACGGCCGGACGAGCTTGCGCGAAAACATCCAGGCCATGACGATGATAATGACAGACAAAAGCAGGATGACCGAAACCATCACGGTCTTTATATTGTCATACAGCGACAACAGCGTCTGGAACGAGCAGTTCATAACGACCACGCCGTGCACGGATTTCCGGTCCGTACTGATGATCGGAATGTAAATCTCCACGCTTCGCGCGTGCTGTTTGACCACTTTCGCCGTATCGCCCCGGAAACAGCGGACCACCTCGGGAAGCACGACGATCTCCCCCTCTTCCAGTCCGTACGTATCCCGGATCACCCGCAGTTTCGAGTCCACGATCAGGATCCTGCCGTTTGCCACATCCGAGGCGTGAGCAATCTCCTCATCGACCTCATTCCTGTCTTTTCCTGTAAAATAACCAGAACCGGCGATCCGGTTCGAAATAACATTTCCCCGGACCTGCAGTTCTGAAATCTGCTGTGAAATGTTCCTCGACTGGGCCAAATTTAAAAACACAAAAGAAAAAATGATAAGAGGAACGATACCGATCGCGATCAGCACACCCATACTCTGGATGTGCAGGCTTTTGAATATATTGAGTTTATCTTTAAGCTTGGAAATAATAGCCAACACCCCATTTTGTATGTATATATTTGGGGTCGCTCGGAGTCGATTCGATTTTTTCCCTCAGACGCCGTACGTGTACATCCACTGTCCTCACGTCACCGAGGTATTCGTAACCCCACACATCGTTCAAAAGTTTCTCCCGGCTGTATACTTTGTTTGGATTGTTCATCAGGATCTCCAGCAGGTCAAACTCCTTCACCGTGAGATTCACTTCTTTTCCATCCAGATACACACGACGCCCCTCAGAATCCACTTTCATCGCGCCGATCGTACGGATCGACGGATTTTCTGTCTCTTTCGCCTCTTTTCTCGCGCTCCTGCGCATGATGGCCTTGATCCTCGCCTTCACTTCCAGGATATTGAACGGTTTCGTAATATAATCATCGGCCCCGTACTCCAAACCGAGTATTTTGTCCATATCGTCGCCTTTTGCCGTCAGCATGATGATCGGCACATCCGAGAATTCCCTGATCTGCTGGCACACCTCAAATCCTGTCAGTTTCGGAAGCATGACATCTAAGAGAATGACATCGTAGGAATGCGCGCCGGCCAGTTCCAGCGCCTCTTCCCCGTCATACGCACACGTTACTTCCATCCCATCCTGCTCCAAACTAAAACGTATTCCCTTTACGATCAGTTTCTCGTCATCCACGACCAATACTTTCCTTGCTGCCATCTTACCCATTCTTCCTTTCTTGGATCCGGAGATATTACACTTTTTACACTTTAATTTTATCTTTTATCTTGTCAAAGACACCATTTTTGATGCCGGTAATGTTCATAACCTCTTCAATCTTTTTAAATTTCCCATTCGTTTCCCGGTAAGAGATAATGGACATCGCCTTGGACTCGCCAATCCCGCTCAGCCCCATCAGTTCTTCTTTCGTCGCCGTATTGAGATCCAGCCGCGCGTCCGATCCATTCTCTTTGTTCGCTCCCGGCTGCTCCTCATCCGCCTTTTCCTTTTTGTCACGTTTTGACTCAATGACGACCTGGCTTCCGTCTTCCACGAGTTCTGCCTGGTTGATCCCCGACTTCACGGCATCTTTCGTAAAGCCCCCGGCTTCGGCTACCACATCCACCACCCTCGGCCGCTCATCAAACGCGTAAACGCCCGGTTTTTTCACCGCGCCTATGATATGTACGTATATCTTTGCGCCGCCTGTCCGGGAATCCGGCCCCTGTGTCGCCGCGCTCTCAAAGATACCCGCCATTTCTTCTTCCTGCTGCCCGGGCATGACCCGGTCTCCGCAAAAAATCGTACCCAAAAACAAAACTGCCAGAGCAGCAAGCAAATATTTGATCTTATTCTGTTCCAATAGCTGTCACTCCTGAACCCAGGAATCCAAACTAAGGTGCATAACATCATTGTATCAATGAAACGGGAATTTGACAACAATAAAATAAATTTTTTCTCTGATTTTTCTCCGTTATTTCCATTTAAAAGTAAAAATACCGACAATGATCACGACAAGTCCGATGACTTTTCTCCACTCAAACGGCTGCTTCTCCACGCCAAACAGACCCATCAGTTCGATGATGTACGCCACCGCGATCTGTGCCGTCACGATAAATACGACAGCCCGCGCCGGTCCGCACTGGTTCATCGCCTGGATGACGGTATACGTAATAAACGCGCCGATCGCTCCGCCTAAAAGCATATATTTCGGCTGCACCTGCCACAGGCTGCCGACCGTTCCGTCCCGCCCGGTCACGAGCCACGCGGCGACACAGACGACAAACGCTGAAATCTGCACAAACGCGGCGGCCAGCCATATGCTGCTCTGTTTTGTCACCTCAGAATTAAATACTCCCTGAATGCTCATCAACGCACCGGAAATCATTCCTATCACAATGCCCCACATAAAAATCGCCCATCCTTCCTATGATAATCGGATTTGCTCGGGTATATGGTGCCCGCGCACGAACTTTCACAGTAAGTATGGACGATCTGTTTCTTATTTATACATTAGTGTTTATTTTTTCTTAGACTGCACACAGTCAGGATGCGTGTAAAAGACATCCTCTTTATATTTATTTGCTTCTTTTACAGACGGTACGCCGATAAAAACATCTTTCCTCACGCCGTGCAGTAACCCGGTGGGTGCCTCTGTCAGCTTTTTACTATATACCGTGACGGATCTTAATTTGTACGTATGGCAGAACGCGTGCTCTCCCAGCAGCCTCACGTTCTTGCCTAACGTGATCGACTGCACATTTTCAGCGAGGAAGAAGGAATAGTTTCCAATGACTTCCACATTGTCTCCCACTACGACCTTCTGGACCTTTTTCTGTGAGGCAAACGCTTTATCGGCTATTTTGTATACCGGATACGACACGCCGTGCAGCACAGCCGTCTTCGGCACTTTGACAACCTGGCTGCTCTTTCCTTTGGCAAAACCGAGCAGAGTCGCTGTCGTTTTCACCGTCGCTGACTTTGCACTCTTCACGGAAGCTATTTTATAGTTGTAAGAACCATACGTAAAACGGGTTCCGATCTTTGCCATCTTACGGTTTATCGTCTTTTTGCACACCGTACAGCAGTACTGGATCTCCCCTTCCTGCTTTTTCGTCGGGTTTTTGAGAACCTTTCCTTTATCCCATTCGTGGGCTTCCATGTCCTCCGTCTCACCGCACGAACACTGGACCCAATGATACTTTTCATTCGACACCCAGGCATTTTCTTCAAACGTGTGCGTGTGCGCCGGTATGAGTTTGGCAAGTTTTTTCGTCTCCGAAGCGCCGCAGACCGTACAACTCCGTCTGGCCGTGCCTTCCTGTGCCGTCGTCGGCGCCGTCTCCTGTTTCCACTCGCCGAACGTATGGCTCAGCGTGGCGGACAGCGCCGGGATCACTTCCTCGTAACTTTCCCCGCAGTCCTCATCTTCACAATAACGACGCTTGATCCCGGTTTCCGTACAGGTCGCCGGCTTGACGATCACTTCCACAAATTCGTGCTCATGCGGCTCCTCCGGTTCTTCCGGACCTTCCGGTTCATCCGTTTCCTCCGGCTCGTCGGGGCCCTCAAACGAAAATGGCACGCGGATCAGGTTCTCACAGACATCACACAGTATTTCCTCGATACCGTCCTCTTCTTCGGTCGCCTCTTTGATGACTACGCCCTCATTTTCGCCAAAATCATGTTCCTCATATTCCTCGATGGCATCTTCTCCCTCGAGATCGCAGTCCGGCGCCGTACATACCTGCCAGTGCGCTTCTTCATCAAACCGCCATTCCCACACGTGCTCATGCGGCGGCGGCAGTTCAAGCCCGGCCGGCTCGCTGGCATAGTCCGTCTCATTCCCGCCATTGACCTGCTCCGCCATCAGATAAACCATATCGCTCTCTTCGTCAAACTCTTCCGGGAGCGTAAACGTGACCGAGCCGTCACGTTCAAACTCATCCTCCGTTACCTTCCCATAATATTTTACAGAAGTATCGCCGTCTTTATAATCTCCATCCGTGATCAGGACCGATATCTGGTTCGCGCCCGTTCCCGTATACGTATACGGGACGGTGATCTCATCCGAATGCCGCTCCACCTCTTCGGTCTCCAGCGTCTGTCCTTCGGTCAATGTCAGCTTCCACTCATGGATCTCCTCTGTCTCAACTGGTTCGATCTCCCCGCTTTTTGCCCGGTCCGCCGGCGTAAGGAACAGAACGCCGAATGCATCCAGGTTAAACGCCGGCACGACACCGTTTTCTTCAAATACAAAATCACGGAAGATCTGTCCGCCGGCAAGTACACAGCCAGCGCCCGTATCCGCTTTTGTATAGGCGCTGCGCAGCCACCAGGGCTTTTTGTAATCCGCGCCCTCCGGACTCTCTTCATACGAATATCCGTAGGCAGCGTTTGAAAGATCGCTCACATCGAGCAGAAACACCGTATCCCGGTTCAAAGCCGCGCTTTTTAACCCTGCAACCTGTGATTCTCCTGCCGGCACGGTCGTCCGCACGATCCCAGTCATCTCCAGTTCGGAAAAATCGGCCTTGCCAAAAAAGCCGTCCTTCGAGCGCAGCCAGGCGCGCACATCGCTGGCGCCCCACCGGTTATCCGCCACTTCCCCGTTTCCATGCTGTCCTGCATCATCGGTCCCGTCCTCAAACGGCATCGTTTCCAGTATGCGGTCAGACTGCAAAAGAATACTGTCCTCCGCCGAACTGTTTCCAGCTTCTCCGGTCGTGTCCAGCACCCGCCATTTTATCGGCTTGTCCCCATATTTTCCATAATATACATAATCACCGTTCCATCCTTTTCCCTCCTGGGGAAGCGACGGGGAATCAAGACGGGAAACGCCCAGGCTGACTGTCTGGTCAGGCTCGGATGCCCTCGCCCGGTCCCCAAATATTCCATTTAACAATAATGCCGCGCTTACTGCCGCGAAAGATACGGCCAGTGCCGCTCCTTTCTTTATACCTTTCTTTTTCATATGATCCCTCATGCCCTTTCCAAATTATTTTTGAGCCAGCAGATGGCTCTAATCGCCCTCCCCTTATATATTATATGGCAAAAAGGCAAATCATTCAAGACTTATTTTTCACACTTCTTTCGGTATTCCCGCGGGGAACATCCGGTATGCTTTTTAAACTGCCGGCTGAAATGCTCTACGTTTTTGTAGCCGCAGCTGATCGCGATCGTATGGATCGGCACGGTACTGTGTTTTAAATAATCTTTTGCCAGGCCGATCCTCATCTGGATCACGTCGTCCATGCACGTTACGCCAAACATGCTGCGGTAGCGCGTGTGGAGATAACCGGTACTGACGTGTAGCATATTTGCCATATACGGTACCGTCCAGTCAAAACCGGGATCATTTTTGATGTTCAGCCGGAGCGCGAGAAGATCTTTCGACTGGGTATTTTCTTTGTGAAAGTCCAAAGACTCCTTCAGTTTACAAAACATCAATTCAAACAATGAGTGGATCGTCTGGCTCTTATACTCATTATCAAAGAAGTTTTCCGAGGCAAGCTGCTGAAAAAGATGATGGGTAAAATCAAATTCCTTCACTTCAAACGGTTTCGCGATCGGCACCTCTCCCTCACAGATAAATGTCTCGTCCGTGTGGAACCGGATCCAGTCATTTTTAAAATACCCCTCATGCGCGCCGTAGTGAAGCGTGGAAAAAGGCGGATACAAAACAGCGCTCTCCGGAGGCATCACATACTTCCTGCCCTCGATCATAAAAAACGCCGGCGTATGCGTCTGGAGCAAAAGCCACCAGTCCCGGTTCTGCCCGTCCTCATAATAAACAAAATCATCCTCGTGGGTCGTATTGTAGTGGACATATATGATATCTATCATTTTCCAAGCACCGCCATTCGTTTAAAAATAGTCAAATATTAGAATAGATCAAATTATCTTTTATTATACATCATGGAACATTATATTTCAAGCTGATATAATGAAATCAGCTTATATCTTTAGGTTTCGTACATAATGTACATAATCAGGAAAGGTCGTGAACGATATGAAACAGGTAAAACAAAAACTTTTGTCGCTCGGTTTGAGCATCGGACTATTCGTAACAGGAATATGTTCTCCATCGGCTGCCGCGCGCGCGCAGCAACCGGAACAGCCCGCCGGTTATTTAGCCGTCTACACAGCTTCCCACGAATACAACATGGGCGTGGAACACGCGCAGTTCCCCTCCGGAAACTATACCGACACCTGCCGGACGGATGTGCTGTATTACGGACTGTCGAAAGACGGCGTCTCGTTCGAGGGACTGAACAATGACAAAGCCATCTACTATCCGAAAGGCTTTCACCAGCTCGGATCCCCTTCTCTCTTTCGGAAACCGGATGGCACATATGGATTGATCGCTTCCATCAATAACGCGAGCGATCAGATCTTCCTCAGCGATTCCAACGATCTGATCTTTTTCCAGAACGAACGCGTCATGAAATTGAACGAAAAAAAGATCACCGTAAAAAATCCATACGCCGAATACGATGAGGCAAACGATACTTACCGCATTTACTGGGAAGGCGGCGACGGAAGTTCGTATGTGACAACGACCGCGGATCTCACCTCCTTTTCGGAACCTCAGCAGACCGATTACCGAAAACAGGTGGTCACGGCAGGTCTTCCCTCCTACGCGCAAAAAGAGGAAGCCGCTGTTTTCGCTCTTACGAAACAGGAATATGAACGGATCGAGAAGAAATACGGAACGATAAAAAGCACCGCCGTTCACGGCGCCGAAGACATGACCGTGAACACAGGCTCTTCTGTTTCACTTCCCCAGAAGCTCACAGTCGAATACAGCGACGGTTCGACCGCTGACATGGGCGTTGACTGGGATACGTCCCATCTGGATTTTGACCTCTCTCATATGAAAGAAGGGACATGGCAGGTCCACGGGACGGTAAAAAACAGCACGTACCACTCCCCGCTCGCCAAATTCCGCGCGGATCCGTTTATCGCCTATAACGACGAGGACCAGATGTACTATCTGACCGGTTCGAATCTCAATGAAAAATCGGCCGCCGGCGGCGGCGCCTACAATACGATCGTACTGCGGAAATCCGATACGATCAACGGCCTGACCGACGCCGAAGAAGTCGATATATGGAAAAATAAGACGATCCAGGTATCCGACAGCCGGAAAGATGCGATCACCGGATGGTACTGGGCACCCGAACTGCACCGCATCGTCGGAAAATGGCGCCTGATTGCTATGGCGACCGTAAAGAGTACCGAAGACGGCAAAGTGCTGAATGACGGATGGGCACAGTGCATCTTTACGTGCGAAGGCGATGACCTGATGGATCCGGATAACTGGCGCTATGAAGGATACATCGGCCAGACGACCGACGGCCAGAAAGTCGGCGCGTTTGATACGACGTTTTTCGAATACGGGGGCCAGTGCTATTACGTAACACCGCGGGATACGAAAATATTCATCACGACCGTGGACCCGGACGACCTGACGACGCCGACCGGGCCGCGCGTCCAGATCTCCGGCCCTGACCGCGCCTTCGAGCGGAACCTCGGCAGCAAGCAGGACATCGAAGAGGGCCCGGCCGTACTGCTTCACGGCGGAAAGGTGTTCGTCACCTACTCGTGCGCCACAGTTGATATGCACTATGGCGTCTGCCTCGTTTACGCCGATCTGAACGACGATCTGATGGATCCGGACAACTGGCATAAATACCAGGCTCCCCTGCTGACAACCGCCGACCTGACAGAGACGGTAAAAGAGGGAACCTTTACGAAAGACACGACCGAAAACGGGGAATATAAAGGAATTTTCGGGCCCGGCCACAACAATTTTACGATCGACGAAAACGGAAATACCGTCATCGTCTACCACGCGAGGGACTGGGATGACTCCTATCCGGGCGCGACCGGCGATGATAAATACGGCCTGACCGACCCGGGCCGCCACGCCTATGTGAACAGCGTCCATTTCGGCGCGGACGGTTTCCCCATCTTCAATATGACACCGGAGCAGATTCTGTCCGAGGAATGCCGGCAGATCACGCTGACCATACACGTCACGTCCGAAACGCAGACGCCATCCGGCGGCGGGACATCCAGCGCCGCCCCGTCCTCACCACAGACGTCTGCCAGCCCGTCATCCAGCGTTCCGGCGTCCAGCCGCCCAAATGCGGCTGCGGACCACACGGCCGCGCCAGTTCAGAAGGGAAAAACCTATACGGTAGGAAAAAATAAATATAAAGTGTTGAACACCGCGAAAAAGCAGGTTGCCTTTGCCGGTTTGAAAAACAAAAAAAGCCGGTCCGCTTCGGTCCCCTCTTCCGTAACACTGGGCGGGACCAGATACGCCGTAACGGAAATCTCGAAAAATGCTTTTCAGAACTGCAAAAAATTAAAAACCATTATGATCCGCAGTACCAAACTGAAAAAGATCGGAGCAAACGCTTTTACTGGTACTTCCGCTAACTTGAAAATCAAAGTTCCAAAAGCAAAGATGAAAAGATACAAAACCCTGTTCCCGAAACGAGTTTCGGAGCGGATCAAAAAAATATAAGAAGGAGGCTTTCGCATGATCCACAAAATATTAAAAAAAGGACTGGCACTCGTTTTCACCCTGACGATGTGCGCTACACTGGCCGGCGGCCAGGAAACGGCGCAGGCATTTACTTCCGACAACGGAGACGGCACGTTCACCAACCCGGTCATCTTCTCCGACGTACCGGACGAAGACATCATCCGGGTGGACGACGCGTACTACATGATCAGCACGACGATGCATCTCTCTCCCGGCGCGCCGATCATGAAATCATACGACCTGGTAAACTGGGAGATCGTAAATTATGTGTATGACTATTTGGAAGAGGACGACGCGCGCTCGCTGAAAAACGGAAAAAGCGATTACGCCTACGGTTCCTGGGCCGCCAGCCTGCGCTATGACAAATACCAGAAGAGATACTATGTGACATTTTCCAGCCAGACGACGCCCAAATCGTATTTCTTCACCACCGATGACATTGAACACGGCTCCTGGCACCGGAGCGAAACCGAAAAATGCTACGACTCTTCATTCCTTTTCGTAGATACGGGTTCGGAGTGCAAAAAATATATGATCATCCCGGTATCCAAACAGGGAACAAAAGCAGATGGTTCAAAATATTCCTACAACCAGACGGAGATGTGTGAACTTCTCGTCGATCAACAGACATGGGACGTCTCACTTGGCCTCGAACGCACGCTGCTCATTGACAACAACAATTATGAAAATCCGCCGGCCGGACTGGCCGCGGAAGGCGTCCACGCCTATAAGATCGGGGAATACTACTATTTCTTCATGATCCAGGGCGCGTCAAATCCGGTCCGCCAACAGATCTGCTGGCGCTCAAAGACGCTGACGCACGGCTCGTTTGAGGTGAAAAAAGTATTTACCGGCGGGATCGTGGATGAAGACGGAAAGACCGTAAACAGCAGCTGGGGAGTCGCTCAGGGAGGCATCGTGCAGACGCCGGAGGGCGACTGGTATTCCATCATGTTCCAGGACTACCATTCGGTCGGCCGCATCCCCGTACTCGTTCCGCTCGCATGGGGCGACGACGGATGGCCGGTATTTGGCAACGAAGGAAAATCCGTATCACAGGTGCTCCCTATCCCTGTGCCCGGTCATGAGAAAAAGAGCATCGTCGAATCGGATGAATTCGATAATAATCCGCTCAGAAACATCTACGACGAGGCAAAAAAGAATACGGAGATCACGGCCGGCATCCCGGCGGACGAACTGGAACAGCGCCTGGATTCCGTGGAAGAAAACGAATTTGGTTACAACGGCTCGAATCTAAAACTCGTCTGGCAGTGGAACCACAACCCGAACAATAACCTCTGGTCGCTGACCGAACGGGAAGGATTTCTGCGGTTGAAATCCGGCCTGATCAGCAAAAACATACGGACCGCCCGCAATACATTGACCCAGAGGACGTACGGCCCGACCAGCGGCGCTTCCACCGCCATCGAAGTCAGCCATATGCGTGACGGCGACGTCGCCGGACTGGCCGCGTTCCAGAACCAGTACGGCTTTGTCGGCATCAAAATGGAGGACGGCGCGAAATATCTCGTCATGCACCGCGCGCAGAAAGAAGGCGACGCGGACGGCGCCGAACAGGAGCGGGTGGAATTGACGCAGGACCGCGTTTATCTGAAAGTAAACTGCGATTACCGCGAAAACAGGAACTCCAGCCAGACTTGGAGGATGAAAGACGAAGCGTATTTCTACTACAGCCTCGACGGCGAAAACTGGACGCAGCTCGGCGACACCTTGAAGATGTCCTATGACTGGCCCGACTTTATGGGATACCGCTTCGGATTGTTCTACTACTCCACGCTTACGCGCGGCGGCTATGTCGATTTTGACTATTTCCACACCGATTCGGTGGACGGAAAAAAGGCGGAACTCGCGTCCTGTATCCAAGAGGCGGAATCGCTGCAGCGCCAGCCATTCCACACCGAGGACCAGTGGGCACGCCTGACCGGGTGTATCTCGCGGGCAAAAACCGCGATGAACGACCTCCCCGACGAGGAATCAGAACTTTCGCTGCCTGACATCGAACAAAATAACAGGGACGCCTATGTGGCGATCGAGCAATTGACGAAGGTGACGGCGGAGATCAAGGCGGCAGGGGAGACGGATCCAACGGATCCATCGAGTCCTGCAGATCCATCAAATCCGTCTGGTTCTGCAACCCCGTCAACTCCTGCCGATAAAGCGGTTCCGTCCGCCGGCCCCGGGGCCTCTTCTGCTCCGGGCACACAAACGACGCCGGGAACGGTTGACGGCGGAGTAAAAAGCCGGCGTGTTGCGGTAAAGGCGGCCGGTTATCCTATTACCGGAAAAGGCATCGCTGTCGTGAAAGGATCCAAAGTCCGCCTCCAGGCCACAGTGCTGCCCGCAAACGCGGCACAGAAATCGGTGACGTACTCTTCGAACAAGAAGAAAGTCGCTTCCATTTCTTCAAAGGGCATCCTGAGCGCCCGCCAACCCGGCAGCGCAAAAATCACCGTTACGGCAAAAGACAGCGGGGCAAAGACAGTGCTCAAGGTAAATGTGGTTAAAAAGAAAAAAGCCAACCGTGTCCTGAAAGCGGCTAAAAAATCCGCCGTCATCAAAATCGGCCAGTCTATACAATTTAAGATCAAAAAGATTACAACAAAGACAACAACGCCTGTTATTTATAAATCAGCCAATAAACAGATCGCGGCGATCGATCCCTATGGAACCATTACGGGGAAGAAAAAGGGTAAAGTCAAGATACGGGCGATCTGCGGAAACAAGTCAGCTACGATGAATATTGAGGTTCAATAAGACACGCCTTTGCCATTGTAAAGCGGCGTCTGCCTTACTTATTCTCCTTTTAATTTATTTCGGGAGAGGCGCCAACCACGTCTCTCCCGCTTTTATGCCTTTCGTTTTATTTCCCAATGACTTCCTTTACCAGCTGCCACGCAATACTACCTTCCCGAAGAAGTGGCAGCGCCTCATCAAACGTTACCCATTCGGCAGAATCCACCTCTCCCGACAACGTAAAATCTTCTTTCTCTACAACTGCCCGAAAGCCAAGCATAAGCATTTCTTTCTTGTCATAAGGATAACTTTTTATGTATGTTACTTCTTTCACTGTCAGACCGATTTCTTCCGCAATCTCGCGGACTACCGTGTCCTCCGCGGATTCCCCGATCTTCATGATCCCAGCAACACAGACATGGCTCGTCTCCGAAACATAGTTCTGCCGCAATAGCACAACCTCATCCTGCTCGTTTACAACAGCCGCAATAACACTTGTTGTAAACATATCCCACAAAGGTACATCACAGTTCTCACAAAAGGGGATGAACCCCTCATCTCCTATTTCCTTTTTTACCAATTGATTCCCACAATGTGGGCAGTATAGAAATTTCATGGCATTTTCCTCCGGGTATCCCGTTCTTTCACAAATTCAATAAAATCACTCTTCACGATCTCATACTTCGAAGGATCACGCAGGATCGCAGAAGGGTGGTATGTCGCAGTCAGCGCACAGTCATTCCGATATGTCCAGGTACCGTGCTGTCTGGTAATTTTAAAATCGGGAGAAATAATGCGCTGCGCGGCAACACGGCCAAGACAGACGATGACCTTTGGCTTCAACAGATATGTTTCGTATTTTAAATATGGGAAACACGCCTCTTTTTCCTCTTCTCTCGGATCACGGTTGCCAGGAGGATGGCATTTTAAAATGTTGGTGATGTATATTTCATCCCGATTCAGTCCACTATCCTGTAAAAGACGATCTAATATTTCCCCTGATCTCCCGACAAAGGGAAACCCCTGCTGATCTTCCTGCCCTCCGGGCGCCTCGGCGATCAGCATTAGATCCGCCTGATGATCTCCGCGTCCGATGACCGGCCGATTTCTGGTCTGGCTCAGGGGACACCGGGTACAGGCAGCAACATGCTGTTCAATCTCATCCCATGTAAGCTGCATAAGGACTCCTTTCTTATTATTTTTCAATCAAATCTTCCATCGTACATCCCAGAACCTTTGCCAGACAATACAAAATCTCTCCACTTGCCTTATTAATATCTCTGTTCCGCTGTTCCAAAACGATTTCAATGCCGCTCTTACCCGCGACATAAGCGGGTTCACCGCTTGCCATCCGCTTACTTACCGAACTTACAAGAAACAATTTTACAAATTCGCTTCCGGAAATACCGCAGGTATTGACTGCATGATCAAAAGCATCACCTAATTTTGTCTGCGCCCCATTCAGGTACATTTCTGGGTATGCGTGGATCATCATTTTGAATGCCTCCTCTCATAAGATCCTGAATATACAGGCCGTCACTCTCCTCCTCAAGCATTGCCAAATACAGCCTATTTGCGTCATCATCCCTATTTTTACAAAGAACATGATATTTGTCTTTCTCAACAGCTTCAGCTCCTTCAAACAAGATATTCAGGTATTCCGTATTCAGCGTATATTTGTTAGAAAACCCATCCCGCAAATGAGAAACTGCCCATTCTTTTGCCAGTTCCTCATTTGCTGTACAGTAAAAGCCGTGGCCAAAATCATTATTCTTCTTTCCTCCGCCAAAAATCGGCTGTTCCACAATCTTTTCAGAACCATGATATATTATGATACGTTTATCCATTTCCAGCCCCCATTCACTTAATTACCTTAAAGCATAACACAGCACAGTATATTTGTCTAGTTTGCCGCAAAAAATAAGTAATTTTTTCCAAAACCCTCTTACCTCTTTTTCACTTTTATTGTATAATGTAATTATTCGTGATAGATCATTTCATGCCTTACTTGTATACCGGATTCGATGAAATAAAAAAAGAAAGGAGGGTTCTGTCTTGCACTATACTACCTATCGTTCCGGTTGCATTTAAGAAACATAACATAAAAAACAAAGGGTTTACAAATTTAGGAAAGGATTATATCATGACCAGAAAAATCAAATCAAGTTTACTGACAACAGGTATGCTCATAGTCTTTGGACTTATGCTCTCATTGACAAATTTCGGAACGTCATCCGCCGCTGAACTGACGAGCGGTTCCGTGCGGAGTTCCGCGAATCACAATCCGATCATGGATCACAAATTCGGTGCTGATCCGTTTGCGGTAACGTACAACGGCAGGGTGTATGTCTACATGACGAACGACAGCCAGTGCTACGATCAGACACCGGCGGATGCGAACGGCAAACCGTCATCTGCCAATAAGTACAGCACGATCTCCACGATCACGGTCGTTTCCTCGAGCGACCTCGTCAACTGGGTAGACCACGGAGAAATCGACGTATCGAAGATCACTTCATGGGCGAAAAATGCCTGGGCGCCGTCCGCCTGTTGGAAACGCATCAACGGCAAAGACAAGTTCTTCCTCTACTTTGCCGACAACGCAAATGGTATTGGCGTGTTACAGGCCGATTCCCCGATCGGGCCGTTTACGGAGCCAGCAACGGGAAGCCGTCTGATCACCAGAGGTTCCCAGGCCGCACAGGGCGTTGAATGGCTGTTTGACCCGGCCGTACTCGTCGATGATGACGGCAAAGGGTATCTGTATTACGGCGGAGGCATACCGGGCGACACGAACGCTTCCCAGCAGCAGAAAAATTATCCCGGAACGGCGAGGGTCGTCCGTCTGGCAGACAACATGGTACAACTCGCCGGAAATGCCACGGCGATCAACGCGCCGGGAATTTTTGAAGACTCTGGCATCCATAAGAAAAACGGGAAATATTACTACACCTACTGCTCCAACTTTTCCAACAATCTTTCCTTCACCGGCAACGGAAATATCTGTGTGATGGAGAGCAGCAATCCAATGGGGCCGTTTACGTACACCGGGATCGTATATGAAAATCCCTATGTATATTTCGGGATCGGCGGAAATAACCATCATGCCTTTTTCGAATTTAACGGAAAAACATATTTGACGTACCACGCGCAAACGGTTACCAAGGCACTCAATTTCCCGGCAAATAATCAGGGATACCGCTCGACACATATCGACCAGGTTTCCTACGACGCAAACGGCCATATCAAGCCGGTCAAAGGAACCTATCAGGGTGTGCCGCAGACGAAAAACCTCGATCCTTACGCGCGCAACGAAGCGGAGACGATTGGCTGGAGCAGCGGTTTGAAAACGAGTTTCACATGGGAACCAGGCTCCATCATTACATCATCAAATATGAAAGTGTCACACATCCACAACGGGGACTGGCTGGCCGTGTCAAAAGCGGATCTGAAAACAGGCTTAAAGTCCATTATGTTCCACGCCTCCCCGGTAAGCGGCGGCGGAACCGTAGAAGTGCGGCTGGACAGCCGTTACGGAACAAAACTGGGCGAAGTTTCCATTACTGGAAATCCGTCTACCTGGAAAGACTACTCCGCCTCTCTGAACAGCGCAACCGGCGTGCACGATCTCTATTTCATATTCAAAGGTTCCTCCACGGGCGAATTGTTCTATCTGGATCATTGGAAGATGTCCAGAGACACGACTTCTACCGTGCCGGATCCACCTGTGCCTGCCGCTGGTGAACTCGTAAAGAACGGCAGCATAGAAGACGGGTTGACCGGATGGGACAGCTTATACGGGGCCAAACTGAGCTTAGGCTATGTAACCGTTCATTCCGGAAAACTTTCGCTGAAAGCATCGGGCAGGACAATGACTGCTGCGGGCGCCGTTCAGGACATGACAGGCCGTTTTGAGAAGGGAACGACCTATGATGTCAGTGCCGCCCTGCGGTTTAACTCATCGGAAAATCCGAAAGCAACTGGCAAAACGCAATTCTTTATCAGCATTATCTACGGAGATGGAAAAATAGAAAACATGGCGACCGTGACGACGGATGCCGACAAATGGGCCGTCATGAATGGGACCTATACCGTTCCGGCAAATGCCGATCTGAGCCGCGTCCGGGTATTCGTGGAAACGGCTTACCGCTCGACCCCGGGCGACCAGGATCTCGTCACGTTCTTTGTCGATGACGTTTCCATCAAAAAAGCGCCGTAACCGGACTGCAAAACAAATAGCGGGATCGGAATTACAGAACATAAACAACAAAGCCTGCGCATCCGCCGATGTTTCCATCTGCGGATTGCGCAGGCTTTGTTATTCACTGCTCCCCTTTCGCCAAACAGCACGTTCCCGCCCGCGGCTCTGTTCCCGATCATCCATTTAATCTTTTTGCTGGATGTCGACAATGACAAATTCCGACTTACACCCCGTCTTGAACCGGATCGCCCAGTCCGAGATGCCGGATGTCACGATAAAATTCGTGTTCCCCTTTTTTTCCAATCCATACGTCTTATCATTTTCCCCGGTCCACTCTCCCACGTAATTAACCGGAAACAACTGTCCTCCGTGCGTATGGCCGGACAGCACGAGGTCAACGCCGGCTTCTTCCTGCGCCTCGTAATCATGGGGCTGATGGTCAAGGACGATCGTGTATTTTTGCGGATCCAGACCGGATACCAGTTCCTTCATCGACGCCCTGTCCCCCGCGCGCTCCTCGGAGCGGTCCTGGCGGCCGATCAGGTAAACCTGTTCGCCGAGTAAGACCGTTTCATCCTGGAGCACAGTCACATTATTTTTCTCCAGTTCCGCGATCAGGTCGTCACCGCTGTAACCGCGGTATTCTGAGCCGTAATATCCTTTGTCGTGGTTTCCAAACGCGTAATAAACGCCGTACGTCGTCTTCAATGTACCGAGTGCCTGGCACGCCGCAATCATATCTTCCTTCGACGTATCATCGTCCACATAATCCCCGGTCACGACAACGACATCCGGGTGTTCCGCCTGCATGGCCTGTACGTGGGCGGCAAACTCCTCCCCGCTAAAGGTCGTACCGACATGGGAATCGGCAAATTGGATGAGACGCAGGCTGCCCACGTTTTTATCCGTCGCCAGTGTGTATCCGGTATGCCATACGTGATGCGCCATAACCCATCCACATGCCAGATAAACGACCGTGACCGCCATCGCCGCGATACCGGCATAATATCTGGAAAACTCCGCGTTCCGCTTCTTTTCCACCAGTCTGCTCATTCCATCGCACAGGAGCCAGAACACCATTAAATGCATCATCGTTACCATCGCATTGATCGCTCCTAGCGCCAGCCCTACGGCCAGAAGGATCAGTACGACCGGGACAAGTCCCAGCAGAAAACGGATCCCCTTTCTCTCTTTCGCTTTTTTTCGTATCACATTAAATCTGGCAAACCGGCTCGCCAGGTACACGATACTAAGTACGGTGCCCAAAACGATCCCGCCAAAAATCAACGTCCACATCTTATGTTCCCCCTCGTAATGTCCGCAGCCTGTCTGGCAAGTCCGCCGTTATCCCAGATGATCCATTTGCAGGCCGTGCGGCTTCTTTTTCCCGTCATCGTCAACCGCGACAAATACCGCGCTTCCCGTAAAATGGAGCGCATCTGTCAGAAAATCCCGTCCCTCGATCTGTATTTCTACGCTTGTAGTTCCTATTTCCCCCACCGCATACTGCAATTCCAATATCATCCCGGCAATCACCGGCTTTTTTACCCGTATTTCCCGGATCGCCGCGAGCACGACATGCTCCGTCTCTCCCAAAACTGCCGTAACCCCGATCATCGCCGCCTCTGTCAGCCATTCTGAAATATATCCGGCGTAGAGCGTCTGATGGTGGTTCATAAACTCCGGCCGCACAAACCGTCTCGTCGCAATCTGCATCATAATACTGTGATTTCCTTTCTTTTCCTGCTTTCCCGCACAATATAGTACAACAAATATGAAGGTAATCTTCGTTGTACTAGCAGATGACGATGATCAGCCGCGGCGTCGTCTGCGGCGGCAGGCTTCTTGTCGTCGCGGAATAGAACACGAGTAATGTCTGATCCCCGGGCCGGCATCCGAAATTCTGTCCGTTCGCTGTCCTGATCGTCGTGTTCGGTCCGATATTTAACTGGAGGGAACGATCCGAAGATAATAAATTCCGGTCGAAATAACTGAGCATGACCTGTTCGTTCCTTCCCGGCACTGCTATGACCTGCGCGCGGTACTGTGGCGGAAAGATCAGAGGCACAGGCAGGTTACTGTCATAATATGCAACCACTTCCATCCCGCGCCGGAGCTGCCTGTTCTCTGCAATAAGCGTATTCACGCCAACGTGAAAATTTACAATTCCATTTTCTGTGCGCAGGGAGATCATTTGACTGCAGCAGTCATCTCCCCTTGACATGTTTAAGATCGTGCCCCGCACGGGCACCATGGAACCCTGAAAGGGCACAAAAGCATCAAAATCCATTCTCATTACACCTGATACCTTTTTTTACACCATATGTATTGAGCATGAGAAAAGTTCCACTTCGTTATTATACCTTGAAAAAACAGTGAAATCAAGCAAAAAAACTTCTTAAAACTTTTTAAAACCCGTCCCTGCATGAACACCTCCATACAAAAACGGGTTTTTGCAAACGTTCCGTAATACCATCTCCGATTACAGATTATCTTTCAGAAACGCACTGAGTTTTTCCATCGCTGCCTCTTCATCTGCTCCATCTGTTCTCAGCGTAATCTCCTCGCCCTTTTTCACGCCGAGACTCATCACACCTAGTATTCTTTTCGCATCGACTTCTTTTCCACCCTTGCTGATCTTCACGCTGCACTCACACGCTGCTGCCTCCTTGACAAACAATCCGGCCGGTCTCGCGTGAATGCCCTGCTCATCCGTGATCACATAAGTAAACTCTTTCATTTTTTCTTCCTCACTTTCTTTTTTATCTTTTAGTGTTACCGGTTCTTCGGCGCCTCATTCACTCTGATCCCCGGCGCCTGCCTGGTTCTTCTACTTTGTCATAGTCTTTTAAAAATTGAGGAAGACCCTTTTTTATTTATATTTGTGTATGTGACTTACGAATCGCCTCTACTTCTTCCCTCGTCGCCAACTGCTCCGAAAAGGCGCTTGCACTTCCCGCGCAGAGTCCCATCTCAAACGCATTCCTGTAATCACCCGACTCCAGAAAACCCGCGAGAAATCCCGCCACCATAGAATCCCCGGCGCCGACCGAATTGACGACCGTTCCCTTCGGCGCGCTGCTCTTGAAAACCATACCGTCTTCGGTTACGAGCACCGCTCCTTCTCCTGCCATGGAAACAAGAACATTTCTCGCTCCCCTCTCCTGAAGTTTCCTTGCATACTCCACCACTTCATCCCGCCCGGTCAGTTCGACGCCAAAAATCTCTCCCAGCTCATGGTTATTTGGTTTTACAAGAAACGGGTGGTATGGCAGGACATTGACGAGAAGATCCCTCGTCGCGTCCACCACGATCCTCAGTTTCTTTTTCTCGAGATATTTCATAATATCCATATATATGGATTCCGGCATGACAGAGGGAATGCTTCCGGCCAGAACGAGAACGTCTCCATCCTCCAGGCTGTCAAGCTTCTCGTACAGTTTTCGAATATCTTTTTCCTGAATCTCCGGGCCCATCCCGTTAATCTCACTTTCCTCTCTGGAACGGAGTTTTAGGTTGATGCGGGAAATCCCCTCATGCACTTCGATAAAATCCGCGCGGATTCCCTGACATTCCATGAGCCTGCGGATTTCCGCCCCGGTGAATCCGGCAAGAAAACCGAGCGCCGTACTGTCAAAACCAAGATTTTTCAACACGATGGACACGTTGATTCCCTTGCCGCCCGCGTAAATGATCTCTTCTTCCGTACGATTGACCCGTCCCAGTTCGAACTCATTGACCCTGACGATATAATCCAGCGACGGATTGAATGTTACCGTATAAATCATGATCGGTTCACCTCCACAACCAATAACCTAAACTGTACCAGGTTTGTCCCTCCTTTCTTCCCATTCCTCCCTTAACATCCCGTAATAACAGGCGTCGCATATTCCCTGATTATTCCGGTCCGCACAGCGCAGCGTTCCCTCATATTTCATGCCGCATTTTTTCATGACCCCGCCCGAATGGGGATTCCGCGGATCATGTCGTAATTCGACACGGTTTACGCCGACGACCCCGAACAAAAAATCCATGACTGCCCGCAGCGCCGCCGCGTCCCCGCTCTCGAATCTTCTGAGGATCAACCGGTCGGTCTCCAGATACGGAGTTCCACTATGTTTCATCACTCAATTTCCTCTCTTTCTTTTTATGAACATGAATCGTGAACAATACGTTCTGGCGGGCGGCCTGCATCATTTTACGGATGCGGTTATGATTATACTGATACGAAAATTTCCTTTCGCTGAGGCACAGTGTGAGCCACCGTTCCCGCCTTCGTATAGGTAACGGGTGTTTTTGCAACGGATGTCCTGACGGCTGATGTCACGACAGCGTTTGTACCGGCGGCCTTTGTCCTAACAGGTTCCACTCCCGCCGTCTCTGTTCCGGCAGTTATTGTTCCGGCGGGATTCGTTCCCGTATGAGCCGGATCTCCCCCGCTTTGGCTCAGTCCTTTTCCATCCTCGCTGATCTCCACCACATCGACAATGTGATCCTGATCCTTATTTTTGCTTTCTTCCAGCTGCTCTTTTTGTTGTTCACGCTCTTCCCGGCGCTTCTGGATCGCTTTTTCCGCTTCCAGTTCTGCCTTTTTCCTCGCTTCTTCCGCGTCCTCTTTCATGCCCTGGTCGGCCTCGGACTTGTATTCTCCCGACCGCTCCGAAAATTCGCTGACATAACCCATCGCCCTCTCCATTGTGGCAATATCTCCCCTGCGCCTTGCCTCCTTAAAGACCCGCATGGGCGTTTCGGTCATTTTCATATTCGTTCCGGCTCCGACAAGTCCTTCCATCGTTTTTGTATTCATGACGCCACCTCCTCGTAAGCTAAAAAAATTTTGTCAATTAATTTTTCGGCAGAACGAACGGACGCTATGAATTTGATGTATCAAATAACCCGTCTGATGTCATGTGCGGACGGAATCCCCCCGCGGCAGTAAAATCGTAACCGTGAATGTTCCGTCTTCCGCCTCGAGATTCATTGATCCATTGTACTGGTTCACCACATCGCTGACGTTTTGCAGGCCGATCCCGTGCTCGATCGTATTTCCTTTATGCGTCACTCCGGCTTTATGCATCACTCCAGCTCCCCGCATTTCCACGGCATCGCATGACACGCCACGCGACACGGTGGAATCCGTGCTGTTTTTAATCTCCAGAAGAAAATATGATTTCACCATCCCCGCCTGCATATGGATAAAACGGCCCTCGCCAGCCACTCTCTCACAAGCCTCCAGCGCGTTATCCAGCAGATTGCCAAATATGATGCAAAGGTCAAACTCACTGATACCGGATGCGCGCGGAATCTGCACATCACACTCCCACCGGATCTTTTTCTTTCTGGCCCATTGACGTTTCCCGCAAAGAAGCGCGTCCACGACTCTGCTCCCCGTCAGATCGCCGTCCCCTTCCAAACCGGCGCTCTCCAGCCGTTTTAGATAATGTCCGATTTTTTCCCATTCCTTATCCTTACACAGTCCCGACAGCGCGATAATATGATTTTTCATGTCATGCCGCAGCCGTTCCGTCCGCTGGTACTGCTCCGCCATCATTTTGTAGACGGCAGCCTGTGCGTGATAATGGAAACTCCTTTGCTGTTCCTCGTCGATCCGTTCCAACCCGAACATATAAAAACCAGCCGCAAGCATTGATAAAAACGTCTGGACACAAACCTGCGCATGACTGAAGATCTGATCATAATAAAGACCCATACGGCCGCCACCGCTCCGGATCATGATACCGTTGCTCGCCCCCCATTCGGCCACATCGAGCATGACGACGAGCACGAGCAGAGGAACCGCCAACGTAATATACCATTTTTGTGATTTGGGAATATTCCGCTGTCCCCCTTTGAAAAATATAGGCGACACGCGCTTTGACAACCAGTCTATCACGCATACCGCCACGGCAAAACTGAAACAACAGATCAGAGTATTCTCCCACTCACTCAGAAGAGGCTGTGAAACCATTGCCGCTGAATGCCGCCAAAACAGCAGAACACATGACAAACCGGAGTCACAAAAAGGAATGACCATCGCTCTGACCGCCAACAGCATCGAAACAGCCAGCATTTTTCTCCCCCTGTCCGCCGGAAACAGCGCCAGCACCAATACCGCGAAAACGAGCTGGTTCAGCATACAATACAGGATATACGGCCCCGGAACACTTTGATTCGCCGCCTCGATCAGCAGATAGCTGACAAACGATAGAAAGAAAAACAACCACTGCCCCTTACTCTTATGAAATCCTGCGCCGGGATCGGTACCTGGCTTTGATTCCGTACCCAGACCGGATTCCCCCAGATATCGGCCGCAGAACAAGGCAGCCGCACAGAGATATGCGGCACGGCTGAACGCTCCTATTATCATAGAATCCCCCCGTTTTTCCGCATGAAGTGAAGGATTTCCTGACAAAACGCCTCATATCTCCGCTTCGCGATGGCGATCCGTTCCCCGCTGTCAAAGATCAATTCCTGCCTGTTATAACTATTTACGTATCTCAAGTTGGCCAAAAAACTCTTATGACATCGGAAAAAGCCCTTTTCCCGCAGCTTGTCCTCCATCTCCCCGATCTGCCCATAATAGGTAAAGATCCCGTCCGCCCCGTGTACGTCAAGGATCCTTCCCTTCGCCTCAAAGTAGTAAATACCATCCAAAAACAGCTTCTTCTTCTGCCGTTCCCGGCTGGCAATAATATAGTCCTGTGGACGGCTCTCTGTTTTCCGCACCGCTTTACGCAGGATGTTTCCCAGTTTTTTGTCGTCTACCGGCTTCAACAGATAATGGAATGCCTCCACATCGTAAGCGTCAAACACGTACTCCCTGCTGGAAGATACAAAAACAAGTATGTTATCACATGCCCGGTCACGGAACTTTTGTGCCGTTTTCATCCCGTCGAAATCGTCCATGATGATGTCAAGAAAGATCATGTCAAAACTTTCCGGCGCCTGCAATAACTCCCTGCCATTGAAAAACTGGCGGATCGTGCACGTTATGTTCATTTGTTCCAAACCCTCTTTGATCTTCCGCGCCAGACGGCAGCATTCGACCACTTCATCATCACACACCGCGATTGAAAGCATGTTCACCACTTCTCTCTCCGTCCATGTATGTTCATTACTTCCTGCCTGCTCTCCAGTTTAACCCCCAGGAAAACGCGCGGTCTAACTCTCTGTGTCCCTGATAGAATTGAACGATCTTTTCGACGCTAAACGTTTCATCGTTTTCATTTTCAAAAAGCGCCAGACCGCACATCGTCAGTCTTGAATTATAGGAATCCATTTTCACTACGATGTCTTCGGCACCCGGATACTTAATGGTAACGATGCCGTCCGCCTGCTGCCAGTTCGCCACGCCTTCATAAATGAAGGTGTAAACCAGGATCCTTTTTATGTCGGCAATGTGATTTCCGTTGATCCTGAGATTCTCTCCTGTCACCGATGCTCCAGTTCTGTCGTCGCCATCCAATGCGATAAAAGGCTCCGCGTTCAGATTCCCAAACGCGTTTCCGAGCGCCTGCACGGTTCCCTTGTAACCGTTTTTCAATTCAAACAGGCACCCAAGATCGAGGTCGATCGCGCCGGAACCCGATAACAGTGTTTTTAAAAATCCCTGTTTCTGCGGTCTCGCGTTCCAATTCAGATTCACCAGTATCTCACCCAGACCAGAAGATGATTTTTTCTCCAGACTGATTTTTTTTCCTTTTTCCAAACTAATACTCATCGATGTCCTCCTAACATTTTTCACGATCCGAACACGCTTTTTACTAAAAAACTTGAACGGATTTTTTGTTAATACCTACTTATCTCTCGTATTTGATTGTAACACAATTTACCGGAACAAACAACATTTTTTCTCACGCAGGCTCCGATCCCCCCACGACATATGCTGCCAATTCCAACGCGATATCGAAATGACCCGTATCGTGCTGTGTCCCTTTTGTCTGTCCTTCCTCCCGTCTGGTATCCCATTCGGGCGCGTCAAGCAGATCCCCGCTCGTAAAAAAAGTGTATAATTCCAGTCCCCTGAAATCGCACATCGCCTGCAGGCCGGCGCACTCCATTTCCACCGAAATACAGCCATCCGCTTTTCGCTTTTCAAAGTTATTGATAGTTTCCCTGTAAAATGAATCCGTGGTCCATGTCTTCCCTTTTACATAAGGGATACCGTTTTCCTCCATAAAACCGGCTACGACGTCAGCATTTTTTACTGTAATATAATCTGAGGCCGGCGCGTAATGATAGGACGTACCTTCGTCCCGCCATGCCTGTGTGGGCACCATCACCTTTCCATGCGCGATCTCCCTGTTCAGGCAGCCGGCACCGCCAAATACGATATAGTGATCCGTCCGGATCTCCGATAGCGTATCTTCCACCGAAGCAACACACGCAGGAGCTCCCACATACGTTTTGTAAAAGGCGAATTTTTTCCCCTTGTAATCCACACGGTAGATCGGCGTCTCACCCGTCGCAAACCAAAAGGACGCGATCCTTTGGCAATTGTAATTCTCCAGCACAAAGGATTCGATCTCGTGGGAAAAAGTTAAAATACACGCGTCAACCTGTGGCGCGCTTTCCTTGACTTGCGGGTTGATGATCGCCTGTGAGCGATCGTCAAATGTTTCTGTTATCATGTTTCTTCCTCCTAAAAAATTGATATATTTTCGAAATCATCCCACATCGTCACTTTGTCATCCCATCCTGCCTGTATAGAAAAAACAGCCATCTTTGTTTCATACAAATGCTGGCTGTTTGGATCTGGTTCTGGATCAATATAAAAAACCTACCGTAAACGGCAGGCATTTCGAGCGCTCTTTATCCATTTACGACATACCAACATATGCGTTCTCTATGACGGGAGAAAACCGTCAGCATCTACTCGCCAAAGCTTTCGTGCTGCAACTCAGGAGGGATCATATATCTACTCTACTCGTACCGCTTCTCAGCAAACGCGGCTCTCTGTGACTTTCAAATTAAATATACCGTCTCCGTCATCGTCTTTATGATTTCGAATTGTATGTTAGTATATCGTGTAAGTATGGATTTGTCAAGTGTCCTGTGCTATAAACAGTAAAATTAACAATTGGTTTATCATTCACCCTCCGCACACTGCCGCCGCATGAACTCCCGCGATCGCGCCATCGGAAACCGCCGTAGCCACTTGTCTCACTTTTTTCACACACAGATCCCCTGCCGCAAATACTCCCTGAATCTCCGTCTGCATGGAGCCGTCTACCGGAATATAGCCTTCCTCCAACTTTAATTCCGTGTACATCTGCGTATTCGGAATGATCCCCGCGTATACAAAAACCCCGCAGCCGGTATCCCTTACCCTATGCTTCTCTCCTGTCTGATTATCTGTAAATTCAAGTTCTTCCACACATTCTTTGCCATAAGCGGCAGTGAGGCTTGCATGCGGCATGATCTCAATATTATCATAAGTCGAGACTTTATCCTTGAACTCCTGAATACAGACAAGTTCATCTTCCACGCATACAATCGTTACCTTTCCTGCTATTTTAGCCAGATAAAGAGCTTCCTTTACAGCTCCGTCTGCACCGCCGATCACATAAACATGTTTTCCTTTATAATCCAAACCATCTTTCGGCGCATTTAATCTGACACCGTTTAAGTCCTCGCCAGGAATTCCCAGCATACGTCCAGAACCGCCATTTGCCAGGATCAAGGTTTTTGATTCATACGTTTGTTTATCCGTAACGACTTTTTTTATTTCTCCTGCCAGTTTTGTCTCGATCACATTTTCATAACGGATCTCCACACCAGCGCTGAGTGCCTGCTCTTTCATCCGCGCGGCAAATGATCGACCGGATTCTCCCTCCACGATGGCTGCATAATGAGTGACAGTAGATACCGTTCCGATCAGTCCACCCACCTGGTTTTTTTCCAATAAAAGGACATTTTTCCCCCTGCTTTTTCCGTAAATGGCGGCGCTGATCCCTGCTGGTCCTGCACCAATAATAATAATATCGTACATCTCCGAATCCTTCCTTTCGTTATTGTTTTATTTTTACACTTTTTATAGATCTTATTCACAATATTTCGAGGCACCTTACTCCGTCTATTTTTCTATGATCTTATCCAACTCCCGGACACAGTAACAATATGCTGGTATGAGAAACAGATCCGCCAGGATCCAGGCTGCGGGACTGGCAAGACATGCCGCTTTAAAACCAAACCCCACAGCACTCCTCCCCACTCTCCACCACTCCTGCAAAGATCGCCATTTTTCCCAAAACCAAACCCCTGGATTGAAAAACGGATGATATTTACAAGCGCCAGCGGGATAAGGAAAAGACTGTTCCAAAAGAGGGATTTCGACACATTTTGTATAATCTCAATCTCCGCAGAGTCCACAAACAAAAGCGCAAACTTGTCACCAATACCAAAAAAAATCCCCAGCCAGCACACAATAAGCCGCTGCCAGATAACTGCAATGTACCATTCCCTTTGTGACACGGTCCAGCCGGCAGACGCCTACGTTCTGACCCGCAGTTTCCACTCCTCTTTCCGGATCCTCAAAATAGGATATTTCTTTTTTATGTAAAACAGGCAAAGCCGACAATCAGCCGGATCGGCGGGCGAACCTACGGTCATATCCTTCATTCTGCTGCGCTCCAAAGTATTTCCCTCCTCACCGGAATAACCTTAATACTAGACATAATGATACCTATGTAATCTATTGACCATAAACATGGACTTTCCTAACACTCTCCCTTCTAAATAACAGGACCTATTTTTGAACTCCCTTTTCAATCGCTCTTGCTAATGCTCTTAAATAATTGATTGTCTTTTTTGAACCGCTTAGCACAAATCGCGCATTTTCAGAGGAACTCTTTCCATCCACCTTATGCAAAATACCAATTTCCTCTCTGCCGAGTATCTCAAATACACGAATCAGTTCGTCCAAAGAGGGAGACTCATTTGAATTTCTCAATAATAAAAATAAATCCCGAGGAGAAAGTCCATCTAAAAACTCCTGCTCACTTAGAAACTCCGAAATGCATTTTGATATAATATCCAGTTCTCTTTTTTTGTAGAAATAATGTCTTCCAGTTGTGATAATCCATTCGGCATTTGAAATGCAAGCGCAATCTCCTGTAAACTAAGACCAAGGGCCTCCGATGCACTTGCGATTTCTATCAATTGCTCTGCCGTAATAAGTGAAAACCCTTTCTTTTTGGCATGATCTCTAATAGTACCTCCGCTAAATCCAGCACCTACAATTGCCACATAATCTGCATTATTTTTCTCTTTATGAGTATCTATTGCAATCTCACTTATATCATTGTGTGACACATGACCACTGGATTTTGATTTTCCATCTATGATTGCAACAACATACTTGTTTTCCTCATCTTTCCATCTTACAACGACATCCGTATTACCAGAACCGCCAATCCTCTCAGCTTTAAATCCCATAAAACTAAATATATCTGCGATCGCTTCTTCAAAAGCAACTCCTGCCCCCTTGCCTTCTGCGCTTGGATCAGTTGATGCATTATGAAGACGGTAACAAACCATTTCAAGTCTACTACAAACCGCTTTCTCCAACGTTCTACTTTTATTGGGATCATCATTAGGTTCGATTACTTCTACATTTCCTTCCGACAAGGGCAAACCAACAACAAAATATTTTCCGGTGCAAGTTGCTTTTAAATGGAGATACTGAGGTTCTTCTAACAAACCAGCCTCCACCAAAAATCCTGCAATCCATCTTGCTTTTTCTGCATTCAAGCCATATCGCTTAGCTTGAGCATATAAATCACTACGAACAATATCTTTTTCAGCCACTTTTATCATCTCTCCGACAAATTGCATATTGGCATGAAGAATCCTGATAAAATCCAAATCGTTTCCCGTTTTCAGCCAAGCTTTAGCCGCCGGGGTAGCTACATAAATATTGCGTCCCACCTCTTCTAAAAGACCAGATGCTTTTAAAAATGGCAACATAGACTCAACGCTACTGATTCTCAAAGTAAACTCCTTTTGTATAAACCCAAACAAATCTGCTCGTTCTATTCGGCTTGAAGCAAACTGTATAATCCTCCGTAATTTTTCTATACGATTTGGGCTCGGAACCCAAATATTATATGTACATCTTTTCTTGTGCATTTCAGGCGAGTCTACTAGACGTTGGAGTAATATTGCAATCTCTTCCGGTGGATCATCAATTTCTATATCACTCGGATTAGTATCCATTAGTTTAACTGCTTCCGGCTTAATTAAATACCAATCTTTTAATGCCTCCCGACCGGAATCTGTCACTTCCCATTTATGATTGCCAATCGCCTGTATTAACCCCAATACCTCTAACCAATCCATACGTTTGCGAATTTTACTCAGATTGCTCCAATTCAATCCATAACTGTCACAAAGTTGCTTATCCGTTTCCTCAACCGTTGCAGGTTCAGTTTCTAGAATAGCAAGCACTTCACCAAACAAGCGAAATCGGTCATGTATCTGATCAGCTAAATTTCTTTTAGTTGGTTCATTCAAAAACTTAACACCCGCATTAGCTAATGTCAATCGTCCCGCTTGATTATTCACAAGACCAACACCTTTTAAAAATGTAGCATAGGTTCGCCATGATTGCGGCAGTGTAATCCCCTGAATATCAGGAATCAAATTTAAATCATATGCTTGTTCATCATTGATTAATTCTATCAATTTTTTTACTAGCATAAACCACACTTGCTTACCACCTCTAATATCTGGAATAGACCAAGCTTTTTTTCTCCACTCGCTCATTTGCTTCTGCACATCTGCAGGATTCATGTTAAATTTATTATTCTCTTCTTGCTGCTTCATCATAAACCTCATTTCTACGCTGCTTGTTGTGCATGTAGCAATTTTGTGTCAAGCAGCTCGCAGACACAAAATTGCCGTGCGAAAAATTTATTTTTCACACTAATCCTCCTCTTGTTTTCTTACACATTTCTTGAGCGCTTCCTACTATTAATAATTTATGAAAATATTATGGAAAACAATTCCGCAAATTATTTAGTATCATTCAATTACGCTCTCTATCTCAAGTCTTTCTACAGCATCTTCATCTTCCGCAAAATACTTTGCATACAATGGTCCATTAAATAAAGCAGCTTGACGAGAATCACGATATATATAATTTTCACGAGGATCTTTTTCACACTGTTCTATAAAACGCCTTTGCTTCTCCACATACATTTCTTCTAATTCATGGAACTCTACATCCCTAGCATCTTGATATAATTCTGTAATGAGTTTATCCATAAATACTTTTTTAAATCGCTTTGGCACTTCCCTTTGTTTAAATAAGTAATCTACCAAAAATCTAAGATTAAAAAATGGTACTAATGTAGCAAATAACGCAATGTCCTCGATAATCGTTTCCACATTCCCATGTTTCCAAAAGTCAAGCAAAACAATAATCTTCGCCGTTGCCTTTACAATCAGCCTAATAACATTTTGTGGTAACATCTCAAAATCATCAGCGAAACATACAATTAATTGAATATTCCACTCCCTTTTTAATAGAGTCTTTCCAATCCCTAACATCATTTTATTATCACGCTTTTTTGAATATAACTGATTCCTAAAACTAGTTCCAAAGTCAATTATTTTTATCGTATTATCTGCTTTGTTAACAAGGATATTATCAGCATGCAAATCTCCATGAAAAATCATATTTTCTTGCGCGTATCTCAAGCCACTTAAAATATTCATTAGTATCTGATATCGTTCATGCAATAACATTTGATCCAATTGTTTTTCTCTTAGTGTAATATATTTATTCTCATCTAAGTACTCCATAACGCAATAGTAATACCCATTAACAACTCCACTTCCATAGTACCTTACCAGATTAGGAGTACTCTTTTCCTTATTTAAATTTGCCAATTTTGTTATTTCTTTTATACTTTGTTTATCTCTATCAGATCTATTATCGGGGATCCAAACTTTAATCGCTACAGTTTCTTTTGCAACTATTCCCTGCGCCTTTAGAATAATAGCATTTGCCCCATTATTAACTATATCTAATATCTTATAATCCCCAAATGTAATTTTATTATTTTCAATTAAAAGTACTCCATTTTTTAAAATTATGTTATGTTTATCGTAAACGGTAGATAGCATGTACCTCGACTGATTTGGTCAAAAATAGGATAATA
>CAJTXO010000018.1 GCA_910583555.1 uncultured Eubacterium sp.
TAAACTAACCCCAGTTCCCATAATATTTTTGGATGCGTTCACGGATTCAGGTAAATATTAAAATATTAAGTGATAATAGTATTGTTGATTATTCCAATATATTTATATCCATAAATATATTGAAGTTGATTGTGGTGATATTTATTCTCTTGTTTCCTAATAAAAAAAATTGGGCGGAATTTGCAATATGTATTTACGGTGGTTTTCTTGTAGGGCTGATACCAGCTTTTTATATCTTTGAGAGTTTATCATGTATGCTGGTCGGAAGTTTCACCATAGGCGGAGCAGGAGTTTTTTTACAGAGATATTTTAAAAGTAAGACTATGTTACCTACAACAATAGTTCTGATTAAAATATTACTTATAATTGTAGTAACAATTGGTGAGGAAAGATTCTTCAATAATTTTTGGAGCGTATATCCATTATTGGTGTTTGTTCCTTTCTTATTTGTTTTTTTATTTAATTATTTTTTTGATTCCATGAAACAAGTACATTTTTTGTATGAGTTTTTTGCCA
Organism: uncultured Eubacterium sp.; assembly: GCA_910583555.1. Lineage (GTDB taxonomy): Bacteria > Bacillota > Clostridia > Lachnospirales > Lachnospiraceae > Eubacterium_F. The sequence continues at coordinate 517 of CAJTXO010000018.1, forward strand.
TTATGGAATTGTGCGGATGTTTAATTCAGTTATATAGAAGCGATTATAGTTATTTCAATAAGTATTTAGATGAAACAATGGGGGTTGTTGAATTTATATTATATCTGTTACGAATTGATTTTTGGATTTTTGACTTTCAATATTTGTTTCTTACTTTAATTGTCATATTCTGGGGAATGTATATTGTATTTAGGAAAATGTTGTATGAGAAAGTTTGGAAAAGCGAGAGTAGGTAGATAACTTTTCTTGATTATGTTACAACCTGATTATGAAGTAAATGCAAAAGAAAAGGTGGAAAGATACATAGAAGCTGAGTTTGGATGTTTTCGTGAGCGAAAAAAGTTTGAGGTGTTAGCATCAAACGTAAAAGATATAAAGAAAGGGACAAATCAGTATTTTCGAGCCATATCTGTTTTTGTTTCCCTAAAAAAAGGGAATTACCGAATCATTGTTTTTACTACTTGCGGAGTGTATCGTGATAAGTCAGGGAAAATAAAAGAGAACGAAACGGGGAGGGAGGATCCGCTAATTCCATTTAAAGACAGGAAAAAGATTAAGAAATACTGGGGAAATGAAACAATGATTGCCTATGTTTCCAATCATGTACTTAAGATTAGATGGCAGGATTACTGTTCTGTTAAGGAATATTTTAAAGATGAGGCTGATAAAGTTAAGAAAGTCGTTGCCGGTAATTGCCTGCGTGCGCCTCATAATGTATTTGTCCTCATGGAAGATGGAAGTGTTTGGGGTGTAGGCAATAATGAGAATCATATGATAACGAATGAGTCGAAAAAAAAATATAGGAAATTTCGCAAAATTATTTCGGATGGAGTAAAAGATATTTGTGCCAGTGCAAATAATGTAGCGGTTTTACGAAATGATAATTCACTTTGGGTATGGGGGAGATATCGTTCGGGTAAGAAAGAAAAGTCCAGTGCATCACCGCAAAAAATTGACGATGATGTCAAGAGTTTTGATATGTCCCAGATAAGTGGTGGTAAGACGGAAACAATATTAGCGTATGTGAAAGAATCAGGTGAGGCATATGGCTGGGGAACGAACGAGGACTGGTCCATGTCAGATGCGTATAAACAAAAGTGGCAAGGAGAACCGGGGTTATGAAGAAAATTTATCTTCGTGTTTTTTAAAAAACTCATAATATGTCCGAACATTTTCTAGTTCCGTCCATTGTTCCACTTCAACAGGCTCTCTGTCCAAATTGTATATACTAGCATGCTGCATAGCTAATAAAAATGGAGAGTGTGTTGAAATGATAAATTGACATTCAAAAAATCTTGCGGAATCTTCTAAATACTGAACGAGTTCCAATTGCTTTTTGGGTTCTAGACTATTTTCTGGTTCATCAAGCAGATAAAGTCCTTTATCATAGATCTTTTGCGTAAAGTAAAAAAGGGCACTTTCGCCATTTGATAATTCCCTCATATTTTTCATTAAAGAATCATTGATATATTTTGACTGGGTTTTATGCCTTGCGTTGTTCACCTTTTTCAATTGTTCATAATCTTCGATGGAACGCAATTGAAAGTTCGAGTATTTCGCATCCAAGTATTCAGCTGTGATCTCGTCCCGCTTTGCATCAATCTTTTCATTCATACTCCGAATATTTAGCATGTAATCAAAAACATCATCACTTGTGATTATTTTACTCGAATCAGGAATTTTCTGCTCCAGATTTACATCGCATAACTTGACATAATCATTGAAAAAAATAGTCTTATTAAAAATAGTGTCACGCGGTATTTGTAATTTTTCTGCAATAACGTTAAGAACGGTTGATTTCCCTGATCCATTTCCCCCGTATAATATGGTGATGGGATTAAAATCCAACCGGTATAGATCGTTCCTGGATAATATTTTAAATGGATAAAACGATTCATAACACGTTCGACGGATACTCATAATAAAATCATGTTCCCGGTCTGCATTTGGAAATGTCATACTCTTTAAATAAACCATATTATACCTCCGTTACTGCTTCATTCGCGAATCATACTGGGAAGTCAATTTCCCTCTGCCAATCGCTCACGGCACATTCTGACCGGCTCTCCGGCAGCGATCCTGTCTTCGACGATCTGCCTGATAGTTGCGCACCACTGATCGGTTTTAGAAATATCGGTACACAGATCTTCAAGGATTTCTTCGCATTCGACCAACGCGGCATCGTACTGTTCCTTTGAGAGTTCACCCGATTTGTATGCCGCATCCAATTCATCACGATCATCGATCTTCACATCTCCTTCCGGGGTAAAGATCACGTCTAAATATTTATCTATATATACGGCGATCCCATCTTCGTCATATTCCATCCCATCCGTGATGTCTACATACCATATGGAAGGTTGGTATGTTTCGTTCATCGGGACCGGATAATGAAGCCGTTTCTCGTCATGTGTTCCATCGGGAAAATATTTTATCGTGATCACTCTATTTGTGTGATCCGGTATCAGTTCCAACCAGGTCATTCCTGTACCGGTTACTTGTATTCTTCCTGCGTTAGGCGTTTCCCAGTAATTAGCCTCACCATCCGTTAATCGGATCAGGCAAGCCAATCCGTGAAATGCTTCATCATCAATCCGCATCTGATAATATGGATAATATTGAAATCCCCAGCCATCTCGATTCAGTCTTTTATGCTTCATCAAATCTTCCTTTTTTCTTCTAATTTCGTTTCTTCTAATATCGTGCCGTTTCTTTCTATATAAATCGATTCATTCAGATATGCAAGACAATCTGTTCGAAACCATTGATAGGGATATTGACCAGTTATAAATAAAGTTTTGTATTTGTGCCAAACAACAAAACAGGTTATTTTCATGATTACGTTTCGAAGTGTTCTTGCTATACGATTCAAAATACTTTTTCTGTGTTTTGAAATTTTATGTAACGTATGTGATTGAAGCACAACATGTCTCAATTCATCATTTAGCATTTGCGCACAGATTGTTTTCAATAGTTTTGATTGAGTGGCATTTGACAATGCCGTATAATAGGATAAAGCGATCATCTCTGCTGTGACTAATACCGTAACTTCGCATTCTAGTCCCATTAACTTTCTTAATGTCCTGAAAATCGTATCGATCCATATCCGATTCGCCGTTTTTATACCGTATATGTCCATGTATTTTTTTAAAGTTTGGGAATGCCTGTTTTCTTCTAAAATAAACCACTTCATTATTTCATCATATTCCAGATCATGAGTCCGGTCAGCAAATTTTTTTACAGCCATCCTTAAATGTTTTCCTTCGGAACCTTCCCCGATCTGGAATGCCCGGATCGATGGAGAAATAATTGCTAGTTCTTCTCGGGTCAATTCGCCGGTTAGATTAAAATCTAACTTAAATAGATTGGCATTATTATATTTGAAATATTTGATCCAGTCAAATTCGGCTAGGTTTTTAATACCAGTTTCTGATAATGTTATTCTTTTCATAGTTCCTCACGTCATTTCTTCAGCGCCAAAAACAACTTTCTTTTAGTTATTTTCGTCTAAAGTTTCTACAAATATCTGTTTCAAAATTTCGCACGGTATATCTTGTTTCACATAGATTTGTAACATCCCTTTTGGAGTGAATTTGTAACCCGTTAGTTCTTCTTTGTGGGAGATAGCGGCCTGTGCCTCAATGTTAATATGATCTTTAAATGGTATCAAACGCACGAAAGATTTACCGACATAATAACTCGGCAATTTTGCCCATAACACTTCCTCGAGGTCACAAGAAACGCTGTCAAAAATCAATTGTCTTACATCATGAAACATGTCTATAATCTCCACAGGAAATTTATCTATAAGTTCTTTCATTTGCTGATTCATTTCGAATTACCTCCATGAATTTCCGATTTTTCACGATAAGCAAGTCCCTTCAAACCGACTGTGCTTACATCTATATCATATTGACGCGCCCTCATTGACAGTCTCGCCGCTTTTCGTATAATGCTTATCCCATCTAAAGTTGGTGATTGCGATTTTCTGCTCCGCTGTTCCGTTCCACTGAACACGAAATCCGTTACTCGTTAACTCATCACAGATCATCTTACCTACTTCCACAGCAGTTGGCTTTTCAAAATAATTACCAAAGGACAAATAGAGCAGATCGCTTTCCTCATGTAAGATATGTCCTAGATCCTGTTCTGTGTAAAAGCAGCAGCCAATAACCGGTTCTCCTTTTTCATGTAACTCCACTGCCACTTCATTACAATCCTCAAATCCGTCTGACTGCGTGTATCCGGTATAATGTAAAGCGACGATCCCTTTCTTCAATAGAGCCTGGAATGCCAGATCTAATTTTAAATAATTGTCTTGCCTGCCCGTATGTTGAAACTGTTCGCGAAATGTTTCGATCATCTCAAGAAAGTCATTTTCCGAGATATGATCACATTGATCAGGGTAATTATCTTCTATGTATTCCTCACATATTTCTAAAATTTCATGATCTGATAAAAAACTGGCTTTGACATATTCGATGATCATTTCTTCTAGTTCGTCTGCACAGCAGTCATCGTCTATTTTGATCGTTCTTTCCATCGTTTTCTCCTTACTTAAAGAACTACTGATCTACCATATGATTTGTGTATCTAACATTATACTACAGACAGCGCCATTTTTCCATCAGAACTTTTTATTTTTTCATTAAAAAAGACGATTTGACTTAATCGTTCGTTGCGGTTATAATGATGGATAGAATTGTCGAGAATATGCAGGAGAGAGGTGAACACATGTATACAGTGGATTTACGGGAGTGTATCGAAAAAATGAATCTGGAGTGTGTCACGCCGGATGTCAATGTGGACGAGATCAAGATCACGCAGTCGGATGTCAACCGTCCGGCGTTGCAGCTGGCGGGGTTTTTCGATTATTTTGACCACCACCGGGTTCAGATCATCGGTCATGTGGAAAACACGTATATGGAAAAGCAGGGGTTGGAGTACAGTGTGGAAATGATGGGCCGCATCATGTCCTATCAGGTGCCGTGCATCATATTCTGCCGGGAGATCGAAGTGCCGGAGCCGTTTGTCAAACTGGCGGGGGAATACGGCGTGCCGATCCTGCGGACGAAGATGACGACGTCCTCCTTTTCATCGGAGCTGAACCGCTGGCTCAAGGTGGAACTGGCGCCCAGGATCAGCATTCACGGCGTGCTCGTGGATATTTACGGAGAGGGCGTGCTGATCACGGGTGAGAGCGGCATCGGTAAGAGTGAAGTGGCGCTTGAACTGATCCACCGCGGGCACCGTCTCGTATCGGACGACGTGGTGGAGATCAAGAAGGTGAGCGATGAGACGCTGCTCGGCACGGCGCCGGATATCACGAGGCACTTTATCGAACTGCGCGGGATCGGTATTATAGATGCAAAGGCACTGTTCGGTGTGGAGAGCGTGAAAAATACGCAGCCGATCGACCTTGTGATCAAACTCGAAGAGTGGAACCGCGATCAGGAGTATGACCGGATGGGACTGGAAGAAAATTACATCGAGTATCTGGGGAACAAAGTCGTATGTCATTCCATACCGATCCGTCCGGGACGAAATGTGGCGATCATATGTGAGTCCGCGGCGGTTAATTTCCGTCAGAAAAAGATGGGATACAATGCGGCGATGGAGCTGTACAACAGGGTGACGAGCAAACTCGGGTAGAGACCCGGGCAGGGAACACATCCCGTCTTTGTGACGTTACAGAGGGATAGAATAATATTGGGAAAGAAAGGTTGATTACGGATATGGAAAAGTTTTATGTGGGGGCGGATATCGGTGGGACAACCATTAAGTTTGGCATGTTTTCCCATACGGGAGAACTGATGGAGAAGTGGGAGATACGGTCGAGGGTGGAAAATGAGGGCGCGTCCATTCTGTCGGACGTGGCGGAGAGCATAGAGGAAAAGCGCGCCGAACGGGACGGAAATATTATGGGTATCGGAATTGGGGTGCCCGGTCCCACGACGGAGGACGGCGTCGTGTTAAAATGTCCTAATATTTACTGGCAGGTTGTCGATGTGAGGAAAAGGCTGGTCGAACTGACGGGCGTGGGAAATGTAAAAGTGGGAAACGATGCTAATGTCGCGGCGCTCGGAGAGATGTGGAAAGGTGGCGGACGGGGTTTTGACAGCATCGTCATGGTCACGCTTGGTACCGGAGTCGGCGGCGGAATCATTCTCGGCGGGAAAATTCTGACGGGTGTGATGGGGGCCGGCGGCGAGATCGGCCATACGAAGGTCGCGTGGGACGAGACCGAGACGTGCGGCTGCGGCGGAAGAGGATGTCTGGAGCAGTACGCCTCCGCGACAGGAATTGTCCGCATGGCGAAACGGGAGATGAAAGAGGGTTCCCGCCTGTCGGCTATCGCCGACCTGACAGCGAAAGATGTATTTGACGCGGCAAAGGAGGGCGATGAGTACGCCCTGCATATCGTTGACCGGTTTGGCATGTATCTGGGGACGGCGCTCGCGAACGTCGCCCACATCGTCGATCCCGAAGCATTTGTCATCGGCGGCGGCGTATCCAGAGCGGGGGATATTATCATAAAAACGATAGAACCATATTATAATGATAATGTGCTTTACGCGCTGCGAAATAAAGAATTCCGTCTGGCGCAGCTCGGAAATGACGCCGGGATCTATGGCGCCGTGCGGATGGTGCTCTGACAGGAGGGGAACGATGCAGGTAAAGGAAATGGAACCGCTGTGTGCGCATACGACGTTTCGGATCGGCGGGCCGGCTGCTTTCTATTTGGTGCCGGAACAGGCAGAAGAGGTAAAAAAGGCGATCGCGTTCGCGAATGAGCGGGAACTTCCCTTTCTCACGATCGGCAGAGGAAGTAATATCCTGTTTCCGGACGAGGGATATGACGGCGTTGTGATCGAGGTCGGCAGGGGAATGGAACATATTGAACTGATGGATGACGGGAGGATCCGCGCGGCGGCTGGGACAGGTGTTGGCGCGCTGGCGGCGGCCGCGGCCAGGGAATCGCTCAGCGGCCTGGAATTTGCCAGCGGGATCCCGGGAACGCTCGGCGGCGCAGTGACGATGAACGCGGGCGCTTACGGCGGGGAGATCAGGGACTGCCTCGTATCGGCGACCGTACTCGATGCTGACGGCGCGATTCAGGAACTGGAGAAAGACGAGCTGGAGCTGGGATACCGCACGAGTGTGATCCAGAAGAAGGGGTATATCGTTCTGGAGGCGCTGTTCCAGATGAAGGAAGGGGACAGGAGGGCGATCCAGCAGCGGATGAGGGAAATGAACGAGAGCCGGCGGCAGAAACAGCCGCTCGAGTATCCGAGCGCCGGGAGTACATTTAAGAGGCCGGAAGGGAATTTTGCCGGGAAACTCATCGAGGATGCGGGCTTGCGGGGATACCGCGTCGGGGACGCCCAGGTGTCGGAAAAACATTGTGGCTTTGTCATAAACCGGGGAAACGCGACGGCAGCCCAGGTGCGGGAACTGATCGCACATGTACAGGAAAAAGTATTTCAGATGTCAGGAATAAAACTGGAACCTGAAGTTAAAATTATATGAGGAGAAGAGCATGCGTTTTGTAATTGTGACAGGTATGAGCGGGGCGGGACGTTCGTCAGCGATGCGCATTTTGGAGGATGACGGTTTCTTTTGCGTGGACAATCTGCCGGTCTCCCTCCTGCCTACGTTTATGCAGCTGACGGAGGATTCCAGGGAACAGATCGAAAAGGTGGCGCTCGGACTGGACATCCGCGTCGGGGAAGAGGCGCTGCGGGAAACGTCCAGCATACTGCGTGAGCTGAAAAAGAGTGGTTATACGTTTGAAATCCTGTTTTTCGAGGCGTCTACGGGCGTTCTCGTCAAGCGCTACAAGGAGACAAGACGGATCCATCCGCTGGCGAAAGGCGGCCGTATTGATTCCGGGATCGAGGCGGAAAGGGAACTGCTGATCGAATTGAAGAGCAGCGCCGATTATATCATTGACACGAGTACACTTCTGATACGCGAACTAAAGCAGGAACTCGAGCGCATATTCCTGAACGGGGAAGAACATTGTAATTTTTACCTGACGATCGTATCGTTCGGGTTCAAGTACGGCATTCCGACCGATGCGGACCTCGTATTCGACGTGAGGTTTCTGCCGAATCCGTTTTATATTGATGAACTTAAGGTACAGACCGGAAATGACGAAGATGTGTACCAGTATGTCATGAAATTTCCACAGGCACAGGAATTTCTGGAAAAGCTGAAAGACATGCTGGAGTTTTTGATCCCCAATTATATCATCGAGGGCAAAAACCAGCTCGTCATCGCGATCGGCTGTACGGGTGGAAAGCACCGCTCCGTCACGCTGGCCAACGCCCTGTACAGACAATTTGAAAAATCGGAATACGGATGCAAGAAAGAGCATAGAGATATAGAGAAAGACAGGTTACGGAATTTAAGTCATTTTCAGGAAAAGTAAGTACAAACGATTTGAAAAATCGGAATACGGATGCAGGAAAAAGTATAAAGATATTAGGGAAAGACAGGTTACGGAATTTATGTCATTTTCAGGAAAGGTGAAAGAGGAATTAGGCGCGCAGGTGAGCCGGGCAAGGCACTGTCAGATCGCGGAATTGGCGGCTTTATTCAGTTGCTGTGGAAAAATGGTGCCGGAGGGCGGGGGAAAATTTTCTGCGAAATTTGTCACAGAAAACTTGACAGTAGCTCGAAAATATTCTATCTTAGTTAAGAAAGCATTTCAGTATTCCATTGAAATGTCGGTCCGGGGGCATCAGTACATCATCTATATTCTGGATGTGGACGATGCGCTCACTTTTTCAAAGGCGTTGAAACTTGGAGAGGGGAAGACGCTTGTACACGAGCTGGTCGTTCAGGGAAGCTGCTGTAAGCGGGTTTTTATCCGCGGGCTTTTTCTGGCGTGCGGTTCAGTGGCAGATCCGGCGCGGGGGTACCACCTAGAGATGGCGCTCGGGTCCATGGGGAAAGCAAGAGAAGTCATACGGCTTTTACAGGTATTTGAAATAGAAGCCAAAGTGGTGGAGAGGAAAAAAAACTATATCGTTTATGTGAAAGAGGGGGCACGTATTGTAGATCTGCTCAACGTCATGGGAGCGCATGTGGCGCTGATGGATTTCGAGAATGTCCGCATCCTTAAAGAGGTGCGCAATTCTGTGAACCGTCAGGTGAACTGTGAGACGGCCAACATTAAAAAAACCGTTTCGGCTGCGGCCAGGCAGATAGAAGATATACAGTACATCAGAGATACTTCCGGGTTTGGAACACTTCCTAAAGGCTTGGCAGAAATCGCGATCATTCGACTGGAACATGCGGAAGTATCATTGAAGGAATTGGGCGGGATGCTGGATCCGCCGATCGGCAAGTCGGGTGTGAACCACCGGCTCCGCAAGCTGAGTGGGATTGCGGAGGAGATGAGGCGCAGGGACGGCTTGATCGGATGAATGGACGTTTGGGGAGTTTATACGTAAAAAAGCTGCGAAAAGAAGTTCTGGAAATATCAGGGCGATCATTTCGTGCGGATGGAGGAAAAAATGTTAGAAAAAAGTGTGGAAGTAAAAGTACATGAAAATGGAGCACGATCGACTGCCAAGCTGGTGCAGATTGCCAATCAATATCGTAGTACGGTCAATATCAAACAAAACAGCATGACGGTAAATGCAAAGAGCATCATGGGAATGATGACGCTCGGTCTGGTTTCGGGACAGAGTATTAACGTGGAAGTGGATGGAGAAGACGAAAAAGATGCGATGGACGGCATCGAGATGTTTTTACTTGGTAGGTAAACATAAACCTGTTCGTATGGCAGCTACATAAAAGTTTCCGGGCGGAATAAAGCTTCCGGAGGTTTTTATGTAGCTGTCGGTTTGAGAAGAAAGAAATGGGGAATCCAGATGAATTTTACACACCTCCATGTACATAGTGAATACAGCCTTCTCGATGGTTCCAGTAAATTAAAGGAGCTTGTGGCTAGAACGAAGGAACTGGGGATGGACAGCATCGCCCTGACGGATCACGGCGTGATGTACGGCGTCATTGATTTTTACCGTATGGCAAAAGAGGCGGGGATCCGGCCGATCATCGGATGTGAGGTCTATGTCGCCCCCGGTTCACGGTTTGACAGGGAGAACAATCAGGGAGAGGACCGCTATAATCATTTGGTGCTGCTGGCAGAAAATAACCTCGGGTATCAGAATCTCATGAAGATCGTGTCCAAAGGATTTACCGAAGGGTTTTACTACCGGCCCCGCGTGGATTACGAGGTGCTGCGCCAGTACCACGAGGGGATCATTGCGCTCAGCGCCTGTCTGGCCGGCGCCGTGCCGGCAAAGCTTCTCAAGGGGCGTTACGAAGAGGCGAGGCAGGAGGCGCTGACGCTGCAGGACATTTTCGGAGCGGGAAATTTCTTTCTGGAACTGCAGGATCACGGACTGTCCCAGCAGGCGACGGTGAACCAGGGGCTTTTGCGTATCCACGAGGATACGGGGATCGACCTTGTGGCCACCAATGATATCCATTATATATACGATACGGACGTGGAAGCGCACGATATCCTGCTCTGTATCCAGACCGGAAAGAAGGTCAGCGATGAAAACAGGATGCGGTACGAGGGCGGGCAGTATTTCCTCAAATCACCGGAGCAGATGGCACAATTATTCCCGTACGCCGCGGAGGCGATCGAGAACACATACAAGATCGGACAGCGGTGCCAGGTAGAGATCGAGTTCGGAAATTATAAGCTGCCAAAATTTGACGTGCCGGCGGGATATACGGCGGAGCAGTATTTGCGGAAGCTGTGTGCTGACGGGTTGGAGAAGCGGTACCGGGATTCCGATTACGATGCGGACGAGCTGCGGGCGCGCATGGAATATGAGCTGGATACGATCGTCAATATGGGGTTTGTCGATTACTTCCTCATCGTGTGGGACTTTATCAAATACGCGAAGGACCACGATATCCCGGTCGGGCCGGGGCGCGGTTCGGCGGCGGGCAGTATCGTCGCGTATGTGCTGGAGATTACGGATATCATCGATCCGATCAAATACAATCTTCTGTTTGAGCGTTTTTTAAACCCCGAGCGTGTGACGATGCCCGATATCGACATTGACTTTTGTGTGGACGGCCGCCAGGATGTGATCGATTACGTGACGGAAAAGTACGGAAAAGACCGTGTCGTGCAGATCGTGACGTTTGGAACGATGGCCGCGCGCATGGTCATCCGCGATGTGGGGCGCGTGCTGGACATGCCGTACGCCCTCGTGGATGGTGTGGCAAAAGCGGTGCCGATGGAGCTGGGCATCACGATCAGCAAGGCGCTCGATATGAATCCCGAATTGAAACAAATGTATGAGGGCGACGACGCCATCCGCAAGCTGATCGATATGTCGCTGCGTCTGGAAGGGCTGCCGCGCCATACATCGATCCACGCAGCGGGAGTCGTGATCAGTCCGGAGGAAGTGGATAATTTCGTGCCGGTTTCCCGGGCGGCAGACGGGACGATCACGACGCAGTATACGATGGTCACGCTCGAGGAACTGGGACTTTTGAAAATGGATTTTCTCGGACTGCGGAACCTCACGGTCATTAAAAATGCGGTGAACGCGGCGAATGCGGCGAAGGACGAGCTGGATCTCGAGAAGATCGATTATGAGGACAAGCGTGTTTACGAGATGATATCCGCCGGCAAAACGGAGGGCGTATTCCAGCTGGAGAGCGCCGGGATGACGAGTTTTATGAAGGAGTTGAAGCCGGAGTCGCTCGAGGACATCATCGCGGGCATCGCGCTCTACCGCCCGGGGCCGATGGATTTCATCCCCAAATACATCGCGGGCAAAAACGATAAAAATAATGTCGTGTACGACTGCCCGGAGCTGGAGCCGATCCTCTCTCCGACGTACGGCTGCATCGTTTACCAGGAACAGGTAATGCAGATCGTCCGCGATCTCGCGGGATACAGTTACGGGCGCAGCGATCTTGTGCGCCGTGCGATGTCGAAAAAGAAAACGTCGGTCATGGAAAAGGAAAAAAATAATTTTATTTACGGAAATATGGACACGGATGCCCGGGAAGAGCGCGTGGAGGGCTGCATCAACCGGGGGATTCCGGAAGCCGTCGCCAGAAAGATCTTTGAGGAAATGATGGATTTTGCCAAATACGCCTTTAATAAATCCCACGCGGCGGCGTACGCGGTCGTGGCGTACCAGACGGCGTATTTAAAATACTATTATCCGAAAGAGTTCATGGCGGCGCTTCTGACGTCGGTCATGGAACATACAGGAAAGATCACAGAATATTTCATGACATGCCGGCAGATGGGCATTTCCATCCTGCCGCCGGACATCAATGAGGGGGAGGCGGCGTTTACGCCGACCGAGGACGGGATCAAGTACGGGCTCGCCGCGATCAAGAGCGTGGGCAGGCCGGTGATCGAAGCGATCACCGAGGAGCGGAAGGCGGGCGGCGCGTTCCGTTCGCTGAAAGATCTGTGCGCGCGGCTGGCGGGGAAAGCTATAAACAAACGGACGCTGGAGAGTTTTATCAAAGCGGGGGCGCTCGACTGCCTCGAGGGTACGAGAAAACAGAAGATGAGCGCGTACGCCGGCATACTGGACGGGATCAGCCAGGAGAAAAAAATGACGCTCACGGGGCAGATGTCGCTGTTTGATTTTGCCGCGGAGGAAGAAAAGGAAGAATTTGAAACGAAGCTTCCCGATGTGGGTGAATATGACAGGGATATGATACTCGCGTTTGAAAAAGAGGTGCTCGGCGTGTATATCAGCGGCCATCCGCTTGAGGAGTTCGTTCCGCTGATGAAAAAAAATATTACGAGAACGACGGCTGATTTTGTTGTGGCAGAAGGGGAGACAGTGCCGGCCGTCCGCGACAATGAAAACGCCGTGATCGGCGGCATGATCGTCGATAAGACCGTCAAGACGACGCGCACGAACAGTCTCATGGCGTTTATCACGATGGAGGACCTCGTCGGGACCGTAGAGGTGATCGTTTTTCCAAAAGATTATGAAAAATACCGCAGTTATCTCGAAGAGGAACGAAAGGTATTTATCCGGGGCCGCGTCACTGTCGAAGAAGATAAGCCGGCGAAGATGATCTGCCAGAGCATGGTCCCGTTTGATGACATTCCGAAACAACTGTGGGTCCAGTGCCGGACCAAAGAGGAATACCGCGAAAAGGAGGACGGGCTTTTTGCCGCGCTGGGCGGATATGACGGGCAGGATACCGTGATCATATATCTGGCATCCGAGCGGGCGAAAAAACAACTGCCGAACAGCAGGATGACACGCGTCTGTCCCGAACTGCTCGAACAGCTTTACCAAATGTTTGGAGAGGAAAATGTAAAAGTCGTGCAATCTGGTATTGAAAAAAAAGTACAAATGTCGTACAATAATGGATAGTAATGTGACACGGAATGGTGCGCACGAATGGAGGAAATGAGAATGGCAGAACAGGCAATTAAAACAATAGGGGTCTTGACTAGCGGAGGGGATGCGCCGGGCATGAACGCGGCGATACGCGCCGTGGTGCGCTCCGGTATTTCCAGCGGGGTGGAAGTAAAAGGGATCCGCCGCGGGTATGCTGGATTATTAGAGGAAGATATTATTGATATGGGAACGATGAGCGTTTCGGATATCGTGCAAAAGGGCGGTACGATCCTTTACACGTCACGATGCAAGGAGATGACGACGCCGGAGGGCCAAAAGAAGGCGGCGGATATATGCCGGAGGCACGGGATCGACGGCATCGTGGTGATCGGCGGTGACGGCTCGTTCCGCGGTGCGCAGAAACTTTCGATGAACGGGATCAATACGATTGGCGTTCCCGGTACGATCGACCTTGACATTTCCTGTACCGAATATACGATCGGTTTTGACACGGCGTGCAATACGGCGATGGAGGCGATCGATAAAGTGCGGGATACGTCCGCTTCCCATGAACGGTGCAGCATCATCGAAGTCATGGGGCGCACGGCGGGACATATCGCGCTGTGGTGCGGTATCAGCAACGGTTCGGAATATGTCCTCATCCCTGAGCGCTATGACAACGACGAGCAAAAGATCATCGAAAAAATACGCGCGAAACGCCGGATCGGAAAGAAACATCACATTATTGTCAATGCGGAGGGAATCGGGGATTCCTATGGCATGGCAGAACGGATCGAAGCCGCGACCGGCATCGAGACGAGGGCCACGGTGATCGGCCATATCCAGCGCGGAGGGAATCCGACATGCCGTGACCGCGTGTACGCTTCCGCGATGGGAGTAAAGGCGGTAGACCTTCTTCTGGAGGGGCAGACGAACCGCGTCGTAGCATACCGCTCTGGACATTTTTGCGATTTTGACATCGATGAGGCACTCGCGATGACGAAAGACATTGACGAGCATCTGTTCAGCATGACAAAGAGGCTTTCCAGATAGACAGGAAGGAAAGAAATCCCAGTGTGGAATTGGAAAATAGAAAATAAAAAAACGCGTGCCGTCAGGCACACGATATAAAACGGAATGGATCGTTCATACGGTCCATTCCGTTTTTGTTCGTTATTTTTATCAATCAGTCACGGAATCAAAAGCAGACAGATCATCGTCCTGTGCGTTTTCGGAATGAGGATCTGAAGATTCCGAAGAATCTGTAGATTCTTTCGATTCTTTATCCGGAACATTTATTGTTACATAGTCTCTGTTTTCAGAGTCTTCTTCGTCGTAGAGGTCGTTGTCAAAGTCGTCATCATCAAAATCATCTAAGTAGTCTTTCATCAAAACATTTTTCAGAAAATACATGATACCTCCGATGGCAGCGATCACAGTTCCCACACCGAGAATAAATTTTAAAAACTTTTTCATAATCATCGTCCTTTCTTTCCGTATGCTTATTGTGGCATATTCGGAATTTTATATTCATATTTTAAGGTAAAATTGGAAAAATGTAAAGGGTTTTATACAAATCTAATAACGAACGATTCTAAAAAATTATAATTTTTGTCTAAAAACATATTGTAATATTAGATTAAATGGTGTAAGATGGTTATTGTAGAAAAATAATTTCTTTTTATTATGTTATGGAGGACTAATTATTATGGCAGTAAACAAAAAAACAAGCGATGCGGTTACAACGAAAAACAATACATCTGCGGCAGAGACAAAAAAAGTTGAAACAGCAGCTTCTGTAAGCAAAGAAGTAAAAACAGAAGTGAAACCGGTAGAAAAAGCAGAAGAGACGAAAAAAGCCCCGGCTGCGAAGAAGACGACGAGAACGGCAAAGAAAGGCGCAAAAAGAGGACCAAAGGCAGCATCAGAAAGAACTGTAGATCTGTTTGTGCAGTTTGAGGGAAAAGAGGTTGCTTATTCGGATTTGGTAAACCGCGTCAAAGAGTGGTGGAAAGGTCAGGGAAAGAGGGAGACATCCCTGAAGTCCGTCAATATTTATGTAAAGCCAGAAGAGTCCATGGCGTATTGTGTGATCAATGATAAGATCAATTATGACATTAGTTTGTAAGGCGCAGTACTTGTATTTGGTTTAATGCTAATTATATGGACGTAAAAGACTGTCGTTATGCGGCGGTCTTTTTATCCGAAATGGATAACGCCCCATGGCGTTTAGGAATGGAGAATGGTTATGTATCTTGCAAAATCGAGCAAAGCAGAAGAATTTATCAATGATGAGGAGATTCAGGAATCCCTTGCCTTCGCCAGGGAAAATAAGAACAACAGGGAGATGATCCGCTCGATCCTGAAAAAAGCGGGAGAGATGAAGGGAATTACGCACCGGGAGGCCGCCGTCCTGCTGGAATGCGAGCTGGAAGAGGAAAATGAACAGATCCGGAAGCTGGCAAAGGAGATCAAGCAGCGCTTTTATGGAAACCGTATTGTGATGTTCGCACCGTTGTACCTTTCCAATTACTGCGTAAACGGATGTACCTATTGTCCCTATCATCACTGTAATGAACATATCCGCCGCAAAAAACTGACGCAGGAGGAGATCCGCCAGGAGGTGATCGCCCTTCAGGATATGGGGCATAAGCGGCTGGCGATCGAGGCGGGCGAGGATCCGGTCAACAATCCGATCGAATATATTTTGGAGAGCATTGAAACCATATACGGCATCCGGCATAAGAACGGCGCTATCCGCCGTGTCAACGTGAATATCGCGGCAACGACGGTGGAAAATTACCGCAAGCTGCACGACGCCGGGATCGGGACGTATATCCTTTTTCAGGAAACGTACCACAAAAAAAGCTATGAGGAACTCCATCCGACAGGGCCGAAACACGATTACGCGTACCACACGGAGGCGATGGACCGCGCGATGGACGGCGGTATCGACGATGTCGGCCTCGGCGTTCTGTTCGGACTGAACATGTACCGCTACGAACTGGTTGGCATTATCATGCACGCGGAACATCTCGAGGCGAAGTACGGCGTGGGGCCGCATACGATCAGTGTGCCGCGCATCTGCCCAGCCGATGATATTGACCCCGACAATTTTTCCAATGCGGTTTCCGATGAAATTTTCGAGAAGATCGTAGCCGTTATCCGCATCGCCGTTCCCTATACGGGAATGATCGTATCGACCAGGGAATCGAAAGAGACGAGGAAAAAAGTGCTCGATCTCGGCATTTCGCAGATCAGCGGCGGCTCCCGCACGAGCGTGGGCGGCTATGTGGAAGAGGAGAGCGAGGAGGATAACTCGTCGCAGTTTGACGTCAGCGACCGGCGCACGCTGGACGAGGTCGTGAACTGGCTGCTCGAGATGGGTTATATCCCGAGTTTTTGTACGGCCTGTTACCGGGAGGGCAGGACGGGTGACCGGTTTATGAAACTTTTGAAATCGGGTCAGATCGTCAATTGCTGCCAGCCGAACGCGCTCATGACGCTGAAGGAATATCTGGAAGATTACGCATCCGAGGATACGAAGAAGAAGGGGGAGGAGCTGATCCGGAAGGAGCTCGAGGTTATTACGAATCCGAACGTGCGCGAGAAGGCGGCGGAGTATATCGAAAATATCCATGAGGGGAAGCGGGATTTTAGGTTTTGAGCTTAAGGTGCGGGTTTATATAAAAATTGTTGTGTATCGAATGAATACTGCATTGTGAGGGGTGTACAGATATGGGTATCTATTTAAATCCGGGAAATGAACAGTTTACGGTTTCTGTCAATTCGGAATTGTATGTGGATAAGACGGAACTGATCGATTATACAAATAGCCGGATCGGAAAAGACAGGCCGTTGATCTGTTCCAGCAGGCCAAGAAGGTTTGGGAAAACAATGGCTGTCACAATGCTTGCGGCGTATTACAGTAAAGGGTGTAAATCGGAAAAATTGTTTTCTAATTTTAAGATCAGTCATAACGAATCATATAAATACCATCTAAATAAATATAATGTAATATTTTTGGATATTCAATGGATGTACGGGAATGCGCTCGAGGAAATGAAAAGAGATTCTTCGATCGAAGTGGTGGGTTATATTCAGGAGCAGGTAATCGCTGAGTTAAAAAAGGAATATCCCGAATGCTTCCATAGTACGGATGTTTCTCTACCCGCTGTTTTGGCAAATATTAATGCAAAGACCAGGAAGCAGTTTATCATTATCATTGACGAATGGGACTGTTTATTTCGCGAAGATAAAAATAATGAAAAACTTCAAAAGGAATATATCAACCTGCTTAGGGGATTGTTTAAAGGAACCCCGTCGGGGGCATTTTTAAAACTGGCGTATATTACAGGAATACTGCCAATAAAGAAGTACGGCACACAGTCAGCGCTAAATAATTTTAGGGAACATACGATGGTCAGCCCCAGGCAGATGGCAGAGTATACTGGTTTTACAGAGTTAGAAGTAAAGGAGATCTGTAAAGCGCATGATATGTCATTTAAAGAAATGCAGCGGTGGTATGATGGGTATTTTTTTAATACGATAGGACATGTCTATTGCCCAAATTCCGTAATAGAGGCAGTAGATAGCAGAGAATTTGGAAATTACTGGTCCCGGACGGAAACGTATGAATCTCTGATGACATATATTGCCATGGATTTTGATGGATTGAAACAGTTGATCGTAGATATGCTTGGCGGGCAAAGATGTATGGTTGATGTTGAGTCTTTTCAAAATGACATAACTTCGTTTCACTCTGCAGATGATGTGATCACGTTACTGATCCATATGGGATATTTGGCTTATGACAATAAAACAAAACAGGTTTTTATCCCAAATGAGGAAGTGAGGAGTGTATTTCTCCGTGCAATTAAAAATGATGGATGGAATGAAGTGATAAAAGCAATTGATGCGTCAGAAATATTGCTTAAAGCGACATTAGCTATGAATGAAACGGTTGTGGCACAGATGATACAGGATGTTCATATGAAAAATTCCTCCAGCCTTATTTACAACAATGAGATTTCATTGAGCAGCGTGATCGCTTTGGCGTATTATAGTGCCTGCAGGGATTACATTCTGATAAGAGAAATGCCCGCGGGTAATGGCTTTTCCGATATGGTTTTTATTCCGAAACGTGCTTCTTTAAAGCCGGCTTTAGTTGTAGAGTTAAAATGGGATAAAACTGCGGAAGGAGCGATCAGCCAGATTAAGGATAAAAAATATATATCTGCGTTGAATGGGTACAAAGGAGATATTTTGCTTGTAGGAATCAATTATGATAAGAAAAGTCGGGAACATCAATGCAGGATAGAAAAAATTTAATGATAACAACAGGAGATTCTCTGTTCATTTTGTCTTTTTCAAAATTTGATCAACGCATTTTCTGCGAAATTTTTCCGCTTGACAAACTGGTTTATGGATGATAAACTAGACAAAATGGGGTTTATAAGTAATAAACCAACAGAAAGGAGGCAGCCTATGCGAGATAATATGTTGTCAGAGAGTGAGATGGCGTTTGCAAAGATCGTCTGGGAGAACGAGCCGGTCCGCTCGGGGGAACTGGTGAAACTCTGCAGCGAAAAACTGGGCTGGAAGAAACCGACGACCTATACCGTTTTGCGAAACCTGTGCAAGGCGGGGATCTTCCGAAATGAGGATACTGTCGTATCGGCGGTCATGAGTCTCGAAGAGTATATGGCTCAGGAGAGTAACCAGATCGTAAATGACCGGTTTGACGGCTCCATCTATAAGTTTGTAACGGCATTTGCGGAAAAGACCAAGCTGAGCCGGTCGCAGATTGAAGAACTGAAAAAGTTTATCGAGGAGTGTGAGTAAATGGCAGAGAGATTGATGCAGGATCCCGTTCTGGGTGAATTGTGGGAGTTATGTGTTTCGGTATCCGTCGTGATCGTACTGCTGCTTTTGATCCGTCCTGCGATGAAACGCATGCCGAGGATCGGTCTGTACATATTGTGGGTGATGGTCGTGCTGCGCATCGCCTGCCCGTTTCCACTGAGCGGTATGTATGAATTCATGCCGGTGAGCGTGGGGCAGACGATCGCCGATGTGAAACGATCTACCGAACAAAAGCATTTGCTGGAAACCGCCAGACAGAAAAAAATGTACGGCGGTCCGCAAAACGGATACCGCCTGACATCCGGGGATTCCCCGGTGCGGGAAAATGGCGGGAAACAAAAGATGGAAGCAAAAGACGAAAGCAAAGGAAATGAGCCGTCCGGGGTGACGCCGTTTCCGATCCGGCCGGAATGGATCGTATTGTCCATCTGGCTGGCCGGGGTGATGTGCTGTGTGATCTATCTGTGCCGGTCGCTGTCACGAAACCGTAGGCATTTTCGAAATGCGGTGCATGTATATGACAACGTGTATGAGCATCACGACTCGTGCGGTTCGTTCGTTGGCGGGATCTTTTCCCCTAAAATATATGTGCCGGCGGGTACGGAGGGAGAGGCGCTGGAATATATCCTCGTGCATGAGAACATTCACATCAGGCGCTGGGATTACCGGATCAAGCCGTTTGCGTTTCTCATGTTCTCGGCGTTGTGGTTTAATCCGCTCGTCTGGGTCGCCTACCGGCTTCTGATCACCGATATGGAAGTCTCGTGTGATGAGGCAGTGATCCGCAAAATGGGTTCGGATTGCAAAAAACGGTATTCCTATCTGCTGCTGACGATGGCGAGCGGCGAAAACCGCGTGCTCCGTTCCCACGCCGCATTTGGCGCCGGTATGGTGAAAGAGCGCATTCATCAGGTGATGAAATATAAGAAGCCGACGAAGTTTATGACGGCGGTACTTGCTACGGTCGTACTCGTATGCGGCTGCGGGATCGCTTCCTCAGACCCGCCCCGGACGAGCGCGCTGCCACAGGGTGATGTGTCGAAAGAAAATACAGATGCCGTTTATGTGGAGCAGGCTGTGAATGCGGACATCAAATGGAGCGACGATGACAAGATCGAGTCAAATGGCGGCATTATGACGGTGGACCGGAACGGGACATTTGTAATGATCACCGAATTGGTAACCGTGCCGGAAGAACGGCCGGTATCGTTTGGCAAGGCCGTTTTTGAGTCGGGTGCATGGAATAAGGCAGACATAACATGGGATCAGGAGCTGATTCGGCTGCTGGATGGAAAAAACTGTTTGCTCGACAATCTGTTTTACGATGCGGATAATCATTTGTACCTTTCTTTTGGCGAATACTCCGTCCCGTTTTCGGAAAGTGAAAAATATGTAGGCCGGGAGGAAGAATGGTACGAAGTCTGGTACCTGGTGGACCAGCTGCTGTTCCGGATCGATGAGGGGACAGGAGAAATTGTGGAACTTGACGTACCGGTAGTCAAAAAGGGCGATGAGATACTTTATAACAGCTATGGATTTTTTGCTGACGGCAATTACTTTGTACAGACGGAAGAGACGTTTGCCTTGTACAATAGCAAAACGGGAGAGAAAGTTGACGATCTTACGCCATCGCAAGACTGGAGTACACTGGGAAGTTTACCTCAGGCCGGGGATGATTTTATCGTCAGCCTCATCATGAACCAGCAGACGAAAAGTCTTGAGATCTCCGTGCAGGACGAGTTTGGCGGATCGCCGTATGTACTGCAGACCGGGGCGAAGTTTGATATGGAAAAGGAAGAGATCGACGGGTGCGCTGTGGGAGTGAGCGGAGATACGATCCTTTTGGCCACGCGGGACGGAATCTTTGAGGCAGAGTACGGGGCGGAAGAGTTTCACCGCGTCATCGGCGCAGAAAAGGATAATCTGTACTATCTCACGCCGGATAACTATGAACCGGTGAGCGGCGCTGTATTCTGGAAAGGAAGTGATGACGACTATATGTTATCGCTCGCGCGTGAGGGGGAAGGTCAAAGCGTGTCGTGTTATTACAGTAAGTTTCAATGATGTTTATAATGGGGCGTGAAATGTTCGTTAAAAAATGCGGCTGCGCCGGTTTGGAAAAATCGGTGCAGCCGCATAAAATATGCCATTTCGTCCATTATATAGATCAGTTATTCAGCGTCAGATGGATGGCAAATCCGCCAAATTCGCCTTTGATGTAAATGAATTTCAAAGCGCCTTTATCCGTATAAAGCGCCGTATCCTTCTCAAATTCCACGCCCTGTGACTCGAGATGATAGACGGCGCGGTCCACCGAATTGCATCCGATCGCAATATGTCCCATCGTTCCCTTTCCGGTCGATTTCATGACTTCAATCTCATTTCCGCAGAAGAAGGATACATCGGTTTCCCTGCTCTCGTAACCAAACATCCTGGTAAAGGATTGTGCCGTTTGTGCGGCTTCCTTTTCGTCCGCCGAATTAACGCCGACATGTTTCAGATGGAATCCCAGCATGTTCCGCACAGCCTCTTTCGTAAGTTCCGTAATTTCATCAAATTTACCGGCGTCAATGAGCGCACTGCCGACCATCCAGCTTCCGCCGCAGGCAATAATGCGGTCAAAGGCCAGATATTCATTGAGATTTTTAGCGTTGATCCCGCCGGTCGGCATAAATTTCATGTTTACGTAAGGCGCCGCCAGTGACTTGATCAGTTTCAATCCGCCGATCGCTTCCGCCGGAAATATTTTTACAACGTCCAAACCGAGGGAGATCGCCTGCTCAATGTCGCTTGGATTGGCGCATCCGGGCGTCACAGGAATGTCTTTGTCCACGCAGTATTTGACGACTTCCGGATTCAGTCCCGGGCTGACGATAAATTTGGCGCCGGCTTTTACGGCGCGTTCCGCCTGTTCGGTTGTAAGGACTGTGCCAGCCCCGATAAACATCTGAGGAAATTCATCGGTCATGATGCGGATGGCCTCCTCGGCGCAAGCGGTGCGGAACGTAACCTCCGCACATGGAAGTCCGCCCTCGCAAAGTGCCTTTGCAAGCGGTCTTGCGTCTTCGAGATGATTCAGCGCCACGACCGGCACGATACCGATTTTTGAAAGTGTAACAAGAGTGTCGTTCATATTTTCGTCTCCCTTTCTGCAAAATAGTAAATTTAGTAGAGTTACTTCCATTATACTTGATTTTCGTCATAAGTCAACCTTTTGACAGGCGGGGCATGTTTGTGTTAGAATATCATGAGATATATGATAGTATGGAAAATGAAATAGAGGTGTAAGTAAATGCTGCAGGATATTTATTATTCACGAAAGTCAAACAAAGCAGTCCAGATCATATCAAAGTGCCGGATACTTCCGGATGGGACGAAGGCTGTCTGTTTCCAGGAATTGTCGGACGATTACGAGGTGTTTGCCATGTCGGCAGAACATTTTGCGAGGCTTTTTTACCGCCGGGAACAAGAGGGAGCATTACAGAGGGAAATTGGCCAGAACGGTATCCGTATGGAGAAGATTGGTCAGAACGAGAGTCCGAAGATGGAAGAGGACCGCGGAGATAGGATCGGTCAGAACATAAGTCCGGAGACCGAGGAGGAAGTTCCGGGCATCATCCGCTTTCTGGATGCGGAAACATACAAGCAAAAGATCAAGATCCTGGAAGAGATGAGGGATGATCTGGATGAGCGCACGCTGAATAATATGGCTGTCAGTCTGGATCTTTCTATTGAAGACGGGGCAGACGGATATTCCTTACTCATGTCGGAACTTCGGATACGCAGCCGGTTTGAGGGAAAGCGCGGGGAGCGTTTATGAATTACCGGATGAAGGTGCAGTACGATGGCACGAGGTATCAGGGCTGGCAGCGGCAGCCGGGCAGCCGTGCGACGATACAGGGAAAAATAGAAGAGGTGCTGTCCAGACAGGCCGGACGGCCGGTCCAGATCGACGGTGCCGGGCGGACTGACGCGGGCGTCCATGCGCTCGAGCAGATCGCCAATGTCCATCTGCCTGACACGTTTGCCGCGTCTGCGGAAGAGCTGCGGGCGGTACTGAATGAATATCTGCCGGAGGATATCCGTATCCTGCAGGTGGAGAGAGCGGGGGAGCGCTTCCACAGCCGCCTTCACGCGACCGGCAAGCAATACCGCTACCATCTGATGAAATGGGACAGCGAAGATGTATTCCACCGCAGGTATTGCTGGAAAATGACGGAACCGCTTGATATAACAGGTATGCGGGAAGCCGCCGGAACGCTTATGGGAGAACACGATTTCAAAAGTTTCTGTACGAAGGCGTCAAAGAAAAAGTCTACCGTACGGCGGCTTACCCGGATCCAGATCGAAGAGACGGAGCACGAGATCCTGCTGACGTATGAGGGAAGCGGATTTTTGTACAATATGGTGCGGATCCTGACCGGCACGCTGGTCGAAGTGGGGACAGGGCGCCGGAGTCCGCAGGAGATGACGGAAATACTGGAGCGGAAAGAGCGGAAGTACGCGGGGGAAACCGCGCCGGCAAAAGGACTGTTTTTAGTAAAAGTATATTATGACTAAGTTTAGACTAAGTTTAGACTAAGTTTAGACTAAGGAGAATCCATATGCGTGAAATGGAATTTAAAATGGAGCGGGAGGGACTGGTGGAGCCGGGGCAGACCGTCCACGTAACCGAAGGACTCCTGCCGAGCGCCTGCTACTATACGATCGTACCCGCCGTGGCGATGTCGGGAAATTTCCCGTTTTCCGAGAAACTCACGTCTACCGAAGGCGTCGTGAAGGATATCGTGGAAAATGAGAAAGGTTTTTATGTGATTGTGGAATTTGATGAATGATGAGGCGGCGATGAATAATGAAGTCACAGGATGCAGAAAATAAATAATCGGATCTTTTAGGAGGGAAATTGAAATGGAACGAAAAAATGCCTGGAAAGGCTACACGAAAAAAGAAGTAAAGGAATTAAACAAACTGAACAAGGAGTACAGGACATTTCTCGATGAGGGAAAGACCGAGCGCGAATGCGTGAAACAGGCAGTTCTGATGGCGGAGGGCGCTGGTTATAAAAATCTGGCCGACATTGTGGAATCCGGTAAAACGTTGAAAGCCGGCGATAAGGTGTACGCGGTCGGGATGAAGAAAATGATCGCCCTGTTCCAGATCGGAAAGAAGCCGCTCGAGGACGGCATGGCGATCCTCGGGGCGCATATTGATTCCCCGCGCCTAGACATCAAGCAGAATCCCTTGTACGAGGAGGGCGGATTTGCCTACCTAGACACGCACTATTACGGCGGCATAAAAAAATACCAGTGGGTGACGCTGCCGCTGGCGATCCACGGCGTCGTTGTGAAAAAGGACGGCGCGGTCATCGAAGTCAACATTGGGGAGGAAGAGACCGATCCCGTATTCTGCGTGACGGACCTGCTCATCCACCTGGCCGGCGAGCGGATGGAGAAAAAGGCAAATAAAGTCATTGAGGGAGAAGAACTCGACATTTTATTTGCAAGCATGCCGCTGAAGGATGAAGAAAAAGATGCGGTCAAGCGCAGCGTGCTGCAGATTTTAAAAGAGAAATATGAAATGGAAGAGGAAGATTTCCTGTCGGCGGAACTGGAAGTCGTGCCTGCCGGAAAGGCGAGGGAGGCCGGAATCGACGCCAGCATGATCATGGGATACGGACAGGATGACCGCGTGTGCGCGTTTACTTCGCTCAAGGCGATGTTAGAGGTGGAGAACACCGAACATACGACGTGCTGCCTTCTCGTAGATAAAGAAGAAGTCGGCAGCGTGGGCGCCACCGGCATGCAGTCCAGAACATTTGAAAATAACGTGGCGGAAATACTGAACGCGATGGGAGTATACAGCGAACTGGCACTCCGCCGGTGCCTGTCAAACTCAAAAATGCTCTCTTCCGATGTGAGCGCCGCGTTCGACCCGACGTTTAAGGCCGCCTATGAGCCGAACAACGCCGCCTATTTCGGAAAAGGAATGGTGTTCAATAAATTCACCGGCTCGCGCGGAAAATCCGGCAGCAACGACGCGAACGCGGAGTACATTTCCGGTATCCGCAAAATACTGGATGACCGCAAGGTCGCTTACCAGACGGCAGAACTCGGAAAAGTAGACATCGGCGGCGGCGGAACGATCGCCTATATACTGGCTCTCTATGGCATGGAAGTCATTGACTGCGGCGTTCCCGTACTCAATATGCACGCGCCGTGGGAGGTCGTCAGCAAAGCCGATGTCTACGAGACGATGAAAGGCTATGTCGTATTTCTGGAAGATATATTTGGAGCGAATTAATATTTCATGCCGTCCAGAATAGGACTGAAATCAAAGGTGGCAAAATAATCCTTCGGCGTTTCGCCGCGGCGGATCATCTGCACGCTTCCGTCCTCTTTTAAGAGTAACTCCGGGGATTTCAGCTTGCCATTGTAATTATACCCCATCGCGTAGCCGTGTGCCCCCGTGTCGTGGATGACGAGATAATCGCCGACCTCGATGTTCGGGAGCATGCGGTCAATTGCGAATTTATCATTATTTTCACAGAGGGAGCCGGTGACATCGTATTTGTGGTCGCACGGCTCATTTTCTTTGCCGAGTACCGTGATGTGGTGGTAAGAGCCGTACATCGCCGGCCGCATCAGGTCGCAGGCGCAGGTGTTCAGCCCGATATATTCTTTGTAAATGTGCTTCTGGTGGATGCACTTCGTCACGAGCTGTCCGTAAGGGCCGAGCATGAACCGCCCCAGTTCGGTAAAGATCGCGATGTCGCCGAGGCCGGCGGGAACGAGTATTTCCTCAAATTTCTGGCGGACGCCCTCCCCGATCACCTGGATATCATTCGGAGCTTTGTCCGGCGTGTAAGGGATGCCGATGCCGCCCGAGAGGTTGATGAAGCGGATGTCCGCCCCGGTCTTTTCCTTTAGTTCCACGGCGAGTTCGAACAGGATGCCGGCAAGTGTCGGGTAATATTCATTCGACACGGTATTGCTGGCAATAAAGGCGTGAAGGCCGAATTTTTTGGCTCCGAGGTCCATCAGTTTCCTGTAGCCGTCGATCAGCTGTTCTTTCGTAAAACCGTACTTCGCGTCGCCGGGGTTGTCCATGATGTCCGTTCCCAGCTCGAACACGCCGCCCGGGTTGTAGCGGCAGCAGATCGTTTCCGGAATGCCCACGCCGTCGGCGAGGAAATCGATGTGTGTCGCATCGTCCAGATTGATATAGGCGCCGAGCTCGTCCGCTTTCTGGTATTCCTCCAAAGGCGTGACGTTCGAGGAAAACATAATGTCCTCACCGCGGAAGCCGAGCGCCTCGGAGAGCATGAGTTCGGTCAGCGACGAGCAGTCCACGCCGCAGCCTTCCTCCTGCAGGATTTGTAAGATAAACGGGTTCGGCGTCGCTTTTACCGCAAAGTATTCCCGATACCCTTTGTTCCAGGAAAACGCCTGTTTCAGCGCGCGGGCGTTTTCGCGGATCGCCTTTTCATCGTAGATGTGAAAAGGGGTGGGATATGTCTTTTCTATTTCTTTCACCTGATCCAGGTTGACGATCGTGTGTTTCATTTTGGGTCCTCCTCATAATTTGTGTTGGTTTGGTGTGTCGATCTAACTTGAATATTCTAATACAATTTGTTAGAAAAATCAATGGTGTCGTGGAAAGTTCTGGCCCGTAAAATATTTTTAACTAAGGGGATGGGATATTGCAAAGAAGATATTGAAGGCTATTTAGAGGTAATCAGGGAAACACGAAAATATGAATGATCCAAAGGCAGTATATCGGGACTTGATAGAGAATAGAGCATTTTCTGAAGAAGTAAGAATGGTGTAAGAGTGCTAATTTCTTTATGTGGTGATGTAGTGAGGTTTGTTGATAAGGATATTCATGGATTATTAAATGATGGAAATACTGAATTTGTATATATTTCTGTAACAGCTCCACCGATTGACTTTGGATATGCATATGAAGAAAAGAGATGACTTTTGATGTTGGATTAGGAGAGTTACATTTTTAGCAGGTGTCCTATAAAGGAACAGTTTCTATCGTACCGCAGACATTTGAGGGAAAATGCTGATTATGCAAAAGAAGCCTATCGGTTAATTCAAGACATTAGGCTCTAAGGAAGATACATTTTATGAAAAATGCGGTTACCAGATAATTTTTCATGTTCATGATCAAAGTGTTTATCAAAAGGTATTATACTAAAGTTATGACATAAAAACTAAAATTCTTTCCTTAAAATCCTTTGCTTCTTCATATGCTGCATGACCCAGACCGCTATAAATAAACAATTTGCTCTTTTTGATTTTATCGGCTAATTCCTTTGAAGCCTCAACTCCAACAATCTTGTCGCATTCACCACCAATAATTAAAGTTGGACATGCTATTGTATCTAATTCCAAATAAGCATTATGAGTAATACATGACTTTGCCTGTATCAGAAATCTGCTGAAATCTTTAGGCTTTCCCAGTTTGCCTAAAATCGGATATAAGGGTCTGTACTTACTCAAATACTTTTCTGAATAGGATTTTTCTGCAGTGTCAATCATTAAACTTTTGTAATCTTTTTGTTCTGCCATTATAATCCATTTTTCAACGACATCTTGTGATAAACTATTTTGTCTTGATGAAGTAACCGCCAACACGAGTTTTTCAACCAACTCTGGATAATCTATCGCAAGGTATTGTGCAATCATACCTCCTTGAGAAATCCCCAATACTTTAGCTTTTTTAATACCAAGCATTTTCAAGGCTTCCGCTTGGTCGCTCGCCATAGTTCTGGTTGAGCAGCCTTCTTCCAGATTATTTTTTCTGCTGAAAACATATACTTTGTATTTTTTTGCAAATACATGATATGTAATTGTCATCGGTATAGCCATCCCTTTGACAGTAACCAAACCATCACCCAATCCAGGAATCATTATCAGAGTATCGTTGCCGAACGTATTCAAAAGAAGGCGGGTAGAATATATGAGATGGTTACAACCAATTGTAAGTAGATTTTAACAGATAATAGCTGTGCGTTTCGTATTTTGGAAGATGGTTATCGGGAATACATAGAGAAGTATCTCAAAAACAGTTCAATACAAAAAATTAGACCTTGAAAAAAAACTTCTGTTCGCTTATAATTTATCCTTAGGATTTATCCTTGGGAAATTTAGATGGTTGAAAGGATGTATGAAATGGAAAAGTATGATGGAAGCCAGATCGTCGTATTAGAAGGACTCGAAGCTGTCCGCAAGCGCCCCGGGATGTACATAGGAAGTACGGGAACGAGGGGACTGCACCACCTGATCTGGGAAATACTTGACAACGGGATCGATGAACACCTGGCAGGATTTTGTTCGGAAATACACATTACGCTGAAAAAAGACGGCGGCGTCTCGATCGAGGACAACGGGCGCGGCGTGCCGGTCGATCTCCACCCGACGAAGAAAATCCCGACGGCTCGCGTCGTCTATACGATCCTGCACGCGGGGGGAAAATTCGGCAGCGGCGTCTACAAAGTATCGGGCGGCCTGCACGGCGTCGGCGCCTCGGTCGTAAACGCACTGTCAAAGAGCATGACGGTCGAGATCAAAAACGACGGGAAAATTTACCGCGATGAGTACATAGACGGTGGAAAACCGATCGTCAAGCTGGAAAAAGGGCTTCTGCCGGTCGTCGGAAAATGTGCCAAACAGGATACGGGAACAAAAGTCACCTTTTATCCCGATGATACGATATTTGAAACGGTGGAGTTCAAACCGGAAGCGATCCGCAAGAAACTAAAGGAGATCGCCTATCTCAATAAAAATCTGAAGATCATCTTTTTGGACGAGCATACGGGAGAATCACGGACCTTTCAGGAAGAATTTGGAATACAGAGTTATATCCGCTACATCAACCGGGATGTGGCGCCGCTGCACGACGACGTCATCTATATAGAGGGGAGCAGCGGGGACATTGAAGTGGAGGTGGCGTTCCAGTACGTCAACGCGTTCACCGAACAGATCAATTCGTACTGCAACCGCATCAACGTAACGGACGGCGGTACGCTCGTGACCGGCTTCAAGATGGCACTGACCCGCGTGATGAACCAGTATGCCCGGGAATTGAATTTCCTGAAGAACAACGAGGAAAATTTCGACGGAAAAGACATCCGGAACGGACTGGTGGCGATCGTATCCATCAAACATCCCGATCCGCAGTTCGAGAGCCAGACAAAAAATAAACTGGGGAATACTGACGCCAAGGCCGCGGTCGATGATGTGTTCAGCCAGGAAGTGCAGCGCTATTTTGACAAAAACGTCGAGGTATTAAAGAAAATACTGGAAAATGTCCGTCGCTCGTACAAAGCGCGGACGGCGAGTGATAAGGCGAGGCGCTCGGTACTGAAAGAACTGGTGAACGTCGATACCAAAAGCAAGCTGGCGGCGTGTTCATCCAAAAAACCAGAAGAATGCGAAATCTATATCGTCGAGGGAGATTCGGCCGGCGGTACGGTAAAAACCGCGAGGGACCGGCGGACGCAGGCGGTGCTTCCGCTGCGCGGCAAGATCATCAATGTAGAAAAGGCGCCGCTCGAGAAGATCCTTTTGAACAACGAGATCAAATCGATGATCGCCTCGTTTGGGTGCGGCATCGGAGACGATTTTGATATCACGAAGCTTCGCTATGATAAAATCATCATCCTTACTGATGCGGACGTCGACGGCGCCCATATCAGCACGCTTTTACTGACGTTCTTTTACCGCTTCATGCCGGAACTGATCTTTCAGGGAAAGGTGTACCGCGGCCTGCCGCCGCTGTACAAAGTGGACTACGAAGATGTGGTGCGGAAGAAAAAAGTGAAAAAAAGCGAGTACCTGTTCAACGACTTTGAACTGGAAAAGTTCCGCAAAACGGGGAAAAAGATCCAGGGCCTCCAGCGGTACAAAGGACTGGGGGAGATGGACGACGTACAGCTGTGGGAAACGACACTTGATCCGGACAGCCGCGTGCTCGCGCAGGTTTCGATCAGCGATACAGTGGAAGCAGACGAGGTGACTGATATCCTCATGGGGAGCAGCGTGCCGCCGAGACGGCAGTTTATTATGGAAGAAGCAAAATA
Source organism: uncultured Eubacterium sp. (assembly GCA_910583555.1). Lineage (GTDB taxonomy): Bacteria > Bacillota > Clostridia > Lachnospirales > Lachnospiraceae > Eubacterium_F. The sequence continues at coordinate 30,841 of CAJTXO010000018.1, forward strand.
TGCCAATATTGATATATAGAAATAAATGAGGTAAGCTATGAGCCAGGTAAAAGAGAGCGAAAACATTATACAGTTGGATTTTTCTGAAGAAATGAAAAACTCGTTCCGCGATTACGCGGTCAGCGTCATCGTGGACCGGGCGCTGCCAGACGTCAGGGACGGACTGAAGCCGGTGCAGCGGCGGATCCTGTACGCGATGAAGGAATTGGGACTTTCCCCGGATAAGCCGCACCGGAAAAGCGCGCGTATCGTCGGAGATACGATGGGTAAATACCACCCGCACGGCGACAGCTCGATCTACGAGGCGCTCGTGCATATGACGGAGGATTACTCGCTGAACGCCCCTTTGGTGGACGGCCACGGGAATTTCGGCTCCATCGACGGAGACGGCGCCGCGGCGATGCGTTACACCGAGGCGAGGCTGTCGGCGGCGGCGATGACGATGCTGGAAAATTTAGAAAAAGGGCTCGTCGAGTTCGGCCCGAACTTTGATGAGAATGAAAAAGAACCGCTCGTGCTCCCGGCCATGCTGCCGAATCTTTTGATCAACGGGACGACGGGCATCGCGGTCGGAATGGCGACGAACATCCCGCCGCACAATCCGGGCGAAGTGATCGACGCCGTGATCGCCTACATGGACCGGCCGGGCATTTCCATCCAAAAACTGATGGACTACGTGCCGGCGCCGGATTTTCCCACGGGCGGCATTATCACAAACGCGTCTGAGCTCCCGGCGATATACGAACGCGGCGAGGGAAAGATCAAGATCCGCGCCCGCACGGTGATCGAAAAAGGGGAGAACGGCAGGACGAACATTGTCATCACGGAAATCCCGTATACGGTATCGGGGAACAAAACCAAACTGGTGGAAAATCTGTGTTCCCTTGTGAAAGACCGTGTTTTTGAAGAAATCTTTGATGTGAGGGACGAGTCGTCCAAAGAGGGCATCCGCGTCGTTATAGAGGTGAAAAAGGGGCGGGATATCGAAAATCTGCTGAACGGCCTGTATAAAAAGACGCAGATGGAAGATACGTACGGGGTCAATCTGCTGGCAATCTCGGGCGGACAGCCGAGGGTGTTTAATCTCAAAACGATGATTGAGCAGTTCGTCCTCTTTCAGGAGGACTTATATACAAAAGAATACCGTTTCCTGTTGGAAAAGGCGAAAAAACGCCAGGAGATCGTGGATGGACTGATCAAGGCGACGGACGTCATCGACCTGATCATCGAGATCATCCGCGGGAGTTCTTCCATCCGGCAGGCGAAGGATTGCCTGATCGAGGGAAAGACCGATGATATTCAGTTCCGGCTGGAGACGTCCAGAAAACAGGCGGCGACACTTCTCTTTACGGAGGCCCAGGCCGACGCGATCCTGGCGATGCCGCTTGGCAGGCTGATCGGACTGGAAATCCTGAAACTGCACGAGGAACAGGAAAATCTTGCCGCCAATATTGCCAAATATGAAAACATCCTCTCTGATGTGAAAGAACTGTACAAAGTGATCAAAACCAGGCTGCGCCAGTATAAAAAACAGTTTGCCAGGGAGAGAAGGACGGAACTCGCCGATGTGCAGGCAAAAGCCTATGTCGAGGAGGTAAAGATCGAGGATATTTTCGTGTGTATCGACCGTTTTGGTTATATGAAAGCGATGGATGAGGGCGCGTTTGCGAGAGCATCCGATGAGGCCAAACAGGAATACCCGCATATCATAAAAATGAAAAACACCGATAGGATCTGTCTGTTTACGAATTTGGGCAATATGTTCCAGATCAGGGCGGACAAGCTCCCCAAATGCAAGATCAAGGATAAGGGAGCGCTCGTCCACACGCTGTGCAGGATGTCGAACGACGAGGACGCCCTGCTTTATACCGCGTTTGAGGATTTATATGAATCCATGCTGTTATTTACGACGAAAGGCGGGTATATTAAACTTGTGTCGGGAGCGGAATTTGAGACGAACCGCAGCCAGATTGCGGCGACGAAGCTGGAGGCCGGCGACGAAGTATGCGGTGTGTCGGTCCTGACGGCCGGCGATGTGCTGGCGGGGGTGAAAAAGGTCATCCTTCTGACGGCAAAGGGACTTTCGCTCGGATTTCCGGTCGGCGAGGTGAGCGAACTGAAAAAGACGAGCCGAGGCGTAAAGGCGATCGCGCTCGAGGCGGGGGATTCCCTTGCGTTCTCCACAGTTGTAGAACAAGATGCGGAAACATTTGAGTACGAGGGAAAGACATTAAATGCCAAACGTGTCAGAAACCGGAAACGCGCGGCAAAAGGGCAGAAAGCGAACTTGGAGCAGACAAATTGAGCATACCATACATAAGTTTTTTTGCCTTTCTGTTAAGGGTTTTGAGAAAACATCCGATACATATTGTAAGAAACGTAAAAATAATGAGAATTAGGTGGTGAACATTATGAGAATAGATGCGTACATGCAGGTAAACCAGCTTTACCAGGCAAGCAAGCCGAAATCGGCGTCGAAATCAAAGACAGCGGCGTCTGCAAATGACAGCCTTGAGATTTCCAGCATCGCAAAGGATTATCAGGTGGCGAAAAAAGCGGCTGCCGAAGTACCTGATGTTCGGGAAGATAAAGTGAAAGACATTATGGAGAGAATGAAGGCAGGCACATACAATGTTTCGATAGATGATGTTGCGGAGAATCTGGCGGAACGCCTGCTTGGATGAGCAGCATATCCTGCTCAGAAGAGCAACATGGTAAAAATGAAGGCGGGTGCGCACGATGCTTCATAAATATAAGCTATTGCGATGAGTTCATAAAACGCCTTTCTGGATGAGCAGCTAGGAGGATGTTGCTTTGGCGAGTTTGATCGAGGAATTGGTAAGTACTCTTGAGCGGGAAGACCAGTTATATACTGACCTCATCCCGATCCAGGAGAAAAAAACGAGGGCCATCGTCGCGAATGATCTGGATACGATCGGAAAACTGGCGGATGAGGAGCAGAAGCTGGTTGACGAAGTAGGAATATTGGAAGCGAAGAGAACGCGTATTACCAATGATATCGCGACGGTATTGGGAAAACCCCAGGGGACGATGAAGCTGGAACAGATCGTCCAGACGCTGAAAAACCAGCCGCTTGAACAAAAGAAACTACGGGACCTGCACGACAGGCTGCGACGGACGGTAGCCAGGCTACAGGAACTAAATGTTCAAAATAAAGAATTGTTAGACCAGGTTTTGGAAATGGTCGAATTTAATATGAATGTGATCAGAAGTACACGGATGTCTTCGGGAAGCAGTAATTATTCAAGCAGTGCCGCTCAGGTTGATCTACCTGGTATGGAGGCTGGCACGTTTGATGCCAAACAGTGATTTTTTATCACTGTTACACAGTAGAAGTTTTACTGTCCCGCGTTTGTGTGCTTCTACTATGTTTACAGTTAAAAAAATGATGAGGACAGAGGGAAAGAGGTTAAGTTATGGGTAATTTATTTGCAAGCTTTAATGCAGGAGTGTCAGGGTTGACGGCCGCGCAGACATCATTGTATACGGCGGCTCATAACCTTGCGAACGCCACGACGGAAGGTCATTCGAGACAGCAGGTTATGGTGACGGATTCCTTTTACACGACGCAGTATGGTCCTTATTCGAACCATATGCAGATTGGAAAGGGAGCGGATGTGGCGATGATCCGTCAGGTGCGCAACAAGTTCCTGGACGGACAGTACCGCCTGCAGCTCGGCCGGCAGAGTTTTTATGAGATGCAGTACAAAGCGGTTGAAGGGATTGAAGAAGTCTTTGGAGAGATGGAAGGAGAAGAATTCCTGGATGTGCTGGGAGAGGGTTTGTGGAAAGCCATCGCCAATCTTCAGGAAAATCCGCAGGATATCGTATCGCGGACGGAGCTGGTATCCGTGGCATCCCAGTTTATCGATCGCGCCAGAGTGCTGCAAAACCATTTATACCAGTATCAGAAAAATATGAATCAGGACGTGCAGAACCAGGTCAAGGACATCAATGACATTGTCTCACAGATCCGCGATTACAATATGCTGATCCGCAAATTTGAGGCGACCGGTGAACAGGCCAATGATTACCGCGATGCTAGAAATCTTTTACTGGATCGTCTGGGATCCTATATCAATCACAGGCAGATCGAGGAAGTGGACGGCACCATTTCGATCTATGCCGAGGGCGGATATCTTCTGGAGGGCAACGTGCAGTATAATCTGACGACCGCGTATGAGAGCGAGACGTCCAAACTGCTCAAGCCGGTGTGGGAGGTCGGAGGAGACTTCTTTATCCGCGATGAGCTGTACTATGCCGTAGAAGATAATTCGGATGTGGGTTCCCTCAAGGGACTTCTGGTGGCAAGGGGACCGCACGCGACCGATTATACATATATGCCAGTCAAACCGAAAGAAGAGGACTTCCGAAATGAAGACGGAGTGTTGGATGAGAGGGCGTATTTCAATGCGACGGAACGTTACAACGAAGAGGTAAAAGTATACAATGAAACAATACAGCCATCGATCATTATGACGGTGCAGGCACAGTTTGACCAGCTCATACACGGTATCGTCACGATGTTGAACGATTCGTTTTGTCCGAATAAAGAGATGGAGATCGAACTGGCGGACGGCACGAAACAGACGATCACCGTATTAGATACGGAAAAGGCGGCCATCGGTGATGACAAGGATAAAACGATGGGCACCGAGCTTTTTGTACGGCGCACGACGGACCGGTATAAGGAAGTAGAGGTAAATGTTCCGGGCGAGACGGAGCCGGTGAAAGTGTACCAGTATATCGAGGAAGATCCGTCTGACCGATATACACTTTACACGCTCGAGCAGTTGGAAGTCAATCCGGAACTTCTCAGGGATCCGTCCAAACTGCCGCTGACGGCGAACCCGTCAGCTGACCACGCCGAGGGGTTTGAGTGGGATCTGTGCGAGGACATCATGAAAAAGTGGCAGCAGGACTTCAGCGCGCTGGATCCGAATTCACTGGCGACGTATGATTTCTCAGGTTACTATGGCGCGCTCGTCGGACAGTTCGCGATCCAGGGGGATATATGGCGCGGCATCATCCAAAATCAGGAGAGTACCGTGTTTTCTATAGAAGGGGAGCGGCAGAAGGTGATGGGAGTTTCGACGGATGAGGAGCTTTCCGACCTCATCAAATTCCAGCAGTGCTACAATGCGTCTTCCCGTTACATTACAGTAGTAGACGAGATGATCGAGCACTTGATCACGAGAATGTAAAAAGCAGGCAGATAATTCAGCATAGCAGAACAATTCAGCATAGCAGAACAATTCAGCATAGCAGAATGGAGAGATAATATGGGATTAGGAACATTTCAGGGACTTGAAATCGCGAAATCAGGTATGATGGCGTACAATGCGTCCATGCAGACAGCCGCACATAACCTTGCAAATATTGGAACGAACGGATATTCCCGCCAGGTCGTGCGCACAAGCGCGCAGACGCGACAGGTAAGTTCGATCAAGGTAGTAGGTTCTGGCGTTTATATGCAGGGCATCGAGAGGATGCACAATGAATATTATGATACGAAATTTGAGCGGGCGACTTCTACGTACGGCAAATACAGCGCGCATGCTTATTATCTGAATGAGATACAGCGAAAACTGTACTCCGCGGATGATAAGACAGGCGGCATCACAAATGCGTTTGATACCTTTTGTACGTCTTTGACCCAGTTGCCGGATAACGCCGGCGAGCAGTCATGGCGCAAAAAGGTGATCTCTTATGGCGATACGTTTACGCGTTTTGTGCAGGAGACGGCGACATATCTCCAGAATCTGCAGGACGAGGCAAATGTGCAGATCAAATCGAGCGTGGACCAGATCAACGCGATCGCCGACCAGATCGCATCGGTGACGAAACAGATCAATACACTGGAGGCGTACGGTAATATTGCCAACGATCTGCGCGACCAGCGAACCGTTCTCCTCGATGAGCTGTCGGAATACTGCAACATTAAGGTATTGGAGGAAGAACCGGGAGAAGGAGTCGGCATGAACCGATTTTATGTTTATGTCGATGGCGCCACATTGATCGATACGATTGATGTAAATAAACTTGTGATAGTTGAAAATGAAAATACAAAGAATATCAATGACATAGACGGTCTGTATAACGTAGCCTGGGCGGACGGGACGCCGTTCCATCCGTACAGTTCGAATCTGGGCGGCACACTGCAGGCGCTGTTTGAGGTGAGAGACGGAAATAACGCTACGACTCTGCAGGGACTGGCACAGAAGGGCAGCCTGAAAAATGACGCGGATGGCAATCTTGTAGTCACGATGACCAGTGCGAATATTAATGACGTGAATCTTCTTAATATTCCGGCGGACGACGGTGAAATCACGATCGGCAATTACACATACAATTATGAGAAATTTAAAGTGGATGTTCTGGAAAGCGGTGAGTTCTCCTATACCTTTACCTTGAAAAATAATATTTCCGTCAGTCAGGCGACCGTACTGGAGCGCGCTGTCAATGAGGGCCGTCAGATGATCGTCGGTGACAGTGTGGCATATAAGGGAGTGCCGTACTATATGGCACAGATCAATGAGTTTGTGAGGACGTATGCGCAGGCGTTTAACGGCGCCCATAAAGAAGGATATGACGCCAATGGGAATAAGGGTATTGATTTCTTCAACGCGACCGTGCCGGCGACCGGCGACAACTATATCTTTACGCAGAAAGACAGCGATGGTCACTACAATTCCTTTAATTCTACGCCGATACAGGAGGAAAATGGAAGCTATACCGGAAGCTATTACTATATGACGGCACTGAACTTCCGCATCACTGACGCCGTGCTGACGGATCAGAATTTATTTGCCTGCTACTCCGAATATCTGCCGGGCGAATCGCAGAATATCAACGTACATGCGCTGGCGAACCTGAAAGACGACCCGAAGATGTTCCTGCACGGAGCGCCGGACGCGTTCCTCCAGTCTTTCACGGCGGACATCGCCGTTGACTGCCAGAAAGCGCAGACACTGCAGCAAAGCCAGAAAAATATCATGGACGCCGTGGCGTTGCAGCGGCAGTCCGTGTCAGGTGCGGACGAGGACGAGGAAACGGAGAATCTTCTCACGTTCCAGCGGCTTACGTTCCACCAGTATAAAGTGTTGTCCGTGATGAACGAAGTGTTGGATAAGCTGATCAACCAGACAGCGGTATAAAAAGAAAGGTCGTGGATGTCAAATGAGAATAACAAATAATATGATGAGAAATAATTCGATGCTCCATATACAGAGAAATAAGGTGGCATATAACAAATATTTTGAACAATATGCGACGGAGAAGAAGATCCAGAAACCGTCGGATGATCCTACAATTGCCGTACGAGCCCTGAAATACCGTACGACGATGGTAGAAATCAGGCAGTACATCTCGAACTGTACCGACGCGCAGAACTGGATGGACGCGACAGAGGAGCCGATGAAGAAGGCAAATTCGATTCTCGATAAGATGATCGAGGATGTGACGAATGCAGCCAATGACCCGAACAATGCGGACGACCGCGCGATGATCGTGCAGCAGCTGCGGGAGTACTCCGGATTTATCTATGAGCAGAACGCGAATTCGGACTATGCCGGTCGCTATCTCTTCACCGGATACCGCACCGACCTGCCGCTTTTATTTGATAATGCGCAGTCGGATACGACGTATACGATCACAGAGGGGTTGGAGATCAATAAGATCGAAAACACGTCATTTGTATACGGACAGCCGGAGTACGGGGATACAAAGACGGCGGATGATTACGCGAATGAGGCGTCAGAATTTTTGACGGCGCACCGCATCATGGTTTCCTATAATAACTGTGATAATCAGGATGTGACCATAACATATAAGGATGTCGCAGGCGAGAGCCACACGATCACGGCCGTGACAAAAAGTATCCCGGAAAATACTGTTTACAATGAGCACTATATGCCGGGAGACGATGAAGTATATTTTGTGCCGGAGACGGGAGAAATTGTTTTCGGGCAGAATATTTATGATTCCGTGCGTGCGGGATCGGACATGAGCGTCCGCTATCAGAAGACGAATTTCGAAAAAAGTGACATTCGTCCCGAACATTATTTTGACTGCCGTGCGGTCAATAACGTGACAGGCGTCACGAGAAATTACGCGGATGTCAGGGGGCAGAAGATCAATTACCAGATCAATTTCAGCCAGATGCTGACTGTCAATACACTCGGCTGTGACGCGTTTGACACATCGATCGGCAGGGTTGTGGATCAGATCTACAACGTGATCAACGATCTGGATGTTATGGAAATGAACCGGACAGCGGTACAAAAACGTATCGCCGACTGCGATCCGGGAGACAAGGAGACAATGGCGAGCCTGAAAGAACTCGAAGAGCAGATCGGAACACAGATCGCGCTGCAGAATACAGTGCTCACAAACACGTACTCCCATGCCATCACCGTGTTCCAGGACGCGAAGCACACGCTGAACGTGGCGGTAGCGGATCACGGATCGCGCTATAACCGTATGGAAATGACGAAAAATCAGTTGGAGATCTTAGAGATCGACACAGACGAGGCAAAATCTGAAAATGAAAATGTGGATCTGGAGGAAGTCCTCGTCAATTATACAGAAGCGGACCTTCTCTATCAGGCGACGCTCCAGGCGACGTCAAAAATACTGGGAACGTCGCTGCTTGACTTTATTTAACGGAGAAACGAGGTGCTGATATGCTGGTGAAAACGAGATATTTTGGTGAGATAGACCTGATGGAAGAAAAAATCATCACGCTGGATAAAGGGCTGATGGGGTTTGATGAGTTTAAGCGCTACACGATATTATATGACTGCGAAAAAGAAGAGGGGACGAACATCTCCTGGTTCCAGTGTGTGGATGAGCCTACGCTGGCGCTTCCAGTCATAAACCCGCTGCTCGTGAAAGAGGATTATAACCCGGTGGTGGAAGATGAGCTTCTGGAGGGACTCGGTGAGATCACGGAGGAAAATCTCGTCATACTGATCACGATGACGGTGCCGAAAGATGTGGAGCAGATGACAGTCAACCTGAAAGCGCCGATCATTATCAATGCCGACACGAGGAAGGGCGCGCAGATCATTGTGGAAAATCAGGATTATGAGGTGAAATACAAGATATACGACATCCTCAAACAGAAAAAGGAGGCGTGATCGTATGCTGGCATTAGCGAGAAAAGTAAATGAATCAATTATTATCAACGACGATATCGAGGTTGCGATACTGGAGATCAAAGGCGATCAGGTGAAGGTGGGGATCAAGGCCCCCAAATCAGTACCTGTTTACCGAAAGGAACTCTATCTCCAGATCCAGGAGGCAAATGCAGAGGCGGTCAAGGCGGCGGACCCCGCTGCGCTGTCCGAACTTTTGAATTAGTTGGGGAGGAGAGGTTAACTTTTCCTCTTTTTATGCCGATATTTTCTTTAAGAAAAATCATAGTTTGCACAAGATACACATGGAGGTGTTTAAAATGGAAGTAGAAACGATGGCAAATGTAAATTCAAACTATGGTTCAGCGGAAACTGCGAAGGTATCTGCGCCAAAGACAAATGTCAAACCGGATGTGGCGCGAGCGGACGCAGTAGTGACGAAAGCTGTACCGAAGACTTCACAGCCGGCACCGGTAGATGCGAAAGGGAATGCTGAACAGCAGGGAAGCGAACAGCAGCCAAAGGAGCACACGCCGAGCGAGGCCACGATGGCGGATGCTGTGAGCAAAGCAAATCTCAGAATGGAACACACGCGTTGCGAATATTCTTATCATAAGAAGACCAATCGTGTTTCAATCAAGGTGATCGATCGGGATACCGACGAGGTGATTCGAGAAATCCCACCGGAAAAGTCCCTGGATATGCTGCAGAAAATGTGGGAACTGGCGGGTATGCTCGTTGATGAAAAGCGATAGTGGACATACGTGTGAGAGCATGTGTGCCGGACAGAAAGTGAAATGGAGGAATTGATATGGGTATTCGAATGAGCGGTCTTTCTTCAGGGCTTGATACAGAGGCGATCGTAGGGGCGCTGATGTCTGCCCAGAGCCTGAAGAAGACAAAGATTGAAAGAAATAAGACGAAGCTTGAGTGGAAACAGACCAAATGGGCTGAGTTAAATACGAAGTTGTATAAGCTGTACACAGAACATGTTTCCAAGATGCGCCTGCAATCTTCATACCAGACGAAGAAAGCGGCAGTTTCCGACCCGACGAAAGCGAATGTAACGGCGAAAAATGGCGCGGTAAACGGAAGTTACACGTTGGAGATCCAGAACATCGCAACGACACAGTATCTGAGCGGGGCTAAGATCAATGCGGAATCAGTAACGGATAAACTGGTAGACATAGATTCATCGCTGTTAAACAAGGAAATCGAGATCACGAACGGCGATAAGACGACGAAATTCGCGGTGACGGCGAATTCCACGATCTCTGATTTTACAAAGGCGCTGCAGGACGCAGGATTGAATGCCAGTTTCGATATGGATCAGAAGCGCTTTTTTATCAGCAGCAAGGACAGCGGTTTGGGAAATTCGTTCTCCATTACGACAACCGGCCTGACAGCTGCCGAGGTGTCAGGAAGAGAAGCGATCCGTAATGCTGTTGGCTATGACAAGATGTCAAAGGACAATAAAAAGATCGTCGATGAGGCGATGCAGACACTCCAGACATCGGGCGTAGGAACAGATGATTACAATAAAGCACTTGATTCCCTGGCGAAAGCTGCCTATGATTCGAAAAAGACAGCGACGGAGTCCGCAGCGGCAAAATATGTGCAGGCGAAGCTTTATACTGAGAACTACGCGACGTACGAAACACAGGCCAAAGATGACCTGAAAGCTTCTTATTACGACGATGCCGGAGATCTGCTGGTTGGAAGAACAGAGGAAGAATACAATAAAGCAGTAAAGGCAAAGGCGGATGAACTGACGACAAATTATGTCAACACGCAGATGAGCACGAATAACGATGTGAAACTGCAGGTGGATGCAGCTGCTTTCTCCGGAAAGACAGTAGCTGAGATCCAGGCAATAGGCGGCGAAGGCCTGAATAAATACTATGCAAAAGATGGTGGCGCGCTGGAAATCGAGGCGTTTGACGGAACGAATACCTTTAGTGAGAGCGGCATCAAGTCGGCGATCACGGCTGATGTTCAGAATTACGCGAGCATTACAGACCGTAACGACACGCTTTCCGGATCCGCGCTCGGCGGACTTGGACTGGCGGACATTTCCGTAGATGCTGATGGTAAGACTACAGTGAACGGTGGAGCGAATGATTCAAGTAACGCGCTGATGCCGAAGGGCATGTCCCTGGTAGAGGCTTCGGACAGCGTGATCCTGTTGAACGGGGCGGAACTTACATCTTCCACTTCGACGGTTTCAGCAAACGGACTGGACATCGAATTGACAGGTCTGACGAAGAATGACGGGCCGATCACGTTCTCCGTTTCGAATGACGTAGACAGCGTATATAACTCGGTGAAGGCATTCCTGAAAGAGTATAATGAGATTATGAAAGAGATGAAAACCCTTTACAATGCTGAATCCGCGAAAGGGTATGAACCTCTTACGAGCGCACAGAAAAAGGAGATGTCAGATGACGATGTCAAACTTTGGGAAGACAAGATCAAAAATTCCCTGCTCCGCAATGACTCAACGCTCGGCAGTTTAATGTCCAGTATGCGTTCCGCGATGATGAGTCAGGTGACATATGAAGGGAAGTCGTATTCCCTTGCCAGCTTTGGTATTATGACGTCGACGGATTACACCGAGGGCGGTCTGCTCCATATCTACGGAGATGCTGATGACGCGGTGTACGCGGATCAGGAAGATAAGCTGAAAAAAGCGTTGTCAGACGATCCGGATGCGGTGATGAATGTGCTGTCGGGTATCTTCGAGAATCTGCGTACGACGATGAGCCAGAAGATGGCGGGAAGCAAGACCAGCAGCGCGATGACGTTCTATAACGACATCACGATGAAGGACCAGCTCAAGTCATACGAGAAAGACATCAAGGCATGGGAGAAGAAGCTGGCCAGCATGGAAGATGCGTATTACAAGAAATTTACAGCGATGGAAGTGGCACTTTCCAAGTTGCAGTCCCAGCAGAATTCACTGGCAGGACTGTTTGGTGGAAATTAAGAAATTGGTCGATAGTATAATATGTTACATAAAGGGCAAGAATGATTCTTGCTCTTTATGTGGTATATAAATGTTCGATAGAGAGGGAAATCTATCTGTTGTTCTTTTTCCCATATACAAGATGCGCAGGGATCGCGCAGGAACGGAGGAGTAATGGATAACAATATAGCAAATGCATATCAGAGAAATGCGATCATGACGGCTACGCCGGCGGAGCTTACACTCATGCTTTATGATGGGGCGATCAAGTTTTGCAACATCGGGATGATGGCGATTGAGAAGAAAGAGATTGAGAAGGCGAATACAAATCTGAAAAAGGCGCAGGCGATCATCACAGAACTCAGGGTGACTCTGGATCATAAGTACGAAGTGTGGGAGGACTTTGAAAGGGTGTATGATTATATATACCGTAAGCTTGTGGAGGCAAATATCCATAAAGATGCGGAGGCTTTGGAAGAAGCGCTGAAGCGTATCAGGGAGATGCGGGATACGTGGAAAGAAGTGATGCGCAAAAATGCTGAAAAGGCGTAGCCGCCAACAGTAAAATAGTAAACGGCAAAATGGCTGGCAGCAAAGTAATCGGCTTTCCATAGCCGTAGAGATTAAGATAGGATGTGACGGGATGGAACAGGAGAATAATAATAGCGTTTATGTGAATATGATGGTAGATTCACTGGACAGAAAAAAACGGATCCTCGAATACATTTTGGTAAAAACGAGGGAACAGGAGAGTTTATTAAAGGATGAGGAGATGGATCCGGAGGCTTTTCGGGCTATTATAGATGAAAAAGGGGAGCAGATTGACGAATTAAATAAAATAGATGAGGGTTTTGACACGCTGTTTTCCTATGTAGAAAAGGAAATCAAAGAAAATCGTATGACTTATCGGAAGCAGATTGAACAAATGCAGCAGCTAATCGGTGATGTGTCAGAACTGGGCATTCAGATTCAGGCGTTAGAGCATCAGAATAGCGGGCATTTTAAGGTATATCTGGCGAATCAGAGGAAGTTGATTCGGGATTTTAATGTGAACAGCAGAACGACGACCAGCTATTATCAAAATATGGCCAATGTTCCGAAGACAGAGCAGTCTTATTTTTTTAATAAGACGAAATAAGAAAATAATTTTTTGGGAAATAGGGTTAAGTTTTCATTGGTCACTCCGATATATATAATGTCTATTAGAAAAGACAACTGGTTAATAACTATAGCAATTGGTGGATTTTACTGCCGGGCCCCGTGGGCCCGTGGGTCCGCAGAAGGAGTTGCCATTGCTTTAGATATTATGATAAAGACTAAAATGATGTCGGCAGGGAAGCCGATACAAATTTCAAGGAGGAATGAATTATGATCGTACAGCACAATATTACATCAATGAACGCCAACAGACAGTTGGGAATCGTAGGAAACAATCTTACAAAGGCTACAGAGAAACTGGCAAGTGGTTACAGAGTAAACCGCGCAGCAGATGATGCAGCAGGACTTTCCATTTCCGAGAAGATGAGAGCACAGGTTCGTGGTTTGAACAGGGCTTCTGACAATGCACAGGATGGTATCTCCCTGATCCAGACAGCTGAGGGAGCTATGGAGCAGCAGCATGCGATCCTTCAGAGAACGCGTGAGCTGGTAGTTCAGGCATCGAATACTGGTACATTAGAGGCTACCAAAGAGAACGATTTCCAGAAGATCCAGGATGAGATCAATGAGTTGAAAGGCGAGTATGAGCGTATCAACAAAGATACGGAGTTCAACAAGAAGACATTGTTGGATAATAGTTACAGCAACCAGTTCCTTCAGATTGGAGCGAACAGTGGCCAGGGTATCAGCGTAACGATTTCCAAGACTTCCTGGGCAGCAGTAAGCATTACGACAGCTACTGGTTCTACGAACTCTTCAAAACTGGCCGTAGTAGATTCGATGCTGTCAAAAGTATCTACGATGCGTTCTAAACTGGGTGCGATCCAGAACCGTCTGGAGTACACCATCAAAGTGGATGACAACACAGCAGAGAACCTGCAGTCAGCAGAGAGCCGTATTCGTGATACAGATATGGCTGATGAGATGACGAGATTCTCCAAGGAGAGCATCCTTCAGCAGGCAGCTACTTCGATGCTTGCTCAGGCAAATCAGGCAAATCAGGGAGTACTTTCACTTTTACAGTAATCTTATTCGTAAAGGTCTGGTATGATTTAGATTTGTGTTTGATAACTGGCTATAATTTGTGCAAGTTAATAGCACCCCGATCAAGTAAATTACTTAGTTATTTGAGTGCTTTGCTTAGCGGGGTGCTTTTTTCTGTGAACATGTAAAGGCGTATTTCTATTAACAGAAAAATGAAAAAAGAACGAGATAGGGGTTAAGTATGCAGGATGGACTCCGATATATATAATGTCAAGCAAGAAGATAATAACTAAAACAAGTGGCAAGTTTTGATGCCGGACCCGCAAAGGAGTTTGCCACTGTTTTAGATATTATGATAAAAAAGAATAAAGTCGGCAGGGAAGCCGATACAAATTTCAAGGAGGAATGAATTATGATCGTACAGCACAATATTACATCAATGAACGCCAACAGACAGTTGGGAATCGTAGGAAACAATCTTACAAAGGCTACAGAGAAACTGGCAAGTGGTTACAGAGTAAACCGCGCAGCAGATGATGCAGCAGGACTTTCCATTTCCGAGAAGATGAGAGCACAGGTTCGTGGTTTGAACAGGGCTTCTGACAATGCACAGGATGGTATCTCCCTGATCCAGACAGCTGAGGGAGCTATGGAGCAGCAGCATGCGATCCTTCAGAGAACGCGTGAGCTGGTAGTTCAGGCATCGAATACTGGTACATTAGAGGCTACCAAAGAGAACGATTTCCAGAAGATCCAGGATGAGATCAATGAGTTGAAAGGCGAGTATGAGCGTATCAACAAAGATACGGAGTTCAACAAGAAGACATTGTTGGATAATAGTTACAGCAACCAGTTCCTTCAGATTGGAGCGAACAGTGGCCAGGGTATCAGCGTAACGATTTCCAAGACTTCCTGGGCAGCAGTAAGCATTACGACAGCTACTGGTTCTACGAACTCTTCAAAACTGGCCGTAGTAGATTCGATGCTGTCAAAAGTATCTACGATGCGTTCTAAACTGGGTGCGATCCAGAACCGTCTGGAGTACACCATCAAAGTGGATGACAACACAGCAGAGAACCTGCAGTCAGCAGAGAGCCGTATTCGTGATACAGATATGGCTGATGAGATGACGAGATTCTCCAAGGAGAGCATCCTTCAGCAGGCAGCTACTTCGATGCTTGCTCAGGCAAATCAGGCAAACCAGGGAGTGCTTTCGCTCTTACAGTAATCTTTATTTGTAGAGGGTTGAGTATGACTTAGCGGTTATGTTTGATAAGCGAATCTAATTTGTGCAAGTCGAGAACGTCTCCGATAAGTGACATATTCGGTAATTCGAGTAGTTTGCTTATCGGGGATATTTTTGTTTATATGTGTATATTGGAAAAGAATGGGCAAATAAAAAAACGGATAGGGGTTAAGTTTGTATAAAAGACACCGATATATATAATGTCAAATAAAAAGATAATAACTAAAGCAAGTGGCAAGTTTTGATGCCGGACCCGCAAAGGAGTTTGCCACTGTTTTAGATATTATGATAAAAAAGAATAAAGTCGGCAGGGAAGCCGATACAAATTTCAAGGAGGAATGAATTATGATCGTACAGCACAATATTACATCAATGAACGCCAACAGACAGTTGGGAATCGTAGGAAACAATCTTACAAAGGCTACAGAGAAACTGGCAAGTGGTTACAGAGTAAACCGCGCAGCAGATGATGCAGCAGGACTTTCCATTTCCGAGAAGATGAGAGCACAGGTTCGTGGTTTGAACAGGGCTTCTGACAATGCACAGGATGGTATCTCCCTGATCCAGACAGCTGAGGGAGCTATGGAGCAGCAGCATGCGATCCTTCAGAGAACGCGTGAGCTGGTAGTTCAGGCATCGAATACTGGTACATTAGAGGCTACCAAAGAGAACGATTTCCAGAAGATCCAGGATGAGATCAATGAGTTGAAAGGCGAGTATGAGCGTATCAACAAAGATACGGAGTTCAACAAGAAGACATTGTTGGATAATAGTTACAGCAACCAGTTCCTTCAGATTGGAGCGAACAGTGGCCAGGGTATCAGCGTAACGATTTCCAAGACTTCCTGGGCAGCAGTAAGCATTACGACAGCTACTGGTTCTACGAACTCTTCAAAACTGGCCGTAGTAGATTCGATGCTGTCAAAAGTATCTACGATGCGTTCTAAACTGGGTGCGATCCAGAACCGTCTGGAGTACACCATCAAAGTGGATGACAACACAGCAGAGAACCTGCAGTCAGCAGAGAGCCGTATTCGTGATACAGATATGGCTGATGAGATGACGAGATTCTCCAAGGAGAGCATCCTTCAGCAGGCAGCTACTTCGATGCTTGCTCAGGCAAATCAGGCAAACCAGGGAGTGCTTTCGCTCTTACAGTAATCTTTATTTGTAGAGGGTTGAGTATGACTTAGCGGTTATGTTTGATAAGCGAATCTAATTTGTGCAAGTCGAGAGTGTCCCCGATATAAGTAACATACTTAGCAATCTGAGTACCTTACTTAGCGGGGGCACTTTTTACTTATGGAAAGGAGTTTACGTTGTCGTGAAGGTATTGTTGTATGAGTGGAATGCTTATATGCAAAGTGATTTAGAGGAAGTGCTGAAACGAATGGGTTTTATTTGTGAGACGTTTTCATGTCAGATGGATGGTGAAGACGTGTGTGTAGAGGATCCATATGTCATACGGAATTTCAGAAAGATTTTGCATGAGGGGCATTTTGATGTTGCAATGTCTTTTAATTATTGGACATCAATCGCAGTTGCCTGTGACAAGGAACATATTCCATATATTGCATGGGGGTATGACAGTCCATTGTCAGTTAAGATTGAGAAGACACTTTCGTATCCGATGAATTATCTGTTTGTATTTGATAAAGACCAACTGACTTATTATAGAGAACTAGGATTTAAAAATGTATATCATCTTCCTTTAGCGGTAAATACGGAACGCCTGGACAAGCTTCGGCTGAGCGAGGAGGAAAATAAGAATTTTGCGGCAGATATTTCATTCGTGGGAAACATGTATGGATCGGATTACAATAGCCTGCGTTGTGTTTTGACCGATTATGAAAGAGGATATTTTGAGAGCCTGATCGAAACGCAGTATCGAATTTATGGCGATTATTTTATTGATGAACTGATTTCAGATGAGATGCTGGATGTCATGCAGAAGCGGATAAAAAAAGAGGTTAAATACTGGTCAGATACAGCGGGGAAGGCGCCTAAATTGGAATTTCGCCGTTGGGTCACGATGTTAATTGCAAGGGAAGTGACAAGGCGGGAACGGCTTTTGATCGTGTCTACCCTTTCGAAGAGGCATTCGTTTAAATTTTATTCTCCCAATGAGGAAAAGCTGCTTTCCCATGTTGAATATCTGGGGACAGTCAGCAGCCATTCCGGTGCGCCTAAAGTATTCAGGGCCAGCAAAATCAACCTGAACATGACATATAAGCAGATTACGGTAGGGATGCCGCTTCGTGTACTTGATATTATGGGGGCGGGAGGATTTTTAATGAGTAATTACCAGGAAGAACTGGTAGAAAATTTCCGTCCTGGCGTGGATTGTGTCATATATGAGAGCGTGGAGGACGCGATAGAAAAGGCGGATTATTATTTGGCACATGAAGATGAGCGGTTGGAGATCGCCCATAACGGACATGAAGCTGTAAAGAGATTTTCTTATGAAAATCAACTGGACAAGATATTCCAAACTGTACTGGGAGATCAATACCGCCAGTCCAGTTCATTAAGGTAAACAGGGAGATATTCTTCAATGCATGGCGCATAGTATACGTGTCGGAGAGAGGGATGTTTTTCCCTGACATACTCGGTATTTTCTTTTGTGGAAAAAAGAAAGGACATCGTAAAATTTAGTCGCATATCAAAAAGCACATCAAAGATGTCAGCAGGATAATCAATGTAATTGACAATATTGATCGTTAAATGATTGAGCGAGGGCGCGGAGTCTGTACTGAGCAGATTGTATCCTGCCATATTGATAGAAAGAGCTAACTGGCACAAGGATGGATGAATGGATTTTATGAATTTATCCGTATCAACATCCGAGCGGATCGGAACTAAAGAAGTTTCGTAATTCTCTTTTTTTAGAATAGAAGACAATTTTTTTGCCAGTTCTTTTTCTTTGTTACCAAGTGCTGCATTATACAGAATCGCAATTTTTTTCATGGGACCTCTCCTATTTGTTTTATGATTGTAATTTTTATACATTATAACAGAAATGATCGGAAAAGAAAAGAGTAAAAAATAATTTGAATGGAGATAACAAATATGAAAGCATTAGCATGTATTGGTATGGGAAAGTCAGAAGCTGCCATTGTGGATGGATTTCGTATGGCGGGTCTTGAGATGGAAGAGACAGCATTAGCAGGCCTGACAGAAAAGAATATAAAAGAGTCAGATTATTTATTTGTCTTTTCCGCGAACTACTCTCCGGCCTTGTCTGCCGTGTGTCAGAAAGCACTGGTGCCATATCTTTCGTATGTGACAGAGATGCCAGCGAAAGCACTTTATGATGAAACGGTGAAAAATCCATGTAATTACATTTTTTGTTTTGATGCGGCTATGTGCACAGAATTGGACCAGAGAATCCCGGGGAGATGTTTCCATCTTCCATTAGGAGCAGCGGAAGTTGATGTTTCGGAGTGTAAGGCAGGAGATCCGGTGGATGTATGCTTTGTTGGCTCGCTTTGTCAGGACCATGGAGGAGATGACTGGATAGAAGGATTGTCGGATTTTACCCGCGGGTATTTAGAATCGTTATGGAAGACGCAGGTTCGGATTTATGGATATGACTTGCTGAAAGCTGCGATGAAACAGGAAGTATTTGATGAATTAGAAAAACAGCTTCCCTCGGAATTATGGTCCGGTGTAGAGGCTGGTTTTGAGAAACATGTTTTAGCGGATATGGTACTTGCCGGGAAAGTGACGGAAATGGAGAGAAAACAGCTTTTGAAAGCGGTATCGGAACAGTTTGAGACACATCTTTATATGACAGAAGATGCCGAAGCTGTCAGTGAACTGCCTGCTATTCATGTACATAGAGAGGCGGTGCCGTCCGGGAAAAAGAAAGATATTTATCGAAACAGCCGCATCAATCTGTGCTTTGCACATCGATCAATTGCTTCGGGAGTTCCACAGGAAGTTTATGAAATTATGGCGGCAGGTGGATTTGTATTGACAAATTTCCAGCAGGAGATCACAGAAAATTTTATCGTCGGAGAGCATTTGGACACGTTTGCAAGCGAGTCAGAGCTTCTTGAGAAGATTGCGTACTATCTTGAGCACGAGGACGAGCGGGTGCGGATTGCAGAGGCGGGACGCCAGGCGGTCAGGGAATACCATTCGTACGTATCAAGGGTTGTTGCCATGTTCAATACTGTATTTTCCGAAGAAGGGAAGTGAGTACTGTGAACGGACGTAAATTTTGTTTTATCATCTGTGCGGAGCAGGAGAGAGAGCTGGAAGAGTGTCTGTGGTATATTGAGAAACTCATTGTGCCAGATGGTTATGAAACGGAAACGGTTGTGATCAGGAACGCATCGTCCATGATCCGTGGTTATGAACAGGCAACGATGCAGTCAGATGCCAAATATAAGATTTATCTGCATCCGGATGTTTTTTTAGTAAATCATGAAATGCTTTTGGAACTGCTGGAGGTCTTTCGTGAACCTTCGATCGGAATGGTTGGCATCGTAGGAGATGTAGGGGAAAAAGCGAGCGGTATTTCGGAAACATTTAGTAGAACATGGGATGCAGGGGCCGTAGAGATCTGCAACATCATTGACGCCCGTGCAGGTAATTGGCTTTATGATGAAGAAAAGAAGTGGGTGGATGTAGTTGAAATTGATGAGATGCTCATGGCGACACAGTATGATTTACAGTGGGAAAGCATGAGCAGTGATGGAGAAGAGCCTTTAACACTGTCAGGTATGATGCGGCAGATGGGATATCGTATTGTCGTGCCACAGATTGCTGAAAATGAAAGATGCTGGGTTTTTCACGATGCTGGGCAGTGTGGGGAGGAAGATCAGAGTGAAGAGGTCAAAGAGAGACAAAGAAAAGCGGTAGGCGCTTTTAAGAGCGGAGATTTTGAAGAAACTGTGCGCCTGGTGGAAGATTTGGAATTAAATGACCAGTTAGCGTATATTCTGCTTTTTTTAAAAGCCAGGGCAGAGGAACTCATGGCATTTGGGGAAACAAACTATCCAGATGCGGAAAAAATGCAGACATTTGTTAGAGAATATGATGAAGTGAAACATATGCTGCGGCGGATGTACTTTGGATATGGGGACGCGGCCTGGAGAGAGTTATGTAGAAGAGTATGTGCCGGCCAGTGTTCGATGAAAATGATCTGGCAGACGGCACAGATCTGCGTGGCGGATCGAGACCGGCTTTGGTGGGATGTGTTCGAACGATACCAGGAGGAAGTCCGCGCGCTCATACGTGAGAGGGAGATCTTGCAGGCGGAGCGATTTATTTTACAGATGGATAAAGCGTGGAGGGGAGTTGAGGGGAATATGCTGGTAACACTGCTTCGTGCTTATCACCGGGAGGTCGAGAAAGGTGTGTCGCCTACTGTGTTTGATGTGTTTGAGGACATGGATGAGTTGACAGGACACTATATCCGATTGAAGTATTATATGCGCCGGCTGGAATTTGGACTGCCGCAGGAGTATTGGCAGGAAATTTACGAGTACTGTATGCAGACAAAGGTATCGGACTATTTGATTTTTCAGATTCTTTCAAACAATATTTTTTACAAAGAAGAAATGTGCAGGAATTTATCAACGTTGTTTGTGCTCATAGAGGGTGCAGATTCTATTCGTGCCGGAGTTTATGCGCAGCTGGCAGAAGTTAATGCGAAGAGGTAGAAAAATGGATGATCATAAAATATGCTTTATCATGTGTTCCAATGATGAGTTTCAAGCGAGAGAAGCTCAGATTTACATTGAGCAGTTAATCGTACCGGAAGGGTATGAAGTAGAAGTTCTTGTGGTGCAGGATGCCGCAAGTATGACGAGTGGATATAATGAGGCGATGAATGCTTCGGATGCAAAATATAAAGTGTATATGCATCAGGATGTATTGGTCCTGAAACCGGATTTTTTGAGTGAGATGCTGCATCTGTTTGAAAAATATCCCGACATCGGTATGTTTGGCGTGGTGGGTAATGAGAGTATCGCGGAAGACGGCGGTATGTGGTCTGATGGTACATGGCGGCGAACAGGGGAAATTTTAGTGGATAGCATTTTTGAAAGCGACTATTCATTATTTGCGCGAGTGGAGGGAGATTATGCGGAGGTTATCGTACTGGACGGACTTTTGATGATCACGCAGTATGATGTGCCGTGGCGCGAGGATTTGTTTCAGGGATGGGATTACTATGATGCCTCACAGAGCGTAGAATTTTGGAAAGCTGGTTACAGGGTGGTTGTTCCGCATATGGAGGTTCCCTGGTGCCTGCATGAGAATGATGTTTTGAACATGTCACAGTACGCGAAGTGGCGTGAGGTGTTCATGAAAGAATATGGAGCGTATGTGAGACAGTGGATGCAGGAGCGTTCTGTATAAAACAGAGAGGAAGAGCTAAAGATGGAAGGAACGAGCAGATACGTGTTTTTATTTGATTTGGACTCGACGATCACCAGACAGGAAATTTTGCCGACAATTGCGAGGCAATTTGGAGTTTTTGAGGAAATGAGCACATTAACCGAATGCACGATGCGGGGGGAACTTCCGTTTAAGCAGAGTTTTTTGCAAAGAGTGGAGCTGTTAAAGCAGATCCCGGTCAGTGAGGTATGCGAACTGATCGGCGAGATACAACTCAATGAGCCACTAGTAGAGTTTATTAGAAGGCACCAGAACCGATGTTATATTGTCACAGGTAATTTAGATTTATGGATTGAAAAACTGATCCAGAAACTGGGGATGGAAAAGAATACATTTTGCTCGAAAGCGCTGGTGGAACATGATTATATCCAGGATGTGTCTAGCATTGTAGATAAAAATGCGGTCATCGGTCAAATGGTACTTCCCTTTGTGGCGGTGGGCGATGGAAATAACGATGCGGAAATGATCGAGGCAGCGGAGATTGGAATCGGTTATGGCGGCGTGAGGGAGATTGCGCCATCGGTACTTGCCTGTGCCAGTCATGCCGTGTATCAGGAACAGAAATTGGTTGAGTTTTTGGAACGTTTGATATGATTTGAATGATGAGAAGGGGATCAGCATGGAATTTGCACCGGATTTTTTTCAGGAAGAGACGAGATGTGATTGTGTAATATCTCCAATGATGAAACGGTCCTGGGCAGCTCAGATGGAAGTGTACCAGGTCGTCATGGAAATATGTGAAAAAAACAGGCTGCCGTATTTTGCTCAGGGTGGTACACTGCTTGGTGCAGTGCGTCATCATGGATTTATCCCCTGGGATAACGATCTGGATATTTGTATGAAAAGAGTAGATTACAGGGAGTTGATCCGGATTTTACCCTGGGAACTTCCTAGGGGGTTTCATGTAAGAGGGATCCATTCCGAAACTCCGACGGGAATCGAAGTGACCGATTCCATCTATCAGCTTTATGTAGTGGCGGAACGTCCGCGCTGGGATCGGAATGAGTATATGAAATATTTTCACGGTTATCCTTTTGAGTATATCGGAATTGATATATGGCCGATCGATTGTGTACCATTTGATCAGGAGGAGTATGAGATTCAGAAATCTTTATTTCGGAGTGCGTATGAGATTTACTGGAACTGGAACAAACTGCAGGAGACCGGTATGCTGGAACAATGTCTGATCAAGCTTGAGGAAATGGCAGGGTTTACGATTCCGAAAGAGAATGCCCGACGTCATCTGGTCAAGCGGATGGATTCGATCATGTCGATGTATTCGATGGAGGAAGGGGATCATGTCCAACAATTCTTTTGCTGCACGAGAGATCTTCCTGTATGGAGGAAAGATTGTTATGATGATGTGGTCTATATGCCGTTTGAGAATATAGAGCTTCCGGTTCCTGTTGGTTATGAGGAGATTTTGACGTGTAATTACGGGGACTGGCATAAATGCGTGAATGATGGCAGAGACCATGGGTTTGGAGAAATGGAAGAAGCGTTGCGGAAGGAATTGCAGGCTGCCGGATTTTCGGGCAGCGTGGAGGAGTTTTGTCAAAGGGTTCTCGCGGGTGAACTTACATGTATATAAAAATGCAGGACAGGAAGTAAGGAGGAAGTTATGGCAGTGTCAAGAACTGTTGTGATCAGTTGTGCGGGAATGGGAAACCGATTGGGACTTGGTACAACAAAAGCGTTAGTAGAGGTGGATGGAAAACCTTTGATCGTGAGGCATTTGGAAATGCTGGAAGAGGAAAAGGATATACGGGTTGTCGTGGGTTATCAGGCAGAAAAAGTGATCGATGTGGTACGAAAGTACAGAGATGATGTCCTGTTTGTATTTAATCACCGGTATCAGGAAACAGGAACTGGTGCGAGCGTGGCACTGGCGGCAAACTACGCGGAGGAATTTGTACTGTCGCTGGATGGCGATTTACTGATCCATCCGGAAGACATAGAGAAGATTCTTACATGTGAACATGAATTTGTCAGTGGGGGGATTCCGGATAGCGATGATCCATGGATGGTTCAGACATATGACGAAGGAGATCAAAAATATGCCAGCGCTTTTTCTAAAAACAGGGGTGATTATGAGTGGAATGGGATTACCCAGATCAGGAGTAAGAAGATCTTACAGGGATCCGGACACGTCTTTCAGCTATTGGAGCCGTATCTGCCGCTGCCATTTTTGGAGCTGAGAACGAGGGAAATTGATACGGTCAATGATTATGAACGAGCTGTGGCATGGGTGCACAATGGATTTTGTTAAGAGAGATGGAGAGGTAAATATGGATGAGAAAAAAGTAGAAAAAGGTGGGCGCATTAGCGGAACGGTGACACAAGTGAATAAGAGTGATATATTGCTTTTTTATGAGAATCGCGCCAAAAAATTCAAGGAAGAAAATCCATACGCCGTCACGATGTTTCAGGATCAAAATCCGCAGCTTGTCCGCGACAGAAACAAGAGGGAAACAGAGAAACTTTTGCCGCTGCTGCTGCTTGATAGCGATTCAAAGATTTTAGATGTGGCGTGCGGCATTGGAAGATGGTATGATGCCATTGATACGGAAATCAAAGAATATTGTGGTGTGGATTTTTGTAGGGAATTGATACAGATTGCAAAAACAAAACATCAGGACTGCAGACAGGCAGATTTTTTAACCGGTTCAGCGATGGAATTGGAGTCAGTTTTAGCGGGGAATGGGAAAGGTACTTATAATCGCGTGTTAATGATCGGGATTTTACTTTGTTTTAATGATGAAGATGTCCGCACGGTACTGGAGCAGGTTTCCCGGGTTTCGGAACAAGATGCCATCCTTTGTATCCGGGAACCGATCGGGATCAATGACAGGCTGACGCTGAAAGATTTTTATTCGGAGGAATTGGAAGATCACTATAATGCCATCTATCGAACAAGGGATGAACTGATGGATATGTTTGAGGATACGCTGCTGTCTGCCGGCTTCCAACTGGAAAAAGAGGGTTGGATGTTTGGAGATGAACTGAATAACCGAAAAGAGACGGCGCAATATTATTTTGTGTTCCGAAGAAAAAGCTGAGAGAGAGGGAACAATATGCTGGAATTTCCACCAGATTTCTTTAAGGAAGAAACGAGATGTGATTTTGTCGTATCTGCCATGATGAAAAAGAATTGGGCGGCCCAGATGGAGGTGCTGCAGATCGTGGCGGATATTTGCAGGGCCAATGACCTGCAGTATTTTGCGATAGGCGGGACGTTACTTGGGGCAGTGAGGCATCAGGGGTTTATTCCCTGGGATGACGATATTGATATTGCTTTGAGGCGGGACGACTACAACAGGCTGATCCAGATTCTGCCGAAGGAGCTGCCCAAAGGGGTTGTAATGGGTGGGATGTATGCAGAACCGGATAATCCAGATGAGATATTTCCTGCATTTGCTGTCAGAGTTCGAACCGATGATTCCGGTTGGGATTTGAGGGGGCACATGCAGCGGTTTCACGGTTTTCCTTATATCGGTGTCGGCGTGGATATATTTCCGTATGACTATGTTCCCAGAGACAGGGAGATGGCGGAATTGCAAGAGATGATCCTTTCTTATGGAAAAGAAGTGATCCGGGCGTGGGAGGGACTGAAGGATCAGGGAGAACTGGAAGGTTGTATCAAAAAAATAGAAGAATTGTGCGATATTGTAGTTCCCAGAGAAGGCAATATCAAATGGAGTATTCAGAAACTGCTTGATTCTGTGGCGGCGCTCTGTCCGGAAGAGGAAGCCGATGAGATGACTATGTTTTTGAGTGTGGAGAGGGAAAAACGGGGAGCGGAGAGCCAGGTCAGAAAAGAGTTTTTGCACGATATAACATATTTGCCGTTTGAGAACATGGAAATAGCTGTTCCATGCGGCTATCACGAAGTTCTCACTGCCGAATATGGAGATTACAGGACTTTTGTGAAGGGAACACAGGGGCACGGGTATCCTAGTTATGGGGAAGAAGAGAAAAAGCTGATCAGAAGGCTGCATGAATTAGGGATTGAGGATACCGTGGAGGAATTTTGCAGAAAGGTATGTGCCGGAGAAATTCAGGTGCAGATGGTATAGCGCGCGTGGAGCTGTTTCCTGCTGTGGATTCAGTTCAAACGTAACATGATGGAGGATATAGAGAGTATGAATGATCAAAAGAGGCTGCAGGGGCAGGAACAACAGGGATCTTTGGTTCAGATCCGAAAGGAAATCCGTCAGTGTATGGCAGAAGGCGATATTTTGGAGGCAGAGCGGTTGCTGCACCAGATCACGCCTGATTGTTATAATAGGCAGGATGCTGTTATGTTTCAGTTGTTTCAGGTATTCCGCAAGGAAGTAGAGAAAGAGGAGAATACTACGATATTTGATGTTTCACAGGATTTGGATGAAGTGATGGAACACTATATGCGGATCAAAATGTATTTGCACCGTGTGGAACTTGGATTGCCAGAACATCTGCAGAAGGAGGTTTATACGTATTGTAAGACGACAAAGGTGTCAGATTATTTGATCCTACACATACTGCATACCAATATATTTTTAAAAAAGGTTTTTTGTGAGAATATGGCTTCTCTGTTTGCCAGGGAAGAAGGGGAATATTCGATGCGCGCAAATTTGTTTTTGCAGTTGGCAGAGATGATGGAATGAGAAAAGCTGGATTTAATTGGAGAGGAGCATATTGAACATGAATGAGAGAAAAATTTGTTTTATCCTGTGCGGGAATGATGAGTTCGTGGAACGGGAATGTCAGGTTTACATAGAACAGTTGATCGTGCCGGATGGTTACGAAGTTGAGGTTTTGGTGATTCGTGAGGCAAGCAGTATGGCAGGCGGCTATCAGGAAGCGATGATAAATTCGGATGCAAAGTATAAAGTTTATCTTCGTCCGGATATTCTGATCATTAATCCCTGTTTTATACAGGAAATGCTCACTTTGTTTCAAAAGTATCCGGAGATTGGTATGTTTGGGATGGTGGGCCATGAGATATGGCCTGACGACGGCGATGTTAGGAAGGATGGGAATGTAAGCCGCGTCGGTGGGATCATGGAAGATTACATTTTAGGAAATAAGTATGTGTCAGGGAAAGAAGTAGGGGGAGAATTCGCAGAGGTAATCGGGTTGGAGGGGATGATACTGGCGACGCAGTATGATCTGGACTGGCGGGAGGATTTATTTGACGGATGGGATTTTTATGATTATTCGCAAAGTATTGAATTTTGGAAAGCAGGGTATAAAGTAGTAGTGCCGCACGTTGAGGCGCCCTGGTGTATCTATGCCAGTGATGTTCCCAATAAGGTGGATTATCGGCATTGGCAAAAGATATTTTGGGATGAGTACGGAATTTTTATACAGGAATGGATGGGGAGAAAATATCCGATTTTGGGAGACGAGATCAACCGCAAAAAAGTGGAACGAATTGGATACCCACTATGTGATCTGAGACGATATGAAATCAAGCCGGAATTTAACACGACATGGTACAGAGGAGTGGACCAGTATTCGGAGGGAGAGATTGAAGATCGTATCATCCAGTTGATACTTGCCAATGAATCAGATGATTATACGGATACGATACTCAGTGAATATAATTGGTCGGTATATTACCATCTTACGGATATGAGGGAGAATTTACTGAACTGGTATCCTTTTGACCCCGAGGCGTCCGTTTTGGAAATCGGCTGCGGCATGGGAGCGGTTACGAATATGCTCTGTGACAGATGCAAAAAGGTAACGGCTGTAGAACTGTCAAAAAAGAGGGCAACAGCGACGGTGCTTCGCTGCCGTGAGAAAGACAATCTCGAGGTGATCGTGGGAAATCTGACGGATATTGAATTTCAGGAACAGTATGATTATATTACGTTGATCGGCGTTTTGGAATATCAAGGTAATTACTCGGATTCCCAAAATCCATATATCGAGTTTTTAAAGAAAATAAAAGGATTTTTAAAGCCGAATGGAAAACTTTTGATTGCCATTGAAAATAAGTACGGTTTGAAATATTGGTGTGGAGCAAAGGAAGATCATACAGGTGTTCCGTTCGATGGCATCAATCAGTACGCATTAGGAAATCAGGGGGGGAGAACCTTTTCAAAAGAAGAATTGACGGATTTCATCCGAAAAAGTGGATTCGAAGGGAGTTATTTTTATTATCCCCTGCCGGATTACAAATTACCCCAGGTAGTCTATTCGGAGCAATATTTACCGCAGACAGGGGAGTTGGCTGATTTATCCTGTTACTATATTCCAGATACAGAGAGCCTGTTTATTGATGAGAAAGGCGTGTATGATGATTTAGTAAAGAACCATGTGTTTGAATTTTTTTCCAATTCATTTTTGGTCGAATGTTCCGTGTCACAGGAAGATGAGCTTGGACAGATTGTATTTGCAAAAGCATCCCGGTTCCGGAACAGTGATTATCAGATCGGGACGAGAATATGGAGAAGAGAAGCGCGAAGGGTGGAAAAATTTCCTTTGACAAAGAATGAAAAGATCAGGGAACATCTTCTACAGACACATAACAATATGGAGAGTTTATCAGACAGAGGTCTGGGAGTGGCGCCATCTTTTCTTCAGGCGGAAGATTCCTTGCTGTCCGAGTATGTAGAGGGTTCTGTTCTTTTGGAAAAACTGCGTGAAAGTTATTTGCAGGGCGATCGGGAACAGATATGGAACTGGTATGACCGGTGGTGGGAAGAACTTGTGCGTTCATCCGAAGAGGGGTCTCCGGCAGAAAGCGTGGTTGTGAAATGGGGACTGGGATCGGAACAGGATGCTGAAACATGCGGTGTCATTTTAAAGACAGGCAATATTGATATGATACCGAGAAACTGTATCGTGCGGGGAGAAGAAATGATCTGGTTTGACCAGGAGTGGAGTTTTGAAGGCGTGCCGGCAAAATTCATCTTATACAGAGGTATTGTGCTTTTTTATACGGTAGAACTTAAGGTGGCAGAGGATGTGATAAAGAGCAGGGATGTTTTAGATAGATATCAGATTGATGAGGATGCGTTGCAGATTTTTGCGCAATTGGAGGACTGTTTTACAAATTCAGTGATCAATTTTAAGAAACAGGCGCTCAATCAAGGATTGTCTGATTCTGGAATTGGAGTGGTCAAACAAAATGCTGCGAAATTGTTTTCATGATAGGTGGATGGAACGGATTGGAGAGGGATAAAAATGGATCGATATAGTGGTGTTGAGCCAAAAGTGTCAATTATCTGCATTGATTGCGAGGACAGTTACATTGACGCGGAGCTGGCCGGAATGGAATATGGCAGTTTAGATGTCGTAAAGACGGTGAGCGGACCTGATTTGCTGGAGGATGTTTTTTATTATGCCAAAAGCGTGGATAGTAAATATATCACTTTTCTGCTTCCGGGACAAAAGATGAGGGAAAGAAAAATTGAATTAATGGCAGATCGGTTAGAAACGGCACCGGAAATTGATGCGACTGTATGTAATCGATGTTGTACACGCGAGGGAAGAACGATAGCGCAGCCAGATCTGTGCTATTCGAGTGCGTTTTGTGATCAGATTGTGGATGGTAAGATGTTATTGGAGACATGTGTCGTAGAGGGAATTAATCTGTATGGCAATTTATCAACACTTATGATTCGAACCGATTCGCTTATCGCCAGATTAAACAAAAATGCTTTACAACTAAAAGCAGAGGGAATGATGACGGTATTATTAAACTATTTGTTGTTAATAGGTTCTCATCTGATCATTTTGGAACCCCCTCTCATCGACTCAGAATTGTCTGATTATAATGAAAATCTATTGCGCCAGAACATGACGCAGTATGAAAATATGCTCTCTTTGTTGAAGGGAGAACAGTTGTTTGAAGAGGGGACCTTTGAAAAGGAAAAGATAATGCCGGTCTATATGCGGATGCTTGGAGAAAATAAGGATCCGGAGCCGTGTGCCGCGAAAAAGATTACCTTTTTTTATACGGATAAAGGAGAATATTACAATTTGGAACCGATCAGCCAGGAGGCGGTTAAGAGAGGGTATGACATTCGGTTTACACAGGATTTAAAGGAGCGGGCAGAAATAGGTATCTATTGTCAGCATGTTTCGTGGCAGTATGCGGAAAATTCTAAATTTTCTGTTATTTTGCTCCATGACCTGGCACAGGGACACAATAGATGGCCGGATATCTGGAATGCGGAACGGTGGAATTGTTTTGATTTATGTGTACTGCCAGGAGGCGGATGGGGGGATCGCTGGGCAGAGTGTGCCAGCATGTACTGGTCTCAACCGGCAAGAGGGGCGTATTTGTTAGGATACCCGAAAAGCTGCTGTATAAAGGATGAGGAGATCAGGGAGCGAGCTGTAAAGTTGAAGTCAGAACTTGGTTTTACGCATGACCGCACGGTTTTGTATGCCCCCTCGTGGGAAAATGATGAGAAAGAGGATGATTTTATCCGGGCATTGGCGTCGTTAGAAGTTAATCTGCTGATCAAGCAGGCACACTGGCCAGAGGAATATGCGCATATTGTAAAAAATATTGAGACGATGCGGAGTGAACATGAGGGCAAATATGCCAATGTGCATTATATGGAACCGGAAGAAAGCATTCTCACTGCTTTGGAAATGTGCGATCTGGTCGTTTCGGATGAAAGTAATGTCATGATTGAAGCGCTGATGTTTGCAAAACCGAGTATTGCGGTGACGGATTGGCTCATTCCGGATACGCAGCCGTCCAGGTTTGCCAGCGTTCCTTTTGATTGCGTCTACAAATGTAAGAAAGTGGAATTGAGGGAATTTGTGGAAAATATTCTTTTCAGAAAAAAAGAGGTATTGGATTGTGAAAAATTACGGGAACAATATTTTTGTAATGCAGAACATGTGAATGAAGACATATTGGATCTGATCGAGTATTATACATCTCGATCTGAGGTAAGGGAAGAGAAAATTCAAAAGTATTTTGTGAAACCAGTTTATATGCCGGCCGCTTTGTGGGATTAGGAAAGGGGGTTACTAATGTGCAGATAATGAAGTACACGTTTCAGCAGCATGGTGATGAGAGAGGTATGCTGGTTGCTGTGGAAGAATTAAAGGATATTCCGTTTGAAATCAAGCGTATATATTATGTATATGATACAAAAGATGGGGTTAGGAGGGGATATCATGCGCATAAGAGTTTAGAGCAGATATTAATTTGTGTTCATGGTTCATGTAAAATATTATTGGATAATGGAAAAGAACAAAAAGAAGTTTTATTGGAAAAACCTTATGAAGGGTTATATGTTCCTAATAATATGTGGAGGGAGATGTATGATTTTTCAGAAGATGCTGTTTTATTGGTTTTGGCATCTTCCTATTATGATAAAGAAGATTACATTCGTGATTATCAGGAATTTGTTGATTATGTGTGGAATCTGGAAAAAGAGATAGGACAGGATATTTGTGAAGGGAAATAGAAATCATGGAAAATAGGATAAACAAACGTAAATTCTGCTTTATTATTTGCGTGAATAATGAGGGGTATTTGGAAGAATGCCTGTGGTATATCGACAGGATCTCCGTGCCGGATGGATACGAAAAGGAACATGTTGTTATCCGTGACGCTAAGTCCATGACAAGTGGGTACAACCAGGCGATGAAACTGACAGACGCAAAGTATAAGATCTATATTCATCAGGATGTGCTTTTGGTAAATGTAAATTTGCTTTCACAGCTTCTTACTGCGTTTGAAGACCCTTCGGTGGGGATGGTCGGCGTCTTGGGAAAGAGGAAATTTATTTTATCCGCAGAATACAGTGAACATTGGGATACTGGTGCTGTTGAAGTATGTAATGGTACAAATGCGATATATTTTAATTTTTCTCCTGAAGCAAAGGGATGGACTGGCGTGAGGGCGATCGATGGTATGTTTATGGCGACCCAATATGACATTCCCTGGGATGAAGAACATTTTGACGGATGGGATTTTTATGATATATCCCAATGCGAACAGTTTCGCAGGGTTGGATACCGCATTGTTGTGCCGGGGATTACAAGTTTGGAGGGAAATTGGGTCTTTCATGATGCAGGTCAGTGTGAATACGATGGATGGGAGCATTACAGAAGAATATTTTGTGAGGAATATGAGGATCAAGGGTATCATTATATGACGGCGGAATGGGTGAAACATAGGGACGAGATCCGAGAAAAACAGAATCAGATAATGAACGTGTTTTCGGCGAACGATTTTAATAAAGCTGGTGAAATGCTTATGCAGCTAGAGGCTGGCGAAATGAATTCCCAACTCGCCCAGGTGGCGTGCTATCTGGTGATAATGGGAGAGGAAATGTCTGCCTATGGTGGAATCATGTCGAGCGTGCTACAGGAGTTTGATGAATTTGTCAGGGAGTATGAACAAGTGAAGTTTGCCTTGAGAAGATTTTATTTTGAGGAAAGAAGCGGAGCGTGGGCGTCTTTACAAAACAGACTTAGGGCAGGGAAGATTTCTATGAAATTTTTGTGGGTGGCGGCTCATGAGAGTGTGGCGGATCCCAACCGCCTGTGGTGGAGGGTGTTTGCTGAATATCAGAAGGAGATTCGGGAACTGATGAAGCAGGGCGAGATTTTGGAGGCAGAGCGTCTTTTACAGCAGATGGATGAAAAATGGCGGGGGAGGGACGGCAATATTTTCCTTATCTTGATTTATGTTTTCCGCCGGGAAGTGGAAAGTGGGATGCAGAGAACGGTCTTTGATCGTTTTGCAGATCCGGATGATATGATCCAGCATTTTATCCGGCTGAAATTATATTTGCGGCGGATTGAATTTGGTCTGGCGCAGGAGTATCAGAGAGAAGTATATGATTACTTTGTACAGACGAATGTATCGGAATATTTGATTTTCCAGATCTTGCAGAAAAATATTTTTTACAAGGAACAATTTTGCAGAAATTTGTCTTTGCTTTTTGAGAGAGAGGAGGGAACAGATTCTATGAGATCAAAGTTATACAGGCAGCTTGCGGAACAGGAATAAATGGGTTAAAAAAAATCTAAATAAATGAAAAAATTTATAATAGAAAGGCAGGATGTAAAAATGGAGAAAAAAATAATTGAAATGTTAGAGGAAGTTATGGAAGTCGATGAAGGAGTTTTGACAATGGAGACTGAGTTAGAGAGCATAGAGGAGTGGGATTCCATTTCTAAGCTGGCTCTTATGGCAGAAGTTAAGAGAAACTGGAATAAAAAGTTAACTGTAGAAAGCTTAAAATCATTTAAAGTTGTAAAGGATATATATGATTTTTTAGTCTGATAGAAAGGAACTAGGCGATGGTATTGGATCATGTAATAGAAGGAAGAAGTGTACGGCTGCGCTCAGCGTGCCTGGCGGATGTGGAATTTACTTATAACATCCGCCAGGATAAAGAAAAGATACAATATTTGCATCAGGTGAGCGGAACATTAAAAGAACAGGAAGAATGGCTGACAAAACAGAGAGAGAGGCAGGGGGATTACTTCTTTGTAGTTGAAACAAAAGATGGAGAACCAATCGGTACAACAGGTGTATGCAATATGAAGGATCAGGAAGGGGAAGGGGGAAGGTTCATTTTATATGGAAATCCGGTTCAAACGGCGGAAGCAAGTATGCTGGGGTATGATTTTGCTTTTTATGAATGCGGATTGAAAAAAGTGTGGGTGAAAGTACATGAAGATAATACTCATATTCATAGTTATGTGCGAAGATTTGGTGCAAAAGAATCATTTAGGAAATATGACGAAAGTTTAGGGAGTAATCTGATATATTTCTACTTGACAGAAGAGATGTATCGGGAAAAAAGAGA
Organism: uncultured Eubacterium sp.; assembly: GCA_910583555.1. Lineage (GTDB taxonomy): Bacteria > Bacillota > Clostridia > Lachnospirales > Lachnospiraceae > Eubacterium_F. Next base: position 64,546 of record CAJTXO010000018.1, read on the forward strand.
AAAAATAATGAAGAGCATTGAAGTAATGCTTTGTGAGGAAGAATAAAGGTGAAACTACAATAAGAATGAGGTATTGTATGAAGGGAAAGAATATATTAGTAACCGGCGCGTCTTCTGGGATTGGTTATGCCTTTGCGAAATATGCCAGTCATCAGGGAGCGACGGTATTTGCGACAGCACGAAGAATTGAAAATTTGAATAAATTGTGTGAGGAATGTGAGGGAGAGGTATATTCGATTCCTTTCGACCTGTCCAATGTTCACAATTTGGAAGATGTTTTTCAATTCATAGTAAAACAGGGGAAAAAATTAGATGCATTGGTATACTGTGCCGGTATAACTGGGAATGAGCCGATGCGGACGATCTGTCCGGATACGATGGAAAACGTATTAAATACCAATTATACAGCGTTTATTCAAATGTGCAAATTCTTTTCTAAGAAAAAATATTCTAACGATGGATCTGCTATTGTTGGCATTTCATCTTTGGCCACTCAAAGCTTTGAAAAAGGATCCGTATCTTATACAGCATCGAAAGCAGCCATGAATTCATCTATTGTTATTATGGCAAAGGAATTTGTTCATCGCAAAATACGGGTGAACGGAATTGCTCCTAATTTTGTCGATACTGAGATGTGGCGTGAAACAATTTTGTCTATTGAAGGGAAGCAGGAGGAAATAGAGCGTATGCAGAAGTTAGGTGTGATTCCTTGTGAACAGATTTCATACCTAATTGAGTTTTTAATATCGGATCGGTCAGAGTACATAACAGGTGCCATAGTGCCGGTAACAGGAGGGTGGCTATAATTTTTGAGTGGATTGGGCAGCAAAAACATGAAAGAGGTGGACAGATGAGAAACATAGAAATGGATGGAAGACATAAGGAAACGCCATTAGTATGTATCGCAATCACATGTTATAATCATGAGAAATATGTCAGGCAGGCTTTGGAAAGTGCGATCAATCAGACATATGGTAACACAGTGATCTTGATTTCAGATGATGGTTCAAAAGATCAGACCAGGGATATCATTATGGATGTAATCAAGGATTATCCGGAAAAAAATGTGAATCTCTTTTTTTCTGAAAGCAATACGGCGTTTGACATAGTAGAAAAAATGGATTCCTCGATTTGTGGTAAATACCTACTTGGTTTTTCAGGTGATGATTATATCGGGGAAACTGTGGTGGAAAAATGTGTTGATTTTATGGAGTCGCATGAGGAATGCGCTATTTCATTTAGTGTACCTGAAATCATAGTAGAGTCCCCGGTTAGTGACCGACCTGCTTTTACAGGGGAAAATATGAATCGATATGAACTTTTTGAGTCATTGTTTTGCAACGGCAATAGTATATGCGCGTCTCCTTTGTTTGCTAGAAGTAGCGTATGGAAAACACTTGGGTGTTACCATTATCAGTATAAGCAATTGCAAGACTACGAAAAGTGGCTTTATGTATTACAGGAAAATGAAGTTCACATTTTTGGAAAGGAAGAATTGCCGACATATTATCGTATTCATGAAAATAGTCTTTCCAATGTTTCAATAGAGGTCATTCAGCGGGACGCTGTTGAAAGGGAGTATTTACTATTTCATGTTATGGACGAGTTGGCAGCGGATTTTTTTCTTAAGGTATTTGGAAAATATCTTCTGCATCCGGCTGATTCAGAAGCATTCTGTCTCAATTGTGAAAAATTAATGATATTGATACGTGCAGAAGCGGTTCCGGTTAAGAGTGTGATATGGTACTACTTTTCACATATTGGCGATCCGGAGTTTTCAGAACATATTGAAAGGGATTATCATTTTACCAGAAAGGATTTCTGGAACCTGACGGGAGAGCTTGACGCTATGCTGATAAATATGTGTAATGAAGATATTAAGGGGAGGTATCTCAATATTATTGAAAAACAAGAGAAAGTGATTGCTCAATTGATGGATTATTGTAAGAGTGGATCTTAATGTCGTTTGAGAGGTGTGAAATGATGCGAAATGAGATGATGGAATTGCCGCCTTATGGCGTTGAAAAAGAAGAAAAGGATTCGATGCTTCTCTTGCGAATGAATGAACTGACGGCACTTCATAGAAAAAACTGCCAGGAGTATGGGAGAATGCTTAAGAATTTGGGAGATACGAAAGAAGCGGAGTCTTTGGATGAAGTTCCTGTGCTTCCGGTACAAATGTTTAAAAAGAGAACGTTGTGCAGTGTACCTGAACAGAACATATATAAGACAATGACTTCTTCTGGAACGACGGGACAACAGGTGTCAAAAATATTTTTAGATAAGGAGACAGCTTCCAATCAGCAAAAAGTACTGACTCGGATCGTTTCGGAATTTACTGGCAGTTCCCGTATGCCGATGATTATTTTGGATTGTCCTTCTGTTATAAAAGACCGTGCGATGTTTTCGGCGAGAGGAGCAGGGATACTTGGTTTTTCTATTTTTGGTATCAAACGAATTTTTGCACTGGATGATGATATGAGGCTGAATGTGGCAGGATTAAAGGAGTTTTTAGAAACTCATAAGGGAAAAACCGTGTTACTATTTGGTTTTACGTTCATGATATGGCAGTATGTATATAAGGAATTGGCGAGATTGGAAATCCCACTGGATTTGTCGAATGCGGTATTGATCCACGGCGGCGGCTGGAAGAAACTTGAGGCGCAAAAGGTATCCAGAGATGTATTTAAACAGAAACTGAGAGGGGTTTGCGGTATCAAGGAGGAAAATATCCATGATTATTACGGCATGGTAGAACAGACGGGGTGCATTTATATGGAATGCGAATGTGGACATTTGCACGCCAGCACATATTCGGAAATACTCATTCGTAATATGCGTGATTTCTCCCTTTGCAGGCCAATGGAACGGGGTGTGATTCAGGTCCTTTCCACTTTGCCCGAATCTTATCCAGGACATTCCGTTTTGACAGAGGATGAAGGGATGATCCTGGGAATTGACGACTGTCCGTGCGGCAGAAAGGGAACGTATTTTGAAGTGTTTGGCAGGATAAAAAATGCAGAAGTAAGAGGATGCAGTGATACATTCGAGGAGGCGCGTCATTGAGAGAAGTAAAGCTTTTGGCTGGAACAAAACAGATTGAAAAGAGTGTACTCGAACCTTTTTCGGAAGAGGCATGTGATTTTTTGGCAGAACTTTCCTCTGAATTGAGAAATCATCCGAAAGCAAAACAGTATCCGGATGTGCGGACGTTTGCCTTTTGGTGTCGGAAAGCGAATTTGTCAAAATTAAAGAACTTTTTTTTGGATAATCATACGATGAGGCGGATCGGACGCGGGATCGTATTTCATATTGCACCGTCGAATGTTCCGGTCAATATGGGATTTACGTATGCGTTTGGTCTTCTGGCCGGAAACGCCAATGTTGTACGGGTTTCTACAAAAGCATTTGGACAGATCGACGTGATCTGTGAGGCGATGGAGAAGGTGTTTTTACAGGAGAGATTTGAGCGGATCCGCAGGATGACATCAATTGTATCATATCCGCATGACAAGGAAATTACGGCACACTATTCCGCAATGTGCAATAGCAGGGTGATCTGGGGAGGCGACCGGACAATTGAAGAGATACGGGAGACGGAACTGCCGTCAAGAAGTAACGAGATCACATTTGCGGATCGGTATTCCTTCGGTATCTTAAATGCAAAGGAAGTCGGGATGTTAGAGGAGGATGCGCTGCGTGAACTGGCAGATAAATTTTATAATGATACGTATTTAATGGATCAAAATGCCTGTTCCTCTCCGCATTTATTATTCTGGCTTCATGCAGAAACGTCTGTCAAAAAGAGATTTTGGGATGCCGTTTATCAGGCGGCGCAGAAATATGAATTGGCAGACAGCAAAGTGAGTGAGAAATATACGTTGCTTTGTGAAAGTGCTATTGATCACGATCATATATTACAGATTCATCGATATTCTAATCTGTTATATGTTATAGAGTTGGAAAATATGTCCTATGTAGATAGTGATTGTCGTGGGAAATATGGTATGTTTTATGAAATGGATATAAAATCGTTAGAGCAGATATGTCCGTTGATCAATGAGAAGGTTCAGACTTGTTTGTATTTTGGGGTGAATCCGGAACAGATCGGGCAGTTGATACAGGAGTATAGTCTCTGTGGAATGGATCGGATCGTACCGTTTGGACAGTCTTTGGATATCGGTTTGTATTGGGACGGCTATGACATAATACGGAGTTTGTCCCGGTGCGTAGAGGTCATTTGAAATGTGAGGGGGTTCATGGAATGTTTTTGAATATTGATACAATAAATCCACTGAAAATTGCAGCTATTCAGGAGAATGGGACGAAAATGAGTTATGGGGAACTGGTATCATTTTGCGAAGAAATATCAGCTTGTGTAGCTGCACGCTCACTGGTTTTTTCCCTTTGCACCAATACGATCGGTTCTGTATCCGGATATGTTTCATTTTTATCGGGGGGGATTGTTCCTCTTCTTTTAAATGCGGAATTGGATAAGGAGCTTTTAGAGGATTTGGTGAGGACATATGAGCCGGGTTATATGTGGCTGCCAGAAGAGATGCGGGATGAGTTTGCGGATACGGTGATATTAAGGAAATATGGTTATGTCCTTTTGAAAAGGGAAACTGCACAAGCGAAATTGTATCCGGAACTGGCATTACTTCTTACCACATCCGGTTCTACCGGAAGTCCTAAATTAGTAAGGCTGTCTTATCGAAATATCGAAGAAAATGCAAAGTCGATTGCAGAATATTTAGAACTTACGGATACGGAGAGACCGATTACGATGCTTCCCATGCATTATACGTATGGACTCTCCGTGATCAATAGCCATTTGTTGGTAGGGGCTACGATTCTTATGACGGAGACAAGCTATGCACAACGGAATTTTTGGGATTTTTTCAAACGGGAACAGGCATCTTCTATAGCGGGTGTCCCATATACATATGAACTCTTGAAAAAACTTCGTTTTTTCCGTATGAAGCTCCCGTCCCTTAGATCCATGACACAGGCTGGCGGCAAGCTGCTGCCAGAGATCCACCGGGAATTTGCAACGTATGCCAAAGACAACGATAAACGTTTTTACGTGATGTATGGACAGACAGAAGCGACGGCGAGAATGTCTTATCTTCCATATGACAGATCACTGGAAAAGTATGGGAGTATGGGGATCGCGATCCCAGGGGGGCGTTTTTATTTGCTGGATGCAGAGGGAAAACGGATTGATACCCCGCATGTAACAGGCGAACTGGTTTACGAGGGAGCCAATGTGACATTGGGATACGCGGAGTGTCTGGCTGATTTGCAAAAAGGCGATGAGAGAAATGGCGTTCTTATGACAGGAGACATGGCTCAGTTTGATGAGGATGGATATTTTTATATTGTTGGACGAAAGAAACGCTTTTTGAAATTGTATGGAAACCGGGTAAATTTGGATGAGTGTGAGAGGATGCTGCAACAGCATTTTGAGGGCATGGAGTGTGCCTGTGTGGGTTCGGATGACTCTATGAAGATCTATATAACGAAAGAGGAAAACAAGGAAGCGGTAAGAGGTTTTCTGGCAGAGAAAACAGGTTTGAATAAGATGGCGTTTGAAGCGGAGTATACGATGGAGATTCCGAAAAATGATGCTGGAAAGAAGCTGTATAGTATGTTAGGTTAGTTGTAAAAAGTTCATATGGTGAATCAACGTTATTCTTTATTTCATACATAGTTGACCGAATTAAGATTTTTTAGTATAATATTATTATTAAGGTGGTGTTTTATATGGCAAATGGAATATTGCGGCATGTGAATATTTCCTGTATTGCATGTGCGATGCCTAAAAATAAGATGAGCAAAGAAGACTTTATGGAATATTATGGTCCCAAACTGGTAAATCGATTTGAAAAGATAACAGGAATTAAACAGTGTTATTGGGTACATGAAAAACAAACGGCTTCTGATCTATGTTATGTGGCATCCCAAAAAATATTGGAACAGGAAAACCTAAGTGGAAAAGATATTGACGTGCTTATTTTTTTAACACAGACACCTGATTATAAAACGCCTTCTACTGCTTTTATTTTACAACAACGTCTGGGGATGGATAGAGAGTCGGTTGTTTTTGACATTAATATGGGGTGCACGGCTGTTGTTCATGGTATTTATGTTATGGCTGGTCTATTGCAGAACATGGGGAGCGGAAGAGGTTTGGTATTGATCGGAGACGCTATTCCGAAACGGGAAATCACAGAGGATCATACAAATTCTATGATGTTTAGTGATGCTGGCTCGGCAATATTAATGGAATGTGGGGACGGAGAGGTACCATATCTGTTAAAATCAGATGGTTCTGGATTTCAGGCGATCATGAATCCGCGTGGAGAGCGTTTTCCGGTGAGTGCTGATCATGTAGATTGGAGAACGTTTCAGTATTATATGGATGGTCAGAAAGTATTCAATTTTTCAGTAGAGAGTGTTCCAGAAGCTATTTCTGAATTTTGTACTCTTTTTAGTAGAAAACTGGAAGAATATGATGCCTTTGTATTTCATCAGGCGAATCAGTTTATTTTAAGGCATATAGCTGAGGAGTCGGGAATATCACAGGAAAAGCTACCTCTATCAATTCAAAGATATGCCAATACAAACGGAGCGTCCATACTTGTAACGTTAGTGGATGAACTATCAAAGGGAAAAAAGAAGGGTACGCAGAAAGTAATGATATGTGGATTCGGAGTAGGATTGTCTTGGGGAATTATGGAACTTAGCGTAAAGGAAATTGAAATATTGCCGATGATTTTTACGGATGAATATTTTAAACAAGGAACTGATATTCAGTATCTTAAATAGAAAGGAAAGAGTAAGATGACAAATTTAGAAAAATATAATAATGTTTTCAAAGAAAGTTTTGAGGTAACAGAAGAACAATTAGATGGGTTGGAATATCAGGGGGTTGAATTATGGGATTCTGTTGGTCATATGGATTTGGTGGCTTCTCTGGAGGAAGTTTTTGGAATCATGTTTGATACAGACGATATTATTGATTTCTCTTCATATGAAAAGGGAAAAGAACTTATTCGAAAATATGATGTGGAATTGTAATCGGTAAAAAAAGATTTTTTGGTAAGGGGCTTTCGGGAAATGACAGTTCCAAAAATCATGGAGACGGTGCCCCGGAATGGGCCCCTTACATTTGGATTAGAAAAGGGGCAATAGAGCAAAATGAAAACAGTTATTATTACAGGCGCCAATCGTGGAATAGGCGCCTGTCTGGTAAAAACATTTGCACATAATCATTATGATATATGGGCTTGTGCACGCAAGTCTGATCCTGAATTTGAGAAAATGCTTCAGGATATTTCAGCTATAGAAAAGGTGACGGTTAAACCGATATATTTTGATTTAACAGATGGGGATCAAATCAGAGATGGAATCAGGAAAATACTGAGTGAGAAAAGAAAGGTGGATGTATTAATAAATAATGCCGGTGTGCCTTTCGGGGGACTGCTCACCATGACGCCGATTGAAAAAATGAAAGAAGTATACGAGGTCAATGTTTTTGCACAGGTACAGATCATGCAATTAGTGGCAAGACAGATGATGAAACAAAAGTCGGGCTGTATTATAAATATGTGTTCGATTGGGGGGATTGAAACCAGTCCGGGGTATCTGGCATATGGATCCGGCAAGGCGGCAATGATCTGGATCACAAAGTCCGTTTCAAAAGAATTGGGACCGTATAATGTGAGGGTGAATGGAATTGCACCGGGTCTTATTGATACGGATATGGGAAGTTATAAATCGGAAACAGAACGGAATAAAGTGCTGGACCGAATGAGCATTCACAGAATGGGAAAACCGGAAGAAATTGCCAAGGCGGCACTTTATATGGCATCGGATGACGCAAGTTATATGACGGGACATATTATGATTCTGGATGGAGGAAGGTTATGAAGATAGAAGTATCCATGGCAAATGCGCAAAGACTTAGGGAAATGTCGAAAAGGATGCGGCTGATGGGGCTGGATATGGCACGGGAGGCTGGGAATAACGGTTCCCATCTTGGGGGAAGTTTTTCGGCGATAGAGATTTTAGCGACTTTGTATGGAGAGGTTTTGAATTTTGATAGTAATAATCCTCTTGATCCCAATAGAGATCGATTTATTCCAAGCAAAAACCACTGTGTATTGGCGCATATTCCGGCTTTGGCAGAAAAGGGATTTATTACCCGTGAGGAGACTCTTGAATTTCAAAAAGATGGCGGCCGTCTGACGGGATATCCCCGAAGACCGGAGATCGGGTTGGAATATTCAGGGGGAAGTCTGGGAATGGCAATTTCGTTTGGTATTGGACTGGCGTTAAGTGCAAAAAACCATAAGAGAGACAGCAGGATCTATGTGTTGATGGGGGATGGGGAATTAAATGAGGGATCTGTTTGGGAGGCTTTTATGGCGGCTGCCCACTATAAATTGAATAATCTGACAGCAATTATTGACAGAAATCATTTATGCTATGATGGGAATACGGAAGATGTGATGGGAATCGACAGCCTGCCGGATAAAATGAGAAGTTTCAATTGGCACGTGTCAGAATGTAACGGTCATGATACGTATGATTTGCTGAAGGCATTTTGTGATACGTCAGCAGAAAGACCGCATATTATTATTGCCGATACGGTCAAAGGAAAGGGTGTATCTTTTATTGAGAACAGACCGGAATGGCATCATCACAGTCTTTCCCAGAGTGAATATGAAATTGCGAAAAAGGAAATTATGGGAGGTGCGCTTGAATGAAAGTGACGCCAATTAACATCAGAACTTGGGCGAGACTTGGACAGAGAGGCGCATTCTTTGGAATTGCGCTTCCTAAGATAGCAGAAAATAAAAGTAACCTGAAGTTATTGACAGCAGATTTGGCACTTTTGTCCGGGATGGATCGATTTAAAAATTCACATCCGGAGAAATTTATAAATGTGGGGATTGCTGAGCAAAATATGATTGGAATTGCTGCAGGGCTGGCGCTGGATGGCGATTGTGTTTTTGCCACCACGTATTCCTCTTTTATTGCCGTGCGCAGTCTTGAGCATATCAGGCAGCATTTGTCCCATATGCAGTGCAATGTTAAAATAGTGGGGACGGCAGCAGGTGTGGTGGCAGCAAAATCCGGTGTGTCACATTGGGCTACAGAGGATCTGGCGTTTATGAGAGCACTGCCCAATTTGACAGTGCTCTCAGCGGCGGATGGTTTAGAGGCGATCAAAATGGCGGAATATGCAGCTTCTAACGACGTACCTGTATATATCCGGTTAAGTGGGGGAACAAATTGTCCGGTTGTTTATGAACATGATTTTGAATTTGAGGTTGGAAAACTTGTTCCAATCCGTAAGGGGGGCAGGATTGCCGTGATTGCGACCGGGCTTATGGTTGCTGAGTCGTTAAAGGCTGTTCAGATATTGTCATCCGATGGAATCGAGTGCTCTCTTTACAATATGAATACAATTAAACCGCTTGACACAGAAACGCTGGATGAGATATTCGGGGATTATGAACTTATTGTTACAGTTGAAGAACATAATGTGATTGGCGGTATGGGCAGTGCTGTTGCAGAATACAAAGCACAGAAAAGAAATGCACCAAGGCAGGTGTTTCTTGGTTTTCCGGATTCATTTACAGAAGCCGGGACACAGAGATTTGTCTGGTCAAAAGCTGGGCTCACGGATGTTCAGATTGTAGAAAGAATAAAAGAAGTATGGGAGAACTATAATGATTGATGATTTCTACCAATTAGATCCATATGAACTAAATAAGGAAGATAAAAACCGGTTACTGATGAGTGAATTAATTGAATTAACAAGATTTCATAAAGAGCATTGCAGTAAGTATTCAGGCTTTTTAGAAGCGATTCACTATAATGAGAATATGGTGAAAGGCTTGGAAGATATTCCTTTTTTCCCGGTCAGGATGTTTAAGGAATACAATTTGCTGAGCATAGACCGTTCCTCCGTATTCAAGACAATGACGTCTTCCGGAACAACCGGACAGCGTGTTTCTAAAATATTTCTAGATCGGGAAACTGCTATGATCCAGCAGAAGGTTATGAATAAGATCTTATCCGACTTCTGGGGGAAAAAGAGGCTGCCTTTACTTGTTATTGATACCCCGGCGGTTTTGAAAGACCGCAAAATGTTTTCTGCCAGAGGGGCCGCTATTATCGGTCTAAGTGTTGTGGCGAGAGAAACCGTATATGTATTGAATCAGGATATGTCACTCAATACGGAGGTGCTGGAAAAATTTCTGGGAAAATACGGTGGAGAGAGATTTATAATTTTTGGATTTACCTTTATGGTTTGGCAGCATTTTTATCTTGAACTGCTCAAAATGAAAAATAAATATGACATGAGTAAAGCTTTTTTAATGACGGGGGGAGGCTGGAAAAGACTGGAGTCGGATGCCGTCACCAGAGAACAATTTAAGGACAGTTTACATACAATGTGCGGAATTGGACATTTTCTGGATCATTACGGAATGGTTGAGCAGACGGGGTGTATTTATGCTGAATGTGAGTGTGGGAATTTACATGCCAGTAATTATTCCGATGTTATTATCAGGGATTATCGCGATTTTTCAGTTTGTCCCAATGGGAGCAGGGGGATTATTCAGGTTGTTTCAGCACTGCCGCATTCATACCCGGGGCATTCCCTGCTTACCGAGGATGAGGGGATTATACTTGGTGAAGATGACTGCCCCTGCGGCAGAAAAGGAAAGTATATAAAAATTATTGGAAGAATGAAAAGCGCTGAATTAAGGGGGTGTAGTGATACATATGCAGATCGAGTTCACTCATATTGATTTTTTAGTAGGGGACGTGGATATTTTACAAAATATGGTTACGACACCGGCTTTACAAACTTTTTCAAGTGAAGTAATTGATTTTCTGGCGGACTTGTCAAAAGCACTGCTGAAAGATCCGAAAACAAGGCCTTTTGTCGATATCATATCGTATGCTTATTGGATCCGGAGGGCCTCCATTGAGTCTGTGCGTCAGAAGCATGAAGACCATAGCTGCCGGATGGGTCGGGGAGTCGCTTTTCATGTTGCGCCGTCAAATGTTCCTGTGAATTTTGCGGTTTCAATGACATCCTCCATATTGGCAGGCAATTGTACTCTGATCCGGGTGTCACAAAAAGAATTTCCTCAGGTTGATCTTATATGCAATGCAATGAATGAATTGTTGAATACTACTCATAAAAATATGAAGCCGTATTTTTGCATCATAAGATATGAACACAGTGATGAGATCACGGCTGAATTATCTTCTGTCTGTGATGTTCGTATTATATGGGGCGGAGATAACACGATTGAAACGATCCGGAAAACCCCGATTCCTGCAAGAGCGATTGAAATGGCATTTGCAGACCGTCATTCCATCGCAGTCATTAATTCCAATCAGTATCTCAACGAAGATCCGGAAGAGGTGGCAAAGGGTTTTTATACAGATACTTATTATACAGATCAAAATGCCTGCAGCTCGCCCAGATTAGTTGTCTGGACCGGAACAGCCGTTGAGGAGGCGAAAGAAAAGTTTTGGAACTATATGGAACTTCTTGTAAAAAAAGACTATCCCATGAAACCAATACAGGCCGTTGATAAATACACATCGGTTTGTCTGCTCGCCATGAAAGGGACGGGATACCACCTCATTTCATCCGATAATTATATTGTGAGAATGGAAGTTGATCATTTGACACCGGACTTAATGGATTATAAAAATGGCGGGGGGTACTTTTTTGAATACACGGCAGAAGAACTGGATGAAATAATTCCTGTTCTCACAAAGCAGTGCCAGACCATATCTGTTTTGGGAATTGAACAGAAAGCCGTGAAAGAGATGGTGTTTCGCAATGGTGTGCGGGGCGTAGACCGGATTGTTTCACTTGGGCAGACGATGGAACTTGCATTTATATGGGATGGATATAAGATGATAGAAAGTATGTCGAGATTTGTTTATATAGGAGAGGATAGATGATGGAACAATTACAGGCTAAGAATGCTATTATAACTGGTGCAAACCGTGGGCTGGGGCGGGCAGTGCTGACTGAACTTGCCCAAAATGGCATAAATATCTGGGCTATGGTCAGAGCGATCAGTCCGGATTTTGAAGTATTTATAAAGCATATATCGGATGAGTATGGTGTCTGGGTGCGGCCTGTATGTGTAGATCTGGGATCGGAAGAGTGTATTAAAAATGCATATCGGGAAATAGCCGGAGACAAAAAGACAATTGATATATTAATAAATAATGCAGGAATTGGCCACATGGGATTGTTTCAATTGACGAAAACTGATTTTTTGAAGAATTTATATCACGTGAATGTTTTTGCGCCGATGATTCTGACCCAATTAATTTTGCGCAATATGACCAGACAAAAGTATGGAAGAATTATCAACATTGCATCGACTGCCGCTTCAGAGATCTATGAAGGAAATTCAATTTATGGATCATCAAAAGCTGCGCTGATCGCCTTTACGCAATCACTGGCTGCAGAAACGTATAAGTATGGTGTTACAGTTAATGCGATTGCCCCGGGACTAATTGATACGGATATGAGTTCGATCTTTGAGGGAAAGGATCCGGAGGAACCAATCCGTCATACCGCATTGGGCAGAAAAATAGAACCGGACGAAATTGCAAAAGTGATTATCCGGCTATTGTCGGATGACATGAATATTATGAACGGTGCAGTCGTCACTCTTAATGGGGGACATAAATAGAATGCATAAAGATTTGTGAAAAGCGAAAGAGGTAAGCCCCTGAATTTTGTTGCAAAAAATGTAAAAAGACTTATAATATAAATATTGCAGCAGTCTGACGGAGCCGTAAGCATAAGGGGCGTCAGAACTAAGAAATCTGAAACATTGACGGAGATTGCCTACCGTGCAGATGATATAGATTATGTTTTTTCTTTTTATATATTTAAATTATAAAAAGGATTTGGAAATTAGTGCAAACAAAGGTAATTGTCAGGATTTGGAACATTTGAATTATGCTGGAAGTGTGAACTTTACGAAAAAGCTGGCGGCAGAAATTTGTAACTATATTGAGCTATGAGGTTAGGGAAGGATGATGGTATGAATCAGAAGATAACTGTGCCGTTTGCGACTTTTCGGCCAATGCATGAGGAAATTCGTGAGGAACTCAATCAGGTATATGAGCAGGTGATGGATGCCAGTAGTTTTATTCTTGGCAGACAGTGCCAGTTGTTTGAGAAAGAGTTTGCGTCCTACTGCGGCGCTGGGTTTTGCGTGGGCGTGGGAACGGGATTAGATGCCCTTACGTTGATTTTGCGTGCGATGGGGATCGGGAGGGGAGATGAGGTGATCATACCCTCGAATACGTTTATTGCCACGGCACTGGCGGTTTCCTATGCAGGGGCGCGCCCTGTTTTTGTGGAACCGGATCTTGGAACATATAATATTGATGTTTGCCGGATTGAAAAGGAAATTACGTCGAGGACAAAGGCGGTCATAGCTGTTCATTTACAGGGGCGCCCGGCAGATATGGATGCTATTATGGCGATCGCGGCCAGAAATGGGCTAAAGGTGATTGAGGATGCAGCGCAGGCGCATGGAGCCAGATACAAGGGAAGAAGGGTGGGAGCCCTGGGTGATGCCGCCGGGTTTAGTTTTTATCCGGGAAAAAACCTCGGGGCCCTTGGCGATGGCGGCTGTGTTGTTACAAATAATGAAGAACTCGCAGAGAAAGTTCGTGTATTGGCGAATTATGGTTCGGATTACAAGTATCATCATATTTATCAGGGAGTCAATAGCCGGCTGGATGAGATGCAGGCGGCTTTTTTACGTGTAAAGTTAAAACGTCTTGATAAATGGAACCGGGGGCGGCAGGAGATAGCAGCACGATATTTTGATGAGATAACAAATCCGGCACTTATCCTTCCGCCGCGGAGTACAGAAGACTATGAGCATATTTATCATGTGTTCGCGGTTCGTTGTCCGGAGCGGGATGCTTTGGAAAAGTATTTGGCACAGTTTACGATCGGGACGGTAAAACATTATCCGGTTCCGATACACAGACAGGAAGCATACCGTGATTTGAAAATGATGGAGGGTACATTACCAATTGCAGAGGAGATAAGCAGGACCATCCTCAGCATTCCTATGTATTTTGGAATGGCAGAGGAGGAACTCGCGTATGTGATCGAGAAACTGAACACTTTTGAAATTAAGGAATGAAAGAGGGGGAGGATCTGCCCCCCTTTCATTCTCCAAACAGTACCATAAAAGCCATAGCATAAGTATAAAGGTCAGGGTGAAAGAGGTCATGGATCACTGGCCAGATGAATTTTTTTATAAGGCTGGATTGTTCAAAATGGTGTGCAAGGTGGCTTAAGCCGGAAAAATATGCCGGATCATTTGTGCGCGGGCAGCTGTCCCATATCAATGGTATGATTTTTGCCAAAATCATATAATTACTGAGGTCTCTTAAAAAGATTGAATCAGATGTGTCGCATACCAGCCTCATAGCATGGGAATGAAAAAAAGCAGCAGCCAACCGACGAAGAAATTGTAAGTGTTCCGGATGATCATTTCGGTTGTTCCAGCAATCCAGGAGATGACTGCGTCGTTGCTGATCATTCATGTGAAATATTTCCTGTTTCCACAACAGTATTTCTTTTTCATACGAATCAGATTCATTTAGTAAATGGCAGAATGTGTCAGTAATACCAAAAATAAAGTTCCATGCAAATTCCTCCATTTCGGGAGTTTGATCTTTTTTTGCCTGCATGAATTGCTGCAAGACATGATCTGAGCGGAGGATGACAGATTCAAAGGATTCATAATCCTGATCCCGAAATGGCTTTTCTGCTTCAAGACCTATGGCGACAACCGTTGCAAGTCCCGCATAAAAGGGGATGTTTTCATCCTGAAGCAGTTCCATCCCCCATCCGATGAATTGTGATAGTTCATAAAATGTTAGGTCGTCCATTGATTTTATATCCGTAGTTCCCTCAGCGCAAAGATGAACGGGACTGGTTTTATCATAGAGGATCCGTAAAACCTCTTCACAGGACATCGAAAAACCCCGCATGGAATTTCCACTGAGGTCAAGTTTGGAGCGGGGAAATACTTTACATGTGTCACTCAAATGTTCTTCTCCGCATTCAAGATAGACACGGCATAGGCCGTCTTTGTCGAGAAAAGGGCATTTTCGTTCAGCGGTCAGATTTACGAAAGCTAAATTTTTTGATTCGTTCCAATGGATGGTCTGCCGGAGAAGATCGCCAAATTCACCGTTTACGTTTTGGTAATATTGAGCGGTTGCCGGATCCAGAGGAATGCCCCATCCGTTACAGCAGCTATTTCGGCACGAGCTGCCGATGCACTGAAATTGTTTGTAAAAATCTATGTAAATGTACATGTGATCACCTCGGTATAAGTTTTTGATTACTATGTATACTATATCGAAATTTTATTTTTGTGTCAATATGCTAGAAATGCGCTGACGTTAAAATTCCGGCAGAAGGTACAAATGAGAAAATGAACCGGCATTGAGTATGTTAGCTAAGTCAAGAAAAGGAAATTGAATGTAGTTGTTACGACGTTTTGGATCAAACCGGAAAGTAGGAGGGAACTTATGTCAAAAGAAATTTTTGTCACAAAAAGCTCTATGCCTCCGATGGAAGAGTACATATCGATGATAAAACCCATATGGGATTCACGCTGGCTGACGAATATGGGGAAGTTTCACAATGAACTGGAGAAAGAGCTGTGTGAGTATCTGGATGTAGAACAGGTATCGCTGATGGTGAATGGACATATGGCATTAGAGCTGGCGATTCAGGTGATGGATTTTCCGAAAGGGGGCGAAGTGATCACCACCCCCTACACATTTGTTTCCACAACACATGCAATCTTACGGAATGGACTGGTGCCGGTGTTCTGTGACATCAAAGAGGATTTTACGATCGATGAGGAAAAAATAGAAGCATTGATCACGGAGAAAACAGTTGCCATCGTGCCGGTCCACGTATATGGAAATATATGTAATGTGGAGAGAATACAGGAGATTGCCTCCAGATATGATCTGAAAGTGATTTATGACGCGGCGCATGCTTTTGGCGAGTCGTACCAGGGAAGGGGAATTGCCTCTTTTGGTGATCTGTCCGTTTTTAGTTTTCATGCGACGAAAGTGTTTCATACGATAGAGGGAGGAGCGGTCTGTTCCTCGGACCGGGATGTGTATGAGCGGCTGTATGATCTGAAAAATTTCGGAATCCGCTCGGAAGAACTTGTAGTTTCTGTGGGGGCAAATGCGAAAATGAATGAGTTTGCTGCCGCGATGGGATTGTGCAATTTGAAATATATGGAGAGTAATATCTTCAAAAGGAAAGAGATTGCGGAACTTTATGAGAAGAAATTGGCGGGGTGTGAAGAGATCGTATTGAATGTGCATAACCCGGATGTTGTTTCAAATTATGGATATTTTCCGCTATTGTTTTCAGACGAGGAAACCAGAAACAAGGTTTATGACAGGTTGAAGAGCCGGGGTATCCATACGAGAAAATATTTTTATCCGCTGACGTCAGACCAGGTCTGTTTTAACGATCAATATAAGGATACAAAGCTGGATCGGGCAAGGGAGTATTCCAAACGCATCCTCGTTCTTCCCATTTATCCGGATCTGGAAGAAGAGGTTGTGGTCAGAGTGGCGGAAGAGATCATTTGTTTGGTGAGTAATTGAGAGGAGGCTGTTATGGGAAGAGAACGTGATCGGAAAGTAAAATATCTATCACTGGCAGTTGAGTACTGTACTGGTATAAGAGAAAAATTTCATGATGGGACAATGGAAAGCCAGGTGCTTCTTGAAGGGATTCGGGATATGCGGGCGTTTGTTCCAGACCTCAGGGAAATACTTGAATTTTCTGAGTATGTTTCCCAGCGGGAGGTATTTGATACATTTCACGATATGTGCGGTGTATGTCAGGAACAGGATTTTCTGGAAACGAATCTTACGGTGTTTTTATCCATGCTGGATCTATTTATACATAGCCTTGAAAAAGTATTAGCGGGTTGTGAGAATAAACGCCGGTGTTCCTGCTGCGGCAGAGAGGTCATGTATAGTCCGCTGTCAGGCTGGTATTTCGAGATGCAGAAGCGGTATGGTGCACAGGTGCATTGGGATGAGACGCTGAACAAAGAGGAATATCTGTGCCCGGTTTGTGGCAGCAGCGACAGGGACCGGATGATCATTTCCTTTTTGCAGAAAGCGGGATTGTGTGAGGCCGAGGAGCATGCGAAGGTGCTGCAGATCGCGCCGGCGGCAACCATAGAAACATGGATCCAGACATGCTGTCCCCATGTGGACTATGAGTCAACGGACCTGTATATGGACGGTGTGACATTTGGATCGGACATTATGGATATGAACATGGTCGAAGGGGAAACCTATGATCTCGTGATCTGTTCTCATGTTTTGGAACACGTAAAGGATGACAGAAAGGCGATGCGGGAGTTGAAACGTATTTTAAAACCGCAGGGACTTCTCGTGTTTCTGGTGCCGATTTCCCTGGATATGGAGGACATCGATGAGGAGTGGGGTTTGTCGGAAGCTGAGAACTGGAGGCGGTTTGGCCAGGGAGATCATTGCAGACGTTATGGCAAAAGCGGTCTTATGAGAAGGCTGGAAGAAGAGGGATTTTATGTAAATGCCCTCGGGAAGGAATATTTTGGCGAGGAAGTATTTGAAAAGCTCGCCCTGACGGATACGAGTACGCTGTACGTTCTCACGAAGGATCAAAAGGTGAAACTGGATTTGAGATGGGAGTATACGGTAGATGATAAACTGCTGGAAGACGGCCCGCTTGTCAGTGTGATCCTGCCGGCGTATAATCATGAGGCGTTTGTAGCAGAGGCGATAGAGAGTGTGTTAAACCAGACATATCAAAATATTGAATTGATCGTGGCGGATGATGGTTCTACGGATCGTACGGTGGAGATCATGAAGCGGTATGCAGAACATTTTGCCGGTGAATTCTATTTTCCTGATAATGCGGGGAGGAGAGATCAGGAGCTGAAACGGAAGACAACGGGAAAATACATCGCTCTGGCGAGTTCGGATGATTTTTGGGAGCCGGAGAAACTGGCGCTTCAAGTGGATTATCTGGAAAAGCATGAAGAGGTTGCAGCCTGCTTTTCCTGGGGCAGATACATTGATGAGAATAAGAAAGAACTGGATGAGCAGGTTTTTATTCAGAAAAACCGAAGCCGGTATGAGTGGATGAAACTTTTTTGGCAATTTGGAAATGTATTATGCCATCCTTCTATTCTGATCCGAAGAGAGGAATACATAAGATTAAATGCGGTAGGAAATGCGTGCCGTCAGCTGCCCGACTTTTATATGTGGCTTGAGCTTGTGCAGCATGCGGAAATTTATGTAATCCCGAAAGTGTTAGTGAAAATGACGAGATTCTGTCATGATACAAATGAAAATACAAGTGCATATACAGAGGATAATATCCTGCGGAGTCTGGTGGAGTCAGGGGCAGTATGGGACCTGGTGATAAGAAATATGGAAGATTCCTACTTTGTCAGGACGTTTCGCGAATACATGAGAAACCCGGAGGCGAAGGAAGAAGTGGAAATCATTTGTGAGAAGTTTTTCTTACTGCTGGAGAGCGCTCAGTGGCGGATACAGGAAGCAGGGATCCGGTATTTTCTTGAAATGTATGAGGATGAGCGTGTCAGGGAGTGTTTTACAAAACAGTATTCTTTCTCCGTAAAGGATTTTTGGGAAATAATGACAAAGAAAGGGAGGCCGTAGTTATGGATAGTTTTTATTCAAAGGAAGAGGTTATGGCTCTTGGTTTTAAGCACTGTGGAGAAAATGTTTTGATCAGTCGTAAGGCAAGCATTTACGCGCCATCGGATATTTCGATCGGAGAAAATGTAAGGATTGATGATTTTTGTATACTAAGTGGAAATATCACGTTAGGTAACTACATTCACATAGGGGCATACTCGGCTCTTTTTGGGGGGACAAAAGGGATCTCCATGATGGATTTTTCGGGTCTGTCATCCAGATGCGTCATTTACGCTGAAACGGATGATTATTCGGGGGGATTTCTGACAAATCCAACCGTACCAGATGAATTTCGTCGTGTGTCCGGCGGCCCGGTGATCCTGCAAAAACATGTTATCATAGGATCGGGAACGTGTATTCTGCCCGATGTCGTGCTTGCGGAGGGGGCAGCGGTAGGAAGTATGTCTCTGGTAAATAAATCCCTGGATGAATGGGGAATCTATGCAGGCATTCCCTGTAAGAGACGGAAAGAGAGAAGAAAAGATCTAATCAAGTTGGAACAGAAATGCGAAGAATGTGCAGGAGAGAAAAATGTGTAAAAAATTTTCTGTGGGTGACAGCGGTTCGTTTTCCAAGACGATATCGGAAACAGATGTATATCAATTTGCGGAAATAAGTGGTGATTTTAATCCCGTTCATGTGGATCGGAGTTATGCAGAAAAATCTGTGTTTGCCGGGCAGATCGTGCATGGGGCGCTGCTGAATTCGCTTATCTCAACGGTTTTGGGAATGTATATGCCGGGCCCTGGAACGATTTATCTGTCGCAGGAAAGCAGGTTTGTAAAACCTGTTTATATTGGTGATACGGTGACGGTGATCGTTGCGATCGAAAGTATGGATAGCCATGCTGTGCTGAAAACGGAAATCTTTAATCAGAAGAAGGAATGTGTATTGACGGGGACGGCGAGGGTTAAGTTACCGGCGGGGGAAACATGGGGAGATTCAAGGTGGTGAGAATCCGGTAGCGAATGGGGAATGAAGCTTTTGCAGGATGAGACTGTGCCAATCGGAACTGCATCGTAACAGTTCTTTGTGTTGAACAAGATGTTTTTACCTATCTTTATTGGAAATAGATTGCTCATATTGCACATATGAGAAGAGATACGATGTGTGAGTTGGGGATGGAAGGTAGTACATGGGATATCAATTTACTAGATAAAAATGTAAATGCCTTCAAAAGTTGTTATATTGAAGGTGGACTTTCTGAAGAGGGTTGTGTGATGCGTCAAATACCAGTTTTACCTATCACCATCCAAGACATTGGAAAATTTGATTACTTATAAAGATTAGGACGTCTCGTAGTTTTCTGCGAGACGTTTTGAACTATTGCAGTAACAGCGGAGGGACAAAATGTATCAAGAAACAGAAGGGATTTTAATAACAATCTACAAAGATGTTCAGGAAAATAATCAGAACATTAATTCGCAGAATAACGTAAGAACAAAAATTCCAAACATTCTTTGGTCATATTATGATAGGATATCAATTAAAAAGGTAACAACAATGCGGGAGTATTTGTTTTTGAAGCAAGCTCCTGGGTTTGTGGGGAATGTTCAATCGTTTCATCTTTATCGAAAAATACATGGAGAAAAAGATAAGGTGTTTGTATATGATGAAAAAGGATTACAAAAGAAAGGACTCCTTGTCTCGAAAGTAAAGGAGTGGGTTTATTTTGCATTAACGTCGATTCGGCTGAATGATTTCTTCACTGATTATATACAAGATTATGATACAAGAGGTGCGTTCAATTTGTCAGCTGTCGCAGATAATATCAGCGATTGTATAAATAGCTATATGGATTCTGAGAGGGATATCGCATTTGAAATATATAATTCTTTAGGTTCAGAAGATTTTGTGATTGTGATGGCGTCTAATTATCTTGGCAACTTTAGTAAAGTGGTAGAACTTATAAGAAAAATAAAGTTTAGAACCATTTCTTCTGAGAAAGTACCGGCAGAGATGCAATATCTGGTAGAGACAACACATACAATTGCAGGTATAAATTATGCAGAGAAAATGGACGAAGACTACAAGGAAGAGGGAATGTGGGCAAGCGTTCATTTGACGTTGAAGAATACAGAAGAAGGCAGGCACTATTGGAAAAAGTTTAATGAACATTTGTCAGGGGATATGCAGAAGTTACAAGTGAAGAAGAATGCCCATCAACTTTTTGGTGCACATGATGTCGAAATAAATATTCCGATTAATCAGAAATTCTTGGAAATGTATAGCAGTAATGGTCTTTTGAATGCAGAGAATGAAGAATACAAGTCTGCTCTATACCAGAGCCAAACAACCATTTATTATGAGGAAAAAGTGCAACAAAATCAAGCGTTTTTGGATGAGGCATTGAATGAGGAGATTTTAATGCGGATTGCACAGATTGATCAAGATCAATTAAAAAATAAACAACATAATACTATTAAATATGCTGAATTGAAAGATGCTATTGAAGAAATTGAAGGAATTGATGAGGGTTCAACTTTTGAGGCTGAAATGAGTATCTTATTTTCAGAATATGAGCAGAATATTAATTCGGTATTTAGCAAACAGTGGCATGAGGAACTTTATCTTCAGATGAGGGCGTTTATTGACAATTTGCGCAAGTACATTTCCTATATAAGTAATAGTAAACGAGAAACAAGGAATTACTTGATGAGAACAATTGTAGAGTGTATTGAATCTATGAAAGAAACATATGAACATATTGTAGGAGGAAATAGAGGTGTTATAGATAAAGAACGTCCGATTTCTTATTATAGTGGTTCTTATAATAACATATTGCGTGCGTACTATGGTATTATTAGAACGATATTGTACATAGGTTATATGATTCCAAAGTACCAAATTGAGAAGCAGCATGATGTTGTTTTTTGTGTGAATTTTAATATTACGACGCGAATATGTTCAAAAATTTGCTTTATAGTGGATGAAGAAAGAAGACATGGGGATGCTGGAAAGGCATTAGTTTCATTTGATTTGCCTTATGATGCTTTGGTGGATCTTCCTAAGTATATTCCGCACCTCATTCATGAAACATTTCATTATATATTGCCGATTAATCGTGTTAATAGAAATAAGTTGTTATATCGAATTGCAGTGGATATGACTGTGAATGAACTGTTGAAAAAATTGATTTTTCATTATATAAGAGACATAGATGAGGGAGAGGACTTAATTTTAAGAAATACAGAAGGGGAGATTGATAAATATATCATTTTTTGGAATCATCGGATTTTTAGTTTAAAAATTCATGCTATTATTGAACAAAATATTGATAATGATAGTGAAACGTTATTTGAAAAACAATCAGTTTTCTTTTATGAGAAAATGGAAGAAATTTGTCAATGTGTAGAGAATGATAGGATATTTGTAAACGGTAGATAGTGCGTACCTATACAAAACCGGAGCAAACCTGTATGATAGT
>CAJTXO010000019.1 GCA_910583555.1 uncultured Eubacterium sp.
AGAGTCGCCATCTTCGGACGGGGGGTGGGGGAAATGGGCAAGAATCGGGGGGAAATGCCCGGAAAATACAGTTCCCGGAACACGGGAATGAATTTATAAGTATATTTTTTTGATAAAACGGACCAAAGACGAATCATTAATAAAAGAAACTCTTATGACAAAAACCCCAAAAATTTAGTTTCTAATCCGGAATTGATTTAGAGACCCCTGCTTGAAATCTTCTGCACTACCTTTTGAAAGTCAACAGATTTTGCCAATAAATTAGACACCAAACACCATTCTTTTTACCTAAAATTCATCTTGAAATAATAGTCCATATATAGTATAATTTGGAAAATATTTTTAATGGGGAACTCACAGATTACATTGAGTAAATATAATACGAATTGCAAAAGAAAGATGAGTACAGTTAAATAAGAATACGGAAGGATGATTTTCCATGAACTTCGGTGTAATTATTGTCTTATTTTTAAACTTTGGATTGACATTCTTTTTCTCTGGATCAATATACTATTTTGTAGGGATTTTCTACACTTTGATTTCTATATTGTTGACATTATGCCTGAGAAAAAGCAATTATTGTTATAAAGTGTTAAATCTGCTTGTCAGAAACTGGGAAAACAGTGAACTGATAGGAGCAGAAAGCGGAAACATGATATTGTTGTCGGCTGCGTTTTTAATTGGTTCCATTAAGATTGGTACGGCCATTACTTTGTTTGTTGAAGTCTCTGCTATTCTTTTTCTTGCGTTGGCAATTCTTTTAGCAACTGGATTTTGGTTTGATGGATATAAAAGCGGAATGACAATAAGCGGTGCATACTATATTTCAAAGTTTGCTGTAAAAATTTTTCAATTTTTTAATTCTTTGTTTGATAAGATCATAGAGTTAGTTGTAAAAATTGAATTTATGATACTGGGGATTGATAAAAAATAGTTTCCATATTAAGAGGGACTAAAACTTTAGTCCCCCATTTATCAAATACAAAACAATAAAATTTCAGACCAGTTTGGCAAACAGCGCGGACTCCGCCAGCTCTTCCTCGATCCGCAAAAGCTGATTGTACTTGCATACGCGATCCGTTCTGGTCGGCGCACCCGTTTTGATCTGGCCGGCATTTAAGCCAACGGCTATATCTGCGATCGTCGTATCCTCCGTCTCACCGGAGCGATGGCTCACGATCGCGTTCCAGTGTTGATTTTGCGTCATCCGTATGGCCTCTAGTGTCTCTGTCACGCTGCCGATCTGGTTCGGCTTGATCAGGACGGCATTTGACACATTTAATTCGATTCCCTTTTTAATGCGGTCAGTATTAGTCACAAAAAGATCATCTCCCACGAGCTGAACTCTTCCGCCCAGACGGTCCGTTAATTTTTTCCATCCATCCCAGTCCTCCTCGGAAAGTCCGTCCTCAATCGAAAAAATTGGATATTTGTTACAAAGTTTTTCCCAAAAATCAACCATCTCTTCCGGCGTTTTGTATTCCCCTGTCTTCCAGAAAAGGTAATCACCGGTCCTTCCCTGCTTCACCGCTTCGTCATACATTTCCGTACAGGCTCCGTCGATCGCGATGCGGAAATCCTCACCCGGCCGGTAGCCCGCCTGTTCAACTGCCTTAACAATATACTGGAGCGCCTCCTCATCATCACGCAGGTTGGGAGCAAAACCGCCCTCATCGCCGACGCTCGTAATATGTCCTCCCTGTTTTAACAGTGACTTCAGTTCACGGTACACATTACAGCACCACTCCAGGCAGCCATGAAAAGAATTTGCGCCCACGGGCATGATCATAAATTCCTGAATGTTCAAACTCGAATCCGCATGTTTGCCCCCATTGATAATGTTCATCATTGGAATCGGGAGCGTCCTGCCATTTGGCCCTCCTAAATACTGGTACAACGGAAGTCCGACTGCCTCTGCTGCTGCCCGCGCCACGGCAATAGAAGTACCGAGAATAGCGTTAGCCCCAAATTTCCCCTTATTTTTTGTACCATCTTCCCGTATCATCAACTGGTCAATCTCCACCTGATTGAGCGCATTTTTTCCGTCGAGCAGAAAACCGATGGAATGATTGACATAATCCACCGCTTTTTTCACCCCATTTCCGCCATATCGCGGCAATCCTTTATCCCGCAGTTCAACTGCTTCGTAGGCTCCCGTCGATGCGCCAGATGGAACTGCGCCCCTTCCTCTTGCGCCGCCGCACAGATTCACTTCCACCTCCACGGTCGGGTTCCCGCGTGAATCAAGGATCTCCCTTGCCCGTACCGATTTGATCCTAAAGTTCTGTTCCATAAAAAAAGCCTCCTGTTTTTTACTTAGTATAAAACCGAAGACTTTTTTTATTCACGAAATCATGTGCTATTTTTTTAGTGACTCCTTGTCCTTCTTCATCAATTCCCCTACAAATACATTCCTTATACTTTCCAACGTACGAAATGTGTATGTACTCCTGCCGCATTGTTCGCACACCTCGTTGTCATTACTGAAATCGTCCACTTCAGCCCGGAACCCGCAGATTGGACAGGAAACAAGGACTTTTTTGCCATTTGACATGTCTTCTTTCACAACATACACCTCGATTATCCAGCCTCATAGCCGTCAGACTGCATAAGCTATAGGGCGTTACTGAGATAAGTATACTATAAAATGTGAAAAAATGCAACAATTTCAGCACAGGTGCCAACAGCTCAGCCAGTGAAGAATAAACAAGGGATTCGTTTTTATTCTTCACCGCTGGCATAGACCACCAACACTCCCTCACGCAAGCCCCCGCTTTTTTAACACCCTGTTTTCAATCACAGAAAAGATACATTTATCTATGATAATACCAACCAGCACGATAACAAGCATCACGAGCATAACCTGATCGATATCCGCCAGATCGCGCCCCATAATAAGCGTCTGGCCAAGTCCGATCGAAGTCGTCATGACTTCCCCGGCCATAAGCGCGCGCCAGGCAAACGACCATCCCTGTTTCATACCGGAGATCAGTTCCGGAAGGCTTGCCGGGAAAATGACATAGCGGTAGAGCTGGCCTTTCCCCGCTCCCATTGTCAATGCCGCCTTTCGATAGATGGGCTGTACATTTTTAATGGCGGTATCGACCGAAATGGCGATGCTGAACGCAGATCCCATAACAACGACAAAGAGGATTGCCTGCGTTGAAAGTCCGAACCACAAAATGGAAAACGGGACCCAGCACACACTCGGAAGTGTCTGCACCCCAAGCACGAGAGGCTTCAGGTTTTTCTGCAGATACTTGAAGTGGTTGATCAAAAGACCTAAAACAATGCCTAATACAACAGCGACCGCATACCCGGCGATTCCGCGCAAAAGAGAATTTCCGGTCGCCTCTAACAGCGTGCCGTCACTGAAAAGTTCAGCACATCTTCCGGCAACGCCGCCAGGCGACGGAACCGAATATGGTTTGCAGACTGCCAGAAGATCTACAAATAGCCAGTAAAATCCCTGCCAGGCTACCACGAGTAAAATTAAAAAAACGATCATTCCTATCATACTGCCTCTCCTCTTACTTTCTCTAAAATCTCGTGCCGGAGTTCTACAAATTCCGGTGAATACACGTGCCGCGGGTGCCCCAGTCCAATTTCGACGATATCTGATATATTGCCAGTTTCCGGCGAGAGGACAACGACGCGGTCGGCCAGAAAGACAGCCTCTTCGACACTATGCGTAATGAACAGGATCGTCTTTTTCGTCTCCATCCATATTTTCTGCAGTTCTTCCCGGAGACGGTTCGAAGTCTGCTTATCCAGCGCCGAAAATGGCTCATCCATCAGAAGCACTTTCGAATCCATCGTCAACGCCCTCGCCAGCGCTGTCCGCTGGCGCATCCCGCCTGAAATCTGGTGGATCGGATAATCACAGTACTCGGTCAGATGTACCATTTCCAAATAGTGTCTGGCCCTTTTTTCCTGTTCCTCCGCCGGAACGCCGGAAAGTTTCATGCCAAATTTCACATTTTCGATCACATTGAGCCACGGGTACAACCCATGTTCCTGAAACATGACCGTTCGGTCCGCTCCCGGTCCCGTCACCTTTTCTCCGTCCAGCAGTATCTCGCCGCTCGTAGGCATCTCCAACCCTGCCGCCAGATTCAAAAGTGTGCTCTTTCCACAGCCGGACGTTCCGACGATACAAACAAATTCTCCATTTTTCACTTCCAGATCGATCCCGTTCAATGTCGGCATCTCGCTGTTGTCAAAATGCTTGCAAACCTGCCTAAACTCTAGCGCCATTTTATTTCTCCTTTTCCGCAAATAAGTTACCTTCCTCCGGCAGATCCGCAATCAGTCCCTGATCCTTGCTAATACTGGCAAATCCCATCACCGACTCGCGGTTCAGATCCGTACTCACGCCGATCCGTCCAAATGCTTCTGAAATGATGGCCTCACTCAATGATTTCCCCGTAGCGCGGTCAATTTCCTCATTGATCGTGTTCAGCGCAGCCGCATCTTCATTCACTTTTTTGGTCGCCGCCTCATGCTCCGCCACAAACTTCTCAACCAGTTCCGGATTCGCTTCCATAAACTCTTTTCTCACAACGACGACAGCCACATCGTACTGTCCCTGCATATAAATTTGATCGTAATCCATCAGGAGTTCCGCCCCCTGCCCGAGAAGCGTCGCTCCCCACGGCTCCGGCACCAGCGCGGCGTCAATGTCTCCCCGCTCCATCATATTCGCGACATCCGCGTTTTGTACGGCGCTGACTGTCACGTCTCCGCCTTCGGACGCCGGTTTCATTCCGTTTTCACTTAGAAGCTGGAGCAGGCTTAGATGCTGTGTATTTCCAATCTGAGGTATGGCTACGACCTTACCTGATAAATCCTTTACCCCTTTGATGCCGGATCCCTGCCGTCCTACCAAAACAGCTCCGCCTTTCGTGGCACTGGACAAAATAACTACATCACCTTTTGATTTCACATTGGCGTTGATCGCCGGCACCGGCCCGATGTAGCCGATATCAATAGCGCCGGAAAAAAGCGCTTCCACTTCAGCCGGCCCGGCATTGAACGCATTCCATTTTACACTAATGCCATCGCCAAAACTCTCTTCTAGCTTTCCCTCGGCTTTCATCAACAGCGCCTGAGCGTGCGTGATATTATTGAAATAACCCATATTGACCGTCGTTGCCTTCTCCTGGCTTTTCCCGCAGCCTGCCATCGAAGCTAGTACGATCAGCAGCATGATGAAAAGTCCCGTTCTCTTTAAATATTTCACTGGATACCTCATTTCCGTCAAGCGGCGTCACTCACCCGATCGCGCCGCTCTCCTCTGCTTTTTTTATTTACGTTACTATTTTATATCCCAAATCCAAAAAATCCCACCAGAATATTTGAAAACGTTTTCATTTGTATTAATCGTTATTTTGTGTTATATTGGTAGAAAACAAAGTTGGCGCAAATATTTTTTACTCAATATTTTGCAAACGTTTTCGCTTCAAAAAGGAGGACACCATGTCTCTACAAGAAATTGCCCGGCTTGCCGGAACATCTGTCTCCACCGTCTCCCGCGTATTAAATAATCCGGCCCATCACTGCAACAACCCCGGATTAGCGGATCATATTTGGAAGATCGCGGATTCACTCCACTATGTTCCGAATCCCGCGGCCCGCCGCTTACGCCTTGGCAGCACCGACATCGCAGAGCCGTTTACCGTTGACATTTTTCTGGCCCGCTTTGATTCCATCGACAAAGATGCCTTTTTCCGTGAACTTTTCTGGATCCTCAAAGAGGAACTGATACAGAACAACTGTGTGCTTGGCGAGATACAAAATCCGCTTGACATGACGGAGCTTTCAAACAGCGGCTCCGCCCCGGATCATGTGCCATATAAACCCGTACAGAAAGTCCAGTCCGAAAAGTCCAGCCACTCCCTGGCGTTTATTGCGAGAAAACCAAATACAGGACTCATCATTTTAGGCAAATGCCCGCCCCGGTTTGTACCGATCGTCAAAAAGCGCTATGCTTATCTGGTCGGCATCGACCGCAATCCGACCGAATATGAATACGACGAGGTTGTGTGCAACGGTCAGGCAGCCGCGGAACTGGCCGTCGAGCATCTGATCGGCCTCGGGCACAAAAACATCGCCTACATCGGTGACTGTACATATGAAACGCGCTATATCGGCTATTATCAGGCACTGATCAACCACAAGATCGCATTAAATTATGAAAACATATACCCGACTGACCAGACACAGGAACAGGGTTTCCATACGATGACCGCCCTGCTCGACTCCCCCCGCCGTCCGACCGCCATCTTCTGCGCCAATGACTGCACAGCCCTCGGCGTTCTGGACGCGCTGAAACGGCACAAAAAAAGAGGGTATTTTCCCTCTATTATTTCCATAGATAATATAAATGATTCGCAAAAAACCGTGCCGATGCTGACAACGATCGACATTCCCAAAAAGGAAATGGGGCATCTCGCTCTCACTCTCCTCCTCGACCGCAAAAACGGCCATCACCATGAAAATGTCCGCCTGGAACTGCCCTGCCGACTGGTCAGCCGCGAAAGCTGTACTCCCCCGCCGCGCCCGTGACGCCATGCTGTGTGCACTTCCCATGCTCCGTCAGTCCGGCATCCCAAACGTTTCCTCTTTTCCCGCCCTGAAATCCGAGTGCAAAAAACCAGCGCGAATACTCGCGCTGATCCCCTAAATCATTTATTCACTCCACAGTCCATCTCGTTCCACTCTGTCCCAATCGACACGCAAGGCATCTACTACTTTGCCATTGTAACCGACCTGCTCCTGCTTCGAAATATATTTCTGTTTCAGCAAGCCGTCCAATGCCATTTTTACCCGGTCTTTTGAAACGCGGTTGTAATCAGATACGCTGTTGATCGTCTTCCAATACGTAACAAGTGTCCTCGGTTTATGCCGCAATCGGCTCAAACTAGCAAATATCAACTCATTATAATGATCTTTTTCCTGCGATTGTCTCGGCATTTCCACATAACTCGTGGAAACGGATTTTAGATGATTACTAAAGCCAAACTTCACTCCATAAATGATCACTTTCTTCCCAAGTTCTTTCAAATATTCTGCCACTTTTAAAAAATGTGCATCACCCGTAAACAATATAAAGACATCGGGGCTTTTCTTCTTCGCTGCATAGCGGTAAATATGATCCAGCATGATGACATCCGTAAAATCTTTGTCCACACCCGTTTTATCACTGGCTGTGTGCACGACGCCTGATGTCATTTTCTTCAGTCGATTTAGGTCCTGCTCGATATTTGGCTCCGAAAAGTCGCCAAAAACGTATAAATCCTTCAACCTAAATTCGCCTTTCAGTTCTTCCAGCCATTCTTCCACGTTAGGCTTCATCTGAAATGAATTAGAATATCCGTAAAACCAATGTTCATAATCCACAAATGCAACAGCGCTGGATTTGCTCCCTCTTCCAAACATTTCCACCCTCCTTTCTTCTCTTATTTTTTGCTGTCCAACAGTATTCTGTACTGTTTAACAGTGTTTTTTACTGTTTAAGCAGTGTTTTGTACTGTTTAAGCAGCCTCTGGCGGGTTCTCCGCCTGAATCATTATATCACAACAGCGGCGATGACGCAAGGCTCATGCTCGAATGATCTACCGGCTGCGCTTTTTCCCTGCTTCAACTACGTTTCTTCCTGCTCCATCCGCGCCCGCCGCCGCTCATCGACCACGATCCACTCATCCAGCGTCAGCGGTGTGTAATCGGAGAACATACAAAAACAGTTTATCATCTGGCACGGGATCGGTTCGGCCTGATCTGCCCCCCTTGCCCGGTACATCGTCTGTCTCGTCAAATGGATAAACCGGTTCACGAGAACCTCATCCTGCGTGTTATGAACATGCCCATAAAGCATATACGTAAGCGGCTCCCCATGCTCCCCCTTCCGGTACTGCCCGTTATAACAAAAAATAGGATAATGGCTTAAAACGACCTTCCTCTTATTATCCCTCAGTTCCTCGTAAGGCCGGATCCACTGGAAGAGCGACGCGTCAAATTTCCGATGCCGGATCACATGATCGTGGTTGCCTTCAATCAGGT
This sequence comes from uncultured Eubacterium sp., assembly GCA_910583555.1. Lineage (GTDB taxonomy): Bacteria > Bacillota > Clostridia > Lachnospirales > Lachnospiraceae > Eubacterium_F. Next base: position 8,062 of record CAJTXO010000019.1, read on the forward strand.
ACAATCTGCCGTTTAACTGCCTCAACAACCCGCTCGTCTGTTCCGCGTTCCCCAGGGACACATCGCCCAGGATCACCACGTCATCCCCCGGCCTGACTTTCGCGTTCCATCGTTCCAATACATACGCGTTCATTTCCTCCACCGACAAAAATCCCCGGCAATCCATGTTATCGTTCAGTCCCTCGTGAAAAAAATGCAGATCCGCAATATAGTACCGCATAGGTTTCCTCCATCGCTTTACTTTTGGTTTTTGCGGCTGGCCGCTTTTTCCATAAATGTTTCTTCCTCCACGATAAATCTCTCATGGACCGCTTTTCCGATGCAGCCCGTTTCGTCATACGCCCGCACCTCAAAAGTCAGCTTCCTGCCGTCCACCCGCACCAGCTCACTCTCACACGTAACTTCCATTCCGAGCGGTGTCGGCGCGTCATGCGTTACTTCGAGACGGATGCCAACCGTCCCGTATCCCGGATCCAGCGCAGACGCCACACTTTTCCATGCCGTCTCTTCCATGAGCGCGATCATGGCAGGTGTGGCAAATACTTCGAGCGACCCGCTCCCCACCGTCTTTGCCGTGCAATCTTTATTTACGACCTTTGTCTGTTTCCCCTTGATTCCTGTTTCCAACCGTTTACCTCCTTTCTGACCTTTTTTTCTCTTTTATTTTCCACGATAGAGAAATAAAAGTCAATGAAAAAATGCAAATTTTTTAAAAAAACATCTTGACATTTATATTCTCCTATAATATAATAGATTTTGCGTTGTGGAAATACTAATCGCAACGGGGTGTGGCTCAGCTTGGCTAGAGTGCTTGATTTGGGATCAAGAGGTCGCAGGTTCGAATCCTGTCACCCCGATTCATGGAGCCACCGTTCCATTCATATAAATATGATGGCAATTTATTTGCCAGACACATGCGGGTGTAGTTCAATGGTAGAACACCAGCCTTCCAAGCTGGATACGTGGGTTCGATTCCCATCACCCGCTTTTTTCAATGCCGCAAACGGCACGGATTCTCCTTCCCAAACACCAGATAAATATGATGTTTTTGAAAAACGGAGAAAAATAGAAAGAAAAATATTGACATCCGCACCAATTTATGATAACATTTGACAGTACGGATGAGTACACTTAATGCGTGTCAGTAGCTCAGTTGGATAGAGCAACGGCCTTCTAAGCCGTGGGTCGGGGGTTCGAATCCCTCCTGACACGTTACGGCGCAGCAGCGCCGGATCCATGCAGATGATTTACGTATGGACTATTACCTTTCATGGTGGGTATAGCGCAGTTGGTTAGCGCGTCAGATTGTGGCTCTGAAGGCCGTGGGTTCGAATCCCATTACCCACCCTTTCCTATCAGTTTTATGTAGGACATTGGGCTATCGCCAAGGGGTAAGGCATAGGACTTTGACTCCTACACTCGCTGGTTCGAATCCAGCTAGCCCAGGATAAAAGCATTCGGGAAATTTTCTGATCTAAGATTGGGAAAACCTAAAAAGAAGCATCTTCCCAATGATGGGTGTTCATCGGGGGAGATACTCCTTTTTTTATTTAATCACAGTTTTCTTCTTCATCCTCATCACTGAGCACCGATTTTCGAGAAGTAAGCATCTCCTCGGTAAAGTAGTTCCGGTCCACTCTACCACGGATCCCTTCCACTCTTCCAGCATCCGTATACTGCCAACCGGCCCAGCGTTTCCAGTGATTGCGCATATCCGGCCGCGCAACTCCGTAATCGGCGATCCAGAGCGGATACACCGCGAGCCTCGCGTCAAACGTATTTGTTGCATTGTTGGCGTCGCTGTAGATCGCGACCCGCTTGCCCGTCACCTCCCTCAGCTCCTGGAGAAAAGCAGTGGAAACATCATTGATCTGATCTTTCGTCAGGCTGTCGAAGGACTCAAAGTCCATGACTGGACAGCCGTGATAGACCTTTCCCCATATGACATCCGCGAAATGCCTCGCCTGTGCCCGCGCCTCTTCTTCGCTGCCCGCGGTCACATAGTGGTAAAAACCGATCTTCAGCCGGGCCTTCCTGGCCTCCCTGTAATTCCGTTCAAAATCAGGGTCGATATACGATACCCCTTCACTGGCCTTCATGTAAACAAAGCGGATCCCTGCCCGCTTAACCTCCTGAAAATCAATGTCGCCCTCCCAATGGCTTACATCAATCCCCTCGATTCTCCGTTCCCTTCTCATCACACACCTCACTGCCGCCTTTACTCCAGTATATGATGAAAAAATCAAAATGTGCCTGTAATTTCACGGACCGCCTCAAGAAATCGATCCATCTGTTCCTCCGTCCCCACTGTGATGCGCAGGTAATTTTCAATGCGCTTCTTACTAAAATACCTCACATATATATGCCGCTGTTTTAATTTCTCAAAAATCTCTGTTGCCGGTACCGTGTGGTGCGAAACAAAAAGAAAATTTGTCTGGGATTGTTTGACATCAAATCCCATCTCACGCAGCGCTTCTTTCACGCGCTCTCTCGTCCTCATCACTTTCTGCAGGTTTTCCTGAAAGTACTGCTCGTCTCCCAGTGAAGCGATTCCCATACGGATAGACGCAGTATTGATCGTATACGAATTGATGGATTCTTTTACGTCATTCAACGCCTGTATGAGATTCTCGTTCCCCATCGCGTAACCGATGCGCATCCCCGCCAGAGAGCGGGATTTTGAATACGTGCGCACGACGAGGAGATTATCATACTTCGAAATCAATGGCAGGACAGTCTCTCCGCCAAAATCCACATAGGCCTCATCGATGATCACGACGACGCCCGGATTGGCACGGATCACGTCCTCAATCTGCGAAACCGTCATGCCGATCGAAGTCGGCGCGTTTGGGTTCGCGATGACAACCCCGCCATTTTCCCGGTCATAATCGGCCGGGTCGATCGTAAGGTCAGGCCGCAGCGCCATACACGCAAATGGAATGCGGTAAACCTCCGCCCAGACCGGATAAAAAGAATAGGTAATATCCGCAAAAAGAATCGGCTTGTCCGCATTAAAAAAGGTGAGAAAAGCCAGCGAAAGCACATCATCCGAGCCTACGCCGACAAATACCTCCCTCTCCGAAATCCCGTGATACGCTGCCAGACTCCTCACCAGACTGCCCGCCGAAAGTTCCGGATACAGGGAAAAAGCGGCCGGATCCAGATTGTGACAGGCTTCAAATACAGCCGGTGACGGCGGATAGGGATTTTCATTGGTATTTAATTTGATCATATCTGTTTCATTTGGCTGCTCGCCCGGTACATACGGCGTCACCCGGCGCACATGAGCAGTCCATTCAGGTCTTTTGTCCATCTTTACCTCCATCCTCCGTACCCAAAGAATAAATATCCGCCAGCTTTTCAAACGCCGGCAGCGCCCGCACGATCATATCATAACTGACACAGTATGCGATGCGCACATATCCCGGACACGCAAATGAACTTCCGGGAACGACGAGAAGGTTTAATTCTTTTGCTTTCGCCGCGAACGCCGCATCATCCGGCTCTAAGGATTTCACGAACAGGTAAAAAGCCCCGTCCGGACTGGCGCATTCGTAGCCGTATTTCCTGAGATGTTCCACTAACAGCAGGCGGTTGCGGTCATAACTTTCCACATCCACTTTCGCGTCAATACATCTGGCAATCACTCGCTGCTGGAGCGAAGGGGCGTTGACAAATCCGAGGATTCTCGTGGCCACGTTTGCCGCCGACATGATCCGGCCGGCATCCACCGCCTCGTCTGGAATGACGAGGTAGCCGATGCGCTCACCGGGCAGAGAAAGAGACTTGCTGTAGGAATAACCGACAATCGTATTCGCGAAATATTTTGTAACATAAGGTACTTTTACGCCATTATATACGAGTTCCCGGTACGGCTCATCCGAAATCAGATAAATATCCGTCCCGTATTCTTCCTGCTTCCTCGTCATAGCGTCCGCCAATCCGCGCAGCACCTCTTCGGAGTATACGACTCCCGTCGGGTTATTCGGCGTATTGATGATGACAGCTTTCGTCCGCCTGGTGATGCGGCGCTCAAATTCAGGCAGATCGGGCATAAACGTCTCCGTATCGGGCGGAACGACTACCGTCGTTCCACCCACATTTGCCACATAATTCCTGTATTCCCCGAAAAACGGGGCAAATACGATCACTTCGTCGCCGGGATCCACAAGCGCCTTCAGGATCACATTCAATCCCCCGGCCGCGCCGACCGTCATCACGATATTCTCTTCGGTAAAATGGGTTCCGTGTTTTTGATTCAGGCTGTCTGCTACGGTCCTTCTGACATCCTCATAGCCAGAATTATTCATATACCCGTGCAGCTCATTCGGCTTCTCATTTTCGATAATGTCGATCACCGCCTGCCGCACCTCTTCTGGCGGCTCCACGCTCGGATTCCCGAGGCTGAAATCAAACACATTGTCCTCTCCGTACTCCGCCGCCATCTTCTTTCCTTCCTCAAACATGGCGCGGATTACGGAACTCCCATTTACCAGCTCTTCCATCTGCTTTGCAATCATTGAAAAAATCTCCACTTATTTGATCTTAATGGTTATCGTTTTCTTAACTTTCTTAACTTTTGCCGTTACTTTTACCGTTCCTTTTTTCAGCGCTTTCAGTTTCGCCTTATTCGCGCCCTTCGCCGTGACTTTAGCAAGTTTCTTCTTATTCACTGACCATTTTACTTTGCCGGAAACATTTTTCAGCTTCGCTTTGAGTGTAATGGTCTTACCTTTCTTCACGGTTTTCTTTGCCGTAATGGAAATCGACGCTTTCTTTGCGGTCGTCTTCGGTTTTGGCGTACTCGTCGGCGTGTTGCTCGGCGCCGGTGTCGGCACATTTCCTGGTACGGATGGGGACGGTACAGGCGTAGCCGGCGTGTCAGGCGTCGGCGTATCATTCGACGGCGCGTCCACACCCCTCAAAATCTTGACCGTATACGTTTTCGAAGTCTCATGGTCTTCGGCAAATACTTTCAGCGAAAGGGTCGTCGTATCCTCTGTCAGCAGATAATCCAGCTTTCTTCCGTCATTTACGAGGGCATCGTTGATATACAGCAGTCCGTAACGGTCCGCGATGTCAAATTTCAGCTTCGTACTTCCTGTTCCGGCCGGAAGATATACGGTAAAGGTATCGCCTTCACTGCGCACTTCTCCGTTGCTGCTCGTCACTGCAGTCAGCACCGCGTTTTTATCAAAGTTTTTCGTCATCGAAAGACCGCCGACCAATCTTGCGCTGTCTTCTGTCGCCGATGCACTCTCGAACTTCACAGTCACAACCGTGTAGGATGTTTCCACACCCTCGTCATCTGCCACGGAAATCGTCTTCAAGGCAGCCGCCAGCACATCTGCCGGAATCTCAAAATACTCCATGAAAAACTGATCGTCGCCTTTGTAATCAAGCGTCTTTTCCGCGATCACCTGATCGCCGACCGAAATCTTCATCGTCTTGCCATTGTCCTCTTTGGCGAAACGGCAGAGTACGGAATTTGTCTTGTCCTTGTCAACGATGAAATTGTACATGAAATAACCGCCTGCTTTGGCACAGCGGGTACTTCCGCCATTTTCGATCGTACCTGCCATCGAATCCTTCTCCTGCATCTGATGGATGACATCGTTTTCGTACTGTCCATATCCCGGCTGGGTGGAATCCAGCATACTGGAATTTACCCTTCCATTCTGTTTTCCTTCGAGGATCGCGCCCTCATCGGCCACGTCAAACGGGCTCTCAAAATACCAGTAAATCCCGTATCTCTCGTCATTTAACGTATTAAATGGCACAAACGTCAGGCCATCTTCAAAGTTTTCCTCCGCATTGGTGCCTGTCATTTTAAACGTAAGCGTATCCGCGGATTCATCTTTCACCAAATAGCTGTCGATGTTTTCGATAAATTCATCCATGGAGAGCATTTCCTGAATGGAAAGTGTCTCGTTGGCAAACGGAGTAGCAGCCTGCGAATCACCATACTTCATCGTAATATCCTTTTCCTCTGAACCTACCACCTTATAAAGCGGTGCCGTCAGGCTCGCTCCTGCCCATGTCGTTTCCTTCATGCGCTTTGTACCGAGTTTCGCGGCCAGAACGGTCGGTCCGTACTGGAAACCATATACCGTATTGTTGTCCGGCAGCCCCGCAGCCGTCACGGCCATCGGATACTGAATCGTCACCTCATCGTTTTCCTTCCACTCACGGCTGATGGATATGTAGCCGTTAGAGGCCGCATCTTTGATCGTCGTCCCGTTTACCTTTACTGTCACCTTGCCACTGGCCCAGTCCGGCACACGCAGCGCGATCACTGCGTTCTGCGACGCGCCGTTCAGCATATGAACCCTCAGCGTCGCCACATCCGATTTCGTCACATCCGATTCCTGCGTGATCTCCATGTTCTTCTCTTCCCATTTTACTTTGGAAGCGACATACTGGTTTACGACCAATGTATTGTCATTGTGGAAATAGATGCTGTCGCCAAGTTTCGTAAAGTTCTCCATCCCGCTGCCGGTACAACACCAGTACATGTTCTTTGCCGGATCCGGATCACCAAATGTCTTAAAGTATCCGGTCGCCATCGGGATAAAGTAAGCAGCCGCCCCTTCTTCCGATTTCACAGCTCCCATGATCGAGTTGCGCAGCGTCGTCTCATAGTAATCGGAATACTTTTTCTCCCCTGTCACTTTGTACAGCTCGCGCGACAATTTCAGCATATTGTGGGCACAACAGCTTTCACAATTCGTCTTCGTACGTGTCGCATCCAGCTTCCCTGCCTCACGGAAGTGCTCCATCACACTCACGCCTCCGGTTATGTAGGAATAGTAATCCACTGCCACATCCCAGAACTTCTCTGCGTATTTCAGATACTTCTCATCTTCTTCTGTCGCCTCTCCCCTTGCTTTTAAGACGGTATATCGTTTTAACGCTCCGACAAATTTCGGAATCGCCGTATTTGCATGCTTTCCATTCAATGTGTTTTCATCTCCGGCAAGCACTGCTTCCAACACTTCACGTTCTGTTACACCATTATTGTTTACCTTCACCCGATCCTCATCAAACTGGTGGGCCGCCTCTAAGTGGTTCGGATCACCAGAGTAGAAATACAGATCGTACATGCAGTCATTCATCCCGCCATACTCGACACTGAGTACACGTTTTCTAGTCGCATCGTTCCACTTACTAACGCGGTTATACACCCATGTTCCAAGTTTCTTCGCTGTCTCCAGCGCTTCCTCATTTCCAGTGAACTTATACGTATCTACCAATCCGGCTACCATTTTGTGCATATTGTACCACGGCACCCAGATTTCAGTCGTATATCCGACTTTCTCAACCACATCAAACTGATACTCCACATTGTCTTTCTTGCTGATCTTTGCTCCGAACAAAAATCCCGTGTCCAGCTTATCCTGGCATTCCTTCAGTCCGGAAATGATGTCGTCCAGTTTCTGTTTCAGTTCCTGGTCGCCGGTCGCTTTCACTCCCTGCGCGCATGCAGATAAATAATGTCCGACGCAGTGTCCGCCAAGCAGGCTGTCTTCCCATCCTTTGTACGGATTTTTGCCTTTCGTGTCCAAACCGGCTGTTTCACGGAAACGGGATAAGATGCGGTCATTGTCAAATTTCTTCAAAAACTCGATATCAGAACTCTGTGCCGCCAGATAATACGGATCCGTAACCGCTACATCATCCAGGTCAAACTGTTTGAGGCCGGAAATCGAATCCTCTGCCAAAACAGTAAACGAAAATAGTTTCTTCGTCGTTAAATCATTCATTGAAATCGTAGCCTCCAGTGTAACTTCCTCATCTGGACTTCCCGCAGACGGCCGTTTCACCGTTCCGTCGGTTGCGATCGTCCCCGCCTTGGAAGAACTCCATGTAATACTGCTTCCATTTTTCCCTTCCGTTGGCAGATCCAGGTTCGAAATGACTTGTTTGTTCTTAAATTTTAACAAACTCACATCCTCATTGAACGCCGCCTTACTATCCGCCGATTCCTCGGCCGCCAGCACGTACGGTACCTCACTGTACGGAACGGACCCGAGAACGAGCGCCCCCCCTAGCAAGACCGCCATACCACGGCGCAAAAGCCTATGCTTCTTATCGTGTATCATTACAATACCTCCTTCAGTTTTTTGCGTTACTCTGCACCTGAACAGGCACATATTTATGGATAATATTATAAACCAGTTCCGGCATAAAATCAATGGCAGTTTTTGTTCCGCGCAATGGTGTGCCAAAGTACTGTAAATTCCTATAGAAATTATTTGAACGATATGCTATACTTGAAAGGCAGTTATCGCAGTTTTGTTCTGCCGGTAATGGCAGACACTCAAATCAATCTATTGGAGGTGGCTTATGGCAGACGTACATAAGAAAGGACTAAATGCAGAACTTATCAGAGACGATTTAGAGAACTGCTGTTTAAATGAAACGGCATGCGGTCAGTGTAAAAAAGAGGCGTGTACGATAGGTTTTGCGAAACAGTGTATACGAGAATATATGAAAGAACCTAAAAAAGAAGTTCCGGGAGGCACTGACCATATACCGATCACGGATTTTAAATTGTTTGATGAGACAGAATTAGAGACCGCGATCGCGCACATTTTAAAAGAGTGCAAGGACTGCAAAGAGGATCACACTGAAAACTGTATCATCAATGTCATCCGCAACTGCTACGAAGTCGGCCTGTTCGGAAATGCGCATCCGTATGAGGGAAGCGCCCTGCAGTACCTGATGTTTCTCAAATCCGAGTTCCCGGAAAAATCTTCCCGTATCGCGGATATTTATATGTCGTGAATACGTATGGCTCAAAAAAACATTTACAAAAAAAACAGACAACGGCAGGAGTAACTGTGATCTCCTGCCGTTTTTTCTAATCTCAATACAATCCGCGTATCCTATCACTCATAAAAGATACTTTCGAACGCGTTTACCGTGCCATACCCCCATTCCCGGTTCGGATACCCCTCCCCGCGCTGGTCTGCCCCGCGGATCAAAAGCTCACGTACAGAATTACCGCTGATGACAAAGTTAGAATACTGCTGCATATACAAAGCCGCGATCCCCGTCGTCAGCGCAGCGGCCACCCCCGTTCCGGTCATGCTTCCATAATTATTTTTGGGAAGCGGGCCATACAGCCTTACACCGGGGGCCGTCACATCCGGTTTGACGATGCCGCTGGGCGTAAACCCCCTGCTCGCCTGAAGAAACAGCGCCCCGTCCGCGGGATCGTACGCGGAAAGCGAGATGGCGCGCCTGCTGTTTCCCGGCTCGCAGATCGTCACGTTCGGATCCGGCCTGACAAACGTCGTTTCCCCGTAAAGGAACTGGGTGATTGGCAGCCACATATGAAAATCCACCTCCGCTTCCTCTGAATCAACAAGGATCTTCCATATACCCGCCTTGCTGTCTTCAAAACGGAACATGACGACCTGGTCTCTCGTCTGCTGCTGTTCTTCGCCTCCGAGTACTTCCAACAGCGTATTTTCTACCGTAAAAAGTTTCCTTACCTTCGTGTGTGTCGTCGCCCGGGTGATCCCAAGCGTCGTGCCGGCGGGGGACACAACATCAAACCGCAGGATGCCGGGCGTTCTCCACCACAACTCACAAACGAATCCCTGGCTGGACAATTCCACATTGATGTCGATTTCCTCACGTTCTTTCGTCAGATGATAATGGTGCCTCGCATTCCCTTCATTTCCGACACAGGTCACAATGCTCACACCCGAAAGCATATTCATATAATCGATCATGCTGCACAGAGGGATCTCCCCGTCATGATTTCCCAAATTCCCCCCCATACCGATACAGATCGCCACCTGTTTCTTCGTCTCCTGCGCCACGCGCAGAATATAGGAGATACCGCACATGATATCATTTTCCTGAAAACACGGCACATCGCTTGGAACCCGGTAAAACTCACGGTAACTGTTTTTTGCTTCCTTACATTTCACGATAACCAGTTCGGACAACGGCGCAACACCCGAAAAATCCTGCTGCCGCATCTCATTTCCCGCGGCAATCCCCGCCAGAAACGTACCGTGCCCGTTTTCATCCCTGGATGGGATGAGGGAGAGCGGCTCTTCATCCCGCAGCGCTTCGTTGATGTCCTCCTGCGTAAATTCCCTTCCGTACTGGAACCCTTTCACATCACCGCCCTCCCGGATCGTCTGATCCCAAATGGAATGGATCCGCGTCGTATTATCCGCGTTGAGAAACGCTGGATGCGTAAAGTCAATCCCCGTGTCCACGATTCCCACTAAAATCCCCTGTCCGTACAAATCCAAATACGGCTGTCTCCGTATCTTGGCGACACCGGAAGCCTCCAGCGCCTCATCCGCCATCAGACCATAGACATGAGGGATCGTTCCGTATCCAAAACGGCCGATGCTCTCGCTATTGATCTTCTCCTCCTGCTTATATATGATTGCCCGGAAATTATCAACCTCCGTAATGCAAAGAGGATTATACCGCTGTTCGATGATCTCTTTTCCACTGAACGCACTCACGATATAATCCAAAACGTTTTCCGAATATATTGCTTCTCTGCATGTCATGATCCACATCCTCTTTCCCCGCCATTTCTATCAATATATTAGGAAAGAAGTCTGTCCTATGACATTTCTCTTGATTACGAATCAAACTGTAAATTTCCGCATATGCTCATCGATCGTCTGCGCCACATCGTTAAGCTGTTTCGCATTGTCCGACATATCATCGATGACCTGATTCACTTCCTGAACCGATGCGGAAGTCTCTTCCGTTCCCGCCGCGTTTTGTTCCGCGATCGCCGTCAGGCTCTGGACGACATCTACCACATTTACTCTGGCGCTGTCCATGCCCTCCGTTTTTTCGTATATTTTCGTTATTCCACTGATTGAATTATCAATTTCCGCCTGAACTTTGGCAAACATGCTCCCCGTCAGATCTACCTTCTGAACCTGGGAATCCATGACCGTTTTCACCTGATCCATCGTTTTTACTGCTTTCGCCGCGTCTTCCATAAGCGAATTCGTGATTTGCTGCACTTTCATGGCAGACTCATTGGACTGCTCCGCCAGTTTCTGGATCTGATTTGCCACAACCGCAAAGCCTTTCCCCTGTTCTCCGGCACGCGCCGCTTCAATCGAGGCGTTTAGGGAAAGAAGGTTCGTCTCCTCCGCGATCGAAGTGATCAGTTCGATCGCATCCTGAATCTTCATCGCCGATTCATTCGTCGTATTTGTCTGTTCAAAAATCTGCTCAAATGACTCTTTTACTTCCGCGTTTATACTTTCCAGTTCTTTCAGGGTTTTCACTGCCTCCGTACCAGATTCATGCATGCTCTCCACATTCGCGCGCAGTCTCGCCACTTCCTCGTTCGTTTCCTTAACCATATCACCGATCACGATCACACTCTCGGTAGCCGCCTGCGTATCGGATGCCTGGGACGACGCCCCCTCCGCCATATCATGAATCGCATGGTTGATCTGACCGATCGTCTGTGCTGTCACCGTGGCATTTCCACTCAAGCTGTCTGAAGACTGGAACAGTTTCTGGCTCTGTTCCTGCAGCTCTGTCACAGCGTTTCTCAACTGATCCTGAACGCTGCATACCGCCCGCGTCATCAGTCCTATCTCGTCACGGCTGTTTCGCAGTTTATCAATCTCCGGCACCCTGGTAAAATCCAGATTCCCCATACGGGAAACAATGCCGGCGATCTTCCGGAGCGGACGGAACATGAAATGAAAACCGAAAAACGCGATCACTAATCCGATCACCGTAGCGATGATTGCCGATACGGCCATCACGTTTCCTACAAAATTGACCGTCTCCATCACTTCATCCTCACCGGCGGTAACAACAAACAGGAAACACCCGTTTGGATTCGCATAATAGGCCGCGTATTTCGTATCGCCTTTAAAATCATACGATACGATCTTTGATTCGACATCTTTTCCCGCCTGAAGGTCCGCGGCCGCCTGGGATACCACTTCATTTTCCACCGGCTTCCCGATCTTCTCTTTATTCGGATGATAACACATGTTGCCATCCGGTGTCACAACGTATGCGTAACTGCCTGAGACGCCTTTTACTTCCACATTTTGAAACAGTTCTTCCAGTTTTTCCGCGGAAAGACCTACGCCCACGCCATAGGAATAAACCTCCAGATCCAAAACCCGGCCATTCGTTTCCGCAAGGTCATACATATAGTTCTTAGTCGTGTCCTCCATAAGCTGCCGTACCTTCGGCATCGCAACAATGATCGTAGTAGCCGCGGTCAATACGATCATCGCAGCTACAAAAATAATACTTTTAAATTTCAATGGCAGGCCTACATGGTTTGCCTTCGTCTCTTTATGGTGCTTGTTCTCTGTTTCTACCTTCTCCTTATTCCGTCCCATAATAGGCGTCCCCCTTTAATTCTCTCTCTTCCACGAGAGCCTGTGCAGATTCCCTTCCGTATTTAACTGCTGAAATCCCTGCTGGCGCAGTGCTTCATAGAGCACGATCGCCACCGAATTTCCCAGGTTCAGGGAACGAATGTCCCCCAGCATCGGAATCCGAATCGCTTTTTCCTCATTTTCCACTAGCATATCCTCGGGTATTCCCGCACTTTCCTTCCCGAACATAATGTAGCAGCCATCCTCGTATCTCACATCCGAATACACGCGACGTGCCTTCGTCGTAGCCATATAGACGCATGCTCCCGGATTTTTCTCCTTGAAGTCTTCATAACTATCATATATGATATAATCCAGTTGATCCCAGTAATCAAGTCCGGCACGCCTCACCTGCTTCTCCGTAATCTGAAACCCCATCGGCTCGATCAAATGAAGCCTTGCACCAGCAGCCACGCATGTCCGTCCTATATTTCCTGTATTCGCCGGTATTTCTGGTTCTAATAATACAATGTTCAGCATCGTTCTCAACCCTGTTTGAGCGCCAGATACAATTCCACCGTCGTATCCTCAAAACTAAGCGGGACACAGAGGTTTTTGGCATACGTATTCGTAAAACTCACCTGCCCGTGGGATAATGTGGGGGGGGTAATATCGATACCGATCCCATTCGCTGAAAAAACAGTAGCGGCATTTCCCATAACCATATTTCCCAGTTCACTGAGCGCACTGGCTGCAAATTCATCAATCTCCTTTACATCCGTCATACACATCTTTGAAGCGATCCCGCACGCGCTCTTCTCTGACATCGCCATGATCACCTGACCACGCATCTCTCCCGTCACGCCGATCATGATCACCCATGTATTCGGATCAAACTTTGCTTCCTTTAACGATGGCTTATGCATCGATGCATCCACAAAGCACATATCCTGTAGTACTTTTTTGGCCGCCATTAAAAAAGGATTTATATGTTCTGCATTCAGTGTAGCCATAATTTCCCTTTCCCCTTTCTGTAGTATCGTACTGCTTTCCACCCTAAATTCCAACTATAAATAGTGCTAAAAATCCTAATTTTAAGTATATCATGTTTACTGCCATCTGTCTATAAATTTCTGTATCTTTTCCAACGCCCTTTTCAGATCGTCGATCGAATACGCGTACGAGATCCGAAGAAATCCTTCGCCGCATTTGCCGAACGCGTCGCCCGGCACGACCGCCACCCGCTGTTCCTGTAAAAGTTTCGTCGCAAACTCCTCGCTCGACATGCCGTATTTACCAATATTAGGAAATACGTAAAAAGCCCCGTACGGCTCAAAACACGGCAGTCCCATCTCATTTAATTCCCGGACGAGGAACCGCCGTCTCTGATCATAGGACTCGCGCATCCGCTCCACATCTCCCAAGCCGTTGCGGAGTGCTTCTATGGCAGCGTACTGGCTCGTCGTAGGCGCGCTCATGATGACATACTGGTGGATCTTCGTCATCTGGGCGATGATCTCCCTCGGAGCGGCCGCGTACCCCAGGCGCCACCCGGTCATGGCAAATGATTTGGAAAAGCCGTTGATCACGACCGTTCTCTCCGCCATTCCCGGCAGACTGGCGATCGACACATGTTTTCCCTGATAGCTCAGTTCCGAATAAATCTCGTCCGACATGACGAACAGATCATGTTTTTTTACAATGTCCGCGATCACCTGCAGTTCTCCCGCCGACATGACAGCTCCCGTCGGATTGTTAGGGAACGGCAGGACGACCATTTTCGTTTTATCCGTGATCGCCTCTTTCAGCTTTTTCCCCGTCAGCTTAAATTCATCCTTTTCCTCCAGCGACACGCGGACCGGCACACCGCCGGCCATCTTCACACAGGGAACATAGGAAACAAAGCACGGTTCGGGTATGATCACCTCGTCGCCCGGGTCGAGCATCGCGCGGAACCCGATATCAATAGCCTCACTCCCGCCGACCGTCACCAGTATTTCGTCCGGCCCGTACGGCAGTCCGAACCGCTCAGACAGATATGTATGGATTGCTTCGCGCAGCGGCAGAAGCCCTGCGTTTGACGTATAATAAGTCCTTCCTTTTTCCAGCGAATAGATGCCTTCCTCCCGGATGTGCCAGGGCGTATCAAAGTCCGGTTCCCCGACACCGAGTGAAATGACATGTTCCATCGTATTGGCAACGTCAAAAAAGCGGCGTATGCCGGATGGCTCCAGTTCCATAACGAGTTTTGACAGTGGATTTCTCATGGCGCGATCAACATCCTCTCATCTTCATTACTCTCTTTTACGAGCGGCAGTCCATGTTCTTTATATTTTTTCAGCACAAAATACGTGGCCGTGCTCATGATCGACTCCATCGGCGCGAGTTTTGTCGTAACGAACCTCGCGACCTCCTTCATGCTCTTCCCCTCGATCATGACAGTCAGGTCAAAACCCCCGCTCATCAGGTACACGCTCGCGACCTCATCAAACTGGTAGATCCGCTCCGCCACCTTGTCAAACCCGCGCCCGCGCTGGGGCGTCACTTTTACTTCGATCAGCGCCGTCACGACTTCGTTGTCTGTCTTTTCCCAGTTGATAAGCGCCGGATAGCCGCAGATCACCCCGTCTTCTTCCATGCTCCGGATCGTCTCATTTATCTCTTCCGGCGTCGAATCCAGCATGGCGGCCAGGTCTTCCGCCGTCATCCTCGCATTTTTTGATATATTCCTTAATATTTTTTCCTGAAGCATAGGCCCCTTCCTTTCTTTATCCTGACTACGGCTGATCCGGCGCAGGTGGAACTAAAAATCTCGTTTCCTCCCCGTTGACGATCACCCTGTCGCGCCCGTCCGTCGCCGTCCCGATGACTGCTGCCGGAACACCTCTTGCGGTCAAATGTTCCGCCAGTGCCGCGCCGTTTTTTGTTCCCGCCAGCAGAACGCCGTCCGACGCGATGAGATACGGATTCCTGTCAAAATATTCACAAATTTCTATCGTTTCCTGGCGGATCGGAATCTTTTTCAGATCCACCCGGACGCCCGTCCCCGATGCCTCGGCCATCTCCCACAGCGAGCCAAAGACGCCTTCCGCGCCTACGCTGCATAACGCGGCCGCTCCGCATGAAACAGAGGCTTCCGCCGCCGCCGCGCAGCTCATTTCCCGGACGCCGTCCGCCGCCCGATCAAGAAAATCCTGAGAGAAACGAGCGCGCAGTCCGCTCCTTTCCTCTTCTATGACCAGTTCTGCCGCCCCGGTCTGCCCGGCCCATTTCGTCATCACCAGATCAAACCCCGGCTCCAGATTTCCGCTGCGCACATCGGTTTTTCCTGGCACAAAGCCGGTTCCCGACAGGGAAATAACCGGCTCTGACAGTTCTTTCAGCACTTCGGTGTGGCCGCCGAGTATGTCCACCTGATACGACGAAGACAGCTGCGCCAGTTCACGCATAGCTGTTTTTATCATAGGTTCAGTGTCCGCTGCCGGCAGATACAGGTCGACGAGCATACCGGCGAGCTGTCCGCCCGCCGCCGCCATATCATTTGCCAGCCGGTAAAATGCCCTTTTTCCCGCCCGTTCTGCATTTCCTTTCACGGAAACAGACGCGGCAAGCAAATGGTTCTTTTCCCCTGTCTTTTCCCCGACCGCGAGCCTGCCGAAACTTTCGCCGGCCGCCGGGCCCTGCACGAGATTTCCGCTTCGATACGTGATCTGTTTGAGAACGGAACGTTTGAGAACCGTCTCTGAAATCTTTCCTGTCCGCATGGCGCATCCATCCTTTTTTGTCACATCATCACGGCGTCGTCCCGGCATCCTGCCCGCTCCCCGGATTTTGAGCCGCACCCGGATCCTGTGCTGCTCCGGCATCCTGCCCTGTCTGGGAACCCTGGCCCGCCTGAGAAGCATCGCCGCCTGTATTTCCTGTCGTGTTACCCGCCGTATTTCCTGAATTTCCGCTGTTTCCGCTGCCGCCGCTGCTGCCCGTTCTGCCAGATGTGCTATCGCGCTGCGGCGTTCTCGCGCTCGGCTTCTTCGTCTCGCGCGGTTTTTTCGTCGCTGCCGGTTTCGGCGTCTTCTGCGGCGCTTTCATGGAACCTTTCGTCACATACCGCGGCGAAGCGGAGTACGTGCTGGAATTGATCTGCGTCTTCGTTTCTTTTCCATTTTCCGTCACGATCTTCCACAGTTTTGCCTTGTAACCGGTATGCGCTTCCTGCGTCACTGTCATATACGACTCCGGTTTTGTCTTATCATATGTCACCTTATCGGCTCCTGGCTCGATCGTATCAGTCACTTCCGATTCAAAGCGGATCTTACGATCAGAACTTCTCGTCTCCTCTCCGTATATCGTAAACGAGATCGTCCCGCCATATGTACCGCCCTGGATGTAAACCGGTACATCGGTATCATTTTTGAACTTAAAGTCTTTGTAATCACCGGCGATCGCCGCATCCATCGACGGTTTCACATAACTGACCACCATCGAGTGCGGACTCCTCTCCGCGATTTCGAGTTCCGCCCGCAAAACGGCGTTGTACAGCGTCGTCGATACCTGGCAGACGCCTCCGCCGAGACTGTCTTCCACTTTACCATTATTGTAGGACGCCGCTTCGTAATATCCGTTTTCCTCTGTCAGCGGCGAAATCGTATCATGCACCGAAAATGTCTCGCCGGGATAGATGACCGACCCGTTTATGAGCCGCGCCGCATTGGCAAGATTTTTCGAGCGGTTTACATTTCCCGCGCTGAAATTCGTGGAAAATGTACCGATCTTGTCTTTACATTTGGCCGCCGCTTCATACGAAACCTTCGGCTGTTCCACTTTTACATTCGCCGTGACGCGGATCACGTCCTCGCCCTGTGCCTCATCGATCGCCTGCTTGATCTGCTGGCACGTTTCATCCACATCGAGACTGACGCCTTCCCTCGACTTTGTATAGACAAAATTTCCATCTTTCATTTTGACCGTGGCGTTTTTTGCCTCCTTGCACAATTTCCGGCATTTCTTTTTTACAAATTTTTTCAAAACACTATCGTCGAACGTCGCCTCGATCGGATAGCTGATCTTCCCCTGGGACGCTTCTTTGATCTGCTTGTAATTTTCTATCATCGTCCCGCTTTTTCCGACAGACATCGCATTTTCCAGAAAATCGCCGGCCGAGAACTCATATCCGAGCTCGCCAACTGTGGCAGACACGGTCTGTCCGCTCACATCCACTTCCACGACCCGGTTCAAACGGCCTTCCGCATAGGCGTTGACGGCCTGCTGCGCCTCTTCTCCGGACATGCCGCCGATCTCGATCTGACCGACCCTTACCCCTTCACAGATCACGCCGTCCTCGGGCTTGATCCGTCCGTAACTAATGAATACATACGCCGCGATCAGGGCAAACATAAATACGATAACAGCCGCGGCTGTCAAAAAACCTTTTTTCTGCAATTAAAGTCCTCCCTTGCACATTTTCTAATCCTGTATTAAACTATAAAAGGAGCATCAGTCCACATAAGGTAATAAAATTCCTGCCAGCATCGCCAGAATGAGCAACGCGCAGATAATAACAGCTACCATCCGCTGTTTTTTGCGGTTCATCATGGTTCCCTACCTCCTTACTAAAAATATTTATATACTGAAAGGATGAATAACATGTTTTCAAATATTCCTATTCCCTCAATTTTTATATGCTTTCTGATCTTCTGCGCCTGGATCTACTATGAAAGACACAAATCCACGCGTGAATACGAGCGCAGATCCCGCGAGTTCTGGGACCGCGAAGACGAGGCAAACCACACAAAAAATAAAGATATTTCGGGCCTCCCCCTGATCGCTCCGGATGTGGAACGTATCCCCATGCCCGAAACCGATGACGAGAACATCTGCTATTATCAGGAAAAAGTCAAAATCAGCCTGGCAAAACCGATGATGGATCTGTCCGCCTATACAAACACCGATTTAAAGTTAGCATATGGCACGGGAAATTTCAAGACTTTATCCGAATATGACGAAAATTTTAATGTTTTTTTAATGAATCTGTCAAATCTCGGAAAGGCGTACCGCACAGCCGGCATGCTGCCGGAATCCGCCGGCGCGTACGAACAGTGCATCGCCGCCGGCTCGGATAAGTCCACCGATTATAAGTCCCTCGCCTACGCGTATGCCATGACGGGAAACCGGGGAAAACTCGAGGAACTGATCGCCTCCGTCGGGCAATCTGACCTGCCAAAAGGGGCAGCTCTCGCCGAAGCGATGCGCGCCATCCTGAATGACCCGGCGGTTTATGAGGAATGAACCCGCGGCTTATCCGGCTGTGCTTCATATATGACCAGGCGGCTTATCGGAATGAACCCGCGGTTTATGACGAATGGCCCGGCCATGTTCCGCGGCGCAGAGCCGTGACTTTCGCACTGTGATTTAACGGATCCCGGTGACGGTAATCAAACACCAGCGAATACGGCGCCGTTTCCCGCACCTGTTTTTCCTTAAACAGCTTTTTGAAATCGAGCGTAAACTCCTGCACATACACCATATGGAACAGCTGTTTTGCCGCATAACCCTCATAGCCGGAAAGAATGTCCGGCCGCTCGGCCTCCCGTTCCAGAAACTCGCGCACAGAGCGCACATATTCTTTTTCCCTCAACCGCGCGAACGCGGGCGGACTCTTTACGTATTCCCTGAGATACAGATCAAACGTAAGCGTCTGGCGAAACGCTTCCTCCCTGTCCGCCAAATACTCTGTGACATACTGCCACAGCCATTCATAGCGGGCGATCCGGCTGTGCTTCCTGCCAAAACCGCCCTCTCTCTCATAATAGTTCCCCAGGCTCTCGAACATGGAAAACGCGTCGCTGTGGCACTGTTCCAATAACACCATCGTGGCCTGGAACTGAAAACTATTATAATATATTTCGACCATCTCTTCAACCCGCTTAAGTGCCCGTATGTCATCATAGGACATCCAATGTGTGCCCAGCACCTCATACGGCGGACGTTTTCCATACCTGATCCCGTACTCTTCCGCCATTTCTTCCATATAGGAACCTTTGAGAATTTTCAGGAAACCGAGCTGCAGCTGGTCGGGCGCCATCGCGTACACATCGTTAAAGGACCGGCGAAACGAGGCGGGATCCTCATGTGGAAGACCCGCGATCAGGTCGAGGTGCTGGTGGATGTTATGATTTTCACGAACCTTCGACAGGTTGTCCGCCAGTTTTTCTATGTCCATCTGTCGTCGGATCGCCCGGATCGTATGAGGATTCGTCGACTGGACGCCGATCTCGAACTGGACAAGCCCCGGACGGAATGTGCGGAACAGCTGAAAATCTTCCTCCTTCAGCAGATCGCCCCCTATTTCAAAATGAAAATTCGTCGTCCCATTATCATGTTCCCCGATAAACTGCCAGATCCGATACGCGTGCTCGTGATGGCAGTTAAATGTGCGGTCTACAAATTTGACCTGCTTCACGCGGTGTTCCAGAAAAAACCTCAGTTCCTGAAACACGAGGGAAAGGCTCCGTCTTCGCACACCCTTTTCGATGGACGACAGGCAGTAGCTGCATGAAAACGGGCATCCCCGCATCGTTTCATAATAGAGGATGCGGTTCTCCAGCCCGCTCACATCGGCGTACGGGAATACAAGTCCGTCCATCGGAAGCGCCTGTCTCGGCGGCGTAGCGTATACGCCGTTTTCCGTGCGCAGGCACAGTCCCGGTATCTGAAGGTAATCGTCCGTTCCGCCGCCCTTCTCAAAATAACATGCCAGAAATTCCCGAAACGTTTCCTCCCCCTCACCGATCATAACGGCATCGACAAACGGATTCCGCCGCAGAACATCCGGGGCGTCGTAAGAAACCTCCGGCCCTCCGAGCACGATCACCACATCCGGTAAAATGCTGCGCAGATCGGCCGCCACATCGAGTACATACCCGATATTCCAAATATAGCAGGAAAACCCGACCACCGCCGGCGCATGGCGATAGATCCCCTGTAAGATCTCCTCCCGCCGGTGATTGATCGTATACTCCGCGATCCCGACCCTCCCGGCATACGGCCCCGCATTGGCCTTCAGCGAGTACACGGCCAGGTTTGAATGGATATACTTCGCATTAATGGCTGTCAGCAGTATATTCCCGTTCGTCATCCGCGATACCTCCTGTCAACTTATTGTACCGGTTTACGGCGATTCCGGCCCCCAAAAGGCACCAGTAAACCGGCGCCACCGCAACGGTAGAGTCGTTAGCCAGTCCGGTTACGAGATAGCCGAACGTACCGAGCAGGATGCCGATCCCCAGCAGCTCGCCGCGGCGGTATCCCGTTTTCCGGAAATACAGCTTCATGCTGGCGGCAAAATAGAACATATACAGCGCCAAAAATGCCAGCAGGGACAAAAATCCCGTCTGCACCCAGATCTGCATGAACATATTATGCGGCTTCGTGACAACGGACCCGTCATAACCAACGTTTTTCATAGCGATATAATCATCATTGGGAAATTCGAAAACAAATGTATTCGGCCCCGATCCGATCAGCATGTGGTCTTTCAACAGCGGAAATGTCCGCGACCAGATATACCCGCGGCGGCTCCCGAAATGCTGGTTCTGTTCAAATCCCACACTCTCGATATGGCGCAGTTTATCCTTCTTGCCAAACGGATTTTTTATATAGAACACGCGCTGCGAAAGTCCCGGCCCGGTATACGTTTCGACCGACGGTATGACCGTATAGGACCTCCCAAAAGACGGTGTTTCCACGATAAACGCATCGGTTTCTTCTCCGTCTATGTCCACCTGTTCCGGGCGGAGCTGGATCTCCTCAAACCGCGCGTCCCCAAACTTCACCAGTTCCCCTTCTTCATACACCTCGACCGCCGTCCCGCGGTCGTCCGCCGCCGCAAAATGATAGCGGCCGCCGCCCTGTTCACACGTAAGTTTCAGAACATCGCCCCCCGCGGTCGTGACGACCAGCGCCCCCTCCCGGGATTCCATACTCCTGACTGCAAACCGGTTCGGGGTCGGATGGAAGATCTTATTCACGCCGTATGTAAAAACCGGCCGGTTTACGCAGACGACAACCGCCGATGCCAGCACGCAGACGCCTGCCCCGACCGCCACTTTTTTCCTGCTCACACCGGGATCCGCAAGCACAAACGCGAACGCGAGCAGAAGCGATGCCGCCACTCCGATGCACCCTGTCACGGACTCGGAACCGATCAGCATGAGCAGAAGTCCCGCCGCCGTTACGATGGCAAAACGGTTTCGCATCCCGGACATGCGGCCGCCGCGGCTGATCACGGAAAGCACGATGGGCAGAACGAGCGCTACATAGGAACCGACATAATTCGGATTATATAAAGTAGCGTAAACCCGGCCTATTTCAAAGTTAAAAGTAAATTTAAGCTTCTTTTTTATCATAAAGTTCATAACTGCCTGTCCGGCCCCGGTACGGAAAAAATCATGCCCGCAGTACTGGAATACGCTTAAAACGGTCATGACAAATACGCAGGACAGAAATACGCACAGGAATACGCGGATCTGCGTCCTGCCTTCCAGCAGAAAAATGGCAAAAAACAGAACGACCACGTACGCCGTTATGATGATCACGCCCTCCCACTGCTCATATCCGCCCCAGACCGCCATATCACCGTGCTCCGACAGCACGGCTGACAGAAGGGACAAAAGGAAATACAGCAAAAGGGGGATAAAGTACTTTCCCTCGATGCGCCCCTGCCATCCGCGCTCCTTCCCCGCCAGCTGCCTGGCGGCCACATAGAGCGCCAAAAGACCGCACAACAATATGAGCATCTGCCCCTTCCAGTATAAAAAGAAATCATACGTTGCTTCGGAATCAGCAAACCACGGATATTCCTTTAACCCGATGCGGTAATAACACGCGCTGACGACCAGCGGCACAACACCGGCCACCAGCGCCAGCAGTACCGCCCCGATCCATTGTTTCGACTTCATAAACAGTAACTCCCGTGTAACTTCCTCCACAAACAAAGGGACGAAACCGCTAACTGTTTCGTCCTTTGCGTTTTATGCTGCAACCACCCGGTTATGGCAATTCGATCTCCGAATATTCTTTCGGCGGAAGCGCTTTGGTGGAATCCTTCACGAACTTCCTCACCGCCTGCGCTCCCTTGGCGACCGGTATATTCGTTCCCGCTCCGGCCACACAGCCGCCAGGGCATCCCATACCCTCGATCAGGCATCCGTCCTTCTTGCCTGCCTTCGCCATTAGGAGCATCTTCTGACACTCGCTGAGCCCCTCGACGTGCTCGATGAGCACCTCGGTGTCAGGATAATATTCATTGATACATTTCTCGATGGCGTTCGCCACGCCGCCGGCCACACCGTAACCACGGCCGGCTCCTGTCGCGTCATGGATCGGCTCCTCCGCCTCATAGGTCTCCATGTCGATCCCTTTTGCCTCAAAGATCGCCGCCAGTTCTTCAAACGTAATAACGAAATCCACATCGCTTCGCACGGTTTCACGCGCGGCCTCCAGTTTTTTGGCCGCACATGGCCCGACAAAGACCACCCTCGCGTTCGGGTGTTTCTGCTTGATCGAACGCGCCGTAGCCACCATCGGCGTCAGTGCGCTCGAAACCGCCTCCAGCATATCCGGCGGAAGCGTCTGCTTCGCCAGCACCGACCAGGCCGGACAGCACGATGTCAGAAGGAACGGAAGTTTTCCCGTCTTTACCTCGTGCACATAATGCCTCGCCTCCGTGATCGCGCCGATGTCCGCACCGAGCGCCACCTCGTATACTTCCGCGAATCCGATCTCCTTTAATGCAGATTTAATTTTCCAGAGCCGCACATCGGTGCCGAACTGTCCAATGACAGCCGGCGCCAGTTCCACGATAACCTCGTCACCCTGTTTGATCGCGCGGGCAAGCTGGAAGATCTGGGATTTGTCCGCGATCGCGCCAAATGGGCAGCTCACCATACACTGGCCGCATTTTACACATTTATCATCATGAATGCGGGCGCGTCCGTGCTCATCGCTGTCGATCGCCTTCACGCCGCAGGCCGCCGCGCACGGGCGAACCTTTTTGGCAATAGCGTCGTACGGACAAATGGCCTTACATTTACCACATTTCACACATTTGCTCTTATCGATCACCGAACGGCCGTTTTCCATGCGGATCGCGCCGACCGGGCAGACCTCCTGGCACGGATGCGCGACACAGCCGCGGCACTGGTCCGTCACTTCGTACGCATTATCCTCACACATGGCGCAGGCAGACGGAATGACCTGCATCAGCGGCGGCTCATAATATTTATCCGCGATGTTACTCTCGCTGAGGCCGCTCGTAATATGTACCGGCTGGTTTTCAGGGCGGAGCGACATGCCCATCGCCAGACGCACGCGCTCTCCGGCGATCGCGCGCTCGCGGTAAATACTGTCTCGGTACAACGGCACATCGGACGGCGTGATCTTGTACGGAATCGCCTCAATATCATCTTTGATATTGTCTGACTCAAACGCCACCTTTGCCACTTCCGCAAAAACCTGTCTGCGGATTTTTGTAATCGGGGTTTCAATTCCTCTCATGCTTCTCTCTCCTTTATCCTAACATCAGTCTCATGTTTGTATCAGAATAACACATATCGATACGAGCCGTCAAGCTACTCTTTCACACACGGGAACTGCACAAAGAAACACGTTTTCTCCACTTCGTCGCTCGCAACCCATATTTTCCCATGATGGCGGTCGGAAATGTGCCTGGCCACCATTAACCCGAGCCCGGATCCATCCTTATTTCCGTTATTATTGCCGCGGTAAAACTTTTCGAATATCGTATCCCACTCCGACTTCGGCACCGGTATCCCCGTATCCTCCACAGACACGGTAATGAGTTCTTCGCTCCGCCTTATATCAACGCGGATCTCCGTATCGTCATCGGCGTATTTGACCGCGTTTTGCAGCAGGATCAGAAACAGCTGGCGGATCCTGTCATAATCCCCTTCGATCAGCGAACACTCGTCCTCGTAATCCAGTACGGAAACAATGTTCTTTTCCGCCATCAGGATACGCATGCTGCGGAGCGCGTCCTGCATGACGGCGATCACATTCAATACCTCTTTATCCAGTTCAAAATCAGGGTTCTGCATTTTTGAGAGGATCAGAAGATCCGACACGAGCCGCTCCATCCCGGCGCACTCATTGAGGATCCGGTCGTAGTACTCCTTCCGCTTCGCCTCATCTTCCACATAGCCGTCAGCCAGCGTTTCCGCATACCCTTTTACAACCGTGATCGGCGTGCGCAGTTCATGGGAAACATTGGAAAAAAAATCCCGCCGGTTCTGCTCGAGATCGTCACGGAATTTCTCCGCCTCGACGAGCTTTTCCGACAATATATCCATGCTGTCCGCCAGCATCCCCAGCTCATCTTTGCGCCGGATCTCGGTCTTCTGCGCATACTCCCCTTCCGCCATCCGCAGCGCGATCTCCTTGATGCGGATGATCGGCCTCACCAGCTGCTGAGAGAAAAAAGCAGCTATGAGCAGGGAGATCAGCAGCGCAGTGATCACGCTTAAAAACATATATTTCTGATATTGAACGACCGATCCCTGTCGGTAATCCATTTCCCCGTTTACGAGAACAATACCGACATTTTCCCCTCTGGCATTTTTGACCGGGGTCGCCAGATGCATCATATCCATCCCATAAATACTGTCATATCCGCTGTAACTCCGCGTCTTTCCGCTACAGGCCTCCTGGATCAGCGCCTGCATGGCCTCTTCTTTCACCGTCCATGTGCGGACATCGACATTCGTGTACGCCTCGTCGAGCGGCTCATCCGCCGACGGATTCGCCAGGATCCAGATATCCGTATTCCGGAATTCCCCAAAATCCTTGAGCGCGCTGAGATACGTAAAAAAATCCTTACTGTCATCCCCCGTCACGGCGTCACTGACCCGTTCCGACACACTCTGGGCGATGCTTTTCAGTTCTTCCTTATAGACGCCCATGATATTATGTCTGTTGAACCGCGTAAATACAAGGCCGGCAACCGCTGTCAGCGACACGAGCGCCAGCGCGAAATAA
Source organism: uncultured Eubacterium sp. (assembly GCA_910583555.1). GTDB lineage: Bacteria > Bacillota > Clostridia > Lachnospirales > Lachnospiraceae > Eubacterium_F. The sequence goes on from CAJTXO010000019.1 coordinate 33,465, forward strand.
ATCCCGACCCGCCAAAAAATTTTTCTCACAACAAACTCCAATCCCGCCTCAGACGTTTACTTCAAATTTATAGCCGAGCCCCCATATCGTCTTGATCTCCCAGCCCGGATGTTCCACCTTGTCCAGTTTCGCCCGCAGCCTTTTGATATGCGAATCCACCGTACGGCTGTCGCCGAAATAATCCTGCCCCCACAGGCTGTCCAGCAGGTTATCCCTCGTGAACACCTTGCTCGGATTTTCCGCGAGGATCCACATCGTCTCCACTTCCTTTTTCGTCATCGGGATCTTCTCCGCCCCGACAAACACACTGTACGCCTCGATATTGATCGTCAGGTCGCCGATGGCGATCACTTTCTTATCCGAACTTTCCTCCGTGCGCCCCATCCGGCGCAGCACGGCACGCACCCTCGCCATGACCTCGCTCGGGCTGAACGGCTTGACAACGTAATCGTCCGCTCCGATATCCAGCCCCATCACCCTCTCATAATCTTCTCCCTTCGCCGTGATGAGGATGATCGGTACTTCAGACATCTCACGGATCTTTTTGCACACTTTATAGCCGTCCATTCCGGGCATCATGATATCCAAAAGCACAACCGCCGGATTGCACTTTTTAAATAATTCAAATGCCTCGATCCCGTCTTTCGCCTGAACCGGTTCAAACCCCTCTTTCGCGACATAAGTCCCGAGAACTTCCCTTATATCTTCATTATCATCTGCAATTAATATGTGCTGCATCGCCAACTCTCCTTCCAATTCATGCTATTTCAAAAATTATAACATATTCATACCATTTATCTATGTTTTTTTTGTGACATTTTCTATATCCCTTTCAAAAACTGTGACAAATTTATGCCACGGCTTGATGATACACTCATGATAACAAATCTATCAGTAAAAATTTCTATTATTAATGAAAGGATGGATTTATTATGAAGCATAAATTTTATTACGGCGTTCTCATTTTTGCCCTCATTTTTTCGGCCGCTGCCCTTTTTCGGCCCGTGGCTGGAAGCTGTGCAGCCAAAAAGACGAAAATGAACGTGAAAAAACTAACTCTCACGAAAAACGATACCTATACACTGCGCGTATACAACTTAAAAAAGAAATACACCGTAAAATTTGTCTCCGCTGACGACAGCATTGTTTCCGTCAATGAAAATGCGAATAAGAAGTCAGCCGTGATCACCGCCGTTAGTCTCGGAACGGCACAGGTACGCGCCAACATATACAACCGCAAGGATAAGCTGGTGCGCTCGTTGAAAACAAATGTGAAGGTGACACCGTTCGCCGTCAGCATCAAGTTTGCCAAGAAAAAAGTAAAGCTGGCTCTGAACGACACGACGAAGCTGTCCATTATCATCAAGCCGCGTACTTCCCATGAAGTCCCGCTGTTTGAGTCATCCAACCCGGATGTCGTCACGGTAAACTCTAAAGGTATTATAACCGCAATCGCCCCGGGAAATGCAATTATTACGGCGACGCTCCTCTCCAGCGGTCAGAAAGCAGAGTGTGACGTGATCGTGGTTGTTCCTCCTTCACCTACCCCGGATCCACAGCCGGAACCACTTGAATAATCGCTTTTTCTCTTTTTTCTTTTTCAAACAGAACAGGCGGCAAGGTTTGATCCTTTGCCGCCTGTTTTGTATCAACGCGTATGAAGCGATCGCCTGTTCCGCGTCAACCCTGTCCGCATCACAGATCAGTCGTAAATCTTATAGTAATCAAAATCTACATATCCGCCTGCTTCCTGTGTCGCGTAATTGAACAGCCATGTTCTGGCTCCCATAAATGTCGTATTCGTTGAGAACGCCATTTTCAGTTCCTTGCCAATCTTTGTCCAGTTCGTTCCGTCAAGGCTGTAGAAGAAGTTTGCTTTATCTCCGCCCTTAAAGTTGTACTCGATCTTGAGATAAACGTCTGTCGTGTCTCCCAGTTCAACCTGTTCGTTGTCCACCGCTTCTTTCATAAACTCATTTCCGGACTGCGTGATATATTTCTTGCCGGTCTCGTCGCATTTCACGCCGACCATCGCGCCGTGGTCAGCCACAGCTGCCAGTCCGGCATAATCGCCAGCCTTCATGTTTGCCACCGAGATCTTCGTTTCCGATTTACATGTCGGGCCATACGTACGCTGTGTGAGCGAGTTATGGGCGAGGAACAGATTTTCTACCGTGCGGTCCGTCGTCAGCCGCAGATACCCCGGATTTGCCGTCACAGACCAGAATTCATTCTGCGGATTGTGGTTCCACTGCCATACGAGTTTCAGCTTCTCACCTTCCTGATAGGTGAAGTCATCTTCGCCCACGAAATAATTCTCGCGGCCGCTGTCATTGAGGTTGATCTTGATCGATTCCTTTGCCGTGCTCGGATGGAATACCCCGTCTTCGTCATATGTTCCCATCATCGGCCAGTCTTTATAGCTCTTTCCATCCTCATCGGTATAATCCCAGTTTACCTGTACGATCGACGGGATACGGCCGACTCCATTATAATCCTGGAACAGGAAGCCATACCAGTCACCATACGGCGTATCCACAACGCCTCCCTGTGCCAGTCCGGCACCGCTGGCTCCGCAGCCGCCGCGGTAGATCACCTGCTCTTCCCAGTCTCCCGGTTCCAGTGTCTTCGAGCGGTAGCACACTTCGGTACGCAGCCACTGCTCGGTCGACGCGATAATGAACAGATAATAGTACTCGCCGATCTTATATGCGTGCGCGCCCTCCCAGAGCGTCCATTTATAATCGGTAAATTTGGATCTATTGAACATAACAACCGACTTACCGACATTGTCTACTGAACCCGTCTCATCGTTCAGTTCAATCTGCTGCATCGTACTTCCGGAAAATACGTACATCTTTCCATCGTCAAACAGCAGTCCCGGATCGTGGAACTTATTCTTTGTGGCATATCTCGTCCACGTTCCCTTTTCGATGTCCGTCGTCGTGTAGACGTAAAATCCGTGATCGTTGCTGTTAAACGCCACGTAATATTTACCTTCATCTTCATTGTACTTGAGCGAAGCCGCCCACGAACCATGTTTGTACATGTTGCTGCCGCCTATCAGGTTCGTCATATTATCGTTCTCAAATGTGTCATAGACATAATTCACGATCTCCCAGTGCACCAGGTCGGTAGACTTCATAATCGGCACGCCCGGACACATGTTCATCGTCGTGCTGACCATATAGAAATCCCCCCCGACACGGATGATATCCAGGTCCGGAATATCGGAATACAGCGTCGGATAATCAACCGTCACCAGATTGTTCGGATCAAGCGGCGGGATGGTAGCCGGCCCTGCGGATACATCGGGCTTCTGATCCGGCGTTCCCGAACCCGTCGGCGGCTGGTCTGGTTTCCCTGACTCTGCCGGTCCATTCGGCGCTGTCGAGCCTGCCGGTGGCTGCGGCTGGTTTGTCGCTGCCGTGGAAGCAGCGGGCGGCTGGACCGTTACCTTCGGATCCTTATCCGACTTGGCCGTCGTCACTTTTACCGTTACGGTTCCCAGCTTTTTCTTTGCTCCTTTTCCTTTTTTGTAGGAAACGGTGATCTTCGTCGTTCCTTTTCTCTTTCCAGTTACTTTTCCTTTCGCGTTTACCGTGGCAATCTTTTTGTTCTTAGACTTAAATGAGATCTTGAAATTCTTTTTTTTCTTGATTCCAATCGTCTTACTCTTTTTTACCTCCACGGTAATCTTCTTCGTTGACAGTTTCGGCTTTGCAGCGGCCTCTGATGCTCCTGCCGGAACAAGAGTGGTCAGTACCATAGCGACCGCAAGGCCTGCTGCCGTCAATCTGCCGGTCCTTTTCTTCATGGAAATACCTCCTATCATTTACCTTCGTCTGATGCTTCGGTGCCAGGGCAGGTCAATCCCTCCCCATTTGCCACAAAACACCCATACAACGTACATATATCAATTATAGCAAATAATACACACGAATACAAGAGGTTTTTGCCAATTCCATAAAGTCCCTAAAACAGGAACAAATCACTTAATCTATTCCTGTCACCTGATAATCCTGCTCTTCTACTGCTTTGCGTAATACATCATTTGACACGTCTTTTGTCAGTGTCACCTCAGCCGTGCCATTCTCATGGCTCACCGCGGCGCTCTCCACACCGTCCAGCTGTTCCAGACACTTCTTTACTCTTGCCTCACAGTGTCCGCACATCATTCCTTCAATCTTCAATGTCTTTTTCATGATTTTTTTCTCCTTCTCTGTTATATATTTTGAGTTCTTTCTGCTATGCACGTCAAGCCAGTTCAGGCGCAGGGCATTACTTACGACACAGAAACTGGAAAGTCCCATGGCCGCCGCCCCGAACATCGGATTGAGCTGCCAGCCAAAGAGCGGGATCCACACGCCGGCCGCCAGCGGAATGCCGATCACATTGTAAATGAACGCCCAAAACAGGTTTTCATGGATATTTTTCAGCACGCCGCGGCTGAGCCGGATCGCCGCTGGCACATCCGACAGACGGCTTTTCATCAGCACGACGTCCGCCGCATCGACAGCGACATCCGTCCCTGCCCCGATGGCGATTCCGATATCAGCTCTCGTCAGGGCCGGAGCATCGTTGATGCCGTCCCCTACCATGATTACTTTTCCCTGTGACGCAAAACCTCGCACCTGTTCCTCTTTTCCGTCCGGCATCACACCGGCGATGATCTCATCCACGCCCGCCGCGCTCCCGATGGCCTTCGCCGTCCGCTCGTTGTCGCCTGTCAGCATCACGACTTTCATCCCCATTTGCTGCATATCGCGGATCGCCTGCGGACTATCCTCTTTCATAACGTCGGCCACGGCGATACAACCGAGGAGCGTGTTATTTCTCGCGAAGTACAGCGGCGTTTTCCCCTCGCCGGCGAGGCGGTCACTCGTCTCGAGAAGCTCTGCCGGGATGTCCGCCACCGTCTCGATGTACTCCTGTTTTCCACCTGTGATCCGGTCATTCCCGATCATTCCCTGCAGTCCGTTTCCCGATACGGCTTTGAAGCCGCTGACTGCTTCTTTGGGCACACCGCGGCTGCTACCGTATTCTACGACCGCCTTCGCCAGCGGATGTTCGCTCATGCACTCGAGTGCATAGGCGTTTTTGATCAAATCGTCCTGCAGATCCTCGGACGCCGCGATGACATCGGTTACTTTCGGTTCGCCGAGTGTAATTGTCCCAGTCTTATCAAGCACAACGATCTGTGCCTTTCCCGTTTCTTCCAAGGAAACAGCCGTTTTAAACAATATCCCGTTTTTGGCTCCCATTCCGTTTCCGACCATGATTGCCACCGGGGTAGCCAGTCCGAGCGCGCACGGACAGCTTATGACGAGCACCGAGATCCCTCTGGCCAGCGCGAAACCGAAACTCTGCCCGGTCATCATCCAGACGATAATGGTAACCGCAGCGATCGCCATTACAATAGGAACAAATACACCGGATACCCGGTCCGCGACTTTGGCTATCGGCGCTTTTGTCGCCGCGGCATCGCTCACCATCTGGATGATCTGCGAGAGCGTCGTGTCCTCGCCCACCCGGTCCGCCTGACACGTCAGAAAGCCGTCCTGATTGATCGTCGAGGCCGAAACGGCGTCGCCTTCCGCTTTATCGACGGGAATACTCTCGCCGGTCAGCGCCGCCTCGTTGACAGAACCGTTTCCTTTGACAATGATGCCGTCCACCGGAATGCTCTCTCCGGGGCGCACGACAAACAGATCCCCTTTTTTCACCTGCGCCACCGGCACTTCCTGTTCCGTGCCATCCACGAGCAGCACCGCCCGCTGGGGCGCCAGCCGCATCAGGCTTTTGAGCGCATCGGTTGTCCGCCCCTTCGAACGCGCTTCCAGCGTTTTCCCCACCATGATCAAGGTCAGGATCGTGGCGGCGGATTCAAAGTACAATTCATGGACGTAGTGGTGCATATGCGCCAGATCTCCGGCCGTCAGCGCATAAGACATGCCAAACAGGGCGTACAGGCTATATCCATACGCCGCCCCCGCACCGAGCGCCACGAGCGTGTCCATGTTCGGCGCCCTGTGCCAGAGTCCGCGGAATCCACTGATAAAAAAGCGCTGGTTGATGACCATGATCGCGGTTGTCAGCAGGAGCTGGATCAAGGCGAGCGCCATTTGGTTATGTTCCAGCACTTCAGGCAGATACCACCCCCACATCATATTCCCCATCGAAATGTACATGAGCACGACAAGAAGGGCGACGGATACGAGCAGTCGCGCGCGGAGTCTGGGGGTATCGTGGTCCTCGAGCGCGCTGGCTGGGTCGGCGGGAAGGGTGTCCCCGCTGGTGTCAGTTGTACCACCCGGGTTTATGCCGGTGGTATCGCCTTTTTGCCTGTTTTTCGGTTCCGCGTGATAGCCGGCATCTTCTACGGCTTTTATAATAAGGTCGGCCGGCGCGGTTCCCTCTACGCCCATTGAGTTGGTCAGGAGGCTTACCGATACCGATGATACGCCGGGTACTTTGCAGACTGCTTTTTCGACCCGGGAGCTGCATGCGGCGCAGCTCATGCCTGTTACGTGATATTGTTCCATATGATCCTCGCTTTTTTACTGGGTGGATGGGCGGCTGCTTTATTTCATCAGTTTCTGAAGGACAGCCACCAGTTCCTCGACAGACTCACTTCCGCCATCCCGGATATCATCCGTGACACACGTGCGGATGTGGTTTGCCAGCAATACTTTGTTAAAGCTGTTCAGGGCCGCGGTGATGGCAGATACCTGAGTCAGGATGTCGATGCAGTAGCTGTCTTTTTCCACCATGTTCTGCACGCCCCGCACCTGGCCTTCGATCCGCTTCAGGCGGTTGAGAAGGTCTTTATATTCCTGCTCGTCTCGTTTTTTTATTTTATGCGTCTGGCAGCAAGCTTTTTCCATCTGTTACTCTCCGTTCAAAATCAATCCATCAATAGTTTCTCCATTTAATGCGGGCCTATACCCTGCAGGTTATACCCGATGGGCCACGCCCTGCTCAAAGCAGGATATTTGCATTTATCTCTACTCTAATCTCCTGCCTCTAGCTCCAAAACACGTCAGGTATCCCATGCCTGCATGAAATACCTGACGTGTAGCATTTTCTGCATCATTTTTCTCATTATATACCCCCTGGGGGTATATGTCAAGAAAGGATGTTTCATTTTTACTGTTCTTTAATGTTCTATTTAATGTTCTTCACTTCTCCCTCAATTCTCCCTCACTTCTCTTTACTGTTCTTCCTGTTCTTCCTGTTCCTTCATCTTCCGCGAAACAATCCGGACCAGCTCTTCTTCTGGAGTTTCCGGACATCTGCGCAGAACACGGTCGAGGATTTCGATCACTTTTTCCAGATACGCGATCGAGTGTCCCTCGCGGATCAAATGCTTCAATACATCAGTCAATAAACCGTATGAAATGCGGCCGGGTACGGCCCCGCTGACCAGCACGGGGTATTTGATCTGCAGATTGTCGGTCAGTTCTTTGACCAGCTCCTGATTCAGTATATGGGCGTAATTATCCTGTACGGCTTTGCCCAGACAGCCGCAAATATAGTCACAGGTATACTCGTCCACAGATGTGAGCCGCTCAAAATACAGTTTGCGGCGGTAGGATACAATCTGAAATTCGTCTGTTTCCAGTTCTAGTTTATCCCGTACCCGTACGACCGGCATTAAGATTCCCTCTGCGGCCAGCTTTTCGCGCTGTTCTATTATTTTCTGCATGTAGGCGTCGTTCATGAAGATCGGTACCAATTTTTCGCCGAAGATCAGTTCCAGTGGTTCCAGACAATTGCGGAGACGGCTCCATACTACTTCATGGCGTCGGTCGGGGTTTTGGCTTTGTCCCGGGGGATTTTTAATCGATATGTCTAATAGTTCATCTGCGCTGATCGCCAGAATCCGGCAAACTTCGGTTAAGAGGGAGAGATCGGGCAGGCTCTGGCCGCGCTCCCATCTGCTCAGTGCCTGCGGCGTCACACCGATTCGGGCGGCGAGCTGCTCCTGTGTCATATTGTTGTTTTGACGAAGCCGGGAGATCCGGTTTCCAAAATGTGTTTGATCCATCGCTGCTACCTCCTTCTGGGGTTATGCATTTTTATTGGTCTTCTTTTAGTATAGCAGGGATGGGGGGATTCGTAAAACAAGAGGTGGTTGAGAAGGAAGTCAATTTTATTCAGTCTTTTTCCCTCTCTTGTCATTTTTCTGGTCAAACGCAGATACTTGATGCGTTCTCCTACCGTATTGTTATCTAACATTGTAACACCACCTATTCTATCGTTTCCGTATGTCTCCGATTATAGCACAACAGGTGATCCGCTCCACATCATATCACTATACATCGCCTATTTGTTACTATACACCCCAACTTCCTTCCTTTCTTTTTATTAATTGTATTGATCTAAGACTAATAGCAATTAGTTAATGATGACTTGTTTTCTCTGCAAATCAACTATTTAACCAGAGTATTTTCAGCTAATTAGTATTTGAGTTTTCACAACGATTTTCATTAACACTAATATTTATCTGCTTACTCCAATAATCATAGAATCGTTTTTTTCTATTTAATAGCTCATTCAAGACAATTAATGACGTCTTTTTTATTAATGCGCGTGCAATGGCAATTCTTTGTCTTTGTCCTTGAGACAATTTAATTCCTCTTTGCCCAATTTCTGTATCATATTTTTCGGGTAATCCTTCTACAAAGGAATCAATATCAGCCATTTCTGCCACTTGCTTTATCTCATCTAATGAGGCATCTTGCTTACCTATACAAATATTATCTTTTATAGACATATCATACAAAAACAATTCTTGAGGCACGACTGCTATTTTTTGCCGCAAAGTACTTAACGAATACTTCGCAATCGATTTATTATTGATAAGTATATCTCCCCTAGATGGATGATAGAATCTTTGGAGCAGCTTTATTAGTGTAGATTTGCCTCCACCACTTGGTCCAACAATCGCAACTGTTGCACCTTCTGGAACCTAAAAGAGACACCATCAAGTACTTGTTCGCCATTGGAATATGCAAATTTAACATCCTTAAACTCAACAGAAATCGCTCCTTGCCCTATTTCTTCACCTTCTCAATCATTTCTTCTTCCAATTCCATAATTTGGCATAGATCTTCAGAATTAGCAATCGCCCCATGAAGTTGACTAATTGCAGTTACTATTCTACCAAATATCTCTGACACAAATCCTAATAAAGTTGTAAAAGCCACACATGCGCCTATTTGTATTTTACCTTCAAACATCAAAAAGAAAACAACTACCAAACCAACAATATAAGCAATATCTTGAGGTGCATTTTTCATTAAATTTCTGCTAGTTTCAACTATAACCTTTTTAACATCAAGTTGAACTTCTTTCCTACATAATTCACCACAATTATTGATTGTATCTTTTTTTATAAATTCTAGCAATATGATTTTCTTCATAAAAGGAATATTTAAGATATGTAGCTTTTCTCAATACTTCCCATCGCATATTAGTAACAACTGTTTCATTATTCATAAACTTACCTCCGTATGATGGTATCAAAAGTTGAAACTAAACTTTTGATACTGATAATAGAAATTTGACAATATCGGGGATCATTATACGGGTGTCCGCCGTGTCTTCACAAATTGGGGAAATTCATTTTAATACTTCTTCCATCCTCACGCTCTTATATTCGAGCGCGTTACCAACTTTCGCCCGAAATTTTCGAAAATTATTACTATTGACTTTATGTGCGCGGACTTTACTGCACACAATGCGATATAAAATTATATACCCTGATAATTCTGCACGAAACATGACTTCCGCACTCTCTAATTGCGGAATCGCCTCGTCAATATTACTACCCTTCAATTCAATAAAATACGCCTTTTTTAAGCTGTCATTTAGCAGCAAAAAATCACAACACTTCTTATTTTTTACCAATTCACCATCCAGCTTATATTGCCGAACCTCATATTTTCCATGTGAGTTTGTGGCACGATGCTCCCTTTTTACCCTTTCGTCCCTCGATACAATAATCTTTTGATCTTTCTTACATCTTGATTTCTCATTTTGTAATAACAACCAAAATCCCTCCCTTTTTCATTCTCATTCCTACCTCATACCTAACCCTACCATGTCATCAAATTCCTGATTGATCTCATCCGCTGCCCCATCGATCACCTCATTCTTTATTGATTGAAACTCACTATCCAAACAGCATTCCACTTTTCCCCTACTAAGAAAGTAGGCCATAAAATCCGAATATAAGATCCATTGATACTCGTTTACAATCTTCGACAATTTGTCTTTCGGTACTTTTCCGCTGATGTTGTTCGCATACAATAGGTTATTCAATTCCCCCAGTATATAGGGACTATGTGTCGTTACAAGCATTTCATTTCCATTATTTTTTACCGCCGATAGAAACTGCATGATCTTCTTCTGCGTTTCCGGAAAAAGATGAGATTCTGGTTCCTCTATTATAAAATACGCTTTTCTATTATTTAAGATCTGATAAAATAATACATTTAAAATCCATACCACTTCCTGTTGACCGGAAGAAGCAAAATTAAGCTTTACGTACTGAGAATCAGAAACCTGCAATCTTTCTTCTCCTTCTATATTCCGATATTCACCCTTTAAAATATCCCTCATCAATGCCTCTACGGACCGAAGATATTCTCTATCAATTTTTTTATCTGTTAATAATATCTGATTCTGTATCATTTGATCATAACCGGTTGAAAAAAGTGTCTTTAGCTGCAAAATCCTCTCCAGGTAATTTTGTGTACAATAATCCAATGTTCTTTTCTGTGCATCATCCATCGAACTATATATATAGTTAAGTTGAGAACTCAATAATGTGATCAAACTGCGCCCTGCTGGAATATAAATAATTTCACTTGTATCTTCAAAAAACGTTTCAATCTCTTTTTTGACTCCAGCGCATTGATTCTGCCAAAAATCAAACAAATCCATTTTATCCAATTTATGAAGAAAATTTCGAAATTCTTCACTCAGGTCTATCCAAATATAATTTAGACTCAACGCACTATCCGTTAAGGAAAGCCGGATCCATCGCGTAGGTGTAAAATGATATTCCAAATACATATCATTTCTCATACACCATGTAGAACCAAATGTCTGTAGAAAATTTGAACGTATTTCACGGATAAAACGATTTTCACACGACATTTCCATCTGATCAAAGCCACTTAATAATTTATTTTTGCGCAACAGTGCTAACAATAAATTCTTTATATTTTTAAAGAAAAAAATACTTTTAGCCAGCGTGCTCTTTCCTGATGCCTGTGGTCCTGTCAAAACCATAAATTCTTTAATAGAAACCTCACAATCACTGATGGGACCGAGCTTGTGAATTTTTATTTTCTGCAATAGCTTTACTTCCTTCCAACTTAATTAATGATACAAGAGAAACAAAACACCTCGATATTTTACAACGAATTTAGTATAGCAAAAAAGGCTGCACCATGCAACCTCTTTACACATCATTCATCCCAACCCACCCCCAAAATGCCTCTCCATCCTTGCCACATCTTCCTCCGTATAAATATAAATCCGATAAAACTTACAAACCGCCAAAATGATCACATTCACAAAAAACAAGATCGCGATATATTCATAACGAAACGCAAGAACATTCGTCATGATTAATAAATCCGCAACCCCGCATATCGCATAAGAAGCACCTCCCGCCAAAACCACAACCAGCCCGATCACCACCGGCAAAACCCATACCACCCCCACCACAACTCCCGGCAGACGATCCTTCTTCACCAACAACCGATTCAAAAACATGACCATATTCCCCAACGTAAACACGCCGATAAACCGAAAGAGAAACACGATCCTCATAATCTCATAAAGCGAAAAATCCCCAATATCCCCAACACTCACTCCCGGGTACTCCCCTCCCGAAAACCCATAAACGCCAAAAAGCCAAAAAAACTCCGGCAAATAAACGACCCCAACGACCCACAGCGCATTCCGCAGCTGCTTCACCACCCCTTCTTTCTTCACCCGATCATACATGACCGTCATTCCTATCACTGCCAAAATCGCCTGAATATAATGTACGTAATCATGATCCACGCCAAAAAAATCCCGAAACCCTTCCTGGTAAACCAGCAACGGCACCGCTCGCGTTTGCGAAAACCCTTCCGCGCCCGAAAGTTCCGGCGGCACAGAAACGTGAACATACCCTTTATCATCTTCGTCCTCCGTCAGATATGCCGTAACCCTCGTATGCTCCAGATCGTTCATCCAGTCGATCTGCTCCATGAGCCGGTCGTAATCTCTATCCGGTATCGAATCCCTGTTTTTACTTATTTCCCTTCTCGCCACATCATACCGCATCCCTTCATAATCCGACAAAATCCCGCGGTATTCTTTCTCCTCCCCCGAAACAAAAAAAGATCTGCATGTCCAAAACACAGCCTGTATAGCCAGCGTAACGATACAAAATATGACGATCTTCTTCATGAACCCGCCTCCCTTTCCATACCATTTAGATAAACCAATATGTAAATCCAGTATAGCACAGCACCGGTCGAATGTACAGAAAAAACCGAAAAGGCCCCGGATTTCTCCAGGACCTTTCTTTCACTCTATCGCACCCTCACCCTGATTTTCACCTTCTTCGACCCACCCGGATCACAACTTGCTTTTCGCCTTTCTTCTTTCCTTTCAAAGTCAGCATCACTTTCTTTTTCTTCGCCGAACTCTTCACGAGCCTGACAAGTTTCGAAGAAACCTTAACGGCATCCGTCACCGCTTTCTTATTATTCTGCGCCTTGACCGCAAGGACAATTTTCTTCTTCCCGCCCTTCTTTAAAACAATAGTCTTCTTTTTCAGCGAAAGCTTCTTCACCTTATTCTGTACTTTCACTTTGACTACAGCCTTTACCACACTGCCGCCCGCATTTTTCGACTGCAATACCAGGGAAGCCGATGACCCCCTGACAGCCTTCTTATTCGCCGTGATCAACACTCCGGATCCTGTCAGCTTCGCGGAAATCTTTTTATTCCCGGATACCGATGCCGTCACTTCCGCCGGTTTGCCGGCAAAAGGAGCATCCACCTCCGCGCGATATGCCACCTTCACCGATTTGCCCGGCGCGATCACTACTGATTTCTTTCCGGGCACGATCGCTTTCGTACCCGAGGCATCTGCTGTCGTTCCCGTATTACGATCTCCCGGCACCTGAGAAAGTCCCGGATCCTGTTGCGACGGTGGCTGCGGCATTCCCGTCGGCAGCGCCGGATTCGGCGGTGTTACCCACGGGGCTGGCGGCGCACTTGACGACGGTTTCCCTGTCGGTGCCGCTGAAGACGGCACTGACGGAGACGCACTCGACACCGGTTTACCCGAAGAGGTCGGCTTGCCTGTTGTCGTCGGCTTGTCTGTAGATCCCGGCTCACCTGAGGCTCCCGGCTTACTTGAGGCTCCCGGCTTTCCTGATGCTCCCGGCTTTCCTGTCGCCCCCGGCCCCTCCGTTGCCCCCGGCTTTCCGGAAACCGCCGGGAAAGCGGACCCTTCTGGCGCCGCGCTTGCCGGCGCTGTCGGTAACGCGCTAGACGTCGGTGTTTTTGACGGCTGCGGCCCGGAACTGCCAGATACGTTCACATTCACCGAAGCTGCCAGTCCCGAATTCAGATAATACGCATAAACGGTAGCTGTCCCGTCGCTTTTTCCAGTCACAACACCGTTTTCATCGACTGGCGCGACATCGGGATTCGTAGAATAATAGCACACCTCTCCCGCCACGTCATTCCATGGCGCCGCTTTTGCCTGGAGAGCTGCCGTGCTGCCGCCCGTGAGTTCGATATCTCCTCCGTCACCGATCTGCGCGCAGACCGGTACGGAAGACGACAGTTTGACATGCGTCTGCGCCGTGATCTTTTCCTTTTCCTCTTCACGGACATTAAGCTCCAGATCAATGATGCCCCGCTCATTAAAGTCATCTACTCCCGGAGTAAACGGAATCTCCAGTCTCTGCTCCTCTCCTGACGCAAGCGCCGGTATTTCGATCTCACCGTATTCCCTGACCGGATCCCCGTTCTCATCCAAAGCGCCGAGTGTACCCTTCCCGGGCTTCGACGCCGCATTTCCTGCGTTTGTGATAACGGTCTCCACATATGGCGCGTCATCTTTCCACACGATGTCCGTCTCATTAAACTGGAGGCTGCTCTTATATGGCACCTCGCGGATACATTGTGCCTGTTTGCCGCTGCCTGCCGACACCCCTGACTCCGTCACTGTAACTTTTATACTCGTATCGGCGAGATTTTCCGGGATCACCCACGGTACGGTCACTTCTGTGCCCTCACCTGCATCGAGCGCCACGTCCATATGGTTCTGCTCCGTATTGATCACGGTCTCCACGCCATTCGTGATCTGGCTTACGGTGTAATCAAACCCCTCGGCGGGCAAAAGCCCGTTATTCACTACTTCAAAAGTAATATCATCCTGTTCCCCTGCGGCAAGTCTTGACGGAAGGGTAATACCATCCTCTTCTACCCCTAAAGATGAAAACGGGTTAAACTCGATATTCACCAGCTTGTTCGTGCCGTAACGGATCGCGCCGTTTTCATCGATCCACTGGTCAAAATGATTTGACACGGCGCTGACGCTGCTGTCTGCCGCCATATAAAGGTCAAGTTCATCGATCACTTTATTCCGGTCTGTGATCTGTACCGCTTTTCCAAAGCCCCAGTCTCCGCTGCCGGAAGCATCCGCATTCTCTATTCCCCTCTTATATCTTACGCCGAACAGCTCCACTCCGGTGGAACTCTCTTCCGCGCCGAAATCGGTATAGAATAGATAGAGATCGTCGCCATTTGACGTAAGGGTATAGGAGGACACACTTGTCATCCGCTCTTCGGAACGGGCAATATTCGCATGATCCACGCGGAACTTCTCATTTGCCAGCTCTTCGTAGATGCTGTCCTCGTAATGTTTCTCATCCATGCCGAGTTCCACAGCACTCTTCTTATACCAATCCTGATTTAGCTTGTTCTGGCTCTCGATATGCCCATTGATGAAAACTTCTTTATTTACTGTGACCTGTTCCGTCGTTCCGTTTTCCGGCGATACCGTTTCCTGTTTTGAAGTGTCAAATAACGCCTCTAATATTTCCGAGACATTCGTGATGTTGATGACATAACCCTCCCTCAGCCAGGTCAGGTACAATGTGCCGCCCAGCTCCGTCAGTTTTGGACTTGACTGGCTGACGCTGTCTCTCGTGATCTGGATGGGGTAGTATTGTTTATTTTTCGTTATATTGTAGATGGAAATAAACAGCTCCCTATCCGCATCCGAATATAAATCCCGGTCCTCATCGATCGTATACGTTGATATCATATAGGTATCGCCGTTTACTTCGGCCGTCGCGGAATGATGATCAAAAACAAGAGGGTCGCTCAGCGTATCATGGCAGATCGTTACGAACGTTTCCTCATCCTGCATTGTTTCCGTCTGGTAATCATATGTTTTATACGCCATCGCCGAATACACTTTTTCCACATCGAGCAGATCTGTCTCCTTTTCTACCGTGGCAAGATCGCGTTTCATATAGCTGACATAAATGTTCGTGCCGTCCATATTGATTTGAGGCGCCAGATTGAAGTAATTATCATCTACAAGTGTTACCTCTTCTCCCATCGTTTTTGCAGCGATATCATATACTGCCAGGGAAATACCCATCGCATTTAATTTCTGGACAGAGGTATCGGTATCCGTAAACGCACGATTGGCATCGGCCCATGCAACGATCACCTTTCCGTCTTTTCGCAGCACTTCCGGCGCCGCGTCCACCGTGCCGTCATTTGCTACTATTTTCGGCATCGACCAGGCGGTGCCGTCATGGACAGCATAGTACAATGCCTGATCGTTCGCCGTATCCGCGCCGCCCCTGCTGCCCAGAAATACGACCATTTTCTTTTTATTCTCATCATCGAGCGCTATGATCTTCGGCCGGGCGTGTTCTGTCGCATTGTCCAAAAGCGTCTGGAACTGTACGATCTCCATAGCGGCCCGCCGCTTTGCGCCGCTGCTGCCGAACGTCTCCATCTCGGATGTTCCGCTCGAATAATCGTGCCGTGTGACCGTCTCGCCATCCCCATACTCTTTCAGCACCGGATCACTCTGGACATCCGCTGACGCCGCTCTCTGTTTTGACTTTTTACTGTCCGCCGAAAGAAGACCGCCGAAGAAATTATAAATTGTCCGGCCCTCCAGCGAACCCCATCCCTTCGTTACGGAGTAGAGGTTCACGTCGATGGAAAAGATCAGCAGGTCCACGCCGATCCCTCCCGTGGAGCCGATCAGCGCGCCGCTCGGCGAGCCCTCCGTCAGTCCGATATCAAACTGCAGCTTCAGCGTCACGTATCCCCTCGCCGATAAAATACCGCACAATCCAACCCCGGCCTGCGCCTTTCCGGAGAACATAAGGCTGAATGACGACTCCGGATCTCCGAGCCGCTCCGCTAAATTGCCGCCGTAACTGTTGAAATCGCCTGCCGTGAGCGCCTCCCGGCCATTCTTCGTCGTATAGGCCACCGTACAGTTTCCCTGCAGCGTCAGCGCGAAATTGACAAAGGCCGGAACGGTGGAAATCATCGTATAGGCGGTTTTATTGAAGGTAAAAGTGCCTCCCACGGCGACGGAACCACAGGAAAACGTGTACTCATCCTTTACCGGGTTATAGACGAAATCAAACGCCATGACAAACGCCACCTCGACGTTCCAGGCACTCTTATTCATCCCCGCCATCGTTTTCTTTGCCTTGCTGTTCTTATCTTTGCGGATCGCCTTCAGCGCATTATCCATCGCCTTCTTTTCCGCTTTCAGGTCGCCCTCGCCAAATTCTCCACTGGCTTGCGAATCCTCATACATGCCAAGAAGGATCGTTTCGGCTGCCGCATCCGACTTCGTCTTTTTTGCCTTCGTGACATTATTATGGAAGTTACTGTAAGCCTGCCTCTTCTGTGATGCGGACAGATTCGGGAGATTGCCGAGCGAGCCATCCACCCCGACCTGGAGCGTGTAGCCTGTTTTCTCATTATCCCACCACGTCTTGCCAAATGTGAGCAAGCCGGAATCCGCCTCGCCCGTCGCGTTACCGATGAGCGGGACATTGACTGCTGACGACTGCTTCATTTCGAATGACTGCGCCACCGCATGTTCGTTTTCCACATAGAACACAAGTCCTGTATCCCGGTCCGGGTACTCGATGGGGAAAGAACCTCCGGTGATCGGATTTCCCTCATCATCCCTAATATCATCCAGTATGAAATTCCCATCCTCATCATAGTGTCCGTTCTGTCCCACATCTACCCGGTAACTCCTGCTGCTCACGAGCCTGACCTTGATCCGGTCGCCATTATGCAGGTTTTCCGGCATTTTGGGAATCCTGCACTCAAAGGTATTGGAATTGCCCTCGCTTTCCCTTACCCGGTACTCATCGGTCTGACCCGTCGCCGTGTAAACCGTGAAGACAGCTTCCTTGATTGAATCCCTGCCCGGGTCTGCCTTTGCCGTGATCACCAGCGCGTCATCGTAAATGCGCACAGAATTTTGCAGATTGTTTGCTTTCGCGTTATTCTCATCTCTCTCATAGCGATAAGAAATACTTG
Source organism: uncultured Eubacterium sp. (assembly GCA_910583555.1). Classification (GTDB taxonomy): domain Bacteria; phylum Bacillota; class Clostridia; order Lachnospirales; family Lachnospiraceae; genus Eubacterium_F. The sequence goes on from CAJTXO010000019.1 coordinate 51,096, forward strand.
TTACTTTGGGCATATCATGGGGGTAATGAATCTCCGTATTGCCGCTGTTGACCATGTATCCCCCGGCTGCCGCCTCATATGTATCATCCAGTTTTACATCGGCGATCTGCCCAAAGGAAGCGCCATCTGTCATAAGCATGGGGATGACGTCGCCGCTTACGCCGGTTATGCCGGACATCTCATACACGCCATTTTTCCCCGGCGTTGTACAGGCCGTATCGATCAGCGGCGTCCCGTTATTATCCTTTGTCTGCCCTCCCTTTCCGACAGACAGTGTATAACTGCTGACCGGAAGTTTTTTCACGGCAAGTCCGTCACTGCGTATCGGCGGATAGGCAGACACAAGCGTGCCCTTCACGGTATATTGTCTGAGCGATGACTTTAATACTTTCGATACGCCGATCACGATGATATTATCCTCCGCCTCGGCGGCCGCCGTAAACGGAAAATACTGGGTGGTATACGTCGTATTTGCCGTCTGGAATTTCACCGTCGGCCGGTAGACATAGCTGTCATCCTCACCCATGCCGTCTTTTGCCCGGATGTTCAACACATAGTCCTTATTTGGCACCGGTTTCATTTTCTCGGCAACAGGTCCTTTCCCCGGCTGCAGATTTAAAATGTTCTTACCCTTATCATTCGCTTCGAGCAGGGACTGGTCGATCAGCCCGGCGATCTCAAAACGGGAAGCGGCGTCATCGTCCGCAAACCGGATTTCGACTTTGTTATCGCTTTTCATGACAAGCGGGCGGATCCAGTATTTCTGAAAGGACTCCAAAAACAGATCCGACCCATCCATGATCGTATTAAATCTCTTTCCGTCAGTGGAAACCTGATAGCCGACGCAGTCATATCCTTCCTCCGCCGCTTCACCGGAGAGATCGAGGCTGTCGCCGGCGTGGAACGTATATTCCCTGCCTGCCTTTAAATCCTCGTCGGAAAAATGTCCGCCTGCCGCCCCTTTCGGATTCAGGACTTCCACTTTCACATCATTGTAGTCGATCACCGGCTTGAAATTCAGTATCTGCTTATAACCATATCCCTCCTCGCGCACGCCCTGCTGGATCTCGCTGATCCACTGCAGGAAATACGCATCGTATGGGATGGTATCCAGATAGTTCGTCACCTTTTCGATCTCTTTGTTTACCTCTTCCGTCCGGAAGCCCGCGCCGTTTTTCGACTTCATCCAGCTTATAAAATCCTGCGGATAATTTTTCGTCACCTTCTGTTCTACATTTCCCGGATCCAATGTGATCTTATACCCCGTGATCTTGCCGAACTTTCCAGATCTGCCGTTCACATACGTATCACCCACGCTGAATACGAGATTGGACTGGCTCTCATCCCTGTTCGCGTAAATATCCCGCGATCCCATGTCGCCGTTCCATACCTGCGCGCCGCATTCCACACTGACCTGTACCGGCTCAGCGGACACACTGGAATCTTTTGTACCCGTCCAGTAGCTGAGCGCGTTGGCCGCCTCCAGAGATACATTGAACTTCCTGTTCATCGCGCACAGGCCATAAAATTTTACATAAGATCTTGGCGTTTTTCCGCCGTTTTCCGCGATCTCAACGGCCGCTTTTACGATCTCCCCTTCTTCACATGCTTTCAGATCGTCCAGCATGACCTGAAAACGTCCGCTTCCGGCCACGTCCATCTCGATCTTCTTCTCTGTCTCATATGGCGCAAAGGCCAGTGTCTCATTTTTTTCCTCATAATTTGTCCCGGCCTGCGCCGTGTCCCCGCACGTGCGCACCGTCATATCACAGATCGAGTACTCCGCCCCCGTCCTTTTCACCGTGAGCACCGCTTTCCCGTCCGCGGCCCGGTATTCCGGTTGGGAAAAGGAGATTTTGGAGTGCTCCGCCTTCTCGTCGTCCTCGATTGAAATGGCACATGTCGTCACCTGAAAGATCTCCGCCCCCTCCGCGTTCGCCAGCAGAAGCGAAAATCCTTCGGTTCCCTCGCTCTTTTCGTCCTCCAGTATACGGAACCTGACTGTTTTGGACTTTTCTCCCGCATCAAACGTGATCGTGCACTTACTGGAAGCGTCGATATTTTCCATCGTATCGCCCACTAATACATCGGACATCGATTCCACAAAGCTTTTTTCCTCTATCTCGCGAAGTTCTCTCGATGCTACGCCCGTCTGCGCTTCCTTTTTGGCGGCAAGGGCACTGACTTCGCTCGCGCTCTTCCCCTCGCTCCTGCCCGCGGTGCTTTGAGAGGCGGCGTCCGGCAGCTTATTACCATCGTCTGCGGAAACCTGTCCTTTCACATACTTTTCCAAAAGCGTCTTCCCGTCCCCGCTCTGCTCCACATCCTCCATCACTAATTCATAGTCCTCACCGTAAACGGCAGACATATCGAGCGTTCTCACCTCGACGGACGCCGCGCTGTCAAAGTCTCCCTCGCGGTATACGCGCACCTCGTACTCGCCCCGCTCTTTCACCGTAGCAGCCGCCGTGCCAAAATAGATACAATTTCCCTCCGGCAGGCTGTCGGCGGGCAGCCGCGACGCCTGAAAGCAGACTGGACTTTTTGCCCCTGCCGCAGCCCGCACATCCGGCGCCACGCCCTGGCCAAACGGCAGTACGAGACTCGCGCACAGCAGTATACTGACGGTCTTCTTTCCAAATCCTTTCCATTTTTCCTTTACGTTCATCCTATCTCAACTCCTCGCATCATAATCTTTATTTGTGGTTTCTGCACATCTCAAGTAGTCCTGATGGACTTATTTTATCATAATTCCATCCGCCCCCGACCGGCATTTCACAAAGGAAAACCCGCATTATACAAAGGAAATTTCTACATATCCCGACAATGGCATTGACAATATGGCAAAACATGTTAAAATATTTTGAAGGATGGCAGGCGTTGTGAATGTGAACCAACGAAGTGATCCGCGATACGACAATGATAAACAAAAAGGAATGGTTGATATGCTGCTTCATATTGCCGTCTGCGATGACGACGAGAACGATCTGAACTCCCTCTTATCACATCTTTCTGCTGTCTGCGCTGACCTTGAACTACTCACACAGATCGATAGCTTTACGTCCGGGGAGCACTTTCTTTCCGCATGTATTGCCAAAAATTATGATATTGTTTTTATGGATATCTACCTGAACGATATAAACGGAATTGATGCCGTGCGGGATGTCCAGATAAACTGGCCGCAGACGAGCCATTACGTATTTACGACCATCAGCAGCGAGCACGCCATAGAAGCCTTTAACCTGAACGCCGCGCACTACCTCGTAAAACCGCTGAAACGCGAAAAAATAAGGGAAGCCGTAGAGCGCTGTATTTCTTTTTATCCCGCCAAAAATAAAAGAAGCCTGGAAATAAAAACAGGCAGAAAACAGATTTCGATCCCGATGGAGGATATTACCTATATCGAGGTGACAAATACGCGCTGCGCCGTGCACACACAAGATCGCAGCTTTCAGACCTACACCTCGCTAAACGCCCTGTTTACTTTGCTTGATGAGGACTTATTTCTGCGCGTGCAGAAAAGTTTTGTCGTCAATATGGCGTTTATCGATTCTTTCTTTTATGACCATATTGTATTAAAGGATGGCACTGAGATTTCCATATCCAGAAACAAGCGGACGGAACTGAAAAAACAATATCAGGACTTTTTATTTAGGTTTGTAAGGGGGCACGGATCATGATCATTTTTTTGCAGCTATTCGCGGGAGCGGTCGTCGACCTCGCCCCTTTTGCCCTGTTGTGCGCGTTTCCCTTTACCGGGTATTTCCGTCTGCCGCGCCGGAAAAGCATTCTCATCACCATTTCCCTTATCGTCGGATCCGCCCTCGCTTACGCCGCGGCGGGAACGTACCTGGCCTTTATCCTTCCCTTTGATAACCGGCTCTATCAGGCGATCAGCGCCGTCTTTATCTGCTGTACGATCGTCTGCTTTTTCTGGTATCTGTACGCCGTCCGGGCGATCTGGCAGAAGAAAGCGTTTATCTTTCTATTTGCCATGACAAGCGCGCTATTTATCAATTCCATCTGCAACTGCATCCTGAATTTCCTGCCGGGGCCGGGAAGCTGGATTCCCGATACCCCGATCACGATCGCGGCCGCGCTCATCTCCAATGCGGCGGTCGTCCCGTTTTTATGTTTATTCCTCAAATATTTTTATCTGCCTGTCGAAGACGGGATGAGCGCCAAAGAGATCGGATACCTCTCCATTCCCCTGCTGCTTCTGTTCACCACGTTTTTCGTCGTATTTTCCTATGTAGACTTTATCTATATCATCTCAAATATAACTGCGCTTTCCTTATATTTCGGCCTTCTTCTCACCGTATTTCTCCTGTACGGCGTGATCTTTAAAATGTATTCCCTCGCCCATGAAAGATATCTGGCCGATGAAAAATACGCGCGGTCGCAGTACCAGGAAGAAATCCGCGGCGAACAATACAAGCGGATTTACGAAAATATAGAGAACAGCCGTAAAATGCGGCACGACCTGCGGCATCATATGGTGATCCTCCAGGGTTACCTCGAGTCCGGCGATCACGAAAAAGCGAGAGACTATCTGAAAAGTATGGAGGATCATAAGATCGTAAAATACTGCAGCAATCCGGTCGTCAATATGCTGATCAGTCATTATAGCGATCTCGCGAAAGCGCAGGATATCGCGTTTTCGATCCACGTCCATATCCCGGACAAACTTGCGCTGCCGGATACCGACCTCTCCGTACTGGTGGGCAATCTTCTGGATAACGCCGTCAGCGCGGCCGCCACCGCGGCGGAGGCAGACCGGGTGATCCGCCTGAACATGAACTGTTCCGGGAAAATGTTTGGCGTTACCGTTGATAATGGCTTTGACGGGGAAGTGAAGCAAAATGGCAGGGAGTATTTCTCCACAAAATCCGGCGGCCAGGGGCTTGGCCTGAAAATACTGGCGGATATCGCGGAGAAATACGATGGCGGAGTGGAATTTACCCATGAAGCCGCGATGTTTCATTCGTCGGTCATGCTGCGGCTGCCTCCCGCTCCCGCCCGCCCTCCATTACATACCGATCCGCAGTGAGGCAAACAGGCAGAAGGAACAGAAAAAGATGAGAACAAAACATCCGGAGAGATCCCGAAAAAAGTGGTTTCTCCATTTGCCGCGCACGGAAGCCAGCGGCGAGACACCAGTCATCTGGTACACCAGATACATCAAAAACGTCATGATCACCATATAGACCGCGTTGCGCAGTAGCGCTTCCGCCACGAAGATCAGCACCAGATGTGTCATCAGATACGCCGCGTCCCCTTCATATAGGTGTTTTTGCGCCAATCCGATCAGATATGCCGTAAACGGCCCCGTCATCGCTGACAGAAAGGTAACGGTGATCTGTGGATTTTCCGACAGGAGGGCCGAAATATCACCGCCTCCCGGAAACATGCGCAAATATCCCACCGCCACAAGCGGCGCCAGTGTCAGAAGGGTTTTAGCGATCGCAAACCATCTGTCTTTTGCGTGAAGATCTGCCGCGATCCTGATCTGTTCCTTTTTCTTTGCCATAGCCCTGCCTCCGATCCAATCTCTTATTTCAGTTCCGGCCAGTAGTCCTTATTTGCCTCGATCATGTCGTCGAGGATCAGCTTGGCCACCCGCGCGCTCGGCACGATCTTAGATAATGTGAGCGCCTGCCACATTTTCTGATAGCTCCCTTCGATCCACGCCTCCACGACGAGTTTCTCCACACTGACCTGCTGCTCTAAGAGACCTTTCTGGAACTGCGGTATTGACCCCTGACAGATGCGTTCATATCCGTTGGAACCGACGATACATGGAATCTCCACCATCGCCGTGCGGTCAAAATTCTCCACTGCTCCCTCGTTCGGGACGATGAGCAGAAACCGCTCCCTTGTGTTTTCCGCGATGGCACAGGCCAGATCGACGATATAGGTGGCGTGCGCATCGGCCTCAAATCCGCAGTCTTTGGCGCTGCCCTTTTCAATGATCTCTCGGCACGCTCCGAATACCGTCTTTTCACGGCCCTCCATTACCTCGTTGGCACGGGTGTGTTCCGGGTTGGAGTGTTCCACGACATAGTCCGGATACAGATAATATTTGAGATACGTGTTGGGGATCGTATCGGGATCGAGGGCGTAAACGTCCTTGGCCTTGGCGAATGTCTCCTTCCAGCTGTCATCAATATGCTGGTTTGTCTCCGCGATGCCATCGGCAAACCCGTTTTTCGCCACATGCTTTTTGATCTCCGGCATCAGGTCATTTCCCTCACTGTCATAGATCTTGTACCACCACCCGAAATGATTGAGTCCGTAATAGCCGACCTGCATTTCTTTTCTGGATTTCAGCCCAACCATATTGGCCATCTTTTCCTCCAGATCGATCGGCATATCGCAGATATTGAGTATCCTCGATTCCGGACGAAGGCGTCTGGTCGCCTCCGCGACGATTGCCGCCGGATTGGAATAATTCAGCATCCATGCCTCCGGTGAATATTTTTCCATATAGTCCAGAATTTCCAAAACGCCGCCGATAGAACGCATTCCATAGGCAATTCCGCCCGGCCCGCATGTCTCCTGTCCGACCACGCCGTACTTGAGGGGGATCTTTTCATCCAGCTCACGCATGGCGTATTTGCCGACACGGATATGGGCCAGAACAAAATCAATCCCGGTAAACGCTGTTTTCGGATCGGTCGTGTAGCCAAATTCGATGTCCGGCGCGTTTTCCTTCAGATAGATTTCACAGGCTTTTGCCACAATCTCCTGACGCTCCGCGTCATTGTCGTAAAACATGATCTTGTGTATCGGAAAACGCTCCCGCTCCTCCAGAAGCATGAGGGCAATTCCCGGCGTAAATGTGCTGCCGCCTCCGGCGACAGTGATCGCATATGATGGTTTTGACATAAATAAATACCTCCTGATCTTTCTGTTCTTATTTTAGATACGTGATAACGGTAGTTTTCCCTGCTTTGGCCGATTTATCCGGCATCAGTTCTATTTCCCCGCACTCATCAGCATTTGTCATCAGGATCGGCGTGTGCATTTTGATGTCTTTTTCTTTCATCAGGTTCATATCCACCTCGCAGAGCAGCTGCCCCGTCCTGACTTTGTCACCTACTTTCACTTTCGCGGTAAAGCCTTCTCCCCCCAGTTCCACCGTATTGATGCCGATGTGGACGAGAAGTTCCAGTCCATCTTCTGTCGCGATCCCATAGGCGTGCAGTGTGTCCGCGACCGTGAAGATCTCTCCATCTACCGGGGCGTATACCATGCCGTCTGTGACGATGACAGCCACGCCCTGTCCAAGCGCGCCTCCGGCAAATACCTCATCCGGCACATCGCTCACCGGGATCACCTCTCCGTCTGCCGCCGCTTTGATTTCATGCCACCGCATCGCGGAATGATCGGCTTCCCCGCTGTTTTTCGCATTTCCCGCCGCATCCGGCGCTTGCTGATTTTGCGCGTCTTCGTCTCCTTTATCGAGCGCGTAAGCGGACGGATTTGCCATGATATTTTCAAATTTCTCCCGGACACTGGGCACGCTCATACCGACGATGACCTGCATCGCCTTTCCATTTTTGGAAATACCATGAGAGCCCACGCCCTTAAAGTAAGCGTCGTCTTTTACGATCGCCTCATCTTTTACATTGATCCGCAGTCGGGTTGCGCAGTTGGTCACATCGACGATATTGTCTGCGCCTCCCAGGCCTTCCATGATCATGGCAGCCAGCATGGTCTTTTTGTCCATTTCCACATTTCCCGCCTGTCTGGCCCGGAATTCAGCCTTCGAATAAAACTTCGTTTCGTCGCTCTCTTCCCGTCCCGGCGTCTTAAAGTCAAACTTGACGATCAGGAAGCGGAATACGACAAAATAAATCGCCGTGTATACCAATCCGATGACTAGCAGAAGCAGGTACTCTTTCCAGTGCGTGCTCATAAGCGGAATAAAATTCAGCGAACTCATCTCGATCAAACCGCCGGAAAACACCCCGACGATGCCGAACAGGTTCATCGTTGTGGACAGACACGCCGCCAGAAACGCGTGGACGACAAATAGTACCGGCGCGATAAACAGGAACGTAAACTCGATCGGCTCCGTCACGCCGCAGACGATCGCCGTAAGCGTGATCGGAATGAGCAGCCCTTTGAGCTGCGTCTTCTTCTCCGGCTTTGCCGTAGCGTAAAACGCCAGCGCGATACCCGGACAGCCGAACAGCTTGGAAAATCCCGTTGCTGTAAAGGATGCCTGGGGACAGAGGGATTTCAGCGAAGCCGTCGAGGAAGCCAGCGCCGGCAGCTGCGTTGCCCAGTAAGAGTAAATACCGCCGGGACAGACCAGATTGTCATAATAAAACGGACTGTACATAAGGTGATGCAGGCCGAACGGAATGAGCAGGCGCTCGAGAAATATGAAAACCCATACGCCAAATGCCCCGCTGGTCATGACAAAATTCTGGAAGATCTGCATACCATGCTGGATATTGGGCCAGATGATCACAGACAAAAGCGCTACCGGAAGCATGACAAAAAATCCGATCATAAAGATGAACGTGGATCCGTTAAACGAACCGAGCCACTCCGGCAGTTCCGTATCAAAGAGTTTATTGTGAAGATAGATCACGATCCCGGAGACCAGCAGCGCGCCGAACATTCCCATATCCAGCGTTTTGATATTGGCGATCATCGTCAGACCGCTGGAACCGCCGATCTCCGCTGAAAAGTCAACGCCGAACACGCCTCCCCACTGTGAGAGTATCGTATTTACAAAATAGTGAAAGGTCAGGTATAAGACCAACGCCTCCATGCAGCACCGCGCCGCCTGTTTGCTGGCCAGGCCGATGGGCAGGCCGACGACGAACAGCAGTGGCAGCTGGTTAAACACGCACCACGCCCCCTGCAGGATCACATTCCACACCAGATACCACATGCTGGTGGGCGCCGCCAGCGACCCGAGGACGGCCTCGGTCGTACAAAGCGTTCCTATACCAACCATAACACCTGCAAAGGAGAACAGCAGCACCGGGGTAAACATGGCGCCGCCGAACTTTTGAATTTTCTGCATCATAGATGTAACACATCCCTTCTATCGTTATTTGCCAGTGTCGTGTATAGTGTACTGTACCGTTCACATTTGACTGAAAATGAACGGTACAGTACACTATTACTATTGGCAAAAGGGCGGAATAAAATTCTTATAAAGCGCAAAAAATACCGTTCCATACGCCCGCTGTTCTCCCTCATAGACAACCGAAATCTAATTTACTGTCAATCATCAATATAGTACCAGTTTTCATCAAAATATTACAAGCTTTCTCAATGCAATTCGTATACTATATACTTATAAAATCTAAAAATGAGGAGGTAGTAATATGAGACAGATGCTAAAGAGAATTTTGGCATATACACTCACGGCAGCTATGGTATTACCGGCGATCGGAACCAGGCCGCGGACGGTGGCAGCAGAAGACACCTATGCACCCACAATGACTGTAGATATGACAAATGAACTGGGCGACATCATGCATGGCGCTTCCGGATTTCTTTACGGAATAAGCAGTGAAGATGTCCCTACCATGAACCTGATCACGCCGTTAAAGCCTAAAGTGCTGGCTACAAAGGGGGCGCTTGGCACGGAACATCCCTATGCGGATGCTCTTGACGTGGCAGAAACATTTCTTGAATCAGGCGGACAGATGGTCCAGATGTATAACAGCAACTTTTATGCTATTTTCGGGCCTAAGCAGTATTATCAGGACTATGTTGTGCAGTTGAAAGAGGTTATTGTTCCGTATGTTACGGAATGGAAAGACAACTGGAAGAAAAAGCACCACCATGACCCGGAAACGGGACTTGACGATCTGGGGCTTAATATTGATAAAGCGCTTGTCTATCTTCCTATCAATGAGGGAGACTCAAGAAGGAGCAAAGTTGACGGCGAAGATTTCAGGCAGGTATTTGAAGCATACTATAAAGCCATAACAGAGGTTGATCCGCTTGCAACCGTCGGCGGTATGAACCCGGCAGAGTATTCATGGACACACGTTCCGCCGGAGTGGCAGTGGGACGGCTGGCACACATGGCTCAGTTATCTCTATGACAATAACGCATTACCTGACGTAATTACATGGCATCAGCTAGAAAGAAATGAAAACAGATACAAAAATGATATTGATGAATTTACCCATCTCAGAAATATATTTGCCGGCGAGGGAAACGAAGACGTGCCATACGGAAAAGTAAATAATGTCAATGTCAATAAAATTCCGGCTGACACCCCTCCTATTGTAATAAATGAAATAGCACAATCCGACGAATGCGGTGTTCCGGGAGCGCTTGTCAGCTGGCTGGGACGCTTTGAGGACGCACAGGCTTACGGCTGTCTGCCGTTTTGGCATCAGGCAGATAACCTGAACGACCTTGCCGCCGATGCGAACGAAGCAAACAGCGCATGGTGGCTTTATAAATGGTATGCAGACATGGAAGGCCAAAGGTTAAAAATCACGACTGACGATAAGTATTCCGGGTTATACGGCGTTTCAACAATTGATAACAAACAAAAAAAAGCAACTACTTTATTCGGCCTCGGAAGCGAAGACGGAGATGCAAAAGTTATTTTGAAGGATCTTGATAAAACAGATACGTTTTCCGCAGCCAAAAAGGTTCATGTAAAAATTGATGCCGCCTATTTCAAGGGCTTTAACAGCGCAAGCGAACCGGAAACCGTACTTGAAGGCGCCGTTGCCCTTACTGACGGAGATCTTGTTATTGAAATGAAAGATACGCTGCGTTCCACAGGATACAGGCTGACGGTAACTCCCGCACAGGAAAATGAAGAAATAGGAAAATTGAAGAGCGGTCCATTTCATGCAATATATGAGGCAGAGGAAGCCGAGAGAGTCGGAACAGGACAGCTTGGAGTAGTGACAAGCACGAAATATTTTCTGTCAGGGGCTCGTGTGAGCGAAGCGACAGACGATAAAAATCAAATCGGCGGCAGCGGGCTTAACAATTTCAGCCAAAACAGGGGGTTAGAGTATCAGGTTGAGGTTCCTCAAACCGGAAGATATAAACTTGAGTTTATATACGGAAACCAGGTCGGAATGAATCGGGGAAGCGAAACGAAACATAAGCCTGAAAACCGTAAGCAGCAGCTGACCATTGACGGCGAAACTTCTGATATGATACTTAAAAATACGATGGAAAAAGAGTGGACGGCAATCTATACCCGATATGTTGACTGGGAAAAAGGAAAGCACAGCATAACAATTATGGGAGATACGCCGACAGCGGAAAGTAATATCATGCAGGATGCCCTGCACGTTACAGCCGCCTCGGAATCCGCAGAAGAACCTACCGTGTATAACAAAGTATTTGAGGCAGAAGAAGGCGACTTTTCATTTAACGCCCTTCATCCGGGAGTAAATCCTGCGCAGATCAAAAAGGATATCGCAGGATATACAGGCAGCGGTTATGTCAGCGGGCTTGATAAAAAAAGTGTAGAAGACGGCGGCGGAATCCGATTTAATGTCGTTGTAGAAAAAAGCGGACTTTATCATATTGATTTGAGATACCGTTCGGAGCTTGCAGGAAAAGCAACCATATATACCGGTAATGCAGCAAGAGTATTTAACGGCAATAAAAAGGAGATTGGCGTTACAAATACCAATGGTACGTGGATGAACAGCGAAGTTGCCGTGTATTTACAAAAAGGAGTTAATATTATTGATGTTGACGCCACGGTGGATATACAGCTTGACAGCCTGCATGTGAAAGAGTGGAGCGAGGAAAAAAATTATTCTCAGGAATTTAATGCCGTTGATGCTATTCCTGCAAGTGCAAAAACGACGGACATCGAGTATGATGTCTGGAGTGTAAGATGGAATGAGGATTATAAGGATACGATATACGCCGGATTGCTTAATGGCGCAGAACCATATGCAACCCAAAATACCGTTGACAAAATTGCAGATTCCGAACTCACTCCTGATGGAGAACCGGTTTCTTACGTTGTGGGACGCAGCCTTTCGGGTGATGAAAATGCAGAAAACGATGTTGACAAATACCTTGAGTTTGAAGTTTCCGTACCAAACGCCGGCATCTACGCCATGCAATTATTCCATTCGAATGATGAGATTTTCGGAACACATAGCTACAATACGAAAATCATCGATAAATTTGCCAATATTAAAGTAAATGACGAGGCGGCCAAAAGGTACTTCTTCATTAACACGATTTCCCGTGATACCTTTAAGGAAAAAACGGTTTATATCGATCTGAAAGCGGGAAAAAATAAAATCAAAATATTCAACGATAACAGTTGGAAGGTTATGAAGGGGCTCGATGACGGACAGGCAAAAAAAGCAGGACTTCCTGACTGGAGGGTTGCGGATCCGAAAGAAGAACCAGACAAAAATTACAGCAGCTTTTATTTTGATAAACCGGGGAATATACCGATTGTAAACTCACTGCCTAATTTCAGTAAATTTGTAATAACTCCTGTTTTTGTAGGAGGGACAGCCATAGAAGGAGTTCCTAAAGAGAATGACGGCAAACCAGAGGAAACTTCTAAACCGGTAGTAACGTCGAATCCGGTGGAGCCCCCTGCTCCGGTTACGGATCTGAAAAAAGGAAGTTCGTTTACGGCGAAGGACATTTCCTATCACGTTGTATCAGTCAACGCTGACAAGAAAACAGGAACCGTAAAAGTTGACAAGGTATCCACAAACAGTAAATTAAAGAAAATAACGATACCAGATTCGGTTTCTAAAGACGGATGTACTTTTAAAGTTGAAAAGATTACGAAGAATGCATTCAGGAACAATAAAAAGGTTACTAAGGTTAAGATTGGAAAAAATGTTAAAGTGATCGAAGACGGCGCATTCAGCGGCTGTAAAAAACTCCATTCGGTTGTTACTGGCGCGTCGCTTTCTAAAATCGGGAAAAACGTATTTGCTAATGACAAAAGCCTGAAGATAATCGACTTAAGGAACAGTAAGACATTAAAGTCTGTTGGCTCGGGAACCTTTAAAGGCATCTCAAAAAAAGCAATGATAAAGGTGCCAAAAGGAAAAATAAAAGCATATAAAAAGCTTTTGAAAAAGGGAGCGTTAACAAAATCAGTTAAACTAAAATAGCGATAATATATGGGCAAGAGGTAGTAAAGCTGTGGGTTTCATACCCTGGTAAACAGGGGGCCGTCGGGAAATGACGGCCCCCTTCCAATTCCATCAGATTAGGATGCTCAAACAGCCAGATGCCTTCCTTCCCCTTGCTCCAGTTCACCAGCCACTCGTGAATCTCCTCGTGTGCATTGATGACTGTATTCTTCCCCGTAGTGGCCATGGAGAAACTCCTTTGCGCGTAAAAACGTATTTTCATTTCTTAATGATCCACTGGCCCTTCTTGGTGGAGCCGACTCTTTCTAAAAGTCCTTCATTTTGTAGTTGTTTCAAAACATACTTTACTCCGCTCCTCGACATCCCTGTTTTCTCCGCGAGTTTTATCTGTGTGATAAAAGGATTTGAGCTGATTTCATTTATGATTTTTTCACATGAACTGTTGCTCTTTATCATTTCTAGGCTAGTTTCTTGGTCAGTTTCTTGGCTAGTTTCTTGGTCAGTTTCTTGGTCAGTTTCTAGGTTAGTTTCTTGGTCAGTGCTATTTTCACTGTCACTTAACGCCCTGTACAAATTTATTCGCAGCGCAGTCTCCATATCAACAAACTCCGGCTCAGGAAGTCCATACTCCTTCATTTCCTGAAACAGTCTCGGAATACCGGTACCCCAGCCTTCGATCAGATTCATATAAGAAAACGCATGCGCCAGAGCCCTGTTTCTGATTTGAGAATAACCTTCTTTCATCCTATCAATAGTAACTCCCGGCATCAAACCTCCCGGTGACGTGATTTCCAATCGGTCGTCGTAAATAGCAACCTGAATATGTGATGATTGCAGGAAACTGCAATTCATCACTGCATTAATGATAATCTCACGAATACTGTCCGGCGGCAGTTCGTAAATGTCCTTACGATAAAGGCCTTCAATTCTGGCTCCAAGACGGATGTTCCTCAGAACAAACTTAAATGCCTCCTCAACCTGCTGCCACAACGGGCCTTCATAATCACGCTTATCCACAAATACTGCACGAGTCGTTCCCTTAAACATGCCGCATTGGATTTTTGACAGAAAAACTTCCTGTCCCGTCAGGAAAATATATGCATTGGTCGGATGAATAACACCCTCTTCGTCCTCCGCCAAAACACCCCAGTTCAGCAGGATATTTTTTGTCACCTCCTTCACCGACTGACGCTGCGCAGCGTTTTTACAATTAGCAAGAGCAACACCTTTCATATCAGCACAGAGTTTCTCAATGTCCTCCTCGGATACGGACAAATCTCTACGAATAACGGTATCATAAGAGCGCCCCTCGGACTCGTAGTACATCTCCTTCGTCATTTCCCTGTCAGCTTTTCTGGAAGTTCCTGACACTCGCATATAAACGCCGTCCGTAATACCATCTTGCTTGATGTAGTAGGGTTTCTGCTTTCCTGCGCTGATCTCAACAATGATAATGGTTTTCCCGTCAATCGTCTGCGGGTAAACATCCGGCACGATAACCGGCTCACATCTATCCGATATTGCATTTGTAATGGCATCCATTTCGCGGAAAACGCAGTCCTCCGGAATACCGACGATCTCCCTCGTTTCGTCGTCAATGCCGAAGACAATACGTCCGCCTTTTCCATTGGCAAAGGCAACAACGGACTTCATATATTTTATGCTTTTCTCCGGTCTTTCCACCTTGAATTCCACATTTTTAGACTCACCAGCAAGAATCTCTTCTCTGGTCATATTGCTACCTCCATAAATACTCGTCTGCTTTCAAAAGCTGCCCAAAAGCTATACTTAACATTTCCACGTTCTGTCTTTACTATCCTATGATCATTCGTGTAAGTCAAGAAAATTCTCATGCCACAGGCTGGGTCTGATTTCTTATATCTTATTCACTTCATAAATCCAATAAAACTGTCTTGGATGTAAACAACCGATCATATTATACTTCAACAATTTGGAAACTACAAGGGGGTTCTTGAAAAAAACGTGAGCTGGTACCAATCACTCAATCCAATCGTGCTTTTCATCCCAGTCCAACGCATTGATTTGCTGCATTTCACCTCATTGTGATACATATAGGCGGTATTGATCAGGCGAACTCCCCACTTTAGTGCTTCCAAATTGGAAACAAAACTGTATTTCGTCTGGAAAAAATATCAGGTTTTTACCCCGATGGCGGAAAAATTGCTTGCGAAATTGCGGGTGGGGTAAAACAGGACATTAAACTTATGGAGATTTTGCCAGAGAGTGAACAATTTTTCGCTTTGGAGTTCATCAAAAAGTTAGTGCTCGCATGGGATCCTGATTTTACAAAACTCACACCTTCAGAGCGAGAAGAACTGGAACAGGCAACAAAGGAAATTGAAAACGGGGAAACCGTATCACATGACGCAATTAACTGGGATTAACGGTCGGAAAAGTGAAAAAATATTGATATTCCCTCAAACTGGGCATATTTTGAAACGGATGCATCAGACAAAATGGCTGACTTTTTTTGTGTGTCCAACTGTATATTGGGGCTTAGAATACTCATACAATATGGAAGTTAGGAATGAAGATACAAAAGCAAACTTTCTGGGTGCAGTGAATATGGAAAAAGGGTTGGCGAAACCTTTGAGATTGGTTTGAAAGGTGAAAAAGTAGTCTTAGCAGAATAGGCCCCCCATTTATATGGGAGCCTCTCTAATGATACGCATATTGGTATAATACTTAAGGAAAGTATCAGATTCAGAGCAGTCAAAAAAGAACAGCTTATGCAAAAGATAAACTGCTCTGAATGTGATTCTTTCCAATTGTACCAATCCGCGGAACTTTAGCCGGGAGCTGTATGGGGATAGTATCCCTCACAGAAAACCCAAAACGGAATATCAGGACGGTCGGCAGCACAGAATACGTACAGATTTTCCTGGTCCGCCTGTTTTTGGGCATGCTCCGCAGGCCTTCCGGCGGGAGGCCTGAAAAAAGTATGGCAGTACCGTGTATCAGGATGGAGGGGCATAGTGCCTTACAATCTGTTTCATGGTGCGGCATCCGCATCTGGGACACAGGCAGATGTCAAAGGGGAAAAAACAAGGGAGCCGTTTTGGTAAAGGGAAGAAAGCTCCGCCATATATTTGCCCTTGAACTTGTCTCGCAGGACTTTTACCGGGATAAAGAATTTACCGGTGGATCTACGGATCTTTCCATCACTGGTAAGCCCGCCCCCGGAGACAATGCAGTGCATGTGCACATGATAATCAAGTTCCTGGTTCCATGTATGGAGGACCTGGATGATCCCGGGCGCTGCCCCGAGCCATTTTTATCCGCAGACAGTTCCAGGACCGTTTCGGCGCAGCACTTGTGAAGAATGCCATACAAAAGCTTCTGATTGCAGCAGATAAGGGGATTCAGCTCATGCGGGAGCGTGAATACCACATGGAAATAGGGGGCATCAATGACCTCGGCCCTTCGTTTGTCCACCCAGATTTCCTTCTGGGCTGCCTGGCAGCTGGGGCAGTTGCGGTTACGGCAGGAATTATTGTGTATTTCCAGGTGGCCGCATTCCGTACACTGGCTGACATTGTACCCGAGGCTGCCGGATCTGCAGTTTAAGATGGCCTGGGAGGCTTTCCGCTGGACTTCGGACTGGCAGGGCCCGGCGGAAGAAAAATCCTCATAGGAAAACTGCCATATTTTCTGGATTTTCAGGTCAGCCATGTTTATTTTCTCCTTTCTGGTCAAAAGGACTGACAGCGCTACGGATGCCGCCGCCGGCAAGATGGACATAGACCGTCGTGGAATTCAGGGATTTATGTCCAAGCAGGGCCTTAATGGTAAGCAGGTCTGTGCCATTCTCATAAAGGTGTGTGCCAAAAGCATGCCGGAACGTGTGGCAGGAGAAACGGTGCGGCCACCCGAGCTCAGCTTCTTTGGCGGAGATAAACTGGTTGGCCGTATAGGAAGCCATGGGACGGGAAGGATCGTCACGGTTGGGGAAAAGGAGCCCGGAAGGCCTGCCGTATTCAAGCCAGTAACACGTCAGGATATCAAGGGTGTTTTTTGCGAGGATGGCAAAACGGGACAAGCGGTTTTTGGAGGAACGGATATGCATGCGCATGGAAGACCGGCTGATGTCCCCATAATGCAGCCGGCAGACTTCACCGATCCGGAGCCCCGCAGAATACATGAGGGCAACGATGGCCTTATGTTTCAGATTGGAAAAAGAATCAATAAAAAAGAACACTTCCTTCTGTGAAGGGACATAGGGAAGGTATTCATCAAACCTGCGCATGGGCAGCTGGGTGTCATCCCAGGGCCTGTGGAGGACATAGAGGGTAAAGAAACGCAGCTGGGAAATGGCGCAGTTGATGGTCCTGTCAGAGAGGTTTCTAGAACGCTGCAGCCAGCGGATGAAGCCGCGCAGGTCATCCCATGAGACATCTTCGGGAACCTTGTGAAGGACAAGGGAAAGATAATCGAGATAAGCCCGGATATAAGTACAGTAGCTTTTAAGGGTATGGTCAGTCAGACCGCGCAGGGAGATCATCTCCCGGAAAGAATTCAAATATTTGTCCATAATGGAACCTCCTTAAATTTGGTGTCTGGCAATGCTTCATGAAAAAAGGCCGGGCACCCGGAGGAGGACGGACAAAAAAACAAAATATGTAGTTGTTGGATTTTAAAAAATATGGTAACATAAGCATAGCAGTTTTTGTTTTGTTTTAAGTTGTCTTGTGGTGATTCAATAATAAAACAAATATACAAAAACTGCTACCTTTATTTTAGAAAAAAGGGTAAAAATTTGATGAAAGTTGGCAAGCTGCCGCGTAGCGGCTTGGTACAATAAGTGCAGGATTTTTAGTATTTTCAGTTCAAAAATTTTGCACTTGGAGGCCGGCTTATGTATAAAAAACCAGATTATGCCCAGACCGACATTTATGATTTTATCCTTCCCTTCGGCGGGCATCTGGATGAAAATAACCGGTGGGTCATCCTGAGAAGATCCATCGACTGGAAGATCATACATGAGGTTTATGAAAAGAATTTCGACAATAAGAACACCGGCAACGTAGCCCTTTCAGCCGAGATCGCATTTGGATCGCTGTACATACAGAGAAAACTATCACTGACGGACAGGGAACTTGTGGATCAGATCAGCGGGAATCCGTACATGCAGTATTTCATCGGTCTTAAGGAATTCCGTACAGAGCGGCCATTTGATCCCAGCCTTCTGGTAACCTTCCGGAAAAGACTCACTGCCGAAATGATGGAAGAAATATCAGAAACAATGTTTCCTGTGGAAGAAGAGGGCGGTGATGATGACGGAACACCGCCGGGAGGCGGGGGAACACCATCTGCTGCAGAAAATGAAACAGACGACGAGCCTGAAAACCGCGGCACGCTGATCATTGATGCAAGCTGTGTGCCGGCCGATATCGCATATCCTACCGATCTGGAACTATGCGACAGGGCGAGGAAATGGACGGAGACCATACTGGACCATTACTGGAAGGAATGCGGGCCGGTCAGAGAAAACGGAACAAAGCCGCGCACTTACCGGAAGACAGCAAGGAAGAGATTCCTGAATGTGAACAAACGGAGGAAAAAGACCACAAAAAAGATACGAAAAGAAATATGATTCCAGCTGAACTGCACCAGGCGGAACCTTGGATATATCAGGAAATATGAGGATGAGCATGGAACCGCCATCCTGCACAGGATAGAAGCCGAACGGCTGCAGACGGTAAAAATATTTGAAGGACAGCAGAGGTACATGCTGGAAAACAAGGTCCACAGTGTGAAGGACAGGATCGTGAGTCTATCCCAGCCGTGGATACGGCCGATCGTGCGCGGCAAGTCAAAAGCGCCGACGGAATTCGGGGCGAAGATATCGATATCCGTAGTAAACGGATACACCTTTGTGGACAGGATCAGCTTTGATGCTTATAACGAAGGAGAGTATGAAGAGTTCAAAGCCGTAGTGGAAAAATACTATGAGAGGTTCGGGTATTATCCGGAGAGGATACTGGCAGATAAAATATACAGGAGCAGGAAAAACAGGGGATTGTGCAAAAAACTTGGCATAAAACTATCCGGGCCGAAACTAGGCAGACCGGGTAAAAACCGGAAGGAAGAAATACGCCAGGAGTTAAAGGAGATCGGGGAAAGGAACGCGGTAGAAGAAAAATTTGGAAACGGAAAGAGAAAACTCGGGTTAAACCTTATCATGGCCAAACTGAAGGAAACGGCAGAGAATATGATATGGATGGACATATTTGTTCTCAACATGGAACATTACATGAGGACATGTATTGTTTTATGTTGCGCAATTTTAGAAATGCTGAAATTTGTTTCCCTGAAAAATGAGAGAAAGAGAATGGTCTTGCCTGTAGCGGCCCTATAAGGCGTTTGATCGTGTTATTCAGCAAGCCCTAATTAATCTTATGCACAGCCTTTTAAAGTATCAATAAACTTCTGTGTTCTGCCAATGACTACAACGCTTCTTCCTATTTTACAAATCCGTTGCCTGCCTCCCCCCACGAACCAGCCTTCTATTTCTTAGGCTTATCCACGCACTTCGGAATTTCAACACTTCATCTTCCGTAACTCCCAGTCTATCTATAAGAATTTTCCTATCAGTTATTTCTAACAATTCTACCACATCATCATGGTTTCTAATATACTGATCTATTGTTAATAACAAATCATCTATTTCATCATCTGGTATTATTCCATCATCAAAAATATTGGGAAGTAATATCCGCCCAACTTCTCCTGGAAGAATTTCTAACACACCACCCCCGTAACTTCTTCCTTCCAATTCGGAAAAAATCATAGCCACGCTTGTATAATATGCAGCTACCATCCTCTTCTTGTTTTTTGAATTCAAAAATCTTACGCGATGCATGGTATCTGTACTCACAGCATTTACTTCTTCTGTATTTAGCATAAACTTAGGATAAAGATAGTTTCTTCTAAGAAAGAAAGCATCAGGAATCCATACTGAAGGAACTTTATACCATTCATCCCTTATTTTACATTTATAAGTAGTATTCTGTTCACTCTTTTCTCCAAATAATATATACTCTTTAACGCCTTTCGTAAACTCATCTTTATTAAATGGTGTTAAATCCAATAAATATGTTCTTGCACCTGCTTCAATATTAGTTCGCCAATCATCTTCCGTAAACTGGATACCTTTTATATTTACACTTCTCGCTATTAATGGCTTACAATATTTTTGTAAATTGTATTTTTGGACAGTTTCGCTATTTACACAAAAATAATCATTATTTCCAGTTGTAATACCTACTTCACACTTTGCGACCTTAGAAAATCGTATATATCTGTTATCATGCGCTGCCGTTTGTATCTGTTCTAGTTCCGATTCTTGCAAAAAGTATTTTGTCCATTTACTTGAATTTAAATCTGCCTCAAAAAATTCGCAGTCTTCAAGATTACCACTCTCCATCTGTTCGAGATTATCAAACTGTACAATTCTAATCTCATGGTTAATGCTATTCTTTATTTTTTCCCCAAGTAGAAGTACTACCTCTTGTTCAATACCATCAAACACCAGACTTCTAAATGTAACAATTGTAATCCTATTTAGATGCCTCATCAAAAAATTTCTTAAGTCTTCTGAATATTTCACTTGTAAAAGTTCTGCTGGAATAACAAAACCTATCCGGCTTGTTTCTTCCATGCAACTGACACAGGCAACCGTAAAAGATACCCATGCATTAATCAACTTATTCGGAATCATTCCATTTTGTGTTAAAATCTCGCTTTGTTCGTTTCTTTGCTCTTCCTCTAAATATTGGTAACGAATGTAAGGTGGGTTCCCCAAAATCGCCTGATATCGTTTTATACTTAATCCATTTTTGTATGCGTTATAAAAATCATCATTGACAATAACCCTGTCATTATCCGCCACATTTTCCCAACCTTTTACCCATCTAATTTGTTCACATTTTCCGCCCGCTACCTTTGATATATCTTCATCAACTTCAATCGCAAATATATTTGCATTCTTCAACACATCAGGATATCTGCAGATACTTTCAATAAAAACGCCATCTCCGACACTTGGTTCAAGCACCGTTCTGATACTATTTTTTTGATTAAATACCCAATCCGTCACATAGTCAGCAATTGTCCTTGGTGTAAAATATCTACCATGCAGTTTTTCCTCCGACGCATTTTCTTTTAGTTTCAAAATTTGCAAGCTCCTTTCACAATATTTCCCTGACTACACCTAAACTTTTTCGCAGTGATTATTTCACGCATCCGAGTCTACCAGTACACACTTGGGATCCACCTATATATGCATGGAATCTACTTACCTTTTGCCATGTACCATGATACTCAAAGTGGGGCTTCCGTGTCAATGACAAGGGCTTACGCCTGCGCTTGTGCGCATCATTGACACAAAATAATAATCACGCAAATATTTATCAATCGTATATTGCCATAGATACCCCAAAATAGCAAGCATATAATCCTCTGAACTACTCACTAAATGTCATTAGTCCTCTTTAATTTCAATAACAAATTCATCGTTCTTTCCATCGACACTGTAAAGATGCATAATCTGACCAAGAAGGTTCTTGTTTCTAATAATATTCTTTGCATCGCCCCAGCTCAAATGGACATTGGGCTGTCTTTGTAAATATGAAGTTGTATTTGTTCTTGAATCAAACTTCATTGTTAATTCGTATGTTCCGTTGTCAATTCCATCAATTATAAAATGAAACTTCGCTGTCGCATATTCAAAATGGCTGGGTTTACCAACCTTCTGCCCCCACTTAAGTCCTGCAAAAACATTTTTACGAAAATATTGCTGTTGGTCAATGTCATAGTCACCTTTCTTAAGAAGCATCGAACCCGTAGGGTTAGTTCCTTTGCCGGAAGGAATTGTCAGATCGCGTTCCTTTAATTCCTTACTCTTCCATACTTCTATAACGCCACCAGAAAAAGAACTACCAACAATAACAGCACTTTTAGTAGAAACTACTGTAGTTTGTGTACTTACAGCACGATGTTTACCTATTTGCAAAGGCATTCTCTTAATGCCCTGTTTACCGTTACTATTTTTTCCTACACTGGAAATTTTGGGTGCTGTTGTTTCATCAATAATCCTTCCTTCATTCAACAAATCTAAAACTACTGTATTTGAATCAACCAGAATGACGTTATCGTCAGTATAATCCTTCAGAAGATGATTATAACCACTAAAAAAAGAATCTAGAAATTCCTTATCATCAGTATCATTTAAATCAAGTTCAAGGAATACACTGTTTTCTATATTTCTCAGAAAACCTCCCGGTGTAAAATTTGCGCTGCCAATCATTACATCTGCCTTATTATCCCTTGAGTTAATCGCCACGAGTGTTTTGGGATGAAAAATTTGAATGGAACTGCCTGTATCAACAGCATAGACCGTCACACCTGCACTAAGCAAGCGCCTTATTCCCTGCGAAGATGTAATGCCATTTCTAATACCGACCAATGCAGTAACCTTACCTTTGTTGCTCTTAAGCTCATCTTCAATATCAACTATACTTTTTTCCCCAAGAAAGGCAGAATAAAAAATAACCCTATCCTGTTCTTTCTTTAAAATATCAGCAATTCGGTTTTGATGATTATCATCTTTCTTTAGTCCTTGTAATAAATACTTCGCTTTAGCCATTTAACCACTCCTTTCAAATAAACACATCACATTTAATTTTCTGCAGATATCATATCATAGTTCTGTAGTTTTTACAATAGTTTTCTACAGATATTTTTAATTTTTTCTCTATTTATAGTTATTTGTCCTTGTTTTTCTCCACTGTTTTCTACAGATTTATATAAAATTTCTGTAGTTTTTCCTGTAGTGATTTTTTATTTGCTTTTTGTTGTAATTGAATTTATGTTATGAAATTAAACACCACTTTACAACTTTTTTCAAAAAAGAATAACGTACAGGATAACTTTCGTGTTATAATAAGTTTGCCC
>CAJTXO010000020.1 GCA_910583555.1 uncultured Eubacterium sp.
AAAAGGAACCTTCTACAACTTTAAATGTAAAAGATTCCTTAAGTTAATGACATTGCGATTTTTGTACGGTACCGCCATCTGTGAGGATTTTGATCTGCTGGGCGAATTTCAATCCATTATCTTTTTGGTCAGAGGGTTGTCCTGTCATGGTGACAGTCGCCTGTTCTTCATTGACAGAAATCTCTTTTTTGCGCTGTTCGGATTCCAGAGAAAAGTCTTTTGTAATGGCGCCCGGCTGATTTGCGGTAAGTTTTATCACCAGTACGTTGGCCGGGTTGCTGATAAAATACTCCCTGTCATATGTAACGCCGTTTGACACATAGTGTACTGAGCCAATACTGTTATTAAGATCAGTTTTGCGCACGTAATCGCTGTATTCAGTGCTGGAAGCCGGAGTCCGGTCCGTGATCCGGATATTGCCGAGTGTTTGATAGGATCCGAAATTGTTCTTTTCACCTTTTAGCATGTTCAGGTTTTTGGTAAATGTGGAATCGCTCAGCAGATCGGTATAATTCTGGGTGATTAGTTTTCCGTTGTCATCAAAATGGGCAGCTTTATTTTTGGAAAATTCATTTACCATGTCCTGTATGGATTTCCGAACATTTTGGAGGGCGGTATGCACCTCTTCGTTTGAATGAGAGTTGTCGCCGCCGGTATAAGAAGCATTGGCGCCCGGGCCGCCGGACCAGAGGGTTTCTTCGTTTACCTGGATTTTTTCGTTTTCCACGTCGCCGAATACCATGGCGCCGATTTTTCCGTTGCCGATCGGCAGCGCCTGGGATTCCCAGTCTTTGGCGGGTTCATCGTATTGAAGCTGCAGCGGCGGCGTCTGCCGGCTTTTTGCATAAGATATGTTCAATGGACGGCCTCCTTTCGTGTTTCCTGAAAACGGAATGTTCGATAGTGCCA
Source organism: uncultured Eubacterium sp. (assembly GCA_910583555.1). Lineage (GTDB taxonomy): Bacteria > Bacillota > Clostridia > Lachnospirales > Lachnospiraceae > Eubacterium_F. The sequence goes on from CAJTXO010000020.1 coordinate 910, forward strand.
GCGCGCCTAAAAGAAAGCAACTTACCATTCTTTTGCCGTATCGCTGTATCGTTTTGTTTTCTCTGACTTTCATAAATATTCTCCTTACTGATGGTTTTGCGACCATGAAATTTTTAATCTGTTATGATGTTTATTATACATGCAGATGTTGCCTTTTGGTAGAGGATAATGGGACATGTTTTACATGATAGTGGCGCATAAACGCAAGCACAGAGAAGAATTAAAAAAGTTATGTTAATCCTGTATTGGACAAAGATAATTTCAAAAATATAGTTGAAACTGTATTGGTATATGTCCGATACGATTTTTTCTATTGTATGGTTCCTGACAAGTAATTGTACAAAACGGGATGACAAAAAGGTGGAAATAAACATAAGCAGGATGCCCTTCTATAGTTATTTATTGATAATTATTATATCAGAAAAAAGCAAGGATTACAGGGAAAAGGATAAGTAGTGATAAATAGGGGACGAACGGTAGAGGAATTGAAAAAAATTACCGCTCATCCCGTTTTTTTGACCACTGATACTCGAAAGTCGGAAAAAGGGATTTTATGTGTTATACTCAGAAAAAATACAGACAGCGGTGTTTGTAGCTGGAAAGGAGGGGGCGATACGGAGCATCTTATACAGCAGAGAGACTGAAAGAGTAGGAGATGAGCAGAGATGGAGGAAAAGATGGAAAAATAGTATTGACGGAGATTACAAAAACTTTTGGAAATACGGGAGGTTGGCGTGGCTGTCGGAGGGGAAATTTAACCACTCATCGCAAAAATTGACCGTTCGTCGCATTGTTCTTGCAAAAGGGAAGCATTTTGTGTTATGGTCAATGTATAACATAGTTAAATACATAAATAGAAGATGGATTCTTGAGAGGGAGGTGAGAGAATGTATCTGAATAAGAAACCTGTTTACAGAAGGTCTATTGAAAAAAGCGTTCTTTTCATATGGTAGTTGGATACCGAAAAGAACGCATAAATGCACATCAAATACATTATCTAACAAATATTGAGTAAAGTCAAGAAACTTAATAAAATTACTAAGAAAGGATTGAAAACGATGAAAAAAACAATTATTAAGACGCTTGCGCTTACAATGGTATGTGGAGGTCTTGTTGCTTCAAGTGTACAGGCAGCATCATATAAAGCAACTGGTGGACCGTCCGGTTCTTATACAATGGCCGTTGGCCCGGGACCGAGAGCGACTTACAATTATGAAATCACAGGTATATATGGAGGGAGCTATATTACGCAGATTAAAGATCCATATTTATGGCATGATCGTGATACAGGTACTGCTGCAAACCCAAAATCCGGAAAAGGACGGCTTACTGGCGGATCAAGGCAAGCGTATTGGCGGGGGCGTATCGTAAATGGATGGATTAAAGTGACTGTATGAGTTCATCGGGGGGCAGACTACAACTGCCCTCCCTCGTGAAACCATGATGCATATGTTATGGTGGACTTACTCAAAACGTGCAGGAAAAATGCACGGGAAGTATGAAAATGTCTAGAGGGAGCTGTCTAAAATGAAGAAATTTACCTTACCATTAAAGCTGTTTTGCAAAACAGGTAGCGTGATCGTGCCTTACATCCTTATGATGCTGGCGGTCAATGTCATGCTTTTCCGCCTGACGGACGCCTTCGCCACAGCGGTGGAGGATCCTGACACATTGTCAGATGCCGTGTTCTTTTTCGGGGATATCAATGTGGTGTGCTTTGTCTTCTACCTGTTCTTTTTATTCATCAGTTATGAGTATATGCGGAAGGTCCGGGAGTCCCAGATGGAAGAGATTTTATCCGCTTATGGAAGTTCCGGCATGGGAACTTATGTGAGGCAGTTTCTCGTCTTAGCACTGGCTGTTGTCCTCGCGGCAGCAAATATTTCTATTTATGCGGTGTGGGGATGGAAGAACCTCGCATGTGCCGATGCCCTGCTCGGGGAAGTGGTCCGCCTGTTACTGGTGAATGTTTTTCTGCTGTCCCTGGCCGCCGTTTCGATGGGAACGGTCCTGTCCCGGGTAAAAAACAGGTTTATCGGATATGCCGCCATCGTGGCCGTCCTGTTTCTGATCCTGCCGAATGCCGTTAGTTTTTATGTGACGCTGCAGAACGAGTACCATATCCCCGTATTTCTCATCCGGGATCTTATCTATCTGATCCCACCGGATCTGTTTAGCTATCCGGATTCCCTGTATGGTTTTCCGCTGGAAAACTATCGTATCGCCGGCATGATTTTATGGGTTGTCATCGCAGTTGCCATCCTGTTCTGGAAAGTGCTGAAAAAGCGTGCGAGGCTGCGAACGGTAGTCATGTCCTGTCTGTGCCTGCTGTCAGGTGGACTTATCTACGCGGCAGAGTGCAAGGGAAGCGTTCTTCGGATGCAGGATCATCCGGAAGCAGCCATCGAGGAAATGGCAGGTTATTATAATACCCATGAGGAAAAAATGGAGAAGGCAGCATTTACAGTAGCGAAATACGAGCTGGACCTGAAGATCGGAAAGGAACTGGAGGCGGAGGCGCGCATGTTCATTGATGAAGGGCCGTCCTTGGACGAATACCATTTTACGCTGAGCCATGCCTACCAGGTCGAAAGCGTGACAGACGAGAACGGGAATGCGCTGGACTATACCCGTGACGGGGATTATCTCTGTATTTTGCCGGGAGGTAAAAAACCTACCCGGATCGGCATCTGTTACAAAGGGCACAGTTCGCTGTATTACGCAAACAAAAAAGCCTGTTTCCTGCCGGGTTTTTTCGCATATTACCCGAAAGCAGGATACCGGCAGCAGGATTTCAGGGACGGCGGTCTGGATTATGACGAGCCGGAAACGCAGTTTGAGGTAAAGGTCAACCGGGACGGTATGGCAAGCAATCTTCCCCGGGACGGCGCCGGTTTCCGGGGACGGGCGGAAACGCTGACGCTCGTGGATGGTATTTACCATGTATCAGAGCAGGAAGGATTCCAGATCCTGTCATATCCGCTCATGGAGAGTGAAGATGAGGGGATCCGGGAATATCCGGAAAATCTGGCGCATGAGTGGGAGAAAGTGAAAGAATATCTCGGAATGGACGAGACGGACGAAACGGATATCCGCCTTGAACTGCCGAAAAAGATCATCAAGATGCCGGGCAGTCTGGCGTTTACCAGTTTGGCAAAAGGGGTTTTCCTATATGGAGACCACGCTGTCGTGTCAAGTGCGAACATTGGTGCGTATGATGTACTCGGGCAGAAGGTTGTCAGAAGGACCGCACCGGAAAAGCAGAAATTGCGCGAGGCATTTTTCGATATCCAGCCGGATGAAAAAACGGATGAGGATGAATTGTGTCGTTTTGCGGATATGAACGACAGCTTTGACGGCTACGCAGCGGAGGTACAGGAGCTACATGACCTGTGTGTGGACAGGATGAAGGAAACCGGTGTGCAGAACGCGTCCCGACAGATCATACGCTACCTTTTGGATGGGAATGACCATACGGACCCAGCGGTATTTTTGAAATCAATAGGAAATGAGGTAAGATGATCATGCTCAAGATCGAACATGTTTCGAAAAAATTTGGAAAAAAACGAGTTTTGGATGATGTATGCCTGAATATGGAGGAAGGCTGCTATGGGCTGCTTGGGCCGAACGGAGCCGGAAAAACGACGCTGATCCGTATGATCATGGAGTTATATCCGGTAAGAAAAGGTTCGATCCGGTTTGAGGGGGCAGGCGGCGTCGGCTATCTGCCGCAGAAGTTCGGAGCATTCCGGGAACTGACGGTGCGGGATATCCTTTTGTATTTCGCCGCGCTGAAAAAGATTCCAAAGGCGGATCAGGAAAAGGAGATCGACCGCGTTCTGGAACTGGTAAATCTGTCCGACCGGAAGAAGGACCGCATGAGCAGCCTTTCAGGAGGGATGCAGAGGCGCGTCGGCATCGCGCAGGCGGTCCTGGGAGATCCTCCGGTTCTTATCTTTGATGAACCGACCGCCGGGCTTGACCCAGAGGAACGTACACGGTTCAAAAAGCTGATCCGTCAGATCATGGATAAAAAGATCATCATCATATCGACACATATCGTGGAAGATGTGGAGGCCCTGTGCGACCGCGCGATTATCATGAACCGCGGCCGGGTGCTGAGGAATATGGCAGTCGAGGAGGCAGGTGAGGAAGGCAGCCTGGAAAAAGGATTTTTATGTGCCATACACGAGGACGACGGGAGGGAAAGGTAATGGTTCTGCTTCTCACAAATATAAGAAAACGCAAGCTGTTGATTTTGTTACCGGTTCTTGGGGTTGGAATCTTTGTTCCGCTCATGTGCCGGTATTACTGTATACATTTTGCGGACACGCCGGATGAGATCATAAAAAATGCGCTGACGCTTATGCACACCTGTATCCCCATGCTGGTTTCATGGTGGATCATTCTTTTGTACCACGACTTTTTCAACTGGGAGGGAAATGAGCTGCTCTACTATTACTATTCCCAGCCGGAATTGCTGAAACAATACGTGATCGTGTTACTTGTTTATGGTTTGATGGAGACGGCAGTTTTCGCTGTTGTGGGAAACATGATTGATATGCCGTATTTCATTTTGGGACAATTGACCGCCGAGACAATGTGCGTGGCAGCCATGACATATTTTTTTGCATTCCTGCTGCTGAATACAGGGGGATGTTTGCTCGTATCCTTCGGATACTGTGTGTATATCAATATGTTTGATACGTTGAATCTGTTTGGGTTTATGTCGATATTTCCCCGTCCGGAGGAGTTCCTTGTCTGGGACGGCGGGCGGGTCAGGGATGCGCTCGTGGCAGCGGCGGTGTTAAATGCGGCGGGAGTGGTTTGTATGAAATTCAGGAGGAAATATAAGTGATGTATATTTGCCGGATAGCGTTTTCAAAGGTGCGGCTTCAGAATAATACGCGGGATCAGTCGTTTCTTGCCAGCGACAGCAGATAAGCGTTAAATGCCTTCGTTAGCGGCTGTATGTAGCGGCGGCTGAGCGGGAGGGAAATGTTGCCACGCAGTTTGACCTGTTTATTCTCGGTTTTAATGTAATATTTCAGATTAATGACCGCAGAACGGGAAACGGCACAGAAGTCATAGGCTTCCAGTTCCTTGATCCATTCTTTTAGTGTTTTTCGGGATGGCACGGTTTTCCCGTCCTTTAAATGGAAGATCGTATATTTCTGTTCCGACTGCAGATATACAATGTTTCTATATGGCACAAGGGTTTCGTCGTCTATGGCTAAAGGATAGAAATCTTTTATGAGGAAAGCAGTTCGCTTGAGGCATTGTGCCACAAGGTGGCCGGAAAGTGGTTTGCGTAAAAAAGAAACGACATTATGTCCGAACGCATCGTAAACCATTTCCTCATGCGTTGTACAAAAGGCGATCTGCGTTATGGGACTAAGTTGTTCTAATGTATGTTTGACTTCTATGCCATTCATGCCATCCATTTCTATGTCAAGAAATAGAAGGTCAAGGGATGTAAGTTCCGTACTTTCCAGTAGTTCTTCGCCGGAAGAGAAGAAAACGATGTCGTTATATCCGGCTTCCATACAATGTTGTTTTAATTGTTCGCGCTCCATTTCATTGTCATCACATATTCCTATTTTCATAGCTTGCAGTCTCCTTTTCACTTATATCATTAAGCATACATGATTTTTTTGATAAAATCCAGTCTTTTGCGACGAACGGTCAATTTATGCGATAAGTGGTAAAAGGGTCAGTATATATTGCGCAATATCGCGCATGCAGTGAAGAGGTTGTCCTCGTACTGCAGGCTCAGAGTTCCCTGATAACGTTTTACGATCATCCGTACATTTTTTAAACCGAGGCCATGATTGAGGGTGTCTGTTTTCGCAGTTGTTAATTGTTCCAATTCCTTTTCCTGAATAGGAAGGGAAGTGTTTTCGATCGTGATGGACAGATATTCCTCATTTGAGTAAAACGATATATAAATTTTGCGGTCGTCCTGTTCCGGCTGTTTTCTTACCGCTTCGGTCGCGTTTTTCAGCAGATTGGAGAGCACGACGCACAGGTCGCTGTCGGTGACAAAGATGTGTTCAGGAAATTTACCTTCCTGCTGAAATGTGGTATGGGCCGGCAGATGCTCGTAGAAGTAATTTACAATGGCGTCCGCCACGGGATGATTGGCGTTCCAGTCGTGGAGAAATTCTTTCACGTCAGAAAGTTGTTTTACATATTTTTTTAAACCGGGCAGATCGTTGTCAGCGACTAATCCATGCATGGCGGTTATATGAGAGTTGTAATCATGTCGGAACGCGCGCAGATCCATGTTTTTTTGCTGCAGGTCATGGTAATGCTGTTTCTCTAATTCCAACATTTTTTGGTTGACGTAATTGGTCTGCTGGAGCACGAGATGATAGTGCTGCAGGCGAAAGTATAACGTGAGAAGGACGACGGACATAACGATCATAACAAAGATGGCGACAATGATCAGTTTCCGGCCGAACACACTGAGTTCATCTGTAAACAGGAGAGTGGATATGCTAGAGAGAAAAAAATCAATAACGGCAATAATGATGATTAGGAAATACCCTTTAAAACCTATTGTTCTGAGAAGAGGAGTGTGGTTCATAAACTTTTTTCGAAGTAGTATGGTGAGAGGGGGGATGATCAGGAGGACGGCCAGGTCAAAATATTTGTAATAGGCAGACATGAAGTCTATATTGATAGAAGTAACCATGCATAAAGTCAGAACAGGCAGCATGGGAAGTAATGTAAATAGAAGTGAACAAATGCAAAGCCAGCTTAATTTGAGATACCATGTTTCATCAAAAAGAATATAGATTATAACTGCTGCGACGAGAGAGTATGGCATAACGGACTTGTTGTGTGTAAAAAGATAGATACAGTACATAAGGGTGAGTATGTTGCTACATGCAATAGCTAGGCGGGATGTATTTATCTTTGCTCGTAAAATGTTTTTAAAAATACAATAGATGGCGGTGAGATCGAGTCCAAAAAATAAAATTTTCATCTTCTTGCGTCTCCTTTGTTATAATCATGAATTAAGTATAGCACATCATAATGTAAAGGGAAAGAGAAAAATTAACCACTCATCGCAAAAATTGACCGTTCGTCGCATTGTTGTTGCAAAAGGGATGGTTTTTATGTTATGGTTAGTGCATGTCATAATTAAACACAAAATGGCAGAAGGAAAGGAGGAACGGCTTATGTTTAGTGGATTATTGCAAGCACATGATTGGCTAGAATTTTGGAGATGGCTATTTGGTAAGAAATGAGTGCATGGTGAACACGACGTTGAAGTCAGGGAAGACGGAGATGCACCGTTCAAAACGGTGACCTGTTTAAAGAGGGCGAGGGAATGTAATTAGGTTTGTCGGGCATTTTTTCGTTGCAGGGTAGTACGAATGAAAAAAGACAGGTTGTGTTTTGAACAAATCAAGGTAAATGGGCGATTTAGAAGAATGGGATCAGACAAACCAATGATTTACCAGAAATCCAATTTTTCTATTTTGCTCATTTATGACAGATATTACTTGTGGTGAGATGAGTTCGGAGGTTTTCAGGAAGAAAAGATGGTCCTTAAAAATTCGAGGATATACAAAAGGAAGAGAAGAGAGTGACAAAGAGGAACACGGAAATGGAGAGTGAGGCGGATGAAGAGATACCATATTGTTTATGTTGTGATCTATTTGTGGATCTAGAGATTACTTGCGAGGAAGAGTTTTGAGATTTTGGATCTTTAAGAGGAGGTGAGAGAATGTATCAGAACAAGAAAGCTGTTTGCAGAGAGTCTATTGAAAAAAGCGTTCTTTTCATATGGTAGTCGTATACTGAAAAGAACGCTGTAGAAATAAATCAGACTTTATTATAGCATACTTTAAATAATTTGAAAAGAATATTAATGAAAGGAATTAAAATTATTATGAAAAGACAGAAAAAAATAATCGCATCTGTATTAGCAGCAGCTTTTTTGATTGGAGGTACAACATGTTATGCTGGTTCAGCTGGTTCAATGTTGAATCCTGACCAATTGTACGTGTCAACAGCTATATTGGGTAATACAACTGGGACATATCGTTTTACGTCTACTAATAGCAAGTCGAGTAGATATTGCGTGGAAGCATATTTGTTCACAGGAAAAACCTCTGCAAAACTTTCTCATGTTGCTAAAAAATATGTTATGTCAGCAGATTTGAAGGCGCATAGCGAGGATGTAAAGGTATCAAGAAAAAACTACACTGTAGCGAAAGCAAGTACATATGGAAACATGAAAGACCATCCTAAAAGGGATTGTATTGCATCAACAATAATTAGCAATCAGTAATAGAGTAGCCGGGATTCGTGATTTTAAGAAAATCGTGAATCCCAATAATGATAGAATAGGAAGGAAAGAAAAGAATGCTTTTGAAGTTAAATGGGCTTTTGGCATGCGGGAAAAAGTACAGATCCCATTCGCCCTTTTACTATATCTTAAAACTTTTCATCATGTATCCCGTTACCCTGGTTACAAGTATCGCTTACACATCCGGGTTAGTCATCTATCTTGTAGGTTCGGGTCCTTTGGGATGTGTGGATTCCTTTGTGGTGTGTATGAAGGCAGCGGAGCTTACGTTTCTGTTCTTTCTGTTTCTTTCTTTTGAGTTTTTTAGTAAAGTACAGCGGGATCGGGTAGAGGAGACCATTACCAGTATCGGTGGCAGACATTCAAACATTGTATGGATGCAGGGAATCCTGCTGGTGCTGTTAAACGTACTTTACTGTACGGCTTTTGTGATGTATCAGATCAAAGCGGTGAGGGATCATGAAATTCATTCCCGTCATTATCTCTTGTTTATCCTCGTCAGTATGTTTTTGTATCATTTCCTTCTGTACCTGTTTGCCATACTGGGCGGGAGGGTTTTCTCGCTGTTGCGGTCGAAAGCGGCAGGGTACTGTCTGCTGGTTATCACCTGGTTTCTGTTCAGTCCCAGACTGGTCAGTACCCTCCACCAGATCTCTTATGGAAAGGAATGGCTGTACCGGATCAGTGACCTGCTCGGGTTATACAGCAGGGATTACGAGTCCATGTTGGATTTTTATTATATCTTCTCCCTTGAAGCAGTGAACTTTCAGCGGATCCTGTTTTGGATCCTTCTCATGATGTCAGTCATTTTCATCTGCTCCCGGATACGTGCCGGAAAGATCTGGGGCGGGCTGGCCGTTATTGGAACAGCAGTATCACTGGCCTTCTTTTTCCAGCCCACGTCAGCAGTGAGCCTGGACTGCGGGGTGAGCGGGCAGGATGCATTGACAGCAGATGATGTTTATTACCAGCGGAATGACTGCATGGATATGTCACAGTACAGGGAGGCGGATTTTAGGGTAAAAAGCTATGGGTTTGACCTGACGGTCCGCCGCGAACTGAAGGCGGAAGTTACAGTGGAACTGGACGGGAGCGGACTACAGGAATATTATTTTACCCTGTATCACGGTTACAGGCTGGAGAATGTCAGGACTTCATTAGGAACCGGTTTGCCTTTTGAACAGAAGGGAGATCATATTCGTGTTTCGGCCCCGGAAGGGGAACAGGTAACAGCACTGACATTTACGTATGAAGGGAGCGGTAAACGCCACTACAGCACGGGGCAGGGAATCTTTCTTCCCGGGTATTTTGCCTATTACCCCATGCCGGGATGGCGGCAGGTATATATCTGGCAGAATGGATATTCGGGAAATACGTTTGAGGGACTGGGTTATGAGGTTCCTTTTCACGGACAGGTGCACACGGAAGTCCCGCTGTACAGCAATCTGTCGCTCAGCGGGGATGGTATGGTCAGTGGAACAAGTGACGGCATGACGCTGTTGGGAAGCTATTTTGCAGAAGAGTGTGAGGTGGAAGGCTGCCGTATCGTGTATCCCCTGCTCTGCGATGACCAGGAGCGCCCGGATGAGGATAAAGAGGAATGGGCTTCCTTTATCAGGGAGTATGCGGGGAGCGGGGCGGACCTGACGGGAAAAACGATCCTCATACCGCCTTACATGAACGGTACTTTCTGGTTTTTCGGAACGGATCATGTGATAGGGAGGCTGGTGGACCTGGAAGACAGGTATGAAAAATATATAACGGAAGGGGAACTGTATCCCTATATATCCGATGAGGAAATGATGCAGGAGCTGGAAGAAATGCAGGAAATGGAAGATGCGGATGAACCGGAGGAAGGAGATGGATGGGATTGATCGAGATAAATCAGGTGAGTAAATCTTTTGGGAAAAAGCAGGTGCTGAACAAAGTAAGCTGCCGTCTGGAGCATGGGATCTATGGACTTCTGGGGCCGAACGGGGCTGGTAAGACCACGCTGATGCGCTGTATGGCGGACCTGTACAGGGTATCGGGCGGGTCCGTGCTTCTGGACGGGGCTCCCCTGGGCAGGAAGAAGAACCATGTCGGGTATCTTCCGCAATCCTTTGGGCTGTTCAGGGAACTCACGGTGCAGGACTGTCTCGGTTATTTCTGCGGACTGAAGGACATTCCCCGGGCAGAGAGGAAGGAATGGATCGAAAAGACGCTGGCGGCCGTCAACCTGACGGACAGCGCCGGAACCCGGGCGGGCAAACTGTCAGGCGGGATGATGCGCCGCGTCGGTGTGGCGCAGGCGCTGCTCGGCAGGCCGGAACTGGTCATGTTCGATGAGCCTACGGCGGGGCTCGATCCGGAGGAGAGGATGAACTTTAAGAGGATCCTGTCGGAGCTGGGGGAGAGGGAGACCGTGATCATATCGACGCATATCGTGGAGGATATCGAGGCCTGCTGTGACCATGTGGTCGTGATGAACAGGGGCGAGATCCTGTATACCGGTACGTGCGCGGAAATGAAGCAGCTGGCGGAGGGGAAGGTATATGCCTGTGAAAAGGATAATGTTTCTGACATACCTCCGCAGGCGGTACTGGAAAAGCAGTATGAACAGAATGGTACGGTGTACTACCGGATCCTTTCGGGGACGGAACTGGAGCTCCCGGCACTGGAACCTTCCGTCGAGGACGGTTATATGTGCATCATTAAGGACATAGGGGGGCGGGGAAATGTTTAAGATCCTGGAACGGTGCTATCTGCAGGCCAAGAATATGAAGGGGCTGTTTTTTGTACCGCTGGTCGTGTTTTATATCGTGATCCCGCTGATGGCGTACGCTTATACGCTGAGTCCGCTCACCCCCCAGGACGTCAATATCACACTGGCGGAGGTTTCTTATCTTCTGGTTCCGGTCTTTTCCGTGTGGTGGCTGTATCTGTCCTTGAAAGAGTACCTGGAAGGGGAGGGAAATGAGCTGCTGATGATGTCCGGAGGGGTCGGCGCGGTGTCCGGTGTGTTTTTCTGCGCGACGGTCATGAGTTTCCTGCCAGTGTTTTTGTTTTATGACAATTCGATGGATGAGATCACGGATCTTTTTCTGCAGATGGTGGTTGTGTCTTTTCTCATGTACGGGTTGGTGCTGGCATCTGCATTTTTGTTCCGGAGTGTGGCGGTTGCCATTCTTGCTACCTTGTGCTATGCCATCCTGGGGACATCTGCGGTGGAGGGGTTATCCCTTATCGTATACGGGAGGATGCAGGGGCGTGTAATGTGGTTTCATGAGGCGATACCCCTGGTTGTGCTTGGGGTCGTGTTCTGGGTGTATGGAATCTGCCGCTCAAAGAGGTACAGGTAGTGATGCTGTATTTTTGGGAAGAAAAGAAGAGGAATCGTTTTAAAAAAGGATGAACGGTAGTGGGATTTCAAAAAATTACCATTCATCCTGCTTTTTTGACCACTGATATTCGAAAGTCGGAAAAAGGGATAATATGTGTTATACTCAGAAATAATACAGGCAGCGGTGCTTGTATGAAAAGGTCGATGACCAGAATTTTTCGGAGTATAATATTCTTACCAGTCAAAAGCAGACCGTTTATGTTGAGTAAATCTGATAAATTTGTGTTTGTGGTTCAGATCTTGTAGAATACAGAAAGGAACACCTATCATTATGAAACGCTATGTCTTAACACAATGGAAAGCCCATAAGGCAACCGTGGCACTGATCATTTTCGGATTTTTTATTGCCGACCTGATCCTGTCGGTCGGGGTCACGGTCTCGAGGCGGCAGTTTGAGTATTACCATGACGGGATGATCGGCAACCCTGATGAGCAGCTTGTCATAAATTTCAGGATGGCGGATGGTGAAAAAGCCAGAAGCGTGCTGAAGACTGTCAGCGGGTTCGGGGAGGTGCAGGTCCTCAATTCGGATGCCGTACCGGCAGGGACCGGGGACGCGGAAAAGATGATCACCCCGGTGCCCGTCTGGTTTGAGCAGGAGGAAGACTGGCACATCCCCATCATAAAGGGGCGCTACCTGTCGGCAGCGGACATGGACGGCCGGGACCGGGTGGCGGTGCTGGGGAAGGAAGCCGCAAGGGAGCTTCACGCAGATACCGGCCAGATGATCCGGGTGCGGGGGGAAGAGTACCTGGTGATCGGGATCGCCGGGCGGTCGTACCGAGAGACCCAGTGGGACGACGTGATGTATGTGCCGTGCGGGGTGTTCTATGAAGGGGACTGCGCACCGCTTTCCAGCGACGTATCGGTCCTGTTGAAAAGCGGAAAGGAAATGTTTTCGGAGTGGTACGGAACGGCGGGGGATATGCGGGAGGGCATCCAGTATGAGGAGATCTCCGGACAGATGGATGCGAGCGGGCTGAGAAACGCGGTCAGCCTGACCGTGATACTGAGCGTATGCGTGTTTGCCGTGGCGATCGTGAACATTTCGAACCTGATGCTGTACTGGGTTCTGGAGCGCAGGAATACATATGGGATCATAAAGGCGCTCGGGGGTTATAATGGGTATATTTTTAAGCTGATCCTGTGCGAGGTGCTCGCCCTGACGGCGGCTGGCAGCTTGCTGGCACTTGCCGTACAGCAGGCAGTCCATCTGCTGGCTGACTCGCTGCCGCTCGAACTGGAGCTGGTGAATGTAGGAGTTTCTGCCGCCGTGGCAGTGCTGACGGGATTCATCGCCGCCCTGATCCCCGCAGTCCGGGCGGTCAGGCTGCAGCCGGTGGAAGTTTTGAACGAGGGGGACGTGTAGGGATGTTGAGGATTATACTGGTATCTTTGAGAAAACGGGCAAAGAAGTTTGCTCTGGTGTTCGTACAGTTTTTCATCGGTCTTACGGTGCTGTTGTTCGGGATGTTTTCCGTCGAGAGGTTCTTCCGGTACGAGAGGAATGTGGAGCAGGTACTGCCGGTGGACATGCTGCATCTCATGGGGACGGAGGAGGAAACCGGGGCTGGAGACGATACGGAGGACGGACCTGTGGAGGAAACAGGGAAAGGGGCATATGACTATGAGCGGGTCATGGAGGAGGTGCGGAAGGAAGTTCCGGGCCTGAAACTGGGGGTGTTTGAAAACGTGCTGATTGAAGCGGAGGATGAAGAGGCATCGTTTCTGATGTGCAGCGGAGAGGTGCTGGAAATGGTCCATATTTCGGTTGACCAGTCTGAAATGGAACAGCTGGAGGGCTATAAGGGGGAAGAGACTGTGCCAGTGCTGGTCAGCAGCGATCTGGCAGGGGATTATGAGGTGGGGGAGGAATATCCGTTTCCCGATGATACGATGCCCCAGTTCGCGCCCTTTCGGATGCGGATCGCGGGGGTGCTGGAAGAGGGCGCTGGGCTCTGCATGGGAGGGAGTTCGGACCTGAGCAGCAGCATCAAGACGGCGGAGCATACGATCGTGGGGCCGGAGGTATTTGCATTTGATCCGGATTACGCGTACGAATACAACCTCGTCTGCCTGGCGGCGGAGGGGACGGACCGGGAGGAACTGAAAACGAAGTTTTTGAAACGGGGATGGGATGTGGAGATCCAGTCCGTGCGGGAGGAGATCCAGAAGTATTTCGAACGCGAGAAGACCGTGGTGTTCGGTGCAATCGGGTTTTCCGCGATCCTGCTCGTCCTGTCGGCCGTGGGATGTGTGGGGACGTTATTGTCGATGGTGTTATCGCGGAAGAAGGAGTTTGGCATCTATTTTTCACTGGGGATGAAAAAGAGGGACCTGGCGGTCATGGTGCTGGGTGAGGTCAGCGTGATCTTCATGGCCAGTTACCTGGGAGCCCTTTGTGCGTTCGCGGTGATCGTGCAGGCCGGAATGGACGGGGCGGGGTTTGTGCCGGCCGCGTCCATGGCCATGACGATGGCAGTCATGTTTTTGTGCGCTGTGTTATGCGTGATCCTGCCCGTCCGGAAGATCATGCGGTGGAAACCGGTGGAACTGTTGAGTAAGGCATTGTGAGAGGTGTCTGGTTGTCTGAGGAAGGAGTTATCATGATAAAGATGAGTTCTGTCACAAAGGTTTATCAAACGGGGGATGTGTGCCAGTGTGTACTGGACGGTGTCGATCTGGAGATCCGCAAGGGGGAGATGGTGGCCCTCATGGGGGCGTCCGGATCAGGGAAGACGACGCTTCTCAATATCATCGGCCTTCTGGATGAGGTGACGGAGGGGGAGTACTATATGAATGGCTGTGATATGAGGGAGTGCGGTGAGAAGGAGAAGGCCCGGATCCGGAACCAGGAGATGGGGTTTGTGTTCCAGAATTTCCACCTGATCCCGGAGCTGACGGCTGTGGAAAACGTGAAACTGTCGATGGATATCTTTAACCTGTTTGAGGGGAGGCGCATGACACAGAGGGAGATGTATGCGCGCAGCAGCGAGCTGCTCGCCAGCGTTGGGCTGGAGCGCGAGTTAAAGAAGAAGCCATCGCAGTTGTCGGGCGGGCAGAAACAGAGGGTTGCCATCGCCAGAGCGCTGGTGAACCGGCCGGATATCATTCTGGCGGATGAGCCGACGGGTGCCCTTGACCACCGGACGTCGGATGAGATCATGGGGCTGTTGGGGCGTCTGAATGAAGAGGGGCATACGGTGCTGATCGTTACCCATGATGAGAAGGTGGCGGGGGCATGCGGCAGGACAGTGTATCTGGAGGATGGCGTGGTTGTCGGAGAGGAAAATGGATTGATAGATCAAGTATAATACATCATGATGTAAATGGAGAGGGAAAATTTAACCACTCATCGCAAAAATTGACCATTCGTCGCATTGTTCTTGCAAAAGGAATGCATTCTGTGTTATGGTCAATGTATAACATAGTTAAATACATAAGATAGAAGATGGATTTTTTAGAGGGAGGTGAAAGAATGTATCAGAAAAAGAAACCTGTTTGCAGAGGGCCTATTGAAAAAAGCGTTCTTTTCATATGGTAGTTGTATACCGAAAAGAACGCATTCTTTAAATCACAGTAAAACTTTAACACAACAATACTAAAAATTCAAGAGGAAAAGGAGAACCAAAATGATTAAAAAAGGGTTAAGAACTGTACTTTCTATGGCGTTAGCCGCATCAATGCTGTGCTCAAATGTAGCAATGGCAGAAACACAGGTGGAAACAGTGACTTATGGCGGTAAGGACGTAAAATGTACACTTGATTGTGATTGGCATTATTCTGCAAATGATAATGCAACAGCAAAAACCAATTGGACTGGAAAAGGTGGCTATCAGGTAAAGGTTATACTATACAGTCGTCAGGATAATGTTGATGATTTTCGTAAGATGGCTTCCGATTATGGCACAAATGGGGCAGTAGCCAAAGGATCTAAAGCTGGCGTTTGGGAATTTAGATCCAAACATTATGTACATAACAACTCGACAGGCAGTAATAGTAAGGTTTGTCAATTAACAGATTGGTAAGGTAACGAATCAAAATCCTTCGTCTAGTCATAAAACAAATGTGTAGACGAAGGATTATTAAAGGCGAAAGGGATTATCATGAGATTTATTCATAATATGCTCAAAATGACATCTAGGAGAATCTGCCAGACTACAGCAACCTCTCTGTTTTTCATCATTGGCATGACATTTTCCATGCTGATTGTGTCTGTGGGGATCAGTTTTGTGGCTGAAAATCTAAAAGGACAGCAGGAAAAAGAGAATGCCATGCCGCCAAACGGGGAACAATTTAACCTCTATCGGGATATGGAACAGGGTGAATGTTTTGATTATAAAAAGATACCACAGCTTCTAAAAGGACTTGCGCCGGATTCGGGGGTGATTTTTAATGATTTGATGATACATTTAGATGAGATGGAGGCGAATACGGTTGATCCGGTCAGCGCTGAGTGGTTTTCAGAGGGAGCTGAGTGGCACTATCCGATCGCAGAGGGAAGATATTACACGGCAGATGAGGTACAGAAGGGGGCAAAGGTTGTTTTGCTCGGTGGATCTTTGGAAAAATATATACAGGAACAAAACGGAAAAAGGTATGTTGCTATTGAAGGAGAAATGTATGAGGTGATTGGCAGGGTGGGACTGTCTGATCAAATGTCACTGTGGGACAACAGAATTTTTATGCCTGTGACCGCGCTGCCAGAAAGTCAAAAAAGGAAATACGATACTACCAGCGAAATGGATTTTATCTTGTACAATGTGAGCGGCAGTGTGGAGGAGGAGAGCAGTAAAATATTGGAGAATGCAGAACAGCTATATCCTGGTGTTGGAATTGATAGTTTGGGTATGCTTGAAATTGACGACGTAGTAAAAAATATGAAAAATAAACAGGACCCAATTTTTCTCACTGCCTTTCTCGGATACACCGTATCCTTGATCTATGCAGTCAATATTGTCATTTTCTGGCTTGAAAAACGGCGTTATGAAATCGGGGTCAGGAAAGCATTTGGGTACACGAATAGAGCGATTGCAATATTGATATTTGCGGAAATGCTGGGATTATCTTTGTTAGCGTTTGTTCTTTCCCTTGTTATACAGGGGGTGGTTAGTATCATAGTAGGAAGGATTTCTGGCTATATTTTTAAACTGTATGCCTCAAATATATTACTCGGACTGCTTTTTGTGTTACTAGCTACGTTTATCATTTCCATATGGCCGGTTGTCCGTGCGCTGAAAATACAGCCGGCGGAGGCATTGAAAGGGAGAGGTGGAACCAATGCGTGAGGTTTTAAAGAGTTTGGGGAAAAGAAAGCTGGCAAATATACTGCTTCTAGTGCAGGTCATTCTTTCTTTATTTTACTTTTTTAATACGGCTGTTTCAATCCAGAAGGTGTTTAATATCTATCATGAAGTTCCGAAAACACTAAATACCGATACAGAACAGATCATTATTGCGGATGTGGATGTTGATAGCGGGGGTGGCCTCACAAATGAGTTGTTTCAGACTTTTTGTGAAACCGTGAAGAAGGAAACCGATGTTGAAAAAATTAGTACATATCATAATTCCTGGCTGGAATGTGAGCAGCTTGATATAGAGTTTGCAGATGCCCTTGCCGTTGACTGGGATATTGACTGGATCAGACAGATTGAGGTAGAGGAAGGGAGAGGTTTTCGAGAAGAGGACTATGACTTGTCGCGTACAGATGGCACAAAGGAGCACCCTTTTCCCCTTTTGATCGGCCAGGAGTTCAGGCAACAGTATTCCCTCCAGATCGGGGATCGGTTTGAGGACAGCAACAATGATAACTTTGTCATTGTTGGGGTGTTAAAAAAAAGCAGCTTGTGGTTTCAACAGTCTATTTCGGATGGGATGTTTCTTACTCTTGACAATCAGGCGGTAAAACCACTTTCAAAATCACCTGAACCTGAGATGAATTACTATTTTAAGGTTCCGGATCATGTTTCCGCGGGTGACACGGCAGAAAAAATAGAAAATATTGCAGGGCGGTATCAAATTGTTCTGTCAGCGGAAGTGGTTTCTGACCGTTTGGATGAGCAGTTTTCAGAAGAGATGAGGAAAAATATACAGTGGCTGTGTTTTTCTTTGATCGTGCTGGTCATGATTGCGGTCGGGATGGCTGCTATTATTTTAGCACGCATGTATTCACGGAGACAGGAAATAGGCATACGAATGGCGGTTGGGTATTCGTTTGGAAAAATTTGCCGGCTTCTTGTGGGGGAGGTTCTGGTGCTTGTACTGTCTGGATGGATTTTTACTGTTATAGGAGCAAAAATCATATATGGGGGGAGCGTAGAATCCTTTGGCAGTGTTAGGCTTTATACTGGACTTTATCTATCCCTAAGGATCATATTATTAGGGGGAGTGGCAGCGATTCTCATGTGTATGCCAACTGTTGTCGCCTTGTTTGTAAAGTTTCGAAAACTTCAGCCAAATAACCTGATTGGAGGTAATGAATAATGACATTGATACAATTGGAAAATATTTGCAAAACATATGGGAAAGGGGAAAACGCTACCGTCGCGTTAACGGATGTGAATTTGAAAATCGACGAGGGCGAATTCTGGGCAATTATGGGGCCGTCCGGATCGGGAAAATCCACTCTGCTCAACATATTAGGTTGCATGGATATTGCCACCTCAGGAAAGTATCTGCTCAAAGGAAAAAATCTTAGTCATTCCACGCCCAATCAGCTAAGTCGGATACGTAATGAGACAGTTAGTTTCATCTTCCAGCAGTTTGCCCTGCTAAATGATTATAATGTGTATGACAATATTGAATTGCCCCTGCTGTGCCAAAAACTTTCGAAAAATGAGAGAAAAGACCGTGTTCACTACTATATGGAACGTCTCGGAATTGAAAATCTTGCAAGGAAGAAACCAACGCAGATTTCGGGAGGCCAACAGCAGAGGGTGGCGATTGCGAGGGCATTAGTGACAAAGGCAGATATTATTCTCGCTGATGAGCCAACGGGAGCTTTGGATCAGAAAACGGGGCAGGAACTTATGGTATTATTGCGTGAAATTAACAGAGAGGGAAAAACAATCTTACTTGTCACCCACGATGAAAAGGTGGCATTTGTTGCGAAAAGGCAAATACACATACAGGACGGACGAAGTTATGTCGATGCGGTAGAACAACTTTAAAAGGCTGGGATTTTGGGAAGCCGCAATTCGTTAGTCGGCGATGTGTGCCGGGTGTCAGGAGAGCGTGATATACCCGCTCGTGCTGTTTTTTGTAATGCTGGCGTTGTATGTGATCACATGGAATAAAGCGAAAAGGTATGAGGCAAAATGACAGGAATATATTTCTCGTGGCGAGCGGGGAATACGTGAGATGGCTGATGAATCCGAGAATGATCATGCTATTGGTATTAGTCATCCTTATCCGCGAACAGATCATTGTGCCGATGATGCAGGCGGCAGCAGAAATGGAGCAGCCATTAAATGGAGTTGAGCCTCTGCGACTGCAAGTATGCGATGGATGCGGGGAGGGGTGTGCAGTAGGGGTAAGGGGCGTGAGAGGATGAAAAAAATTTTTCTTGACTTTGACCCAGAGTCATATTATAATATGCTGTGGACAGGCATTTTTATGCCAAAAGGGAGTATAATAAAATATACCTTAAATGATGGAAAGGGAGACGTAATTATTTTACGTCGTTAGGTGAAGATAATTATGGGAGAGAGCATATCAAGGACAGCCGGAAATGTTTATAATAAAGAGGATAAAGATACATGGTTAGTCCTGCCAAAGAAAAAGGAATATACGTCATTTGTTAATGTTTCTAAATTGACGATTTCACAGCAGGAAGAGGACATTGATCCTGAAGACATTGATTTTCCTGCGCTTATTAGTAAAATCCAAAGGTTAGATCCCCAGATTACAGATCATGAATGAAGCATATGCTGGCAGTTGCAGTAGATTTCAGGAGGAACTATGGTTGAAGATGGTAGCAATATTTGTCGGGTGTTTACTTTCTATAGTAATTTTCTTCCGGCGCGTAAAGAGGCGCATAATTGGAAGTACTGTGCATTCGGAACTATAGATGGAATTGATGTGGGAAGTAATATTGTAAAAAATGGTACGGAAGTTTTGGATTGTATTTGGAATGAACAAACAAGATTTCAAAAAGAACTTTCAGGTACATACAATGCAGAGAGAATATATGGTGTTCGTTTCGGCGACAAAAAAGAAGAAGAGGAATTTTGGAGAGAAGATCCGGAATATCCTTTTTTATTTTTTATCAGGATACAGTGTGAAGGGGATAAGAACTCACTGATCGAACGGAACAATAGATTGAAACTCGAGCATGAGCTGTCTTTGGCTGAAAAGGTAAAAGTCATATCATATCTTACGTATGGAAATTCAGATTTATTTCTTGTGTTAAAAACCCGAATGTATCATGACGGTACGCAGATCATACATTTAATGAATCAGGGCATGAATTTGATTTTTGATTCTGAGTCGGTCTGTTACCTGAAAAATAGTTTTTCGATTATGGCAGTCAGGCATACCTGGATTGATGAGATGAGGCCAGTGCAGAGAAAAAGTCTGAATCAAATAAAGATTGAACGTGTCTGTATTCGGATCATTAAGGCTCCAAACGGAGACGTCACGGCATTGAAGAGTGAACTTGAGAAGAGGTTTCCATACGTGACGGTAGAGAGATATTCACTGTTAGGCGTAGATGATGAAATGATTGTTATAACTGGGATGGGCTGGAGCGATTTTCTTTCCTTGTATAGCATGGACGATAGCACAGGAATGTTTTGCAATTCGAATAAAAATTACCGCGAACATTGGGCAGGATTGACAACGGTCATAGAAGAAAAAGCTTTGGAAACGGAGATGGGTATTCCGGACCAAAAGTTTTCTTTTATCCATGATTTGAGTGCTGCCATGAAGGATAGTTTGACTAGGATCAGTGATCATTCGAAGGCATTAGAAAATTGGTATGATTCACGGAAAGAGGCTTTAATGGAAAAATTGGATAAAATGCCTCAACAAAAGAATCTTAAGGAGATCAATATTATACTGAACTCTGTGCCACGGTATGCGGGGGGATTATTTAATGACTATATTTTCTTTTCAATTTTACCTCCCTTGGATTTTTTACTTTGTTTAATGCAGAAGAATATGGATATGGGCGTTCTATATATGCCGGATTATTATGATTTTTTAAAAGCGTTTTGTATGTATGTACAGGGATCCCTTACTTCCGATAGGCATTCGATTCAGGCGATTGATTTTAATTCTAAACTATATGAAGTACCGGCAAAGCTGATCGCTTTTTACAGCGCCCATATTGCATTTGTTAAAAAAATCCTTTCCGCGGTTGATGTCGATGGAGGGGAAGACCCGTGTGAATATGAGTTTCTTGTGGCGCCGGGTATAAATAATATTGTGCAGGTGGATGAATTATACTGCCGAGCATCCAATAACAAGAGACTTATGAAAGTAGAGATTCCTGAATTCTGTCTTTATAATCTGCATGATATGATGATCATACTCACACATGAGACGGCACATTATGTGGGGCGTACGTTCCGTTTGAGGGATGAGGTCAGATATGATTCTGTTTTAAGGAGTTTTTCCCATGTTTATGTGAGTTATGTCAGGGGGTGGTGTCTGCAGAAAGGTGTCTGCCGGGGAGTGGGCGATGACGCATGGAAGCAGGTGGAACGACGGATGAAGACGATACTGCACAGGGCGTTGATGAGAAAATTGGATGAAGATTATGTGTGTAAAGTAGAAAATGAGGAAGGGAGCGGCGCCTATAATTTTATTCGGGCGATGGAAAAAAATAAAAAGTATGGGAAACATATGTCGCAGTTGCGGGAAAATATCCAGATGGCGATGATTGATATTGTTCAGTATGCTTTGGAAAATGTTTTTGGCCCCGTATTATATGAACAGGATGATACAGAAGAAATTTTTTCCTATATTAAGCAGGCTTCAGAACGGTATGTTGTTGTTCACGAATCTGACAGTACTCTTATGACAGCGAAAACGACAATGGAACTTCTGTCTTCGATGTATGTGGAAGGTTTTGCTGATCTGATGGCAGTTCTAGTGTTAGATATGAATGCTATAGAGTATGTGGATAGTATTATTAATGATGTCAAACGCCAAAATCGGGAAATAAATCGTTATTATAAGACAGAATTGCTTCATCGGATTGCTATTGTTTTGGAGTGTTGTATCTACAATAAAACCTCGGGTTGGGATCTTACCGACAGAGGGACTTACAGGATGGCGAAGGAAAAGAATTGGACAGAAGCGGAGCTGGTAGCAGGGATCGCATTAACCAGGTGTGATAGAAATCGTTCTCAGCCAGTCAGTCCCAACCGGTATCACATGGATTTAGAAAATATATTGTGTGACGATTACGTAGTGCGCGAAGTAAGGTTTTATCTGATGAGGTGTGCTGATAAATTTCATATAGACTATGATGAGGTTTCGGAAGATATGAATACAGTACGGACAATGTTTAAAGAATATTCAAGTACACAAACCAAATCTGCTGAGGAACAGATAAACCAAATTATGAATATGATTGCAAGGTCTCGCGATGAGATGTTGCGCAGGGATCAGAAAAAAATGGGAGAATGCCATGAGGGATGAGAAGATGGAAGAAAATAGTGAGTTAGAAAGCTTTTTGAAAAGTTCTTTGTATACATTTATTAGCGGACTAACCAGCTATCTTAATGAAAACAGCATTAATAAGCAGATGGATCGCTTTTTTTCAGATCTCAAGTTAGAGCTGTATGTTTGGAGCGACAGGTCAGATAATAAGGTGGAGGATTCGCTGAGTGACCAAATTTCAATAAAACGGGCGAAAATTGGCAGTGGCACCGAGGTTCAAGTAGATAAGGTAGAAGAACAGGATCCCAAAAGAATAAAGGAATACATACGAAACAGTAAAGGTTCGGCTTATGCCATTTCACCCGTTGCCAAAGTGAAATATAATGCCGCAAAAGGAATTGTCGGTGAAGTTTGTGTGATGTGGGGGATCGATCTGGGAGAGGAGAAGGGAAAAGCTAAAGAATTCATGGCGGAAGTGCTGCTTGACTTTTTGTATAAATGTTTCGTCAGCTATCATTTGGATTTTTTGGAAACAGAGGAAGCATCGGTATGGAAGCAAAAAGCAGAGCACTTTAATTTTACGCTGATCAATGCCTATGTAAAGAATGTATTCTCAACACTTCCGATTCCGCCAGAAGGTTTGATTCGGGAAATTGCGTTTCGTCATTACGAGAAAAGTGAAGTGTGTGCAACTGTATACTTTGTAGAAAAAGAGGTATGCCAGAAGGTTAGGGAAGAGCATAGGAAAGGTGTAGTCTGGATTGATAAAAACCATGGACTGGCAAAGGATCTGGGGAAGAAATGCGATGTGCCTGCGGTGCGAAAAATGCTGGAAACATGTAAAATTGGAAATGCTTTACTGGTTCAAACCGAGTCCGGAGAGAGAAGCGGCGGGGAAAGTAAAAATAGTGAATATCCGATTGTGGCAGTAATGAGTAAAGAATTAGCAGAAACGTATTCTTTTTGGCTCCAACTGGAGTTTACAGGGCGGGGAGAATGGCGGCTTTTGGTTAGTAGTGAAGTGGTCTTGGAATATCGGGATGGTGTATATACTGTTAATACGCAGCATTTATATTATAACATTAATAAAAAAGTTGAAGAAGTAGCTTTTATACATACAGAAAATAAAGCAAAGTTTATTGACATATTTGAGTGTCTGGATCAATGTCCA
Organism: uncultured Eubacterium sp.; assembly: GCA_910583555.1. Classification (GTDB taxonomy): domain Bacteria; phylum Bacillota; class Clostridia; order Lachnospirales; family Lachnospiraceae; genus Eubacterium_F. Next base: position 24,394 of record CAJTXO010000020.1, read on the forward strand.
CATGGAGCATTGATGATTTTGGGGCATAAGAAACCGATTCAAAACGAGGTGAAACGATTAGCTGATCTGGCCAAAGGGACTATGATTGAAAAGTTAGACTTGTCAGGCGAGGAAAATTTGAGCCTGTTACAGGGTCTGGCAACGATTGACGGCGCCGTTATGGTGGATTATAATGGTGTTTGTTATGGATTTGGGATCATTTTGGATGGCAGAGCAAAGTTGAGGGGAGACATAGGTCGGGGTTCCAGATATAATTCTGCGCTAAATTATGCCACAAACCACAAATGTTATGCGGTTGTTTTTTCGGAAGACAAAGAGAACGGCATCCAGATCATAGATGGGAAAAAAGAATTCTTAAAACTCGCCAAAAAGAGGTATTGTTCTAATCGAAAGAAGGGGTTGTAAAAACCCCTTCTGCCAGTTCTACCAGGGCGCGGCCCCGTCACCTGACGACATCCCCTATCAATCTCACCGGCTCTGTTTCCGTGTCTGAAAATCCATAACAACCATCCAGCCTCTCAGCCGCCGCATCTGCCAGCTCTTCTTTTGATGTATGCAGCGTTGCAAGCACATCTCCTCGTTTCACAAAGTCATTGATCTTATGCCGGAGAACGATGCCGGCGCTGAAATCGACCGCATCATCCTTCCGGCTCCTGCCCGCTCCGAGTAACCCGGCGGTCACGCCGAATCCCTCGGAATCCATCGAAGTAATATACCCATCTTCTTTTGCCCGGTAATCGACTGTGACCGGCGCGGCCGGCAGCTTTTCCGGGTGTTCCATATACGAAACGTCGCCACCCTGCTGTTCTACCATGGAAAGAAATACTTCCCACGCCCTGCCACTCTCGATGGCGCTCTTTGCCTCCGCTTCCGCCTGTTCGAGCGGGATCTCTTTTCCGAGCGAGATCATATGTGCCGCTAATGTATCACAGACGATCCTCAGATCGTCCGGGCCGTTTCCATGCAGGGCGTCGATCGCTTCTTTTACTTCCAGATTATTTCCGATCGCGAAACCGAGAGGTTCATCCATCGAAGTCAGCTGTGCGACGGTCTGTTTCCCGGCATTCGTTCCGATCGCCACCATTTTCTCGGCTAGAGCCAGCGACTGCCCGTAATCTTTTATAAAAGCGCCGTTTCCTGTCGTCACGTCCAGCAGGATCTTGTCGCTCCCAGCGGCCAGTTTTTTGCTCATGATCGAGGCGGCGATGAGGGGAATGCTGTCGACGGTGGCGGTCACGTCGCGCAGCGCGTAGATTCGCTTGTCGGCGGGGGCGAGATCGTCGGTCTGCCCGTTCACGCATATGCCGACGGACTGCACGGCCTGAAAAAATTCCGCCGCGGACAAGTCTGTGCGGAAGCCGGGGATGGATTCCAGTTTGTCGATCGTCCCGCCGGTAAAGCCGAGGCCGCGGCCGCTCATTTTCGCGACGGGGATGCCGCAGGCCGCGGCGACCGGGCCGATGATGAGCGTCGTTTTGTCGCCGACGCCGCCGGTGCTGTGTTTATCTACTTTTATCCCTTTGACGGGGGAGAGGTCGCTGACGGAACCGGAATCCCGCATCGCAAGCGTCAGTGTGGTGAGTTCCCTGTCATTCAGGCCGGTAAAACAGATGGCCATGAGCATGGCCGACATCTGGTAATCCGGGATGCTGCCATTACAGTACCCCTCGACCATTTGCTTGATCTCGTCATCTGATAGCTCGCTGTCTCGTTTCTTCTTATGGATCAGATCCACAAACCGTTCCATATAATCGCTCCTTTCTCATGCCAACCGCATTTCAGGTCCAGATACACAGGACCTGCCGCAGAAGTCCCAGCGCAGAGTACCTGCCACACAAGTCATGATGCAGGACCTGCCGCAAATACGCTGATATCATGAATTAAGTATAGCATAAAATCAGAAAATATGGTAGAATACTCTTAAAATACATATGGAAAACAAAAACCCGCTCTCTGGCGCTCAAGTGCCGCGGGGTTGTTTCAGAATGGAGGATTTTATGTCAACGGATTCGATCATCGTTTTATCTGCTTTTATCGCATACCTGTTGCTCATGATTGTGATCGGTATACTATCGATGAAAAAGACAAACAGTACAGAGGATTATTTTTTAGGCGGCCGCGGCCTGAATGGATGGGTGGCTGCCCTGTCGGCGCAGGCGTCGGACATGAGTGGGTGGCTTCTGATGGGGCTGCCGGGTTCGATCTACGCATTTGGAACCGGACAGGCCTGGATTGCCATCGGTCTGTTTCTCGGGACAGTCGCAAACTGGCTTTTGATCTCAAAACGGCTCAGACGGTACACGATCGTAGCGAATAATTCGCTTACGCTGCCGGAATTTTTGGAAAACCGGTATCATGATGAGAAGCGGGTGCTCTTATTTATATCATCGGTCGTCATCGTTATTTTCTTTCTCGTCTATACGGCTTCTGCGCTGGCTTCGGGTGGAAAACTGTTTCACACGGTATTTGGCGTCAATTACCATCTCGCGCTCGGCATCGGCGCGGCCGTTATTCTCGTTTACACGTTTTTGGGCGGATTTCTCGCGGTGTGTACGACCGATTTCATTCAGGGGATGTTGATGCTTGTCGGTCTTCTCATCGTTCCTATCGTAGCATATGGAGCGATCAGCAGTGATTTCGTGGAACGGCTTACGTCAACCGGTGTCGAATACAGCGATTATATGAGCCTCTTTTCCAATGGAGGAAAACCGTATTCGATCGTTGACATTTTATCACAGCTCGCCTGGGGACTCGGATATTGTGGGATGCCCCATATTCTCGTAAGGTTTATGGCGGTGAAAAATGAGAAGGAATTGAAAAAATCGAGCGTTATTGCAATCGTGTGGGTATTTCTGTCGCTTGTGATGGCGTGTGTGATTGGCGTGGTAGGACGGGCGTTCCTGGCACCGGCTATTTTGGAGGATGGCGCTTCGGAAAGCGTATTTATCTCGCTGATCAATCAGGTATTTAATGAAAATCTGGCGCTGCCGTTTATCGGGGGACTGTTCCTCTGCGGTATCCTGGCGGCGATCATGTCTACCGCAGACTCCCAGCTTCTGGTGTGCGCGTCTTCCGTTTCCAAGGACATTTACAAAAATGTGCTGAAGCCGAAGGCATCGGATCAGACGGTTTTGAAAGTCAGCCGTATCACGGTGATCGTTGTGGCGGTTCTGGCGTTCTTTATCGCATGGGATCCGGACAGCAGCATCATGGCGCTCGTGTCGGATGCGTGGGCCGGCCTCGGTTCGGCATTCGGGCCGATCGTCGTCTGCTCGCTGTTCTGGAGGCGGACGAACTTTGCCGGCGCGGTGGCCGGGATCGTGTCCGGCGGACTGACGGTCATTGTATGGGATTATCTCCCGCTCGTGAACGGGGCGACGATCTATGAGGCGACGGGCATCTATTCGCTGCTCGTCGGGTTCGCGATCAGTCTTGTCTGCATCGTCGTATTCAGTCTGATGACGGAGGCACCGTCGCAGGAAATCTTAGAGGAATTTGAAAAGAGCCTTTTAGACAAAAATAATGAAAAATATTAAAAAAATATGTGCAAATTGCCAGTTGCAATTGTCATCATCGGTGCTATGATAAAGTACGGATAAAAAGTAAAATATCGTTTTACATAAGGGATTAAGAGGAGACGGTATTTAGTATAGGAGGAATGATAGCGATGACGGTCGCACAGATTTTGGCATTGGTGATTTTTGTAGTTATGTTTGTTATGATCGTAATGGAGCATTTTGAGCGGCAGAACATTACGATCGGCTGCGGTATCTTAACGCTGCTGCTTGTTTTTGGGGTTGGCATGCGCAGTATGGATGCCATTGTAAAAACCCTGAACCTGCAGAGTATTTTTACTCTGGATTTCTGGTACGCGGCGGGAGAGTCCGCGGAGTCGTCCAGCGGGATCAACTGGTCAACGATCATTTTTATCGCGGGTATGATGATCATGGTCGAGGGGATGGCAAAGGCGGGATTTTTCCAGTGGCTCTGTATGAGACTGGCAAAACTCGTCCACTATAAGCCGATACCGTTGTTTATTGCATTTATGCTTATGTCGTCGGTTCTTGCCATGTTTATCGACAGCATAACGGTCATCCTGTTTTTGGCGGCTGTCACTGTGGAACTGGCAAAGCTGTTAAAGATCGACCCGGTACCGATGATCCTGTCAGAAATATTTTGTGCCAATTTGGGCGGCTCGGCTACGATGTGCGGAGATCCGCCGAATATCATCATCGGGACATCCCTCGGATACTCGTTCTGGGATTTCCTCAGCAATACAGGTGTGATCGCCGGGGTCAGTCTGATCATCGTCATATTTTATTTCTATTTTGCCTACCGGAAAGAATTGCTCCGGGAGAGCGGTGAGAAGGTCGATCCGTCGGTGCTGCCCGATCCGAAGGATGCGATCAAGAGTAAACGGGAATTTGCGACGAGTTGTGTTATTTTCGGCTGCGCGGTCGTTATGCTCGTAACGCATGCCCAGACGGGATTGACGGTGGCCTTTATCGGTGCGGTAATCGCGATCGTCACGCTGGTCACGGCGGGAAGTTTTGCGCTGGAGCTTTTGAAAAAAGTAGATTACAAGACACTATTGTTTTTCGTCGGACTGTTTATGGTCGTGGGCGGCCTGGAGCAGACCGGTGTATTGGAGATCATAGCAGGATTTATCGGCAAGATCAGCGGCGGAAACCTGATGCTGATGGTGGCTATCATTATATGGTTGTCGGCGGTTGCAAGCGCGTTTGTGGACAATATCCCGTTTGCGGCGACGATGATCCCCGTTGTCCGGAGCCTTGCGATGACACAGGGCGTCGATCTGAACACGCTCTCCTGGGCGCTGTCGATGGGAACGGACATCGGTGGCAGCGCGACCCCGATTGGCGCATCGGCCAATGTAGTAGGTACTTCGGTGGCGCTGAAAAACGGTTATCCGATCAGCTGGGCTAAATACTGTAAAACAGCGGCTCCGGCGACGATCATCGTGGTGACTGTATCCATGCTGATCATTTTTGCGCGATACTGTTAATAGGTTTTCTTGAAAGGAGGCAATGCGGATGGATAAACAGGTCATTATTTCGATCAATCGCGAGTACGGAAGCGGCGGACACGTGATTGCGGAGCAGATTGCCAAAGATATGGATCTTCCGATCTATGACCACAATATGTTGGATAAGATTGCAGAGGAAAAGGGAGTAAAGGTAGAGCACTTTCATGGATTTGACGAGAAACCGAGGATCCCGTTGATTTCCAGAAGCGTGAGGGGACATTCCAATTCGATGGAAGAGCATTTGGCGGAACTGCAGTTTGAATACCTGAGAAACAAGGCGGATAGCGGAGAATCGTTTGTTGTCGTTGGCCGGTGTTCGGAAACGGTGTTAAAGGATCACGGAAATCTGATCTCTGTTTTCGTCCTTGCCGACCGAAATGATAAAGTAGACCGGGTTAGTAAAAAGTATAACTTATCCGTCGGGGATGCCGTGTCGAAAATGAACCGGCACGACCGCTACCGGAAGCATTATCATAACAGCTATTCTCCGTACCGGTGGGGCGATTCCAGGGGTTATGACCTCTGTATCAACAGCAGCCGGCTGGGGTTTGACGGAACGGTGAAGATGATTGAACATTATATTGAAAGCCGGATCTTATAAAATGGGAAAAGAAGAGGCGGACTGGGAATCAGGGTTCTCAGTCCGCCCCTTCTTTTTCTAACAGGCCAACAGTAAGATGTACACTCAGGCAGGGGGGAAGTCATCCCTTCTTACTTACCTTCTGAAGTGCCTTTAATTTAGTGCGCTGGAAGAATCCCAGTTTTTCCTGAGGACTTAACAGCACGTTTCGGGAACCTTTTACGTCCATGATGTAGATCCCGCTCAAAACGACCTTTAACTCTTTCTTTACCGGGAGCAGGGGGAAGATCTTTTCGTCACACATGAGCGACATGATCTTCGGCCCGATCTTCGCCTTTACGATAGGAACTTTGGAGCGCCGCAAATATTTGGGCGTATTATCGAGTATGGCTTTGGGAAGTCCCGATTCCGTCAGCTTCATCCGTTTTTTATCTATGACGAGAATAGACGTCACCTGTGAGGCCGCTTCCATCTGTGACTGCGAGGCCTCCTGTTTTTTCTGCAGCTTTTTGCCGATGATGGACAATACAATAAATGCTACTAATAGGACAGCAAGAACAATGCAAAGGATGATCAAAAAGGTTTTCACGTTGTCCGTACCTCTCTTTCTTTTTCGTATTTGCCAGGCAGGCAGCCGGGCTTAATATGTGCAGCGGTTATCCGCACAACTATTCTAACATGTTTTTGATAAAATGAAAAGGGAAATTACACGATCTGCTTTTGATCGTACATGTTTTGTACGATCTGCTGTACCTGGGAGCCGATGTGTTTCTTCTCTTCCTTATCAAGTTTATCCACGTAGAGCGGTTTGCCGAACTCGATTGAAATATGACCGCCCCGCACCCAGGGGACATGGTTTTCCAGTATGTTTTCCGTGTTTTTAATGCAGACGGGAACGATCGGCGCGTTTGTTTTCGTGGCAATCTTCATGCTGCCCTCTTTAAAGGGAAGAAGAGTGTCCGTCGCGTTTCTCGTGCCCTCCGGTGCGATGTAAATAGAATAACCATCTTTGATCAGCGCGATGGCGTTCAGTATGACCCCCATGTTTTGTTTCATGTCGCCGCGGTCCATGAAGAGGCAGTTTAAAAAGTACATCCACTGCGCGATCATCGGAACCCGTTTGAGTTCGATCTTTGACACAAACGCGACCTGTACGCCGGCGGACGCGATGACAGCGTAGGCGAGGATGATGTCATAAAAACTCCTGTGATTAGCAGCGAACATAACGGGAGTATCTGTCGGGATGTTTTCAATCCCGATAACTTCTTTTTTGCATCCCGACAGGAACATACCAAAATGAAACGCCAATTTCACAACGCTAAGAGCAAATGCTGCCGCCGCTTTCTGATCGATCTTCCTGATCACGCATTCTATGAGCAGTAACGGTATGCTTATGACGCAGAGAAGAAGATAGGTGATCAGCATAAGTATTGTTCTCATGAGTGTTCTTCCTTTCTGTTGGGGCCTCCGACATCAGATGGCGAGTCCCCGTTGTTTTTCGGTTCCTCCGGTACCGGAGTTGCTGCCGGGGGCACTGTCGGTGCCGGCGGCGCCGGTGTCGGTTCAGGCGGTTTTTCCTCCTGTACCGGCTTTGGAGTTTTTACTGCCGGTTTTGCTGTAGCTTTGCCAGGCGTTTTGGTTTTTTCCGGTTTTGGTTTTCGCGTTTGTTTTGGTTTTTTCGTGGAGGCCGGTTTCTTTGTCGTTTCCGGCTTCGGCGCCGGTGTCGGTTTTTTCGTCGGTTTCGGCGTCGCGTATTTTACAGTATCCGGATCTTCCACATCGACCGCGTTGTCCGGTTCATCGGCTGCGGCTTCAACGCCATAGTATTCTTCCAGCGTCAGTTTGCTTTCATACAGGTAAGTGGCAACTGTTTTGCCGACAAAACGAATGTGCCACGGTTCGTAGCTGTATCCGGTAATGGCGGATTTGCCGTAAGGGTAGCGGATGATGAATCCGTAAAGATGGGCGTTTTGCGCCAGCCATTTACCTTCTTTTGTATCTCCGAAACTCTGGTCTAAGCGGAAATTAACGCTTCTGGCCGACACGTCGATCGTCAGGCCGGTCTGGTGCTCGCTGCTGCCGGGTTTGGCAGAAACGGCGTCCGTGGCGGACTGTCCCCGCGAAGCGATGTTCCGGTCGTATATTTCCTTTTGGCGCGCATATGAGCGGTAGCCGGAAACGCCATATAATTCAATGCCTTTCTTTTCTCCGGCCTCAAACAGCCGTTCCAGGGCGTCAGCGGCCACTTTGCGCATTTTCCTTTTATCAGACAGATAGGCAAAATTGAATTTGACGTCCGGAACGACAAGGCTGGATGGAATGTAATTGGAAGGCAGCGGGTATAGTCGGTTGACCAGGACCGTTATGCTGCTCGGAATCAGGTCGAGCGGAACGGTTGGATTATCAGCGAGTATGGAATTCAGATCCTCGGGCAAAAGCGAGTCCTCCTCATCCTCTTTATTCTCATTATAATAGTATTCATACGAATCCTCTGTGTTGTCAGTAGATTCATACTGAGGCCTGGCCGGGTGCAGGAGGGTCACGCCTGCCATGATGAGCAGTAGTATAAGGCCTGTTATGATATATCGTTTCATAAGTTCTCCCATGTGTGTATACATATGTTACACATTCCGTCTGTGCGATACAAAAAATTCTCCGTAACAAGCATTATACCCTTAGAGGGAGGAAAAAGTCAATCGGGTTTAAATATATTTTTACCAAATTTTTGAAGTGAAAATAAAAGGATCATGCCGAGAACGCCGCATGATATGATCTCACCAATCCCCACACTCAGCATAAGAACGGGGATGGCGCCCTCCATCTGATACGCGAACCGGAGGACCCAGGGGACGATGATCGTGTTGGCGGCGATCGGCGGCAGCGGCGCGAGCCACGGGAATCTCCGGAGTGCCCAGGTGAGAACGGCGCCGATGAGCGTGGCGGCCGTGCCGAAAATAATGTCCAGTATGGCGCAGCCAGTCAGCCAGTTGCTGAGCAGGCAGCCGATCGTCAGTCCGGGTATGGCCGCCGGAGTAAAGAAGGGGAGGATGGTAAGTGCCTCGGATAGTCTGACCTGAGGGTTTCCGCTCGCCAGACCGAACGCGTTTGCGATAAAAGTGAGTACGACATAGAGGGCAGCGATCATAGCTGCCTGACTGAGGTAAAATATGTTTTTGTTTTTCATTTTTTCAATCTCCTTAGTTTTGTTTAACGTGTGGATGGTTTCGAACACACGGGTTTTTAGTCCGCTGTCTGATTTGCGGCCTCTCTGGCTGCAAGAACGGCTTTTGCCAGCTGGTCAGCGCAGGATGTGTTTTTGAAGCCGCACTGGATATCCGCGCATTTATGCGTGATCTGATCAACAGTTAATCCGTCAACTAAGATCGAGATCGCCTTCAGATTTCCATTACAGCCGCCATAAAACTTCACATTGGTGATCACGTCATCGTTGATATCCAGGTCGATCTGCTGGGAACAAGTGCCTTTTGTCCGATAAGAATATTTCATCTGTCTGCCTCCTTTCTTCAAATGATCCTGTGCTTGTTCGCCAGGTCGATAGTATTGTATATAAAAACAGTGCCGGTTGTCAAGTATAGGTAAGGTATATCATGTCCGCCTGATGATTTTTGTGGACAATATGATGAAAATGTATTATGATATTGTATATTGTTGTAAGGCATAAGCGAAACGAAATATAGCGCACGGAAAAGTATGCGCGGAAATGAGGGAAAGAATGGCTGATTTTAATTTGGAAGATATCGAGGAAATGTCCGTAGATCTGGAACTGGAGGACGGTACCATGCTGTCGTGTGAGGTGCTGTACATTTTTGAGTGGGACGGGGATGATTACGCGGTCCTGACTCCGGTAGATGAAACAATCGAGGAAATTTACTTTTTCGGGATTGAGATTGAGGACAAAGGCGGGGAGCCGGACATTACGCTGCTCCAGATCGAGGACGAAGAAGTGCTGGAAGCGCTTGCCGACGCCTTTGACGAAATGCTCGATGAAGAAGAATTAGAGGAAGAGATGGATGAAGAGGACTCGAAGTGGGATGAATTCATCCATAAAAAACTGGACGAATAAAGTGAAGGGGCAGGAAATACTGGCGTTTTTCCTGCCTTTTTTGTCAATATGCGTTTCGGTTGATGAATCCCTTTATTACCGTGAGGAACAGGATTTTGATGTCCAGCATGACGGACCAGTTTTCGATGTAATACAGATCGCAGTCGATGCGCAGCCGGATCGAAGTATCACCGCGGTAGCCATTTACCTGCGCCCATCCCGTGATGCCGGGACGGACCTGGTGCTTGATCATGTAACGGGGGATCTCTTCTTTAAACTTCTCTACGAAAAACGGGCGCTCCGGCCGGGGGCCGATGAGGCTCATCTCGCCTTTCAGCACGTTAAACAGCTGGGGCAGCTCGTCCACACTCGTTTTGCGGATGAATTTGCCGATCGGAGTGACGCGTGGGTCGTCGGGTGTCGTCCACGCTTTTTTCTCATCGGAAGCTTTCTGAACTGCCATCGAGCGGAATTTATACATCATAAATGGTTTGCCGTGGAGGCCGATGCGCTCCTGCTGAAAGATGAGCGGGCCTTCCGAGGTTGCCTTAACGATGATCGCCACGATGAGCATTGGGATTGAAAATACGATGATGCCGACGATGGAACCGACGATATCAATCGAACGTTTAACAAATTTATTGAAGGAATTGGACAGCGGTACGTTACGCACATGGATGACCGGAAGGCCGTCCAGGTCCTCTGTGTATGGCTTTGTCGGGATAATGTTGTTGTAGTCGGGGATGAATTTTGTGTGCACGCCGGATTTCTCAGTAATGGAAACGATGTCCTCCAGTCTTTCGTACTGGTCGATGCCGAGCGTGATGGCGATCTCGTCGTAGGAATTATTGGCAATGATCGATTCCAGATCGTCGATATCCCCGATGACATGCACGTCACGGTAGGATTTTCCGTTCCGTTTGCGATCGTCCAGAATGCCGTGGACCACGTAGCCCCATTCCGGATGGGCGCAGATGCGGTCGATATAGCCCTCTGCCGAGCGCCCGTAACCGACGAGCAGGATGTGCTTGAGATTGTGTCCTTTTTTCCGGAACTTGCGCAGGATCGTCGTGATGAGCAGACGGAAAAAAAGTTCAAGAATAAAATTGATCACCACGAATATAATGATAAAAAGACGAGCGTAATTTCCGCTTCTTTTTATGAAATACAGGCCGGCGGTACAATAAAGGATACCGATCACGTTCGCTTTAAAGATATTGTACATCTGTGATTTCCGGCTCGTCACACGTTTGGGATCGTAAAGATGGAAAATGTAGTATGAGAGCAGGTAGCATGGTATCAAAAGAAAAAGCAGCTGCATATACTGCTCGAGTTTTTCATACAGTCCGATCGGTTCATCGATGATCCCGCAGCGGATCAGAAAGCTGAACTCTTCATCAAAGCGCAGATGGTAGGCCAGCACAAAGGAGACAATGAGTATCAGTACATCTATGATAAAGCGAATGACATTTAGTAATTTCTGATTTCCTTTAATCAATTTTTATCATCCTTTCCTACGTGTTATTATATACAGTATAAGATATTTTACCAGTTTTCACAATAATAAAATAAAGATTTCACAAACTAAACACAATTGATATGTATAATGCAATTTGAGAACGGGAAAAATACATCAAATTTCAGATGAATTTGCAATAAAGGAAAATAAGAAAGGAAGATTCTTATGAATGAGGGAAATTGGAATAATGACGAAAATTCTTTTTCGGGTTCGCTGGACCCGACGAGTGTAAATGCGCAGCAGGGTACTTATACAGAGCCAGAACAGCAGGCCGGGCAAACGGAAGAGATCCCGCCGCAGCCGCTGCCATCTTCTGATAATATGTACCGGTTCCAAAATGCGAACGCGGGGCAGCGGGAGCCGGAGCAGGAACAGCCGGTGAAACAGCGGAAGTCTTCGGGCGGAGCGGTAAAGCTCGTCGTGTCGGCTGTCGTATTCGGCGTCGTGGCAGCCGCGTGTTTCTTTGTCGTATTAAAAGTTTCCGGGTTTCGTTTTTCTGGAAATGAGGGCGGCGGCAGTATTGACACGGTAGATACATCCGCGAATAACGAGGTGGCGGCAGTATCCGGCGCGGCAGCGGGATTTGGCGATGTATCCGGGATCGTGGACCGGGCGATGCCTTCAATCGTTGCCATAACGGAGACGAGCACGGTATCTTCCTATTTTGGCCAGTCGTATTCGACGGAAGGTGCGGGATCAGGCTTTATTGTCAAAGAAGATAATGATGAGCTGCTGATCGTGACGAATAACCACGTAGTAGAAGGCGCGGACAGCATTACCGTTACCTTTATCGATGATTCGACAGCGAACGGTATCGTGAAAGGACTGGATTCCGCGGCTGATCTGGCAGTTCTCTCAGTGAAGATCAGCGATCTGAAAGAAGAGACAAAACAGAAGATCAAAGTGGCCAGCCTGGGGCATTCCGATGACGTGAAGGTCGGACAGATGGCGATCGCGATCGGAAACGCGCTCGGGTATGGACAGTCCGTGACGGTAGGCTATATCAGCGCGAAGGACAGACAGGTACAGGTGGGGGACGAGAATTCCTACAGTACGAATACGATGACGCTTTTGCAGACGGACGCGGCGATCAATCCGGGAAACAGCGGCGGGGCGCTTTTGGATGCAAACGGTAATGTCATCGGCATCAATTCGGTGAAATACGCGGATACGAAAGTAGAGGGAATCGGTTATGCGATCCCGATGACGGACGCCGTGCCGATCATCAATGAGCTGATGAACCGTAAGGTGTTGAAAGACGAGGAAAAAGGCTATCTCGGAATCTCCGGGCGGACAGTCGGCGAGAGCCTGAGCCAGGCATACGGACTCCCGGTAGGCGTATTTGTATCTGCCGTCTCAGACAACGGAGCCGCGAAACAGGCCGGAATCAAGCAGGGTGACATTATTACGAAGATCAATGATTCGAAGATTACGAGTATCGAACAGGTTCAGGAAAAGGTAAACAACCTGGAAGCCGGCACGGAGATCACAGTCACGATTTCCAGGAGCCAGGATGGAGAATATAAGGAACAGGATGTTAAGGTGACGCTCGGAAGTTCGGAGACGATCAATAATCTGGACAACGGAAAGCAGGACAACGGAGGAAAGAACGACGGGCAGAATAACGGGCAGCAGACCAATCCGTTTGGGTACGAGGATGAATCACAGGACGACGGCTATCAGATCATGCCGTGGTAATGGGATATTTTCTATAAAGAAATGATAAATTCGCACTGGAACTGTTATCAGAAATGATAACAGTTCCTTTTGGGCGCTATGGGGCCGCTGTATCAGGCAGTCCCGGATTGGAGGATTGATTTTGAGCGAAGAGATTAAGAAAACAGATGACGGAGGAGAGCGGGACGGTTATGAAAAGACCTGCTATCTGTGCCAGAGGCCGGAGAGCAAGGTGGAAAAGATGATGAGCATATCAAATATCGCGATCTGTTCGGATTGTATGCAGAAGGCGTTTGACCAGATCCGTTTGCAGGATATTTCGAATCCCGCTCCGTCGGCGAATCCCGGGCCAACGGCCCATACGGAGCCAACGGCCCATGCAGGCGGGCCGTCGGAGCAGAGGGGGATGCCGAATATTCCTGGCATTGAGTTTATCAATCTGGCGAATATGTTTGGCGGGGGGATGCCGGAAGAGATGCAGGCAAGGCACTCCGTAAAACCGAAAAAGAAGAAAAAGAAGGAAGCCGCGCCGGTACTTGATATCAAACAGCTTCCGGCACCCCATGTGATCAAGGGGAAACTCGATGATTTTGTGATGGGGCAGGATGAGGCGAAGAAAGTGATCTCTGTCGGCGTCTATAACCATTATAAGAGGGTTCTTTCGATCCAGGAACGGGAAAAGGCAGAAGAGAGCGGTGATCTGAACATCCCCGGTATGGACGTGGAGATCGAGAAATCCAATATGCTGATGCTTGGCCCTACCGGAAGCGGAAAAACGTATCTCGTGAAAACGCTGGCGAGGCTCCTTCAGGTGCCGCTGGCGATCACGGATGCAACGGCGCTGACGGAAGCGGGATATATCGGTGATGATGTGGAGAGCGTGATCTCGAAACTGCTGTCGAACGCGGACAATGATGTTGAGAGGGCAGAGAGCGGGATCGTGTATATTGACGAGATCGACAAACTGGCGAAAAAGGAAAACGCGAATCACCGCGATGTCAGCGGGGAATCGGTTCAGCAGGCGCTGTTAAAGCTGCTGGAAGGAGCCGATGTAGAAGTGCCTGTCGGCGCGAGCAATAAAAACGCGATGGTGCCGATGACAACGATCAATACAAGCCATATACTCTTTATTTGCGGCGGCGCGTTTCCAGGATTGGAAAAGATCATTAAAAAACGGCTGACAAAGCACGGTGGTATCGGTTTCGGGGCGGATCTAAAAGACCGCTACGATGATGAAAAAGATATTTTTGCGAGGGTGGAAACAGAAGATATAAGGAATTACGGACTGATCCCGGAATTTATCGGCCGGCTGCCCATCGTCTATTCCCTGAGCGAGATGGACGAAAATCTGCTCGTTAAAGTACTTACCGAACCCAAAAACGCGATCGTCAAGCAGTATCAGAAGCTTTTGTCGATGGATGAGGTGAAACTGGATTTTGACGAGGACGCGCTTTTTGCGATCGCCAGCCAGGCGGTGAAAAAGAAGACAGGCGCGCGTGCGCTCCGCTCGATCATTGAGAAAATGATGCTCGATATCATGTATGAAATACCAAAAGATGATATGATCGGCAAGGTGACGATCACGAAAGATTATATCGAGGGAACAGGCGCACCGCGAATCGAGATGCGGGGCAGTTGAAAAAATCTTGTATCTCGGTCCAAATTGTGGTAAAATATGTTACAGGGATTTTATTATGAAAAACGGTGAAGGCACGATGACGACGAAATACATTAAATGGACGCCGGAAGGTGGTTTTGATGCCGGGGAACTTTCGCAGGCAGCACGGACGATCCGCGAGGGCGGACTGGTAGCATTTCCGACGGAAACGGTATACGGACTGGGTGGAAACGGACTCCGCCCGGAGGCGTCGAAGAAAATCTACGCGGCGAAAGGCCGGCCATCGGACAACCCGCTCATCCTTCATATCGCGGAGAAAGAGCAGCTCGGGCGGATCGCGCGCGGGGTGTCGGAGAAAGCGGAAAGGCTGGCCGAGGCGTTTTGGCCGGGCCCGCTGACGATGATTTTTGAGAAGGCGGCAGTTGTGCCTTACGAGACGACGGGTGGATTGGACACCGTGGCGGTACGGATGCCGGGGCACAGAGGGGCGATTGAATTTTTAAAAGAAGCCGGCGTTCCGGTGGCGGCGCCGAGTGCCAATACATCCGGAAGGCCGAGTCCGACAAGGGCGGCGCATGTACGGGAAGACCTGGACGGGGTCATTGATATGGTCATCGATGGTGGTGATGTCGGTATCGGGTTCGAATCTACGATTTTGGACATGACAGAAAGTGTTCCTGTCATTTTAAGACCGGGGGCCGTTACAAAACAGATGTTAGCGGATGTGATCGGTGAAGTAGTCATGGATCCGGCCCTCATGTCAGTTGGCAGCGGGAAGCCGAAAGCGCCGGGGATGAAATACCGGCATTACGCGCCGGATGCGGAGATGATCGTGTTCCGGGGCGAGATGGAGGCGGTTGCCGAACGGATACGGAAACAGGTTCGGTCATATGTCCGTGACGGACGCTATCAGGCTGATGAGATTGGGATTTTAGCGGCCGAGGAAACGGCGGGAAGCTATGCGGAAGGACAAGTCGTTTCCGCGGGGTCCCGGCGGGACGGAACGGTTGGCAAAATGATATATGGCGCACTTCGTAAGTTTGACGAACTTCATGTAAAGATGATCCTGTCGGAGAGTTTTTATGAGCTGGAGCAGCAGGAAGCCATCATGAATCGGCTCCTGAAGGCAGCAGGACAACGTACGATCGACGTTTGAGTGAGTTGCGGAAGGCGGAATTTTATGGATTATGGAAAAGTCATATTTGTAAGTAAAGAGAACATTACTCTCAGTCCGATGGCTGAGTGGATCTTCAAGAGTATTTTAATGGATAAAGAAAAGGAGATCCTGTCCCGGGGATTGGTCGTACTGTTTCCGGAACCCCGCAATATGAAGGTGACGGACATACTCATCAATCACGCGGTTCCCTGTGAGGAGCAGTTTTCAACGGGATTTTCTCCGGCAGAGGTAACAGAGGATACACTGATCCTGACGATGAATTTTGTGGAAAAAGTCAAGGTTTTAGAGGAATTTGGCATTTCAGAACATGTATTTACGCTTCATGAATTTGCGGGAGAGGAAGGCGAACTTCTGGAAATCCATGGGGGTGATGAGGATACATACGAAGCGAGTTATAATGAAATCAAAGAGCTGCTTTATAAGATCAAGAAAAAACTGCAGTGGACATAAGGAGGGGTTATACCATGATTGCATTAGGTAGTGATCAGGCAGGGTATGAATTGAAACAGGAGATCATTAAATATTTGGTGGATAAGGGACTGGAGTACAAGGACTACGGCAGTTATAATGCGGATCCGGTCGATTATCCGGTATACGGAAAGCTCGTGGGAAACGCGGTGGCCGATGGGGAATGTGAGAAAGGGATCCTCATCTGCGGCACGGGAATCGGAATTTCCATCGCCGCCAATAAGATCAAAGGAGTCCGCGCGGCGCTCTGCAGCGATTGTTTCAGCGCGGAGGCCACGAGACTTCACAATGACGCGAATATCGTGGCGTTTGGCGCGCGTGTCGTCGGTCCGGGACTTGCTGTAAAGATCGTGGATACGTTTTTGAATACGGAGTTTTCAGGAGCGGAGCGGCATGCGAGACGGGTAGCGATGCTCGAGTGATACCGGGCAGGATACGGCTGTTTGCGCGGGAGCGTCGCAGGCGGCGGCAGGATGTCCCGTTGAGATGACCCATTCATAAAATGTCTCATTGATCGGATGTCCCGTTGATAGCATGTGCTGTTGACAGGATGCCCCGGTGTGGGAACGCTCTAGATTGGAGATTTTATGCTAGGATTTATCGGTTGTGGAAATATGGCGCAGGCGATGCTGAAAGGAATTTTAGACAAAAAATGTTATCAGCCGGAGGAAATCATCGTTTCCCGCAGAAATGAGGAGGCGCTGGCACAGATCGAGAAAGCATTTTCGGTCTGTGTGACGACGGATAATAAAGAGGTGGCAAAGAAAGCCGATGTGCTGGTCCTGGCGGTGAAGCCGTTCCAGTTCGAGGCGGTGATCGGGGAGATCCGGGAAGCTGTCAGAGAAGAGACACTTGTTATTTCGATCGCGGCAGGACAGACGATGGCGAATATAGAACGCCTTTTTGGAAAGAATATCCGATTAGTGAGAAGTATGCCAAATACGCCGGCTCTTGTGCTGGAAGGAGCGGCTGGTGTCTGTTTTAACGATGCCGTGAGCAAAGAAGATAAAAAGACGGCGATGGACATCTTTTCGAGTTTTGGGATCGCCCATGAGGTGAGCGAGTCGATGATGGACGCGGTGATCGGCGTGAGCGGAAGTTCTCCGGCGTACGTGTTTATGTTTATCGAGGCGATGGCCGATGCTGCCGTGGCGGAAGGGATGCCGCGGGCGCAGGCCTATGAACTGGCGGCGCAGGCCGTACTCGGAAGCGCGAAAATGGTATTGGAAACAGGGAAGCATCCGGGTGAATTGAAGGACATGGTCTGTTCTCCGGCCGGCACGACGATCGAAGCCGTGCGTGTGCTGGAAAAAGAGGGATTTCGCAGCGCCGTAATGGAAGCTGTGAGTGCCTGTGCGAAAAAGGCACGGGAAATGTAATAATAAAGTAATAGTAGAAAGGTCGGCATGATGAGAAAACGGGATAAAAAAAGAGAGCGCCGCGAACTTATCAACGCGTTTGCCATGCTTTTGCAGATTGGCCTCGCGATGATGACCTGTATGGCGATGAGTTTCGGTATTGGTTTTTATCTGGACCGGCTGCTCGGAACGAAGTACTGGATCATGATCTTTCTGCTGATCGGTATCATGGCATCGATCCGGAGCTTGTTTATCCTGACCGGAAAATTCCAGTCGCCCGGCAGTTCCCGCAAAATAACTGAGGGAAAACCGGCACAAGGACCAGAACACGGATCAGAGGTGAAGGGGGAGTCTGATGCAGGAAGCAAAAAAGACGCTCGTTAGGGTGATCGTTCTCATATGGATCCTGGCAGCAGCCGTTGCCGTGACGGGAATTGTCATTTCCATTTTTGTTCCCTTCGCGCTCGTTCCGTTTCTGCTCGGAGAGTTACTGGGGAGTACGGTTTCGATGCTTTTGATGATGCACCGGTATTCCACGCTGGATGTCGAACTTGATATGAACCGGAAGAGTGCGGTCAACCACTCAAAGGTCATGGCGTCGCTGCGCGCCGTGGCAGCGCTTGCGGCACTTTTCCTCGCTTTTTATATGCCGCAGTGGTTTTCGCCCGTTTCCGTATTTGCCGGGCTGTTTGCCACAAAAGCGGCAGCGTTGTTATATCCTATTGTATTTCGGACGAAATGTCTGTCTGAGAATAAATAAAATAGATGCCGAGGGCCCGCCGGGTTTTCTTTGGCTTCTGGAAAGGAGAAAGAATCGTTGGAAGTAGATTTTTATGTACATGGTTATAAACAGGTACAGATCGGCGACTTCTCGTTTTGGATCACGACGAGCCACGTATGTCTGGCTATCGTTCTGGTCGTGCTGATCGCGTTTGCGATCGTGGCAAACCGGGTGATCAAAAACGCGGATTACCGGAAAACCCCGACCGGGTTTCTGAACGTGCTGGAACTTCTCGTGGAGACGATGGATAAGCTGATCGTGGACAATATGGGAAGAGTGCTGGCGCCGGGATTCCGCAATTATGTCAGTACACTGTTTTTGCTCATTATCACGTGCAATCTTTCCGGTCTGTTCGGGCTCCGGCCGCCGACAGCAGATTATGGCGTCACGCTTCCGCTTGCCCTGATCACGTTCTTTATGATCCAGTATCAGGGATTCAAATGGCAGAAGATGGGCAAGATCAAAGGTTTGTTTGAACCGATCTTCTTGTTCCTGCCGGTGAATATCATCAGCGAGTTTGCCACGCCGGTATCCATGTCGCTGCGTCTGTTCGCCAACATTTTGTCGGGAACAATGATGATGGCGCTGATCTACGGCTTGCTGCCGAGAGTGGCGACGATCGCCTGGCCGGCAGCGCTGCATGCGTATATGGATGTATTTTCGGGCGTACTGCAGGCGTATGTGTTTGCGATGCTGACGATGGTATTTATCGCCAACGCGGCGGGTGATGAAGCACAAGGATAGTGTGGATATAACTACTAAGCTTTCAAAATACGAAAGCTAAGGAGTTCTACGGCGGTGGAGCGCCTATCCACAACATGAATTTTATTCATGTGGGAAGAACGCGAGAAGCAGCGTTCTTCATGACTAGTTAGATTATTTTTAAAACAAAATTTTTTTAAGGAGGACTTTATTATGAACTTTTCAGGAGCAGATTTAATTAGCGCAGCTTCAGCGATTGGAGCAGGTTTGGCAGTTATCGCAGGTATTGGTCCTGGTGTAGGCCAGGGTATCGCAGCCGGTTACGGTGCAAATGCCGTAGGACGTAATCCGGGTGCAAAAGGAGATATTATGTCTACCATGCTTTTGGGGCAGGCCGTTGCCGAGACGACAGGTCTTTATGGTCTTGCGGTAGCGATGATCCTGCTGTTTGCAAACCCATTGATTCCGTAAGCCATACACCGAGATCAGGAAATAATTTGAGCCGCATTTGATATGCGGAAGAAATGAGGTAGATATGGATAATAGAATTTTTGGACTTGATCCGCAGTTATTAGCCGATACGGTCATCACGCTGATTGCTATGCTGATATTGTTTGCGCTTCTATCTTATCTTCTTTTCAATCCGGCGAGGAAGCTGATACAGAAAAGGAAGGATTTTATCCAGTCACAGCTTGACGAGGCAGCAAAAGCCCAGTCGGACGCGATGAACATGAAATCCGAGTACGACGGTAAACTTTCCCAAGTGGATGCGGAAGCGGCGGAACTGCTCGCGGACGCAAGGCGCAAGGCGCTTGACCGCGAAAAGGAGATCGTGGATAAGGCGTCCGAGGAGGCTCATCAGATCAAGGTTCGCGCGGAGAAGGAAGCCGAGCTTGAGAAGAGCAGGGTTCGTGACGAGATGAAGCAGGAAATGGTCCAGGTCGCATCTGCTATGGCGGGCCGGTTTGTGGCGGCATCCATTGATGAGAAGAAACAGGCACAGCTCATTGATGAAACATTGAAGGAAATGGGTGATGAGACATGGCAAAGTTAGTTTCTAAAGTATATGGTGACGCGCTGTTTTCTCTGGCAAAGGAGGAAGACAGACTGGATGAGACATGGGAGGAAGTCAGGAATCTTTCCCTGGCGTTAAAGGAAAATAAAGAGTTTACCGGGATCATGACGCATCCGGATATGACGCAGGAAAAAGGCCTTGCCCTGCTGGAGGAAGCATTTAGCGGTAAACTTTCAGACATTATGATGGGATTTCTTCAGGTTCTAGTGAGAAAGGGACGCTTTTCCGAGGTTCTGTCAGTATTGGATTATTTTGAGAAAGAAACGAAAGAGTTTAAGAGAATCGGCGTTGTCTACGTGACGACACCGGCAGAGCTTACCGGAACGCAAAAGTCCGGAATTGAAGAAAAACTGATACAGACTTCTGGTTACCAGAGCCTTGAGATGAACTATACGATCGACAAACGCCTTCTCGGAGGCATCAGGATCCGTATCGGGGACAGGGTTTTGGACAACAGCATTCAGACAAAGCTGGAGGAAATGACGAGAAGTTTAAGTAAGGTCAGGGTATAAATTTCCAGGAAAGAAGGTGTTTATGTAACATGAATTTAAGACCTGAGGAAATAAGTTCAGTTATTAAAGATGAAATAAAGAAATACAGTACTGAGTTCGAAGTGTCAGATGTGGGAACGGTCATTCAGGTTGCGGACGGTATCGCGAGGATCCACGGCCTCGAAAAAGCGATGCAGGGTGAACTGCTGGAGTTTCCTAATGAGGTTTACGGCATGGTGCTGAATCTCGAGGAGGATAACGTAGGAGCTGTTCTGCTCGGGGACACTTCCAACATCAATGAAGGGGATACCGTGAAGACGACGGGGCGTGTCACGACTGTACCGGTCGGGGATGCCATGCTCGGGCGCGTCGTCAATGCGCTGGGACAGCCGATTGACGGAAAAGGCCCGATCAATACGACGAAAGTTCGTCCGGTGGAGCGTGTGGCGAGCGGTGTTATTTCCCGTAAATCCGTAGATACTCCGCTGCAGACCGGAATCAAGGCGATCGACTCGATGGTGCCGATCGGACGTGGTCAGCGTGAGCTGATCATTGGTGACAGACAGACCGGAAAGACGGCGATCGCGGTCGATACGATATTGAACCAGAAGGATCAGGATGTCCTTTGTATTTATGTGGCGATCGGACAGAAGGCGTCTACGGTTGCGAACATTGTAAAGACGCTGGAAGATAACGGCGCGATGGATTATACGACGGTTGTTGCTTCGACCGCCAGTGAACTGGCGCCGCTGCAGTATATCGCTCCGTATGCCGGATGCGCGATCGGTGAAGAGTGGATGGAAGCAGGAAAGGACGTCCTTATCATATATGACGACCTGACGAAACACGCGGCGGCATACCGTACGCTGGCATTACTCCTCCGCCGTCCGCCGGGACGTGAGGCGTATCCTGGTGATGTATTTTATCTGCATTCCAGACTTTTGGAGCGCGCGGCAAAGCTTTCGGATAAGCTGGGAGGCGGCTCACTTACCGCGCTTCCGATCATAGAGACACAGGCGGGCGACGTGTCCGCATACATTCCGACAAACGTGATCTCGATTACGGATGGTCAGATTTATCTGGAAACAGAGATGTTTAACTCGGGATTCCGTCCGGCTGTCAATCCGGGCCTCAGTGTATCCCGTGTCGGCGGTTCCGCGCAGATCAAGGCGATGAAGAAGATCGCCGGCCCGATTCGTATCGAACTGGCCCAGTATCGAGAGCTGGCGGCGTTTTCCCAGTTTGGTTCCGATCTGGATGCCGATACGAAGGAAAAGCTCGATCAGGGTGAACGGATCCGTGAGATACTGAAACAGGGACAATATGCCCCGCTGCCGGTCTGGTATCAGGTTATCATCATCTATGCGGCAACAAATAAATATCTGCTGGATGTTCCGGTAGAAGATATTCTTTCCTTTGAAAAAGAACTCTTCGAGTTTATGGATACGAAATATCCGGAAGTTCCTGCGGCAATCCGCGATGAGAAGGAAATCAGCAGCCAGACGGAGCAGAAACTGATCCAGGCGATCAAGGAGTTTAAGGTGCAGTTTATGAAGTAGGCCGCGAATGCGTCAGTGTGAGGGAAAGACACACTGCAGAATGGAGGATTTTATATGGCCTCGATGAGAGATATAAAAAGACGTAAGGCGAGTATACAGAGTACATCACAGATCACGAAGGCGATGAAGCTTGTTTCTACTGTGAAACTGCAGCATGCCAAAGGAAGGGCGGAGGAGACGAAGCCGTATTTTGATAAGATGTATGAAACGGTTTCCGGGATGCTTGCGAAGTCACAAAATGTCGACCATCCGCTTCTCACGGAGCGAAAGACGGACGGCCCGAAGAAAAAAGGCGTGATCCTGATCAGCTCGAACCGCGGACTGGCAGGCGGTTATAATTCCAATGTCGTTAAGCTTGTGACGCAGGGTGATTTTCCTGTGGAGCATACGGTTGTCTTTCCGGTTGGTCGAAAAGGGATGGAAGCGGTACAGCGTATTGGGTTTACGTGCCAGGGTGATTATTCTGAGGTGATGAACAATCCGCTGTTTGGCGACGCGGTTTCGATTGGGAAGACTGTTGTATCCGCGATGGAGAGCGGTGAGATCGATGAGGTGTATCTGGCGTATACCGTGTTTAAAAATACGGTGACCCATATTCCGACCCTGATCAAAATGCTTCCGTTTTCGGAGGAAGATATACAGGAGATGACGAGGGAAGATGATGCGGCCGCCGAAAAGGGAGGCGCGCGTGCCCTGATGAATTATGAGCCTGATGAGTCGGAAGCGCTCGGCTACATTATACCGATGTATATGAACAGCCTTATTTTTGGCGCGCTGGTAGAGGCGGTGGCAAGTGAGAACGGCGCCCGTATGCAGGCGATGGATTCCGCCACCAGTAATGCGGAGGAGATGATTGACACGCTCAGCCTTCAGTACAACCGCGCAAGGCAGTCGGCAATCACGCAGGAATTGACAGAAATTGTCGCCGGAGCATCGGCGATCGAATAAAATCCCGGAAGGAATTTCCGAAAGGGAGAATACGGGCGGCTAGGACTGCCTGCGAATGAGGATTATTAGAAAGGAGTGAGATTATCACTATGGCAGAAAAGAAAGCTGGAACCAGCTCCGGAGTGATCACTCAGATTATAGGTGCCGTACTCGACATCCGGTTTCAGGAGGGAACGCTTCCTGAAATCTATGATGCGATCGAAATAGCGACAAAAGAGGGCGGGAAACTCGTGGTGGAAGTGGCGCAGCATCTTGGTGATGATACGGTGCGCTGTATCGCTATGGGACCGACCGATGGTCTCGTACGGGGAATGGAAGCAGTGGCTACCGGGTCGCCGATCACGGTGCCGGTAGGAGAGGAAACTCTCGGAAGGATGTTCAATGTTTTGGGAGAACCGATCGATGAAAAGGATCCTCCGAAGGTTTCTGAGCATCACCCGATCCACAGAAAGGCTCCGGCATTTGCCGAGCAGTCTACCCAGGCAGAAATGCTGGAAACCGGTATCAAGGTCGTTGACCTTTTGTGCCCGTATCAAAAAGGCGGTAAGATCGGTCTGTTTGGCGGTGCCGGCGTAGGAAAGACCGTGCTGATCCAGGAGCTGATCACGAATATTGCTACGGAGCACGGCGGTTATTCAGTATTTACAGGTGTAGGAGAGAGGACGAGAGAGGGAAATGACCTCTATTATGAAATGATCGAATCCGGCGTTATCGATAAGACGACGATGGTATTCGGACAGATGAATGAGCCGCCAGGCGCGAGGATGCGAGTCGGGCTGGCCGGACTTACGATGGCGGAATATTTCCGTGACAGGGCAGGAAAGGACGTGCTCCTTTTCATTGATAATATTTTCCGTTTCACACAGGCGGGATCCGAGGTTTCCGCACTTTTGGGACGTATGCCGAGTGCGGTTGGTTACCAGCCGACGCTGCAGACGGAGATGGGCGCCCTTCAGGAGAGGATCACATCGACGAAAAACGGTTCCATTACTTCCGTACAGGCCGTATATGTACCAGCCGACGACCTGACAGACCCGGCTCCGGCTACGACATTTGCCCATTTGGACGCGACGACGGTGCTTGACCGTTCGATTTCGGAACTTGGTATTTATCCGGCGGTGGATCCGCTCGGTTCCACATCGCGTATACTGGATCCCCGTATCGTCGGGGAAGAGCACTATCAGGTGGCGCGCGGTGTGCAGGAGATCTTACAGCGTTATAAAGAACTTCAGGACATTATCGCCATCCTCGGTATGGATGAGCTCTCGGAGGATGAGAAGCTTTTGGTCAACCGTGCAAGGAAGGTGCAGAGATATTTGTCACAGCCGTTCTTCGTGGCAGAGCAGTTTACCGGAATGGAAGGGAAATATGTGCCGATTTCTGAAACGATCCGCGGATTTAAGGAAATCCTGGAAGGCAGACACGATGACATTCCAGAAAGCGCATTTTTGAATGCGGGGACGATTGATGACGTTGTCGCGCGAAAGGCGTAATCAGATATGCTTAAAAAAGCCACGGAATGGAAATTTCGTGCAGAAATGAGGAAATTATGGCTGAACTCAAAAAATTTCATTTGGAAGTAATATCCCCGGAGCGGGTATTTTACACCGGTGACGTGGAGATGGTTGAGCTGACGACGACGGAAGGTGATATTGGTGTTTACGCGGAACACATTCCGCTCACGTCGGTCGTGGCTCCCGGAGTTCTTACCATTACGGAGTCTTCGGAATCGGACGGAAGCAGGGAGGCGGCAGTTCTGGAAGGGTTTTTGGAAATCCTGCCGGACAAGGTGACGATCCTTGCCCAATCCTGCGAGTGGCCGGAAGAGATTGATGTCAGCCGTGCCATTGAGGCGAGGACCCGTGCTGAGCGCCGGCTTAAGAGCACGGATACGAACGTCAATATGGCAAGAGCGGAGCTGGCTCTCCGTAAATCACTGGTAAGGATCAATCTGGCGGAACATCATAAATAAATAACAGATCAGAGGGTGCCCTTTCTCCTATGTTTTTTGTGAGCATAGTTTGGCGGACACCCTTTTTGCGTTTTACTGCTTTACCATGACTCAAAAATTGTCTTTACTTTTTGTGCAAAAGTTGCTATAATAATCCTAATACTAAGCTTGATTTGGGCATATTGTAGTATTGTATCAGATTTTGTGATTGATGGAAGGAGAATGAAAACGGCTATGAAAAATATGAAGATCCATACAAAATTGATTATGGGATTTCTAATTATGGATATCCTGATTACCGTGTCGCTGATTTTTGGTTATACATCGGGGCGGATGCTGATTCATATGGAACATCAGGAGAGGTATTTGGATAATTACCTGATCTTTACGATAGCAGCGTTTATCGTATCGACCATTATTATGGGTTATATTTCCATCAGCACTACGAGGATGATTCGTACCTCCTTAAAGCAGCTGTCTGATGCGGCAAACCAGATCGCACTCGGTAAAGTGGATGTTAATTTGGAGAAAAAAGCAGATAATGAATTTGGTGATCTAATTGACCAGTATCAAAATGTAGTCGATAATGTCCGCTACCAGTCGCAGATTGCCGGGGAAGTCGCGAACGGAAACCTGTTGGTAAATGTCGTTCCCAAATCCGGCGAAGATGTGCTTGGAAATTCATTAAAGCAGTTAGTGGATCAAAACCTGCATGCGCTGTCCAGTATCCGTGATGCCGCATTTCAGGTTTCAACGAGTTCATCAGAGGTGGCCGGGGCAAGCGAAGCGCTGGCACAGGGTTCGACAGAGCAGGCGAGCGCGATCGAGCAGATCACGGCTTCGATTGCGGATATAGCGGAAAAGACAAAACAGAACGCCGGGGAAGCGAAAGACGCGGCGCAGCTTGTGGAGCAGGCAATTACGGATGTAAAGCAGGGTAACCAGCAGATGCAGGATATGATGTCGGCGATGGAAAAGATCAATATATCGTCAGAAAATATTTCACGGGTCATTAAAGTGATCGACGATATTGCGTTCCAGACAAATATCCTTGCTCTGAATGCGGCAGTTGAGGCGGCGAGAGCAGGTGAAGCCGGAAAAGGGTTTGCGGTGGTGGCCGAAGAAGTCCGGGCGCTTGCGGCTAAGAGCGCGGCGGCAGCTTCTGAAACGGCAGAGATGATCGAGGATTCGATCAGTAAAGCGAAAGACGGAGCTGGGATTGCAGACGCGACGGCGAAGGCATTGGAAGCGATCACCACGGCGGTGCGCCAGAGCGAGGAACTTATTTCCAGTATCGCACAGTCCTCAGACTATCAGGCGACGGCGATCGAGCAGATCGAGCAGGCGGTCGGCCAGGTATCTCAGGTCGTGCAGAACAATTCTGCCACGAGCGAGGAGTGCGCGGCGGCAAGTGTGGAGTTGTCAAGCCAGGCCACGAGGATGCAGGAATTATTGTCAGTATATAAGCTCGGAGGGAATAACACATATAGGTGATACAAGGCTGGGTAAAATGCGGAAAATAAAGAAATCCCAAAACGGTATCGTTATATTTGATAAAAGTTATCTGAGTAAAAAAGATTGGCTGAGAAACGGGCATCGGAGGATGCGGTTCTCAGCCAATCTTTTTTGTCTAAAGAATGATCTTGCGGTTATTTAAGAATAAAAAATCGAAAATTTTTGTCTTTCCTGCTCCTGCTGCTTTTTCTGCATCATAAGCTGATACGATTGCAACAGTTTTTGTTTGTTCAGTTCAGATGCAACTTTTGCAATATCTGCATCCTCTAATTTGCTCACGGCAGATGTAAGGTTGATCGAAGCCTGCGAATTATACGAGATCGTATAATCCAAAGCATTACTCTGTGCTCCGATAACACTCCGGTTGGAAGATACTTTACTGAGCGCGTCATCAATCGTCTGAATGGAGAAATCCCCTGTCACGTCAAAGTCCTCGATGCCGAGTGCTCTCAGTGTGGAATCTCCGATGTCCAGTGTCATTCCGGAACCATTCGGCCCGGATGCGATATAGCCATCACCATAAGAGCCGTCCAGTAGCTTTTTCTTATTAAATTCCGTATTGTTCGCAATATCTGAAATTCCCTGTTTAAGCTGCTCGACTTCATCCTGGATCATCTGACGGTCTTCATCGGATAGGATGGCGGTATTTGAGGCCTGTACGGCAAGCTCGCGTATTCGCTGGAGATTATCCGCGATGCCGCCCATCGCTCCGTCTGCCACGTTCAGAAGGGATTTACCATCTTCTGCATTCCGCTGTCCCATATTCAGGCCATTGATCTGCGCATTTTCTTTTTCGGCAATCGCCAGTTCGGATGCGCCATCCGCCGCGCTTTGGAGCTTGACGCCGCTGGCAATCTGGCTGTAATAGCTGCTGCCGGATACATTGGAAATACTGCTCATATCATTTCCCTCCTTTCTTTCGGGTTAGATTTTGTTTGTGATTATTCTTAAGTATAACACAATTTTCCAGAATTGGGAAGGGGGTAAAAAAATTTACATGACCGTTCACCTAAAAAGCTGAAAAGATTTTTTCAGCTTCTTCACTTATCGTTTCCACTGGCTCCCCAGTCAGTTCACTGATTTCTTCCACCGACATACCTCTCTTTCGCATGCCAGCAAGCAATCTCCTACCCCAGGCGGCACCTTCTTCCCGCCCCTTTGCTAATCCTTCCTCCAGTCCTTCTCCCCTCACCGTCGCCATATGTAATTCCTCATCATATTCAAATATACTCATTTGGACCACCTCCGCACGGTTGGCTACTAAAAATTCTTTCAGGATTCCCTCCCTGATACAGTCTGACACCGCCTTTTCTACGGCTTCCTCAAAGGCCATCTGGCTGCCATAACGGCGGATCCTGTCCACATACTGCATATAGTCATAAAGGGAACGGCACTTCCCCAACAGTTCTCCGTTATATCCCGGATTGATGTTTAACTGGAGTACCACCAGTTCCAGATTGACTTCATCCGTCCTGTGGTAAAAAGATTCCGACAGCCGCAGGATCTTCCTCTCCGGCTGTTCTCTTGTTCCGTTATAGAATACAACAAAACGGGGTGATGGGATCCGGATTCTCTTACTCGAATACAGATCCAGATTTTCCTTCTGGATCATTTTCTCGTATTGTCTTGCCACATAAAACAGATCCCGCAGCGGCATGTTGGGATTTACCGTAGACTGATGCTCGTACAGGTTCAGCCGCAGGTCCACTACACAGGATACGTCATTTTTCATTGACAGATAGACGGCATTTTCCAGTGTTGCCACTTCAAGTTCTCCCGGGTCTGTGTAATGGGTATCATTTACTGCATTGTATAACTCCAAAAGTTCTGACTTATCCCGGTAAAGCATGCAGAATACGGTATCCTTATAATTTCTCCGCACACGTGTTTCCTGACACGTTTCTGTTTTCTGATCTGATTTTTTCCCCATAAGCCCTCCGTTCCGCAGAGAGCCCGCTCCTTGTATTTCAAACAACCTCTCTGCTTTTTCTGATTTTTTTGGAATAAAGCATTGACGTTCTTTGAAATAAAAGATTCAAAAAGATAAAAGAATAGTAATGCTTTTTATAATAGTAACATAGAAGTATGGTATTGTCAACTAAATTGTTTATGATGATCTCCTTGTTTGAATAGCGTTATACCTAATCCGGTCGCAAGCGTTTCTATCTAGTACGCCGTGACCTGTATCGGACACGGAATGGCAACAATGGAATGATAGCGTTCATCTTCCAAGTAATGAGTATAGGTCCCCAGATACTTTGCAACGATAACTTCAATGTTCTTCATCCCGAACCCGTGTGCCAGATGCGGGGAATCTTCGGCTTCCCTCATTTTAGGGGCAGGAATCGTATTTGAGATATGAACGACCAGTTCCATATTTGTCGTAAATATTTCCACGGCGATTTGCCGGGGAGCAGGCGACAGTATCTTCCGGCACGCATTCAGGGAGTTATCCAGAAGGTTTCCCAAAATGATGGAAAAATCATAATCTGCGATCACGACATTTTCATTATTGATCTGGATATCGGTGAAAAATTCGATGTTTTCCTGTTCGGCGAGGGATTGGTGGTTGCTTACGAACGCATCGATCACCAGATTTCCCGTATTGATGTGGTTGTGCGTATTTTCAATATCTTTGACCGTCTCCTGCAGGTAGGGAATGACCGAGTCATAATTTTCCTCCACCATGCAGTTCTGGATGAAGAAAAAGTGTTTCTTGGCGTCATGGATGAACCGGCGGGAGTTGCGGTAAACCGTAGAGATCTGCTGGTATTTTTCCGTCTGGTATTCAAACTGCTTATCCATCTGGATCTTCTCCTGTTCCAGCTCCGTTACCTTCATGACATTATCCAGCAGGAAATAATTGAGGACATTGGCGGCGAGTATTCCGGACATGCCCACCAGATGGAGTATGTCATAAACCGTACCCGAATTCCATGTGAGTTGGTGTGTCATTGTTAAAAGCAGAAGGAAGGAGAGGAGGGGCATCATCAGTACAAGAACAGAATACTGCAGGGTGTAATGCTGTCTTTTCCGGTTCCACAATAAGATTGTGATGTTGAGCAAGATAAACAGCACGATCTTAGACATCAGAAGACCGTAGCTATTATTGGAAAAAAGGATCTCTGCCATGGAAGTCGGGAGAAGGGAAAAGATGCTGTACACGATAAGTTCGGACATGGAAGCATATACGTGGAACGATACGGAAACAAATAATCGGTGCCGCAGGTTGCTCCTATGGAGAATGGTCAGCAAAAAGGTAGTAGCAAAACTGGCCAGATTTGAAACGAATGTTCTGAAACTATTATGCTGGTCACCGAAATAGCGCATGAGAAAAATAAGAAAGATCTCCACCAGACAAACACATCCAGCATAGAGGGCGGCGGAAACGGACTCCTTTCTTGCACCCAGTATTTTATGCAAATAAATCGTGAGAATGACGGCATCAAAAATCACGCATATCATATCAAATATCATAAGGCAAACTCCTTCATAAGATCTGTAGTTTCTATCGGTTCATGGACAGTACCAGTAAATTTTTGTTAAATAATTCAAGAATACTCTTTTTCTTCCGGCGGCTCAGGGGAATGACAGATTTGTCACGCATGATCACAGAGTCCTCCTGAAAGTAGTGGAGATGCTTGATATTGATGAGGTATCCGCGGCAGGGGGAGATCAGTCCGGGATTTTCCAGTTCATCTTCCAGATCGCCGATGGAACCGGATGCCTCTATCGTGCGGTCTGCTAAATGGACCAGCAGGGTCCTCTTTTTGGCATTCAGGCATTCGATGGAAATAATATCGTTTACATTGACAAGTTCTTCGGACAGGTCCGTTTTTAACAGCAGGCAGGAGGTTTTGGATTCTTCAAAATCCTTTGCCAGCTGCAGGATGACCGATTGCAGTTCTTTTAAAGCATATGGTTTTGTCAGGTATTGGAAAGTCTGCACATTAAAACTGTCTTTCATGTACTGCGGATAGCTGCTGACAAATACGATCCGTACATCTCGGTCAGGCAGGCTTCGGATCCGTTGTGCTGCCGCGATCCCGTTTGGCTCCGGCATTTCTACATCCAGAAACAGAATATGGAACGTTCCCGGTCGTACATAGTCGGACAACAGCAGCCGGCTGTCATTGTATGTGGTGATCTCAAAATCAATATCGAGATCCGCGCCGATTTTTTGCAGATGGTTTTTCAAAAGAAACATGTCATTCTCTTCATCATCACAGATGGCAACTTTAAAAATCAATGGAATATCCTCCTTTCTTCCGGGTGGCCAGTACAGCGATCAGCAGATTTACTAACACAATCGTAACACATATGGTCATAAGATGGAAATAAAATTTTAGGTTTAGTAAATATACCATGCAAAACAGAATCGACCATATGACGCAAAAGATATGCCGGAGTTTGTGCTGCCGCTTTTTCTGTTCTTCGGAAAAATTTCTGTTTTTGTGGGTGACAGCAGGAAAAACATATAAAGTACCTATGACTGGATAAAAGGAAATAAGCCAGAAAAGATCCGGCCATGAACGGGTCAACAGGTATACGATGTATGTCAGGATAAAACAGCCATAGGAAAGCAGGGCGCACCGCAATCTGGTGGAGGCGTGAAATCCGCTGCACACGGTGCGAAATAGCATGAGAACCGCGAAAAAGAGCGGAGCAAAGCAGGGACGGATAGGAAGATACTAGCCGTCTGTAAAGCCAGAAAGAAAAAGATAATTTCAAAAATATAGTTGAAACTGTAATGGTATATTTCCGATACGCTTTTTTCTATTGTATGGTTCCTGATAAGTATTTGTACAAGACGGGATGACAAAAAGTTGGAAATAAACATAAGCAGGACTCCCTTCTATAGTTATTCATAGATAATTATTATATCAGAAAAAAGCAAGCATTTCAGGGAAAAGGATAAGTGGTCATAAATAGGGGATGAACGGTAGCGGGATTTAAAGAGATTACCGCTCATCCCGTTTTTTTGACCACTGATACTCGAAAGTCGGAAAAAGGGATTTTATGTGTTATACTCAGAAAAATACAGACAGCGATGCCTGTAAGTGGAAAGGAGGGGTGTTCGATGACTGAAAAAGTGTGTAATTTGAAAGCGTATAGTCTGGATATAAAAGTGTCAAGAAAAAGTTACACTGTAGCTAAAGCATACACATATGGAAATATGAAATCTAATCCTAGAAGAGGATGTGTAGCATCAACATTACTTCGTGATCAGTAACAGGGTAGTTGGAGTTCAGGGTCTTATATGGATCAAAATCTTAGTAAGAAATTAATTCAGGAGGGGAAGAATGCTTTTTAAGTTAAACTGGCTTCTGGCATGTGGGATGAAGTATAGATCTCATTCGCCCTTTTACTATATCTTAAAACTTTTTATTATGTATCCAGTTACGGTAATTACAAGTGTAGTTTATACATTTGGACTGGTTATATATCTTGCAAATTTTGACTCTGTGGGATGTGTGGATTCTTTTGTGGTCTGTATGAAAACGACGGAGCTTACTTTTCTGCTTTTTCTGTTTTTGTCCTATGAGTTTTTTAGTAAAGTACGGCGGGATCGGATGGAAGAAACGGTTACAAGTATTGGCGGCAGAGGGTCCAATGTTGTATTGATGCAGAGTGTTTTGCTAGTGTTCTTAAATTTACTTTATTGTGCTATTTTTCTGATTTACCAGATTCGGATGATGAACAAAAATGAAATAAGTTCCCATTACTATTTTATGTTCATTCTGGTCAGTGTGTTTTTGTACCATTTTCTGTTGTATTTGTTTGCTATTTTGGGTGGAAGAGCTTTCTCGCTGCTTAGATCCAAAGCAGCAGGGTACTGCCTGCTGGTTGCTGTCTGGTTTCTGTTCAGTCCTAAACTGATTAGTACCCTCCACCAGATTTCTTATGGAAAGGAATGGCTGTACCGGATCAGTGACCTGCTTGGGATATACAGCAGGGATTATACATCGTTGTTGGACTTTTATTATATCTTCTCCCTTGAAGCAGTGAATTTTCAGCGCATCCTGTTTTGGATTTTTCTCATGCTGTCAATCATTTTCTGGTGTTCTCGAATGCGTGTGGGAAAGATTTGGAGCGGCTTGGCTGTTTTGGGGACAGTGCTATCTCTGCTCCTTTTTTTGCAGCCTACTTCAGCAGTAAATTTGGATTGTGGGGTGAGCGGGCAGGATGCATTGACAGCGGATGATGTTTATTACCAGCGGAATGACTGCATGGATATGACACAGTACAGGGAGGCGGATTTTAGGGTAAAAAGCTATGGGTTTGAGATGGTATAATAAAGTTGTAACACCTACACTGGAATAAATGATATAATT
>CAJTXO010000021.1 GCA_910583555.1 uncultured Eubacterium sp.
AAGAAATTAAAACCGATGATCAGGGAACTGCCGGGAAGTAAGTGATATTCTATTTTTTTAACTTTAGACAGGAGGAACGGACAGATGGAGCTTTCGATCGCGATCGTGGCATGGAATGAGGAAAAAAATCTTCCGGCGGTTCTGCAAGATATTCTGGCGCAGGGGTATCCGCACGAAAAGATAGAACTTTTATTGATCGACAGCATGTCGGAGGACGGGACGAAGGCGGTCATGGAGTCGTTTGCCGAGCGGCACGCGGCGGAATTCAGATCGATCCAGGTGATGGAAAATCCGGGGAAGATACTGAGCCGGGGGTGGAACCGCGCGATCGACGCTTTTACGACCGAGGCGCTCGTACGCGTCGACGCGCACAGCAGCATCCCCTCTGATTTTATCGAGAAAAATGTGGCGGCGCTCGAAGCCGGGGAGTACGTGACCGGAGGGGCGCGGCCGAATATCGTCGAGGAGGAGTCGCCGTGGCAGAACGTTCTTCTGGCGGCGGAGAGTTCGATGTTTGGCAGCAGCGCGGCGCCATTCCGGCGCGGCGGGGAAAAGATGTATGTTAAATCCCTGTTTCACGGGGCGTACCGGCGGGAAGTGTTTGAAAAAGCGGGGCGGTTCCGCGAAGATCTGGGGCGTACGGAGGATAATGAGTTCAATTACCGCGTCCGCCAAAATGGATTTCAGCTCTGCATGGTGCCTGGCATTATTTCCTATCAGATGATACGGCCGGATCTGGCAAAAATGTGCCGGCAGAAATATGGAAATGGATACTGGGTCGGCCTGACGGCAGGCGTCTGTCCGGGATGTCTTTCGTTGTACCATTTTGTTCCGTTCGGTTTTGTGCTTGGCATTCTGGTTACGACGGTTCTGGCCATGTTTGGCCATCCTTTTCTGGCGGTGCTGATGTGGGGACTTTACTGGCTGTTAGCCATTGGGATGGCAGTACAGGCCGCTGTCTGTGCGCCTGCTGTGCCTGCGGTCAACGAGTCCCCGCGGCATAGCGGAGGACGGAATATCGGGTATGTGCTGCTTCCGTTCTTGTTTTTTCTGCTCCATGTCAGTTATGGGGCCGGGACATTTGTGGGACTGGTAAAAATGCCGTTTTGGAGGAGATCACATCATGGGAAAGAAAGCGGGGGATCAGGGAATGAGCCTGGCGGGCGGTGAATCGGATGAGATAACAAGGAAAGAATATAGCGAAGAGGAGTTAAAGGGGCTGCAGCGGATCAGTCTGGAGATGGCGGAAGTGTTCGTTGCGTTCTGCGAGGAATTTCATCTGCTCTGCTATTTTTGCGGCGGCGGCTGTATCGGGGCGGTCCGGCATAAGGGATTTATCCCGTGGGACGATGATCTGGATTTCTTTATGCCGCGGGAGGATTATGAAACATTTGTAGAGAACTGGGATGGTTATGAACGGGGGCGGCGGTATCTTCTTTCGGATACGACGAGGGATTACGTAGACCGAAATAATTTCGCGACGCTGCGGGACAGCGAGACGACGCAGGTCAAGCCGTACCAGAAAGACCTGGACATTCCGCACGGGGTCGCGCTTGATATACTTCCGCTGGACGGTTATCCTGAAGGGAAGTGGCAGCGGAAGATGCAGTGCATGTGGGCACTTGTCTATTCGCTGTTCCGGGCGCAGACCGTGCCGGAAAAGCACGGCGGCCTCATGGCGGCTGGAAGCCGTCTGCTGCTTGGATTATTCCGCGGAAAGGGTGTGCGCTACCGGATCTGGTCGTTCGCGAAGCGGCGCATGACAAAGTATCCGATCCGGGAATGCCGTTATATCACGGAGCTTTGTTCGGGGCCGTATTATATGAAAAAGAAGTACCGCAGGGAGTGGTTTGAGAGGGCAGAGTTTGTCGAGTTTGAGGGGACGAAGATGCCGATACCGGTAGGATATGACGGATATCTGCGGGAGGCGTTCGGGGATTACATGCAGCTGCCGCCGCCGGAGAAACGAAAGGCGCACCATGATTGTGTGCGGTTGGATCTGGGACGGCCTTGTGTTAGGAAATGATGGGGACGGCAATGTTCGAGAAAGAGGTGTTTGTATGACAGCTTTACGTCAGAGTGCAATGATGGAATTAGAAAAATTACCAGAAGATAAAATAGAATTTGTATTACAGATCATGCGGGGGGTAAATGGTCGGTATCAAGAGGATCAGTTAGAAAGGAAAGAAGCATTTGCTAGACTAGAACAGTTGAGTAAGAAAGGAACTGTTATTGACGATGATGCGGAACTAGCTTCTTACAGGACAGAAAAATATGAATATCAGTGATTACAAATATTCGGAAATAAAGGCAATCCTGCCGAAAGATTATATTGGAAAAGTAAGACAAATGGATGGAAAAGAGTTATGAAGGAACAGATCGAACTAAAAAAAGTCCAAAACAAGTGCCTGGAGATCACGCTTGTATTTAAAGAGTTTTGTGACAGGCACGGACTCCTATTTTATTTCTGCGGCGGCTGCTGCATCGGTGCGCTGCGCAACGGGGGATTTATCCCGTGGGATGACGATATTGACGTCTTTATGCCGCGGGAAGACTATGAAAAAATGTGCCGTCTGTGGAAAGAGGAGATGGATGAGAATAAGTACCGGCTGAGCCGGTCGAGCGAGACGGAATTTCTCCGCTCGCAGCTAACGGCGATCACGGACGAAGATACGACTTTTATCAAGGAAAGGCAGCAGGATCTCGACATGGCGCATGGAATCCGGCTGGAGGTCCTGCCGCTCGACGGCTGCCCTTCGTCGCGCTGGAAGCGCAAGATCCAGCTTCTCTGGGGACTGGCCTATCAAATCTATATCAACCAGGAAGCGCCGACCAGTAAGGGGAAGATCCTCTATGGCATCGGCCGGGTCATGCTCGCCCTCGCGCCGGGCTGGCGCAGGCGCTATCGGATGGCGCGCGTGTGTGAGAGGCATATGTCAAAATATCCGATCCGTGAATGCGAATATGTGACAGAGCTGTGCGTCAGGTTTAATTATATGGTAAATGAATATCCTAAAGAGATTTTTGAATCGGCGGTGTACAAACCATTTGAAGGTTTTGAGATGCCGCTGCCGGCTGGATATGAAACGTATCTGCACATGGCGTTTGGCGATTATATGGAACTGCCGCCGGAAGAAAAGCGCGTGCCGTCGCATGATGGCGTGTGTATCGACGTTGATCGCGGTTACCGCACCTACCGGGGGAAATATTATCCGAAAGAGAGGAAACCCCAGCGGCCAAAATGATGTGAAACCGTAAAACATGGTGCGCGGATGGTGCGCGGGGGGAAAGTAAGGGAGGAATGGATGGAAACGGATCTGTACGAGGCAGGGGTGGTTTCTATTATCATACCTGTATACAATTCAAAAGACCGGCTGGCGCTCTGTCTCGACAGTGTCGCGGCACAGAGCTACCAAAAGACCGAGGTCATTATCGTGGATGACTGTTCGACGGACGGAAGTCTGGAACTTTGCCGGGAATACGAGAAAAAATATGCGAATTTCCATGTGTACACAAAGGAAAATGAAGGCGTGTCCGCAGCGAGAAATTATGGGATGAGGAAAGCGTCGGGCGAATATCTCCAGTTCGCGGACAGTGATGATGAACTTTCGCCGGAAATGTGCGAGAGTCTCGTGGCGCGCATGGAAGAGGATGGGAGCGATCTCGTCATCTGCGGGTATTACAATGAAAAGGAACAGAGGGATAATACGTTCCCGGATGGCCTGTTTGAGAGCAGAAAAGCGTTTATCGAGGCATTTCCTTCCCTGTTTACCGGAATGTTCCTGCATGTGCCGTGGAACAAACTGTACCGGAGAGAGCGTGTGGGCGCGGAGTTTCCGAGGGATCTGAACAAGGGCGAGGATCTGTTGTTCAATCTTTTAGTGTTTTCCCGGGTGGAGAGGATCTGTGTGATGGACAAGTCTTTGTACCGCTATCACAATGTGGAGGGGCAGTCACTTTCGTTCCGCTTCCGCGAGGACGCGATGGAGATTGAGGAGAGGCTGTTTTTGGCGGTAAAAGACTTTTATAGGGAACAGGGAGGCGGTGAGCCGTCATTTTTATACCGCTTTTATCTGGATGCCGTAAAAAATAAATTTTATGCGCTGCTAGGGAGATCGGGGTATGACCGGGAGCGCTGCTGCGGGGTCATCCGGGAATGGGTGGAGATGGACAGCATCCGGGAGTTGTGCCGGGAGAGGGCGCTGTTTGGCGGGAAGGACAGGATTCTTTTGTTTCTCATGGAGCACAAATGCGTGAAACTGCTGTACCGGTATTACGCGGCCAGAGTTTAGCGTTTGTTGTGGAAATGGGAATGAGTGGGAAGGAGGCAGATGTGAAGAAGATCGGTTTTGTGAATTTTGATATGAGTATCCGGGGAGGGGGGCAGCAGGTCCTCTGTAATATCGCCAATGCCCTGGCTGCGGAAGAGACGGATGCGAAGTGTGCGAAAGACGCAGGCAGGAAGTGTACGAAAGAGACAAGCGGTAAGTGTGCGGAAGAGGCAGGTGGGAAGTATGAGATCCATGTGATCAGCCTGACGCATGAGAAGGGCACTTGCGCGTATTCGCTCGATCCGCGCATCCATTATCATAACATACTGCCGGGCCGGCGGCGGATCCGGGAAGTTGTGATGGGAGCGGGAAAAGAGTTCCGCGCCTACTGTCTTGAGCAGGGCATAGAACTATTGTTTTATGTCGCGGTCTATGCGGGATTTTGCGGCGGTATCCTTGGCAGAAGGCTGAACGTGCCGAAAATATTCTGCGACCACGGGTCGCTTCTGAGCCAGTGGGACGATAAGGTATCGCGCACGCTGCGGCGGTTTGGCAGGAAATACGCCGACCGGACTGTCGTTCTCACGAAACAGAGCGAGAAGGCGTATTATGAAAAGTTCCACTGTAAGCCGGGGGAGGTCATGACGATCTATAACTGGATCGATGACACGATCCTCGAACATGCCGGCGCTTATGAGGCAGATTCCAAAAAGATACTGACAGCGGGGCGCTTTTCGCCGGAAAAGGGGATGGATCTGCTCGTGGACGTGGCGGCGGCGCTGCGGAAGAAAACGCAGGATTTTGTGTGGGAAGTGTATGGCGAGGGGGAAATGTTTGAGGGGATCCAGAAGAGAATCCGTGACGAAGGACTTCAGGACAATGTATGTTTGATGGGACTGACTGACCGGATGGAGACCTGTTACGGCGGGCATTGTATGTATGTGCTTACCTCGTACAGGGAAGGGCTTCCTCTCGTTTTGTTAGAGGCGAAGGCGAACCATCTGCCCGCCGTTAGCTTTGATATCGTATCCGGGCCGGCCGAGATCATAGAGGATGGGATCGACGGGGTGCTCGTGCCTCCGTATGATACAGAGAGGATGGCGGAGGAAATTTATAAACTGCTGACGGACAGGGAAAGAAGGATCGAAATGTCGGAACATTGTTCCGATAACCAGAAAGAATTTGAGAGAGAAAAAATCCTCAACCAGTGGAAGGCACTGATCGAGGAGACTGCCGGCTAGTGTACTGGTGCATTGTACCGTTCATATTTCGCCAAATGGCTTGCCTGAATTTCCATCTGCCGCGTTGGCTTCATTCGACGATGCCACCGCATCGCCTCATTCAGCCGCCTTGCAGATGAAAATTCATTCTACGCCATTTGACTGAAAATGAACGGTACAATACACTAGTGCTGGCACGTATGATGCACATACCCGATCCCGGTAAACAAAAGCATCGTTTCTACGTTTACCGTAAAGAAAATATCGTGGAAGCATAACATAAAGATCATGACGGCGGCGATGACAGAGGCAAACATAAAATAGCTGTCGTTTACTGTTAGCTTCTGACGAATCCGTTTCAGAGATTCGTGGATATTTAATAGGAAAAAGGCCGCCATCACGAGAAATCCGGTGATACCCGTCTCAATCAGCAGGGAGAGGTAGCTATTGTGCGTGACGTACTGGGTCTGTGCCAGATAGCTGTCCGGGTCTTTTTCGGTCACATATGGCAGGGCGCTGCCGATGGAGAAGCCAAATACGGGTTTATCTTTGTATAAGGTGATATAATTTTTCCAAATGGTCGACCGGTTGTTTGTCAGGTTTTCGACATTGACATCCTCGCGCACCATATCGTCCGTGCTCCGGTCGGGGGCAGCCAGGTAGCCAATCCCCTGTATCGAGAAAAATACGGCGGCGTATAGGACTGCCGCTGCTGCGACCGTTATGGCCGTGCGCTTTGCCAGACGGCATAAAAAGAGTTTTCCGCTTGTGTTTCCGGACTGGCAGTGCTGGTAATAAGTCGTCAGGGCTACGAAAAAAACCAGAGTTCCGATGGCCGACAAATAGATCGTCCGGGAGTTTGACATGATGAGGTAGGCGAGGTTGGCGGCGATACAGATCGAGGCGTATACCCGGAACCATTTATCCCCCCGTTTCCATTCCCTCAGAAGGAGGATGATGAGGAGCAGGGAGGTAAACGCGGCAAAATTCGGGTCGGAGAACAGTCCGAACAGGCGGCCGTCAACGATCCCCTGGCGGACAAGCCGTCCATCGGGGTGCATCGTCAGATAATGAACGTTTCCGATGTACTGGCTCAGCGACGCCACGCACGCGATACTCCAGAAAAAGGAGAGGCAGGCGGTCATCCGTTTCAGCCAGACGGAGATCATATCTTCCGGCATTACATGGGGCAGGAAATAGAACAGGATCAGCTGCACGACAAAAGTGGCCATTCCCATCACGTTTCCGGTAAATTCATATTTTCGGTTCAAAATCGTGGAGATACCTAAGATCAGTATAAATACAGCCAGCAGACAGAGCTGCCGGTCAGGGCGGATCGTTTTTGCCAGTAAAAAGATATAGCAAAGCGCCAGTAAACCGGCGATGATCACGACTCCTTTATAGAGAATATCCTCAAGCGGGCCGGCACATAATATTTTTGTCGGCATAAAGCGGGTGGATAAGCTGTATACGGCATAAAAAATAAGATACCAGCAGGTGATACGGTTGATGATCTGTTTCATGATTTTCCTCGTTTCTGCGGGCGTTTTTTATTTGATGGAAGAGTCCATCTTTTGTGGTTTGCGTTTGTTTTTGGCGCCCGCCACTTCGTAGTATTATACAATAGAACGTTTTTTTTTTCAACTTTTTTGTGGTGACATGGTAATGGTATGGCAATTGGGAAAGAAAATCTTGTCAATCATACGGGTTTCTGTTGCCTTTTGCTAAATATAGCGAGGTGTTTGGTGTGGACGCATACCAGCACCTCGTTCTTGGTTTCCCGGTAAAAAAGATATGGTGATATGGAAAACTGTGTCTGTTTGCCGGGAAACCTTTATTTTTCCCGAAAAACCCGGAAAGGGAAAAAATATTTGACAGGAGGAAGAACACGATGATCAAAATGAAGAAAAAAATAGTAGCAGCTGTTCTGGTTACTGCGCTGCTTGTGACAGGTATGCCAGAGTTGTTTGTAAATGAAGTGTCGGCAGAAGAAATGATGTGGAGAGGGGAGGGTGAGATGCTGACGGTAGAGACACCGACGGTGGAGAAACCTTCGCCTTCACCATCTCAGGGCAGGTTGGAAAACCCACGGACGGACAGCGACGGTGTTGTGACATGGGACTGTGTTTATTTTGGCAATTATTGGCAGGATGATACGAACGGAGACGGAAAAGCAGATAAAAGTGACGGGAAACAGCCGATTAAATGGAGGGTACTATCGGTGGATGGTGAATATGCCTTTTTGCTAGCCGACAAAAACCTTGATGCGCGGGAGTATAATGATGTGAATACAGAGGTAACATGGAAGACATGTACGATGCGAAGCTGGCTGAACTGCTATGGGGCAGAAACAAATCTAGCAGGGAAGGACTTTAGGGATGGTTTTATAAATAATGCCTTTTCGAAAGCTGAGCAGTCTGCTATACGAACTACAAATATAGTAAATGATTCATATGGTTCATATGGGGATGGGAAAGAAACGCCCGATAAAGTTTTTCTGCTGTCTGCTGAAGAGGTAAAAGATCCAATATACGGATTTTTGTCAAATGACAGGCAATCAGATGGAGGTAGAAGGGCGAAAAATACCACTTACGCACAAATGCAGGGAGCTTATACAGAGACAAGTGAGGCATTTATGCAAAATGGTGGCTGGTGGCTTCGGACACTTGGTGGGACTTATGATAGAAGTGCACGCTATGTGAATTATGCGGGAGAGGTTGGTTTTTATCGTTATGGTTATTTTAACAGGTATAATCATGACGCTGTCCGCCCCGCTTTATATTTAGATCTGTCATCTGCTCTAGGCTGGTCGTATGCCGGGACAGTAAGTTCGGATGGAGCGGTGACGCCGTCACCTGACCTACCGCCGTCAGTTACACCAGTAGTGAGGCCATCGACAGCGCCGACATTCACCCCGGCAGTGTCTACAGCAACACCGAAGCAAACGGAAAAACCATCTGAATCACCTACAGAAAGTCCGGTATTGATAGACAAACCGACGGAGAAACCTGGTATTACACCGACCGCATCACCAAAACCGGAAAAAACGGAAGTTCCCTTACCGGGAGTTACAACATCTCCTTTCGAGGACCCCGCAACATCGCCGACACCGGAGCCTGTACAGCAGCCACAAATAACGATTTCTCCGTCGGTGACAACCACTCCAACCTCCCCTGATCCAGAGAAAAAGATATTCAGAATAATGACGAAGTAACGCCGCTTAAAAAGGGCAGAACTTTCATAGCTGGAAATTTGAAGTACAAAATAACGAAACTGAACGGAAAAAAAGGGGAAGTGGCAATTGCAGGTATGAAATCGAAAAGAAGCAAGTCCATTGTAATTCCAAAAAAAGTGAAAAAAGAAGGTTTTGCGTTTACCATAACCTCAATTCAGA
This sequence comes from uncultured Eubacterium sp., assembly GCA_910583555.1. Taxonomy (GTDB): domain Bacteria; phylum Bacillota; class Clostridia; order Lachnospirales; family Lachnospiraceae; genus Eubacterium_F. Next base: position 8,886 of record CAJTXO010000021.1, read on the forward strand.
AAAACGCGTTCAAAGGATGTAGCAGGGTGAAAGTGTTTACCATTAAAGCAACGGATATAAAACGCATTGATGCTAAGGTCATGAATGGATTAAAAAAGCGAATTCAGGTTAAGATTCCCAGAACAAAGGCAACCAAATACGGAAACATGCTGCGGAAACTAGGATATAGAAAAATCAAGTGGTAGAACACCAACATAAGTAAAAAATCTGATACTAACATAAAGGCGTAAAGCCTTAATCATTCAATAAAGACTTTACACCGTGGTTTTTAGTTGCTTTTTTCGTTTGGTTCTGTTACTTCTAAAAGAATACTATCAAACTCATTTTCAAGTTCATCTCTTTTTTCTTGTGGTACAAGTTTCAGCAGTTTGCGTACAAAAACTGTTAATCTGTTGATATATCGTAATTGTTTGTCCGTCATATTATCACTCATTTCTTTATTCCCCTTTATGTATTGATGTTTATATTATAGGGGATTTTTAAAAAGGTGTAAAGTCTTTATTCAATTATCAAAGTTCAGGGTGCGTGTGCATGAAAGTTCTTTCCATTCATAAAAACTAGGTGGAACACTTGCATACCGCAAGTAAGAGCGGTATACTAAATAAAAAAGGATGTGGTTTAGACGGCAAAGACATCAAATGTATTCGCACGTGTGGAGCCTGAAATCAAAGATCGGGCAGAACGGGTGTTTGACCAGCTGGGGATACCGATGTCAAATGCAGTTGGTATGTTTTTAAGACAGGTCGTACTTTGTCAGGGTATCCCGTTTGAGATGAAGCTTCCGAAAAAGGCACCTCTTGCATACGACTCTCTTACAAGAGAACAGTTTAACATTGAGATAGAAAAGGGCATGGTGGATATACGGGAAGGGAGGGTATATCCGGCTGATTCAGTGGAAGAAGAAATGCGGCGGGATTTTCGTCCTTGAATATCTGTTTTCCATATGGTATAATCGAGTTGTATAATTGAACAGAAAGCAGGATGCGATTTATGCCCTCTAGTTTTATACGAAGGAGGGTGATGCCCTATGAGTATAATGGAAGTTCTTACGTTATTACTTGTGTTATTTGCGGCGCTGTCTTACATAGACAATCATAAAAAGAAATAGCATCCCGCCCTGAGAAAGTTGGATGCTATTCTTCAAATTCATTTAATTTTACTGAGGGCAATCGGAGAATCAATTCCGATCACTTCTAAGTAAATTATACACCAGGGCCGCTTGTTTTGCAAGTGGCTCTTTTCATTTTCACTTTTTTGGCTTGACAACTGAAAATAATCTCGTATACTGAAAAATAGAAGTGCATAGAGGTGTATTCATGTGACCAAAATATAATCAGAATGTATTGTGTGTGGAGGTAATGCGTTATGCGATGGTTTCAAAAATATATAGAAAGCGGCAGATTATCCATGCTGTACCGGGTGCTGCTCGTGTTGTGGGACGCCGCTTGTATCAATCTGTGTTCGTTTGCCGCGCTCTTCATCCGTTATGAGATGAACTGGGACCGCTTCATCCGCAGCGGGATCACGGAAGAATACCCGAAAGGTTACATCACGACGCTGCAGGAAATGATCCTTGTCAATACGGTCATCACTCTCATTATTTTTATGCTGTTCCGGCTCTATAACAGCATCTGGCGCTACGCCAGCCTGCGGGAAGTGCTGAATATCGTGATGGCGTGCGGCCTGTCCACGGTCGTACATTTTCTTTTAGTGTTTGGAACATACCGGAAACTGCCGCGCTCATATTTTATCATCTACTGTCTGCTTTTGTTCATCACAACGCTCGGCGTGCGCTTTTCGTACCGCATCGTGCGGCTTTTGTACAGTGAGAACGTGCATGGCGTCGGCATGCGCAATACGATGGTGATCGGTGCCGGGGAGTCCGGAAATATGGTGATCCGCGAACTGAAAATGAGCAAAAAACTGGACAGCAATATTTGCTGTATCATCGACGACAATAAATCGAAACAGAATACGTTCATCAATGGCGTGAAAGTGATCGGCGGCCGGGAGCAGATACTGGATGCGGCGCGGTATTACGGGATCAATGAGATCATCTTGGCGATGCCGAGCGCGCCGAAGAAAGAAGTAAAGGAAATTCTCGAGATCTGCCAGCAGACAGGGGCGGAACTAAAGATCCTACCCGGGATCTATCAGTTTGTCACCGGGGAGGCGGCCGTGGAGAAACTGCGCCCCGTGCAGATCGAGGACCTGTTGGGCCGGGAGCCGGTGGAGACGAATCTGGCTTCGATCGCGGGATACGTGAAAAATAAGGTGATCCTCGTCACCGGGGGCGGCGGATCGATCGGGAGCGAGCTCTGCCGGCAGATTGCGGCCAATAAGCCGAAAATGCTTATTATTTTTGATATTTATGAAAACAATGCGTACGACATCCAGCAGGAATTGAAGGCGAAATACCCGCACATGCATCTGGAAGTGCTGATCGGCTCGGTGCGCAATACGAGCCGTATCGACTCCGTATTTGCCAAATACCGTCCGGACATCGTCTATCACGCCGCGGCGCACAAGCATGTGCCGCTTATGGAGGACAGTCCGAACGAGGCCGTGAAGAATAATGTTTTTGGGACGTATAAGACCGCGCTGGCGGCGGATAAGTACGGGGCGAGGAAATTTGTCCTCATCTCGACCGACAAGGCTGTCAACCCCACGAATATCATGGGAGCGTCGAAGCGGATGTGCGAGATGATCGTGCAGGGGCTGAACCGGCATTCCTCCACCGATTTTGTGGCAGTGCGGTTCGGTAACGTCCTGGGCAGCAACGGAAGCGTGATCCCGCTGTTTAAAAAGCAGATCGAGGCGGGCGGGCCCGTGACTGTGACCGATAAAAATATCATCCGCTATTTTATGACGATCCAGGAGGCGGTTTCGCTCGTGCTGCAGGCGGGCGCGTTCGCGAAGGGCGGCGAGATATTTGTTTTGGATATGGGAGAACCGGTGAAGATCGACGATCTGGCGCGCAATCTCATCAAGCTGTCGGGTTATGTGCCGGACGAGGACATCCGCATCGAGTACACGGGGCTGCGTCCGGGGGAGAAGCTGTATGAGGAAATGCTCATGGATGAGGAAGGGCTGACGGCGACAGAAAACCAGCGCATCCACATCGGCCGTCCGATCGAATTCGACGAGAATACGTTTTTTGACCGGCTGGAGAAGCTGTACGAGGCGGCTGACCGCGAACATCCGGATATGAAGGAACTGGTGGCGCAGTTCGTTCCGACATATACGATCCAGGAAGAGGAACGGCGGCAGGAGAAAAAGGTATTGGGTGACGCGTTTACCGGTTTTTATGAATCGAGCAGAACGACGGATTCACAGTGGGAGGCGGATCGGAAGGGAAAATATCAGGAAGGGAAGCGGCATGAGTCAATCCAGAACGAAAAACAGCATTAAAAATTTCAATTATTCCTTTGTGTCCTATGGAATCATCCTGCTTTTGCAGTTTGTGAACCGCACGGTGTTCATCCAGTTTTTATCGAGTACGTATCTCGGCCTGAACGGGCTGTTTTCCAACGTCCTCCGGTTTCTGGCGCTGACGGAGCTTGGCGTCGGCAGCGCCATCAATTACGCGCTCTACCGGCCGCTCGCGGAAGGGGACACGGAATTTGTCAAGTCCATGATGCGGCTGTACCGCAAGCTGTACCGTCTGATCGGCTGCACAGTATTGGTGTTAGGAGGCGTGCTGACGCCGTTTCTGCCGTTTCTCATCCGGGACATGCCGACGGATATGCCGTATATTTATCTGTACTATGTGCTGTATGTCGTGGATTCGGGCGTTTCTTATTTCTTTACATATAAGCGCTCCCTTATTATCTGCAGCCAGAGGGAGTATATTTCGACGGCCGTGACGACCGTTTCCAGGATCGCGCTCTGCGTCATGCAGGTTGCGGTATTGGCAGTGAGCCGCAGTTTTGCGGCTTATCTCATCACAGGGATATTCGTAACGGTCGGCGAAAATGTGCTAATTTCCGTGGTGGCAGACCGGCTGTTTCCGTATTTGAAAGAGAAAAACGTCTCGGCGCTGCCCGCGCAGGTTTCCGCCGGTATAAAGAAAAATGTCTTTGCCATGATGTTCCACAAGATCGGCACGGTCGTCGTATTTTCCACCGATAATCTCATCATATCAAAATTTGCCGGACTGGTGGCGGTCGGGCTCTATTCCAATTATACGCTGGTCGTCGATTCGCTGAACCGCCTGATGTTAAAAATGTTTGCGGCGATGACGGCAAGTGTCGGTAATCTCGTGTTGTCCGATGATAAAAAATATGTGGAATGCGTCATGTACCGGGTGCTGTTTTTGAATTTCTGGCTGCGCGGGGTGTGCGCAGTCGCACTTCTCTGCCTGTTCCAGCCATTTATCAAACTGTGGATCGGGGATCATTACTGCCTTTCCTCGTTTACCGTACTCGTTATCGCGGTCAATTTCTATATCGGGGGAATGCGCTCGACCGCCAACATTTTCAAAGAAGCGTCTGGCATGTTCTGGTATGACAGGTATAAGCCGATCGTGGAAAGTGTGCTGAACCTCGTGCTGTCGGTGTGGCTCGTGAAGCAGTACGGCGTGGCCGGGGTGCTGCTCGGCACGATCGGGAGCACGGTTCTGGTGCCATTCTGGGTGGAGGCGTATGTACTGTACAAACATTATTTTAATAAGGGAATGGGAGGATATATGGCGAGACAGCTTTTGTACGCGGCGGTGACCTGTCTGGCGGGAGGCGTCTGTTTCTTTTTGTGTACGTGGACGGCCGGGAGCGGGGTGGCGGCCTTCCTTGTGCAGGGAGGGATCTGCGCGGTCGTGCCAAATGCGATATTTGCCGCCGTGTTCGGCCACTCGCAGGAGTTCCATTATTTTTGGGGGCTGGTGCGGAATATGGTGAAAAGAACTGCATAAATTATTAGGAAATGATGTGTGGGGGAAACGTTAGATGGAAATTTATGTGGTGAGGAGCGGCGATACCGTGGACCGGATCGCGGCGGCGTATGCGGTCAGCGCGGACAGTATCATATGGAATAACCAGCTCGTGTATCCGTACGCGCTGGCGGTCGGGCAGGCGCTTCTGATCGGGGCGCCGGACGGGACGGCGGGAGCGCGATTACGGCCCGGAAATGCAGGGGGTTACGCGTATACGTATATCAGTCCGTGGGTATTGGAACAGACGCTTCCGTTTCTGAACCGTCTGTTTGTTTTTTCGTACGGATTTACGGTGGAGGGCGGCGTCATTGATCCGCCGCGGGATGACGCGTGGATGATCGAGCGGAGCCAGGAATATGGGACGGTGCCTGTTCTTACGCTGACGCCGTTCGGGGAGGACGGAAAATTTAATAATAACCTGATCCACCAGGTCGTGACGAACGAAGCGGCGGCCGAGCGGCTTTTAAACAGCCTGGCGGTTTTAATGCAGGAAAAGGGGTACGGGGGGATCGATATTGATTTCGAGTATATCCTTGCCACTGACCGGGACGCGTTTACGGCGTTTGTGCGGCGCGCGGCACAGATCATGCACCCGCTCGGTTTTTCGGTTTCGGTCGCGCTGGCGCCGAAAACGTCGGCGGAGCAGAAGGGGCTTTTGTACGAGGGAAAGGATTATGCGGCGCTCGGCGATGCGGCGGACGAGGTGCTTCTGATGACGTATGAGTGGGGGTATAAAAACGGGCCGCCGATGGCCGTCGCTCCATTAAATATGGTAAGGCGCGTTTTAAATTACGCCGTGACGGAGATCGAGCCGGCGAAGATCAATATGGGGATCGCCAATTACGGGTATGACTGGCCGCTGCCGTTTGTCCGGGGAGAGACGGTCGCGCGGACGATCGGCAACGTTGAGGCCGTGCAGATCGCGATCCGGTACGGGGCGGAGATCGAGTTCGATGAACTGGCGCAGTCGCCCTATTTTTCCTATGTGGATGAGGAGGGGACCGAGCATGTCGTCTGGTTCGAGGATGTGCGCAGTTTGGAACAAAAGTACGCGCTTTTGCCGGAATACGGGTTGAAGGGGATCGGTGTGTGGCAGATCATGCGCTGGTACCGGGCGATGTGGCTCTTGTTTGAGGACCGCTGATGAAGCGCCGTTTGATGCGGCTGCCGGCGGCGGGCCGTTTTAAAAATGCTGCTGTTTACAAATTGGTAACAAATAGGAAACATGTGCGGCATTGACAAAGAGGGGGCGATGTGACATAATTTTTCTGAATCGTTTTATCAGGAGAAAAAAATCACAGGGAGGATACGAGGATGTTATCGAAATTAAGTGTTAGAAGACCCTATACCGTGTTAGTCGCCGTTGTGCTGATACTCGTTTTGGGGTTCTTATCATTCCGCAATATGAGTACGGATCTTTTGCCGGATATGGAATTGCCGTACGCGATCGTCATGACGACGTACCCGGGTGCCAGTCCGGAAGAGGTGGAATCGGCTGTGACGAAGCCGGTCGAACAGGCGATGGCGAGCATAAGCAACATGAAGGAAGTATCCTCCGTGTCGAACAGTAATGTTTCGGTCGTGATTTTGGAGTTTAATGACAGCACGGATATGAATACGGCTACGATCGACATGCGGGAGAGCCTGGATATGGTTTCTTCCCAGTGGGATGACACGATCGGCAGTCCGACGATCATGAAGATCAATCCCGATATGATGCCGATCATGGTGGCGGCGATCGATTTTGAAGATATTGACCGCGTCGAGGTGACGAACCGCGCGAAGACCGATATTATCCCGGATCTTGAGAGCGTGGAGGGCGTGGCATCCGTCAATACGTCCGGAGAGGTGCAGAAAAAGGTGGAGGTGATCATCCAGCAGGATAAGCTGGATAAGATGAATAAAAAGGTGAAGGCTGCCGTAGAGGGTAAGCTGGACGACGCGAAAGAAAAAATCTCCAAAAATAAAAAGAAGATCAAAGACGGGAAGGACACGCTGAGCAAACAGCAGCAGAAGACGGCGGAGGAACTGGCCAAAGGGGAATCAAAGCTGGCGAAGTCGTCGGAGAAGATGGAGAAGACGCTGAAAAAGCTGAATAACAGCTTAAAACAGCTGGAATCGAAGGAAAAGACGCTTCTCGATTCGGAAAAGCAGATGAACGAGGGAACAGCGCAGATCAAGACGCAGAAAGCGACGCTGGAGTCCACGATCAAGACGCTGACGAACGCGAAGAGCGGGCTGGAACAGTTACAGAACGGGTTCAAAGGGTTAGAGGAGCAGAAGCAGGCGATCGAGGCACAGATCGCCGCGAGCGGGGAGTCCACGGAACTCCGCATGAAACTGGAGGCCGTGAACGCGCAGGTCAGTGTGCTGCAGTCGAAGTTAAAGGAACAGGGCATCAAGGAAGAAGAACTGCCCGCGAAACTCGTGGAGGCAGAGCAGGGACTGGCGAAGGCACAGGCCGGGCTGACGCAGATCAACGAGCAGGAAACAAAGCTGAAAAAGGGCAGGGAGGAACTGGCGAAAGGAAAGAAACAGATCGCCGCGGCAAAGAAGCAGCTGACGGACGCGAAGGCGAAACTGCAGAAAGGGCAGCTTTCTGTAGAAGAGGCAGCGCAGGAACTCAGTAAGCAGAAAGTGCTGGCAGCCATTAAACTCAGCGTGGCCGAGATGGAAGTCTCAAATGGGGAGAGCAAGCTCAACGAGGCGGAGAACACGCTGAAAGATTCGTCGAAGACGACGAAGGAAAATACGAATCTGGAAAATATCATTACGAAAAGCATGGTGGAAGGCATACTGACGGCGGAAAACTTTGATATGCCGGCGGGATACATTACGGATGACGACGCGTCCTATCTTGTGAAGGTAGGAGAGAAGATCGAGTCCGATGAGGACGTGGAAGATCTTGTCATCTGTGACATGGATCTCGACGGACTTGATCCGATCAAACTGTCGGACGTGGCGGATGTGGCTGTTACGGATAATTCCGAGGATATGTATGTGATGGTAAATGGAAATCCGGCGGTAGCTGTCACGATGGAGAAGGCGACCGGTTTTTCGACCGGTGACGTGACCGGGCGGCTGGTGGAGCGGTTCAATGATCTGGAAAAGGAAAATGAAGGGCTTCACGTCAGTATCCTGATGAACCAGGGCGTCTATATCAATCTCGTGGTGGACTCGGTAGTCCAGAACCTGCTGGTTGGCGGATTGCTGTCCATCATCATCCTGTTCCTGTTCCTCAGGGATCTGCGGCCGACGATCATTGTCGCCTGCTCGATTCCGCTCAGTGTCGTGACGGCGATCGTGCTCATGTATTTCAGCGGCGTGACGCTCAATATCATTTCGCTGTCGGGTCTGGCGCTCGGCGTCGGGATGCTCGTCGATAACTCGGTCGTCGTGATCGAGAACGTGTTCCGTCTGCGAAATGAAGAAGGGTACGGCATCAAAGAGGCCGCCGTGGACGGAGCGAGACAGGTGGCGGGCGCGATCATGGCGTCGACGCTGACGACGATCTGTGTATTTGCCCCGATCATCTTTACCGAGGGGATTACGAGACAGCTGTTTACCGACCTCGGACTGACGCTTGCCTATTCGCTGCTCGCCAGCCTCGTCGTCAGCCTGACGCTCGTGCCGGCGATGTCGCAGGGTATGCTGCGCAGGACGAAGAAGAAAGAGAAGGAGGGTGTGATCGGAAAGATCCAGAATATGTATGCCAGCGTGCTTTCCGTGCTGCTCCATAAAAAGGCGCTCGTACTGATCGCATCGTTCGTGCTTCTCATCGTCTTTGCCGTACTCTCCGTTTCACGGGGAACGGCGTTCATGCCGGAGATGGAGAGCCCGCAGATGACGCTTACCGTTTCTGCGCCGGAGGATCAGACGGTGTCGGAGGATCAGCTGCGCGATATTTCGACGGAGATGATGGGGTGGATGAAAGAGATTGACGGGATCGAGACGATCGGAGCCGTGTCCGGCGGAGGCGGCGTGATGTCCTCGATGTCCGGCGGCGGGAATGAGGCGATCTCGATGTATCTTCTGCTCAATGAGGACACAGACCGCACAAATGCGGAGATCAAAGAAGAAATAGAGAAAAATGTGGACGAGAAGGGATATCCGTGTGTCGTTTCGGTAGATTCTTCTGCCATGGATATGAGCGCGATGTTTGGCTCGGGTATTACCATTGAGATACGGGGAAAGGATCTGGATAAGCTGCAGGCGGCCACCGAGGAAGTGATGAGCCGGATCCAGGATGTCGAGGGCGTCAAGGAGGTAACGAACGGTTTAGAGGACAGCAGCCAGGAGTTCCGTATCACTGTCGATAAGGCAAAGGCGATGAGGTATTCGCTCACGGTGGCACAGGTGTTCCAGCAGATCAACGCGAAGGTAAAGGACGCTAGTTCCGCGACGACGATCTCAACCGATACCGACGAACTGAATGTATATGTCAGCGATGAAAAAGATACGTCGCTCACACGCAAAGATCTGAGGAAGATGAAGATCGAATATACCGATACGATGACGCAGAAGAAGAAAAAGGTGAAACTGAGTAAGATCGCCGCCTTTGCGATGGCGGATTCGCCGGATTCGATCAACCGGAAGAAGCAGACCCGCTTCATGACCGTGTCGGCGACGATTGATGACGACCACAACATCGGTCTCGTCAGCAACGATATCAAAGAGGCGCTCGAAGGATACGAAGTTCCGGCCGGATACACGATGGAGTTTACGGGCGAGGATGAGACGATCAATGAGTCGATGCAGCAGGTACTTTTGATGTTTGCCGTTGCCGTGCTGTTCATGTACCTGATCATGGTGGCGCAGTTTCAGTCGCTGCTGTCGCCGTTTATCATCATGTTCACGATCCCGCTCGCGTTTACCGGCGGTTTTATGGGACTGTGGGTTTCGGGAAGCGAGGTCAGTGTCATCGCGATGATCGGTTTCGTCATGCTGTCCGGTATTATCGTAAATAACGGTATCGTGCTCGTGGATTATATCAACCAGCTGAGGGAGGATGGCGAGGAAAAATACGCGGCGATCGTGGAGGCCGGAAGGACGAGGCTGCGTCCGATCCTCATGACGGCGCTGACGACGATCCTCGGCCTGATCCCGATGATCGTAAGTTCAGACAGCGGTTCGGATATGGTGCGCCCGATGGCGGTCGTAACGATCGGGGGACTTGTGTATGGTACGCTGCTTACGCTGTTTGTCGTACCGTGTATTTACGCGATCCTGAACCGGAAGAAATATAAGTCAAATTTGAAGGAATAGATTGAGAAAAAAATTGTGAAAGAATAAACCGTGAAAGAATTAACTGTAAAGAAAATGATTGTGAAAGAAGATTCGGAGTGAACAAGAAGTGAACGAGGGGAGATTTCGTATGGAAAAAACTGCGCCGATCGGTGTGTTTGATTCCGGCCTTGGCGGCCTTACGGTGATGAGGGAGATCATGCGGCAGCTCCCGGAAGAAAACCTGCTGTATTTTGGGGATACGGCGAGGGTCCCTTATGGGAGCAAGTCAAAAAATACAGTCTGCCGCTACAGCAGGCAGATCGTGCGGTTCCTGCAGTCGCGTCACGTAAAAGCGATCGTGATCGCCTGCAATACGGCGAGCGCGCTTGCCTTTGATGACATTCGGGAAGAGATCGATATTCCGATCATCGGGGTTGTGGAGCCGGGGGCGATGATGGCGGCGGATACGACAAAGACGAACAACATCGGTGTTATTGGCACCGAAAGCACGGTGAAAAGCGGGATCTACGACAAATTCCTGCACCGGATCAACCCGGATATTACCGTTGTGAGCAAGGCGTGCCCGCTGTTTGTCCCGCTGGTCGAGGAGGGCCTTTGGGAAGACCGGATCACGGAAGATATTGCCGGCCGCTATCTGCATGAATTAAAGGAATACGAGATCGACGCGCTCGTTCTCGGCTGTACCCATTATCCGCTTTTGCGCCGGATCATCGGCCGGGAGATGGGAGATCAGGTAAAACTGGTCAATCCGGCATATGAGACGGCGAAATCCCTCAAGGTCCTTCTCGCCAGACACGATCTGCTCCGTCCGTCAGGCATAGATGACAAAGGGCCCACATATGATTATTATGTCAGTGACGGCGTGGAAAAATTCATCTCCTTTGCGGGGGATGTTTTGTCCTGCCATGTGGGAAAGGCGGAAGTGGTGAATATTGAATCGTATTAAAAAAAGCAGAAGGCAGAGTGACAGCCGGGGCGGACGTCCGGGGAAAGGCAGCGGATGGAAGATCGTCCTCGCCGCGGCCATATTTTGTATCGTGCCGGTCGAGACAGGCTGGATCCTAAATGGCGCGCGCGCGGATGCCGTTGTGCCGATCGAGGTGGACGCCGAGGAATTTCGTTGTTTTGATATCAAGGCGGATACGCTCAGGGAGATGGAGCGGTTTACAGAGAAAAAGTGCCGGTTACTGGCGCACCAGCTCTTGTATGGAAAAAGCAGTGTTCCGTTCGCGTTCTCGCTGCAGCTTGATGAAAAAGTGGTGGATTCGTATGCGGATGCGTTTGCCACTGTGCTGAGCGATGTCGTCTGTTTCCCGGTCGCGCTGGACGGCGTGGGCGGACAGACGCTTTCGTACGAAAATTCGTGGGGGACAGCGCGAAATTACGGCGGCGACAGAAGGCATGAGGGCGTGGATATCATGACGTCCAACAACGTGCCGGGGTATTTTCCGGCCGTCAGCATTTGTGATGGCGTGGTGGAGAAAATGGGCTGGCTCGAACTGGGCGGCTACCGCATCGGTATCCGCAGCGAGCACGGCATGTATGCCTATTACGCCCATATGGATTCGTACCGGGAGGGTTTAAAGACCGGGGATCCTGTGCGGGCGGGCGAGACGCTCGGGTATTTGGGAAACACGGGCTACGGCAAAGAGGGAACAAAGGGAAAGTTTGACGTGCATCTCCACTTCGGGATGTACATTGATATTGCGGGGGAGGAAACGAGTGTGAATCCCTATGAGATTTTACGGTATTTGGAGGGGCAAGATGAATCAGTGGAAGGGAACGAAATGTGAACCAGGTTATATAGAGAGACAGAAGCGGTTTCAGGCTGTGATGCTGCTCGTATTTATTGCCATCGGGGTCGGTCTGTTCCTGATCGGCTATCTGGCGACGAAAACGCGGGCCAATGTATTTACGGTACTCGCCATTTTGATGGTGCTGCCCGGGGCGAAACGGGTCATCGCGCTCGTTGTCATGGTGCCGCGCCGCTCGGTGGAACAGAGCCGGTATGAGCGGATGAGGGAGACGATCTCGCCGGAGGCGGTGCTTTTGACGGATTATGTATTTACGTCTTCGGAGAAGATCATGAACCTCGATTTCGTCATTGTGGAAGGGCGCGAGGTTACGGGGATCCGGTCGGTGAATGAGAGAGGCCGCACCGGGGGGACCGGAGAGTATATGAGGGAGTATTTGAAAAAAGGGATCGCGGGTGTGGCAGACGGCTACCGCGTGAACATACTCGATTCGGATGAGGCGTTTTACCGGCAGTATGACAGGGCTGGACGGGGGGAGGATGCCGATACGCTGGCTGGATCTTGTTCGGAGACGGCAGATGTGACGGAAGCGATAGACGCGACAGAAACGACAGATGTGACGGAAACGATAGACGCGACAGAAACGATAGATGTGACAGAAACGATAGACGCGACGGAAACGACAGATGTGACGGAAACGGTAGATATGACAGACACACAGGCTGAAGTAGTAAAGTTTTTGAAAATACTGGCGGTGTGACGAGGGCAGAAATGAAGGAAATAACGATCGAGAAAAACCAGTGCGGCCAGAGGCTGGACAAGTTTCTGGCAAAAGTGCTGCGGGAGGCCCCGAAAAGCTTCCTATATAAAATGCTCCGCAAAAAGAATATCAAGCTGAATGGGAAGCGGGCACAGGGAAATGAGAAGCTGGAAGAGGGAGATGTCGTGGCGATGTACTTCTCGGAGGAAACACTTGCAAAGTTTTCCGGTGCTCCAGACGGGAAAGAGCCGTCTTTGGCGCAGAAGACCGGCGCTCCTTTGGATATTATTTATGAGAACGAGCATATCGCCCTGATCAATAAGCCGGCCGGGCTGCTGTCGCAGAAGGCGAAGCCGGACGATGTGAGTCTGGTGGAACTGTTTACGCAGTATGCCGGGGCGCGGGAGGAGGGATTTTCCCCGGGGATCTGTAACCGGCTCGACCGGAATACGAGCGGTATCGTCGTGGCGGGGAAGACGCTTTTCGGACTGCAGAGCATGTCGGAATTGTTTCGGGACCGGCAGATCAAAAAGTATTATCTGGCGGTCGTGGAAGGTGTGGTGGAGCAGGATTTTACCGCGGAAGGATATCTGCGCAGGGATGAAAAGAGGAACCAGTCACAGTTGTTTGATACGCAGGTACCGGGCAGTTCTTATATTAAAACAGGATATAAGCCATTGGAGTGCGATGGGGCATATACGCTTTTGCGCGTACGGCTTTTTACCGGGAAGACACATCAGATCCGCAGCCATCTCAGCAGTTTGTCGCATCCGATCGTCGGCGATGTGAAGTACGGGGGATGTGTTTCGGGGCGTGTGCGGCGGCAGTTGTTACATGCGTATGAGATTGCGTTTCCTGAGATGGACGAGCCGTTCCGTGATCTGAGCGGCAGGAGTTTTTTTGCCGGGGTACCGGATGATTTTTATAAGGTAGGAAAATTTAAGTTATATAAAAGTTTATGATGAAGAAAGGATGAAGAAAGATGAAGAAGGCAGTGATGTTATTTGCAAAAGGATATGAAGAAGTGGAGGCTTTGATGACCGTAGATCTTCTGCGGCGCGGGGGCGTGGATGTGAAAATGGCGTCGATCACGGAGGAGATGACTGTGTGCGGTTCGCATGGGATCCAGGTGGGGATGGATACGAAACTGGCAGATGTAGAACTGGATCAGGTGGACGCTGTCATCATCCCGGGCGGTAAAGAAGGTACGGACAGGCTCGGTGCGGATGAGGCTGTCTGCCACACGCTGAAACGTGCGTTCGAGGAAGGAAAGGTCGTGGCGGCGATCTGTGCGGCGCCGTCGGTGCTCGGGGCGTGCGGGATCTTAGAGGGGAAACGTGCGACGTGTTATCCGGGGTTTGAAGGAAAACTCACGGGAGCTGAATTTGTCGATGAGATGGCCGTGGTGGACGGAAATGTCGTGACGAGCCGGGGACTGGGGACTTCGATGGAGTTTGGGTTTGCGCTTTTGGAGGTTCTGGTTTCGAAGGAAACGGCGGAGAAGGTGAGAGGGGAGATTGTTTTTAAGTACCATTCCTGAGTCTGCAGTCTTTTTCAACGAGAAATATTTCCATTTTTTAAAAAACAGACATCAAAATGTGATATTTTTGGTGTCTGTTTTGTTATTATAGTGAAAGGCCTTTCAAAATTCGCCAAGTAAAATAGAACATGACAACATTAGGAGGTGAGTGGATCGTGTCGGAAGAGGAATATGTGGGCTATGTCGTACAATATTCAGATATGGTCTTACGCATTGCCGTAAATTATTGTAAGGAGCTGCCGGACGCAGAGGATATGGTGCAGGATGTGTTTTTAAAACTGTACGAGTCGCGGAGCCGTTTTGCGGACGAGGAACACGCCAGGCGCTGGCTGATCCGCGTGACGGTAAATCTCTGTAAGAACCACCTGAAATCTGCCTGGCGGCGCCGGACACAGCTCGTGGAGCATGAGAAGATGGAGTCTGTTTTTGAGCAGGCACCCTGTGGCTGCACGGCAGAGGCGGGAGGGGACGGCGGAGAGGATGCTTTATTTGAGGCGGTGGTTTCGCTTCCGGAAAAATACCGCAGTGTTGTGCATCTGTATTACTATGAAGATTATTCGGTAAAGGAGATCGCGCAAATTCTGCAGAGGAAGGAAACGACGATCCAGACCAGACTGATGAGGGCGAGAAAGATGTTGAAGCAGAAGTTGAAAGGAGCGTGGCAGGATGAAGAATGCGAATAAGGATTATTATAAGCGTGTGTATGGTAAGGTCAATGCTTCTGACGAATTAAAAGAAAGGTTGATGGATATGAAAAACATGGAAAACAGGAATAGAAAGAACAAGAGGATGGCGTGGAAGGCAGCTGTGGCGGCGGCCGCTGTTGTGGTGGCGCTGCCGACAGGTATTTTCGCGGCTACGAAGTACTGGGGGATCGGCGATTTTATGTCCGAGTACGGAAAGACGCTTTCACCCGAGGCGAATGAACTGATCGAGACAGACATTGAACAGGTGAAAAAGGACGAAGAAGCGGAGCAGATGCCGGTCGAATTTACCGTGCGCGAGTCGTTGTGCGACAGGGGATCGGTCAGTATCATTGTGGAGGCGAGAGCGAAGGAGCGCGGGAAGTATCTGCTGGTAGGCCCGGATTCCGAGGAAACATATCCCGTGTCAGATCTTGGCATTAAAAAGGATAAGAGGACGATCGGTCAGTACGCAAAGGACAAAGGGTTGGAAATTGTAAATGTTAATTCTGGATTTGACCATCAGGGCGGTTTTTTCCCGGATTCCGAAAGTATTGAATATAAACAGGTTGAGGACGATGTGCTTAATCTGTGTATCAGGGCAAAACGGGAAAAGGATCAGAAAGATCTTCATGTCATATTGAAGAATACGATACAGACTCCTGAGATCAGAGCCACGGGAGGCGACCCGATCGTTTCCACGAATTCCTTTGACCTGACGGATAAGAGTACCTCTGACTTGATGGAGTACAAAGCGAAAAAGGCGATGAAGATCAAAGGCACATCTGCGAAAGTGACGAAGATCACCGTAGAAAAGACCGAGGTAGGCAATTATATCAACGTTTATTATACGAATCCGGACACAGATAAAGAGGATGGGCTCACGTTCCGCATGAAGAACAGCAAGGACTCGGAGGAATGGAATTTTAAGGAAGGCTTTACGGAAAAACTTGAGGATGGGACCTATCGGTGCAGGATGGACTACGAGAGCGGAGAATTGCCGAAAACATGTGTGTTAGAAGCGTTTGACTGCATGGAGAAGAACGTGTTCGGACAATTTAAAGTTTCACTATCGTGGTAGTTAAATTTTTGAAAAACTATTGCATTTAAAATTTTAGTGTGCTATAATGACAGACGGTTGCGAAGATTTTCGTGCCAAATAATCATTACAAGGGGGAACTTTTAATATGAAAAGGTTCGCAAAGAAGGCGTTGGCCGGAACTTTGTCATTGGCAATGGTTCTTAGCCTCGGCGTCGTATCCAATCCGGACACGGCTTCAGCGGCTAAAGTGAAGGTGAAAAAAGTGACAGTGAAGTCACCTTCCGGCAAAACAGCCTATGTCGCTAAAGGAAAGAAAGTGAAACTGACAACGACGGTTAAGGTTACTCCGAATAAGAGTGCCAACAAGAAAGTAACGTATAAATCAGCAAATTCCAGAATTGCAAAAGTGAACAGCAAAGGACAGATCACAGGCGTAAAGGTGGGAAATACGAAGATTACGGTTACTTCTAAGAAGAACAGGAAGAAAAAAGCTTCGATCAAGGTTGTAGTCAAGAATGTATCAGTTTCAAAAGTGAAACTGAATGTGAGTAAAGTAACACTTGCTGTAGGAGCAAAGAAGACGCTGAAAGCGACGATCTCTCCTAAAAGTGCCAGCAAGAAGATCCAGTGGACGACTTCGAAAAAGAAAGTAGCTACTGTTTCGGCAAAAGGTGTGGTAAAAGGTAAAAAAGAGGGATCTGCTACGATCACAGCTCTGGCTGCGGATGGTTCCGGCAAAAAAGCTACCTGTAAGGTGACGGTAGGCGCTGGTATCAAAAATGTGGAAGTGCCGAATTCGAGCATTGTCCGCGTAACCCTGTCGAGCGCGAAGAAACTCACGGCTGCGAATTTTGTCGTTCAGAACAAGAAGACGCCGAGCGGTGCTTATAGTACGTCCGAAGGCGTGGAGAGTGTAGTAACGAACGATGGCGGTAAGACATATGATGTTGAACTCGACAACGAGAGCGGCATAGACAGTTACTCTTACGTGAAAGTAACGGTATCCGCGCTGAAAGTCGATAAGTCAAAAGAAGTTTATGTCGGAAATGTTCCGTCCAGTTCGGGATATGGTGTCGTGAATACGGTGAGCCGTGTGACAGGAAAAGTCGGGGACAGCTTCGAAGAGGGACTGTATCTGGATGACGTTGACAGCACAGGCGTGATAAAATATTCTGTTACAGGACTTCCGGAGGGCTTAAAGGCATATGTAAGTAAAGATGCGACGAGCATTTCGGTAAAAGGTAAATTTAAGAAAGTTGAAAACGGAACGACTGCCGTGCTGACCGGTGTTGACGAGGCAGGCAAGACGTTCAAGAAAAATTACGTGTTCTATGTCGGAGACGAGAACACGATCGTAGGTAACTTCCTTGGAGATACGGTTCTCGCTTACGATGCGGCAGATGATCCGAATACGCCGTTCATCAATGAGGCTTCCGGCCATATTTTCAGCATGGATGAGATCGATGAACTGGGCGACGGTGTGATCGCTGGTGGTTCCGGTTCCTATGAGTATGCGGCAACAGGTCTTCCGGCTCAGGTAGATACGATGACCGTAGAGGGCGTTCTTCATCATAAATCCGATGCAAAGGGCGACTATGAGGCCGTACCGGCTGCTACGTACAATGTAAGCGTAACGGTAAGAGATAAGAAGAACCCGAATGTTCAGGCAACATTCCCATTCGCGCTCTCGGTTGTATCAGGCGTGACACTGACCGGTACTGTGAAGGATGCTTCCGGAGCTCCGGCGAAGAATATCAATATTGCTGGTAACACGAAGCGTGATGGGTACGGAAGATATGACAGGTTCAGTACGTATTCGAGAGCAAATGGTACGTATAAGGTAAGGGTGATCCCGGGAGTATATTCACAGGGCGCCTATTATAATGGTGGATACTGCTACACGGTGGGCAACAACTACGCAGCAGGAACGGTGGCGAAAGATTTCACACTTCCGCTCTTCAAAGTGAAAGTGATGCCATCGGTTGCGGGTGCAGCCGCTTATGATCTGGATGAGACGACGTATGTGTACGACGCGAATGGCGTTGCTACAAGGATCGAAGTGGATGAGGATGACTTTAGCCTGTACGCGTATCTGAAGGCAGGAACGTATGAATTTTCACCGGCATCCGATAAGTACGATGATCTCGTAGAGGCTTACTCGAAAGTAAGTACTCGTCCGAGCGGCTGGACTTATCTGGACGAGGATGATTTCCTTGGTTACTATCAGTTGACAGGTGCGTTCAACGTAGCCGGAAATGCTGCGGTACAGGTGGCAGCTACCAAAGTGGAAAATCAGTAAATAAAATGGAATCGTAACGTGCGATCAGATATGAGAAAAGTTCCGGAGGTTTGCCCGGGGCTTTTCTTTTTTAGTTGCGTTTTTTCTGCATGGCATATATAATATGTTTATATGTCAGAAGGAGGTAAGGATATGGCGAATTTTGTCTGTAAGCCGTTTCATGGTTTCCACCGGTACGAGGTAGAAGTACCCGGTTCCAAAAGCATGACCAACCGGGCGCTGCTCATCGGAGCGCTGGCGCAGGGAAAAACGGTTTTGCGGGGCGTTTTGTTCAGCGAGGACTCCCGCGTGTTCATGCGGGCGTTACAGGATATCGGATTCCGGGTGGAGATAGAGGAAACAGAAAAAGTAGTGACGATCGAGGGACTTGGCGGCAGGCTTCCGCTGGCGGAAGCGGGCACGGGAGAAGCGGAAAAAACGTCGGATACGGCGGAAGCGGGCGGAATGTCGGACGAGGAAGAAGTGGGCAGAACACCGGGTGCGGGAGAAGCGGGAAGAACGCCGGATCGCGAAAGTGGATGGCGGAAGGTGTATGTGGGGAGCGCCGGAACGGCGGCGCGGTTTCTCACGGCATTACTTGCGCTGTCAGGACAAAAATTTGTCGTCGAAGCGTCCGAACAGATGAAGAAGCGCCCGATGGAGCCGCTTTTGCGCGCGCTCGAGATGCTCGGCGCCCGGTTTGAGTATTTGGAAAAGCCATATTCCTTTCCGTTCCGGATCTGCGGGAGAGAAGAGAAGAATCCGGACTGTGTGGAATTGAATATCGATGCGAGCAGTCAGTTTTTGAGCGCGCTTTTGCTGTGCGGCGTGATGTGTCGGGAGGGAATGACGATCCGTCTGACGGGGACGAGAAGCGCGCGCGCCTACGTCGGGATTTCGATGGATATGATGGAACGGTTTGGCTGCCGGACCGAGCAGCTGGATGAAGATACATACCGGGTGCTGCCGGAGCAGACGTACCGGGGCGGGGAGTACCAGATCGAGCCGGATGTGTCGGCGGCCTGCTATTTTTACGGGCTCGCGGCAGTGACGGGGGGAGAGGCGAAGGTGATGCACGTGCACCGCGCGACGACACAGGGCGATATCAGGTTTTTGGATGTGCTGGAGAAAATGGGATGCCAGGTCAGGGAGGAAGCGGACGGCATCGTGGTGACGGGGAACGAAGATGGGAAATTAGAAGGTGTGCATGTCTGTATGAGTGACTTCTCGGATCAGACGATGACGCTCGCCGCGCTGGCGCCGTTTGCGCAAGGCGATACGGTGATCGACGGCGTCGGCCATATCCGCAGGCAGGAATCGGACCGGATCCGCGGGATCGTCACCGAATTAAGGCGCATGGGAATCTCGTGTGAGGAGAGGGAGGATGGACTGACGATCCATCCGGGCGCGGTCAGGCCGACAGTCGTTTCGACGTATGATGACCACCGGATGGCGATGGCGTTTGCGCTCACGGGATGCCGGGCGGAAGGGATTGTGATCGACAACCCGGAGTGCTGTAAAAAAACATTTGAAAATTACTTTGATATATTGACAAATCTTGGTTTAATACCTAAAATATAGGAAGAAAGTATGAGGAATGGAGGAAGAGGATGAAAAAGATAGCGGATATTTTGAGGGAGAAGCTGGAAGATGGATTTGAACGGGCCGGATATGACGCGAAATACGGAATGGTTTCGGTGTCGAACCGGCCGGATCTGTGCCAGTATCAGTGCAACGGCGCGATGGCGGCGGCAAAACAGTATAAAAAGGCGCCGATCCAGATCGCATCGGAAGTGATCGAGCAGTTAAAAGAGGATTCATCTTTTAAAACAATAGAGGCGGCCCCGCCGGGATTTATCAATATAACGGTCAGCGGCAGCATGCTTGCGGAGATGGCGGCCGGGATGATGAGGGAAGAAAAGTTTGGACTGGAACATACTAAGGCGCCGAAAAAAGTGCTGATCGATTACGGTGGTCCCAATGTGGCGAAACCGCTTCACGTCGGGCATCTGCGCCCGGCAGTGATCGGAGAGAGCGTGAAGAGGATCCTGCGCTATATGGGCGACGATGTCATCGGGGATGTCCATCTCGGTGACTGGGGGTTACAGATCGGCCTTGTCATTACCGAGGTGAAACACCGTCAGCCGGACCTTCCCTATTTTGATGAAACGTTTACCGGCGATTATCCGGAGGAGGCGCCGTTTACGATTTCCGACCTGTCCGAGATCTATCCGTACGCCAGCAGCTACTCCAAGGAGCACGAGGAATATTTGCTCGAGGCGCAGCAGATGACCGCGAAGTTTCAGGATGGCGACCGGGGATGCCGGGCGCTGTGGGACCACATCCTCCGTGTCTCCATACCGAATTTAAAAGAAAATTACCGCAAACTCGAGGTGGAATTCGATCTCTGGAAAAAGGAAAGCGACGTGCAGGATTATATTCCCGAGATGGTCGAGAAGATGAAGGCGGACGGCGTCGCGCATGAAAGCGAGGGAGCGCTTGTCATCGATGTGACAGAGGAGAGTGATAAAAAAGAAATCCCGCCGTGTATCATCGTGAAGTCGAACGGCGCTACCCTGTATGCGACGACAGATCTTGCTACAATAGTAGAACGTGAAACGCTTTTTTCACCGGATCAGATCATTTACGTGACGGATAAGAGGCAGGCGCTGCATTTTACACAGGTGTTCCGCGCGGCGAAGAAGGCGGGACTGACAAAAAAGGAGACGGAATTTTTCTTTCTCGGCAACGGAACGATGAACGGCAAGGACGGAAAACCGTTTAAGACGCGTGACGGCGGCGTTCTCCGGCTCCAGCAGCTGCGCGAGGACGTCTGTCAGAAGGTATATGAAAAAATAAAAGTCAGCCGTGATTACGCGGAGGAAGAGGCGAGGGAGATCGCGGAGAAGGTCGGCCTGGCGGCGATCAAGTACGGGGACCTGTCAAATCAGATCGCGAAAGATTATATTTTTGATATGGACCGTTTCACGTCATTTGAGGGCAATACGGGACCATATATCCTGTATACGATCGTCCGCATGAAGTCGCTGCTCAGTAAGTACGAGAACGAGGGGGGGAGCCTCGTTCCGAACGGGGACCCGTCGCTTCTTCTGCCGCCGGAAAATGGCAGTGAGACGGATCTTTACCTGTCGCTTGCCAAATACGCGGATACGATGGAGGCGGCCTATGAGGAAAAAGCGCCGCATAAGATCTGTCAGTTTATTTATGAATTGAGCGACAGCCTGAACCGTTTTTACCACGAAAATAAAATTCTCAGTAATGAGGATGAGGCGAAAAAGCAATCCTATATACAGATGTTGGTTTTAGTTAAAAATATGCTGGAACAATGTATCTATTTGCTGGGATTTTCGGCACCGGAAAGGATGTGAGCCCATGTTTGTGGGGCGTAAGAAGGAACTGGCGGAACTGACGGCAGACAGTAAGAAGAGCGGAATACCCGTGGTTGTTCTGTACGGCAGGGAAGGCGTGGGAAAGACCACGCTGGCAAGGGAGTTTGCCAGAGAGAGAAACTGTGTGTACTATCTGGGGCGGGAACTCTCGAAAGAGGAACAGAAACGGTATTTTCAGGAAGTTCTCGAGCAGGTGGCGGAGCTTGTAAACAAAGCGGTGAGAGCAGCTTTATCCGCCACGGCGACGGAAGCAGCTAAAGCAGCTAAGGCTGCGGAAAAGATCTGTTTTATCGTAGATGAGTTTGATGTGATGGAAAAGGCATATAAGGATTTTTTTGCGGAACTGGATGCGTATGTATCGGAGTCGGCGTGGGAGGACCGCGTGATGCTCCTTCTCATCAGCTCGTCGACGCAGTGGGTGGAAAATCAGATGGTGGACGATATGGGGACTTTTGCCGCCCGCGTAGTTCAGGTCATGAAGCTGAAAGAATTTACGTTTTTGGAAATGGTAAACCGGTTTCCGGGGAGCACGACAGAGGAATGTATTACGATCTACAGCATTTTGGGCGGCGTGCCGGGGTATCTCGATCTATGGAATCCGTCGGAAACGGTGAAAGAAAATATCATCCGCCTCATGCTTCTGCCCGGCGGGCCGCTGCGAAAAGAGGCGGCCCGATTTCTCAAGACGAGTTTGCGGGAATTGCCGTTTTATAACACGATTTTATCCGTGCTCGCCGAGGATGAACCGAAGTTAAATTATCTTTATAACCGTACCGGGTTCAGCCGTGCGAAAATATCGGTGTACATTAAAAATCTCATACAGATCGATGTGGCGGAAAAATATTTCTCCTTTGAACCGAAAAAGAAAGAATATGTCATGAAAGGATTGTACGGTATTTCTGATCGCTTTCTGCATTTTTGGTATAAATTCATCTTTCCAAACAGTTCCGCGCTGGAGTGTGAGGCGGCAGAACAGTTCTATGAAAATTATATCGAAAATAAACTTTATGAGTTTGTGGAACAGACGTATATCAGTGTATGCAAGGAGTTCCTTGTTTTGATGGGGCAGTACGGAAAACTGCCCGGAACATTTGATCAGCCCGAATCTTTTTATGGAAAAGAGGGCGTGATCCCCATCGTTTTGACAGGAAAGGATGGAAAACTGCTCGTCGCGCAGTGTAAGTGGTCGGCGGAGCCGATGACGGGCACCGATTTCGAGGACCTTTTGAAACGGACGGAGCAGCTCGGCCAGGAAGCCGATTACTATTATCTATTCTCAAAAGAAGGCTTTCGCAGTGAACTGTCGGTGGTGGCGTCCGGCATGGATAACATTGAACTGATCGATCTGGAGAGTTTATAGAAACAAAAAGGGGATGAACAGGTATGTATCGAGAGTTGGCAAATTTGATCATGTACGGGAAGCTGAGGGAAGATCCCACTTTGATGGAACTGAGCGGCATTATCAGGAGAGTGTCGGAAAAACAGGACGACGCTCAAACGGAATCCGCGGTGAGGGACATTTACAGCCAGGTATACCGGATACTGAAAACGGCTACCCGCTACGGATTTGACGATAATCTGTGGCATTGTTATATCGCCTATCTTCTCGCATCGGATGAAAATCCGTTTAGCGTCGTGTGCGAAAAGGTGGGCGTCGACCACGCGCGGGAAGACCAGGCGAGTGTAAATGAAATCGTAAAGCACGACATGGATTGTCTGTTCCGCCTGTTCCATTATGATTTTACGGAGGTCGAGCAGGCGCTGTCGATCAACTGCTTCTCACTTCTCACGCATTACCGCTCGATCGCCAAAGATGAAAATACGTATAATAAAAGCGTAAGTGAAAAAGTGAAAGAACTGGCTGGCGAGCTGGCGGGAACGACAGACGGTTATGGCTTTTTTGTAATAGTCACCGATTTCTATAAGAAATATGGAGTTGGTAAATTTGGATTAAACAAGGCGTTCCGGCTGAAGGATGCGCAGGCAGCGGATGGAGCGATGTCCAGTGAGTCGATGCCATGCAATGGCATGCCATTTGAGGCCGAACTCGTGCCGATCACACATACGAGTGACGTGTCACTGTCGCATCTGGTCGGCTATGAGATCCAGAAACAGCAGCTGATCGACAATACGGAGGCATTTGTCGAGGGGCGCCGGGCAAATAACTGTCTTCTGTTCGGCGACAGCGGAACGGGAAAATCGACCTGCATGAAAGCCATATTAAACCGCTATTATGACAGGGGACTGCGGATGATTGAGATTTATAAGCATCAGTTCCACCAGTTGTCAAATATCATCGGACAGATCAAGAACCGAAACTATAAGTTCATTATCTACATGGATGATCTTTCGTTTGAGGAATTTGAGATCGAGTATAAATACTTAAAAGCGGTGATCGAGGGCGGTCTGGAGGTCAAGCCGGATAATGTCCTCATCTATGCCACATCCAACCGGAGGCATCTGATCCGTGAGACGTGGAGCGACCGTTCGGATATGTCGAGCGACGAACTTCATCGTTCCGATACGATGCAGGAGAAATTATCCCTCGTGGCGCGGTTTGGCGTGAGCATCAACTTTTCGCGGCCTTCCAAAAAAGAATTCGAGGAGATCGTGCTTGGACTCGCTGCGCAAAATGCTGATTTAACACTTTCGAAAGAAGAGATCCTACAGAAAGCAAACGCCTGGAGCGTCCGGAACGGCGGGTATTCCGGACGTGTGGCGGAGCAGTTTATCACACATTTGAAAGGACAGAATTCGTATGTTTGAGAAATTTTTTCCAGATGAAACTGTATCATCTACGTATGAAATTGATTTCGAGAGCTTATATGAAGAGGGATTCCGGGGAATCCTGTTTGATATCGACAATACGCTGGTGGAGCATGGCATGGATGCGAACAGCCAGGCTGTCGAACTGTTTGACAGGCTGAAAAAGATTGGTTTTGAGTGCTGCCTTATTTCGAATAACAAAAAGAAGCGGGTCAGCAGTTTCAATGAGCAGATCGGCGCGCATATGGTGTTTGACGCGCATAAGCCGAGCCGGAAGAATTACTTTTACGCGATGGAACTGATGGGGACGGATAAGGACAACACGCTTTTTGTGGGAGACCAGCTTTTTACGGACATATGGGGGGCAAAAAGAAGCGGAATACGGAATATACTGGTCAAACCGATCAGTAAGAAAGAAGAAATTCAAATTGTGATCAAACGCGTGTTTGAGAAAATTATTTTATCGGAATACCGC
This sequence comes from uncultured Eubacterium sp., assembly GCA_910583555.1. Lineage (GTDB taxonomy): Bacteria > Bacillota > Clostridia > Lachnospirales > Lachnospiraceae > Eubacterium_F. The sequence continues at coordinate 33,771 of CAJTXO010000021.1, forward strand.
AGCAAGAAAAAGAGAAAAAAAGCTGGTATCGGATAAGAAAGGAAAGAAGGATGGATCAGGGATTCTTACCTATGTTGGAAAAAGAGGTGCTCGAGGCGAAAAAACTCGATGGCATCCTCGTCACTTCACCCGCCAATATGCGGAAATGCAGCGGTTTCAGGGGAGAGGGGCTCGTCTATGTATCCAGAGACTTAAAACTTGTTTTAACTGATTCGAGATATACGGTCGCCGCGCGGGAAGAGTGCCCTCAGTTTGAGGTGGCTTTATACAAAAATAATTTGTATGAGTCATGGATTTCTCTGCTCATCGAGCGGTTCGGAACGGAGCAGGTGTCGCGGCTTGCCATCGGGTTTGAAGATGAGTTCATGACGGTGCAGGCAGAGCGGACGATCAAGGCATTGTTTCAGAAATACGAGATTACCAGTATCACATGGCTTCCGCTCCATAAACGGCTCGACCGGTTCCGCTGGATCAAGAGCGCGCAGGAGATCCGTGAGATCGAACAGGCGGAACATATCGGTGATCTGGCATTTGCAAAGATCGTGCAAAAGCTGGCGGACGTGTATGGCAGCGGTCAGACGATGACGGAAAAGCAGATCGCGGCGTGGATTGAATTTTATATGAAAGAACTGGGCGCGGAACAAACGAGTTTTGATACGATTGCGGCCAGTGGGATCCACTCTTCGATGCCACATGCGATCCCGACCGACCGGGCGCCGGAGGACGGGGAATTTCTCACGATGGATTTTGGATGTAAAGTCAACGGTTACTGCTCGGATATGACTCGTACAGTCGTGATCGGCCAGGGATCCGAAGAGCAAAAGCGCGTGTACGACATCGTTCTTCGCGCGCAGGAAACGGCGTTGTCAGTCATCCGGCCGGGGATTCGGGGATGTGAGGTGGATGAGGCCGCAAGAAAGGTGATCTCCGACGCCGGTTACGGTGACTGTTTCGGGCATGGACTCGGACACAGCGTCGGGCTGATGATCCACGAGAGACCCTGCTTTTCGTCGAAAGACGAGACGGTTCTGGAGCCGGGGATGGTCATTACGGTCGAGCCGGGTATATACATCGAAGGCGCTTACGGGGTTCGCATTGAGGATCTCGTCGTCATCACGGAGGATGGCTGCCGGAATCTGACGCATGCGCCGAAAGAGTGGAAAGAAATTGATATCATAGAATGAACGGAAATGGGGAAGATTATGGAACGACCTGAAATTTGTATCCCGATCACCGATGTGACACGGGATGGTATTATCGGGCGGGCGAGGTCATTTGCCGGTCTGAACGCGGATATGGTGGAGTGGCGGCTGGATTTTTTTGCCGGTTATGAAAAGGAAGTCGTCAGCGTGGCAGAGGAACTGAGGCGCGTACTGGAGGGAAAAAAGCTGATCGTCACACTCCGTACCGTGCGGGAAGGCGGGGAGGAGAACGGCAGCCGCTTTGATTACCGCGCGCTTTTGACGGAACTGGCGGCGAGCGGTGCCCCGCATTTTGTCGATGTCGAGATCCGGCGCGGCCGCGAAACGATGGAAGCGGTCCGAAACGCCGCGCAAAAGGCGGGAACAAAGGTGATCGGTTCGTATCACGATTTTGAGAACACGCCGTCCTGTGAACAGATCGTGTCCATTTTGACGGAGGCGAGAGAACTCGGAGCGCATATGGGGAAACTCGCCTGTATGCCTTCGCGGGAAGAGGAGCAGGGCAGGCGTGATGTGGAGACGCTTCTGACGGCCACTGAGCAGATGAAAACGGCGTATCCCGAATTTCCGCTGATCACGATGAGTATGGGGGAGATGGGAAAGGACAGCAGGCGTTATGGCGGCCTGTATGGTTCGGAAGTTTCGTTTGCCTGTGTGGGGACGGCGTCGGCTCCGGGACAGATCGAGCTGGAGGAACTGAACGGGGTGTTCGACCGCATATACTCCGGCCGGAACCACATTTCGCTGATCGGATTTATGGGCGTGGGAAAATCCACCATTTCACGCGAACTTCACCGCATAACAGGTAAACCGGAGATTGATACGGATGCGCGCATCGTGCAGAACGAAGGGCGTCCGATCTCCCAGATTTTCGAGGAAGAGGGAGAACCGTACTTCCGCCGGCTCGAGACGGATCTGATCGATGAACTCGGCAGTCTGCCTCCGGCTATCATTTCGTGCGGCGGCGGGATGGCGATGCGGGACCTCAATGTAAAGAAACTGCGCGCGCTGGGCGAGATCGTGCTTCTCACGGCTGAGCCGTCCACCATCTACGACAGAGTGAAAAACAGCACGAACCGTCCACTTCTCAACGGAAATATGAATGTTTCCTATATCGAGGGACTGATGGAGAAACGACGGCCCTTTTATGAAAAGGCGGCCACGCTCACCGTGGCGACCGACGGCAGGAGCATTCAGGAGATCGCTCAGGAAATTGTGGCAAAAGTCAATGAAAAAAAGGAAAGGTAATATGGCGTATGGAGCTTGTGGAACATCTGTTAGCACAGATCGTCTCTTGGTCGATCCTGCTATTTGAATTTATCGGAGTCGGCATTCTCATCTGGACAGGCTTAAAAGGATTCCGCTGCTATATCAAGGGAAATCCGGAAACGAAGCTGATCCTGGCAAAGGGGATGGCAACCGGACTGGAGTTTAAGCTTGGCAGTGAAATATTGCGCACGGTCGTCGTGCGCGAATGGTTCGAGGTCGGTTTTGTCGCCGGAATCATCGCGATACGGGCGTTTTTGGCCATTCTGATCCGATGGGAGATCTGGCAGGAGGAGAAAAAGGAAATGTGTGAACAGAAAAAGTGATTTTTTTACTTGAAAATTCTTTCTGAATATAATAAAATAATAAATAGGCATGTTATGAACATTTTTATTTAGAAAGTAGGAGGAACGGAACATGATTTCAGCAGGTGATTTCAAAAACGGACTGACGATTGAAATTGATGGAACGGTTTATCAGATTATTGAATTTCAGCATGTAAAGCCGGGAAAAGGAGCGGCTTTTGTTCGTACAAAATTGAAAAACGTAGTGGATGGCGGCGTCGTAGAGAAGACATTCCGCCCGACTGAAAAGTATCCGCAGGCACATATTGACAAGAAGGAGATGCAGTTTTTGTATGCCGAAGGCGATATGTACAATTTCATGGACATGGAAACATATGACCAGATCGCCCTGCCGGATGAATCGATCGGCGACGCGATGAAATTTGTCAAAGAAAATGACATGGTAAAGATGGTTTCTTATAAGGGGAACATATTCTCCGTGGAGCCGCCGATGTTTGCGGAACTGGAAGTGACGGAGACGGAGCCGGGCGTCAAAGGCGATACGGCGACGAACGTGACGAAGCCGGCGACCGTGGAGACGGGCGCACAGGTCAATGTGCCGATCTTTGTCAATCAGGGCGATGTGATTCAGATCGATACGCGTACAGGAGAGTATCTGAAGCGTATCTGATCATTGTTTGGACATATGTTTAATTTTAGATTTGTTTTTTCAAGAGGGTCTTTTTAAAGGCTCTCTTGATTTGGTTTTAGGGAATAAATATCCTGAACTACTACAAGTAGTTTTAAAAACTAAATTGAGTTCTATCTTTTTTGGAGGAGATCGAATGGCTGTTAATATTATAGGTACAGGGAGCTATGTACCAAAGAATGTAGCGGATAACCAGCTTTTGTCCACGATCGTCGATACGGACGACGAGTGGATCAGGCAGCGCACGGGGATCAAAGAGAGGCATCTGTCGAGCGGAAGCAAGGAGGGAACTTCGTTTATGGCGATCGAGGCGGCGAAAGCGGCGCTCGAACACGCCGGTGTTTCTGCGGAAGAGATGGATCTGATCATTGTGGCGACAGCGTCCGCGGATACGTATGTTCCGAGTACGGCCTGCCAGGTACAGGGAGAGCTCGGTGCGATCCGGGCTACCTGTTTTGACTTGAACGCCGCGTGTTCCGGCTTTCTCTTTGCCCTCAATACGGCGGACGCCTATCTGGAGACGGGGATGGCCAAAACAGCGCTGATCATCGGCGCGGAAACACTGTCGCGCGAAGTGGACTGGTCAGACCGCAGCACGTGCATCCTGTTTGGCGACGGGGCCGGGGCTGCCGTTCTTCGGAGAGAAGAGGGAGAAGGCGGTATTCTCGCCAGCGTGACCGGATCGGACGGAAGCCAGGGAGATGTGCTGACCTGCAAAGGGCGGGGCATACAGAATCCATTTTACAAGAGCCGGCGCAAAAAAGACTACATTCAGATGAACGGCCAGTCCGTATTCCGTTTCGCCGTTTCGACCGTGCCGAAATACATAAAACGGGTATTGAAAGAAACGGGGCTGGAGCCGGATGACATCAAATACTATATCCTGCATCAGGCAAACCGGAGGATATTGGAATCGATTGCAAAGAGGGTTGGCGTCGAAATGGAGAAGATCCCGATGAACCTTGACCATTACGGAAATACTTCATCGGCAAGTATTCCAATTTTATTGGATGAGGTGAACCGGAATGATCTTTTGCAGCCGGGGGATAAGATCGTGCTGTCCGGGTTCGGCGGCGGCCTGACATGGGGGGCGACCCTGATTGAGTGGAAGTAGCCGATGAAGTGCCATGTGCTCAGGATGCGTTTGAAGATCAGAGTAGTACGGGACGGGGTGTCTTTTGTCGAATGGAGGTAGTTGATGAAACGGATTTTGATTCAGGGTGCGATAGAGAGTGAAGTGAGCTACTATCTGGAACAGCCGTGTTTCCGGGACGTTGTTCCGGCAGAAAAAAACGGATTTTTATGTTACGAGGCGCGGACTGACGGTGTGGAACTGATCGTGCAGCTGACGAAGATGGGCATGGTCCACGCGGCGATGGCGACGATGACGGCGATCTATGAGTTCCGGCCGGATATCATCGTGAACCAGGGCACGGCGGGGGCTCAGGTTGAAACACTGACGAGCGGTGACCTGGTGATCGGGCAGCGGGCGGTCAATGTGCACTCGATCGAGATGCCGAAGCGCGGGTACGGCGAAGGCATAGCGCCGATCGACTGGCGGGGGATGGCGACCGAGTACATTGAGGCGGACAAAGGACTGGTGCGCCTGTTTAAGGAAGGTATCGGAGCGCGCACGCGGACCGGAACCGTGATCACGGGAACGCTCGGCAGCGGCGATCTGTTCAGCAAAGAAAAAGACCGCATCAAGTGGCTGCACGAGGTGTTTGGAAATGTGAGCGAGGATATGGAGTCGTTCGCGGTCTACGCGGCGTGCCGGGAATGCCGGATTCCATGCGTATCGATCCGCGTCATTTCCAATAATGAACTGTTAGATGAGGATTACGATAAAGATACGGCGCTCGAGTTACAGCGGGTCATTTGGGAAACGCTGATGGCGGCGGCCGGATCGGAGTGGTAGTTAAATCGTGTTTATACTAGGAGGTATAAGATGAAAGAAATCAAACTGGAAATGGGCGCAGACGTCCCATTTCACAATAATGTGGATTACTGTGTGGGAACGGGGCGCATGGGACTGGCGCTGCACAAAGAGTATTTGGACCAGCTGGCTCTCGTGCAGAAGACGATCGGTTTTTCTTACATACGCGGGCACGGACTGTTTTGTGATGATATGGCGATCTACCATGAGTACGAAGAGGATGGCGTGAGGAAAGCCGAGTACAATTTTACCTATTTAGACCGGGTGTTCGACAGCTATTTGGATTTGGGGATCCGTCCTTTTTTGGAACTCGGTTTCATGCCGGACAAAATGGCTTCCGGGACACAGACCCAGTTTTACTGGAAAGGGAACGTGACGCCGCCGAAAGAATATGACTGGTGGTGCCATCTCGTTCAGGCGACGCTGCGCCATCTGATGGCGAGATACGGGGAGGACGAAGTTCTTTCCTGGCCGATCGAGGTGTGGAATGAGCCGAACCTCACCGGTTTTTGGGAACACGCGGATATGGAGGAATATTTTAGATTATATGAGCGGACAGCGTACGCGGTAAAAGAAGTACATCCGGATCTTCAGGTGGGCGGCCCGGCGATCTGCGGCGGCAGCGACGAAAAGTGGATGAAAGGTTTCCTCACACATTGTCGGGAAAAGAAACTGCCGCTTGATTTTATCTCGCGTCATCACTATACGATCGAACTGCCAAAACCGGACGGGCATTACGGATATACTGAACTGTACAAGTCTGAGTACGCGTTCAGCACGCTGCGGGACTGCCGGAAGATCATAGAGTCATATGAGGAATTTAAGGATCTTCCTTTTTACATTACGGAGTTTAACAGCGCTTATATTCCAAACGCGCCGATACACGATACCAACGAGAATGCGGCATATCTCGCGCGGATGCTCTCGGAGATCGGCGACTACTGTACGGGTTATTCGTACTGGACGTTCGGTGACGTGTTTGAGGAGCAGGGCGTTCCATTTACGCCGTTTCACGGAGGGTTTGGACTGGTAGCAAACGGCGGTATCACCAAACCGACTTTTTGGACGTTCGCGTTCTTTAAGAAATTAAAGGGAAGATGCCTGTACCGCGATGAGCAGGTCGTCGTTGTGCAGAAGGATGATGGCACGATCTGCGGCGTGGCATGGAATCTGTGCCGTGAGACCGGATGTGAAGAATGGGAGTGTAAGCTGTGCCTTCCGGTGGATCAGGCGGAGTACTGCTGTGTGAAAAAGACCGTGGACGAGACGGTGTGTAACCCGCTCAAAGCATGGCATGATCTGGGCGAGCCGGCGAATCCGGGCAGGGAGCAGATCGAACTGATCAGCGAGGCGGCGAAACCGCTCGTAACGACGGAGCATCTTGTCCCAGCGGATGGTACGTTGGATATCACGCTTTCGGCAGGGAAAAACGGGGTCGTGTATTTTAAGATTTCGGAGGCTGTGATCAAGAGCGACCGTGGATTTGTGTATGGGCGTACGGAGTGAGAGCGGATAACGGCTGATTTTATAAACTCCTACCAGGCACACCTTATTCATCTTAAAACAGTTGAATAAGGTGTGTCTTTTATGTTCTATGATATGTGAAAAGGAATTGAAAAATAAACGAAGCGGAAATAATTTTCTCTCACATGAAATATTTTTGGAACAAACATCGTCTAATATATGAAAGGTCAGAAAACAAGCAGAGGTTGATCATACTGAGATGTTTCAGCGAGGGGGTGAAAATGTGAATGAACCTACGGATTCGAAAAAACCTCATCACGCAGTTTCTCGCAAGGCGCCGCCTGCGGCACTTTGCTCTATTCACAATGAGAAAAAACTTGTGGTGAGAGCGCAGGAAGGCGATGCCGATGCATTCGTGCAGTTAGTGGAGCAGTACCGGCAGCAGATGTATAAAATTGCTTTCTGCTACCTGGCATCCGGAGAGGATGTCGCGGACGCGATACAGGATACGATCCTGACCGCATATGAGAAACTGGGAGATCTGAAGCATCCGCCGTATTTTAAAACATGGCTGATACGAATCCTCATAAACCGGTGCAAGGATTACCTCAACCAGCGGGCGCGGGAAATCACGCTGGAAACGGTGCCGGACCGGGAAGTCAGGGATCAGGTACTGGAGCAGATCATATGCCGGGAGATGCTAGGGGAACTTGATGCAAAATACAGGGACGTATTGATCCTGCACTACGTCGAGGGATTTCGCGCGAGGGAGATCGCTGAAATATTAGATGTCAAACTCGGGACGGTACTGACGCGGCTGAGCAGAGGGCGGGAGCGCATGAAGGAGATCTATGAGTTAAACCACACAGAAGGGGAGGTGGATTATGATGAAAGACCAGGAAATCAGGAATGTATTTAAAAGGGAATGGGAGATACCGGCCGATGTCGAAGCGAAAATGAAGGAGGCGTACGGGTGGATCGGGGCCAAACACGAGGCGTTACAGGACGCAGGAGGGAAAAAGGGCTGCCAGCACCAGAGAAGACGGTACCTGAAAGCGGCGTCGCTGGTGGCAGCAGTACTGCTGATCGGGACGACAGCCGCAGCTGCGGCCGGTTTTGATTTTTCGCTGTTGCAGCAGGTATTTAACAAAAATGCCGGACTCGTAAAGCAGTCTTCGACGAAGCCGGAAGTAGCGGTGCAGAACGAGGGGTACGATCATCTGGAAATAGAAGTGGAAGGCATATCGGGAACGGCGGAGGTAACGTATGTGATGCTCCATGTCAAGAGAACAGATGGCCATACTTTTAGAAAGGGCGCACAGTTCACGTTTGAAGGCTGCTCACTGAATAGTGAAGAAGATCGATGGGACAAAGAGGGCATCCAGTCCTGGGGCAATTCTGGCCATTTTGTAGTGACGGAAAACGATGGAACATCCGAACTTCGTATGGCGCTGGTGTGCATACATCAAAGGATGGCGAACGACCACTGTGATAACCGTCTGGGAGAACGGTATACACTCGATCTCGGAAATTTAAAGGAACTGCCAGAGGGGGAGGGAGAGGAGACGGCTGTAGCCAGAGGAAAGACAAAACTGTCATTCGTACTGGATTACGAACAGGCAAAAACGAGAAGTAAGAAAACAAATATCGCGCTTTCGTTCCCCAAGAGTGGCAAAAAGGGAAAATACGAATCGGTTGGGAAACTGAAAGAGGTGATCGTCACGCCGTACTACATTAAATATGTGACGGAAGAAAAGGCATTTCTTTCAACGGACGCATATGAGGAAAAAGACGTTTGGCAGCAGGTTTATGTAGAGATGGACGATGGCAGTAAAATGGGATTTGAGACAGAAGAGGAATTGGATGATTATATCATGTCAGATTCCAAAGGAGAGTCCCATTTGAGTTATCATGCGGACGGCGTCTTTGTCAACAGTAAAGCAGGACTTCGGATGGAACACATTGTGGGATTCCCCAAACTCATCGACGTAGACCACGTCAAAGCCGTGTATTTGGGGAAAACAAAGGTGGAGCTGGACTGACTGACCCGTGCAGCCGGACTGTAAATGTTGCGCCGCCGCCGGGCGTATCGCTGACATGGATGCTCCCGCGGTGGGCGGCTATGATTTCCTTTGCGATACAGAGGCCGAGGCCGAAATGTTCTTTTCCCGAGCGGGAGGAGTCAATGCGGTAAAAGCGGTCGAAAATATGTTCTTTCTCGCTGTCCGGGATACCGGCCCCGTTGTCGGAAACTTGAAAGTCATAGATACCGTTTTGGAAGCGGAGAGAAAGTTTCACATAACCGCCCGCCAAGCCATAGCTGACTGCATTTGAAAGTAAGATGCCGAGTACCTGTGAAATGCGGTCAGGATCGCAGGTGCAGGCGGGGAGAGGTCCTTCCGGCAGATCAATGCGCAGCGTCATATCGTGCGCGGCGGCGATCGGTTGGAACGCCTCAAACGAATTTAACAAGATCGTATCAAGATCCACTTCTTTCATATGAAAAGACCATGTGTGATGGTCGGAGCGCGCCAGCGTCAGAAGATCCGTTACCAGGCGTGACATCCGGCGGCTCTCGGTCTCGATCGTATGGAGGAAGTGGCTTTGTTTCTCCGACAGGGAATTCTCCGTCGTCGTATTTTCCAATGAGGTAATTTTTGTCGGAGAAATGTCCGACGAAGCGTGCTCCGTTGGAAAGTGTCCCTTTGCAGAGCGATCCGTATTCTGGCTGCACTGGATAGCGGAGAGGCACGACAAAATAACGGCGAGCGGCGTCTGCAGCTCGTGGGAGGCCGCAGAGATAAAAGCCGCCTGCTGTTCCTGTGATTTCCGGATCGGCAGCAGCAGCCGTTTCGTGTAATACCATGAAAAGATGGACAGGAGCAGAATGCCGACTACATTGATACAGAGAAAACGGATGCGGGTCGTCGTCAGCTGTCTGGACAGGGCTTCCGTGGAGTACAAAATGACTGCGGTAAGATCGCCGGCGTTCCGCCGTATGCGGACAAGGCAGGCGTAATAGTCCGCCCCTCCCTTTGACGTGTATGAAAATTCCCTATGCGGGGAGGAATACGGATTTTCATAGGGGGCGCCGGGGATCGTATCATCCTGCTTTTCCATGATCTCCGCCATCAGGGCCAGAGTGTCCTCCGATAGAGTGGCGGACGTATACGAAAGAGGCACGTCGTTGTCGTAAACGGCGATCTGGTATGTTCCATTTTCACTCACTTTCGCCAGCCATTCCTGCGAAATGGTAGTCTGCTGTTCGAAATTAGACACGAGCGTATTCATTTTCCCTGAAAAGGACAAAAAGCTGTTTTTTTCCAGCGCCTGTTCTGACATATACAGGCAGATGACGGACATGACGACCAGAATAAGCGACGCGATGCCCGTAAAGAGAAATGTCAGGTGTTTATGGATTTTTTTGTACATCGGGGTCCTCCAGCTGGTATCCGACGCCGCGCACGGTTTTAATCTTTACCCGGGAGTTTACCCCCTCCAGCCGGCGTCTTATAAAATACATGTAATTGTCCAGGTTTCCCTCTTCCACTTCCGCGTCCGGCCCCCATACTTTCGTGAGAAGCGTCAGGCGCGGCAGCGTCTGGGAGTGGTTTTGCAGGAGAAATTCCAAAAGCGCGCCCTCTTTTTTCGAGAGCGTACAGTGGCCGCCCGGGGCGGTCAGGAGATTTTCCGCGCCGGAGTAGGTCAGGTCGCCGTAGCGATGGAGCAGGTCGTCCTGTTTCCAGTTTCTGGGCCGCCGGCTCAGGCAGTGGATCCGCGCCTCCAGTTCCGCAAACGCGAACGGTTTCACGAGGTAATCATCGGCGCCGGCTTCCAACCCCGTCACCTTTTCTTCCAATTCCCCGAGCGCCGTCAGGAAAATGACGGGAGTGCAATCGTTTCTGGCGCGCATGTTCTTTAAAATAGTCAGCCCGTCCGTGTGCGGCAGCATCCGGTCCAGTAAGACCAGATCGTAGATCTTTTGTTCTAGATAATAAAACGCGTCTTCCCCGTCCTGGCATATATCGACCACATATCCGGCCTCCTGCAGCTGATAGGAGAGGGAATCGCAAAGTCCCGGGTCGTCTTCGATCAGTAAGATTCGCATGATCATATCCTCCATTCGTTTCCTATTAAAAAGTATAACATAAAAATCTTTAAATTATCTCTAAAAATTTTTTCTCCCTTTTAGAGGATAGTTAGAGGAACCCGTGTTATATTGTTACCTGTGAAGTGCAAAAAGCACGGAAAAACTCTACACTTATAATTAGAAGGGAGAAGAAAAAGATGAGAAAACATAAAAAAAGAAGATCATGGATGGCGGGCGTCCTGGCCCTGATCCTAATGCTCCTGACGGCAGGCTGTGCGGCGCCGGACGGAACGGACGCCGGGTCACCGGGGAAAAGCGGCGACGGAGCGGCGGGCGGCAACGTGGAAAACACGTCGCAGGCGAAAGGAAGATATATCGAGACGCAGCTGGAAACGCCTAAGGACTTTACCGGATCAGGCACGATGCGGCGCCTGTCGGACGGAAGCCTCGTGATCGTGGACACTTACAACGGTATGAAAAGTATTTCCAAAGATAATGGCAAGTCATGGAAGACAAAAGAGATCAAAGAGATGAAAAAACTGCTGAACGGCGTGGAGGCCGAGATCACGAGCGCGGCAGTGGCTGCGGACGGCGCCGTCTTTTTTTCCTATATTTTATGGGAAAAGAAAGTAGAAGGAAAAACGTATCCGGAAAAGTATGTCTATCAGAAGCCGGATGGGACGACCACGGAATTTGAACTCGGGATCGAAAAATACCACGCCAGTCTGACGAGCAGCGTATTTTCCCCAGACGGAAGGCTGTTTGCCGCGACGAACTCTTCCAAGGTATATGAAATTGATTACAAGAAAAAAACATGTAAAGAAATTTTTTCTTTGGAGTCAGAGGGAGAAGCTGCGTTTGGCTTTAATGGCGGGACGCTCCTGGCGACGGATGGCAGAAAGGTTTATTTCTATGATATGAAGAGCGGCGAGATGAAGGCGGATGACGAGACGCTCAATGATTATGTGGCAAAGCAGACTGAAAAACGGTTCGGCACGGTGATCTGCGGCGCGAAAAATGGCACAGATGACCAGACCGTATATATCGCCGGCTGCGAGGGAATTGCAGGCCATGCCGTCGGCGGCAGCGTCATGGAACGGCTGGCGGACAGCGCGATCACCAGTCTGGGGGATCCGTCAAAGCCGCCGGTGGAAATGCTGCAGAACGAGGACGGTTCCTTTCTCATTCTTTACCGGGACGGGGAGCTCGATTCCTATGTTTACGATGCGGAGGCGTCGGTCGTGCCGGAACAGCAGGTCACGATCTACGGCTTGTATGACAATGAAACGGTGCGGCAGGCGATCAGTATGTTCCGCAAAAAAAATAAGGAAGTATTTGTCCGCTTTGAAGTCGGCGTGAGCGGTGAGAACGGCGTGACCGAGAGCGACGCCATCAAAAACCTGAATACGAAGCTGCTGGCGGGAGACGGGCCGGATCTGATCCTTCTGGACGGGATGCCGATGGATTCCTACGAGGAAAAAGGAATGCTTGCGGACTGCAGCGATGTCGTGCAGGAATTGGAGGGAAGGGAACATTTTTTTGACGGCGTTGTGAAAGGCTTCCAGAGCGAACAGGGGTTATTTGCCATCCCGTTTCGCATCCAGATCCCGCTGCTGATCGGAAAAAGTTCCACAGTTTCGGGCGTAACGGATCTGGCGTCGCTGGCTGATATGGCCGAGAAACAGGCGGGACAGCCCGATGTCACGGAAACGGTACTGGGAACGTATACGGCCGAGGAATTACTGGAAAAAATGTATCTTTTGTCGGCGGATTCCTGGTTAAGCGAAGAAAAAACGATAGACCGGGAAAAACTGAAGGAATTCCTCACGCAGGCAAAGCGCCTGTATGAGGCGGATCAGAAAAATCTGGACTCGGGAGAAAAAAAGCGTCATGAGGAGGGGATCGAGGAGTACAAAAAGTATTACAAGGACGAGAAAAAGGTAACGCAGATCATGCAGAGCGCCTCCCGCGTGTTTGAGCAGCTGAGGAAAACGCAGGTTGTCACCGCTGGTTATCTCACGACGATGATGGATTTTCAGCAAGTCGCATCGGTGAATCAAAAGATCGGCGGCCAGACCTTCCAGGCGTGGAACGGCCAGTGCCAGGATCTGTTCTGCCCGACCGGAACGGTCGGAATCGCGGCAACGTCTAAAAATACGGAACTGGCGAAGGAATTTGTCCGTGTCCTTCTGGGGAAGGACGTACAGGCAAAGGATCTGTCAGACGGATTCCCGGTGAGCGCGGATGCGTTCAAGGAGTTTACGAAAAATCCTTATCCTGATTCTTCGATGACGACGAGTGGCGAGGATAAAGACGGAAATTCGGTGCGGCTGGATATATCGTGGCCGGGACAGACAGAGATCGATCAACTGAAAAAGATCATCGAGTCACGGAAGACGCCGGTCATGGCGCAAAACGAATGGAGGAACGAGGTAGTTTCCATCGGGGCAAAAGCCCTTACCGGAGAAAAAGGGGTTGAGGAAAGTGTGGAAGAGATCGTCCAGAAAATTTCGCTCCATCTGCAGGAGTAATGTGCGGTTTTTGTTCCTGCTGCCAAGTCTGGCGGGCGTGTTCATTTTCGTGCTCATCCCGTTTGCCGATGTGGGAAAGCGTTCGTTCCAAACGGCCGTGACGCAGCAGTTCTGCGGCGTCGACAATTACCGTACGATCTTTTCAAACCAGGCATTCTTACTGGCCGTGAAAAATACGCTGCGGTTTGTGGGGATCGGACTGCCGCTGTTAGTCGTATTGTCGCTTATCCTCTCGCTGGCGATCAACCGGCTGAAATGGGTACAGGGACTGAAGTCGGCCTACCTATTTCCGATGGCGGTGCCGACGGCGACGGTCGTGCTCATATGGAAGATGCTGTTCCACAAAAACGGGCTGATCAATGAGGGGCTTGGCCTGTTCGGGCTGGCGCCCGTCGACTGGCTCGGAACGGGGGCGTCGTTCTGGGTACTGATCATGAGTTATGTGTGGAAGAACCTGGGCTATACGATCGTACTCTGGCTGGCCGGACTCCACGGCGTTCCCGAGGAATTAAAAGAGGCGGCGAGGACCGACGGGGCCTCCGAACTGAGATGTTTTTTCTACGTGGTGCTGCCCGGCCTGAAGCCGGTCCTGTATACAATTACTATATTATCCTTCCTCAATTCCTTTAAGGTGTTCCGGGAAGCGTATCTGGTGGCGGGGGCGTATCCGCAGCAGCAGATGTATCTGCTCCAGCATCTGTTTAACAACTGGTTTACCAATCTGGAGATTGACAAAATGGCTGCTGCTGCCGTCTGCATCACGATCGTATTCGTTTTGTTCGTTCTGGTATTGCAGCATTTGTGGGAAGAAAAGTGAGGTGTGACTATTGAGGAAATGGTTTGTGACAGTGGTCGTGTTCTGTCTGGCAGCGCTTGTCTGCGCGCCGGTTGTACTCGTACTTTTTGGCTCGCTCAAGAGCGGGAATGAACTGGCGGACAGTCTGCGGCCGGTATTATCGGGCGCGGAGGGGAGCGGGGGGATCCAATGGACATTGTTGCCCTGCTACCCCACGATTTCCCATTTTTCGAAACTGTTGTTTCGGATGCCCGAGTTTTTCACGGTGTTTTGGAATTCGGTGAAGATCGTGGCGCTCGTTATCGCCGGACAGCTGCTCGTAGCCGTTCCAGCGGCGTGGGCGTTCGCCGTGTACCGTTTTCGGGGGCGCGGAATATTGTTCACGCTCTATGTGATGCTGATGCTCCTTCCGTTTCAGGTGACGATGCTGCCGTCGTATCTTGTGATGAACGGCATGCACCTGATGGATACACAGGCGTCCGTCATACTGCCGGCCGTGTTTTCGACGTTTCCCGTGTTTCTTATTTACCGTGGGTTTACGTCGGTGCCGAAAGAAATGCTGGAGGCGGCGCGTGTGGACGGCGCCGGGGAGTTTCGGATCTTTTGGAAGGTCGGGATCCCGCTCGGGTCGCCGGGGATTTTGTCCGCGATCATTTTGGGATTTCTCGATGCCTGGAATATGATGGAACAGCCATTGGCTTTCTTAAAGGATAAAACGCTGTGGCCGCTTTCTCTGTATCTGCCGGAGATCGGGCCCGAGCAGGCGGGGACGGCGCTGGCGGCGTCGGTCGTGACGCTGGTTCCGGCGGTGTTTGTGTTCGCGGCGGGGCAGGATTATCTGGAGAAGGGGATTGTGGCGGCGGGGGTTAAAGGGTAGAGGGGAGGTGGGAAAAGGCGCGGCAGGGGCCCCAGTGGCATTCCCATTCGGGCCCATCACTTTCGTTGATAAATGCGTAGCGGTACTAAGGCCGCATCGTGCGCGGGGCGCACGATAGACGCAGCCTAAGGACCGACGCATTTATAATGGGCCCGAATGGGAATGCCACTGGGGCCCCTGCCTGGACTTTTGCCACGGGGGGAGTAGGGGTGGGAGGAAGAGACGGGTGGGGCAAGGGGGAGAGTAGAGGGATTTTGCTGAGAAGGGTGGAATAGGGTGATGGGAGTTTTGGGTAGGGGGAAATGGGTTTGTGTTTTATTTTGATTTGTAGGTTTTGACATGATAGGAAGGATTGGTGGATGATGAGTCGTATGGAGATTGGGAAGAGAAGGAAGAAAGCGGTTCGGGTGTTTTTAGGGTTTTTGGGTGTTATGGGGGTTTGTACGGGGGTTTCGAGGGGGATTTATGCGTACCAGATGCCGCAGGTGGAGACGGGACGGGCGGCGGGGAAGAGTATTTCCCATGAGGTGAGTGTTTCGGGGGTGGTTGAGGCGGCCAGGGAGAGGGATGTTGTTGTGGCGGAAGGTGTGCGGGTGCAGGAGGTTTGTGTGAAAGCGGGGGAGAAGGTGGAGAAGGGGAAGGTTTTGATGCGGGTGGATGTTGCGGATCTCGAGGAGTTGACCCAGGATGTGGGAGAGAAGATTAAGTTGGAGGAGGAGAAGATCGCGGCGGCGGTTGAGAGTAAGAGGGCAGCGGGGCAGACGGCGCAGAAGGCGAGGCAGAGGGCGGAGAGGGAACTTCAGAATGCGCGGGAGGTGCAGGATCAGGCGGTTTCTGATGCGCGGAGCGCGTATGAGCGGGCGAAGGAGAAGTGGGAGGAGTATCCGGCGCGCGGGGATTTTTTGGAAGAGAAGGTTAAGAAGGATGTGGAGTATCAGGTGTATAAGAGGCAGGCGGAGCGGAATGGGGCGACGCAGGAGGACAGGGATACATTTGATATTTACAAGGAGAAGCTTGTTTCGTCTGTGGAGGCGGAGTGGGAAGAGGGAAAGAAGGCGCTCAGAGAGGATCTGGAGCAGAAGAGGGCGGCGCTCTCTACGGCGAAGGCGGATCGGAAGAGTGCGGTTCTGCAGGCAAAACGGGCGGTCGGGGAGGCCGGGGATACGGAACCGGTTGACGAGAGCGCGCAGTTGGAAGGAAAAAATGTTATTGAACAATTGAGGAAGCAGAGGGAAGGGTTTCAAAAGCTGTTGGATAACAAGGGGAAGGTCGTCAGTGAGGAGGACGGTTATGTTACCGAGTGCTGTGTGAAGGCGGGCGACCGGACGGCTGACAGCGCAGCGATCCTTCTGGCGGATGGGTCGCGCGGCTGGGATTTCCGCGCGGAGATCACGGAGGAGCAGACGCAGCTTTTGTCTACCGGGGATACGGTGACGCTCAGTTTTCAGAATGGGAAGGTAAAGGAAGAGGACTGTGTCATTTCGGCGATCCGGCCGACGGAGGACGGCGTGTATGAAGCTGTTGCCGCGGCATCGGGAAAGGATCATTTTTTGGGGGAAACGGGGTCGCTTGAGAGGACGGACAAATCGCGGCAGTTTTCGTGCTGTGTTCCGCTTTCCGCGCTCTATTCAGACAATAACAAGGATTATGTTCTTTTGATGCGGGAGGTGGACACGATTCTGGGGACTGAGTGGAGCGTGGTCAAGAAGGAAGTGACAGTTGTCGATCAAAATGAGAGCGACGCCGCATTGGAGGATGGTTCCCTGCAGGAAGAGGATGAGATCGTCGTATTTGCCAGTAAGGCGGTAGCGCCGGGCGATAAAGTCCGGCTGGTGGAATCGGGGGAGGATACGGATGATGAGGAATGATGGGATGAGGAAAAAGAGGATGAGGAATAAGAGGATCAATAAGCGGGTGGGGAAAAAAGTAGTCGTTTTTTTTCTGCTGGCGGTGAGTGTCGTCGTCGCCGGGTTGTGCATCTTTTATGTTATTGCCGGCCGTCCGCATATAGAGAAGGTAAAGCTTACGACGCCTGTCGTATATGACAAGAGGCTGCAGCAGTGTATGGGCAAACTGCCGGCGGAGGGACTGGACGCCGTCGTTTGGATCGAACACGAATCCGAGAACGTGACGAATGCGGAATATAACCGCAGTACCGAGGTGAGGACGCTGGGAGTCGCCGGGGATGCGTCCATCCTGTTTCCGGGCGCGAACCGGCTCGCGTTTTCAGCGACGGGATATTGTATATTGGGGGAAGATACGGCGTGGCGGCTGTTTGGAAGTACGAAAGCGGTCGGCAGGAGTGTTGAGATCCGCGGGGAGAGTTACTATGTCGCTGGAATTGAATATCAGGAAAAAGAACTTTGCGTCTATGGTCTGACGCCCGGCCGGGATGAGGAAGTGACGGATCTGGCCGTCCGCTCGGAGAGCCGCGCGCAGATGGAAATGGATAAAAACCGGATGGAGCGCTGGATCGGCGCATAGGGCGAGTGTGATTGCTGCAAAGCATCATTCTTCCACTGTTTGTGCCAGCTGCGCTGGCATGTTTGAAAAAGTGAAGAATAATTCACTTTTTCAGGAACAGTAGACCATTGTACCGTGAAAAGATGTGTTATATAATTTCCTCTGAGGTGAATCGAAATGAACCAAAGAGGTGCGGAACTTGGTGATCTGGTGCGGGAAATGAGAAAGAGCAGACATTTGACACAGGAGGCGCTGGCGGAGCGCATCGGCGTGTGCAAGAGGACGATCATCGACATTGAAAATAATACGGGGAATCCGCAGTTTCAAATATTATACGCGCTGGTGCGCGAACTGGATCTTCCGCTCTTTTCGATCTTTTATCCGGAAAAGAAGGGGAGGCTTGTGCAGGAAAATCTGCTCCTGCAGGAATTGGGCAGTTGCTCGGAAGATGAGATACATTTCATTTTATCGCTTGTCAGGAGCATGCGGCGGGTTTTGCGGGAGGAAGAAGAGCGGGAGGAATGGGGGCAGGAGGAACGGAAGCAGGAGGGGGGATGAGCAGGGAAAGATCCCTTTGGATCTGGGCGAGCCGGGTAAGCGTGGTGGGAAAGTTAAAATTTACAAAAAGTTTATATTTTAGAACCTATTGTACCCGGACTTGGTCCGGGTATTATTGAATACGATGAAATTATTTCTTTCAAGGATTTCTTTAGGTATATTAGTGCCGAATGTGTGAAATAAAAATCAAACAGTGCCTGTCATTCCGCATGCAGCGTGAACTTCGTTGGTTGACAATTTTGAGTGGTAAGATATAATTGAGAAAGAAAAATAAACTTGATCATATAAGGGTATACTTGAGAGGAATTTATGACAGATACAGGGATGAAGTGTTTCATTACACTGGCAAATTATTATGGGATTTATGCGGACGAAGAGCATTTACGGCATGTTTTGTCATTCGGGAGCGGGCAGGTTGGAAATGAAGAGATCCTTCGTATGGCAAAGAAGCTGAAATTAAAGGCGAAATGTGTCGATGCGGGCGGGATGGAACTGGGTGCGCTTCCTCTGCCGGCGATCTTACCATTCCGTGACGGGACCTACGGAATACTGATTCGTGCGGAACAGGAGAAGTGCCTTGTACTGAACCCGTTGGAACAGGCGCCCCGGGTCATGGAAGTCAGGGAATTAACGGAAAACTGGGGTGGAACCTTACTATTATTTACCCCGAGATTATTTGAAAATCAGAATATCAGATTTGGCATCAAATGGTTTCTGCCTTCTATTTTTAGATTTAAAAAACCCCTATTAGAAGTTTTAACAGCGGCTTTTGTCATGCAGTTATTAGCGGTGATCTCGCCGCTGATCACGCAGTCTGTGATCGACAAAGTACTTGTACATCGGAGCATGTCCACACTTGACGTGTTAGCGGTCGGACTTATTATCATTACGGTATTTGAGACCGTTTTGTCTTTGTCCAGAAATTATGTGTTTGCGCATACGACGTCCCGAATTGATGTGATCTTGAGCTGTAAGGTGTTTCGACACTTGTTTCATTTGCCGCTTCGCTATTTTGAATCCCATCGGGTGGGAGATACGATCGCCAGGGTAAAGGAATTGGAAACGATCCGGCGTTTTTTAACGGGTCTTCCGATGTCAACGTTACTGGATGCGGTCTTTATCGTCGTGTATTTAGTCTTTATGTTTTTTTACAGTACGAAATTAACACTGCTTACCATAGCTTCGCTGCCTGTTCTGGCTTTGATTTCTATTTTGGCTACCCCCGTTTTAAAAGGACATATTGATGAAAAGTTCAGGTGCGGGGCAGAGTCGCAGTCCTATCTGGTAGAGGCGGTAAATGGCGTCCAGACGATAAAATCCTTTGCGGTGGAACCGATCGTCGGAAAGAAATGGGAGGGGCTTTTGGCAAACTATACGAAAGCGAGTTTCAAGATGACGATGGCGGGAAATACGGCGGGTTCTATCGCGCAAATGGTTCAGAAACTGTTTGACATCGCCATTTTGTATTATGGGGCGTTACTTGTTATCGAAGGAAAGCTGACAACGGGTCAGCTCGTGGCGTTCCGGATGCTTGCCGGCCGCGTGAGCCAGCCAGTGCTCCGCCTTGTCCAAATGTGGCAGGAATTTCAGCAGGTATCCGTGTCGATCGAGCGGCTGGGCGATATTTTAAATATGACCTGAATCCGTGAACCTAATGTCTAACATAGCTACCAAATCCGCATAAATACTG
>CAJTXO010000022.1 GCA_910583555.1 uncultured Eubacterium sp.
ATTCAGTTGTCAATTTTCAGTTAGAATCACATTCATTGAGATTCCGAGAAGTTATGAATACCCCGCTTGTTCTATCAGAATCCGAGGAATGTCAAAACCGCCCCTATACCTGCCATCATAACTCCTGCCACAATACCCTTTAGTGCTGAGTTCATGGTTGAGGAATCCTGCTGTTGGTATGCCTGTGCAAACTCCATGACATTCTTTGCAAGGATAATGACACCTACTGCACCAATTACTGCAATCACAAGTGTCTTCAGATTATCCAGCGGCTTTGTGACTGCCTCCGTGCCTGCTGCATATACTACACAAGTCATGTTGTTCGCTGACATGACAGCTCCTGCCAAAGAAGGAATGATTACCTTCTTTGTGATATCCTTTACCTTTGCCTTCATACTCATCTTTGTCTGTTTCATAATCATCAATCTCCTTTTCTTAAATTGTTGTTGTGTGATGACTGCCCATATTTCCTTCTCATGGTAGCCATCTTTACTGTGCTGTTTTCCGGAAGTGCATACGATAAAATATATTCTTCCGGGATTTTCTCATCTGCAGCCCGCTTTATCTCGCTTCGCTGTGCCGGAGAAAATTTGAAATGTGCAAGCCTGTCGGCAAGTGTTTCGCCGGAAGCGTTCTCTGAATCATCCTCAGAACTGCCCTCAGAATGTTCGACTTTGGTTTTCTCTTTTGCTGCCGCCTGCTTCTTTAATGCAATCAGTTCAGCAACCAGATTCTTCTCTGTCTCTTCATCCGGTGTGTACGCAAGTTCTGTCTCATTCCCTGCTTCCTCCCGAAGTTCCTGCTCTGTCTCCTTCTGATCCATTTCCACAAATCTCTGACTGACACTAAGTTCATCAAGCATCATAAATTCCTCGTATGTCAGTGAATCTATATAAACTGCTTCGCCCTTTGCCTTACGTTTTTCATACTGCTTCAATCCTTCCGGTGTCAGTATGTCAAAACTGCGGGCAAGCAGATTTTCCGGGAGCCTTGGCACAAAACGGAACGGTTTTCCATTCCCGTCTGCACTCTGTGCAAATCTCGGATGCTTTGGAGTGAAATACTTATTATCAAGCACCGGATTAAGACCACGGATAAAAACAAGACATTTCTTGTTATCCATCATTCTCACTTCGTCCGGTGTCAGTATCTCCCTGCCAAGAACATCAATGTTCCGGCTGGAGCTTCCCTGCCTTCCTTTCGTCTCTCCGCTTGACTTCTTATCAATGGTCATCTTCCCTAGCAGCTTTGAGATGTATTCGTGGGTACTCTGCTCATTCCCGCCAAGATAGACGGTAGTATCACAGTTACCGGTAATCGTTTCCCAAGTATCCTTAAAGAGTGCCTTAATCTGTGCAAGGTTCTGGATAATGATGACACTGGATATCTCTCTGCTTCGCATTGTGGAAAGTAGCGAACAGAAGTCATCCGGCAGAGCGACGTTTGCAAACTCATCTAAAAGAAAGGTTACATGGATCGGTAATCTTCCCCCATAGTTGAAATCCGCCTGATAATAAAGTTCCTGAAAGATCTGCGTGTATAGCAGACCAATAATAAAGTTATAGGATTTATCAGAATCCGGTATTACACAAAAAAGTGCGGTCTTAGTACACCCGTCTGCATTTACTCCGGTTCCCAGCTCCGCAAGATTTAAGTCATCCTTTGAGAGCATCCTCATAACCTGTTTATTCTCCAGCTTTGCAAGTCTGGAATTGGCTGAAATGATGATGGAACGGATCGTATCTCCTGCTCCACGCATACATTTGTTGTACTGCTTCACTGCCGGATGCTCTTTCCCAAGCGGTGAAGTTGCTTCGAGAAATGCCATTCTTGCATCAAGATCCGACACCTTATCCTTTTCCACAACCTCCGCCTCTGAAAGAAGTTCCATAACCGACTTCATATTGCGGGAAGCAGGCGGCATCTCCAGCCACACATAAAAAATGAGAGCCTGTAAAAACATGCCCTCTGCTTTATCCCAGAACGGATCGTTTGGTGCCGCATTCTTGGGTGTTGTATTGCTCATTAAATTTGTGACTAATTTCACCACATCCGTCTCTTCACGGATATATACAAAGGGATTGTAACAGTCGCTGTTTTCCATCTCCAAAAGATTAATAACCCTCACATTGTAGCCATTCTGTTTTAACAATTCTCCCTGGCTTCTAAGGATCTCCCCCTTTGGGTCTGTCACGATAAAGGAAGTGTTAAGCTGCATAAGGTTCGGCTTTACTTCGTAAAAAGTCTTACCTGCACCGCTTCCTCCAATGATCAGAACATTGTTATTCAGTCCTGTTTTTCTCGTATCCAGACTCATTCTCACATTCTGGCTTAGGATTCGGTTCTTACTGTCATCTTTGGTATCTGCAATGACACGGTTCAATTCCTTCGGTTTCGCAAGTCTGGCGGTTCCGTATTCCCTGCCCGGCATAAAATTATATTGGCTTGTATAGTACATGATAACTGCCACAGCATAGATGATAAGGGCAATCACTACAGCCTTTATTGTGCCTGAATTGTAATAATCCCGAAGCGGGTAACTTAGCACTTCCTCAAAGGCTTCCATAAATGCCGCAAACTCCATTCCCTGCTTCCATGCACCATTGACCAGATAGCCGAGATAAGCCGAAAGAAACGCTCCAATGACTATCATTGGTATAAATGGTTTCTTCTTTGTTGTCTGCATCCGGATCACCTCGACTTTCTTGAAGGTGCATGTACCGTCTTTGTTGCCACCTTCTCATACTGCTCCCGGACTCCCTTCGATACCGGATCATAGTGTCCTTTGAGAAGGGTATCCCCTTTCATGGTTTCCACAACACAATTCTCCTCTGAATAGAGTTTATAGTGCTTCTCACGGTCAAGATAACAAAGAAGTGTCTTTCCACCGTATATCTCCATTACATCAGACTTATTAAGCCAGATATACCTTGCGTCTTTACCCCATGTGCCCGGAATCCTCGTTTTCACTGCATGGTCATTTTCCTCTGCAATCATCTTCTTTGCAATCGTGATATCTGCAAAGTTCGTATTCTTTGAAGCTGATATAATACGCATCCTTTCTGACAGTTCCTTAAATCTCCGTATCTTATCATCAAAGGTTTCACGATCCATCATTACTTTGTACTGTCCTTTTTCATCCGGTGAATCTACAACTCCTATCTTCTGAAGTTGTGAAAGGGCATTTTTTATACTCTCTTCATCTGCCGAAAGATGATTTCCAATTTCGTCCACGCAGACACTGTGTTTTTCCACTGCATACCTGCCCACTTTTTCTAACAGGTTATCCAGATTTGCATCGGCGTGGACATCAAGGTTTCCCTTTTTCTGCTCCTTCAAAAACTTATCAAAAGTGGCAAGCGCCTTATCATCTGCCTCTTCTAAAAAGGTATCCATGGAACGCATCTTGTAACTGTCTGCCTTTAACTTCTGGAGCAGCAGATTGACACGGGGAACTGCTTCACTGTGAAATAATACCTCTACTTTGCCTGTACCCTTTCCCATCTCCGGAAGCACAGAATAGAGAATACCGTATTTCTTTGCAAATTTCTCCACCTGCTTCAAATCTTTTTTATTAAACTGCAGCACCTGAAGGTCCCCGCCCCTCATTAAAAGTTTCTTCATGTTCGTTCTGCCCATCTGCTTCTCAAAACCTAACATCCCATAAAGAAACTTTGCTGCGTTCTGCATTGCCCTGAGAGAACCACTGCCAACTTTCATTGCAATTTCCATTCCCTCAAAACTCACTCTTATAATCTGTACTGCATCTGCAATCTCTGACATTGGCATTTACCTCCCCTACTGTAAGATCCTGTCCGACATGACTACATCAATGATTCCTGCCATTTCTTCTGCCGGAAGTCCACACTCAATCAGATCCTTGATTTCATCATCCGAAAAATGATGATCCTTTGCCCGCTTGATTTCCTTTAACTGTTCTTTGTCCAGCCTGCCCTCAATCAGCATATTGAGGAGTGACTTCTGCGAAGGAGTTCCACCGAATAGTTTTGCGGCCATAGCTGCTACCCCTTTTGGTCTCTTCGCTTCCGTTCTCTCAATATGCACCGGAATCATGGTTCCGTCTGATGCCCTGAGCATTGTCTGACAGTTGCCAAAAACTGCTGTTCCGGAAGTCTGTATAACCTGTTTCTCCTCTGATTTATGGTTATTCCCCTCACTTTCCGATGTCTGATTTGGCTTCTGCTCTCTTGCCGGCTCCTTCACCTCTACGGTCTGATTCTCCTTCATCGTCAACATCTCCTCTCTTAACCTGCTGATCTCTTCCTCCTTGCTCTTGATAACGCCGGCAGAACTGGCAAGATCACTCTTTAACTCCTCCACCTGCTTTTCAAGACGGTCAAGCTCCTCATTTAACCTATTCTCAGCTTCACTGTTCTTACTCTCTGCCATCTGTGTTTCCCAGTTCTTTATCATTCCTGCCACTTCATCAAGGGATTCACGGTTTGGTTTCACCGCTTCCACAATCCCCTGGGCAAATCTTTCAAAGATAGGTTCTATTGCTCTTGCTACCTCATCCGCATCTATCGCAGCCGGCTTTCCACCAGTGTTACTTTCTCCCGCTTCATCCGGCTGCTTTGTCTCCCCTTCTTTTTTGGGCTTTGCACCACTCATATCTTTTTTGATTTGAGTAAACATCCTCTCCATATCATGGGCGGTTGCGTTTGTTGTAATAACACCAATGATACTGTCTTCCAACATTCCACCTTTTAACTCTGCAAGTGCCAGTCTGATCTGATACTCATTCAGTTTTTTTAGTTTCTTTACCAGCTTGGAAGAAGCTCCCAAATGAAGCGCCTCAGACATTACCTTTGCATTTACCTCACCGATTGCCGGAACAATATACAGATCCACCATATCCTTTGGCAATCCATACTCCAGATCTTTTTTTGCAAGTTCAATGACCGGCTCCGAAATTCCTTTTGATCTGAAACCTTGCAACAGCAATTTAATATCGCTGTCTGATAATCTTTTATCAACCATTTACTAAGCCTCCTTGTCTAAAATAATAAGAACAGCCACTATCTGGACTGCTCCTTTACCTGTTTCCTGTCTCTGTTGTTTCGCTGCTTTATCGCATCCGTATTCTCTGACTGTTCTTTCATAATCCTGTCCACGATACGGTAATTTCTTGATACCAAAGCGTATTCTTCCTTTATCTGTACTGCCTTCTCCCCGTAATGTTCCCGGAGCTTTTCAAGTTCTGTAAGAGAATAACCCTCGGCACTGACTTCGGCTTTCAGCTTTTCATATTCTTCATGCTCATCCGCAAAAAAACCATCTCCGTTCTGAAATGCAGACTCTGCATGGGATAACAGCTTGATACGTTCTGCCTTGTCCCATAGTGACTTATACCTTCCCCTCTCTTTATAAAATCTGCTTCTCTCACAACTAATCAGCTTCTTTTTCTCACTCATCTGCCCATGTACTCTTTCCAGATCGGCAAGAGAATGAATCTCATGGTCGGACAAGAACATATACTGCTCATGCAGCCTGTGCATCTTTCTTATCTCGTCACGGTATTTCCATGCCTGACTGTATGGACGCTGCTTTAATCTGCCGATACGGTACAGCCTTGCAAAATACTTACGCTGGATGCCGGTAAGTTTTGCCCTTCTTATCCGGTATGGAACATTTACTTTAATAATCTTTGCTCCACCATGATGTTCTCTGTAATACTCCATATCCTCTGTAAGAATCCTCTCTCGCAGACGTTCTTCCGTATAATCTGTACCAAAGTATTTACATCTTCGGTATCTTCCCATCCCCGGCGGTTTCACAGCCAGATATTTATTCTGTTTGACCTCATATCCTTTATCCGTAAGCAATTTTAGGAACTCTTCAAAATCATCTGCCTGCAACACACAAGCATCCAAATCCCTCTTTATCATATCTGACCAGACAAATCTACCGTCTTTTCTGTCAAGCCACTCTGTATAAGTATCATGTTCCACCGCCCTGTCATCCTCAATCGTAATGGTTGACAGTCCGTATTTCTCACAAAGACGATTCGTAATAGGCTGGATATACTTTGCCCAATCCCCTTTTTCATAACGGTACTTCTTTCCCGTCAGAAAACTGACACTGTTAAAAATGATATGCCCGTGAATATGTGCGGTATTATCATGGATTGCATAGACTGCTTCATATTCCTTTCCAAGATATTCCTCCACGAACTCTCCCACAATCCGAAAAGCAAGCCCTGCTGTCACTTCCCCTTCCTCAAAGGAAATGATGATATGGTAGCCCTGTCTTTTATCCGTCTTATGAAACAGTTTTTTTGTTTCCCGCATCTGCTCATAGGCATATCCCGGCTGACAATTTACTGCGGATACAAATCTGCCTCCGCCTGTCTTTTCCGGAACTGTGATATAGTCAATCGACTGCTTTAAGTGCCGACCGGAATAATTGCTCCCACAATCCTTCATGTATAGAATCTTAGTTATCGCCAATGTCATCCACCACCTTATTCAGCTTTTCATTTAGTTTCAGCATGTATGCAAACAGCCTCGACTTGTCTGAATCGCTGTAAAGCATGGAATTGTTATTGTGAACGATCTCATTGATATTGACACCAATCCGGTTGACTTCCCCGATCAATCCGGTAAGCATCTGCCTGATCTCCGGATAGTCTTTCGGCTTCTGTGTGATAAGAAGTCTTATAAACTCGGACTCCGTCATTCCAAGTTCCTCTACCTTCCTCTTTAATTCCTCATCCTGTTCTTTGGTAAGGCGGTAGGCTTTCCTTAACTCCATAGCCATTATCTCGACCTCCCCTGCTCCCTGTCCTCCTGCTTCTCCTGTACCACTTCCTTATCGTTCACAGCTTTAACAGGTTTCGTGGCGACAATAACAGAAGAAATATCCTCTCTTCCGAACATGCCGGCTTCGCCGGCACAAACAGAGGAAGAATGCCGCTCTGCGGCAAGTCCGCTTTTGCGGACGTTTCTTCTCGTGTGAATGGTCTTTTCATTCACACTTTCCTCAGACGGATAAGAACTGATATTCTCAGAAACTGTCCTATAGACACCAACCTCTTCCACCATAGGAATATCATAAATCGGAACAAGTTTCAGACTTTTCATTGCCTCCAGTGCCAGATTATGTGCAATAACAACTGCATCTCTTCCATAGACTGTCTGGCTGAATATGCGGTCAAGTATCGTCTGCTTCTCCTCCAACTGTTCCACCAGTGAGCTACTGTTGCAAAAATCAATGAAATCATCAGGATTTTCTTTCTTATCCCTTATATCAGAAAGTTTCTCATAATTCCACTCACAGACCAGATCCACCACATCATCAATGGTAGTCGGCTCACTCATTGCATGATCCGAAAAGAAAAGCTTTCCCTCTGATGAAGATGAAAGTTCCTTCCCATTCTCTGACAGATAATCCATTATGATACCTGCACCCTTCCTCTGCAGCTTAACCTCACTGCCGACGCTTTTGCACCAGCTTACCAGTCCATCTGCTGAATCTATTTTCGTTTCGTTTGACATCACGCCAACACCTCCTTGTTATTTGTCTGTCATTCAACAAAATGTCTCCATATCAGGGTATGCGTAAAGTACGTTTTGCCAGATACGCCTTTTGTTCGACAAGTCGAAAAAAGGCATCTGGTTAGGTGGCAAATGCCCCCCTAAAACCCCCGATTACGAATAAAATATGAATCTTAAGTAGGTTTCCTACTTGGGATTTCACTTTCTAAGTAGGCATCCTACCTAACTTTCCATTTTCTAAGTAGGTTTCCTACTTAAAAATCCTCCAGAAAATCCTTGCAATTTCCGGCACTAAGTAGGTTTCCTACTTGGTTTTCTGTCTCCTAAGTAGGCTTCCTACTTAGCTTTTCGCTTTCTAAGTAGGTTTCCTACTTAGGAACAGTTAGTTCCTTTGTCATCTCCTTTTAGGAGAAATCGTGGCTGCATCCCTTGTCTTCTTACTGACAAGCCACTCGTTATAATCTTTATAGGTTTCCGGCGGACCATCAACTTTCACAGAATAACATCTTGCCATATACTTTTCAGCAAGTTCCAGTGCTGCTGTCCTGCCCGGTGTATCATTATCCAGACAGAACCGGATGCACCGAATCTCCGGATAATCTTTCAGGTACTGCTCTAACGGATTATCTGCCACCATTCCCAACGCCAGCAGATGTTCTCCGGTATCGTGATAAATATCCATATAGCTCATAAGGTCGATAGCAGCTTCAAACACAGCAACAGTATCAGAGGCTTTCCGTGCAACATGAAAGCCATAGTTCTTGTCATTGCCGGACACATCACACTTAAAGGACTTTCCATCTTTATCATAAGTACCCCGCATACTTGCAAATTTCACATTTCCTTCTACATCCGTTCCAAGAAATACCACATTGTGGTGTGCTGCTGATTCATAAAGCAGCCCCTTTTCGATGAACCATCGCACAGTCCTCTCTGATATGCGCCTTTTCTCCGTCAGGTATTTAATCACCCTCTGATTATCAGGCGCTTTATCGGGAAGTAAAAAATGCTTACTTTCCGGTATGGATGTTTGTTTTGAAACAATCGCATTCCGTGTAGTAAGCCTTTTTCCTATATCTTCGGTCCTTCGATATCCGGCAAAATCAAGCAGCCAGAATACAGCTTCTTTCACACTCATTCCGTTAAATACTTTTAAGAAATCAATCTGACTTCCACCGTTACTGCCCTGTTCCCCCTGCCTGGACCAGCGATACCAGTTGGTTCTGTTATAAATCCGGATGGAATCCATCTCTTTTAATGTGTGGTATTTCCCAATCCTTCTCACCGTATAACCTAGGGACTCTGCCACCCTGCAGAGGTCAACGCTTTTTGCTATCATCAGTTCCTCGGTTGTAAACTTCTCGTCCACCATCACCACCCCTCTCTGCCACCTTGCCCAACTTAATCTGATTGATATCAGTTGCATATTCCATCAATGGCATAAATTTAACTACTCCCTTTTCTCGAAAACTGAAATATCCTTCATTCTTACCACCAACAATCACGTGGTCCTGCAAGGGAATACCAACCAGACCACATACCTTTGACATTCTGTCTGTAATGCTGATATCCTGACCGGATGGAAAAAGCTCCCCACTGGGATGGTTGTGTATCATGATCATACTGGCTGCATTTGACAATATACTTGCTTTTAACATTTCCCTTGGCTCTGCCAAAGAACCGTTCAGGGTTCCGACACTGACGATATGGCAGTTGATTGGCGTACCGTCTGTTTTGAGATTGATAATTCCCAAAACTTCTCTATCCAAGTTCTTCATTACCTCTCCCATAACCTTTATCGCTGATTCCGGATCTTTTATCTTAACAGGAGAATATATGGGATGGTCCTTTACAAGCCTGACAGACACCACATCTAACTGAAAATCACTGTTCTCCACCTTCAGCATCCTCCTCTCCAAGCACTACCTCCACCATTGCCCCCTCCGGCATATCGGTAATAAGCCTGACAAGTTCATGAATATCCTCTATTTCAATCTCTACCTTATCCATCCGCCATCCCTCCTTATCTCATCTGCTCCTTTGTATCGTAGATCAAAGAAGGCTCTGCAACGATCCCATCAATTCTCTTATTTGGTTCATCTGTTGCCATCGTAAGCTTCCTAAGCTTCTTATCGTAGTGATAAACCTGATTGGAAAGCCTGTCTTCCAAATCCACTACATTCATATTGACTTCCTGCACCATTTTTGCAAATTCTTCCGGTTCCCCTTTGCCGGCAGGTACACAGAGTACTTCATGGATAGATGACGGAAGAATGTAAAGGTCATCCTGTAACTGTTCTGCAAGCTTTTGAAGATTCTCATCATAAAGCATGTTGACTGCACCATTTACACCGCTTGTGTTTGAGATAACCCACATAAGTTCATCCTGTGAAGCTACATCCGAAACCATTGCCTCTGCAATTTCTTTTGGCATCCCATCTCCAATCATCATCTCCATGATAACCTCAGACATCGGCTTAATGGTTGTCGGAAGGATTCTCTTAGTGTTTTCCGTCGCCTTTAGGAACAGCTCCTGCTCACTCAAATCTACTGTTGCTGCAATATTGTCATTTACAATTGCAGAAGCAATTCCCTGATCATCCTTCCCAAAAACAACTCGATAGATTACGGAACAATCATTGATTTCCCTGTGTGGTACACCCTTTAAAAGTTCCTCGTTACTTTCCGTGTTGATCATAACCATGATAACATTCTCTTCCACAAACTCCCGTGTGACATTTGGTATGGACATGTTCCCCATATTCTTTACATTGGCAACATAAGCATCCGCCACGCTTTGGAATACCTCATCCAGATTACCGCAATCCTGATAGTGCTCATACATATCATCGAGATAGAAATTTGGTGACACCCTGCTGCTCTCACCCTCTCTAATCGTGATTGCATCCTTTGTCTTGTTTACCTTTTTCACAGGTGTGATTTCTACCTTTGCATTCTTAAACTCCTCCGGAAGATAATCCAGAATCTTCTTCTCTGCTACTGCTTTAAATGTTGAATACTCCATCATAATAAAATTCCTCCTTAAAATTGAATACCGCCGAC
Source organism: uncultured Eubacterium sp. (assembly GCA_910583555.1). GTDB lineage: Bacteria > Bacillota > Clostridia > Lachnospirales > Lachnospiraceae > Eubacterium_F. Next base: position 10,581 of record CAJTXO010000022.1, read on the forward strand.
CTCTGCCGGCGGTTAAAAAAGTCTCTGGTTACTATTTTGTTACTCTACGGAATCGTGGTCGCTTCCTTCTGCGGAAATACATCACAATACCGCTTATGATAAGTGCCCCGCCAGCTACACCGAACATCCAAGGCTTATAGCCTCCACCTGTCTGTGGAAGTTTTGGCTCTTTTGGTTTGTTGGTGATATGAAGCTGATATGCTACCGGCTCTGTCGCACTGTCATCATACCGGATCGTTACTTTGTGCTCTTTTTCATCAAGCACATAACCCTCTGCTGCTTTTGTCTCAACCACAACATACGGGATATCCTGATCAAAATCGCCGTTGTCTTTATAGGTACAGATATCCAGTTCTTTCGACTTCGCATATCCTTTGCGGTCAGTCTTCAGCTTCTGAATGACCTTCCCCTCTTCATTCCTGATTTCAAAGACAACTCCTTTGATCGCTTTCTTCGTATCACTGTCTGTCTTATAAATCTCAATATAACCTTTCACTCTCTCATCCGTCATGGATACCTTCTGAATCTCTCCAGTCTCCTCTACTGTGAAAGTAACTTCGTTTGCAATCATATAACCGTATGGGGCAAAAGTCTCTCTCAGTGTATAGTCACCCGCCGGAATCGCATTCAGTGTATAAGGTGTACCGTCTGTCGTCCATGCTGCATATACATCTCCATATTCATCAAGGATTTCAAGTTTTGCCCCTGTGATTTCCTTTCCGGTTGTCACATCGGATTTTGAAACCTCGACGATAATCGGGATTTCAGACACTTCTATCTCTTTTGTAATCAACGCCTGTTTCGCATCCTGATAGGTAAAGTCTACCTCGTATTCACTTTCATCCACCAGATACCCCGGTGCGGTTTCCATTTCTTTCACATAATACCTGCCAAGAGGAAGGTCTGCTTCAAAGACTGCTTTTCCCTCTTCATCCGTCTGAACCGACTCAATCAGGCTGCCTGCTTCCACAAGAATTTCTCCGTCTGCTGTGACAATATCCACTGTTGCATAGACACCATAAGTAGCTCCCTCAACCGGCACCTCATTTACAGAGTTCTTTTTGATTAGTGAAAGCTTTGTCTTTACTCTCTCGTCCACAAGCTCTGCATTCTGATATACAACCTCTGTGTGCTCATCTGCGTAAGTAAGCTCGATCTGCTTTGCCTCTTCATCAAGAACAAATCCCTCCGGTGCTTCCACTTCCTCAATACGGTATTTTCCAAGAGGAAGATCCGACACAGAAGCCTCACCCTCTTCATCCGTAGTAAGAATGGCAACTACTGCACCTTGTGTTGCAGGTACTCCATCAATCACTGCAATCTTTCGATTGCCTTCCTCGTCCTTCTGGTTGTCTGGTGTATAAATATCCTCATCTGCAATCAGATGATATACCGCACCGGAAAGCGGCGCTTCCTCATACCGGAATTTCACACTCCGGTTATCTCCTGTCACTGCAGTAAGAATACGGTCAATAATGGTATCATATTCTGCACCGGCTAAGACTTCTCCTTCTTTATGGATTGTGATGCTTCCCTTTACAGGCTGATTTTCTATGGTTACAGTAATGACCGGATCCCCATCTTCGTCCTCCAGCACTTCAACCGCCCCTTCTTTGGTAACAGTAAATGGAAGACTCTCCTCCGTAATAAGGTACCCTTCCGGTGCCGTAATCTCCGTAACCTCATATTCACCATACTTCAGTTTCAGCGGAGTAGTTACCGTACCGGTTTCGTCCGTTATAAACTCGCTGATCTTTTTATCTCCCACTTTCTGTTCGACAAAAGTATCAGAACCAGCTTTTTTAATCTTAAATGTCACACCGGATAAAAGGACCGTCTCCCCGCTTTCCTTATCTTTCTTGACAAGCCGGATATATGCCTCAAATGGTGCATCATTTAATATCCTCCATACCTGCGGCTCCCTGCTGTCCTCTGTAACTGTTACCGTAAAATCATCGGTCTTATACAGGTCTTTCGGAACCTTTGTCTCCTTCACGAGATATGTTCCATACGGAAGATCAATGGATTTTGCATATCCTCTTTCATTCGTTACAAGCACATCATAAGTCTTTGCCTGTTCCCATCCGCTCTTGTCAATATCAGACTGGAGCTTTACCGTAAATTCTGCCCCCGGCACCTTCTCTGTTTCATCGTTATCTCCATCCGTTGATACCTTGATGATCTCAAAGGGCTGCTTTATGACAGTTTCTTTCACTTCCCTTGTAAGGCTGATATCCTGATGGACATTCTGTGCTTCACGGAACTTTACATCATATATAGTGCTGTCTAACAGATATCCTTCACTCTCTTCAATCTCTTTGATATAGTAATTGCCAAAGTACAGATTTCCGAAAGCAAAATCTGAATCCACATCTGTTCTCACTGTTGCAAGCAGCGTGTCTTTCGTTGCAGCCACTTCTAAAAACTTAAAGTCTGTTCCTTTAGAAGAAGTAATTGGATCAGTAGATTTATATGTCACTACCCCGGTCCCATCCGGATACTTGATATCCTCTGCTGCATACAGACCGTATGTTGCTCCTTCCAGTGTCGCATCGCCCTGTGCTTCATCTCCCGTCTCACTGTCCTTCTTATCTGCGGTTACATCACATCGGATCGGCGTATTCTCCACATTAAGCTGTACCACATCACCTTTTTCCGGCTTCACTGTCCATACCGTTCCCGGATCTTTATATCCTTCCGGTATCTCCACCTCTTTGACATAGTAGGTGTCCTGCGTCTTCATGAACTTCTCGGATACTGCACCACCTAAGTCCTCATCATAATGAAAGACCGGAACCTGGGCAGGATTTCTTTCTGCATCAATAACCGTTCTCTGTGTACAGGCTGCATCATTAAACACTGCAAACCCGGCGGTAGTAATTTCTACTTTTGAAAAAGAGTCCTTTTTATTGATGATCACGCCTACCGGTTCCGGATATTCTTCATGAGTAAAAGTCTTTGTTGCAGCCTTTGTCACCTTCCCCTTTGCATCATAGATGGTAAAATAGTCTATGCTGATTTCATAAACGGTATCGTCAATCTGATACTCGTCCGGACTCTCAACTTCCTTTAGATAATACGTTTCCTGCGTAAGTGTCTGGATACCGGTTCCGTAAATTCCCGGCTGTGTATCACTGGCTGTCAGTTCGCACAGAATATCATCACAATCCTTATCCTCATACAGATAATAAGTTGCACCCGGAACAGGCTGTTTCGTAAACTTATCCGTCTTCATAAATGAGAGACTGCCCGGCTTAAAATCGGATGTCACTTTCACAGCAGCCTTTGCAGATACCGGGGTAAATTCCTCCAAAAACGTAATCTTCTGCTGTGACACTACGGATGGAGTCCACTTTCTCCCGCCTTTTTCATCGGAATAAGCTTTTGCCTGTACCTTAATGGTACTGTTATTTTTAAGTATCTTCGTCATTACCTCGGAATTACAGTACAGATAAAAGTTAGAAGATTCCTTATCGGCATCTGTCTGTGCCACACAGACATCATACTTTTTCAAATCTTCTTCATCCACGATATCAGAAGCGTCCTTCTTAATCTCACCTGTTGTAAGACCTGACGGTACGCCGGTTATTGTGTACTTAACATCTGTAATACTGCCCGTTTTTGTTCTCACGAACTTATCGGAAGAACGGTAAAGTCCATCGGAAATCTCTTTCCATTCCGTTGTCTTTGGTGAAATAGTATAAGTGACACTCTTAGTAAGACCTGTCTCAAGATTGTACTTGCTCTTATCCAGGTTCTTCGCATCCGTTACCATCTGCTCGATATTCTTATATACACCACTGCCATCGTTATAATATGATAGTTTGACCTCTCCATTTAACACATGGATTGCTGCACTGGTGATAAAATAATCCGCAGAAGCTGAACCGGAAGAATACTTATTTGTATGACATTTTCCTCCAAGTGTTCTGGCACCATTGACCAGACAGAAGGTAATCTGTGCCTTTACCTTGCCACCTGCGGTCACAGTTCCGCTTGTAGTATTTCTGTGCATATCCATACAATATACAAGATGATTCTTATAACCACCGGATTCAGATATATATTTAATACCTGTTCTATGCCCACAATAACTTGCATATCCGGAATAGGATACCTTCATAGTATCTTTTGATTCTGCAGCTTGTACCGTGACTGCCGGCATTGCAATGGATGCTACAGAACTCAGGAAACTACCGATTCTGTTAAAGACAGTGTGATCCGAGGCAGCTGGCTTTATTTCAAGCTCTTTTACAGAACTATCCGAAACCGCATTATCACTAAGATCTCCTTCAGCTCCTGTTTCCGGATCAATACCTTCCTCCATCATTTCCGTATCCTGATTATCGTCCAGATGAATGGTAAAGGTTGCTGTATTACTCTGAACACTCTCAATCTCACCCTCTGATAATGGAAGCTCCTCATTCTTCCTCATCTCCCCCACAACCGGCTCAGACTCCTCCTCTTCGGTATCTGCTTCTTTACCAGAAGCACTTTCTGCCTGATACTCCGGTTCGTCCACTGTAACCTTTCTGTGAATGAGATAGGCTTTCTTTCCGCTTACTGGTTCCACAATGTAGTAGGTATCATAAGTGCCTGCTTTGGTAATATCAAACTCACTCCTGTCAGCATCATAGGAAACAGACACTTTATCCTCATAAAAGGATATTCCATCCTTAACATCTGCCACATCATAATCCGACTCAAGCAGAACATTGATATTCTCTGCTGTTGCCACTTCATCTGCATCCAGATCTGTTCTTTCCCCTGCGTCATACAGCCTAAGTTCTTCCTGTGAACCGTTGTCTGCTTCCGCTGCAAGTGCAGCTCCATTCTGCCCGAAGGTAGTCACTGTAAGCACGACTGCCATAAGCAGGGCTAAAACCCGCTTCATCTTTGTTGATTTCATATCATCATTCCTTTCTCAATAATTTTCCCACAGGCACCCTTGTATCCCTCCTCTTTCCCCATACTGTTCGACAATGTACGGAAAAAGAAAAAAGGCACACCACTCATCGGCATGCCTCTTCCCATAAGTCCGAGCCTGTATCGGACTTCCCTTATAAAATTGTAATTCTGATTCTCACGGTAACCTCCCAGATCTATGCCATCATATACCGATAAGTCAATATTCTGATCAATCTCTTCATCGTCCTCACCTCCTTTATTCACCATCGCTCCAGTCCATCACATGCTGCATAACATTATCAAACTGGCTGAGCGTATCTGACACATCCATAATCGCTATTTCTTCCTGTTCCGCTGTGTCAATCCTTTCATTTTCTACTGCTTTTACCGGTTTAGGTATATCCACTTTAGATGCCAGCAGATTACAGCCAAAAAGCCGTATGACATCCTCATATATCTCTGTCCGTACTGCACTTTTCATCTTTGAAAGCTCTTCCTCCAGATCATGGTCTGTTACATAATGAACTTTTTCGGCTTCCTGTGCTGCAGTTTTTGTCAGATCACCGCTTTCCAGCATAGCTACATAGCAATTGATCGCATTGATAATAAACTGATTTTTCGACTTATGCACTGCCAGATTCAGATCATCCAGTATTCCCATAATCTTCATATGTTCCGGACTGTTGTAGCTTAAACGGACAGTCACATGTCGAAATTCTTTTTTCTCCATCTGCCCTCACCCCTTATGCTGTTCTTCTTTTACCCAGATACAGGGTTGCCATTGTCTCATAACCAATCGCATTTGCCCTTACATCTTCAATATAAGAAATGTTGCGTTGGTTCAGTCCGGCATACTTCTTCATCAATCCGGCACCACCGCCAACAAAAGTAATTGGGGTGGTTTTCACATTTACACCATTCTCAACAATAATGCGGAAAATGGACTTTGTGTACTTCTCGATTTCTTTCTTAATAATGTCAATGTATTCCTGATCGAGATTGGCATCGCCTTTGACCATAACCTCACGAATCATAAATTCGTCAATCTTGGTGTTCATCTTGCGTACACAGGCTTCATCAATCTTGCGCATACAGGTAATGATACCGTTCGGATCAGAACCGCTGCTTGATTCATCCGGTGCCCTGTCGATAATCTTTAAGGTATCAACCGTCCAGGAACCGATATCCACTACAAATTCCTGACCTGCCATCTGTGGCAGTCTGTCAACCACTGCTCCATAGCACTGTGGGTAGACTAAAACCTTTTCAATCGTAATGAGATACTGTGTCTTTTCATAACGGAATCTTACCATTCGATTTTTTGACAGATAATTGATAAAATCTTTTTTCTCTGCTCCAAATCTCCCAATCGGTAATCCGACTGCAAGTACAACTTTTGCATTCTTCATTCCACGGGCTTTCAATTCTTTTGCAACTGCTGCCAACGTCAGAAGATAGTAATTTTCATCACATACCTTGTTGTCCTGAACTTTCAGCCTGTCGCCACCAATCCGGTAATATTTACCGTTGTACTCCAAGATGTTTTCATATACCATCGGTTCTGAACCAAGCTCTGCCACTCCCGACACAAAGCAGGAATTACGTGTCTTAATGTGGCTCCAGCCATGATCAATTCCCAATGGGATTACTTTTTCATCCATGTTTTTTGCCTCCTTTTGCTTTAATATTTTTACTACAGAGTGAATAAATGTACATAATATGTACTTAGCAGGATTTTCACTCATTTCAACAAATTCTTAAAACTCAGTTATTCTTGATTCCCGTCATAACAATTTGCTAAAATCAATGAATATCCAAGACATAAACTACCGTGTTCTCTCGACATATTATGACTTTGCATGTCGCACTTAGATTTCTGTGCTCAACAGAAGATCATGAGTTGCCAACTCCTACTCATGCGAAGCTGTTTGCCCTCTGGAATATTCTTGTTCCGGATTGCTGCTTTATCCAAATCAAAATATTCATCGCACTTTCGGTGTCCTTTTCCTCTTATATTTAATCCAACTTTGCAGTCATTGGTAATACTGAGGCGGCTAACAGCCTTTTATGTTTGAGCAGTCTTTCGACCAACCTTCATCGCCAGCTACACAGTATATCCCTCTTATGAGGGTTAAGAAGTCAGGGATAATATGCCTACTATTTAATTGTCTGTCGAACGGCAAGTCGCACAGCGCTTCTTTGAGTCAATTTGTTCGACACATATAGGATAGCAAATGTATTTCATCATTTGTTTTGTTCGACATCTAATATCCGGCTGTAGTAGATATAAAAAGTCGTATTTGATATGTTCATCAAAAAAGACCTATCAACAAACTATTCGTTCATCAATAGGTCTTTAAGAAAATAGTATTTTATTATTTTGAAATCACTCTATTTGGATTGTGATTTTTCCTTTGCTTCCTTTTCCGCTTTTTCCTTATCCAATATATCATGTATCTTATCTACATCAATATTGACTTTCAGGTAATCATCCGGCTTTCTGTTTTTGTTGCCCAAAACACATACCGTCTCCACATGCCCCCCCTGCGGAAACATATCGCACGCCCTCACCTTCCTCACCTCATACCCAAACTCCCCCAGCGCCCTGACATCCCTCGCCAACGTCCCCGGATCGCAGCTCACATACACCACCCTCTCCGGCGCCATCTCCCGGATCGTATCCAGCAGCACCCCGTCGCACCCTTTCCTCGGCGGGTCCACCACGACTACATCTGCTCTGACTTCCTCCGCTTTCTGCACCATCCCCGGCAGCACCTCTTCCGCCCTGCCACAGAAAAACTCCACATTCCCGATCCCATTCAACTGGGCGTTCTCCCTCGCATTCTCGATTGCTTCCGGTACAACCTCGACGCCATAAACCATCTTCGCCCGCTGCGCCAGAAAAAGCGAAATCGTCCCAATCCCGCAGTACAGATCCCAAACCGTTTCCCTGCCGGATAACTCCGCAAACTCCAAAACAGTCCGATACAGCTTTTCCGTCTGTACCGGATTCACCTGATAAAACGAGCGCGGAGAAATACGATAACGGATTCCACCAATACAATCCTCTATGTATTCTTTCCCCCAGAGCAGCTCCATCCTGCTGCCTAAAATAACATTGGTCTTTTCCGTATTATAATTCAGTAAAACCCCTGTCATCCCCTCCACACCCTTCAACCTCTCAACCAGCCTGCCAAACGCCCCCTTATCCGCAACTCCCTCCTTCACAACGAGACAGACCATAACCTCATTCGTATAAAACCCCCGCCGGATATAAACATGGCGAACCACCCCCTGATGCCGTTCCTCATCATAAGCCGGTATCCCATCCTCCCACATCCAGTCCAGGACAGCCTCCAAAATCTCCTTCATACACCCATGCTGAATCGCACAGTCCGTCACCGGAATGATACTGTGAGTCCTACCCGCGTAAAACCCTGCCGTCGGACGCAGCACGCCATCTTCCCCTTTCCGCATCCGTACGGGAAACTGCGCCTTATTCCGATAATGCCACGGTTGTTCCATACCTATGATCGGCAGCCACTCGACCCCGATCCCAACCTGACATTTCTCCGCCGCTTCTCCCATTCGTTCTCCCTCTTCCCCCAACATCCCCGCCTCTGCGCCTATCCTATCCCTCCCGTCCGCTGGCGCTCCCGCCGCTTCTCCGATCCGTTCTCCCTCTTCCCTCGACGCCCCTGACAACTCCCTGCCGACCCCGCCGATCCTCTCCAGACAGTCCCGCACCTTCTTCTGCTTATATTCCAGCTGCTTCTCATACGAAAGATGCTGCAGCGTGCACCCGCCGCACTGCCTTGCTACCGGGCACGCCGGCTTCACCCGGCCCACATCGCGCGCTTCTCCCGGCAGGATCTCGAGCAGCTTCGCAAACCCGTAATTCTTCTTGCACTTCATTACCTTCGCGCGGATCGTCTCGCCAGGAAGCGCGTCCTTGACAAAAAGAGCATAGCCATCCACATGGCCAATGCCCTCTCCGTTGTTTCCTAAATCATCGATTGTGAGAATGATTTCCTGATTCTTTTTAAACTCCATATGCGTCTCCGGATGTTTGGCGTAAATTACTTTCAAATCTGCGGTCAAAGCCGAGCCACTCCATATTGCTGCCGGCCTGATTGAATACTTCGGTCAGCGTCTGCAGTTTCGCATCCGCGTTGTCGGCCAGATGGAGCGCCATGGCCTCCATCAGCGCCGGCACTTTCGGGGAGCCGAATTCCAGTTTGCCGTGATGTGCTAAAATGCAGTGGATCAGTTCGTGTTCCATTTTTTTCGGGAAACCCTCGATCCGCGAAATGGCCGCGGTCAGTTTTTGGGCACCGATGTAAATATGGCCCAGAAGCTGTCCGGCGTCGGTGTAATCGTTGCGCGGGAACGAGGCGATCTCGTCCATCTTGCCCATGTCGTGGAACAGGGCCGCCGTGATGAGCAGGTCACGGTGCAGGCGCGGGTACGACTTACAGAAAAAATCGCACATATTCGTCACGCTGAGCGTGTGCTCCAGAAGGCCGCCCAGAAAACCGTGATGAACGCTTTTTGCCGCGGAATGTTTCTTAAACTCACGGATAAAGGACTCGTCCTCAACGAAAAAGGAAGTAAGAAGCTGGTTCAGGAACGGATTCTTTACGCTGTTCACATAAGAAATGATCTCACCAAACATTTGCTCCACATCTTTGGTCGTGGCGGGAATGTAGTCCGCCGGATCGTACTCTCCTTCTTCACTCTGGCGGAGACGGGAAATATTCATCTGTATATTTCCCTGGAATGTCGTTACCAGGCCTTCACAGTAGACATAATCCAGTGCCTCAAAACTTGCGATGCCATTATTCAGATCCCATATTTTCGCGTCAACGATCGCCGTCTTATCCTGCAACGTCAGGGAATAATACGTTTTTCCCGCTTTGGTCTTTAACACCTGTTTCGTCTTGCACAGATAGGTACCGACAAGTTTCTGCCCTTCCCTGTAATCCTTCAAATAATACATTTCCCCAAACCTCAACCTTTCTATTTTGCCTTCGTCGTAACGGTCACATATGGTCCGTAGATCGTTTTGCCACTGACTTTCTTAAACGAACGGACTTTATAGCTGTACTTCATGCCGCGCACCAGCATTTTGCAGCGGTAACCCGTGGTCTTGTTTTTCTTGATCGTTTTTACGCGGTTAAATTTTGTCTTGAAGCCTTTTACGTGGACTTTCATATATACCTGATACCCGTTCACGTTCTTGTCACGGCCCCATCTGACCTGAATGCCGCCGCGAATGCCTTTCGCCCTTACCTTTTTCAATTTGGCGGGGTTCATCGTGATCGCGGTTTCTTTGGAGCCGATGCCCTCGATGCTGTCACCGTTGGCCGCCGTAAACACCGGATTGATGCGGTATGTATATTTGGCTCCCGGCTTCAGGCCGTCGTTCGCGTAAGAAGCCGCTGTTACGTTCACAGCGTCGGAGTACTGGCCTTTTCCCTGCTTGCGGTATAAGTGGTAAGATACAGCGCCATTAACGGCGTCCCACGTCACGGTCGCGCGCTTTAGGCCGGAAGATTTTTTCACAGAAACCTTCGCCGGGCCGTCCAGCGGGTGGAATAACAATCCTCTGGCGGACGCGAACGCATTTGCTTTCCCGCCGGTCTTTCCCCAGATTTCGACGCCTGTCACCGTCGAAAACACATTTGTTCCCTGCAATTCAGTATCGCCGGATACGACGATATTTTTCAAATACGGACATTTTGTAAATACGCCTTCAGCCACGGCTGTCACCGTTTTTTTATTGATCTGCCCGGGAATATAGAGCGTCGTCACGCTGACGTCGCCGATATAGCCGGTGATCGTACAGGTCTTGTCCGACGGACTTTCCGCTGTCACAAAAACTTTTTCGTCCCGGATCACCTTATTGCCGGTAAAAGGCGGCAACTGTGTGGGGACGGAGGTTTCCAGTTTATCGGTATCGACAGATGGCGTAGCTGTCGGTACGATCGTTGGTGTCGCACTCGGGGCGGCACTTGCCGCAACAGGCGTTGCGCTTGGTACAGGGTTTATTTGCGTCATTTCCTCCGTCGAAGCTTCTGCACAGACCGATGCGAGTCCCACAACTGCCAACAGGCACAGCATCGCACAAATCCACTTCTTCATGTTAGATCCTTCCTTTCTATCAATCATACATTATGGTGTTGAGGCCAAAAAGGTGATCCATCCCGTAATGAGCCTCGTATTTTCCCGATTTTGCGCTCCCGATACCGGAGCAGGTATAGAGATGCTTAATTAGTATATCACGTACCACCCGATTTTTCAACTAACAAATAAAACCATGCTCCCTTTTTTTGCGCCCGTTATCTGCGCCGGCCATTTTTCAAGCCACCGGCAGAAAATATTTTGAGAAATCATTGTAACCCCTGATTTTCTGTGATAGAATGGACACATAAACGCGAAAAAGTAAATCGAGCGAAGAAATGGGGAATATTGTGAATAAGAAAGTATGCAAAACATTAGAATTTGATAAAATAATAAAAATGCTGACCGAAGAAGCGGACTCCCCGCTGGGGCGGGAAAGCGCCAGCCATCTCCGGCCGCTCTCCAATAAAAGTGAGATTATTGCGCTCCAGGCGGAAACGACCCACGCCCTGACGAGGATCTTCCACCACGGCGCCCTTTCCTTTCACGGACTGACAGACATCCGCCCGAGCCTCGTCCCGCTCTCCAAAGGCGGTACGCTGGGCGCCGGGGAACTGCTGCGCATCGGCGCGCTTCTGGATGTGACGAAACGGGCGATCGCCTTCGACCAAAAGGACGAGAAAACCGACTTTTTATCCGGCCGTTTTGCCGGACTGCAGAGTTTTCCTGAGATCAACCGCGAAATCAAGAGATGTATCCTCTCCGAAGAGGAGATCAGCGATGACGCGAGCAGTGAACTGAAACGGATCCGCCGGCAGATCAAAACGACGAACGACAAAGTGCGGGAGCAGTTAAACGCCACCGTAAACGCTTCCTCTGATATGCTGCGGGACAATATCGTCACGATGCGCGGCGGCCGCTACTGCCTGCCGGTCAAAAAGGAGTACAAATCCACGTTCCAGGGCATGATCCATGACCAGAGTTCCACCGGTTCCACCTTTTTTATCGAACCGATGGCCATCGTCAAGCTAAATAACGAACTAGCTGAACTCGCCATGAAAGAGCAGGACGAAATCGAAAAGATCCTTGCCTCGATCAGCAGTTTGTTCGCGCCGGAGACGGAAGGACTTGAGAGAAATGTCATTTTACTGGCGGAACTTGATTTTATTTTCGCCAAGGCGAAATTATCGAAAAAAATGCAGGGAAGCGAGCCGGACTTTACTCAAAACTATATTTCCATTAAAAAAGGACGCCACCCTCTCATTCCGCGGGACAAAGTTGTACCGATCGATGTGACACTCGGAAAAGACTTTCGCCTTCTGATCATAACCGGCCCAAATACCGGCGGAAAAACTGTTTCTTTGAAGACCGTCGGACTTTTTACGCTGATGGGGCAGTCGGGACTTCATATCCCAGCTTTTGACGGCTCGTGTCTGCGCGTTTACGAGGAAGTGTACGCCGACATCGGCGATGAGCAGAGCATCGAACAAAGTTTAAGTACGTTTTCGTCCCATATGACAAATACCATTTCCATCCTCAGCCGGGCAGACAAAAACTCCCTCGCCCTTTTCGACGAACTGGGAGCCGGGACCGACCCGGTCGAGGGCGCGGCCCTTGCCATTTCGATCCTCGACAATTTGCGGAACCGGCATGTGACCGCTATGGCGACAACCCACTACAGCGAGCTCAAGATCTATGCACTCTCGACCGAACAGGCGGAAAATGCTTCCTGCGAATTTGACGTGGAAACGCTGCGGCCGACCTACCGGCTTCTAATCGGCGTTCCCGGAAAAAGTAACGCCTTTGCCATCTCAAGCAAGCTGGGACTGCCGCAGGAAATCATCGACCATGCCAATTCCCTCGTGGACGACGACGCCAAATCATTCGAAGACGTCGTGACCGGTCTGGAAGAGACGAGGAAAGAACTGGAAGCTGAACGGCAGAAAGCCGCCGCTTACCGTGAAGAAGCCGAGCGGCAGAAGAAAAAATGGCAGGAAAAAAATGAGCGGATCGATAAGGCAAAAGACAAAATACTGCGCCGCGCCAACGAGCAGGCCGGCGAAATACTGCAGAAGGCAAAAGACGTGGCCGACGAATCCATCCGCAAGTATAACAAATGGATGGCTGGCGGCGGCTCCACGAAAGAAATGGAGCAGCAGCGTTCCTCCATCCGCGAGCAATTGAAACGGACCGGCGAAAAGCTGGAATCAAAATCCCGCAAAAAGCGCCCGGCTTCGGCACCTGACAGCCTGTCGGTCGGCGACCTCGTCATGGTACACTCTCTCGGCGTAAAGGGCGTCGTCAGCACATTGCCAAACGCGAAAGGAAAACTCTTTGTCCAGATGGGCATTATGCGCTCCGAGGTCGATCTGAGCGATCTTGAACTGTTAGAAGAAGAAACGCTGCAGGTCCGTAAAGAAAAAATAAGGGAACGATCTGGCGCGGGAAGTATCAAAGCTTCCAAATCAATGAGCGTGTCTACCAGCATCAACCTTATCGGAAAAACAGTGGATGAAGCGATCCCCCTGCTGGACAAGTATCTGGACGACGCCTACCTCGCCAGGCTCCATCAGGTCACGATCATCCACGGCGTCGGAACGGGCGCCCTGCGCAACGCCGTCCAGTCTCACTGTAAGCGGACCAAATACATCGAATCGTACCGCATGGGCGAATACGGCGAGGGCGGCTACGGGGTGACGATCGCCGATTTCAAGTACTGATGGGGCACATTCCACGCACAAACATGACTGCGCAGGCACTTCACATACAGACATTTGAAAGGAAGGTATTACCATGGCAGATAAACAGAGGATCCTGATCGTAGACGACGATACGAACATCGCTGAACTGATTGAATTGTACCTCACAAAAGAATGTTTTCAATGCGAACAGGCGCATGACGGTGAAATGGCATTGAAAAAGCACACCTCGTTCCAGCCCGACCTGATCCTGCTGGATATCATGCTTCCTGGCATCGACGGATATGATGTGTGCCGGGAAATTCGAAAGACTTCGTCGGTTCCGATCATCATGCTCTCGGCCAAAGGAGAAGTCTTTGACAAAGTACTCGGCCTTGAGCTCGGAGCCGATGATTACATCATCAAGCCATTTGACTCGAAAGAACTGGTGGCAAGGGTCAAAGCCGTCCTCCGCCGCTACCATCCGGGCGGCCCCGCCTCCCCGGACATCGCTCCGGCCACTGGTGGAAAAGCCGTAATCCAGTACAAAGACCTCACCGTCAGTCTCTCGAATTACTCTGTTACTTACATGGGCAATCCGATCGAAATGCCTCCGAAAGAACTGGAACTTTTATACTTCCTTGCCTCACACCCAAATCAGGTGTTTACACGGGAACAGTTGTTAGACCGTATATGGGGATACGAATATGTTGTTGACACGAGAACCGTCGATGTACACATCAAACGGCTGCGCGAAAAAATAAAAGACCACAAAGAGTGGTGCATCGCCACCGTCTGGGGCATCGGTTACAAATTTGAGTCGAAGAGAGGATGAGCCGGTTCATGAAGGGAATACGCCTGACATTAGGGAGAAAGCTGACGCTGTTATACATTCTCATCTTTTTCTGTTCTTACTATGTCACACACACCATCGGTTTTACGATCATTCAAAATAAAGTACTGGGAGAAATCGTGAACAATCCCGATCTCGACATTTCCTTCGCGCCGTCCCGCATCCACTATTACTTTAATGTACTGGACGGCGCGCTGTTTCTGATGGCAGCTGTTCTCGCCGTCTGTTTTTTCTTCATTTATGTGATCAATATCATTCCGATGAGAAAACTGTGCAACGCGGCGAAAAACTTTTCCGTCAACCGCGTCAATCCGCCGATCCGCATTCATACAAACGACGAGTTCCAGGAACTGGCAAACGCGCTGAATATCATTGGCAGGGACCTCAATCAATTTGACGAATACCAGCGCGCCTTCATTTCCAATATTTCCCACGACTTTCGCTCGCCCCTCACCTCGATCCGCGGCTACGCGCAGGCCATGCTTGACGGAACAATTCCATACGAGGCGCAGGAAAAGTACCTGAACATCATCCTGTCCGAGACCGAGCGCCTGACGAACCTCACATCGAACCTGCTTGAGCTCAATTCCTTCAGCCGGGAAAGCGTTCTTCTCGACTTAAAAAATTTCGACATCCATGAGACTATTATCCAGACAGTGAACACGCTCGAAGGCACGGCAGCCAAAAAAGAAATTACCTTTATGCTTGATTTCTGCACCAAAAAGGAACTGCTCGTATACGCCGATGAGGGCAAGATCCACCAGGTGTTGTACAACCTCATTGACAACGCCGTGAAATTCAGTCATTTTCACTGCGATGTGAAGATCGGAACGAGAAAAAAAGGGGAAAAAGTTTTTATATCCGTAAAAGATTCCGGCATCGGGATCCCGAAAGAATCCCTGGGAAAAGTGTTCGACCGCTTTTATAAAACGGACCTCTCGAGAGGGAAGGATAAAAAAGGCACCGGACTCGGCCTGTCCATTTCCAAAGAAATCATCACTTCCCATAATCAGACCATTAACGTCGTCAGCACGGAAGGTGTCGGCACAGAGTTCGTTTTTACGCTGAAAAAAGGCGTCAACAATTCATGACAGACTGCCAGACAATGCGCTCATACGGCCATCTACCCGTATACCTGCCGCCTTTCGCTCACTTCTCCCGCAGCATGCCGCGGTACCGTCCGGGACTTACCTGATAAAATTTTTTGAATGCATTCGTAAAATGTTCAATGGAAGAATACCCCGTTTTATTGCTGATTTCCGTTATGCTGTACGTACTGTTGCGCAACAGCATTTCCGCGGCGGCCATACGGGATTCCAGCTTCATGGCGGAAAATGATTTATTATAATATTTATTCAGAAGGCGCTGCGTCTGGCGCTTACTGAGTCCGATCACAGCCGCCAGCTGTTCCAGCGTGACATCCGCGTACCGGCAGAGAAAAATCTCATCAACGACCAGCAGCGTATTTTCCTCCTGCAGCATATTCACATCGATCGACTGCGTCGGGGACGGTAGCTTTCGCTCGACCGGATGACTGCGGGAAACAAAAAGGCGCGCGCATTCGATCAGCAGTTCCGAGAGCAGCAGCGGGATCTTCTGCGCAAATCCGTAATTGCTGTTCGTCGTTTCTTCCAGGATCGCATGCGCCAGCGCCCGGATCTCCTCACTGGCGTTCCCGATCCACCTGTCATGCTGCATAAACGTCCGGATCAGTGGACTTTTTGTCTCTTTTTCTGACATCAGGAAAAAGAGGCCGAATTCCGTCAGCGGTTCCGCCTCGTCCGGGAGTTGTTCGTGCGAGATGTTCGGCCCTGTCATGTAGAGCACTCCGGGGGACAGCGCGTATGGTTCTTTCCCTATGATCACAGTTCCTTTTCCTTCCATCACGTAGTGGAGCTCGAATGCGTTCTTGCCGTGGGAGTGGCGGGGGAGCGGCTCGGAAAAGCGGCGGTAACTGATCATCGGGACGCGGATGATGGTGTCCTCGAAGGGGAATTGGTAGTTTGTGATTTTCATATGGGGCCTCCTGGCATGAAGGATGGAAGATTCTTTAAATATGGCAGACTTCAGTTAAATAAAACTAAGTGAATCTTTACAAATCCCTGCAATCATGTTATAGTATTAGAAAAGGAACAACCGCCCACAAGGGGTTTGACCGATTATCTGAATAGCAAAGCCACCCTTAACCGTCCAAAGTATCAGGGTGGTTTTTGCTATGTAAAGCTACTTACAAAACGTAAACACGAATGTAAGCAATGCCAAAAGGAATAACCCAAAGGTCATTATATCCTTAAAATCAAAATGATTTTTCATAAGCATCACCCCCATTCTTTTGGAATGAGGTCAACGCACCCTGCAACACGATTGTTCCATGACAAGATTTTAACATATTCTTTTCGCCCTGACAACCCGCATAATCTTTTTCACAATATTCTGATTGCCCATAAAGGCCAGTCATTAACAGAAACCATCTACACCCATTTTGAGATTCAACAATTATTCAATGCAATTGATCTGAAATAAAAAACTCCCCGGCACCACCCCTTCTCACGCCGGCCCATCTCCCCACTTCCCCCTCATCTCACGCAATCTCCGGTAAAACGTAGACTTGCTCATCTGGCACCTTTCCAGCGCCCCCTTCAGCTTAATATCCCCCCTCTCCCAGGCCCTCACGATACTCCTGAAATTCCTC
Source organism: uncultured Eubacterium sp. (assembly GCA_910583555.1). Taxonomy (GTDB): domain Bacteria; phylum Bacillota; class Clostridia; order Lachnospirales; family Lachnospiraceae; genus Eubacterium_F. The sequence continues at coordinate 27,835 of CAJTXO010000022.1, forward strand.
GGCACCACCGTTTTCGGCCTGCCGAACCGGACACCCCGCTCCTTCGCCGCCGCGATCCCCTGTTCCTGCCTTTTCCGGATATTTTCCCTCTCATTTTCTGCCACAAAAGACAAAATCTGCAATACCAGATCCGCGATAAACGTCCCCATCAGATCTTTCCCATTCCTCGTATCCAGAAGCGGCATATCGAGCACACAAATGTCAATGCCAATCTCTTTCGTGAGCTTCTGCCACTGTTTCAAAATCTCCGCATAATTACGCCCCAGCCGGTCGATGCTCATGACATAGAGCAGGTCCCCGCCCCGCAGCCGCGACACCATTTGCTCATAATTGGCCCTGTCAAAATCTTTCCCCGACTGCTTATCCATAAAAATGCGATGCGCGGGGACTCCTGCCCTCTGTAATGCGATCATCTGACGGTCCTCATTTTGTTCCACGCTCGACACACGGGCATATCCATACACATTGTTCATATCGCTTTCCTCCGTTTACAAAAATCCTGCTAAATTTTGGTACTATATTTCCCACAGCAGGATTCATTGTAAATGTTTCAAGTCTGTGATACAATCCTCTATAGAAAACCCCAAACTGCTATTACAGGGCAGTTGCCGTTCACACAAGTATAATCCGGGTCAAATCCGCACAAACTGATAGATAAGTTTTTCAGACGTAGAATCCGAAAATATGATTTATGAATTTTTTTGAAACTTCTTCGTCAGAAACTTCTCTTTTTCATAAAGTTTTCGACTTACAAGTCGGAAACTATTGATTTTTTCAAATTTTGGAGTATAATTATAGGTAAGAAAACCTGGAGGTGCGCTATGGCTGAACTTATCGAACGCCCGGAGTATTTAGATCAACTCATTCAAAACAGAGATGTGGATCTGGTCAAGATCGTCACTGGCATTCGCAGATGCGGAAAGTCGTCCCTGCTGGACCTGTTCCATCAATACCTGTCGGACGACGGAGTTCACGATGCCAACATCATCCACATGAATCTCGAGTCGCTGCGTTACCGGGACCTTACTGACTACCTTGCCTTCTATGATCATGTCAGTGAACGCGTGGTGAAAAACGAAAAAACATATCTGATCTTCGATGAACTTCAGGTTGTGGAGCATTGGGAAAAGGCGATCGAGTCGTTCCGCCTCGACTTTGACGTGGATATCTACATCACTGGTTCCAACGCCTACCTGCTTTCCACGGAATTTTCCACCCTGCTCTCTGGCAGATATGTGGAAATCCGAATGCTGCCCCTGTCGTTTCAGGAGTTCCTGACTTTCTACGAGTTTGCCCCCTCTGTCACGGTCGAAGAAAAGTTCCAGCGGTACTTGCAATTCGGCGGCATGCCGATCCTGAGGGAGTATCAGTTTAACGAGGCTAGAAGCACGCAGGCCCTGGAAGGCATCTACTCTACCGTAGTGCTGCGCGATATTCTCCAGCGCAACAATCAGGCCGATCAGGGTATGCTGCAGAAAATCATGATGTTCCTTTGCTCCAATATTGGCAGCATCACATCTCCGAACAAGATCGGTAATGTCTTATCCAATGAAGGCGATCTCCAAAGCGGAAAAGGTAAAAACGTCGCGGGTAAAACGGTAGATAAATACATTTCCATGCTGCGCAGCGCCTTTATTTTCTTCTCTGTCGGCAGATATGATGTGAAGGGGAAGCAGCTGCTGAAAACATTGGGCAAAAACTACATTATTGATATGGGGTTCCGAAACATGCTGCTCGGCTATCGGGATGCGGACCGGGGGCACATTATCGAAAACATCGTGTTCCTGGAACTGATTCGACGTGACTACCATGTTTATATCGGCAAAGTCGGAGAAGCCGAAATTGATTTTGTGGCAGAAAAGCCGGATGACAAACTGTATCTGCAGGTGACGGAAAGCATGCAGTCCCCGGAAACCCGCGAACGGGAACTCCGGCCGCTGCGCATGATACCTGATAACTATGAAAAGATCGTATTGTCGATGGATCGGAATTATATCAAATCCTACGATGGCATCAAGTCCCTGTACCTGATCGACTGGCTGCTATCCCCGACATGAAACCACAACTGCTGCCACAGAGATATTTTCGCAAAAAAAGAACGCCAGACAGGAGGCCGCCATGAAAACATTTCGAGAACGATCCGCCGAACAAATACTTTACATCCTCGGTCTTATTTTTGCACTCCTGCTTTTCGCGTTCCTTTTCCTCATCCACTCCGGCCGTCTCCGCATTGAACTGACCGAAACCATCCCCCCTTGCCTGTTCTACCGGGTTTCCGGCCTGTACTGTCCAGGCTGCGGCGGCACCCGCGCCATACGCGCGCTTTTGGAGGGCGATCTAATCGCATCGTTTCTTTACCATCCATTTGTCCCGTACGTCGCGGTCCTCTACGCGCTGTTCATGATCAGCCATACCGTGGAATGGATCGCCGCACGAAAAAAGTCCTCCCACGAAACACGTTTCATGAAAGGACTTTCCCTCAAAAGCGGTTATCTTTATGCCGGAATACTGCTCATCCTTTTACAATGGATGGTTAAAAATCTGCTTGTGGTATTTGGTATTCATCTATAAACACTTGATATTTTTATCGGTTTATGGTATAAATAACATAAGAAAAGCACTCACTCCAAGGGTGGATGCCTCTCGATTGGGTAATGCTCTATTGAGCACCGCCTAACCTGTTGGCAGACAGGTTAGGCATTTTTATTTCTTCCTGCTTCTCTTATCGAGAAAGGTCAGAATTGCAACAATCAAACTTCCAAAGGAAATCAGCAAGCCAATAACCCCAATGAATATTAAAATAATATCCGCAGTTGTCATGATACGCACCTCCCTTCCTATGTATTCCGGCGAACCGGTCAAGGGTTCGGAAGGCTGCCGCCCCCATCATGGGCACTTTTCTATAATTGAAATTCTATCATAGTTCAGCCAAAATTTCAATCCTCCAGTTTAAACGCCTCCCACTCCTTGATATACTCTAGTAATAATAACCGCTTATATCCACCCTGAAAAATTGCTGCAGCCAGTTATACAATGCCTCCTCATCGTTCGGATCAATGTATTCTAACTGGTTAAATGTCTCAATATTGAAATTCTCCCAGTTGAACATCATGGCAAGCGAAATGATCATATATACCCCCAGGAGAAATCCAATCCCGTTCAATATAATCCCGACGATACCAAATGTCTTCCCCGATCCGGTTCCCTTGACAAGGCAGATAATAGAAAACACCACACCAATGATGGAAAAAACAAAACCCACCCCCACACAGCAGCAAAGAATGGATAAGACGCCAAGCACGATCGCCGCGATCCCAAGTCCCCTCTTTTCATCTGGCTCCCGTTCAACCGGCTTCACAAAATCATCCTGCTGCCAATAATTATCCTCCATGACAAACTCCTTTCCAATTTAACAACAACTTAACATCGTTCCTGTCAGCATGTCACCTGAAAAAACCTTTCAGCCCACGCACCGCCATAAGCACCGTATCGGAACTATCCTTCGGCGTATAAGATCCATTCCCCGCCGCGGAAAACAGCATAATATACAATACCGCCGCCACGATGCCAATCGCGAGTCCTGTCGCGCCAACAACGATACCCGCAATCGCCAGATCCTTCTGCCTGCGGTTGCCCTCCCGCAGCGCGAGGATTCCGAGAACGATGGCAACTACTCCGCAGACCACGGCGATATACCAGACACAGCAGCCGCTGAGCAGCGCCACACAAGAAACAATAAACGACGCGATCGCTTTTCCATTCAAATTACTATTCTGTTCCATCAGCGCCTCCTTCGATCGTACGGATCTCTTTCGTACGAATTTCCTCTGTAATATCATTTATGAAATCTGCCAGGGATACCTGCCCCTCATCGCCTTTGTAGCGGCTGCGGAGCGATACGACTCCATCTTCCTGCTCCTTCTGGCCGACGATCAGCATATACGGGATCTTTTTCAACCTTGCCTCACGGATCTTGAATCCAATCTTCTCCGACCGGCCGTCCACCGTAACGTCGATTCCGTGGTCCGCCAGTTCCGCGCGTACCTGCTCCGCATAATCGGCGTACTTTTCCGAAATCGGCAGCACGCGCACCTGCTCCGGGCAGAGCCAGGTCGGGAACTTCCCGGCATATTTTTCGATCAGCCAGGCCAGCGTCCTCTCGTAACATCCGATTGATGTTCTGTGGATAATATACGGACGGACTTTATCGCCGTTCTCGTCAATGTAATACATATCAAACTGCTCGGCGAGAAGGGCGTCCCACTGGATCGTGATCATCGTGTCTTCCTTGCCGTATACGTTTTTCGCGTTGATATCCACTTTCGGGCCATAAAAAGCCGCTTCGCCGACGTCCTCCGTAAACGGGATGTTTAGCTCGTTCAGGATTCCCCGGATATGAGCCTCGGTTTCTTCCCATACCTCCGGCTCGCCGATATATTTTTCCGAATTTTCCGGATCCCATTTGGAAAGGTGATACGTCACATCTTCCTCCAGTCCTAACGTCTGCAGGCAGTACTGGGCCAGCGCGATGCAGTCCTTGAATTCCTGCACCATCTGATCCGGACGAACGACCAGATGTCCCTCCGAAATCGTAAACTGGCGGACTCTTGTGAGTCCGTGCATCTCACCGGATTCCTCATTTCGGAACAGCGTCGAAGTCTCACCATAACGGCACGGCAGATCGCGGTACGACTTCTGTCCCGCTTTGAATACGTAATACTGGAACGGACAGGTCATTGGCCGCAGGGCAAATACTTCCTTGTCTTTTTCTTCGTCGCCGAGCACGAACATTCCTTCTTTGTAATGATCCCAGTGTCCGGAAATTTTGTACAGATCGGATTTCGCCATCAGCGGCGTCTTCGTCCTGACATAGCCCCGCTTATCCTCTTCATCCTCGATCCATCTCTGCAGCTTCTGCACGATCTTCACGCCGTTTGGCATGAGGAGCGGAAGTCCCTGCCCGATCACGTCCACCGTCGTAAAAATCTCCATCTCGCGCCCGAGTTTATTGTGGTCGCGCTTTTTGATGTCCTCCAGATGCGCCAGATAAGCGTCCAGATCCGCCTTCTTTGTAAATGCCGTTCCGTAAATACGTGTCAGCATCTTGTTCTTCTCATTTCCTCTCCAGTAAGCGCCCGACGAGGATGTCAGCTTGAACGCCTTGACCGGCTTCGTGCTCATAAGGTGCGGCCCGGCGCACAGATCAATATACTCTCCCTGCTGGTAGAACGAAAGTTCCGCATCTTCCGGCAAATCCTCGATCAGTTCCACTTTGTAGGGCTCATCCCTCTTCTTCATCAGGTCGATCGCTTCCTGCCTCGAAAGGGTAAACCGCTCAAGTACCGCCCCCTCCTTGATGATCTTCTTCATCTCTTTTTCTATGGCGTCCAGCGCTTCCCGGTCAAGTGATTCCATATCAAAATCATAATAAAAACCGTTCTCGATCGACGGCCCGATCGCGCATTTCGCCTCCGGATACATACGTTTGACCGCCTGCGCCAGCACATGCGCGGTCGTATGGCGGTACGCCGCCTTTCCTTCCTCGCTATCAAACGTGAGAATGTTCAGCTCATGCTCTCCGTCTACGACTGTACGCAGATCCACGGTCTCCCCGTCAAGTTCTGCCACGCAGGCCACCCTTGCCAGGCCCTCGCTGATATCTTTCGCGATGTCAATGATCGCCATTGGCTCCGCATATTCCTTGCAGGAACCGTCTTTTAATTTGATCTTCAAAACACTCACTGTCCTTTCCTGCCATCTTTCACGGCAAATTGATTTTCACGCGCGCATCACACAAATCAGGGCGTACACGCGCAACTGCTCTCCCCCAAATACAACAACCCCCGCCCCTACAAACACGATCGTTCACAGGGACGGGGTATCACTTTCGAAATATTCCCGCGGTTCCACCCTTTTTGGCATTTGCTCTTCCAGCGCTTTGTACGGCAAGCCGCCATCTCAGCGACATGGCAAATACCCGGCTTCATTTCGACGATAACGGCGTCACCGGACCGGATTGGGGCCACTCAGAGGTAGTTTTCAAATGCTTCCCATGCTGGTGATTCCAGCCTGACGCGTCGCCGCCGTTCGCGGATCGAGCGTTCCGTCACCATTCTCTGTCATGTTACCACATTTTACTCGTCTCTTCTACGTGTTATGGAATATTATAATTATTTGTTTACAAATTGTCAACTGCTTTTTTTGCCAGATAATGATGTCGCTATTGAGTTTTTTGTCGTATTATGGTAAGATTTGTTTTGGGTATTATCAGGATGGTAGGTGGTTAGCCCTCATGTTTTGATTCTATATATTATTGGCAATATTTATCTTATCCAAATCAAATAATTTGAATAATCGAAATATGGCAGACAACGTAAAAATTTGCCAGCCATATAAAATAATTCATGTAAAAATTTACAAATATCTCATTAAAAGGCATACCTTCACCCGCAAGAGATTGTTCATAGCTGTGCTTAAGTTTTGCGTTCAGTTCGGTATCTGACATAGTGTCTATTGTGCGCGGTTTCCGCAGAATCGTCATGAATAAAACCTAATAGTGTATAGGCGTCTGTAAAGCAGGTAGAAATATTAATCTTCCGTCAATTTGTCAAGTACTTTTTACAAGTTTATTATTTTTTTATATATCTTAAGTTGACGACATTGCCCGTTGGACGGGTGGTGCTGATTTAATTTGTCAACAGGTTCACTTTGAGATAGTCCCATTTTCTCTTTATTTTACACAGTTTTTGAATCTTTAGGGGCAAAATTGAGTCATAGGAAATCACTCTACAACGTAACCTTAATCAAATATATATTTAGTCTTTTACTCGCTTCTTTGAATTGAGGTAACTATTCCATTCTTTAAATAGACATATCTATAGTTAGAATATACCCATTGCTCTTCTGTTCCCCACGCATACTCCGTTATATTCTTTTTCTCAGGTTTGCCCCAGGATGATGACTCGACTTCACTTGCTGTCATTCCAATACTAGGGTCTGGAAGTACTTCGTTATGTTCTGCAATTTTTTCTTGTTCATTATCATTTTCTACATTCTCTTCTTGCTTATTATCATTTGCTCTGTTCTTCTCTAAATATTTTTGGTATTCCTTTTCACTTTCCTTTCTCTTGACTTCTCCTTCCTGGCTATATAATTGTATATAATCGTGTGACCTTGCATTGCATACTTCATATTCAATACATCCATCAAAGATATTATGCAATGAATCATCTACACGAATGTAATCTAGTTTGTCACCATGAACAATCGCAATCTTATAAGCTGTACTTTGCTTATAATTTATTTCTCCAGTATAATTTGCTACTTTGTCTTTCCAATCCTTTGAAGTATATCTTATCCTTACCTTAACCTTTCTTCCCATCACAATAATTTGGTTTTTACTATTATTTTCTTTCCATTTCTTAATTCTTCCTAACTCTAAAATCTTGACTTTTTTTATCAATGTGAGTAATTTCGGAAATTCTGCCCTATGCGCATTTAGAGACACAAGAATGTCATACGCTTCTTTATACTTCCTTTTTCCAATTAACTCCTTTGCGTGTTTGTATTTTTGTTTTCGCACATCTACAAGATTAGTATTTATCTCTTTAGATGCATCTTTCTCCGATAAACTCAGATTTTCATCTGCATCAATACCTATTAAATCTTGTTCGTTATTCTGAGAAACACTCACTGCACTCGGTGTAGCTGTTGCATTTGATATATCGGTTTTCGCTTCTTCTGAACACCCTATAAGTAATAAAGCACATAACAAACATGTATACATTATTTTTTTCATCTTTTTTTCAAAGAAACCTCCTTCATTCTATAATTCAATACGTTGTCACAAAACGGTAATGCTCCCAACCAACACTGGAAATACTCCTCATACTTTACTAGATAGTCACATAGCTTTACAAGATTTGTTGTTGTATAGGATGTCATGATGGTTTCATAGGTGTTTAGTGCACAAGGCTCCTTTCGAGCTCATTAAACACCTCATTAAAAGTCACACCTTCTCTGGCAAGGGATTGTTCATAGCTGTGCCAGAGTTTTGTGTTTAGTTCAGCATCTGACATAGTGTCTATTGTGCGTGGTTTCTGCAAAATCGTTATGGATAAAACCTCACTTTTACTAATCCTATTTTATCATAATTTTTGCACACGTTTTCTGTGCATTCCGATATTGCAAAGCAACTCGCTAATAAATCTGTCAAGATTTATTTTATCACAAACATGACTTGTTTACAACAAAACATACTTCCATAAAAAAGCAGATAATAAGGTCAAACTTTTTTTCTGCAAGACAGCACCCCATTGTAGCCAATAGGGTGCTAGTATTAATCAAAGTCCATTTCTGCCAACATTTTAAGCAGATTACGTTTTTGATAAATGACGTTAAGAATATAGACACGTTCTGTATTTTCGTCAATTTGGTAATAAACATAAAAGTTTTTCACTATTATTTTACGAATACCTCGAGAATGCCAGGGTTCCTCAGAAACTGGTGATATCCTTTGGGGCATCTTAGCTAGTTTGCTTATTTCTGTACGGATAGTCCGTATATATGAGCAAGCTAAATCTGGTACAAGCAAAACATTAGCTATATAGTTACGCAGTTCTACAAGGTCTGTGGTTGCATCTGGCGTCATTATAATTTCATAGGTGTTCATTGTACAAGACCCCTTTCGAGTTCATCAAACACCTCGTTAAAAGGTCTGCCTTCTCCAGCAATGGATTGTTCATAGCTGTGCTGAAGCTTTGCGTTCAGTTCGGTATCTGACATAGTGTCTATTGTTCGTGGTTCCTGTGGAATCGTTATAGAGAATGGTACACCGTGTCTGTAAATAATTTGACGATAAAGGGAATTGATAACAACAGAGACAGGAATGCCCAGTTTTTGAAGAATATCTTCTGCTTCTGTTTTTATGTCATATTCGACGCGTGCGCTTACGGTTGAATCTTTCATAGAAAACACCTCACTTTCATAACTATTGTACTACAATGTATTGCAAATTACAACACAAAACAGAATAATCTTTATTCCTTCACCACTCCCTCCACATTATAAATGGTTGCTTTTTATAGAGAAGACACTCTGACTTTTTAAATATAAATACATCTTTTCATTTCAGAAAGTATGGGGGGCTATGATTGCCCCCCTATACTTTAACTAATCCAATCTTCCAATGTAAGATTTTCAACTCCTGAGTTTGACACTCTAATAATCAGTAAATAACCGGATCCCTTGTGGTTGCTGGTATTTTTTTGTCAATATTTTGTATTTTCTGAATGTGTTGTCTTATGTTATTCATCGTTTTGTGCTATACTATAAGCAGGAGGGCAAAGCACATGTATTTAAAAGTGATCACCAAAAAAGGAGTCTCCAGACTCTATCTGTACGAATCCTACTATAAAAACGGAAAGGCCAGCCAGCACTGCATCGAAAGCCTCGGACGGCTGGATGAGCTCCAAAAACGGTTCGACGATCCTGTCTCCCATTTTAAAAAAGTTGCGGAAGAACGCACCAAAGAGATGAAGGCGGCCAGAAAAACCTCTGTCTCGATAGGCCTTGATTCCGTCATGGCTACCGGAGAGGACAATCTTAAAAACATAGGCTACGTCGTGCTGAAGGATCTTTACAAGCAGCTGGAGCTTGACAGGTTCTGGAGGAACATGCTCAAAAAGACTTCCATAAAATATGACCTTGAGGCGGTATTCAGGCTTCTGGTGTTCTCCCGCATCCTTTACCCGGGCTCCAAGGCGGAAACTTTTGACAAGAAAGATGTTTATTTTGAAAAATTTGACGGCTTCACCTTAAAAGATGTCTACAGATCCCTGGACCTTATCGACCGGTACGATGAAGAACTGCAGAAATGGATCTATGACCATTCCACCCGTATCTGCGAGAGGGACATGTCCACTTCTTACTTCGACTGCACGAACTATTACTTTGACATAGGAAGGTCCGACATGGACACCTTTGACGATGACGGGAATCCGGTTGACCGGAAAGGAAACCCCGCGGAAATAAAGTACCACAAGCGCGGGCCGGAAAAGAACCACCGCCCGGATCCCATTGTCGAAACGGGTCTGCTCATGGACAAAAACGGGATCCCGCTTGCCTTTGACCTGTTCCCCGGGAACGAATCCGAAAAGATCCACATGCGCTCCATCATAAACAGGGTAAAGAACCAGTTCAACAGCGGACGCACCATTTTTGTGGCAGACCGGGGGCTGAACACCTCGGACAACATCTATTTCCTCAACGGCGACAACAAGGCAGACCACAACCCCCGGGACGGTTATGTGTACGGCCAGTCCGTCCGCGGCGCGGACGCGGAGTTCAAGGCATGGGTGCTGGGCGGCGGGTATAAAACCGAAAAGCTCAGGGACGATGACGGCAACGAGGTCACTTTCACGCACAAATCCCGCATCCATCCCAAAACGATCCGGGTAAATGTGACCATCCCAGGGCAGAAGAAATAGAAGAAGAAATCCGTCTACATAGACCAGAAGCAGATGGCCTATTACTCCGAAAAATATGCCAGAAAACAGAAACGGGACCGCGAGGTCATGATTGCGAGGGCAAAGGATCTAATCGCCCACCCGAAGAAATATGACAAGGTGACGGCTGCCGGTTCCGGCGCCTATGTACAGAACATCGCGTTCGACAAGACCACCGGGGAGATCGTGGACGGCAGGGAACTGGTTCTGGACGGGGCAAAGATTGCGGAAGAGGAAAAATATGATGGATACTACTCCATTGTCACGAGCGAGCTGAAGATGAGCGACCATGAGATCAGGGATACCTACAGGGGGCTAGCACGCATTGAGGAGACTTTCAAGATATCGAAAACCGAGTTTGAGTCAAGACCTGTGTTCGTTTGGACAAATGAGCACATAAAGGGACACTTCGCCACCTGTTTTACCGCCCTCGTGCTGATCCGCCTTCTGCAGGCGAAACTCGGGAGCAAATATCCGATCGGGAAAATGATCGAATCCTTAAGAAAGTATAACTGCACGCAGATTGACAACACCCTGTACCAGTTTGTTTATTATGACGAGTTCCTAGAAGAATGCGGAAAAATATTTGATATGAAACTGAACAAGAGGTACCGCTCCAGGGAACAGATCTGAAGACTGCTGAAATATTAAAAAATTTTTTTCTTTTGTCAAATCTGACGAGTATACCACATGCAGGCAAAATGCGGGAAGCCTTGATTTTACTGGCTTCCCGCAACATTTGGTGTCATGAGTTTTTTGTCGTATGTATTATGGTAAGATTTGTTTTGGGTATTATCAGGATGGTAGGTGGTTAGCCCTCAACAGAGGGACTGTGACTCTCTGATTACATAGAAACCCGAAAGGGAATCTAAAGAAATCCTTGATTTCTGGGAAAGGAGGGTGTAAGCCAATAGATATTTTAGGACTTATAGCAGTGTTAAGCTTCGGCTTGACCTGTTTCGGAATAGGATACTCTATCGGTAAAGATAGTAATACGCAGAAATAGCCACCCCGGTCCGCAAAACTAAGGTGACTATTTTTGTTAACTTATAATCTGGGCTAACCATCTATCGGCGTACCCGCGAGGCATCTGTTACTAGCAGATGCCTTTTTCTAAAAAATAATATAACATAATGCAGGCGAAATTACAAGTAAAAAATTTTGCCTCTCTTTGCCACGATCAAAGTCGCTTCCTCCGGCTCGTCGATCACCTGCTGAATAGAAAAGCCGGCATCCCGCAATAGTCCCATCTCGTGCTCCAGCGTTAGCGGTATGTCAAAATGAACGTAACGCTCTGCCGGAACGTTCCATTTTTTCCGCCTCTCAATACAGACATCACGCAATAATTCCTCTTCCCCCTCGCAGCACGCTGTATAATCTGCCAAAAGGAACACGCCGCCATCTCTCAGACTCCTGGCAATCCTTTTGTACAATCCACCTTTTCGCTCTGGCAGAAAATGGTGCAGACTCTCAAACGAAATGACGGCGTCCCACGTTTCAACCCCAAGGTCGTATTGAAAATAATCCATGCACACAGTTGTCAGTTGTTTGTCCGGATGCTTTTTTTGTAAAACATCAAGCATATCCTGACATAGATCAACGCCGGTCACTTCGATCTGCGGAAACCTTTCCCAGATCCGATCCAGTTCCAGCCCGGTTCCGCAACCCAGATCCAGTATACGGCGGCACGTAGCAGGCAATAACCCGGCAAACGTGCGATACGATTTTTCCCAAACTGCCATATGCTGTTCGTAATCACCTAGCCGGCTCGTAAAGAATCCGGCCATTTCCTCCAGAGGCTCATCTGCCGTATCCGTGAGCCATTGTTGTAATTCTGTTAAATATTGTTCCTGCGACTTCATCGTATCCTCCTCCTTTTCACCCAATATCATAGCATCGATAAAGTCACTGGTCTACCCTATACATTTTTTTATTCGAAGATGAGCCAGACTTTGAAATGGGAAATAGCAAACAGCGGTTTCTAACAAAAATCATAATTCTCCCGTATAAATTTTTCAATTGCTTGACATAATTCAAGAGCCCGATTCAACTGTTCTTCGGCATCTACTTTGGATACGATAAAAAAATCCGCGTAATCCGTATTGTTCCTTATCTGAAATGCCTTACTAACATATTTCGAATATTTTTTGTCAAATTTACCCGTCTTTACATATTCCCTTTGAAAATACGAAATTACTCCGCTATGTTTTGAAAAATCCTGTCCTTCTGTTGCTAACAGCGCCCGTATTGCTGTAAACATTGCATAATATGAACGGCTAATGGAATCTTTATAAAAACCATCATTCAATAATACCTGCGCCGAGCGTAGACGTTCTGTCGTTGCATTTAAACGATATTGCACCAATTCCCTACTCGCAATTTCCAATTAATATCCCCTCCTTTTCAATATTCCGGTAATAAGGAAGTATATCTTTATATAGTATAAACTCATTTAAAGGTATAACTGTCGGTGAAACAATAACCCCATATTCTAATTCCAGATCAGAAGAAACATCCCATACCTGAACTAATTTCTTTTGCAAGGCATAACGCTCTCCATTTACAATTGCTACAATATCAATATCCGAATCTTTATTATAGTCGCCCCTGGCATATGATCCATATAACAATATATTTACAATGTTTGTTCCATAAACATCATGGTAAGCTTTATACATATCATTTAAAATACTGGATAACTCATTTTTCGTACACATAGTTTCACCTTCCTATTGCAAGAATCATCCTCTTGTTATTATTTCTTTCTCTCTTCCATTATAAACACTTTTACAGGAAAGTACAACAGATAAAAAAGCAATCTTCTGCACAACTACAAACAGCCAGTCTAAATGACTGGCTGCCCATGCTGACCCGCAAAACAGATCAGAAATATCTCTCATATGATCAACTTTTCTCTTTCCTCTCTGATAATCCGCTGTATGCTCTTCTCCGACAGATAATACTTCCCGGCCAGTTCCAAAATCCCCTCACCACCGAGATAATCTTTATAAATCTGCCGATTTCGTCTGGAAAGTTCCTTCCTGATCTGCGTTCCCGCTCCCCATGCCCGTCGCTTATCTGACCTGCGCGGAATATAAATCATTTCGCCATCCACATACTGCTGGATCCTGTCGATCAGATCTCCCGGCAGGACCTCTTCTGCTTTTTTATAGCCCATGTCTGCCTCCTAAATATCATTCTTTTCTTTAGGAATCGCATTGACTATAACAAATTCTTCTCTGCCATAGCCAGTGCTATGCAGACATAATATATTTTCTCATACCAGTCCCTCCTTCTGTCACATCCACCGCAGGATCCACTCTGCCACATATACGGCGATACAAGACGCCATCGCCACCGTCAGCAGGCTCTTTCCCCGGTACGCCTGCAAAACAGCTGCCGCTGTACCCACAAGCGCGGACACGATTCCCTGCGTGGAATAAATAATGGCCGGAAAAGTCATCGCCCCCAGTACCGCATAGGGAATATACGTCAAAAAAGATTTCAGGAACACATTTTTAATCTTCCCCCTGCACAAAACGAGCGGCACGACCCGTATGGCATACGTCGTGAGCGCCATGATCGCCAAATAGACAAAAAAGGTTTTCTCACTGATCACCGCTCTCCACCTCCTTTACCGGAAACAGCCAGGCTCCCGCCGCCGAAGCAGCGACGGATGCAAGGATGATCACAAAACCGCTGCTGACGTTTTTCAGTCCCGGCACATAATAAAACAGACAGCTGATCGTGACCGCGACCGCCACGACGACCCGCACCGGCTTTTGCTCCTTTGCCGCCGGCAAAATAATTGCCAGAAACATCCCATAAATCGCGATCCCGAGTGCCGAAACGACAGATGCCGGCAAAATCTGACCCATCAGCGCGCCGAGCAGCGTCCCCGCACTCCAACCCAGAAACGGCATTGTAGCAAGCCCAAACAAATAAGAACGCCCGACCGGATGTGGATTACTCATCGCGACCGCAAAGATTTCATCCGTATTCGCAAATCCCAGGATCAGGCGGTACGCCGTACTCATCGACGCATCCACTTTCTGCGACAGGGACAATGACATGAGCGCATAGCGTAGATTAATGACGAACTGCGTCAAAAACATCTCAAACCATGCCCCTCCGGCTGCCATAAGCGGCAGCGCCGCAAACTGCCCTGCCGATGTTAAGTTTGTCATTGACATCAGCGTTGCCTCCCACCAGGCCAGCCCCTCACCGACCGCCATCAGGCCAAACGTAAAACTGACCGAAAGATAACCGAGCGCAATCGGGATCCCGTCCCGGATTCCCCGTGTGTATTGTTTCATTTGTCTTCCATCCATTCTGGTTCTGGTTTATGTATCAAAATCAAGTTGCGGAGCAACTTGCCAAAAAGTTCGCTAGAACTTATTTGTTCGCTAGAACTTATTTGTTCGCTAGGACTTATTTCGTCCGCACTTATTTTATCACATAATCCCCGACCGAGGCAAGTGCCATCCGACATCCTTCTATTTATACACCCGGCGTACCTGAAATAACAGCGTACCGCCCGCCAAAAAAACGATCGTGCCAGCTGCCGCTTTCACCGCCAGCACCGGATCCCAGACTGCATACTGCATCTCCCTCGGAAACACAGATAAAAAACCAAACATATTCAGCGGATCAAATAAGTTCAGATAGATACAATATAAAACACTGACCATGAGCGCCGCCCCCGTATTCTGCAGTAAAAAGCATATAAAAAAGGTAAGGCTTCCCACCATCGCCGACTCAAAAAGAAGCTGCCACAAAACAACCTCTTCCATCGGGCATATCGCTCCATACAGACAAAAACTGCCGGCCACGAGCAGCAGATAACCAGCCATCGCTGCCAGCTGCCCCACAAAAACATAAATCTGCCTGTGGAACAAGTACATCAGCTCATTACCGTCAGAAGAGAAAAAATCTGTCGTAAATACGATCGTCCACCATCCCGAAAACAACGGGATCCACACATGCAGCTGGCGAATGATATCCACCTGACTCACATCACTGGAATTTCCAGACGACACGATCGTCCAGACAATAGCCGGCATAAGAAACAACAGTACAACAACCGGAACGATAAACCGTATTTTACTTTTCGTCATCTGTACCACATACATTTTCACCATACATTTGTCATCCCTTTTGCACATTTAGTTCTCTTCGCCCACTTAACCCCGCCTGTTTAACCCCATCGACATAACCCTATCATCCCGCCGACTTAACCCTGCCTGTTCAATCTCGCCAGATACCCCTGTTCGAGCGTGCCGTCCTCTTCCCCCGAAAATGCACACGCCTCTGCCACGGTCGCATACTCCAGCAATTCCCCGTCTTTCATCATGATCACGCGGTCACAAACAGATTCCACATCCTCTACAATGTGCGTGGAGATCACGATACATTTCCTCTCACGGTCTAACTGGCGAATAATTTCTTTAAACCTCGCTCGTTCCTCTGGATCCAGTCCCGTTGTCGGCTCATCAAACAAAAGGACATCCGGATCCCCCAAAACTGCCTGCGCGATGCCGAGACGCCGCTGCATCCCGCCCGAAAGCTGCCCCGCCTTATCCTGCGCGCGGTCAGACAAATGAACCAGATCCAATACCCGCATGATCTCATCGGTCCGTTTCCCTTTCGGCACTTTTTTCGCAACAGCGAAATAATCCATCATATCTATTACCTTTAACTCCCGGAACAGACCGAATTTCTGCGGGAGATATCCAATCGTCACGCCGTTTTCCAGTTCCACGGTGCCCGAAGTCACCGGATATAAACCCAAAATACAGCGAAGCAGCGTTGTCTTACCCGCGCCATTCGGCCCTAACATGCCATAGCATCCTGCGGCAAGTTCGCACGTAAAATCCCGGACTGCCTCACGGTGTTTAAATCTTTTTGTCACTTTTTCTATTCGAATCATGCCATCCTCCTTCTGCAAATACTCTTTCGGTATATGGAATTGCTACTCTTGTTGATCCTGCCCATTTCCGTTCATCAAGTGCTGGAGAAACTGCTCCGGTAAACAATCATCTTTTTCATCCAAAAGATATGCCATAACGGCCCGGGCTGTCGGCTGCACGCCATTCGTTTTCAGCAGACGTACAAGCAGATCGTGAAGCCTGTCTTCTTCTGACATCTCAGACTCTTCCAACTCATCACCCAATAATTCCATTTCATTTACATCTATTTCTTCATTTAGATTCAACATAAAGAAAATATTTTTTAACGCTTCTTTTCCCTTCGCCCGGACTTTATTTTTCATCACTTCATATTCCGATACCGCCTGTCCGATCATCACATAATCGTCAAATTCGTAATAACTGCCAAGCCCGTTATACAATGTACTTGTCGGAATCACGACCCGTTTCTTCGCCTGCGCCGGCAAGTCCAGGGCCGTATCTCCCGTAAGGCCATAACATGCCAGTAATTTCTCCCATGCCTCTTCAAATTCCTGCGAATCCACCACAGAAGCCACAAGATTTGTCAGTCCCGACAATGGATACGTAATCTGGCAGATGCCGTCCCGTTCGGCCTCCTCATAGACGCCGCCAAGCAAAAGGACGTTCGAAGAATCCCCTTCAAAACCGTCTCCATTCGCCGCCAAATTACTAGCTGTTTTCAGTCCCTGCACCGCTATTCGGAAATGTGACGTATACTCATCTACACACATAAACTGCCCGTCTGAATACACATTCTTTTTCCCGGCTTTTGGATACCACGCAAAAAAGCCAGGGAGAAAACAGGCATTCCGGTTTGCGTAAAACGCCGGGCTGCTTCCGTGATAAGAAACAGTAATGGATGAGCAATCTACCTGATCTGGATTCCCGATCGTCACCCAGTCCCCGTCCTGCACATAATCCAATAATCTTCCTTCCGCATCCTGCACATCCGAAACTTCGTATCCGTGAAAGAGTGTAAATGTATACTGTGGCAGCACCGCCCCGTCTCCGAGCTCCATCCCCACCACGGCCGACAACTCACGCCCAAATCGAATATCCATCTCATAAGAAGTTACCTGAAAATCGACATCCTCCTCAACCTTCTCTCCCCCATCATAGGCAGCCTGCTGAAACGCCGCGGCGTCCGGATGAGCTCCCATCAGCAGTATACTTCCCTTGTTCACAACAAAGAACCCGCAGGCAACAAGCCATCCGACAAGAACAATCGTACTTAATACCATTTTCTTTTTTCTTTGTTTCCACAGCTTACACACAAAAACATAACTACCTGCTCCGATCCAGGCGAGCATCGTCGCGATCCGGTACCCCTCCACCTGAACGCCGTAAAGCGGATCCGGAAACGCGTCAATATCCGGCGGCAGGATACAAACCCAGTCCCTCAATGCGAATACCGGGATCCCATACCAAATCTGCCATTTCAGTAAAAAATCGACCGTAAGTGGAATCGTAAGCAATACGCCAAACAGAATGACAAAATATCCGGCAAACCGCTTGCGGATTTTAGACACCAGATACCCCATCATGGCAGAAGTAACCGAGATGAGAAACACATTAACTGACAGCACGTTCCACAATTCGGACATACAAGCCGCCGGCATATGGAGTAAAAAGAAGCCAACCCCCATATAGATCAGGAAGATGACCGCATAAAGCAGGACCATAGTCCCGAGAACCAAAAGCTGGTACCCCTCCACGATCCACGCCCTCTCCCGCAGCGCTTCATCCAAACCCGCGCTTGTGCCTTTCCGCATAAATTCATAAGAAATAAAAACAAAGAACAGAAATCCCATCACACACAGATAATTTAAGTCCGATATGAAGTAAATAGACTGTGCCTCCACAGGATCCGCCAGTACAAAACTCCGCAGCAAACGGAATAGAAACACGTTTTCCGCCAACAGTAAAATGGCGTATGGTACGCTCACACTTATGCTTTGGATAAAAAGTTTTATCGTATTTTTATATGTAGTCATTATATATCCTTTCATTAACATTGATAATACAAAAACCAAATATATAGTCTATAAAGTCTATAATAAACGTTATAATAATAGAACATTTTCTATAAACATTATACATAAAATATTTTTATATACAATATAATAAGAAAACAAAAGAAGAAAATCAGTATCCAAAAAGACATTGTTTGATATCGCTCATAAAAATTCATTTTCTAACTTGTTCTGAACATCACACACTAACATTTAAGATTTTAACTAACTATTATTGTTACCTTTGAATTTTCTGCTGCCCCTTTCCAATAAGCCCTAGAAGAACCCACATTAGGGAAACTCTTTTGATAATTTCCACCATTTGAAAGATATTTATAATCCCACTGATGCCACAAATAAGGATCTTTTAAATACAATGTTCCTGTTCCCTTATTGCCACTTTTCACATACAGCTTAAAAGTACAAGATTTACCCTTAACCGCTTCAGTCTCACCGTGGCGCGTATAACATTCTATTGACACAGTCTTGGCTAAAACAAAAGAGGCGCCACCTAACATTACACACATCAATGCAACAAAAATAATTGACATCATCTTTTTCAAAACATTCATAAAAATTCATCTCCTTAATCTAATTCTACTTTACAATTCAATATGCTCATCATTTATTTTAATACTGCGCTCTCTCCACTTGTAATTTTTCGAATGAAAATAACGCTTTATTCAATGCTATTTCTGTAAACTATATTTATAAACCGATACATTCTCTCACCTTCCCTCTTCAAAAAACTTTGCAGGAGTTACTTTACAAACTCCTATATTGTCCAAAAGTAACATTATTATTTTAGCACATTTCTATTTATAAAGCAATAGAGCTATAGTTCACAATTTATTTTTAATGCATCTGTTATACGCTATTAAAAATTAATAAATATTTATTTCCCTATACCAAAAATGTAAGACGTCTGTCAAGCATAGCCTCTTACACTCTACCCCTAGCCTTTTTGAGCGCAGCACTCAATGACTCCGGAATCCCCCGGGGCCCCCTGATCGCCGAGATCCCATATTCCTCCTTTAATGTCTGAAAGGTAAACTTATCCGGGTGGAATCGCTTTAACAGCTTGATCTTCATCAACGCATTGATTGTCAGGTTCCTAGCCTCGTATTCATATGGTATATCTGTTTCTGTCACCTTACATTTATACAAAACAGCCGATACCGGCGCCGCCACATACAGATAAACGGTATCCCCTTTTTTAATGCCCTTTCCCTGTTTCCAATCCACCTCATCGGCGTCATCAAAAGCATGCTCAATGTCATAAAACTTAGGATTTGCCGGAATCATCCACTCTTTCGGTGGACGGATTTTTTCCTTCTGTTTTGCCGAAGCCGTCGCCAGAAAACTCATGTGGATCAAGTCAAAAACCCTGTGTGTTTCAACGGTGCCATCCAGAAGAACCGAGATCCAGTGCCGCTTATTCATATGATACGCAGGCATGATGCCATTTTCCTGAATGATCATATCGCGGAAGAACATATCGTCCACTTTTAGGTTGATCACATCAACAGGTTCGTCCCCCGGCAGACCCAGCTTGCATCTTTGTACGCACATGACGAGAGCAAACCATTTATTATTGTCAGTATGGCGGAATACGGCGTTGCTGTCATATTTCTGCCACGGATATTCAGGGGATATTTTATATTTCTTTTTTATGAAATCAAATACTGTTTGACGCATATTGCACCTCCCTTCTTTTGCAACCTACCCTTTTCCTACATAATCAATTATACTGCAATAATTCCTTAAATAAAAGTCCTTTTTCTCGCAATCCCCCCTTTTTATTTACGTCAATACAAAGATATTTCCACCGCACCGGAGCGCCTCCTCCGGTCTGCTCCGTCTATCGTGTAAAGACAAACGCGCACTGACGCTTCTGCCTCACGATCTAAAAGTTTTGTCTGCCAGCAGGTACCATGTAACGGTTCTACGACCCTGTGACCGTCTGTGGTCATAAGCTCCACACCATATATATAATCCGCTTCATCTCCCGGATGTTCCCACGCGATGCACAATTTTTCCCCCTGGATGCACGCGCTCACATTTTGGGGCATTGGTACGGCTTCCAAAGAAACCGGGCAGCTCCACTGCCCCTGCCTGAACGGTTCTACCAACCTTAGTTTCGCTTGTTCCCCTCTCGACCACTCACAGGAAATGTGTCGCGCATCCAGTGTGATGACTCTTCCATCCGGATACAATAGCTGCCTGTACCTGTCATCGTCTGTCTCCCAAACAACTGTCACAAGTCCGTCCTCCCTGCATATAACTTCTAAAATCTCAGGTACGCAGAGCTGCTTCCACAGTATGCTGACCGCCCGCGAAATTCTCCCCTCTATTTCTTCCGTCATGGGTTGAATCGTGATCCGGTATGTAATTTGTTCCGCGAGTTTATCCAGATGTATAACAGTCGAAAAGTCCGCTATTTCCTGCACGTCAACCATGTTTGCAACATCACAGCATACGACCCGGTATCTGTCAGCAAACGAAACCCGTTCCCACTCCACCACGATTCCCTCATTTGCCGGATATCCGCAAATATTCACCGGTGCCTTTATATCATAAAGCCAAAGCGCGTCAAATACCGCCGTCGGACCTGAAACAGCCCCCGCTCTCCCCCGGACCATAACCGTTACTGCCCGGTCCGGCTCCTGCTGCATTTCCAATTGTCTTTCCTCCTCCGCGCCTCTGACTGTTGTTTCACGCTTTTCTTTTCCCCGCTCCTTCCACACCGCCTCTACCGCATACTCTTCCGCCCGTTCCACTTCATCCCAGACAATGTTAAGCCGCTTGTCCATACAAAAATAACGCACCCGTACATTCTCCGGACGCTTTAACAAATAGACAGAAACCTCCTCTCCCCTCACTGCTCCTTCCTGATTCCAGGCATACACCCCGACCTGGTATTCATTTCCGGTCGAAACCCGGTATAATCTCTGTTTTCCGCACAGATCATTTACATTCTCCTCATCAATCAGTCTTACTTCAAACCGGTATTCCCAATCTCCGGTATCCTCACAGCCACCCAGGGTTAATTGAAACATTTCCCCCGAAGCAGACTTCTCTGTTACGATCGGGTAATATCCATCCGCCCTGTCACACGCCTTCCAGCAGATCGTCATTACATTTTCCTCAAAAGATACCATCGGCGCTTCCGGTATGGTCGGACCATTCTCCGTATCTTCCCCGCCAGCTTCCGGCGCCCTCTTTCCTGCCGTATAATTCCCCTCTGCGTCAATAAAACCAAAAAGTCCGACAAAGGAAAACGCCATACCAACCATCCCCACCACGCCCTCCCATTCACTGGACAAAACACTCGTCAATGCTCCCACCAGAGATTTTGCCACTACTTCTTTTAACCCCTGACAGATCAGATAACTTACCAGTTCATTGATCCCCCACGTAATTCCTTCTATTGTCAGAAATTTGATCAGTTTTTTCATTCCTTCTTCCGACATGATATGATCAAAGCATTTCAGGCTGAGTACCTGTTCAAACATTTTTGCTCCAATATTTATAATATTTTCCCCTAATATTCCCAGAAACTTTTCACAAGATAGTGAGGAACAATCCTCCTTTTTTATCGTTGCTTCCAGATCATCAAATGGAATTTCTGCAAACTCCTCGCCTCCCTTTTTCGAAAACATTGATTCTGATTTGAATTTTATTATCACACTAAACTTTATCGTAAGCTCTTCTTTATCTAAACTGATTCCCTTAGATGTTATTTCTGGTTTTGTTTTAATTTTGGGACCTTCCAAAATTTTCACTTTACAGGAACCACTACCCGGATTCATCGGCGGAATCTTGAAATGTACTTCCGGTCGTTGATATAACTCAGAACCTTTCAGGTGAAATCCCGTTTCATTCCATATAAAACCAATCTTACCATGTAAGAAAAAATTTTCTGTAAAATCTATTTCCCCTTCCATATTTTTCTTCATTACTTTAATATCGATTTCTCCGATTTTCTTAGAAAAAAATTCCACTATGGTATGTAGTTTAAACTCCCTCGTACCGTTCTTTTTAGATACGGCAACTGAAACCTCCGGCCCCGTAACCACATGTTTATTCTGCCCTTCCAAATAGAACCGAACAAAAGCAAGATCAATTGCCTCTTTGATCCGCGCGCCTGCCGACAAATTGTTTTCCTCGTCCCAGCCAAGAAAAAGAGTACATTCGGGTAAAAAGAAAATTTTTGTATCCAGCTGCGCATATAACCCAGGCCAGTATTCTATATTATTGTGAATAATCGTACTTTGCCCCGCGCAATACCAGATCCGCCCGTTATATAACTGAATATCCAGAAAATCCACCCACTCCACACCGCAATACTTCCTGACAAGGCTGCTGATCGAAAGTTTCTGCTCCTCCCCATCACCGACCTGGATTTCCACGACTTTAGGCTTCGAATCAGCAAATAAAATTCTGGCGCCCAGCGTTATTTCTGCGATGCTGACTTTCCCGGCGAAATACACGGTTTTTGCAGTGCTCTCTTTTTTAAGTCCTTTTTCCTCTCCCTGAACGGACTCTGACATCGCGCAGAAAGTCACTTCTTCCAATGTGGTCCGCGGAATACCGAGCGGTTCTTCAATAGTTCCAATTTTACCAGTCAGCTTTATCCTTTTATACGTTTCCGCTTTCGCATAAACGATATTTACCGCGATTTCCGGCAGTTTAAGTTCCGGAAAAGACATCTGCAAATTTCCCGCTGCGGAAAAAACAAATACTCCCCCATTTCTCTGCTTCTCTATAGTAACATTAAGTTTCGTAATACACAGGAATCCAAGGAATGTAATCTTATCCACATATCCGCAAAGGGAAATCTTCTGCTCCGGTTCCGCCGGAATAAACCCCGACAATATACAGTCCCCCTGCATATCCCATACATTTTGCAAGAAGCTGTCTGTCAGGGCCAGCCTGATCCGAAACGTCAGTCCCCTTTCCACTAACAATTCCCTTCCGCCTTTACCTTCCCGACATACCGGACTTGTCCCGTCTTTCCGCACTTCGTGATCCACCAGAGGAAGTAGTTTGTCATCCGGCACCGTTATGGTCTGCTCTACGCCGGATAAGAATACGGCGCCTTCTACCTCCCCCAATCCAAGAAATTCCTCTGCCCCTATCAGTGAATCCGAAATATCTGACAGAGAAAAACATTTCAGCTGCAGCCCCATCCACCACGCATACTGCCCGTTTTGTTTGGAAAACTGGAGCATAAATGTCAAGTCTGACTTCTCTTTAAACTGATATGTGCCCCAAAGCGAGAAATTCTGTTCTGTAAGATTTAACGATGCCTCCAGTGAAAAAAGCTTCTCTGGTTTCGCATATTATGAGATGGTCAAGCATTTTTGTAACACTACCACTGAACAAATTTCATTGCTTCG
>CAJTXO010000023.1:0-4800 GCA_910583555.1 uncultured Eubacterium sp.
TGTGGTAGAATAGTTGCACATTAATTATAACGTGCCATATTGGCACATGTTTTAAGGAGGAAAAGGCGATGAAAAAACAGAATCGGAAACTACCGAGGACAGCGAGGCGGGGACTGGCGCTTGCACTGGCGTCCGCCCTGGCTCTGTCTGTATCGGCTCCCGGGTCTTTCGCGTGGGCGGCGAAGCAGACGAAGCCGTTGCTGAGTGCGAAGAAAAAGACATTGTATTATGATAAGGCGGGAAAAAAGGCATTTACGTTAAAGGTAAAGAAAAATAAAGTGAAGATGATCGTAGCGACGAAATGGAAAACGAGTAAGAAAAAGATCGTCGCCCTGAGCAAGCAAAAGGATATGTCGGTCAAGCTGACGGCAAAAAAGAAGGGGACTTCTACGATCACGGGAACGATCAAGTACGTACCGAAGGGCAAGTGGGCGATCAAGACGGTAAAGCTGACCTGTAAGGTGACGTCCAAATCAATAAAAGCCGCGGCAAAACCGACGGAACCGCCAACGCAGGCGCCGGCAGTTCCACCATTACAGTCCGGGAATCCGGGCGGGGGTAGGACAGAGCCGACGACGGCGCCGGGATTTGAGACACCGGGCGCGACGGAAGGGCCAATGGCATCGGAAAGT
The DNA here is from genome assembly GCA_910583555.1 of uncultured Eubacterium sp. Lineage (GTDB taxonomy): Bacteria > Bacillota > Clostridia > Lachnospirales > Lachnospiraceae > Eubacterium_F. The sequence goes on from CAJTXO010000023.1 coordinate 633, forward strand.
CCGGGAGAATCAGCAGGCCCGGATGTGACGGCAGGGCCGGAAACATCGGTAGAACCAACGGCGGAGCCAGGGGCATCAGAAGGGCCAATGGCATCGGAAATACCGGGAGAATCGGCGGGGCCGGATGCTTCGTCAGAACCGGGAGAGTCAGCAGAACCGTCAGATCCGGATGTGGCATCAATTTCTGTAGATCCGTCCGTGGCGATTCTCAGTACAGCCAGAGGACGTGACAGCGTTTCATTAAAAGCAGTTGTCAAGGCGAAAGATGGCAGCGAGGTGGAGGATGCCGCGGTCACATGGGTTTCGGATGATGAAGACGTAGCCGAAGTCGATGAGGAAGGAACTGTCAAGGCAGTCAGCGGCGGTACGGCAAACATTACGGCTTCTGCGGGCGGATTGACGTCTGAGCCGTGTGTTGTTACGGTAGATGACCAGGCTCCATCGGTGAAAGACGCGGACGTTAAGGATTATAAAACGTTTGTTGTTACTTTTACCGAGCCCGTGACAGGAACGCCTGAGATCCATGTAACATCGGACGAGGGAAAACGTTGCGAACAGACAGCGGAACTGGCAGAGGACGGAAAAACGATGACCATTAGCTGTAAGGAGGCGCTTGGCTCTGGCAGTTACGAGATCCAGATCAACGGTTTGACGGACCTGGCTGGAAACCAGATGGAAGAAGACACAGTTGCGTCTGCGGTAAAAGAGTCGAGCGTACTGGAGAAATTTGTCTGCCGAAACGAAAAGGTTCCGGCTGGACAGTCTTCGTTTGACGTGTTGTACGCCGCTGTGGACCAGTACGGGCAGGAATTTGAAAATCTCCCAATACTGGCCGAGGCAACGTTGACGGTATCCGCGGAGACGGAAAATGGTATGCCGTTTAAGTCCGAACTCAAGCGGGAAGAGGGACGTATCACGGTGACGGGCCCTGCCAGCGCATTTGTAGAGGGCAGGAAGATCAAGATCACGATGACGTACTCCGTAGAGGGGAAAAAGGAAGTCGAAAGTGTGCTGGTAGTCACTGTGGTCGATGCCGCCAATAAAGGAAAGCCTGCGGAATTTGTCGGGATGGAGCTTGTGAGTGAAACGATGACAAAAGTGGAAGGCACGGAAAATGAAACGAAATTCCGTCTCAGCGGCAATAGTAAAGAGGATACCTTCCGGATTTCCTCGATCTTAGTCGATGAATTTGGTTATCCTGCAAATCCTTCGGATATCATTTATATGATCGAGGATGAGAGCATTTTAACGTTTACCAATTCGAGGGAGCCAAATACGGGCGGGATCAATACGTCGGATGACAAAGTGGAGGTACGCGCGCTCAAGGGCGGCAGTACGACGATCCACGCGTATCTGGCATCCGATGATTCGAAACACTTCGAGATGAAAGTGGAAATCTGGTCGACAAAACTGGAAGGAATCGTAGTCGGGCCGATCGACGAGGGCATCAATGGAAGAACGAGTGAGGCGAAGATCACACTGGTTCCAGAGGGCAGCGGGATCACGGCCGACCAGCTGAAATGTGTGGTATCCGGCCAGGGCAGCGACCGTGTGAACATGGATTCCTTTAAGTGTTGGGACGAAGAAGACGGCATATATGTAAGGATTACAGCAAAGTCAGATGGCAAGGATGACCCGATCAAATTTAAAGTTGTCTATGATACGGGAACGGGCAGTGTGATCGAATCAAATGAGGTTACCTATCGTTCGGTACCTTTGGATACGCCGGCTTCGATCAAAATTGATTCATTTGATAAAGATGACGTTATCGCCAATGAGAAAGCAGTTACCCAGTACCACATTTACAATCGTTATGGAGAGGAGATTACGAACCGGGAAGGCGTTAATCAGCCGATCTGCCAGATCAAGGATTCAAATGTGATCAGCGGCGCGGTCGTAGGTACGGGTGCGAATGCCGGAACGCTGACTGTACAGGCAGGTAATTCGGGAACGACGCAGATCGACCTGTATATGGCGAATAACCGGGAAATTTTCGCTACGATGGATGTGACCGTGGCAAGAGCAGCTTTTGTCAAAGAAATCCAGTTTGGCAAGCTGACGGATAAAGAAAACGGACTTCCTTTGGGCGATATGGAGAAAGTACTGTATATCCCGATCACAGCGCTGAACCAGTATGGAAAGGACTTCAAGTCGCTGACAAAGGCAACGGCAGCATCGGAGATCCGATTTACGGTAAATGGAACTTCGTATGATCCGGCAGAGAGTTTCCTTACGATTGACTGGTATAAAAAGACAGGTGCAAATACGTATGCACCAGCCGGAGAACAGGATGTGACGGATACGATTGCCGTCAGGTGGAATTCGGACAACGAGTGTACGCTGGGTCAGGGGCAGATGATCAAAATCGGCGCGGAGAGCAGGGATCACGCGGATGAATTTGTGAAACGTGTATTTGAGATCCCGGTTCAGGCATCCCGCCGCCTTGCGAAGCTGACGTTTAAAGAGGATTATAAAGCGGCCGTAGACGGAGCGCAGGTTACGAATACGATCGAGTTATTTGACCAGCATGAGGATAAATATACGCTGCCAGATGGCGCGACGATCAAAGTGGTAGTGAAATACGGAGATAAATCTCAAACACTGGGTCCGGAAGCTGTTCAAGAGGAAAACGGTATTGTGAAATGTGTGATGCAGGTAGATCAGAGCCAGAATCAGAAAGAATACGGAATTTATACAGTTCAGGCTTCTGTCAAAGATGCACTGGGTAACCCTGTGAAGGATACAATGGATAAGCCTATCATCGGAAGCTATTTACTGAGAGTAGATTCGGCACAGGAGTTGATCAAAAAACTGGAAATCTCGGATACGGCAACGATTTCGGGAGAGGGAGAGCCGGTGAAGCTGACCGGTAAGTGCATGGATTTAAGAAACGAAAAGACCGTACAGTTTGACTATAAGGCGTTCACGACATACAATGGCCGCGATGTGGAAATCTGCCTGAAAGACGGTGACGGCAATCTCGTTTCGTCAAATAACCTTCCAAGTGCGCTGAAATGGAAAGTGAGCGGAACAAACGTGACAGCAGTGGAGCAGGATGGTTTTGGCGTGTGGAAGATCGGTGTCGGGAAAAGTGCGACAAAAGTGAAGGTTGATCTGGGGTATTTTACAACGGATTTACATGCCGAGAGCCTTGAATTTGATGCCAGCGGTGCGGATCCGGAGCCGAAGGGATTGCATCAGATCGTTACATATGATGAGGATACGAGCACGTATGGTACGGAAGATTTGAAAAACGGAACATTCCGGGCCGAGAAAGATCCTAATGGTTATCGGTTTGCCCTGAGGGATGTCGATCAGTATGGTAATAGTTGTGCCGGCGCCGCTCTGTATACGGTGGCAACTACAAATGACGCTGCGGTCGGCGTTGTGATAGGGAAAGACGGCGGTTTTGCTGGAAATGAATTTAAAGTGACGCTGAAGGAGAGCGCAAAGGTCGGGGAAACGTATACGATCAAGGTTTATATGGATGCGGAACTGGCGTATTCGTTTGCGGTCATAGTGGAAGCAACTCCGGTGGAGAGCGTGACTATGGTTCCGGAAACAATGGAACTGACATTGGAGCCAGGCAAGAATACGGGCATGCTGGAAGTGAAATTCCAGCCGGCTTATGCGTCGAATCAGAAGGTGGAATGGTCGTCGAGTAATTCAGAGATTGTTGACGTAGATGGCGGTAAGGTGATGGCGCGTAAGAATGGAACGGCTGTTATTACGGCGACTACGGTTGATGGGGGGGAGACGGCGACTTGTACGGTAACTGTAGGAGAGTTGACGGATGAGCAGAAATTGGAAGCTGCGAAAACAAAAGTGACGGCGGCGTTGAACAAGATAACAGCAACGAACAGCATGACGGAAAGCGAGATAGAAACAGCAGTAAATAATGCCCTGACTGGTACTGGGGTCACGGCAAAGTTGGAAGGCTGGAATAAGACAGATGCTACGCCGGACGGCAGTGGGAGCATAACCGGAACGGTGAAACTAGAATGCGGAAACGAAACAGCCAGTGTGCCCATTAACCTGACGATCGAACAGCTGCCCCAGAGTGATGCTGAAAAGGTAGCAGCAGCAAAAACAGCGGTGGAGGCTGCACTGGAAAAGATAACAGCAACGAACAGCATGACGGAAAGCGAGATAGAAACAGCAGTAAATA
>CAJTXO010000023.1:4900-46901 GCA_910583555.1 uncultured Eubacterium sp.
GCCGGACGGCAGTGGGAGCATAACCGGAACGGTGAAACTAGAATGCGGAAACGAAGCAGCCAGTGTGCCCATTAACCTGACGATCGAACAGCTGCCCCAGAGTGATGCTTAATCTGACTGACAGTGAAGATAGTTTCAAATCGTAATTATCATACAAGCGAGTGAAACATGGTTGAATTACGAGTAAGTCATACAGTGAACTTGCTAATTGTGTATTGTGCCTGCACATGAAGCTATAGACTAGTAGTTTTGACAGACAACATGATATGTTGTCTGTCAAACTGTTAGTTAATTAGGAGGAACGAATATTATGAGAACTAACAAAAAACTGATTGCATGTGCGCTGTCTTTTGCCTTGCTGCTTGGCTTGTTTCCAGCTAACGAAGGATCTGCGGCTAAAAAGGTCAGCCTAAGCACCAGAAGACTGACTGTCACAAAGGGAAAGATGAAAACACTCAAAGTAAAAAATGCAGTAAAAACAGTGAAATGGAAAATTCTGTCTGGCAAACAGCGCATTACTTTAAAAAAGAAAAGCAAAGCAACTGTGACGATCAAAGGCAGGAAAAAAGGAACGGCAAAGGTGCAGGCTGCCATAGGCAGGACAAAACTGGTTTGCAAAGTGACTGTGAAAAATGAAAAAAATAAGGAAAGGAAAACCCCGAAACCGGAGAAAAAGCCGAAGAAGAAGCCGTCACCAAAACCAACAGCAGCATGGAAAAATGTAGAAAAATATTTGTATGAAGTGATTCCGCTTTTGGCACCCTTCAATGAATATTTTTATATTAAGACAGATAATCCGGATCCAGATTCCTTTCAGTTTGTAGATAAGGAAACAAAATATCCGCAGAGAGGAATATACGGGCATGGAAAGTTCTGCAGAATATTACCCACAGATTATAGTTTTTCGGATGTAAAGTATGAGAACAAAGAAACGAGGAGGGTGAACGGCGGATATATTGCAGCGGTTTCCGGAGCCGATACTGATGGTGGGGAATTACGTCTTCAGGAAAGAAGAGTGATAGGAACACGTCCGGTTAAAAATTTAAATACAGGTGAAATCGAGTATGAAAAAGAATACGAATATAGAGATACCGCAGTAACGGCTCAGGTTGGCGAACTTAAGGATGTTGTTGACTATTTAATATCGGCTTATGGAGATAGCAGTAAACCATATTTTGATAATTTATCGGGGATTCAGAGTGGCTTTGAGAAAGAATGTATTTACAGCGGAGTATATGTATTGGGGGAACAGAAAAAGAGTACAACAGCACCATATTATGGTATTTCAACTTCGCCGCATGTAGACCAGACCTTCTATATTCAAAGTCCGTATTATAGGAGTGATAGCGAACCAATGCTTATATCGCAGCTATATCCGATGAGATATGATTCGTTAGGTTTTCCGTCTATTATGAGGTCAGTTGCTAAGGAACTTGACAGTACGGTAAGTGTCGAGTGGTCCTCTACATCGCATTATCTCATTGATGTGACGTATAATGGTGAGACGAAATCATACGGGGGGGCGGGTACAGGAGGCGGACAGGGTATTCGTGCCGATCAGATTAAGTATTGGTATTCCTTTGATGGTTCTGCGGATGATGCGTATATGAAGCGTAATCTAAAAGATATGTCATCCATGATTCGGGAATATGGTAAACTGGAAGTTCCGGAAGACCCTACGGATCAGCCAAAGCTTACGTGGGAAGCTGTTCGTAAGACTGTTGGGAAAGAAGGAAGTTATGTAAAACTTATAGTGCTTACCTCGGTATTTGGAGGAAGTAGAGATGGATATACGTTTATGTATGATGATGGTAGCACTGGTGAAGGTTCATGGGATTGGGGCGCAGTCGGATATTTTTCAAATGCGTGGTATGACGGAAGATACTTTAACCGATGGAAGTTTTTTTCTCCGGGAGCGAAATTCGAGGATACTGTTAAAACGGAGTCACCGGATATTATAATGAAAGATGTAAAGATAAAACTTCCGGATGATGGTAAAACGTATTCTTATTGGGGCCAAACGATGGATAAAGTAAGCCGGTATCATGCCGAAACGGGCACATGGAGTGGTTTTATGGCATATCGCTATATCCCCGAAAAGCAGACATGGATAGCAGCAGATCTTCTCAACGGTATCAGATACTTTGATGAAGAGAATAAGAAGTACAAATTTATAGATGACCCATCCTTTGTGGCTGCTTGTACAATTACAATGGATGAGGCGCTTGCGATGAATCTGGATGCAAATACGGATAAAGAACCATCAAGTTATTATATTTATGATCAGGTGACAAGTCCCGGAACTTATCACAAAGGTTGATAGATCAAAAAAGAGGGAAGGAAGGTATCGTATGGATGAATCAAGCAGGCTGAAACATTATTATTCCACATTACTATTATTACTCCTCGGAATGCTGTGTTTCAGCATGAAACCGCAGAGCGTAAAAGCCGCCGGCATGTATTCCGAACCCGGGAGCACCACGACAAAACACAATTGGGCCTACCCGGTCAAATGTCACACAATGGCAGAAAAAAACGGAGACACGCTGATCGTATATTCCATCTCGGAGGCCGGGAGTCGTCAGACGATCGCAGTTGACAAAATCTCCCCGGAAGGAGACCGCAAGTCTTACAAAAGACTGTCCGTACCCGGAACGACATGGGGCGGAACGGTTTATCAGGCTCCCGACGGCTGTCACTACATTACGACGGGAAACGATGGTGAGATCGCTTTCTATGTCATGAAATACGATGCGTCCTGGAATCTGCTGGGAACCGCATCGGTTACGAAAGAACAGAGCTACGTACAGTCGGCATTCGAAGCGGGAAACAGTGACATGACGATGGCGGGGGATTACCTGATCGTGCACACGGCGAGAAAAATGCCGAACGGGCATCAGTCCAATACAACGATCTGGATCGATTCCAAGACGATGAAGCCGGTATACGTGCCAGAGCAATATGCAGATACGCACGTCAGCCACTCCTTTGGCCAGTTTGTCCGCTATGACGGAAACCGCATTATCATGATTGATCAGGGAGACGCTTACCCGAGGGGGATCAATATGACGAGCCAGCTGCCGTCGCTGACTGGAAAGAATACGAAGAAAAAACTTCTCATGAAGTTCTGGCTGAATGGCACAGTGGAGGAAACGACCGATATGTCCATACTGAACCGCACCGGGACGACGGTGGACGGGTTTGAACTGGGGAAAAATCATCACATGGTCGTCGGAACCTCCATTCCCCATGATACATTTACGTCTGGAGAGGAATATGAGAACTATGAGGGAAGCAATAACATTTATGCGATTCTGGTAGACAAAGATCTGAGTTCGTCAACATGTAAATGGCTGACCTCGTATCCGTCAGACGTCAGGGTGGAACATTTGGAAATGGTAAAAGTGGATGACGACCGGTTTATCCTCGTGTATGGGACGAGGAACAAAGAGGCGGGCGATGATACGGATACCACACATTATATGCTGATCGATTCAAATGGAACGGTTCTGCGCTCGGGAGAGCTTCCGAAGCCATTTTACGCTACATCGGAACCGTCCTTTGATGGCGCGGTACTGACCTGGTGCTATTACGTGGAATCAGAACTCGGACACTTTGTGGCCATGAGCCGCTGGAATATTGTGACAGGAGATTTTTCGGTCCGCAATATCGAGACGGGAACTGCTTCAAAGATCAGCAGCCTCTTTCCATTAGAAGACATAAGGAATGAGTATAAAACAGGGGAAGTTGTGGAATTGGAGCTCGGCGTGTTTTCTCCGGTATTCGAAGAAACCTATGGTTCGACGGCAGCAGCCGTTGTCTGGGAATCGTCGGATCCGGATGTGATCGAGGTGTTACAGGAAGAGAGTGCGCTGAGCAGATGGGCGAGCAGCAGTTCCAAATACGATCAGTGGTATAAACGAACGTCGTCTTCGTTCCGGGCAAAGGGAGAGGGAACAGCGACGCTGACTTGTGAGATCGGTGACAAAAGGTGGTCAGCTATCGTTACGGTAACTCCGGAAACAGAAACAACGCAGACCCCGTTTCCAGTTGTCGTGCCGTCACAGGCTCCGACGGGACGCCCGACGATGACGCCGGTTTTAGTGCCGACGAAATGTCCGATAGACCGCCCGACAAACCGTCCGACCGAACAGCCGACGGGACGTCCGGTCATTACATCGCATCCGTCATCAAATCCGACGGCGAATCCGGCCGTTACGCCGTCGTTCGTGCCGACGCCGAGTCCGGCGGCGGGCCCGTCTTCTGTTCCGACAGAGATTCCGTCGGGGGATGGCATAGAGACGATGAAACCGTTCAGTACATATGAGCCGGCCAGCACAGGGAAACCGGGTGAAACCGTACTACCGGACGGAAGCCTGACGCCTGAGCCGACAGAAGTGCCACACGCCATACCGAGCCAGAAACCGGTGTCGACATCGTCACCAGTATTGTCACCGTCACAAAATGTGCCATCGCTGAACCCGGCTGTACCACCTGCATCTGTCATGAAACAGCCAGCAGCTAATGAGGAAGATGAGTATGATGATGACTTTGACGATGAAGAGGACGATGAGGACGAATACGGTGAGGTATGGGAAAAAGGGGATATTTTCATAGCGGGGAATATAAGGTATAAGATTACGAAGCGGAAAGAGAAGAAGGGAGAAGTCGCTGTGGTCGGAGTGAAGTCAAAAAAGGTGAAGTCGATCGTCATTCCGGCAAAGGTGAAAAAGGGCGGTATTACGTTTGGCGTTACTTCGATCCAGAACAATGCGTTCCGGGGGTGTAAGACGGTAAGGAAGCTGACGATCCGATCGACGGGGATTCGCACGATCGCGAAAAAGGCGTTGAGCGGTTTGGATAAGCGGATACGGATTCAGATTCCGAAAGGGAGGGCGAAGAAGTATCGTAAGATGTTGAGTAAGTGTGGGTATCGGAAAAAAATCAGATGATTTAACATCAAAGCAGATATGATTTAAAGGACCTACCTATGGTAAGTATGAATAGGAAAAAATGATCGGGCGGAAAAAAACTGTGGACGAGGAATAAGTGGTCTTACAAAAAGAAAGGAAGGGATTTATTTTGAGTGTAAAAAAGATACAACATACAAAAATAACAAAACTGATCACGGCAGTGCTGATTACAGCACTGTTCGTGACAAGTACGCCAGAACTGTCTGTCAAAAAAGTTTTGGCGGCGGAAACGGCAGCATGGAAGGTTTTAGGTGAGAAGGATCTGCCCGTAGAGGAACTCTACGGGTGGTATCCGGATTACGATTCCACTGATCAGATTATGCTCGGCAAAAAGGACGGAATGCTTGCCTTTTTAGATAGCAGCCTGAATCTGGTAAAAAAGACAAGGTATGACCAGATTGAAGACGAAGGCGTGATAGACGACACCGACTACAACCTGCTCGTATCACGCAAGGCGGGCGGTGGAAATGAATACGCGATCATTGATAAAACGGGAAAGACGACCGTGCTCGGAACATACAAAAAAGCAGAGCCTCTCGGTCTGGTCGGGGACCCCATCCTGTCTGCTGAAAAGATGAACGGGGAAAGCGGTTTTCTCGTTGATGGAAAAGAAATCGGTTTTGACAAAACCTTTGCAGAAAAGCCGGAAGGGGCGGTCGTTTGTTACAATACCGCGTCCCTCGGGAAAAGCAGGTATTATGTAAAACAGTATTTTGAAACAAAAGAAGTCTATGACCGGGTGGGGGAGATTTATGCCGGAATCGACGCGGAAGAGATCAAAGAAAAACAAAAAGAAAAGAAGTGCGAATTTGTCTTTTATGATGAAACAGGCAGCGTTGTGGACATTGATCTGCAGATCAAAGAGTACGAGCAGGCGGAAAAAGAGAAGGAAGAACAAAAGAAAAAAGATGTCCAGATCATCGCTGAACTGAGACAGACCGCAGCATCCAAGCTGCCGATCCAGAAGTATATAAAGGATACATGGACAGCGGCTACAGGGAAATATACGGTGAACGACGTGACGGCCTATCGGTTTGGACAGGGGTATCTGGCTTATGTAAAGGCCGATGCAGAGGTTCTCAGTGAAGGATCTAAATATATGAATACCCATTACTTTGCCGGATTTTTTGACAGGGAAAAGAAGCTCGAGACGTTCGGAGAGGTGGTTGCAGCAAAAAATGAGGATTACTGGGACGAGGGCATTTATCTGGCGATCCGGGACAGCAACAAAAAAATATATTTTTATGGTGATGATAAGTATGCCAACACAGGACATATGGTGAAGTACCTGTATACAGACACGGATGGCATATTTGCCGGAAACGGGGAGGGAGAGTTGGCCGCAGCATATCCGCACCATGTTGTCCTAGGCGGATACGGAACAACTGGATTCACGCATTTGGCAGCGAGTCCGATGAATGATTTTGTGAAGACCACTTCTATGTATACGGACTTAAATGGGAAAAATGGCCTGAAGGCAGAGTACGCCATCTTCAGTGAGGCGGGCGGAAAAAGGGAGGTTGTATTCTATGATTCCAATTGGAAGAAAGTTATAAAAAGAATCGATGTTTCCCGTCTTTCAGGTGACATCACGTTATGTGACGGGATCGTTCTCGGTAAAACCTGCGCGGTGTTGTACAAAACGAGGAGCGGTCAGTATGGTCTGGTCGGCATGGACGGAAACATTGTAGTCGATGCGGAAAAGGAAGGGTATGAGTCTGGTTCGGTGGTGAGCCAGTTGTTTGAAAAGACGTGTGTATATTTTGAGAAAAATAATATCAGATATTATTACTATGGCGGGGATTTCATTCCACACACGGAAGAGGAATATGAGAACTGGGAAGATGACGGGGGAGCAGGCGGCAACGAATACGGCGATATTACATATGATAAGGACTGGATCGAGGATGGTTCCGGAAATAAGGTTGTTCGCGAAAAGGTGTCGGACAGTGCCGGTAATGTGCTTGTCAGCCATAAAGCGGCAGAAGATGTATATGAGAACGAAAGATGCGAAAATTTCATTTATATTTTCAAGGACTGCAGGTCAATCGTCGTAGTCGATCGGCACTGGAATGGAAAGCGCGGGGAAGAACAGGAGGAAATGCCCTCTGCTGTACCGACATCCCAGCCCGTGGACACTGCGGTTCCAATTGATCCGGGCGAAACGAGATCGCCTGTAGCGCAACCGACGTCTGTACCGGACATTCACCCGACGCAGACACCGCCGGCTGCGGATGATCCGATGCAGACAGCGCCGTCCGCGCCAGGCATTCAGTCCACACAGACGCCGTCCGCGCCAGGCATTCAGTCCACCCAGATGCCGTCCGCGCCAGGCATTCAATCCACACAGACGCCGTCCGCGCCAGGCAATCAATCCACCCAGACGCCGTCCGCGCCGAACACACATTCCACGCAGGTTCCACAGATAGTGCCCTCTTCCGGACCAGCGCAAACAGCGCCAGCGCAGACAGCGCCGCCGCTGATCATTGAGCCGGAAGATGAGGACGAGGAGGAAGATAAAGAGGAACAATTCAAAAAAGGCGACTGCTTCATGTCGGGGAATCTGGGGTATCAGATCACAAAGCGGAAAGGGAAAAAAGGCGAAGTAGCCGTTGCCCTCGTAAAATCAAATAAGCTGAAAAAGATCGTCGTGCCAAAACAGGTGAAGAAAAACGGCATTACATTTTCCGTGACATCCATAGGGAAAAACGCGTTCAAGGGGTGTAAAAAAGTGAAGACATTACAGATCAAGTCATTAAACATAAAGAGCATTTCGAAAAAGGCGCTGACTGGTATCAATAAACGGGTGGTGATCAAAGTGCCGCGAAAGAAATACTGGGCGTACCGTATCATGCTGCGAAAGGGCGGGTATTACACGATCAGAAGGTAAGGGGGCAGGGGAAGTGATGACGTTAGGTGTACTAGCAGTTCTTATTCTGGATCATTTAGCCTATAGACAGAAAGAATATTTGCTGTCTTTACGGCCACTTCAATTTCCAGGGCATCAAAAGGTAGCTAGAAGAGATGGGAAGGCTGCAGGATCCAAATCTAGAGGATTGACTTGATAGATAAATTTAAACATCAAAAAAGCAACCGCGCCGACCAACGTTAGGTTGCTTTTTCTGATAAGTAACTGTTAACTGAGGCGAACCGTTGCTATAGGAACACCTTTTCCTGATGATTAGTATAACATAATAAAAAAGAAATGTTGCACAAATTTGACTTTGGCTATTTGTGCAAATTGCACTAACGACTACATTTCCTTTTTTGATACTTTATTTTGCCATCTCTAAATCTAAATGCTTCTTACTGATAAGGGAGAGAGTAGAATGGCAACACAAATATGAGATACCAGAAGAAAAAAGAAAATGAGAATCCAAGTGTTGGAATGATATTATGTGCATCTAAAGATGATGAAGTCGTTGAGTATGCTATGAGCAGAACATTGTCTCTGATGATGGTCGCAGAGTATCAACTTCAACTGCCGGATAAGAATGTACTGCAGAAGAAATTACAGGAATTGATTAATATACCTTTATTAGAGGATGACATATCTAAACAAGATGAGAATTAGAGGCTTTGGGGAAAGATAACTAACACGGTACACACTTTTGTATGCCGTTAAAGCCCGTATTTTCAATGCATAACAGAGATTGGCTCCATTTTATTATCCTAAATGGTAGCGGTTCGTCTCTCACATGTATTTACATACGGAAGGTATACATACAGAACTGCGTTTGTCCTGAAAAAAATTCAGAAAATATTGACTGATTTTATAAATGTGGTATTATAATATTAGTGGTGAGTCCTACCGCAAAGTGGACTGCTAAAAGCGTTAGAAACTCTAATGGAGTTACTACACAAACGGCTATGCGGAAACGCATAGCCATTTTTCATTATACAGGATGTTATGACAGCGCAAACCATTTAAACAATAAGTTCCGTTTTTAGATGATAAAGTGCTTTCTGTTTCGCCACAGACGAGAAAGGATAACAGGATTTTCATAGGAATTGTCATTGTTTGTGGGAGTCACATTGTATAAAAAATACTTATCTAACGAACCATTTGCAGCCAGAAATCGTTGTCTGGATTTCCCTAAATTAGAATCGGTATGCAAAAAATATAATTCAACAAAGAAGAGAGGCACAAAATAAACGCCATCACCATTCCCTCTCCGCGATCGCATCCTCCACATCTATGTCGATATCAAACCATTTCAAAATATAATCCACTGTCTCCCCGATGCTGTCCCTCGCAGCCGTCTCGATCTCGCTGTCGTTTTCCTCAAATTCTTCCTCGAGATCATTGATCGCCAGTGTCATGGCATCAAACTTTTCCTGAATCTTCTCCAGATCCCGCTCCCCGGTCTCCAAAAAACGGATGACATCCTGCACCAGAGCCTTCACCTTATCAACCAGAAAATCCGGGAAATAACCATCCTCGTACATGTCTTCCAGCAACGTATAATCCGCGTCAAATGTTTTCATATCCTGCTCCTTTCTCAATGAAGTTGTCACAATTCCAAACATGCTAATGGTATAAGTATACCACACCCCCCGTATAAAGTCCATTTTATTTCGCGGACTTTTCATCAGACTTTTTTATGAACTTTTTCATGCGCCCTTTTACACAAGAACTGCCATCCCGCGAATTACCCACCCGCCACTCCGCTCATCAAACCGGCGTCGCAAACAGCCCGATCGGCGGCGGGAACACGGTAAAAACCGCAAAGAGCAGCGTGACAACGAGAAATCCAAAATAGCAGTACCGGCAGCACGACACACCCGCGAGCGCATTCCTGCGCAGCATAACAAAACTGGCCGCATAAGCGAGGAACATCGAAATAAAATAGATCAGAATATTCATCACCTCGCTGTTCTTCCCATACACGCCCGTATACGTATAAAACAGGATCACGGTCAGCGCCATGCCGATCAGAGCAGAAACAAATTTCACGCAGACAAAACCTGCGTACGTTTTACGAAAGATCAAAAACTCCCAGATCGAGAGCAGTAAAATGGGAAAAAAGATCAGTTTCAAATGCTCCCACGTCGATTCATTTACCGGAAAAAATAGTCCCGCCACCGGGTTTTCCCTGCTCCAGCCATACACGAAATGAAACAGCGTACCGAGCAGGGAAGCCGCGAGAAAGCTGATCCATTCGATTTTTTTCAATGAAGGTTTCATAGGCACAGATACTCCTTAACCAGTTTTTGTGTATTGTATGCGTGCCCGCAAAAAATATGTATCCGCATGGAGGATTGGTATGTAAATATATAGGTATGTGGGATCGGCGTGACAGTTTGGTTGTGCAGGTTGTTTGCCCCAGATGCCGCTATCCTCGCCGCCTGCCCGCTTTTCTACAACTTTAGACTGACCACATGATATGGTATCCTGCAATAAAAAACAGAAAAAATTTTACAAGATATAGTAGACAGCAAATGGAGTTAATGGTATAATACTCCAAGTAGCGGCGGGAAGGGAACAGGAATGGTTTTTGAAAGGAAGGGTACCGAGGTGAAGGTAATCAAGAGAGACGGGCGTGTCGTGGATTATAACAGAAATAAGATCCTTGTGGCAGTCCGCAAAGCAAATGCAGAGGTGGAAAAATTTGAGAAAGTGTCGGAAGATGACATTGACGGGATCATAGCCAGTATCGAAAATTCGGGCCGGGATACGGTGCAGGTGGAAGATATCCAGGATATGATCGAACAGAAGCTGATGGCAGCCGGGAAATTTGTGCTGGCAAAAACATACATTATTTACCGCTATACGAGAGAACTCGTGCGCAAGGCCAATACGACGGATGACTCGATCATGAGCCTGATCCAGAACAGCAACAAAGACGTGATGGAGGAAAATTCGAATAAAAATGCCTATATTGCTTCCACGCAGCGCGATCTGATCGCGGGAGAAGTGTCAAAGGATCTGACAAAGCGTGTCCTTTTGCCGGAAAAGGTCGTACAGGCTCACGAGGAAGGCGTGCTGCATTTCCACGATATGGACTATTTTGTGCAGCCGATCTTCAACTGCTGCCTGATCAACATCGGCGACATGCTGGAAAATGGGACGGTGATGAACGGAAAACTCATCGAGAGCCCGAAAAGTTTTCAGGTCGCTTGTACGGTCGTGACGCAGGTGATCGCCGCCGTCGCGAGCAGCCAGTACGGCGGGCAGTCAGTGGACATACGGCATCTCGGGAAATATTTGCGCAAGAGCGCGGACAAATACCGCGCCAGATATAACGAGCGGTTTGGCGGGACGCTTGATGCGGACGTGATCGAAACAATGGTGGAAGAGCGCGTGAACGACGAACTCCGCTCCGGCGTCCAGACGATCCAGTATCAGATCAATACACTGATGACGACGAACGGGCAGTCGCCGTTTGTCACGCTGTTTTTGAATCTGGACAAGGACGATGAATACATCGGGGAAAATGCAAAGATCATCGAGGAAGTTCTGCGCCAGCGGCTCGAGGGCATCAAAAATGAAAAGGGTGTTTTTGTGACGCCGGCTTTTCCGAAACTGATCTATGTGCTGGATGAGCACAATTGTTTAAAAGGCGGAAAATACGACTATATCACAAAACTAGCCGTAAAATGTTCGGCAAAACGGCTGTACCCGGACTATATTTCGGCCAAGAAAATGCGCGAGAATTACGAGGGAAATGTATTCAGCTGCATGGGATGCCGGAGTTTTCTCTCATCCTGGCAGGATGAAAACGGCGCGTACAAATGGGAGGGGCGTTTTAACCAGGGCGTTGTCAGCCTGAACCTCCCGCAGATCGGTATTCTCGCGAAGGACAATGAAGAATATTTCTGGCAGCTTTTAGAGGAGAGGCTTTCGCTGTGCTTTGAGGCGCTGATGTGCCGCCACCACGCGCTGGAAGGCGTGACGTCAGATGTCAGCCCGATCCACTGGCAGTACGGGGCGATCGCGAGGCTCGGACAGGGGGAGAAGATTGACAAGCTCCTGCACGACGGGTATTCCACGATCTCGCTCGGCTATATCGGCCTATATGAAGTGACGAAACTGATGACCGGTGAGAGCCATACGACCGAGAAAGGAAGTAAATTCGCGCTCAAGGTGATGAACCGACTGCGCCGTGCGACCGATACGTGGAAAGAGGAAACCGGACTCGGGTTCGGACTGTATGGGACGCCGGCGGAGTCGCTCTGTTACCGGTTTGCCGAGATTGACAAGAGGCGCTTTGGCGAGATCGAGGATGTGACGGACAAGGGATATTATACGAATTCCTATCACGTCGATGTGCGCGAGGAGATCGACGCGTTCCGGAAGTTCCAGTTTGAGAGCCAGTTCCAGACGATTTCTTCCGGCGGGGCGATCTCGTACGTGGAGATCCCAAACCTGCAGCACAATCTGCCGGCGCTCGAGGAACTTGTCAAATTTATCTACGACAACATCCAGTACGCGGAGTTCAACACGAAATCCGACTACTGTCATGTGTGCGGGTTTGACGGCGAGATCATCATCAACGAGAATCTGGAGTGGGAATGCCCGAACTGCGGCAATAAAGACCACAATAAAATGAATGTGACGAGAAGGACGTGCGGGTATCTCGGGGAAAATTTCTGGAATGTCGGAAAGACGAAGGAGATTGGCTCCAGAGTGCTGCATATCTAGGGCGGTATGGAACACGGATACCAAGGAGTATTGTTTCGGTGACAATGGTGCCGTGTGCCATCGGTTCGGAAGGGAGTTTGGCATTGAATTATGCACAGATCAAGCAGTACGATGTGGCAAATGGGCCGGGCGTACGCGTGTCGTTGTTCGTGAGCGGCTGTACGCATCACTGCAAAAACTGTTTTAATCAGGAAACATGGGATTTTTCATATGGAAAACCCTTTACGGAACAAGAGAAGGAAACGATCCTGACGTTTTTGGAACCCGATCATATCGCGGGTTTGTCCCTGCTTGGCGGGGAGCCGTTTGAAAAGGTCAATCAGGAGGGGCTTTTACCCCTGCTGCGGGAGGTACATGAAAAATTCCCGCAGAAAACGATCTGGTGTTATTCCGGGTATCTGTTTGACAAACAGATTTTGGGAGAAATGTGCCAGAAATGGGAGATGACAAAGGAGATGCTCTCTTATCTGGATATTTTAGTCGATGGAAGATTTGTCGAGGACAAGAAAAATCTCAAACTGCGGTTCCGCGGCTCGGAAAACCAGCGGATCATCGATGTGAAACGATCACTCGCGCAGGGGACGGTCATCCACTGGGAGGGCGAGAACGAGCGCTGAGGAAAGCAGCGCAGAAATGAGGAAAATTTGAACATGGAACCAGTTACATTGAATACGGTAAAAGTAGAGTTTATCAAACTGGATAAAAAAGCGACAGTCCCGACGTACGGGACGGCGTTTTCGGCGGGCGCCGATCTGTACGCCTGTATGGACGAGCCTGTTACGATCCGGGCCGGAGAGACGGCTCTGATCCATACAGGGATCGCGATGGCCATTCCGGCCGGGCTGGCGGGACTCATCTATGCGAGGAGCGGCCTGGCCTGTAAGAAAGGACTCGCGCCGGCGAACAAAGTAGGAGTCATTGATTCCGACTACCGGGGAGAGATCATGGTGGCGCTGCATAACCATTCATCACAGGACATTTTAGTCGAGAGCGGCGAGCGGGTGGCGCAGATGATCGTTACCCCGTATCTCGTGGCGGCGTATACCGAAGTAGAACAGCTCGACGAGACGGTGCGCGGCAGCGGCGGTTTTGGGTCAACGGGCGCGAAATAGAAAACGCGCTTGTTGGTGGCCGTCTGTCTTTTGAATGATAGGCAGGAAGTGTGACATGGATTATAACGATAGCATACGCGCGGTAAAAGGTGTGGGGGAAAAGGCGGAGCAGCGGTTTGCGAAGCTTCAGATCCGGGAAGTCGGGGATCTGCTCGAACACTATCCGCGGGATTACGACGAATTTCATGATACGGTCCCCATCCGCATGCTCGAAGAGGGCAAACGGATGGCAATCGAGGGCGTACTCCGCCGGAAACCGACGGTCAGGAATACGTCCCGCATAAAGATCATTACGGCATTGTTTGAAGATGAGACCGGCACCGTGCAGGTCACATGGTTCAACATGCCGTTTTTGGCGAGCCGGTTACATATGGGTACGAGGTATCTGCTGCGCGGCCGGGTCGGACGCGTAAACGGGAAACTCGTGCTGGAGCAGCCGAAGATGTACTCAAAAAATGAATTTTATAAAAATGTCGGGAAGATGCTTCCCATTTACCCCCTCACGGCGGGACTCACAAATGTTCAGGTGACAAAAGCCGTCAAACAGGCGCTGTCAGAATGCGAGGGGATCACGGAGTTTCTGCCGCCGGAAATCCGGAAGCGGCATGATCTCATCGGCTATCGCAAAGCCGTGCAGGACATTCATTTTCCGAAAAACCGCATCGAGTTTTACCGGGCGAGGAGGCGCCTCGTCTTTGATGAGTTATTTTTATACCAGGCGGCGCTGCGGGCGATCCGCGTTCGCAATGACCGGGAGAGCAGCCATGTGATGACATACCGCGAACAACTCGATTCATTCCGGGAGGCGCTTCCCTTTGCGCTGACGAACGCGCAGGAAAACGTATTTTCTGAGATCCTGGCCGATCTGACAGGCGGCCATGTCATGAACCGGCTCGTACAGGGAGACGTCGGTTCGGGAAAGACCGTGGTCGCGGTGATGGCACTCTATCTGACCGTTTGTAACGGGGGCCAGGGGGCATTCATGGTGCCGACCGAGGTGCTCGCGTCCCAGCACTGCGCATCGCTGCAAAAGATGCTCGGGCCATTTGGCGTGCGGATCGGACTGCTCACCGGTTCGCTCACGGCGAAACAAAAGCGCGAGGGGAAGGAGATGCTGGCATCCGGTGAGTGGGATGTCGTGGTCGGAACGCACGCGATCCTGCAGGACAATGTGCAGTTTCACGATTTGGCGCTCGTGATCACCGACGAGCAGCACCGGTTCGGCGTCCGCCAGCGGGAAACATTATCGGAAAAAGGCACCGAACCGCACGTACTGGCGATGAGCGCGACGCCGATTCCGCGAACGCTGGCGCTCGTTCTGTACGGGGATATGGATCTGTCGGTCATGGATGAGCGCCCGGCCGACCGCCTGCCGGTGAAAAACTGCGTCGTCGGCACGGAGTTTCGGCCAAACGCCTATCATTTTATGAAAGAGCAGATCGATCTGGGGCATCAGATCTATATTATCTGTCCGATGGTCGAGGAAAATGAGGAGTCGGAGCTGGAGAGTGTGATGATCTACGCCGACCGGCTGCGGGAAGGATTTCGCGGCGCGGTTTCGGTGGACAGCCTCCACGGAAAAATGAAACCGCAGGAAAAAAACGAAGTGATGGAGCGGTTTGCCGGGGGAAAGACAGATATTTTAGTGTCCACGACCGTGATCGAGGTCGGGATCGACGTGCCGAACGCGACAGTGATGATGATCGAGAATGCCGAGCGGTTCGGCCTGGCCCAGCTCCATCAGCTGCGAGGGCGCGTCGGGCGCGGGGCTGCGCAGTCGTACTGTATCCTCATGTATGGCAGGGAAAGTAAGGAAGGAAAGGAACGGCTCTCGATCCTCGCCGGGTCGAATGACGGGTTCAAGATCGCCGAGGAGGATTTGAAACTGCGGGGGCAGGGAGATTTTTTCGGCGAGATGCAGAGCGGCGATAAGCTGTTTAAACTGGCCGATGTTTACGAGGATGCGAAGATACTGACGGCGGCGCATGAGGAGGCGGGGAGGTATAAGTTTGATGAGATCAGCCGGTTTTACAAGAAGAATAAGAGGCTGATGGAAAAACTGGAACATTATATGGGGGATGTTCCGCTGTAGGAGAAAAAGGCATATGCAGGGGAGCACATGCCTTCTTTTGGTTATAACCTGAATGGATCCGCGGGGGTACCTGTTTGATCCAATTTCGGCATTTAGAGTTACCTCCCGCCCTGCTTTGGGAGCTGTAGGTAATCAATAAGTGCAGTTTCCAAAAGACGGGAGTAATTGACTTTCTGCTCTTCTGCAATCCGTTTGAGCCACGCTGGAAGAGTAATGTTTGTCTTAATGCGTTCATTGTCACGCTTTGCCCGGTATAAGTCGGGGTGGATCGTGACCGGCATCACTACCTTGCCTTCCGTGTTCTCTTTGGAGAGATTGAGGGAAGGGGCGGGAATTTCGTCACCGTCAAGTTCCATTCCGTACACATGGAGGCTTGCAGCTTCTTCCGCCATACGCTGAGCCTCTGTAAGATTGTCCCCGTAACTGAAACATCCGGGAAGATCGGGAAAAGAAACGCTGTAACTGCCGTCTGATCCGGGTTCCAATACTGCAAGATAAGTAAGATTCAACATAGTATTTACTCCTTTCTATTATTATATACATCACAGGTTGGGCTTATTTTAGTCCCGCCTGCTTCAGTATGTTATTAAGGGTTCCCGGCGCTATGTCCTTGCCAGAGTGAACCGCCACGGTGATTTTTCCGGGTTTGCTTGGATGCTTCAACTGCTTATGCGAGCCGTCTTGATTTACTTCATACCAACCATCCTTATGAAGTATTTTCAGAATCTCTCGTGCTGTCATTTCCCGCCCTCCTTATATTATATATCATACTCCTGTTTTATACGCACGTCAACAAGGGGTGCACCTTTTGGGATCAACAGCTTTGAAAGGTAAGCTTCTATTTGGTAACGGAACTCGTAATCATGTATGGTTTTGTTTACATGTCCAGCAAACTGGCAATATCCGAGAAGTCAATATAAAAGTCCTCGTAGATGCCAGCTTTTACACGATCGGAAAACGTATAATCCCCAGTATCCTCTGAATCAAAATTGTAAACAAGGATACGGTCCTTTTCCGGATCCACGATCCAGTATTCGCGTACACCTGCCGTGCGGTATTTAAAGAGCTTTGTGAAATAGTCCATCCGCCTGCTGCCCGGTGATACGACTTCGATGATCCAGTCTGGTGCGCCAGAACATCCCTTGTCGTTCAGTTTATTGCGATCACAAATAACAGATATATCTGGTTCGACATAGTTTACGTCATCTTCATTTAGAAATACGGCAAATGGAGCTATATCCACTTCACAGGGGCCGTTTTTGTTGTTGATATATTCGCGGATGATGGCAAATAGTTCCCCTGAAATACGCTGATGCTTTCTGGTTGGCGGTGCCATATCGTAGATCTGGCCGTCGATCAGTTCAGCGCGTTTTCCCTCTGGCAGGGAGTAAATATCGTGAATGGTATAGGAATGTTTCTGTGCTAATGCTGGTGGCATGATTTACACGTCCTTTCCTGAGTATTGTTTGCGGTTATATCTAATCTATGGGCTCCATTGTAATTGGTCTGCATTTGCTTTATGATAACATAAAAACAGTGCAGACACAATTTCTTTTTTGCAGGAAATGCCAAGATCTAAGACCCCGTTGCCATTTCCCGAACTCTGTGTTATAATATCAGATAAAATCTGTTTGGCTAAAATGAGTAAAGCGCAAAAGATGTGCGCATATGGAGGAAAAAGAAGAGATGAAAAAGTTTTTATGTCTGGCATTATCGGCCATGCTGATCGTCGTAAACGCGTATCCGGCGGCAGCAGCGAAAAAAGCGTCGCTGACTTTTAAAAAGGTCACATTACAGGTCGGGAAAAAGAAAAAGATCTCGATCAGGAATAAAAATAAAAAAGCAGTCTACACCTTTCAGTCCTCTGCGAAAAAAACAGCCGCAGTCAGTAAAAAAGGCGTTATCACGGCGAAGAAGCAGGGAAAAGCGAAGATTACCGTGTCCGAGCGCCTGAAAAAGGGAGCGAAAAAGAAAAACCGAAAAGTTGGGGTGATCGTTGTGACCTGTACCCAAAAGAAAATACAGAAACCGACCGAATCTCCGTCGGTTACCGCAGCACCAGCCGTGACAGCCTCACCGTCGGTTCCCACGGCGGCTCCACAGGGGCCAATAGATTCACAGGAGCCGACAGCCCCTTCGACCGAATCGCCGAAACCAATGGAAACGCCGGTGCCGACACCGGATCTTTATACAAAATCCGTGATGTCGCTTCACGTCACGGATCAGGAGAGATATTCGGTAGACGGAAATACGTGTCATGTCGATATGCAGTATTTTACAGCTGACGCGTCGGGAGACTATTTTTCCGGCAGTACGAAAGGCAAAGGAACGACGGTCATCAAACAATATAAAGACGGCAGGGAGCAGTCATGCGCCCGCTACATCCTCTCGGGAACCGACGCGGATGGCAAAAAGTGTTCTCTGTTCATCGAGGACAACGGAACGGCGGCTGCCGGGGGAAACATGGTGATGAAACCGACGGTCATTACCGACAGTGAAACGCTGTCTTGGCTTGAAACGGCGGATCTGCAGGGCAGGATTACCGAGGATGGAAATGGGGAAAAGACGATAGACATCCTCTGGAATGAGTCGCAGACAGAGCCTGTGCCGCCGCGCGAGGTAGTCAGGCCGGATGAGAGCCAGTCTTATCCCAATGAAATTTTTACGTTTACGATTGATATCGGAAGTACTTCTTCCGTTAAGGGAACGGCGGGAAATGCGTCGATGATCCAGTTCAGGGCTTCCTCGGACTGCGCGAATTTCAAAGGAACGATCGTGGCTGACTCCGTGGATACCAGACTCAAGTATAACGGACAGATCGAAACGCTCTCCGCGCGCTATATACTGACTGGCGAGGGCGCGGATGGAAACCCGTGCAGTATATATGTGGAAAATAACGGTATTGATGACAACGGTATGGTGACGGAGCCGCTTATCATCACGGACAATCCGGCATTTGCCTGGGTGGAGAGTGCCAAACTCCACGGGACGGTGAGCTGGTCACCGAAACTGACGATCCACGTGTCGGCAGCAGAGTGACAGGGAGATTTGACCGTCCGGAATTTGCTTCTGATTTTCCGGCGTTTACTTCCGTTAGCTTCCAGTTATCAGGCACGAAAGTTTCTCTTGATAAAAAAGCGGTTATCATTTATAATTGTGAAAGACGAAAAGGAATTCGAAGAGGGAAAGCGAGGAGAGGGTATGCGCGTCATAGCGGGAACGGCGAGACGGCTCCCATTGGTCACGCCGGAAGGAAAAGATACGAGACCGACGACCGACCGGATCAAGGAAACGCTGTTCAACATCATCCAGGATGAGATTCCGGGCAGTTTATTTCTCGATCTGTTCAGCGGCAGCGGCGCAATCGGGATCGAGGCGCTGAGCCGGGGGGCAAAGCAGGCGTGGCTTGTCGAGTTTGGCAGGGAACCGCTCAAATGTATCCGGGCAAATCTGGCAAAGACCCGCCTGGAAGCACAGGCAGTCGTCCTCCCGATCGAGGTGACATATGCCATATCCAAATTGGAAAAAGAGGGCAGGCAGTTTGATGTGATTTACGCCGATCCTCCGTACAAAAAGAAATTTGAAGCAAAGATCGTACAAATGCTGGCCTGCTCCGGCATTGTGAAAGAAGGTACACTCGTGATCCTGGAATCGGCGCTGGACACGGACGTGGACTATATAGACGAAGATGTATTTGAACTGTTAAGAGTGAAGCAGTATAAAACGAATCAGCATGTGTTTTTGCGCGTGCGGGAAACGCAGCGCTCCTCTTTATGAAGTTTTACCATGAGGGAAAGGAAAAGGTAATCATTTATGAACCCATCAAGAATCGAAAAGGCGATTGACGAGATTTACGAATATGTGGAGAACTGTAAGCCGTCGAAGCTGTATCCAAATAAAGTTACAGTTTCAAAGGACGAGCTTTATGATCTGTTGGACGCGCTCCGCATGTGCGCACCGGAGGAGATCAAGAGATACCAGAAGATTATCAACAACCGGGAAGAGATTCTTGGACAGGCACAGGAGCAGGCACAGCAGATCATGAGTCAGGCGCAGGCACAGACGAAACAGCTGCTCGACCAGAACGAGCTGGTGCAGACGGCCTACGCGCAGGCGGAGCAGATCGTGAAAGAAGCCGAAGCGCAGGCGCAGCAGATACTGAACCAGGCGGTGGGCGAGGGCAACCAGGTCCGCACGGACGCCCTGTACTATACGAGCGATCTTCTCGGAGAGGCGGGCAGAAATATCGAACTTTCGCTCAAAGAAATTGAGAGCAAATCGTCCATGCTGATTAATGTATTAAAGAAAGACATTGAGATCATAAAAAATAACCGGTCCGAGCTGCAGGACCAGATCAGTGGAAAAATTCCGGAAGAGGAAGAAGCGGCGGCAGCGGAGCAGACCGAGGGCCAGGTGTGAAGGAACGGAAAAACAGCGTTCTTCACGAATTGTTTGGAAGTGTGAAGGAACGAAAAACAACGGTAGGTTTAGAAGAAGATCAAACCGAGCAGGAGTCCGAATGATCCTGCCAGCACTTTTATCATTACATAGCGCGAAAAAGGTAATCCTGTATTTTGCAGAACACTGTTTGTCTGGGCGGCTGCCGACAGTCCCCCAAATGCAGTGGCGGCGAGAGACAGGATTATTTTTGCGTGTCCGGAAAGAGGCGAGGCCGCGATCATCGCATCCCCAGTCGTGATTTCCAGTATGCTGCCTAAAAGCAGTTTCGCGTAATAGGGTATGACAGGAAGCTGCCGCAGCAGCGTAGCGAAAATGGAAAAAAACATGATGTAGCCGCCAATCTTTATGAGGAGCAGCGCGCTGGAGGCGATTTCCGCGTCGATCATCCGGGAAAACGATTCCGCTGATTTTACACGCGGCGTGCCGGATACGGCTGGAACGGATGGGCTGACTGGAACGGATGAACTGACTACAACGGTAGGGTTACTTGCAACGGCAGGGCTGGCTGGAACGGATGGACTGACTACAACGGTAGGGCTACTTGCAACGGCAGGGTTGGCAGGAACGGCTGTCGCAGGCGCGGCATCTGCCACCGTTTTTGCCCGGGGAAGGCGGCTTTTTTTTGTAAACAAAAGAAAACAAAGGCTCCCGAGCAGGGAGGAGAGCAGTACGAGCGCATAAAACAAATATTGGCCGGAATCCATGCCGAGCATACTGCCGGCCACGAAAAAGATGACGAACATCGGACTGGGGTTGTTCGTAAATCCGGCAAAAAACAAGGCTTTTTCCCGTGAGAGCATCCCGTCTTTGTACAATTCGCCGGCCACCTTCGCGCCGATCGGATAACCGGAGAGGATACCAGCGGCCAGCAATAGATACTGGCAGCGCCGCCCTTGCATCGTGCGCCGGATCAGGGAGGTCAGTACCGAAAAGGGGAGCAGGGAGGGAACGAGGACGCCCGCCCACAAAAGAAGTCCGCTCTTACTTCCTTCTGCGGCGGTTTCCGGAAACAGGAGCAAAATGAAAAGAAATAGAAAACAGAGCAGGAGCATGGTGATCCCCCATCGTACTTGTTTTTATAAAAGGTATGAATAAATATGAGCCATTATGCAGACGAATAAGGATAAAGAAATGATTGTCTGGAGGATGTTACCATGAATGATACTTTTACGATCCTTACCGATTCCACCTCAAATCTGCCCCGCCCTTATATCGAGAAATACGGGATCATCGTCCTGCCTCTTACGTATCTCGTAGATGACAGGGAATATCCGGGATACACAGACGAGATTGAGGACAACTTCGGGCAGCTTTACGAACACCTGCGGAATGGGAAACCGATCACGACTTCTATGGTGAATAAGAGCATTGCGCACGAGGTCGCCAAACGGGTTCTGGAGCAGGGGCAGGATCTTTTATACATCGGCTTATCGTCCAAACTGAGCGGCACGTACTACGCGGTCGAGAGCGCACTGAACACGCTGAAAGGGGAATTTCCGGAACGGAAGATCTACGCCGTTGACAGCTTATGCGTCGCGCTCGGCGAGGGAATGCTCGTCTATGAGGCGGTAAAAGGCAAAAAGCAGGACAAATGCCTGGCAGAGATCTACGACTGGTGCAATCGGTGCCGCTGGAACGTGAACACGGTGTTTACCGTGGATGACCTGAACCATCTGAGGCGCAGCGGGCGCGCGTCGTCCGCGATCGCCGTCGTCGGCACAGTGCTGAAGATCAAGCTGATTCTCCGCATGAACAATGGCGGTGTGCTGAAGCAGGAGACAAAAGTCCGCGGGCGGAAAAAGTCGCTGGACGAGATCGTAAAGCGGGTGCTGCAGGGGATAGACCGGGAGCAGATGGTGTTTGTCAGCCACGGGGACTGCCCCGAAGACGCAAAATATGTAGCGGATGGCCTCTACCGTTCGGAAAAGGTGACAAAGGTGATCTTAAATACGCTCGATCCGGTCATCGGCATCCACACCGGCCCGGGTTCCATCGGCATCTTTTATATGGAGTAAGGCTTTTAGGGGTTGAAATTTAAAAGCCGCAGTTGTATAATATGTTCGGGTGAATATTTCAAACAAAAACTAGAAAGAAGGATATATTAATGAAAGTATTGGTAATCAATTGCGGCAGTTCATCCCTGAAATACCAGTTGATCGACTCAGAGACGGAACAGGCTCTTGCCGTAGGCCTGTGTGAGCGGATTGGAATAGATGGAAGACTGAACCACACGCCGGCCGGCGGTGAGAAGGTCGTCATAGAAAAGGACATGCCGAACCACGAAGTTGCGGTGAAAATGGTACTGGAGGAACTGACGGATCCGGAAAACGGGGTGATCGGGGACCTCTCGGAAATCGATGCGATCGGCCACCGCGTCGTGCACGGCGGAGAGAAATTTGCTTCATCCGTTGTGATCACGGACGATGTGATGGCTGCGATCGAGGAATGCAATCCGTTGGCGCCGTTACATAACCCGGCCAATCTGATCGGCATCCGCGCCTGTCAGGCGATCATGCCCGGCGTGCCGAATACCGCTGTTTTTGATACGGCATTTCACCAGACGATGGAGCCGGTTGCCTTTATGTACGGACTCCCTTATGAATGCTATGAAAAGTATAAAGTGCGCCGTTACGGATTTCACGGGACGAGCCACAGTTTCGTATCAGCCCGCGCGATCGAAGTTTTGGGATTGGATCCTAAGGATTCAAAAGTCATCGTTTGCCATCTCGGAAACGGAGCGAGTATCTCTGCCGTGAAAAACGGAAAGTCCGTGGATACCAGTATGGGGCTGACGCCGCTCGAAGGGCTTGTGATGGGAACGCGCAGCGGAGACATCGACCCGGCGATCATCGAATACCTGGCACACAGCATGGGCAAAACGCTGGAGGAAATGATGACACTGTTAAATAAAGAGTCGGGCGTATACGGCCTCTCCGGCGTATCCAGTGATTTCCGCGATCTGGAGGCGGCCGCTGACGATGGAAATGAAAAGGCGCAGATGGCGATGGATGTATTCGGCTATCGCGTCGCCAAATACATCGGAGCGTATACCGCAGCGATGAACGGCGTGGACGCCATCGTGTTTACGGCGGGTCTCGGCGAGAACAATCATGTCATGCGCGAGTATATCTGCAGCTATCTCGGTTATCTCGGCGTGGAGATCGACAAAAAGGAAAATGCGGTACGGAGTGTGGAAAAGGTTGTTTCGACGCCGGAAAGCAAGGTAAAAGTCATGGTCGTGCCGACGAATGAAGAACTTGCGATCGCCAGGGAAACGGTGGCGCTTGTGCAGTAGGAACTTTTTTTCATCGTTGGCTAGGAAAAAAACTTGTTGACAAAAGATGTCAGAATTGGTATAATGGCAGAAGTGTTTTGAGTTTTAAGGAGGTGTAATGACATGTCAATCTGTCCTAAGAATAAATCTTCGAAAGCAAGAAGAGACAAACGCAGAGCAAACTGGAAAATGACGGCGCCTACGTTGGTAAAGTGCAGTAAATGCGGGGAGCTGATGGTTCCGCACAGAGTTTGCAAAAGTTGTGGAAGCTATAATAAAAAAGAGATTCTTGCCAGCGCGGAGTAACATTTGAATTCCGCAAAATCGGAGATAACCCCTTGTAAAAACAAGGGCTGCGAAAAATTTATGGTCTAAACGAGTGAATTTAACCGGTTCATTTGGGAACATATGGATGCGAATATGGCACAAGAGGTCAATATATCTGTGAAAATAGATGTATTGGCCTTTTATGTGTTTAAAAAGATGTTATTCAGTCATTTGAGAAGGCAAAAGAGAATCAGTGGTGGCGGAGGAATATGCGCCAGACGAAGCAGTGCCATCCGAAACAGTTTGAACATGCCGGGCGTGGGATGTGGAAATTGAAACGGAGTGCGGCAGAAAAAGTGGGAGAGGTGTTGTCCGGTGCGGGCGGTGCCGTTCCAGTCGGTAAAAACAGGTAGATATTTTTAAGTTGCTATGGTATGAGATTAATTATGAGTTGATTGCTAACAATATCTATGAAAGAAATGATGACTTTGATATTGGTTGAAGAAGATTTTTAAGAATTTATAAGAGGATTTCCATCTGGCTGGACAAGATGTTTTTCAATCGAATTTACCAGCAGCCAGCCGTGTTCCGGTGACCAGAGCGGCTGTTCGTATTAGATAAGGTAAACATTCTAACTAGCCGATAGAGATAGAACAATCGGGACTTCGATAAGAAATAAGGGATCATCAAATGTGGTTGATTTCTTTTTTCTATTATGATACGATAGATATGGGAAAGTTTAACACACAAAGAAAGGGAAAGCCGGTGTACGGTACCGTATATCAGGACGAAATTCGGGGGACATATGAATGAAAGAAGAATTAATGAGCGCGGCATTTAGAACCATACTGGATGAAGCGACAGAGATGATTTTTTTAAAGGATGTGGATCTGGTTTATCAGGCCGTTTCCGCGCCGTTTTTAGAGATGGTGGGCAAGCCGTCGGCAGAAGAAGTGGTAGGACATACAGATGCTGAGATTTATGAGGACAAAAATCTCAGCAGACGGTATGAAGCAGATGAACGTCGTCTGCTGTTCGAACAGAAAGATATGAGGGGGTATATCGAGCCGATCACGGATGATCACGGACAGGCGAGATATGGTTCAACGTCCAAATATCTGCTTCGTGATGAGAAAGACCAGGTTATCGGCATACTGGGAATTGTCAAGGATGTTACGAGGGAATACCGCGCACGTCAGCGCTATCAGCAGGAATTCAGATATTTGTTTGAGCTGCCGGAGGATACGTATGCCGTCTGCTATATTGATGTTGATGACTGGCGCATTATCAAGCAGAGGCGGCAGCATATAGAGGATGGCACCCTGCAGGAATGCCAGACCGTGGAACAAATATGCAGTTATGCGGTAGATTCCATCGTAGATAAGGGGTGTAAAGGGGTGGAATTTTACCAGGATTTCACGCCAGATAAATTGTGGAGTATATATGACAGCGGGAGAAACTGCGTATCTTTCGAGTACGAACGGAAAATGTCGGATGGTTCAGCCAGATGGGTGCACAATGAGGCGCATTTCCTCACGGATGTAGACAGCGGTCATCTGTGCGTCATGCTTTCGGTCAAGGACATCACGGCGGACAAGCAGGAGGAGCAGGAAATATTCGAGGCCGCAACATTAGACCAAATGACAAAGGTATTAAATCGCGCAACGGCGATCAAATATATTAAACAGATCATTTATAATGAGGAAGAAAAACTTCATGTGCTGTTTATGCTCGATGTAGATAATTTCAAAGGCATCAATGATACATTTGGCCATCAGGCAGGCGATGAATTTTTGATCAGGCTGGCGGGCGATCTGAAGAATTCATTCCGCGAAGATGATGTCGTGGGAAGAATCGGCGGGGATGAGTTTTTCATTTTCCTGAGGAACGTAGTGGAGATCAACCAGATTGAGAAAAAGGCCCAGGATATACTGGATATTGTTTCCCGGGCGGGGGAAATCTATTCGGAGGCTGAATCGAGCGGAAGCATCGGGATCGCCCTGTATCCGGGGGATGGGAGAACGGTGGAGGAATTGTATTCCAGGGCGGATGAGGCACTGTATGTGGCGAAGAGGGGCGGCAAGAATCAATATGTTTTTGCCGGATGAGCGGAGTTTACTTTGATGTGGTGAGAATTTGACAATCCCCAATATAAAGTGAAAGAGCAGGACCAGAATGATTTTTGGATGTACAGACATGCAAATAACTATTATTTATATAGGGGGGGAGTATGTATTCCGAAAAGCTTCTGAAATTAGCATAACGGTGACATCGCGGCCGTGTCGCGGAATCTCAGGTGTGACGTTTCTTGCGTGAACTTGCAGATCAGAAAATTTCAACATTTTTTCCATTGCCTTTTCCCTCAAAAATAGATATACTGAAAGAAGAACATATCAGAATGGAGGGTACATACCATATGAAACAATTTAAAAACCCGGTTCTGCCCGGTTTCAATGCAGACCCGTCGATCATCCGCGTCGATGACACATATTATATCGCCAATTCCACGTTTGAGTGGTTTCCGGGCGTGCGGCTCCACGAATCCAAAGACATGATCCACTGGAACCTGCTTCCGTCGCCTCTGTCTACCACGACGTTGCTCGATATGAAGGGAAATCCGTCTTCCGGCGGGATCTGGGCGCCGGATCTGTCGTATGCGGACGGGAAATTCTGGCTCGTCTACACCGATGTCAAGGTGACGGAGGGCACGTTTAAGGACATGGTAAATTATGTGACGACGGCCGAGGACATACGCGGGCCGTGGTCGGATCCGATCCGTATCAACGGCGTTGGATTTGATGCCTCTTTGTTCCACGATGAGGACGGACGCAAATATCTGGTACAGCAGACGTGGGACCACCGGGAATACCACCATGCGTTCCGCGGCATTACGCTGACGGAATTTGATACGGAGACGATGAAATTAAAACCGGAAACAGCGCGAAACATTTATAACGGAACGGATGTGAAACTTGTGGAAGGACCTCATCTGTATAAAATAAATGGCTATTATTATCTGTTTGCCGCGCAGGGCGGGACGGTTTATACCCATCAGGAAGTTGTCGCGCGCTCCCGGACGCTGGACGAGCTCAGTTTCGAGACCGAGCCGGACGGTCCGTTTATCACGAACTTTGATACGCCGTATCTCGGCATACAGAAGCAGGGGCACGGCGCGCTCGTGGAAACGCCGGGCGGGGAATGGTATTACGCCAGTCTCTGCGGGCGTCCATGGACACATGAAAACGACTCGTGCATCGATCCGCGCGGGTATTGTACGCTCGGACGCGAGACGGCGATCCAGAAAGTATACTGGGATGAGGACGGCTGGCCGCGGATCGAGGGAGGCCACGGCGGAAGCGTGTATGTGGACGCTCCGGCAGACGGGATCGAAACTGACGCCCCGGCTGACCATTCGCTCCACGATGATTTTGAGGGGGCAAAACTGCATGACGAGTGGAATACGCTGCGGGTTCCATTTACCGGGGAAATGGGAACGGTCGGCGGCGGAAAACTCGTGCTGCGCGGACAGGGTTCACTTTGTAATAAACACGAGCTGTCACTTGTAGCCAAGCGCTGGCAGGCGTTTTATTTTGACGCGTCCGTGAAGGTGAGCTATCAGCCGTATTCGTATCAGCAGATGGCGGGCCTGACAAACTATTACAATGACAAGCACTGGTCCTTTGCCTTTGTGACATGGAATGAAAAAAATGGCCGCGTGATCGAGGTCGGCGAGTGCAACCGCGGGAATTACACGTCGTTTTTGCGCGACGACGCCATTCCGGTACCGGAAGGCGCGGATGTGTGGCTGCGGGCGAAGGTGAGGAAGGAAAGCTACACGTACGAATATTCGTTTGACGGGACAAACTACGAGGAAATACCGGTTACGCTTGATGCGGCCGTTCTCTCGGATGATTATGTACTGCAGAGTTATGGTGGATTTTTCACCGGCGCTTTTGCGGGAATGGCGTGCGTGGATTACGCGTATTTTGACACGCAGGCGGAGTTTAGCTGTTTTGATTACAAAGAACTCGGAGACGTCAGGAAGGATGATGGGACGTTTGCCTGGGAATAAAAAAATGCAAGAGAAAGGGTGCACAGGCAAAAAAGCACCCTTTCTCTATAAAGGAGCAGAACATGTATAACGAGACGGAACTGGTTCGCATCGCCCGAAGGGAGAACAATACAAAGAGAACATATCTGGTCGTCGATCCCCTGCAGGGAAAGCATGTCCCGGTTTCCCCGACGAAGGCGTTGAACCTGTTTTCAGACCTGGCAGACGAGGTGCGGGACGAGTATGCGGATGAAACGCTGCTGGTCGTCGGTTTTGCGGAAACGGCGACCGCGATCGGGGCGCAGGTGGCGGTCTGTTTAGGCGCGAAGTACATACAGACGACGAGGGAGACGATACCGGGGGTGGAATATTTGTTCTTTTCGGAAGAACACAGCCATGCCACCGAACAAAAGCTGGTGAGGACGGATATCGACGCCGTGATCGGTCAGATCGACCGGATACTCTTTGTCGAGGACGAGGTGACGACCGGCCAGACGATCCTGAACATCATATCCCGTATAGAGGGATGTTACTCAGATAAGATCAGGTCGGATAAACTCCGATTTTCGGTGCTCTCCCTGCTCAACGGCATGGATGGAGCGCATGCCAGCCGGTATGCCGGGAAAGGTATCCGCCTCCACTATTTATGTAAAACCGATCACGGCCAGTTCGCGGAACGGGCAGCGCGCTATCAGGGAGACGGCGAGTATGTGCCCTGCGATAACGGGTTCGCCTGCGATAGCGGGTTCGCCTGCGATAGCGGATTCGCCTGCGATAGCAGGTTAGCCAATGAAAGTAGATTCGCCAGCGATGGCGGGTGTATTTCCTGTGTGGAGGAAATGAGTGTTTCCGGATATATGAACGCCAGAAGGCTTGTGGAGGCTCCGTCATACGAGAACGCGTGCGGGAAACTGTGGGAGCGCGTGAAAGCGCGACTGTTAAAGGAAGAGTATCAAAACCTGCTCATAGTCGGCACCGAAGAGTTTATGTATCCGGCACTGTTCATCGGAGAGAAACTGGAACGGGCAGGGAAGGCGGTAAAATGCCATGCCACGACGCGGAGTCCGATCGTGGTCAGTTCGGAGGCGGATTATCCGCTGCATCAGAGATATGAGTTGAAGAGCCTTTATGATGAAAAGAGGAAGACATTTATTTATGATCTCGATTGCTATGACAAGGTCGTGATCGTAACGGACGCACCGGAGGGAGAGCGCGCGGGCCTGTATTCTTTACTCCGTGTGGTATGCCGGAAAAATGATGATGTATTAGTGGTCAGGTGGTGTTAGATTGAGAAGTTCGTATTCAGAAGATGACGTTGTCCTCTTATTAAAAGATATAACGGGGCTTGTGGAGCCGCAGCCGACCGAGGAGCGGGAACGGCTGATCCAGTCGGGACGGCATTACAGTGAGATGCTGCCGGTCGAATATGTTCCGACTCCGAAATATATGGAGATTTATGAAGAGGCGCTGGCTCGGTACGCCAAACCGACAGCGCTGGCAGTCGGGCGTCTGTCGGACAGGATCATGGAGCAAAATGGCAGAAATGTTGTACTGGTATCCCTGGCCAGGGCAGGAATCCCGATCGGTATATTGATCAAGAGATATATTCGATGGAAATACAAAATAGAAGTGCCGCATTATTCGATTTCCATCATCCGCGGGCGCGGGATCGATGACAACGCGATGAAGTATCTGCTGGAGAAGTACGCGCCGGAGCAGCTGCTCTTTGTGGACGGGTGGATCGGAAAAGGTGCGATATTACATGAACTGAAAAAAGACATTGAAGCGTATGAGGGCGTGTCGTCCCGGATCGCCGTGATCGCTGATCCCGCGAATGTCACGCAGCTGTGCGGGACGCATGAGGATATACTGATTCCCAGCTCCTGCCTGAACTGTACGGTTTCGGGGTTGGTCAGCCGAACGTTTTTGCGGGATGACATCATCGGGCCGCACGATTTTCACGGCGCGGTCTATTATGGAGAACTGGCGGACTCGGACCTGTCCTATGAATTTATCGGGGCGATCGAGAATGAGTTTGAGCGGGAGCCGTCGCCGGAGCCGGCCGGAACGGCCGCGGGGTCCGGGATGGACGAAGTGAGGGAGATCGCGGAGCGATTTGGCATTGACGATATCAATCTGGTAAAGCCGGGGATCGGGGAGACGACGAGGGTGCTTCTCAGGAGGATCCCCTGGAAAGTACTGATCGATCAGCGTTTTCAGAAAGATCCGCAGCTGGGGCATCTGATCAGGCTTGCCGAAGAAAAGGCTGTGCCGGTCGCGTATTATCCGCTCCGGCACTATAAGTGCTGCGGGATCATTAAAAAACTGGCGGATGCGTAGGAAGATAGGCGGCCGTCTGCCGTTCTTCGCGGATCCCGAAAGCCTCAGCCATAAAAAGCGTTTTTTTCGCCCAGTTGTTGTGGGTTTTGTACTCGTTCATGCGCTCTTTGGTCAGGCTGCCGGACACGTATTCGTTGGCGTTCTGGTTCCAGTTCAAGATTGATCTCGCATCGTTGAAATCCGTTTGTGACACCTGATAGGCGCGGTTTACGACGGGGATCTGGTTTGGATGGATCACGGTCTTTCCGGTGAAGCCGCATAATTTATCATCGTTGATCTCGCGGAGCAGACCTTTTTCCCAGCCGGGGCCGTTGTAGTATTCCCAGACCGGCCCGGATACGACATAATCCATGCCGTAGACGGTGATGATATCAGAAAAGATCTGGGAAATGGGCTGGATCTGATGGATCGATTCGTCGGCGTGGCGCCGGAAGCCGAACGTATGGCAGAGGTCATTTCCGCCAACCCGTATGTTTAGTACCAGATCTTCGATGGAGGCCAGTGTATCTTTGAGTTCATACAGAAGTTCGATCCTGCGGCGCAGGTCGATCATGACCATGTTTTCATAGATCGGCATGACATACAGCTTCTGGCGGGCCGTTTCATTTGCCCGGATCAGTGCCTGAATGTAGGTGGCGGCATTTTCCGTCGTAAATTTCGGGATGATGTATCCGGTGACGATGCGGAGGCTGTCGCCAAAAGCTCCGGTCAGGCGCGTGATCTGCGATGCGTTCCGGACGCGCACGAATATTTTAGGCAGGTAAAACGGATTTTTCTGGTAACTAATATAGATCGTGTTGATCGTGCGGATGAGTTCCTGCTCTGCCTCTTCTACAAAGCGGTCGTTGATCGTATCTTCGAGGCACAGGGCAAGGGAGTATTTGGAGCCGAACTTTTC
This sequence comes from uncultured Eubacterium sp., assembly GCA_910583555.1. Taxonomy (GTDB): domain Bacteria; phylum Bacillota; class Clostridia; order Lachnospirales; family Lachnospiraceae; genus Eubacterium_F. The sequence goes on from CAJTXO010000023.1 coordinate 36,014, forward strand.
CTGAACAACGGAGTCGGCGACACTTTTTTTGTTTGCGGGGCAGTACAGCAGGGCCCCTATACTATAGTAAAGAATGTTATTTTTCAATGTAGTTTCTCCTATCTGGATTTGCGGGCTTTTTTAACCCGGTATCAAGTAGTATATCATGCTTTTTCTGAAAATGGAAGTAACAAAATGATGGGATGAAAACGGAAATGGAGATAAGGGAACATGGGAAATGAGATTACATACCGGCACAATATCATGGAGATCAAGTCGATCGAGGCGTTTATGAGCATCAAGGGCGGGTTCAACCATCCGGTGAGGGACGTTTATTTTGTAAGGGCCATCGGTGTTCCAGCGCAGTTTGCTGACGTGATCCGGAAGATGGATCAGACGATGGGAAGGGAGATGGCGAGCGGCCAGTTGAGGTATCGGCGCGTGAAAAAGCTTCCCAGTCTGACGGGCGTTCAGGATCCCGCGTTTTATGCCGGTGCGTATGATACATGGAAGTCGGACGGCGCGGTCGTGCTGCGGAATGTGACATTTGGCGGTATTTTTGCGGATGTATTTTCACAGGCGGTCCGTCAGGTCATTGATGTTTTTGAAAAAAGCAGGAATAATAGTTCAGCCTCCATCGTCCGGAATTTTGTGGCAAAGCTCATGTACTGGTTTGATGGACAGGCGGCAGAGCTCGTGTCCGGCTGGGACGAGAGGGCCATCATAAAGGTGGTTGCTGAAAATGTGCTGAAGGAACAGGAATATCTGTTTTACTATTTTCTGACGCTGCTCGGCTGTGATGTTTTACTGCTGCAGTACAAAAAGGATATGCAAGCGCCGGAGGTGTTGAAGGTGCTTTCTAGTGAACTCGTGCTGGGGTCATTCGATACGTGTGCGCTGCCGGAATACGTCCCGTATGTACACGAGGAGAAGACGGCGGAGAGCCGCCCTGTCAAAGTGATCATACCGGAGAGGAAGGGGAGGAGATCCGCCAGAGCGGCATCGGGGACCGGCAAGGGGGCGGACGCTCAGAGAGCGAACGCTCCGGGAGCGGACATGCAGAGAGTGAACGTTCCGGGAGCGAATGTTCAGAGAACGAACGCGAATCGCCCCGCGCCCGCTGCCGATGTGGAAAAAGGATTTGAGGAACTGGCGCAGCTCGCGTCTTCAATCGTCATGATCTCCGTCCACGACCACCGCGGCGAGATCATGAGTACGGGATCGGGGATCATGATCGGAAGGGGCGGGTACATATTGACGAATAACCATGTGGCATCCGGCGGCGTGTTCTATTCGGTCAGTATCGAGGACGACGACGAAACGTATCAGACAGACGAAGTGATCAAGTACAACGGCACGCTCGATCTGGCCGTGATCCGCATCCAGAGGCAGCTGGACCCGCTGCCTATTTACCGGGGCCGGAAAAAGCTGGTCAGAGGGCAGAAAGTCGTAGCGATCGGCAGTCCGCTCGGGTTATTTAATTCGGTTTCCGACGGGATCATTTCCGGATTTCGGAAAATCCGGGATATTGACATGATCCAGTTCACGGCGCCCATATCGCCGGGAAGTTCCGGAGGGGCGGTGCTGAACATGCAGGGGGAAGTCATCGGTATCAGCACGGCCGGCATCGACAGCGGGCAGAATATCAATCTGGCGGTAGGTTACGAGAATATTTTAATGTTCGCGAATGGATTTTTTTCTTAGCGCACAATGCCTTGAAAAAAGGGAGGCGGTGTGATAAAATAGTCGTGCAGGCACGGCTTAAGTGCAGGAAATGCAAATGTACAAAAAATGCAAATGTACAGTAATTGAATGGAGGAAGAATATGAATAGTGGCAATAGACAAATGAAAGTATCTTTTAATTCGCCAGTGATACTCGGGTTTACGATCGCCTGCCTTGCAGTGATGATGCTGGACCAGATGACCAGAGGAGATACGACGTATCGTTTTTTCAGCGTTTACCGCTCGTCGTTTCTCAGTCCTCTCACTTATGTCCGTTTCTTCGGCCATGTGTTGGGACATGCGGGCTGGCAGCACTTTTTCGGAAATATCATGATGATCCTTGTGATCGGGCCTCTTTTGGAAGAAAAATACGGCTCGTCCAATATATTGTTTGTGATCCTGGCGACTGCCCTCGCTTCGGGGATCGTTCATTTCATTTTTTTCCCGCATGTCAGGCTTTTGGGAGCGAGCGGAGTCGTATTCGCCTTTATCCTTCTGGCGTCGCTGACGAGTTTTCAGGAAGGGAAGATACCGCTCACGTTTATTTTGGTGGCGTTTATTTACATCGGGCAGCAGGTATATGAAGGCATGTTTGTTCATAATAATGTATCCAATCTTACCCATATCATCGGCGGGGGTGTTGGGACAGGCCTTGGGTTTGTAATGAATAAAAACAAGATGAGTAGATATTGAAGGTGAGAGCATCCCATGTTGGAACGTGTAAGCATTCACAATCTTGATGATTTTTTTACGGAACGCGGCAAAAGGCCGGAAAAAGGGGTATATTTCTGCCGCCTGACTGCGTATTCCGCGGAAATCGAGCGTTTTATCAGAAAATATTACGACGAGGCCCGGAAAACCGGTGTCGTCATCGAAGGGAAGATCCCGAACCCCGATGAGAAGAACCTCTCCTACTACGAGGAGATCATGGGGATGGGATTTCAGATGAGCGTCAGCTTTTTTAACGACAGTTTAAAAAAGTGGCTGCCGCGGATGAACGACCGGCAGCGGGAGCAGGTCGTGCTCGCGATGCACGATGCGCTCGACTCCCTGCGGGGGGCGGGGAAGACTGAAAACATACTGAAAAACGCGTATATTAAATTTATGTGCTGGCTGTACTATAAGTTTGAGCGGATCGTCAACCAGCTTGGCGCCGAACGCATCCCGAAAATACTGTATGAGGGGTATGTCAGCAATTACGAGCGCATGATGCTCTCGATCCTGTCGCAGGCCGGCTGTGATATACTGCTGCTGCAGTACGAGGGCGATCAGGGATACCGGAAGGTCGATCCCGGTTCCGTGTGGTCCGAGGAGTACCGGGCGGATGGGGCCGTTATGTTTCCACAGGGGTTCAGCCTGAAAAAGATCCGTGAGGACATGCAGGACGAGCAGCGCCGGGAAGCACTTTATGGAGCGAGGCCGCAGATGAAAAACTGCACGAATGCCTGGATCAAGGGAAAAGGACTCGATGATATCAGGGAGAGTATCCCGCTGCGGGGAAATGATCCGAGGTTGTTCTACAATTGTTTCTGCCGCATCAACGGCGTGGATGATAAGCTTTTTTACGCGGAGGAACTTTACCGCTTTCAGCAGGAATTGAAGAGTTCGGGGAGAAAGGTGGTCATAGTGGAACGGGAGATTCCGAAACCGGCTCCCGATGAGATCGCTGCCATTAAACGGAACAATTATGCAAACGAGGAGCAGATGATCCGCGGTCTGGCCGCGAATATCCAGTATGCGGCGAATCAGGAGCTGCAGCGGATCATGAACCAGTCCTTTGTGAATAATATACAAAAGGCGGCAAAAGAACCGGGAAGCAACCTGAACAAGCTGACGAACCGGGCCGTCTACCTGCTCTGCTGGCTGAAAAGATATCAGGCGCGGCTCTTTGATCACTGGAACAAAACGGATATCGCCTGTTTCATTTACATGGGAGGCTGCAAGACGAGCAGCGAGGCGCTGTTTCTGAGTTTTCTGGCAAGGCTGCCGGTCGATGTGCTGATCCTCTGTCCCAATTTGAATGAGAGGTGCTGCCTCACAGATGATCTGCTGTACGAGGTGAACCATACGGAATCTCTCATGCTCGACCGCTTTCCCGCCGATGATTCCCAGGCCCGGATGGGGACAGCTGCCTATCACGCAGAACGCGAACTCGATACGCTGATGTATCAGGATTCGGGCATGTACCGCAACCAGCAGTACGGGAAGGCCGATGTGATCAATCTGCAGACGATGTACGAGGAGATCCGGATCCTGTGGGACCAAGAACTAAAGTACAGACCTGGTTTCAGTGTCGTAGGCGGGACGGTGAACATCCCGGTCATTTATTCCAAAGTGTCGGGTGTAAAGGACGGGCAGACAGAGCCATACTGGGCGGCAATCCGGGAACTGCTCACGGAAAATACCGTATTGGTGCAAAAGGCGCCCTATATCGAAAACACCACGCCCAATCCGGTCAAGGCTTACGTGACGGAATTTTACAAAAACGGCAGGCTGCAGAAAACGAAGATCAAACAGCATCCCAAATACCCGTACGGCATCCTGCGCGAGGAAGTACAGGACGTGATGCTGGAAAAATTGCAGATCATCCTCGATCAGAAACGGATCCGGGGAATCGGGGAAAATGGAACCGAATATACGGTGATCGCCACCGTGCTCAACCTTCCGAAAGAGATCCTCCGCCTGATCCAGAAATTTGACTTTACGAAAAAAAATCCGAAGCTCATCTATGTCAATGCGACGGAGCAGGTCATATCGCTCGAGGATACGATCCTTGTGACATTTTTGAACCTGATCGGATTCGATATCCTGTTTTTCATTCCCACGGGGTATCAGAGTATCGAGAAATATTTTAACCAGAGAGTAATGGAAGAACATCAGATCGGGGAATATGTGTATGATCTGCGGGTTCCTGACCTGAAAAATCTTCCGTTAAATAAATCACGTCAGAGTTGGCGTAATAAATTTTTTAAGAGAGGTAATTGATATGGGACTTGACTTTAGCAAAACGCAGGCAGCACCAACTACAACGTTGACAGAAGTACCGAGTGGGAAAAATGAGATCGAAGTGGTTCAGGAATATGATATTGTCGCGGACAGGCAGCAGATGAACGACGAACTGGTAAACTCGGAAGAGGTCGATCGCATTGTGAGCACGATCGAGGTGAACAACCTCGAGACGATCGTATCGTTCGGGGCCGATGTGGCGGAGGAGATTTCCAAGGCGTCAGATGTCGTGCTGAACAGCATGAACATGTCACAGCTTGATGATACGAGCGAGATGCTGAAAACGCTGGCAAAGATCATGGATAAATTCGATCTTGAGGAGATCAAGGACAACCCTTCCCTGTTCGGGAAACTGTTCGGAAACCTGAAAAAACAGCTGGATAAGATCCTCGCCAAATACCATACGATGGGAGAGGAAGTCGATAAGATCTATGTGCAGTTAAAGGGATATGAGTCAGAGATCAAACAGTCGAACCGCAAACTGAGCCAGATGTTCGACGCGAATGTAAATTTTTATCACGAACTGGTAAAATATATACTGGCGGGTGAGCAGGCGTGCGGGGAAATCGAGGCATACCTCGAGCAGCGAAGGAATGACATGCAGACGACGGGTGACAATTCGATCCAGTTCGAGATCACGACGTTAGAGCAGGCGCTGCAGATGATGGAGCAGCGCACACAGGATCTGCGTACGGCTGAAAATGTAGCGATGCAGTCGATCCCGATGATCAAGACGATGGAATTCAGCAACTACAATCTGGTGCGCAAGATCAATTCGGCGTTTATCGTCACGCTGCCGGTATTCAAACAGGCGCTCGCCCAGGCGATCATGCTCAAGCGGCAGAAGATCCAGGCGGAGTCGATGGCAGAACTTGATAAGAAGACAAATGAGATGCTGATCAAGAACGCCCAGAATACGGTTGAGGCATCGAAGATGACCGCGAAACTTGCGTCGGGAAGCTCGATTCAGATCGAAACGCTGGAAAAGACGTGGAGGACGATCACGAACGGAATCGAGGAGACAAAGAGGATTCAGGAAGATGCGAAGAGAAAACGGGTGGAAGACCAGGCCCGCCTGCAGACGATCAAAAACGAGTTCAATCAGCAGTATCATATGCCAAAAGCAACAAACTAATACAGAAAACAGGAGGTACAGGAAATGCCAGTAAATTTAACGAAAGGTCAGAAAGTGAGTCTGACAAAAGGAAATCCAGGATTAAAGAATGTTGTTGTCGGTCTGGGCTGGGATGTCAACCAGTTTGATACCGGCGGGGATTTTGATCTCGATGCCGCTGCGTTTTTGTTGTCGGATTCGGGAAAGGTAGCGGATTCCAATGATTTTGTATTCTATGGAAATCTGTCCCATCCGTCCGGAAGCGTGCAGCACATGGGAGATAATCTGACAGGCGCCGGCGACGGGGACGACGAGCAGATCAAGATCGATCTGTCCAAAGTACCCGCGAACATTACGAAGATCGCGTTTACGGTGACGATCTACGAGTCGGAGGCGAGAGGGCAGAATTTCGGACAGGTCAACAATGCGTTCATACGGATCTACAACGAAGAAAACGGAGAGGAAATGCTGCGGTACGATCTGGGAGAGGATTTCTCGATCGAGACGGCGGCTGTCTTTGGAGAACTGTACAAAAACGGCGATGAGTGGAAATTTAACGCGATCGGGAGCGGCTATCAGGGCGGCCTGGCGGCGCTGTGCGCGAATTACGGCGTAGAAGTGGGATAGAACGCACCCGCCGTGTGCAAATAAGGCTGTGCGGGCGCTGCCCGTCCGGCAGAAATGAGGGAATAAAATGTCGATAAGTTTACAAAAAGGGCAGAAAGTAAGCCTTTCAAAAGATCACGCGGGACTGGCAAAGGTGGTCGTCGGACTTGGCTGGGATGAAGTACAGCGGTCAAAGGGAGGGCTTTTCTCGAAGAAGCCGGCGGCTATCGATTGCGACGCCTCAGCGATCCTGCTGCAGAACGGAAAGTTCGTGGATAAAAAAGATCTTGTCTTTTTCGGAAATCTCCGCCACGGTTCCGGTACAGTCGTCCATATGGGGGACAATCTGACAGGAGCCGGTGAGGGGGACGACGAGCAGATCGTGATCGATCTGTCTGCCGTACCGCAGAATTATGATAAGATCGTGATCGTTGTCAATATTTATGAGGCGGTAAAGAGGAGCCAGCACTTTGGCATGATACAGAACGCGTTCATCCGTCTCGTGGATCAGAGAAACAACAGCGAGATGTGCCGCTACAACCTGACGGAAGATTATTCCGGTATGACCGCCATGATATTCGGTGAAGTTTACAGACATAATGGCGAGTGGAAATTTAACGCGATCGGGCAGGGCACAAACGATCCGACGATCGGGGATCTTACCAGGAGATATGTGTAAGAGTACAGTGTTGTGAAAATGGGTAATGTGGTTAGGGGCAAAAAGATTTTTGTCCCTAACGCTATTTATTGATGTTTTGCGCCGGATCCAGGCAGAGCGGGGAGGATTATGAAAGTTCTATGTGCCGATCTTGATAACACGCTGATCTATTCCTATAAACATGATATCGGGATTGAAAAGAGGAATGTGGAAATTTACCAGGGCAGGGAGATTTCGTTTATCACGGAGAAAACGTATGGATTGTTGAAAAAAATAAGAGAGGAGTTTTTGGTCATCCCGACGACGACGCGGACGAAGGAGCAATACGACCGCATCGATCTGGGTGTCGGCGGATTTCCGTATGCCTTAGTCTGTAACGGTGGTATTTTATTGCGAAATGGCGTGAGGGATGAGGACTGGTACCGCGAGTCGCTCCGCAGGATCGGGGAGAGCGCGGGAGAGTTGGAACGGGCGATCCGGTTTTTGGAGCGGGATGTGAGAAGGAAGTTTGAAATCCGGCTAGTCGAAAAACTTTTTGTTTTTACGAAATGCAGCAGTCCGGACATAACGGTGAGGGAGTTGGCGGCGCGCCTGGATCCCCGCTGTGTGGACGTCTTTCACAATGGAGAGAAAGTGTATGTCGTGCCGGTAGGACTGAGTAAGGGGATCGCGTTGGAACGGATCCGGCCGTATGTGGGTGCGGAAAAGATCTATGCCGCAGGGGACAGCGAATTTGACGCATCAATGCTTGAGCGGGCGGACGCGGCGTTTGCCCCCCACGGTTTTTCCTCCCGCTATGGTCTGGAGTGTGGCATCAGGGAGTTTGGCGGGGACGTCATTTTTTCGGATGCTTTTCTGAAAGCCTGTTTGGAAGATGAGTTGATGCAAATTGTTCCCTGAAAACTGCAGATTGTTCCCATAGACGAGTGCGCGCACAAAAAATATGATAAAATAAGTCGTATCTGAATATATACAGAAAAGTGAGGGGAAATCATGAGAAGGACAATGAAAGGAAAACTGACGATCAGCGTGATCGCCATTGTCGTAGTCAGCATTATGCTGACGATGATCGGCACCGTCGTTGTGGCGGGGAGAAACCTGATCCAGGGGCAGAGGGACGCGCTGCAGCTCAATGCGGAAAAATATGCGGAGGCGATCAATACCTGGATCGAAAATGAGAAAATGCTGGCAGCCGGGGCGGCTAACAGTATAGAAGCCGCGGCGGATACCGGGGAGGAGCTGATACAGTCGGTGCTGGATACATTTGCGGCAGACCGCGAGGAGCTGCTGAATCTGTACTGCGGGACGAAAGACAGTAAGTTTCTCCAGTCAAACAGGGACGCGGAAATACCGGACGGGTATGATCCGGTACAGCGCGGATGGTATCAGCAGGCGGCAGAGGCAAAGACGGTGATCGTAACCGATCCTTACTGGGATGTGCTGACCAACCAGATGTGTACGACGATCGCGGCGCCGGTTTACGTCAATGGCGCTCTGGAAGCCGTGATCGGCCTGGATGTCACACTTGGCACGGTGACCGATCTGACCGGGAGCATCAATTTCGCGGACGGCGTTTATGGATTTCTGGCCGACAGCAGCGGAAAATATGTGGCGCATCGGAATAAAGAATATGAACCGACGGAAGATTCGGCAGTTGCCGTTACCGATATCCTGCCAGGACTGGCGGGCCTGATGGACGGCACGGAAAGCAGTGTGGAAAAGCAGGAAGATTACGATGGAACGGCGTGTTATTTCGCCGCGTCGGTGATCGAGGCAAGCAGTTGGAAACTGGGCGTCGTGGTGCCGGCCTCCAATGTCATAAAATCGCTGACGACAATGGTAGTAGTCGCGCTTGTGATCGCCCTGATCATGATCGCTCTCGTGGCAGTATTCATGGCGGGACTCATCGGCCGGACACTGGCGCCGGTGCAGATGCTCAAGCAGTTTGCCTCCGGTGATTTTTCTGAGAATACAGTAAGTGATAAGGCGATTCCGAAAGAGTATAAAGATGAGACCGAGCAGATCCGGACGGCGACGTTGGAAGTAAAACAGCAGATCCGCGGCATTATATTGAATACGAAAGAAGAGGCGCACAGCATCGGCACGATCGCGGAAGGAACATCGGAGGAGATGGCAGTGCTCACGAAGGGTATTTCCCAGATCCGGCAGTCGGTCGTGGAAGTGCTCCGTCAGACAAATACCGCAAAAGAACTGGCGGGTCATATGGAGTCAACCGGGCAGGAACTCGGAAATCTTGTGGAAGATGTGGCCAAAAAAGCGGGAGAGGCGGCAGAGCAGTCGAGCGGTATTATGGACCGCGCGGGCAGGCAGCATGAGAACTCCGAGCTGGCAGGGAAAGAGGCTGTTTCCATATATCAGGAAACGAAAGAGGAGCTCGAGCGCGCGATCACGGACAGCCAGCGTGTGCGGGATATTGATACGCTCACGGAGGAGATCCTTTCGATCAGTTCCCAGACAAACCTGTTGGCACTGAATGCGTCGATCGAGGCGGCACGGGCCGGAGAGGCCGGAAAAGGCTTTGCCGTCGTGGCGGACGAGATACGCCAGCTCGCCGATAATTCGAGGGAAGCGGTTGATAAAATACGCAAGGTGACGGAAGATGTCGTGCAGAACGTATCCGTGCTGTCCGAGCGTTCGGAGAACCTGCTGGCGTTTATGAATGGCAAGGTTATGGAAGATTACAGCAATATGACGGAGCTCGCGGGCATGTATAAAGAGGATGCGGCATTTTACAACGGCATTTCCGGCGATCTCGGAGCGGCATCCGAGCAGATGCGGACGGCGATGGGCGGCATTAATGAGACGATCCGTTCCATCACTTCGCTGGTAGGCGACATCGATGAATACATACAGGGGATGGAGCAGTCCGCCCAGAACTCCGATGAGAACTCCAATGCGGTCCTCGCGAAAATGGAGGAACTGTCCTGCCTCAGCGAAATGCTGAATGAGACGGTGGCTTCCTTTAAAGTATAATGGCTTGACATATCAACTCCAGACGAAAGGTACAAATATAAAAAGCGGGCGGATCCGCGGTAGATGGATCCGTCCGCTTTTTTTCCTGCGCGCCATTTGGCGCGGCGCACTCGCCGTTGGGTATACTGGCTGTCAGGTACACTCGCATTTGGGTACACTAGCTGTCAGGCGCATCCACTTTGGCGGCGCGCTTGACAAACGTCAGGCTATCGTGTATACTAACTGTATCACTCATGGTGATACAGTTGGCGAAGAAACCGATATAGGATCTGGAAGGAGGTGATCGAGTGATACAAATCAATCCAACGAATAGTCAGCCTATTTTTGAGCAGATCATTTCCCAGATCAAGCTTCTCGTCCTGAAAGGGTATTTAAAGCCGGGAGACAGCCTTCCTTCTGTGCGGAAGCTCGCTCTGAAACTCTCTGTGACGCCGGGAACGGTAGCGAAAGCATATGGTGAACTGGAACGGCAGAACGTCATCGAGACGATACGGGGAAAGGGAGCTTATGTCGCGGAAAAGTGCGACGACAAGCCGTCGGAAAAGCAGCTGCAGAGAGGATATCTCGCGTTCCGGGGCGTGTGTATGGATCTGATCTATATGGGGATCCGGAGAGAGGAGTTGGAGGAAGAACTGGAACATATATATAAAAGTGTTGCCCGGTGAAGCGGGCTGGCATAGGGGAAAAGAAAGAGGAATTCTCGGAAAAATATGGGAATCCGGAGAGGGATGGGAGGAAGAACTGGAACATATTTATAAAAGTGTTGCCCGGTGAAGCGGGCTGGCATAGGGGAAAAGAAAGAGGAATT
>CAJTXO010000023.1:47001-50587 GCA_910583555.1 uncultured Eubacterium sp.
CTCGGAAATGGAGGAAGGAATGATTGAATTAAAAAATGTGACCAAGTCGTATGACAAAGGTGGGCAGCCCGTCGTGGAAGATATATCTTTCTCGGTGGAAAAGGGAAAGATCCACGGGCTGATCGGGCCGAACGGTTCCGGTAAGACGACGCTGATCAAGTGCATGACCGGTATTTTAAAAGTGGATGCGGGAGAGATCCTGGTAGACGGGCAGCCGGTTTTTGATAATCCGGAAGTGAAAAAACGTATGGGATATGTGGCGGACAACTGCAACTTTTTTCCCAAATACCGTGTGCAGGACATGATCCGGTTTTATGAAGGCGTATATGAAAAATTTGACAGGGAGGAGTTTGCCCGCTTAAATGAGATTTTTCAGATACCGATCAAAAGAAAGATCGGCCATCTCTCGAAAGGACAGAAAATGAGGACGTCCTTTATGCTCAATATGGCGATGAATCCGGAAGTTCTCGTGCTGGATGAGCCGACGAGCGGACTCGACGCCATCGCAAAGGCTGATCTGCTCGATCATATCGTGACGAAAGTGGAATACGGGGAGTTCGCCGTGGTCATTTCCACTCATCACCTGTATGAACTGGAGAAGATCTGCGATACCGTGACGATGCTCGGTGAGACCGGCGTCAAATATCAGGGAAATCTGGATGAGGTAAAGGCACAGATCAGCAAATACCAGGTCGTATACAAGAACGGCGTTCCCGAAGGTGTGCTGGACGATAGGCGCATCATCAGTTACTCGAACATCGGCAGCGTGTACACCTTTTTGTGGGATCATGTGCTGGATGAAGAGCAGGAAGGTGCCGAGGAGTTCTTCGGCGGGAAGGGAGCGGATCTCGTGGAGCAGACGGAGATCTCGCTGGAGGAACTGTTTATCTATTCAAATCGAAGGAGGAGGGACCATGAGTAAACCAGCAGTTACATATATGAAAAGGGAATGGAAAAAAGTACTTCCGGTATTTATATTATCCGTATGTTATGCTGCTTTTGTATTCATTCTCGTGTTTATTACGTTGAAGGGCGCGAATGGGCAATTCCGGCTGGGGATGGCGTATCCGGACGAATATATGAGTTTTGAGATCGGGGATATATTCCTGACGAACATGTCCGGCGTCTTAGAAGGATTTCACGGCTTTGTCATTATCATATTCGAGGCGATGCTGATCCGCAAGGTGTTTTATCAGGAAAATCGTGCCGGGGTCTCGGACTTTCTCCGCATCTTGCCGATTCGGGAGCGGAATAAAATGGCGATGAAGGTGTTTGCCGGTGAGAGCGTTATTTTTGGTTTCTCTCTGTTTTTCGGCATCTTTGGTTCCATCACCAATGCGCTCCTGAATACGGGACTTACAGAGATCGCCGAGGTGATGCCGATCGATAAAGTGACGTCGGACGGCGTCGTTGCCGACACATATCAGATGATCTGGCAGACGTCGGGCATGATGTTTCTGGCGCTTAGCGCGATGTTTCTCGTGCTGTTTGTCATGCAGTGCTGCGTCCATAACATGCCGGTTGCCATGTTTACAGGTTTTGGCATACTGTTAGTTCCGTTCTATTATACCTCGATATACGATTATATTTCGGTAAAACAAACGCATATGTATGTTGTGGCGGCAAGCTTTCTCAGTCATTATCCAATGATAAATTACAATGAGGAGGGCATGGATTACCTGGACTTCGGTATAGAAGCCTATACGGTGGAATGGAGGTATATGGGTGAGATGATCCTGTTCCTATCCGTCGTTATATTGCTGGCTGTCGCGATGCTGGCGCTCGTCCTGCGCCTGCGCTGGAATATAAAAGAATCGAATAACCGGATGGTCAATTCGCCGGCTGTCGCTGAATTTATCATAACCGGCCTGTCCATCAGCGTGGGGACGGCAGTAGCGTACATAACAGGAAATGTGCCATACGCGGGGGCAGAGACGGCGATGGAGAAATACGGCTTTTACATTGTGACGTTCATTGTGGGAAGTATCGTGTGGGCGCTGATCCACGGGATCGGCATGGCAGTAATGAAACGCCATCAGGGGGCGTAAGCACTTTAGGGCTGAAAGCACTTTAGGAAAGGAGACAGATATTTCATGAGAAAAGATAAAATAAGTGCGGTCATCGGCGTGCTGCTGGTGTTCGTGATCGGAGCGTTGTTTTTAGTATTTTGTAAAATCTCGGATGCGAACGCGCCCCGGCAGTCCATGTCGGATTTTGAGGACGATTTTGATTATGATGAGGATGAGGAGTATTCGGGTGTGGTGCCGAAACTCGATCAAAGAGGTTATGCCGCAGACCGGAAGCTGCCGGAACAGTTACAAAAGCTGATTGATACGAACCTGTTTTCCGTAACGGAGGAGAAGATCAAAAAGGAAGAAGAGGAAATGTTTGAGGGGTATGAGAGCGAAGAGGACTATGCGGAGGATTACTTCGATGAGGATGAAGAGTATGATCCGGAGGAACTCGCAGAACTGATCAGGGAAGATAAAGAGGATTTAAGAGACGAACTGCAGGAAGAGTACAAGGATACGCTCAAATATGTAAAAAAGTTCGGTGCCCCGGAATATCTGAAAAAGAATAATTCCATGTTTGTCACAGTATCCGATGATGATGAGGTAGAAGATCTGTATTGCCTGCTGAAGTGGGACGAAAAAACAGGTCAGTTCCTGGATAAGGATAAGATCGCGATGATCGAGAACTGTGGTTTTTCAGGTTTTTCGGATATGTTGTCCGAAGTGGAGCGGGGGAGCCAAAACAGGAGGAAAGCGATCGAAGAGACGATCAACCTGTACGGAGAGGAATATATGGACGATTATTATGATGACGACGACTTCGGTTGTACTATGTACTGCCAGGGGGTCGAGTTCCTGCTCTATAACGACGATCCCGAGTATTATACCCTGTGTGTCTACTTGAACTATTCGAGCTGCTACACGCCGCAGCAGTACCGGGGCGTGATAGACGGCGTGACATCAGACGGCAGCTATCTTCTGTATTCCTCGTATGTTGTCGGCGGGAAGGATGTACTCGTGTTCTCTCGGAACAATTCGATCGACTTCGGTTCCGATCAGGAAGCGGCAGAGATGAATAACAAGTGGGCGAGTAAGCGGATCGTTTTGATCTTTAACAACGGGAAGTTAGAAGATTATTATCTTACGTCTAATCTCCCCAGACTGGATCTGGATGACGCGGATCGAAAGATTCTGGATACGTATGTGTCAGGACTCGGCAAAACGCTTTCAGGAGTGCCGGAGACGGTGGAGGGCAAGAACAAATATATGTTCCGGGCTGAGTAAATGACTTATTTCGCAGCTTTGCAGAAATTTTAGAGTGATCTTTGTGCCGGCTTTAAACCTTGTTTGAGTCAGGATTTGAGCCCATTTGAGTCAGGCGCAAAAAAAGTATTTGACAACAGAGGAAAAGCATGGTAAGATAGTGAATGTCGTGGGAGGGACTTTTCCCTTCCACATATGCGGATGTGGCGGAATGGCAGACGCACAAGACTCAAAATCTTGCGGGGGTGACCTCGTGTGGGTTCAAGTCCCACCATCCGCATAATGAAGAAAACATTGTGTTTTCGTTTATA
>CAJTXO010000024.1:0-103 GCA_910583555.1 uncultured Eubacterium sp.
GCAACACCGGTACTAGTGAGACCGACGCCGGCAACACCAGCAACACCAGCAACACCGGTACTAGTGAGACCGACGCCGGCAACACCAGCAACACCAGCAACAC
>CAJTXO010000024.1:203-47256 GCA_910583555.1 uncultured Eubacterium sp.
CAGCAACACCGGTACCGGTGATACCGATGACAGCAAAACCAATACCACCGATACCGACACCGATAACACCAATGACACCGATACCCATGCCCACAAAAACACCGGGACAGGATGACGAGGCGCTGACTGTGTTTTATTTGTATTATAATGACGGGAGTGCCGAGGAAGTTGAGAGACTCTGCAGAGCATATGATGGAGAGGGACTTCATCATGTCATTGTGGAAGATAGCGTGACCAGTATCAGAAAGTATGCATTTTCAATAGACATAGACGAGGCGACTTCATTGGCCGGTATAACGTTACCCAATAGTGTGACCAGTATTGGAGATCATGCATTTGGGAATTGCAGGAGGTTGACCAGCATCAAGCTGCCTGACAGCGTGACCAGTATCGGAGATGGGGCATTTGAGGGGTGCTCTGGAATGACCGGCATTACAGTTGCAGAGGGAAATCGTACATATGATAGTCGGGGAAATTGCAATGGAATTATTGCGACCAACACAAATACTTTAGTTACCGGCATAAAAACCACGGTAATACCGGACAGCGTGACCAGTATCGGAGATGGGGCTTTTAGTGGATGCTCTGGACTGACCAGCATCGCGCTACCCAACAGCGTGACGAGTATTGGAGATAGGGCATTTAGTTGGTGCGGTAACCTGACCAGCATTACGCTACCGGACAGCGTGACCAGTATCGGAGATGAGGCATTTAGTGGATGCTATGGGATGACCAGCATTACGCTACCGGACAGTGTGACCAGTATCGGAGATCAGGCATTTAGTGGATGCTATGGACTGACCAACATTACGCTACCGGACAGTGTGACCAGTATTGGAAATAATGTATTCAGACATTGCTCTGGACTGACCAGTATTACGCTACCGGACAGTGTGACCAGTATCGGAGATGCGGCATTTAGTAGCTGCTATGGACTGACCAGTATTACGCTACCGGACAGTGTGACCAGTATCGGAAATGCGGCATTTAGTAGCTGCTATGGACTGACCAGTATTACGCTACCGGACAGTGTGACCAGTATCGGAAATGCGGCATTTAGTAGCTGCTATGGACTGACCAACATTACGCTACCCAACAGCTTAACCAGTATTGGATATGGGGCATTTAATGGGTGCAGTAAACTGACCAGCATTATATGGAATGGCGAAACTTACTCCAGCGCTGATGCGTTCTTGCAAGCGTTCCACTCAACGCGTGTGCCTTGAGCAGCGAGAAAGCTTTTAAATGGAAGTAAAAATTAACCGTGAAATCAGAAACTACACGGAAGCGATGTTCCCGAATACTCGGACTGCTTAATTCTCTTGATTCCGGCGCAACGAAAAATGAGGATAGGCATACGATATATGACTGCGTTCGGTATCATGAATCTGGTAAACTTGGCAAAAAACGGTTGACAGAATCAACGTTGTAAATTATACTGATAAATATGCGGTTTGAGGAAAGGGAACTTTTGCATATAAAAATGAAAAAGATTTGAAAAAGAGAGGAAATAATATATGAACGGGAAATGGAACAGAGAAATACGATTATTGATTCCTCTATTGTTTATCGTCATTCCTGTGCTGATCTTCCTTCCCTACTATTTAGAAGGCCAGCTGCCGGGAGCAGATGATCTGATACAGTCTTTTGCGAATAGAAAGTATTTGGCAGAAAGCATTCAGGAAGGTGGGTTTTCCCAATGGAATCCGTACTTGTCAAACGGTATTCCCCAATCGGGAGTCGATCTGATCAATATAAGCAATCTATTATTTCTGATTGCGCCTTTTCAACAGGCAATATACCTGTTTTATATTGCGTTTCTATTTACAGGGGCGCTGTTCTTTTATTTGTTTTTAAAGGAAAATGGATGTTCTTGCGCGGTATCAACTGTGTTTGCCGTGATTTTTGAATGTTCGATCCAGATAAATGGACTGCGTAGAAATCACCCATCCGTTGTTGCAGTGGTCTGCCTTTTTCCGGTAATGATGTATTTTGTGAAGAAATTTATCAATACCAGAAAGACGAGATGGCTTTGTATGGGGGCGGTGGCGGCCGGACTGCAGGCGACAATGATGATACAATACAGTGTTTACGCGAGTTTGATCCTTTTTATTTACATTTTGTTTTCGTGTCGCTATCAGGATTTTACATGGATTGAGATTTTAAAAAAGGCGTTGATATGGTGTGCGGTCTATTTTGGGATATACGCGTGTGTGTTCTTTCCAACGCTGAGTATCCTTCGTGAATATGCGGAATACGGTTCCTCGGAGACTGCTTATGGCGTGTTTACTGCCTGGTCGGTTCATCCGGTCAAGCTGATCCAGATGATTATCCCGCGGTTTTTTGGAGAGTATGATATGCCGCTCGGGACGACGTACTCTTCGGAACACGATATCGAGTTATATCTCGGGATCTTCGTGCTGCTGCTTGTGATGTGTTTGGTGACGAAAAAGGGGAAAAGCAAAAGTGTCCGTCTGGAAATGCTGTGCGCGGTCGTTGCTTTATTGTATGCGGCGCTTGGACATATTCCGTTTATCGGTTCGATCGTGTATCACATTCCTTTGCTGGGAGGATTTCGTTGTGCGGCAAGAATGTTGTATGTTTTTTACTTTTTTATGTTTTCACTTGCTGCGCAGAGTCTGGAGGATTTGTTCAGGAAAGGTTGTTTTGCAACGAAGATCGTGCGGTTAAAAAAAATATCCTTTCGATTATGTGCAGGAATCGGAGTTGTCGTATCGCTGGCTGTCTTTTTCGCTTTTTTTTGTGTTGCGGAGGAACAGAAGCAGGAATATTTTGCAAAATTTCAGGACAGGCTATTTCTGCCGCTGTTTTATATCGCGCTGATCACATTTGTTGTGTGTTTTCTGGGCAAGAAAAAAATTATGGAACATGTTTTTACGATCAAGTGGAAGAGGTATACCGCGTGTGCGCTCGTACTTCTGATCACGCTTGCAGAGACGCTTCCATACAGCCTGTACTCTGAAACATCCAGCCTGGCCGAATTTCAGCTGGGTGAGACGGAACAGAGATTAAAAGAGACACTTGGAACGAATAAGGTATGGGATGTGTTGGATGATCTGGATGTTTCCCATAAAAGCATGATCTCTCAAAACAAGGGTCAGGTGAAAAAGATTCCGTCCATTAATGCGTATGTCACATACAATAATCCATGTCTGGTAAGATATCTGGAAACGATCGGTGGTTCAGAGGTACCATTCAATTCTTCCGGATTGCTGTCGGGAGCTGTCAATGCCCTCAATATCATCGTATTTAAACAGGAGTTTTTATCCATGATGGGAGTCCGGTACCTCATCGATTCCAACGGGTTGATTGAAGAGACCGGCGGAAGGATCTATGATTCCAGGATTGGCGCCAGTGCCGTGACAACGATGGATAACTCGGTGATGCAGTGCGGGATGAATGGAGCTGGGCAGGAGGTCAAAGATCTTACTGGCGGACTAATGGGAAATGCCTGTTATAAAGTTAAATTCCGAATCAATGAGCAGGACAACAGACATCTGACAGGTTTGTCGGTGGATTTGTACGGGGGACCGTCTTATGACCGGTCATCCCAGCAGATTGATTTTGTGCTGGAAGAGGGGAAAAACGAATACGAGGCGTATTTGTATACCGGCCAGCCGGAACTGGCGACGGAAGATATTCGTATGAGAATTATTTTCCAGACGAATACAGATACAGAAAAGATCCGGATGGAAACATGTGAAGTTTTATTGTATCCGATGGTTGAGAAATATCAGTATTGGGGAACGGATGAAAACGGAGTGAAAATATACGAGAATCCGGATGCGGAAGATATGTTATATTTTCCCAAACGAATCAGGCAGATGAAGGAATTTGATGATATATACACCGATCATACGAACTACCATTACAGCAAAACGGCATATGTAGATCGGAAAAGCCGGAAGCTCTCACGAGTGGAATCCGATGTGGAGTTGGTTTCATTTAACGGAGATCGAGTAGAGGCCAGGGTGAAATCAGATGAGGAAACATATTTATGTTTTTCTCAAAATTATTCGCCGAACTGGTCAGTGAAGGTCGATGGGGTAGAGCAGGAAGTTGATATGGTAAATGGACTGATCATGGGAACCAGTATTCCTATGGGTGAACATACGATCATCTTTGAATATGAAGACCCTGCTTATTATATAGGGTTTGGAGTTACACTGGTAACCGTTGCGGCTTTGGCTGTCTCCGGGATCGTGTCATGGCAGATAAGCAGGAGGCGCCGCAGGCAGATGCGCCGTAGGCGCGGGCAAAAGTGATAGCGAAGCATATGAGATGCCAGCAAATGGAAACCAATGTATGGACAAGCGCTGCGTTTTATGGTATGCTAAGTTTTTGAGAGTAAGAGAGATTAAGAGGGTACAGAAAGAGAGGGTACGATGAAACTTACAAAAAAGAATTTTTCAGTGAACTATTTTGCGATCGGGGCAGTCATTGGGGCTGTTTTGTTTGTGTGCATATATGGTTTTCGGGTGCTTGATTTTACGTATGATGAATGGCTTCTTACCGGAAAGGATTTACAACAGCATTACGTGGGATGGAAATTTTTCAGAAATGCGCCGTGGACGTTCCCGATCGGATGCCATAATGGACTGACGCACCCTTATTATGTAAGTGTATTGTATACGGATTCGATTCCGCTTTTTGCTATCTTTTTCAAAATATTCTCTCCGATTTTGCCGCAGACATTTCAGTACTTTGGCCTGTTTGGCCTTATGTGCTATATTTTGAACGGCGGAATGGCATCTGTCCTGATCGCCAGATTTAATAAAAGCAAGGTATTTTGTGCTTTGGGAAGTATCTTTTTCATTATATCCACTCCTGTCCTTCAGCGTCTTTTTGGATTGCTGACAGAAAACTCAAGACATACTTCGCTCGCGGCTCATTTCCTGATCTTAGGCGCGTTGGGGATATGGATTTATAAAGATAAGTTTCAGCCGTATTGGAAGGCGGCGCTGGCGTATAGTATATTGGGAGTTTTATGTGTGCTGATTCAGATGTATATTATATTTTGTGTGGGCGGCATTATGTGCGGCTATCTTTTGCATTGTCTGTTGAAGGAGAAAGACTGGAAACGTACGTTGATCGTATTTGGAAGTTTTGGCGTCAGCTCGTTTCTCGTTTTTTTTGTGATAGGCGGACTTACGGATGTGCTTGCGTCTGGAAGCAACGGTTTCGGCATTTATTCAGCAAACCTCAATACACTCATCAATCCGTACAGGTATTCGACCTTTTTTGACGAAATGGGAATGTACAGCGGTCAATACGAGGGATTTTCCTATCTTGGCCTGGGAATGATCATCCTGTGCCTGATCGGCGCTGGATTTTTGATCCGGGAGGCGGTCCGGTTCGGACGTAGGAAAATGCTGAAATCTAAGATTAAAGAATTTATCAAACGGCATTTTTACGGATTGTTTTCTCTTTTTATCGTAGTTTCGGTATTTGGAGGGCTTGCGATCACGACGTCTGTATATTGGGGGAAAAGGATTATTTTACAGGTGTATCTGCCGACGAAATGGTATGATCTGCTGGCGATCGTCCGCTCGTCAGGACGATTTATGTGGGTGATCATGTATCTGGTGATGATTTTAGCTTTATACCTGATTACGAAACTGGTACGTAATAAAAAGATTTCTTTGGCAATAATACTATTGTGCGTATGCCTGCAGATGGCAGATCTGGCCAGACCGCTTTTGAACATTCATAATCAGTATACATCGGAGGCGGCAGAAGACGATACACTGGCGGCAGAAAGTTTTTGGGAAACGCAGTTAGGAGATTTTAAGCATGTTGTATATTTTCCGGTGAATGGATATGGCCTGTATCAGATGATGCAGATCGGTACGAAGGCATCCAATGTCGGTGTGGATGTCAATTACTTTTATATGTCACGTTTCCTTACGAACGAGTTAGTAAAGCAGGAGAAAAAGCGTCTGAAAGAGATTTTCGAATCGAATCAGCTCGACGATGATACGCTGTATATTCTGGATTATCAGAATGCTCATTTGTATAAAGACCGGTGCAATATATATGAAATCGACAATAAGATCGTTGCCTGCAAAAGGGAGTTGACCGGTGTAAAAAAATATCAGGATGTGTATGTAAGCGAAGAGAGTCCATTGGTCGAGCTGGAGTTTTCTTACGATGGCCTTGGACGCAAGCAGGCGCATAGAGGATGGAACGAACCGGAGTATGGGGATGATGGTATGTGGACATCTGGCCAGAGCGTTGTCAGGGTTCTTTCAGGTGGTGCGAAAAAAGCCCATATCACGGTCGAGTATGAGAAGGGACGGAAAAAAGGAAAGACCAAAGTCACATTCAACGGAAAGGAGAAAGGATATATCAACAACAAAGAATCCGGGACCTTTGAATTTGATGCGAAACTGAAAGAGACGATTTCGAACCGGAAATCAAAATATATCAACTGGCTGTTTTTTGATACAAACAGTACATTTAAAGTGAAACCGAAAGATGAAATTCTTCATTGTGGCATCTATGTAAAGAAGATTACGATAAGTTATATTGAGTGAAAATGTGATTGAGAGAAGGAGGCTATATGGAACGGATAAAGAATAAGTTCAGTCAGTGGAATGAGGGGAGTAACGGCCCGTCTAAATATGATATGATCGCTGCCCTGGCGATCGTGTTATTGATCTCTTGTTTCTTTTGCTTTTTAAAGGATTTTAAACTGACTGTTATGCAGTCGCTGACGTTTGACTCATGTATTTTTAATGGGAAGGTACACAAATTTTACAGTGTCGTCAATGCGCAGGCACTATCTGGGTATTATGACAGCGTCTGGGAAAATTCTTTAAGTGCCGGAGCAAATTATTCGATCATTAACTATGCGACACTTGGAATCGTATGCCTGCCTCTGTATGTGATTGAAAAAATAGCAAAAACCGCAGTTCCTTTTGTCCTCTATGAGGTAATTGTGAAAGCGGTATTTGTGGCAATTACGCTTTACATGACAAAACTGGTCGGTGATATTTGTTCCTTAGTGTCGATGGATGAGGGGAGGAGCAAGTGGTTGAAATTTGCTTTTCTTTCTTCACCGATCTTGTGGTATAGCTGTTTGATGATCTCCCAAATGGATATTTTTTCTTTGCTTTTTCTGATGCTGGGGATCCGTGCCTCCATCAAAGGGAGGAAGCGGTATGAACTTCTTTTTTATGCGCTGTCTGTTTTTTACAAGCCGTTTGCGCTGATTGCCATTATTCCTATTATTTTGTTGAGAGAGAAAAGGATCCTCTACATTTTCCGGGATGTGCTGTTTACGCTGGCGGGGCTTTTGTTCCAGAATGTTGTCTATCATTTTGATTCGGGGTATGCCAGGGTTCAGGAATATATGGGGGAACTTTATAATTTTTCAGAACGCTTTTTCTCTTCGGGATTTGAGACCAGTCGTAATGTCTATACGGCAAACGCTGGTTTTTTTGTGATTTCGTTTGTGATCATCTGCGTTATTGCCTATAGCGTTCGGAAATTTGACTATCATCTTATGTTTGCGCTCCCTTTTGCGTCGTGGTGCGCGTTTGTTGTTTTTGTCCAGTGGCATCCGAACTGGCTTGTATTTATGATCCCGTTTGCCGTGATGATATTAGGTTACAGCTACCGGATCAAGCTGCAGTGTGCCATTGAATGCGTGTTCATGATATTTTTCCTGCTTGTCAATTCGCTGGGATGGTTATTTAATTATGACAATGATCTGATCAATGGGGGGATTCTGTCCCAGGTATTTGGTCTTACCAGTGAGGGCGGTGAGTTTGGAACCATCCGGCCGGTGCTGACGGATAAATTGAGCGCCATTCCGGTTGATTTTTATATATCGGTTCTTTCAGCGGCGGCAATTGCCATGGTTGTCGCGGCAGCTATGGATGTTTACAGAAGGAGGAAAGAGTTTTCATATGATATAGGGGAAGCCAAATTTGAAAGGGGAGTCATGTGGCTGCGTTCCCTGCCGGTCCTTTGCTTTATTGTTTATTCGTTTGCTACCTGTATATAGTTGTTTAAAAGGAGGATCTTATGCTTGATAAAACTCATAATATCAAGGTGCCTTTCTGGGCAAAGCTAATGATAATTCTTTTATGTGGCGACTTGTTCGTGTTATACAGTATCCGGCTATTTTATATTATGCCTATTGATTCGGATTACAGTAACCTGATTTTGGAGGCAGCCGATATTATTAGTGGAAATGTACTCCTGAATGACTGGATTCAAACGGGGATTTCTTTTTTGACAACGGATCTGCTATATTATGTAATTGCAGTGCTTTTTAATGGTGTTTCCCGTAATTCATATTTAGTGGCGAGCGGCCTTATGCGGTTCTCGGCATGAATGATGCGGATTTCACATCTTCAGCGCTCCTTTCCGTGGACACCGTTTTCTTTTTTATAAAAACGCTCGTTGTTCTATTTGGTTTTTGCCTGATTGTTTATCATGTCAACCATTTTATCAAGGGAAGGAAATGGGATACCATCAGTGAAATACTCAGTCTTGGTTTTCTGTTTGTTTCGATCGTGTTTGTCATTACAACGATTTCCAGTGATATCCTGAGTGCGAGATATATCGGGACATGCCCTTGTATACTGGCAGTTCTCATCATACGTTTTATGTGGAAAAAGAATATGTTTGATGTACGTTTTAGCATGAATAAAATACCGTTATGGACTGTCGCTAATGTTTTGGGGATCGTCTTGTTGTTTCGAAGTTTCATACCGATTCGCGAATTGACTTTGGCAGAGACGGAGCAGGAGAGAGTAGCCTCGGTGTTGGAACAATATGAACTGGAATCCGGTTATGCGAATTTTTGGGATTCTTCCATTATTACGGTGCTTTCGAGACAAAAGGTCAAGGTCCGGGCAATAGCAATGGGAGAGGATGTTGACATCTTTCCGTGGGGCTGCAAACGGTCATGGTACGAGGAGAAGACGAACTTTATCCTGATACGAAATCCCGAGCATGTGGGGGCAGGTGTCACCTATGAGAACGCATTGAGGATTTTTAAGGCGCCAGAGCAGGTAGTGGATTTTGAAAATTACAAGATACTCATTTATGATCATGATATTTCATACAAATTGAGAAATGTTGTGAGAGCAAGAATTATAAATTAAGAGTTGGAAATGAGGATAGATATGATGGATTTAACTTTTTTTAAAGGAAAAAAGGTGCTTGTGACAGGACATACTGGTTTTAAAGGATCCTGGATGTGCCGGACACTGATCCGCGCAGGGGCGGAAGTGACAGGGTATTCGCTGGAAGCACCGACCGAGCCCAATCTTTTTGCTTTGGCAGGGATTGAGGAAGCTATGAATTCTGTGATCGGAGACATCCGTGATCAGGAAAAACTGTCCGGCGTTTTTGATGAGATAAGGCCGGAGTTCGTGATCCACCTTGCGGCTCAGCCGATCGTGAGGGATTCGTACAAGGATCCGGTCTATACGTATGAGACGAATGTGATGGGAACGGTAAATATATGCGAGTGTGTCAGGAAATATGACTGCGTAAAAAGCTTTCTGAATGTGACGACGGATAAAGTGTATGAGAATAAAGAATGGGAGTGGGGGTATCGTGAAAATGAACCGTTGGATGGTTACGACCCGTATTCAAATAGTAAATCCTGTTCGGAGCTTGTGACGCACAGCTACAAAAATTCGTTTTTTACCGACGGAAGAGTTGCCGTATCGACGGCAAGGGCCGGTAATGTGATCGGCGGCGGGGATTTTGCCAATGACCGGATCATTCCTGACTGTGTCAGGGCAGCGGAGAAAAAGAAAGATATCATCATAAGGAATCCGTTTTCCACGAGACCGTATCAGCATGTGCTCGAACCAGTCATCGCCTATCTGATGATCGTAAAGGGGCAGTATGAGAATCCGGAATTGCAGGGATACTATAATGTGGGCCCGGATGAGACGGATTGTGTGACGACCGGAGAGCTGGTGGAGATGTTCACAGAGCGGTGGGGTGATGGGCTCAAATGGATCGACCAGTATGATGGTGGTCCTCATGAGGCGAATTTTTTAAAACTGGATTGTTCGAAGCTAAAGACGACATTTGGATGGAAACCGAGATGGGATGTGGCTGAGGCACTGGACAAGACGGTTGAGTGGACGAAGGCATGGTTTGCGGGTGAAAACGTCGCAGAGGTCATGGACAGGCAGATCCAGGACTTTGTATCAATCTAATAAAAAAGCAAAAGAAAGGGAATATACTATGTTTGAAAATCTGAATGAAAAGCAGGCAAGAGAAACGATTTTAGAAATGGTGAAAGAGTATTGTGATAAGTACCACAATCAGGAGAAACCATTTGAAGAGGGAGACCGGATTCCGTATGCGTCCCGTTATTACGGACACGAAGAAATGGTAAATCTGGTGGACAGTTCACTGGAATTCTGGCTCACATCCGGCCGCTATACCGAACAGTTTGAAAAAGACTTTGCCGGGTATCTTGGTATCAAATATTGTTCTCTCGTAAACTCGGGTTCATCGGCGAACCTTCTCGCGTTTATGGCGCTTACGTCCCCGCTCATGGGAGACAGGAGGATCCTGCCGGGGGATGAAGTGATCACAGTGGCGGCGGGATTCCCGACGACGATCGCTCCGATCATCCAGTACGGTGCGGTGCCGGTATTTGTCGATATGACGATCCCCCAGTACAATATGGATGCTTCGATGCTGGAAGCGGCTGTTTCGGATAAGACAAAGGCGGTCATGATCGCGCATACACTTGGAAACCCGTGGGATCTCGGCGCGATCAAGGCATTTTGTGACAAACATAACCTGTGGCTCGTGGAAGATAACTGCGATGCGCTAGGATCCAAATATACGATCGATGGGGAGGAGAAATTTACCGGTACGATCGGTGATGTGGGAACTTCCAGTTTTTATCCCCCCCACCATATGACGATGGGCGAGGGCGGTGCTGTGTATACAGATAATCCGCTGATCCATAAAGCCGTACGTTCCCTGAGGGACTGGGGAAGAGACTGTGTGTGCCCGTCCGGAAGGGACAATATGTGCGGCCACAGGTTTGATAAACAGTACGGGGAACTCCCGTTGGGATATGACCATAAATATGTCTATTCCCATTTTGGCTATAATCTGAAAGCGACGGATATGCAGGCGGCCGTAGGCTGTGCCCAGCTTGCAAAGTTCCCTTCATTTGTAGAAAAGAGGAGACATAATTTTGACAGACTGCGCGAGGCGCTTACGGATGTAGAGGACAGGCTGATCCTTCCAGAGGCGTGCCCAAATTCAAAACCGAGCTGGTTTGGTTTCCTGATCACCTGTAAAGAAGGGGTGGATAAAAATAAACTGGTTCAGTATATCGAGGATCACGGAGTGCAGACACGTATGCTCTTTGCTGGAAATATCGTAAAGCAGCCGTGTTTTGATGAGTTCCGGGCATCCGGAAAGGGATACCGCGTGGTCGGGGACCTGAAGGTGACGGACCGCATTATGAATGATACATTCTGGCTCGGCGTTTATCCGGGAATGACAGATGAGAAGATTGATTATATGGCGAAGGTCATAAAAGAGGCGCTGGCAGATTAATGGTGGATTGGATGCCTGTTTTCGGGGCAGGAGAGTATAGAGATGAAAAAAGTAATAAGTGTGATGATACCTACGTTCAATGAGGAAGAGAACGTAGTACCGATTGCGGAAGCGGTGATCGATGAGATTACGGTAAACCTTCCTCAGTATGATTATGAGATCCTTTTTATTGACAATGATTCTACCGATACGACGAGAGCGAAAATACGGGGATTATGTGAAAAGAATAAGAGGATCAAGGCGATTTTCAATGTAAAAAATTTTGGACAGTTCAATTCCCCGTTCTACGGTCTTTTACAGACGACGGGGGATTGTACCGTTTTGTTATGCGCGGATTTTCAGGACCCGATTGCGATGATCACCCGGTTTGTACATGAGTGGGAACAGGGATACAAGATTGTGATCGGGATCAAATCGACGAGTAAAGAAAATAAGTTCATGTATTTTCTGCGGAGCTGTTACTATAAGCTGATCAAGAGAATGTCCAGTGTAGAGCAGATCGAGCATTTTACCGGATTTGGTTTATATGATAAGTCTTTTTTGGATGTGCTAAGGGAGCTCGATGATCCGATGCCATTTCTGCGGGGTATCGTGGCAGAGCTTGGCTTTAAGCGCAAGGATATTGAGTATCAGCAGGAAAAGCGGCGTGCCGGCAAGACCCATAATAACTGGTACAGTCTGTATGATGCCGCCATGCTCAGTTTTACTTCTTATACAAAAGTGGGAATGCGTATCGCGACGATCATGGGATTTGTCCTGTCCGGTTTGAGCATCGCTGTGGCATTTGTCTATCTGGTCATGAAGCTTGTTTTCTGGGACCGCTTTGTAGCCGGTATGACGCCGATCCTTTTGGGAATTTTTGTGTTTGGATCGGTTCAGTTGTTCTTTATCGGATTGCTGGGAGAGTATATCATGAGTATCAATTCGAGGGTGACACGCCGCCCGCTTGTTGTCGAGGAAGAACGGATCAATTTCGTGGATTCGGAAACGAAAGGAGAACAAAATGAGTAACGTAGCTGAAAAACTTTGGAATCTCATCGAAACAATGGTGCGGGGAATCTTCGGATTGTTCTTCCGCATTTTCCATATCGAATTTACCGAGGAGCAGTGGGAGTCACTCCTGCAGTTCGTGCGGTTTGGCATCGTCGGTGCGTGGAATACGGTGTTTTCGTATGCCATCAACGTGTGCTGCCTGTTAATATTTAAAAAAATGGGTATATTAAGTGTGGCGGACCTGGATATGTATGTGGCGAATACGATCGCGTTTATCCTCAGTGTTCTCTGTTCGTTCCTTCTGAACAGCCGGTTTGTATTTACGCTGGAAGAAGGACAGAGCCGCAGTTTCTGGAAGGCTTTGTTAAAAAGTTACCTGTCGTACGGATTTACGGGGATCATTTTGAATAACATACTGGCTTATGTCTGGGTAGGGATTTTTGGAATTTCCAAATTTGTTGCGCCGCTGATCAGTCTGATCATTGCCATTCCGATCAACTTTTTTATGAACAAACTCTGGGCGTTTAAGACGGAAGAGGAATAAAAAAAACTTTTCAAATGAGGAAAGATATGGTAAAATGGTTTCGAATGAACAAATGACATGGAGGAAAAACATGGGAATTAGTGTTATCCTGCTGGCATACAAAGAGGAAGAAAACCTCAAAGTCCTGTTGCCGCAGATCATAGACAATGTGAAAAAGACAGGGGAGGAGTATGAGATCCTGGTGATCGATACGGCCGAACCTCTCGATGATACAGAGGGCGTATGTAAGACATTTGGGGCGAGGTATATCAATCAGGAAGAGCCGGCGTTTGGCGGCGCGTTCAAGACGGGCATCAAGTATGCCGAGATGGACAAGTTCCTTATTTTAGACAGCGACGGTTCGCACAATCCC
Organism: uncultured Eubacterium sp.; assembly: GCA_910583555.1. Classification (GTDB taxonomy): domain Bacteria; phylum Bacillota; class Clostridia; order Lachnospirales; family Lachnospiraceae; genus Eubacterium_F. The sequence goes on from CAJTXO010000024.1 coordinate 13,676, forward strand.
AAATATATCCCGGCCATATATGAGAAGTTCACGAAAGAGAACTGCGATGTTGTCATCGGCTCGCGCTATGTGGAGGGCGGGAAGACGAACGACGCGAAGAGTTCGATCGTGATGTCTCATATCTTAAACGGCATGTTCCGGCTGTTTCTCGGCATTAAGGCGAAAGACATTTCGACCGATTACCGCATGTATCATACGGAACAGCTAAAAAAAGTTTCGCTTACGTGCCGGAACTACGACGTGCTGCAGGAAGTGCTCCTGCGTCTCCGGTTAAATAAGGCGGATAAAAAATTGAAGATCGGGGAAGTTCCCATTGAGTTCGACAAGCGTATTTACGGCGAGTCGAAGCGGCGGCTGCTTCCGTTTATCATGAGTTATATTAAGACTTTGTGTAAGCTTACCATTACGCGGATGGTTGGGAAATAGGTGGAAATAACAGAAAGGCAATGATATGATGTATCCGATGAAGTTGGCGCCAGTGTATAAGGACTACCTCTGGGGCGGCCATGAGCTGGAACGGCTGTATGGAAAGGCCGGAGAGGGGGCGTGTACGGCGGAGAGCTGGGAACTCTGCAGCCTGCCGGAAGGAAAGAGCGTCATAAAGAACGGTCAGTACAAAGGCAGGTTCCTCAGCGATATCCTGGCGGAGAATCCGTGCTTTGTTTCACCCAAATTCGGATCGGGGGACCGGTTTCCCATCCTCATCAAGTTTATCGACGCGAAGCAGAAGCTGTCGATCCAGGTACATCCTTCAGACAATACGGCGCGGCACGAACTCGGCGAGGAAGGAAAGGCGGAAATGTGGTATGTCATTTCATCAAAGCCTCACTCCTTTTTATATTATGGACTGAACCGGGAACTTTCGAAGGAGCGGATTGAGGAAAAGATCCGGGACGGCTCGGTCTGCGACGTGCTGAACCGGGTCGAAGTGCATGCCGGGGACGTATTTTTTATTCATCCGGGAACGATCCATGCGATCGGAGCCGGCATGGTGATCGCCGAGATCCAGCAGAGTTCGAATACGACATTCCGCGTGTACGACTATCTGCGCAAAGACAAGGACGGGAACTATCGGGAACTTCATATTGACCGGGCGATCGAAGTCATCGACCGCACGCCGATCGTGCCGTCGCAGGTGTTTGATAATAACGAAGTCCGCCTGAAAGAGGGACGGCTCCGCCGTTTGTTTGAGTGCAGCTATTTCAGCGTACTCCGTATCGAAAACTGGGGCGGGAAGATCAAGTTCTGGTGTGACCGCAGTTCGTTCCACTCGCTGCTCGTAGTAAAAGGGAGCGGGTATCTGGAATACAGGGGCAGACGGTATGATTTCCAGGCTGGTGACAGCATATATATTCCGGCGGGGATGGGGGAATATTATATCCATGGCCGCCATGAAATCTTGATGTCAAAGCTATAAAGTGTCAAAGCTATAAAAGAAAGGAATGGATATTTCAATGAAAGTTACAGCAATGATCATGGCAGGAGGACGGGGCGAGCGGTTTTGGCCGAAGAGCCGCAAGAGCCTGCCAAAACAGTTTTTAAGCCTGACGGATGACGGTGTGACGATGATCCAGGACACGGTGAGCAGGATCCTGCCGCTTGTCGATATGGAGGATATTTACATCGTGACAAACCGGGATTATAAGGAGCTTGCGATGGAGCAGCTGCCGGAGCTGCCGGAAGAGAACATACTGTGCGAGCCGGTCGGCCGGAATACAGCGCCGTGTGTCGGACTTGCCGCCATGCACATCGGCAGTAAGTATGACGACGCTCTTATGATCGTACTCCCGTCAGATCATCTGATCAAATACAATTCGATGTTTTTAAATGTGCTGCGGGACGCGTGCGCGGTGGCGGAAAAGGGTGAGAACCTGACAACGATCGGCATTACCCCGAATTACCCGGAGACCGGTTACGGCTACATCAAGTTTGATCCCGACCAGAGCGAGGGGCGCGCGTACGGCGTGGAGCGGTTTGTGGAAAAACCCGACCTGAAAACGGCGAAGAAGTATCTGGCGGACGAGTCCTATCTGTGGAACAGCGGGATGTTTGTGTGGAAGGTTTCCACGATCCTGGCAGATATTGAGAAATATATCCCGAATACGTATGAGGGACTGGTGAAGATCAAAGAGGCCATCGGCACCGAGGAGCAGGACGCCGTACTGGAGGCGGAGTTCCAGAAGATGGAATCCGAATCGATCGATTACGGCATTATGGAAAAGGCAGATCACATTTATGTCATTCCCGGGACGTTTGGCTGGGATGACGTCGGTTCGTGGCTGGCGGTCGGAAGGATCCGCTCGACCAATGAATTTGGAAACACCGTTCAGGGAAATGTGATCACTGTGGAGACGAAAAACTCGATCATCGAGGGAACGGACAAGCTGATCGCTGCCGTAGGGTTGAAGGATATCATCGTGGTCGATACCGATGACGCGCTTTTGATCTGTGACAAAGGTCATGCCGGCGATATTAAGAAAGTGCTGGAGAACCTTCGGATCTGCAACCGGAACGAGTACATCTAGTGCAGGGATCCATGTTCTGTACTATGTATCATATCAGCCGGGGGCAACGATGTTCCATCTGTATGTATGAAACCCGGCATTACAGGAAAAAATAGCGAAAACAGGTTTTTTGAAAGGAGATTGTATGAAACGTGCATTGATTACAGGTATTACCGGACAGGACGGTTCTTACCTTGCAGAATTGTTGTTGGAAAAAGGATATGAGGTATACGGCATCATGCGCCGTAAAAGTGTAGTGGACTATGGAAATGTGGAGCATATCAAGGATAAGCTGAATTTTATCTACGCGGATATGACTGATGTGGTATCCCTGATCCGCGCGATGCGCATCAGCCAGGCCGATGAGATCTACAATCTGGCGGCGCAGTCGTTCGTGGCGACGAGCTGGGAGCAGCCGCTCGCGACGGCGGACATCGACGCGCTCGGCGTGACGAATATGCTGGAGGCGATCCGCACAGTGAAACCGGAGGCGAGATTTTACCAGGCTTCTACGAGTGAGATGTTTGGTCTCGTTCAGGAGATGCCGCAGAAGGAGACGACGCCGTTCTATCCGCGTTCGCCATACGGAGTAGCGAAAGTGTACGGACACTGGATCACGAAAAACTACCGAGAGAGTTATGATTTGTACGCCTGCTCCGGTATTTTGTTCAACCATGAGTCGGAGAGGCGCGGACTGGAGTTCGTGACGAGAAAGATCACAGACGCGGTAGCGCGTATCAAGCTTGGCGTACAGGATCATGTGGAACTCGGAAATATGGATTCGAAAAGAGACTGGGGCCATTCGAAGGATTATGTGCATGCGATGTGGCTCATGCTCCAGCAGGATAAGCCGGACGATTATGTCGTTGCTACCGGCGAGACGCGTACGGTGCGTGAATTTGTCGAGCTTGCGTTCGGCCATGTGGGTATCGAGGTCGAGTGGAAGGGCGAAGGCGTAGATGAGATCGGTGTGGATAAGGCGACGGGAAAGACGATCGTGACGATCAATCCGAAATTCTTCCGTCCGGCTGAGGTGGAAGTGCTTCTCGGCGATCCTTCCAAAGCGGAGAAAACGCTCGGATGGAAGCGGGAGATCTCATTCAGCCAGCTTGTGGAGAGAATGGTGAAGAACGATCTGGCACTGGTGGAGAAAGAGATCAAGGTGCAGTCGATCCAGTAAGAAGCGGAAATGAGGGGAAGCATGAAGAGAGCATTAATTATCGGCGGAGCCGGATTTGTGGGACAGTATTTAGCGGATTATCTGCAAAAGGATTGCGGATATGAGGTCTGTTCCACGAAAATGAAAAATGAGGAGCTTCCCGATACCGATTATGAAGTAAAAGACATGAACCTCCTCGTGAAGGAAGAGGTGGAGGCGGTCGTGGAGCAGGTTGACCCGGATGTGATCTTTCATCTGGCGGCACAGAGTTCGGTGGCCGTTTCGTGGTCGAATCCACAGCTTACGGTGGATGTCAATATAAAGGGGACGATCCAGCTTTTGGATGTGCTGAAGGAGCGCCAGTTTAAGGGCGGTGTCCTGTTGATCGGCTCCGGTGAGGAGTACGGGCGCATTCTGCCCGAGGAGGTGCCGATCGTGGAAGATACGGTACTTCGGCCGGGAAATATTTACGCGGCGACGAAGAGCTGCCAGAATATGATCGCCGGCATTTATGCGAAGGCATACGGCCTGCACCTCGTGATGGTGCGCGCGTTTAATCATGTGGGGCCGAAACAGTCCCCGCAGTTCGTCGTCTCGGATTTCTGCAAACAGGTGGCAGAGGTGGAGATGGGACTGCGGGAGCCGGTCATCCATGTGGGAAATCTCAAGGCGAAGCGCGATTTTACGGATGTCCGTGATGTTGTCGCCGCCTATGAATGTCTCGTGCGGCTCGGTGAGAGCGGGGAGACGTACAATGTCGGTTCCGGTATCGCTTACACGATCGAGGATATATTAAATCAGATCATCGCCCTCTCGGGGCGGGAGATCCGCGTCGAGGTAGAGAAAGAGCGTCTCCGGCCGATCGATGTTCCGCTCATTGTCGCGGATGTCACGAAAATCAAGGAGCGGACCGGTTGGGAACAGAAGATTTCGCTGGAGCAGACGCTGCGGGATACGCTGGCGTACTGGAGAGAGAATCTGGCTGAGTAGATTTACGTAGAGTTTGGAGAGGGAAAGGAAGAGTAGTATGGGTCGAACGGAGAATTATGAGCGGTGGCTGGCACATGTAAAGGAAGCCGATGTATTAGAGGAACTGGAGAGCATACGCGGGAACGAGGAAGAGATCAATGACCGCTTTTACCGGGAACTGGAATTTGGTACCGGAGGATTGCGCGGTGTGATCGGTGCGGGGACGTACCGGATGAATGTTTACACGGTGGCAAAGGCGACGCAGGGGTACAGCAACTACCTGACGAAGACCGTGAAAACGGGGGCGTCATCGAGTCCTTCGGTGGCGATCGCGTATGACAGCCGGAATAAGTCGGATCTGTTCGCGATGACGGCGGCGGGTGTGTTTGCCGCGAATGGCATCCAGGTTTATCTGTATCAGGAACTGATGCCGACGCCGTGTCTTTCCTATGCGGTGCGCGCGCTCCACTGTGATGGCGGCATCGTGGTGACGGCGAGCCATAATCCGGCGAAGTACAATGGCTATAAAGTGTATGGATCGGACGGCTGCCAGATCACGCTGGAGGCAGCGGAGGCGATACTGAAAGAGATTGACGGCGTGGACGTGTTTGACGATGTAAAGTCAGTCGATTTCGAACAGGGCTGTGAGTCGGGGGCGATCCAGTTTATCGACCAGAGTGTTACGACCGGGTTTATCGACGCCGTGTCGGAGCGGGCGCTGAACCCGTCCGAGATCGATAAGGATGTATCGATCGTCTACACGCCGTTAAATGGCACAGGACGCTATCCGGTGACCAGGTGCCTGCGGGAGAACGGATATACAAAGATCACGATACCGGCTGAACAGGAAATGCCGGACGGCAATTTTACGACGTGTCCGTATCCGAACCCGGAGATCCGGGAGGCGCTCGAGGTTGGACTGAAAAAGGCGAAAGAGATCGGGAGCGACCTGCTGCTCGCGACTGACCCGGACTGTGACCGCGTCGGTGTCGCGGTGGCGAAGGGAGACGGTGAGTACCAGCTGATCTCCGGAAATCAGATGGGGATCCTGCTTTTTGACTATATCTGCCGCACGAGGCAGGCAAACGGTACGATGCCGGAGCGGCCGGTGGCGGTAACGACGATCGTTTCCACGAAAATGATCGATCAGATCGCCAGGCATTACGGCGTCGAGGTGAAGCGTGTGCTGACCGGGTTTAAATTTATCGGAGAGCAGATCGGCTTCTTAGAGGAAAAAGGAGAAGAGGATCGTTATATCTTCGGTTTTGAGGAGAGTTACGGCTATCTGAGCGGCGGACATGTGCGGGATAAGGACGGGGTAAATGCGTCCCTGTTGATCTGTGAGATGTTTGCCCACTATAAAGCGAAAGGACGCTCCCTCATCCAGGTTTTGGATTCTTTGTATGAGGAATACGGATATTTTCAGGAGTCACTGCAGTCGATCACGTTTGAGGGCGCGAGCGGGGCAAAGAAAATGGCGGATCTGATGGAGAAGTTCCGCACGGAGCCGCCGGCAAAAATTGCCGGATATAACGTCCTTGGCGTAAAAGACTACGAAAAGGGCGTGGGAGAACTGCCGAAATCAAATGTTCTTGAGTTTAATATGGAGCAGGATGTAAACGTGCTCGTGCGCCCGTCCGGTACGGAGCCAAAGATCAAGATGTACTATCTGGTGAAGGGCAGCAGCGAAGCACAGGGCAAAACGATCGTTTCCTCTTTGGAGGAATACTTCACGGACGTATGCGGGTGATTAGAAAAAACTGGATGATGAGAAATAAGAAGCAAAAAGGGGTTCTGTTTTTGCTTCTATTTTCTATTGCCTTTTTGGGGATCTATCTGTGCACATATGCGCTGTTTTTCCAAAAGGGCAAAAGTTTTATCTGGAATTATGACGGTATCAAGCAGCATTTCGCGTCGCTCGTCTATCTCGGACGGTACTACCGGGAACTGGCGGGGGCGTTTTTGCAAGGGGATTTTGCGCTTCCGATGTTTGACTTCTCGATCGGAATGGGAGAAGATATCATTACGACGCTGAACTTTTATGGACTGGGCGATCCGCTCACGTTGTTTTCGGCTCTTGTGCCCGAAAACAACATGGAGTCGTTATACAATTTTCTCGTGATCTTTCGTATGTATCTGGCGGGTCTGTCATTTGCCTGGATGTGCCTGCAGCGTGGAAAACGTTATAGTGCCGCGTTTATCGGGGCGCTGATCTACGCGTTTTCGGGGTATGCGCTGCATGTGGCCGTGAAGCATCCGTTTTTTGTCATTCCGATGATCTTTCTTCCACTCTCGGTCGTCGGGTTGGAGCGCGCGCTCGATCAAAAGAAGCTGTCACTTTTGATTACAATGGTGTTTTTCACCGCTTTAAATGGATTTTACTTTTTTTATATGAATACGGTGTTCCTCGTTCTGTATGCGGCCGTCCATCTGCTCTGCCAGAGGGCGGGGGGGATGGAGTGGCTGAAGGGGATCGTTAGGTGCGCGGCTGCTTACGCGGTCGGAATCTCGATGGCCGCCGTGATCTTTTTGCCGACAGCCGTTTCCTTTTTGACCGGAACGAGGAGCGAGAGTGCGGTTGATCCGGGAAATCTTCTGCATTTTGATGTTTCGCGTTATCTCAATATGGCGGCGCGGGCGATCGGGGCGCCGAGGATCACCTGGGATTATCTGGGACTCGTTTCTCTCGTGCTTCCGGCGCTCGTCGTTTTGATGGCGCGTTCGTTTCGAAAGCATACAGAATTAAAAGTAAATATAATTATTTGGACGGTGTTGATGCTCCTGCCTCTGGGCGGCTATGTGATGAACGGGTTTTCCTATGTGTCCGGTCGCTTTTTGTATCTCGTGGCCTTTGTGTATGTGATGGGGACGGTAGAGGTGCTGCCGGAGCTGCTCTCCCTGAGTAAGAGGGACATTAAGCTCTGCTCGGGGGCGGGAATCGCTTACTGGGCGGTATTTCTGACGACGAGAGATGGCGGATTTTATGAGGGGTTTGGACTGCTCATGCTCGCGTTGACGCTGTCCCTTTTATTTTTCGGCTGGTTCCGCCGTCTGGAACAGGGATGGAAATTTTCGCTGCTTACGGTGCTGATTGCACTGAATATTATAGGAAACGGCTGGCTTCTGTTTGGGGCGCAGGGCTATGTCAAAGAGTTTGAGGATGCGGGAACAGCGCTGAAGACACTGCGAAAGGCGCCGGAGAATGAGGCGGTGGTTCAGGAGGAGTCGCCAGGTCAGGAAGTTGGTTCGTTTTACCGCGTCGCCTCTTCGGTGTGTACGAGTGAGAATGCGGCGATGGTAAATGGAAATTACGGGGTATCGAGTTATTTTTCGATGTCAAATCCCAACCGCATCCGCTATCTGCTGGAGATGGATAACGGCGGCGTGCTCGACAGTATGTTTAAGATTGCGGGGATGGACGGGAGGACGGCGCTGTTAGCGCTGGCATCGGTTCGATACTACGCGGTGCCGGAAGAGGATTGGCAGGGTGATGTACCCTATGGATTTAAACTTGTGAAAGAGTATGATAGGGACTTGAAACGGTATGGGTTGTATGAAAATCAGAATTTCCTGCCGCTCGGCATCACGTTTGACAGTTACGTGTGTGAGTCGGACGCGCGGGATATGAGCGGTCTGGAGAAACAGGATCTCATGCTGAAAACGGTCGTTTTGGAAGAGGAAGTGTCCGGGATCAGGAAAGTGAATGGGACGCAGCAGACAGAGGCGGGGAGCCAGAGTGAGAAGGAAGCGGGACGTGAAGTTCAGCTGGACACCGGGGTGCGGGAAGTTCCGTTTACAATTGTGCCGGATGATGGTGTCGAGTTGAAGGGGGAGACGTTCCACATCAAAGAGGGCGGTACCGGAGTGACGATAGAATGGGAGGCCGAAGCGGCCGGCGAATATTACGTTTGTCTGGGAAATTATGAAATAAGCAGCAGGAATCGCTCATATTGTGACATTACGATGAGCTGCCAGGAGAGAAAAAAGACGATACGGGCGCTGAAAGATACATGGAACTGGTATTTTGGACGGGAAAAATATTTGTTAAATATGGGTTTGATAGAGAAAGGGGACGATCCGTACGAGAGTTGCTGCATCCGCTTCCGAACGGCGGGAACGTTCTCGAAATCCGATCTGAAGCTCTATGTCCAGACGATGGAGCAGTATGAGGACGCCGCCGCCAAACGGCGGGAGGATGTGCTCGAGCAGGTGTCGATCGGGAAAAACCGAGTGAGCGGTGAGATTTCGCTGGAGGAAAAGAAGCTGTTGTTTTTGTCAATCCCGTACAGCGAGGGCTGGCGGGCGAGCGTGGACGGACAGGAGGCCAGGCTTCTCCGGGCCGATACGGCTTATATCGCACTTGAACTCGAGCCGGGCCGGCATCAGGTCGTACTTTCGTATACGACGCCGTATATCCGGATGGGTGGCTGTTTGAGCGTGCTCGGGTGGCTTGCATTTGCTTATTATCAATGGATGAGTCGAAGGGAGAAGAGACGTGGAGTATAAATATCGGTTTTCCGTAGTGATCCCGGTGTATCATGTGGCGGATTATCTGGCAGAGACGTTGGATTCGGTTATTTCACAGGATATCGGTTTTACCGAGCATATCCAGGTCATCCTCGTAAATGACGGGAGCCCGGATGACAGCGAGTCGATCTGCCTGTCCTATCAGAAGCGTTATCCGCATAATATCGTCTATGTCAAACAGGAAAACGCCGGGGTGAGCGCGGCGAGGAACCACGGCGTGAAATATGTCGAGGGAAAATATGTAAATTTTCTCGATGCGGATGATAAATGGGCGAAAAACAGTTTTCGCGCCGTTTTTAATTTTTTTGAAAAACATTATGAGAAGATCGATCTCGTTTCCTGTCGCCAGAAATTTTTCGGGACAAGGGATGAAAATCACTGGCTGGCGTTTAAGTATGAGAACGGCAGCCGGATCATTGATATTTTAGATAAATATAACTATATCCAGATGCATGTGACGGCGTCGTTTGTCAAATCAGAAGTGCTCGCGCACCATTCGTTTGATGAGAACCTCAAATTTTCCGAGGACGCCAAGTTTGTAAACTCGGTCATACTCGATAAGCTGAAGTACGGCGTGGTGTCGGACGCGCTGCATTTCTACCGGAAGCGGGTCAACGCGTCGTCGGCCGTGCAGAATAAGGGGATATCGAAAGAATGGTATTTGGACACGCCGAAGCACTATTATCTGGAGCTGATCCGGGAGTCCCTTGAGAAGTACGGCACGGTACTATTATACGTACAGTACCTGATCCTCTATGATTTCCAGTGGCGGCTGCGCGATGATCTGTCGCGGGTGCTGACAGAAGAAGAGCAGGAGTGGTATGAACAGTGCCTGAAGGAAATGCTGGATCATATGGACGACGACATCATCTGTCATTTGGATAAGATGTATGTGGAATATAAAATATTTGCGCTCTCTCTCAAATATGGGCGTGACATTCGGAGGGAACTAAAATACCGGAAAGGGAGTTTGTACTTTCATCACATCAAGATTTACAGCTTTCAGGCAAAGTCACTGTTTTCTGTCGATGTGCTGGAAGTAAAAGAGGGGATGCTCTATCTGTCCGGCCGGATCTGGTGTCCGTTCGCGGAGGATACGGAATTTTATTTCCAAAATGAGAGGGGAGAGCAGTTCCCCATCCGTTCGAAGCCGGCCGGGTTTCGAACGGCGGTGGTATTCGGCCGGGAAATCATGCGCGTGCGGGGATATGAAGTCCGGCTTCCGCTGGCGGAAGTCCGCGAATACCGGGCGTACGCCTCATATCAGAAGCGATTTCCCCAAAGACTGCAAATCCGCACCGGCAAGTTTTCACATCTGAGCCAGGAAGTAGAGGAACTCTACTATCACGAAGGGGGCTATCTGTTCGGATATGAGGAAGAGGAGGGGAAAATCTGCATCCGGCGAAAGCGCTTTTTCCCGCATCTGGCAAAGGAACTGCGTCTGCTGGGGCGATGTGTGAAAGATAAGAAGTATGAGATTGTCTTGTACCGCGTGCTGTACCATCTCCTGAAACCGTTTCTGCGCAGGGAGCGGTGGATCGTGATGGAGCGCATCCATGTGGCGGGTGACAATGCGGAACATTTTTTCCGTTTTCTGGCGGACCATGTGGAAAGGGATGTGAAGGCTTACTTCACGATTTCGGAAGACAGCGCGGATTATAGCCGGATGAAGCGGTTTGGGCATGTGCTTCCGTTCCGCAAGTTCCGATATAAATTAAATGTACTTTTAGCGAAAAACATCATTTCATCCCAGGGGGAAGATAATATTTTTAATCCGTGGGATAAAGACAGCATATATATACGCGACCTGTATAAATATAAATTTATATTTCTGCAGCACGGGATCATAAAGGATGATCTGTCGGAGTGGCTCAATAAGTTCAATAAAAACCTGCATATGTTTGTTACTTCCGCAAAACCGGAATATGAGTCGATCCTGGAGGGGGACTATTTTTATGACGAGTCGGTTGTAAAGCTGACGGGACTGCCGCGGTACGATAACTTAAATCGTGATATAAGACCTGAAAAATCTCTGATCATCATGCCGACATGGCGTTTTGCCCTGGCTTGCCGTCTGGATAACAACACAGGAGAGCGGATTTATAACCCTTTGTTCAAAGATTCACTGTTTTTCCGCTTTTACCAGAAACTCATTCAGGACGAGAGGCTGATCGCGGCACTGAAGCGGAACGGGTATACAGGAAAGTTTTTCCTCCACACACACCACCGCGTGCAGATGAAGGATTTTGAGGACAATGAAACGATCCGGCTGCTGCGTGACGGCATTGATTATCAGGAAGAGTTTGAGAAAAACGCGCTGCTCGTCACGGATTTTTCCAGTGTGGCGTTTGATTTTGCCTATCTGAAAAAGCCCGTGATCTACACACAGTTTGACATTGACACATTTTTTCAGGGGCAGGTGTACTCAAAAGGGTATTTTGATTATGAGCGCGACGGGCTGGGGCCAGTCTGTTATGATTATGAGACGACCGTGCAGACGATCATCGACTACGTTGAGCGGGACTGCCGGCTCGAGGACATTTATGATGAGAGGAGCAGTCGGTTCTACCGCTGGTTTGACAGAGAGAACTGTAAACGTGTGTACGAGGAGATCCGTGCACTGGGAAAACCGTGAAAGGGGGGATCCCGATGGGAAAAAAGAATATTGCTGGGAAATGTAAAGATGCGGATTTTCGCGGCATAGACCCATCTGTTTCCCTCGTCATCCTCTGCGGGGAAACGCCAGGTGGGAAAGGCCATATCGCATCGGTCGAAGAGCATTATGATTATGCCGTGGCCGATCCGCGCCGTATCCTGCTGCGCCGCGCGGGGTGGAAGTCATTGGAGGAGGCGGGAGAGGCGACGGACTTTTTTTCCATCTGCCGCCTGTTCTTAGAAGAACCGCGATTTTATGCGCAGCCGCAGACGCAGGTGGACAGGCAGGCAAACACACAGCCAGGCAAGCAGTTAAACTCAAAAGCGATGGGCGGTTACGAGAACATCATCGATCAGACCGTGCAGACTTACGGGGAATTTCTTCCGTTTTTTCAGTGCCTTCTGTTACAAGATCTGGTGCCGCGGTTAATGACGAAACAGACATGCCGTGAGATGGGAGTGGACGAGGATTTGCTCCGCCGGCTGCTAGAGAAGTTCGACGACGATATGATCGCCGGCTGCGGCATACCGGAAGACATACTGATCCGTATCCTTTCCTTTAAATATCAGACGAATATTTGTGAGAAACTCGTATACCGCAGCGGAAAGCTGAAGTATGAAAATCTGTCCATCGTGCCGTTAAAAGAGATTCCGTTCGTTGTGGATCACATGTCATGCAGTGACGGCATGTGCCAATTGGAGGGCAGTGTAATAAGGCCGCTAGAAAGCATTGCGGCCTCGCCGCTGGAAGGCATCGCAGCCTCGCCGTACAAAGGCAACCCGATCGAGTACTACTATGCGGATAACCGGAACCGCCATTACGAGATCGGGTGGGAGGATGGAGAGGAACTGTATTTTTTAGGGGAGCGCATGCGGACGAGGAAACGGTTTACGGCGCGGTTCCAGGTGGGTTCGAAAACCGGTGGCATACGTTTCATGTACCGCTACAAAAACGCGTTTCAGGCCAGGATCCGCATGGTCTTTTCCGACACGATCGGGCTCAATGAGGATGGGCGCCGGAATACGGCCGTTCTCGGCAGATATTATGTGAAGCTCGAGAAGCGGATCTTATTTGCGGCGCCGCTGCATTGGAAAACGAAATTAAAGCTTTTCTTTACATTTTCGTTAAAAAGCATTAAAATGTAACAAGAAAAGAAAAGGAGGATCTGGGGAACACTATGATTTACGGAGTTGTACTGGCGGGAGGTGTCGGGAGCCGGATGGGCGATATGGGAAAGCCGAAGCAGTATCTGCTTCTCGGGGACAAGCCAATCCTGATCCACACGCTGGAAAAATTTTATATGCAGAGTGAGTTTGCGCAGGTTTTGGTACTCTGTCCGTCCGAGTGGCTGACGCATACGAAAAATCTCATACGAAAATATATGAAGGACGATGTCAGCCGGATCGTCGTGCTGGCGGGCGGGGATACCCGGAACGAGACGATCATGAACGCGATCGCCTATATCGAGTCGGAGGGGAATCTAAATGATGAGACGATCATCGTCACGCACGATTCGGTGCGTCCGTTCGTCACGCAGCGCATTTTAGAGGAAAATATCCGCTACGCCAGAGAATACGGCGCCTGTGACACGGCGGTGGCCGCGACGGACACGATCGTGTGCAGCGAGGACAATGTGCTGATCAGCGAGATCCCGGAGCGGCGCAGGATGTATCAGGGACAGACGCCGCAGACGTTCCAGGCCCTGAAACTGAAGCGGTTATACAATGAGCTGAGTGACGAAGAGAAGGCGCTGCTCACCGACGCGGCGAAGATTTTCGTGATGAAAGGCGAAAAGGTCCATATCGTCGAAGGCGAAGTATTTAATATTAAAATTACGTATCCGTACGACCTGAGGGTGGCGGAAGCGCTCATACATGACGGGAAATAGGAGGATCGTATGCTGAATGCAGTGTACCGCCTCGTGGCTCCGAGGCGGTTTGAGGTTGAATTTTCGAATATTGATCTTTGCGGCGGCCATCTCATCGTGCGGCCGACCCATCTTTCGATCTGCAACGCGGACCAGCGGTATTACCAGGGAAAGCGGGCGGATGATATTTTGAAAAAGAAACTGCCGATGGCGCTCATCCATGAGGGGATCGGGCAGGTGGTGTATGATCCGGACGGAGAGTTCGCGCCGGGAGAGAGGGTAGTGATGATACCGAACACGCCGCCGGCGGGTGAGGAGACGGATGCGGACGGCATCGCGGAAAATTACCGGCGGGACGCGCGTTTCCGCGCGAGCGGCTTCGACGGGTTCATGCAGGACGTTGTGGAAATACGCAGGGACCGCGTCGTGCGCCTGCCGGAGGGAATCGATCCGTGCGTTGCCGCGTTTACGGAAATCGTGACGGTCAGCGTCCACGCGCTGCGGCGGTTTGATCAGATGGCGCGCCCGCACCGCAAGGCGGTCGGCATATGGGGTGACGGAAACCTGGGTTATATCACGGCCGTTCTCTTTCAGGCGATGTTCCCGGAGACGAAGCTCTATATATTCGGGATGGACCGGGACAAGCTGTCCGATTTCACGTTTGCCGACGAGACGTTCCTCGTCACGGATATACCAAAAGATCTGGAATTTGACCACGCGTTTGAGTGCGTGGGCGGCGAGGGCGCGTCTAAGGCGATCAACCAGATCATCGATTTTATCCGCCCGGAGGGAACGATCTCGATTCTCGGTGTGTCGGAAAATCCGGTGGCAGTCAATACCCGGATGATGCTGGAAAAGGGACTTCGGATGTTCGGCAGCAGCCGCAGCGGAAGAGAAGACTTTCTGCGGACGATCGAACTGTATGAGTCCGATCCGGAAATCCCCGATTACTTTCAGAATATTATCGGGGCGAAGATGGAAGTGCGGACGATCGGAGATATGAAACGGGCTTTTGAGACCGATATACACAAGCAGTTCGGAAAAACAGTCCTGATATGGAAATAGAAAATGAGTGCAGAAATGAGGAAAATTTATGAGTGGGTTACTTTCGAACAATAATAAACGATTTTTAAAGAAACGTCTGAAATTTTGGCTCTGCTGTTTGAAACATCCTATATTAAATGAGCATTTGATCGTTTTCGAAGCGTTTAGCGGCAAGAGGTGCGGGGGGAACCTGCGCGCCATTTACGAGCAGCTGATGGAAGATGAGCGCTACCGCGATTTCCGTTACGTCTGGATCGTGAATGATGTGGAGGCACATGCGGATCTGAAAGTGCGGCGGCATACGCGCGTGGTGAAAAAAGATTCACCGTCGGCCTTTATTTTGTACGCAAAAGCGAAATACTGGTTTAATAACGTAGCGCTGCCCAATTATCTGATCCCGCGTCCGCATCAGGTGTATGTGGAAACATGGCACGGGACGCCGCTCAAGAAGCTGGGAAACGATATTGAATATGAAGTGGATCCGCGCCAGTCGCTGGCCGAAATGCACAAAAAGTATTACATCAAGGGAAGGAAGATGGATTATCTCGTATCGCCGTCGAAATTCTATTCGGAGAAGATGATCTCATCGTTCCGGCTCGATAAGAGCAAAAAGGAAGATATCATTCTGGAAACCGGTTATCCGAGAAACGATGCCCTCTTTACGTTTACGGAAGAAGATGTGGCGAGGATCCGGGAGGAGATCGGCGTGCCGGACAGGAAGAAAGTTATTTTGTACACACCGACCTGGCGCGACAACGAATTTAAAAAAGGGGAGGGCTTCCAGTATAAAGAGGCTGTCGATTTCGGGCGGCTCATGGAAGAACTGGGGGATGAGTATGTCCTTTTGTTCCGCGCCCATCACCAGATCGGGTTTAAGGATGTCGCCCACGATGTGCCTGGCGTCATCGATGTGACGGAGGTGGACGATGTCAACGACCTGTATATCATCAGTGACCTGATGATCACCGATTATTCCTCCACGATGTTCGATTATGGAAACCTCCGGCGTCCGATGGTCTTTTTCATGTACGATCTGGACGAATACCAGGGGGAGATCCGCGACTTTTATTTTGATATCAATGAACTGCCCGGCCCGATCGTGAAGACGCAGGAAGAGCTGGCGGACGCGATCCTGGACCAGTTCGCGCATTTTGAATACGATGACAAATATAAGGCGTTTACCGCTAAATTTAATAGTCTGGATGACGGAAACGCGGCGAAGCGCGTGATCGAGGCGACGATCCGCACGGAACTCGGTCCGGCGTTCCGTTTCTATAAATGGCTCATCCACACGAAAAATGTGATCCGCAAAGGTTTCCGTGACGGGTATATCGCTTTTTCCGGCATGATGCGCTGTCTGGGACTCTGCGTCTCGGAAAACAGCCGGCTCCTGCGCTCATACCACAATAAACATAAGGGCGAGCGGTGTTTTCTAATCGGCAACGGGCCGAGTCTGCGCATATCCGATCTGGAGGGACTGCAGAAAAACGGCGAGATCACGTTTGGCTGCAATCTCGTGACGAAAGTATTCGGGGAGACTTCCTGGCGGCCGGATTACTATTTTCTCATCGACCGCATCTGCGCGAAATTCCAGAGCGAGGAGATCAACGAGGCCATCAGGGATATTCCTCTTTTTACGAATATCACGACCTACAATATTTTCCGGGAGAAACCAAGTAACCCGGTGATCTTGTATAACATCGCCAAACCCAAGTACAAGGTGAAGCGCTCGCCGCTCGCCTACTATATCCCGTCCGGCTCCACCGTGATGTCGCTGATGATCGAGATGGCGGTTTACATGGGATTTTCGGAAATCTACCTCGTCGGGTGCGACTGCACATCGACGTTCAGCGGGAATACCCATTTTATCCAGGGGTATACCGATGACAAATTAAAGGCGAGGGATGCGAAAAAGATCATTGACCGCATGCGGCGGATCGGGATCGAGGGGGACGACTATGAAAAGTATTTTCTCGACGGCTCGCTGAATGCGTACGCCCTGTTAAAGGAACATGCAAGGAAGCGGGGAGTTACGATCTACAACGCCACGCGGGGCGGAGCGCTGGAAATTTATGAGAGAGTTGACATCGACCGCTTCCTTTCGCCGAAGTGACCGGATCGGGCGTCTGTAGTGCCGCGGTGTAAAACATTGTGAAAGCTATTGAAAAATTTTCTTATTTCATGTATAATAATGAAAATCGTGGTTGATATCTGCGTTAGATTTTTAGGAGGAATGGCAGCATATGAATACAAAAGTTACAAGATTTTTGGTGGTTAGGTTTGTATTGATGGTTTTGGTTTGTGTTGTGGTGTTTTTCGCGTTGATGCAGTATGTGTCATTGAAGACGGAGACCGCCGTGAATGAGATCACCGATATTTATATATCAGAGATCAATGAGCAGATCAAACAGAAGTTCAGCGCTATTTCCCAGCTGAGGATCAATCAGGTGGCGGCTGTCATCCAAAGGTCGTTAAACGGAGATAATAAGGAATTGGAGAAAGGTCGGGAAAATATACGGCTCAGCGCAGAGGTCAGAGGATTTGATTGGTTAGGCTTATACGTCGGTAAGAACCGGTTTGAAAGTATTTACGGAGACGATATCGATATCCCTGATGATTCGATCAGGGCGAGTCTGGATGATAACGGGGAAGTGATTACATATGGCTATACGAAAGAGGGCGAGAAACTTTTTGTATTTGGTATGAAAGCGGAATATATACTGAGTGATGGGGAGAAAAGCCTTGCGATGCTGGCGGCTGTTCCGATGGAGTATCTGGAAGAGGTGCTGTTCCAGAGTGAAGAGAAGAGGGAAGTTTACTCACATCTGATCGACAGCAAGGGTGACTTTATCATCCGTACCGGGGCTGCGTATCGGGACAGCTATTTTGAACGGCTTGATGCCATTATAGAGGAGTCGAATAAAAAACCAAAGGAAGAGTATATCAATGAATTGCGTGCTGCGATGGAGAAAAAGCAGGATTATACGACAACAATGTACGCGGAGGGAGAGTTGCGGCATTTTTGCTGTTCCGTGCTTTCCGATAATGCTGATTGGTACGCGATAACGATCATTCCGGACTGGACATTTGGAAATATAATGAAATCACTCGATTCGGCGAGGAATACGATGATGATCGTGGCGATCGCCGTCGTGCTGGTCATCTTTTTGATAATATTTTATCAGTATTTTAAATTTTCACAGAATCAGATGCAGTTGATGAACCAGTCGAAAGTAGACGCACAGCGGGCGAATATGGCGAAGAGTGAGTTTTTGTCGAGCATGAGCCATGATATACGGACGCCGATGAACGCGATCGTCGGGATGACGGAAATCGCGATGCGCAATATCAGTGATGATATCCGGGTGGAGGACTGTTTGAAAAAAATCCGGCTTTCCAGTAAGCAGCTGCTCGGCCTGATCAACGATGTGCTCGATATGTCGAAGATCGAGAGCGGTAAATTGTCGCTGAGCGTGGCGCCGATGTCGCTGCGCGAGACGATGGATGATATTGTTAATATCATCAAGCCGCAGGTGAAGACGAGAAACCAGTTTTTTGATATTTATATCAGGGATGTGATCGCGGAGGAAGTATACTGTGATAATGTGCGTTTGAACCAGGTGCTTCTGAACCTGCTGTCCAATGCGTTAAAATTTACAGAGGAAAATGGGAAGATTGATGTTTATATATGGCAGGAGCCTTCCGAAGTGGGAGAGGATTTTGTCAGAACGCATTTTAAAGTTGTCGATACCGGCATCGGAATGTCGGAAGAATTCCAAAAGAAGATATTCGATTCGTTCGAACGGGAGAACAGTGATCAGGTGAACCAGATCATGGGAACCGGACTGGGTATGGCGATCACGAAAAGCATTGTCGATATTATGGGGGGAACGATTGAGGTTGAAAGTGAATTGGGCAAGGGAAGTGAGTTCCATATTACTGTGGACCTGCAGAAATCTCATGTGAAGGAAAAAGATATGTGCCTTCCGGATTGGAATATACTGGTCGTGGATGACGATGAGAGACTGTGCCATAGCGCGGTATCGAATCTGGAAGAAATGGGCGCCCGCGCGGAGTGGACGACAGACGGAAGAAAAGCGATCGAGATGGTAAAAGAGCATCATGATCGCGGGGAAGATTACCGTATCGTCCTGATCGACTGGAAAATGCCTAATATCGATGGCGTGGAGACGATACGGGAAATCCACCGGACGGTGGGCAGGGAGATTCCGGTGTTCCTCATTTCCGCGTACGACTGGAACGATGCGGAGGAAGTTCTGAGTTTGTCAGACGAAATCGAGGGCTTTATTTCAAAGCCGCTGTTTAAGTCTACGTTATATATGAATCTGAGTCGTTACGCGGATAACGACGGCACGGCGGAGCAGACAGGGAATTCCGAGCAGGAAAAAACGGATGAACCGGATTTTCAAGGGAAGCATGTGCTCTTATCGGAGGATATTGACCTGAACTGGGAGATTGCCAATGAAATCCTTTCGGTCTTCGGATTAGTGCTTGACCGCGCCGTGAACGGAAAAGAGTGTCTGGAAATGTTTGAGCAATCTGATGTGGGATATTACGATGCCATTCTCATGGATATACGGATGCCGGTGATGAACGGATATGACGCGACGAAAGCGATCCGCGCGCTGGATCGTGAAGACAGTGACCTGCCGATCATCGCGATGACGGCGGACGCCTTTTCGGACGATGCGCAGCGATGTCTGGAGAGCGGTATGAACGCTCATATTTCAAAACCAATCGACATTAAAGAATGTAAGCGTATTTTGGCAAGTTATCTGGGTGATTGATATTACATGTTAGATTTTCATTGTTTGAGTCCTAAAAAGCACCGGGGTATTTGGAACTGGATTCCAAATACCCCGGTGTCGTTTTATCTTTATCGTGTTTCTGGCGGTACGATATCTCCCGCTCAGTGTTTTGTTTGTCTTTTATGCTTGCTTATTACAGATTGACAAAGCGGTCTGCCTCATCTGTCAGGCTTCCGGCCACCTGTTTGTTATCTTTCATGGCGTCCGCGATTTCATCAATGTCTTTCACAAGATCAGAGGTGTTCATGGCGGCATTGGAAACGCCCTTTGTGCTTTCGTTGACAGAAACGGTTATGCCGTTGATGGAGTCTGTAATATTGCGGATAAGCTGGTTCAGGTTGACTGACATATCGTTGAACCGGCTCACGATCTCATTTACGTGAACGGCGTCGTCGTTGTACTGTTTGCCCGCTTTTACGAAATTCTCATAGTCGGGAAGGATATTTGTATTGATGTACTTGACGATCGAGTTTGCACTTTCGATCAATTCATTTACCGCTTTAACAACCATGTTGTTGATCGTCTGGATGTTATTGGCAGCCACCCTGCTCGAATTGGCGAGCTGGCTGATCTCATCTGCCACGACGGCAAATCCGCGTCCGGCTTCTCCGGCTCTGGCGGCCTCGATCGAAGCGTTAAGCGAGAGCAGGTTTGTCTGGTTCGAGATGCTCAGGATCTCGTCAGTCAGATCATTGACGCGGTCCACACTCTTGCTGTCCTCAATGGCCTGCTGCAGCTTGTCGATGATCCCGTTTACGATGTTACTCGTATCCTGTTTGTTTTCTACTGCGTTGTGTTCCAGATTCTCGGCGCGTTCCTGCATACCGACGGCGTAATCGTACATACCCTGCGAGGTGTCGGACAGTTCGATGACATTTTCATCGACAACGTCGATGCTCTCTTTGATCGCGGTAATGGTCGATGAGATTTCGTTCATTGACGAAGAAAGTTCTTCCATAACTGAAGAAATGTCGCCGGAATTGTCATTCGCGGTAGCTACCTTGTCCGATACGAGGCTGACGACGGAGCCCAGCTTGCTGGAACTCGTATTGATCTGCCCCATGATGTTCTGCAGTGTTTCGATAAATATATTGATACCGGATGCCAGTGTACCGATCTCGTCAGTACAGAAGCACTGTACACGCCTCGTCAGATCACCCTGTCCGTCCTCGATCGTCGTAATGATACCGCGGAGCTGTTTGTTTATGTTGATCAGACGTTTACATACCCATGTCCAGCATACCCACACGACAAACAGAAGTACGAGCGCGGCTACAATGATGGCGATGATGATCGTGCGTACGACTTCATCGTACAATGTCTTCTGATGGGCCACAGCGTCGTCCATGTTCGCTTTATTCATGTCACGCATTTCCCCTAACAGTGCTGTGAGAGCTGTTCCGGCCTGTTTCAGATCAGTGTTTGCAAGAGTTGTCGCTGTAGTCGTATCACCCGATACGCTGGCGGTCAGTATTTTGTCGTAAATGACAAGATAGGCCGCGTAGTCGTCCGTGAACTGCTGAAAACTTTTTTCCTCGTCTGCCGAAGTAAGTATCTTCCCGTACTCTTCGCACAAGCCGTCAATCGTCGTTTTCAGTTCACTGGCTTCGTCTTCCAACGTTTTCTGCAGGTTCTTATCCCCCTGTGCGACGATGTGCGCGAAAGCGACGCGGCGCAGCGTCTGGTACGAACTGGTGACATCTCCCAGATGTTCGATCTTGATCGCGTATGTACCGGATATTTCGTCGCTCGCAGTCTTGATCTGATTTGTGCTCCGGATACTGATCAGACCCAGAACGAACATCAAACAGCCTAATACCGCAACGGGGATCAGGATTTTGAGCCGGATGCTCAGGTTCTTTAAAAACATTGTCATAGTTTCCCTTCCTCCTTCACATTTTTGTGTGTATTTTCAAAATGTTTTTATGATAAAATTATACATGAAAATAAGCAATCCTGCAACTGTTTTGCTAAGATTTTGATTGCGTTTTTGTCAGCCTTTGTATATAATTACAATTACAGTGTGTGAAACAGCGATAGACGGGAGAACATGGTTTGAATCTTTATCAGACGAAATTATCGGCGAAACTGAAAGAGGCGCTTAAAGCGGTACTTCCTATTATAGGTATTGTACTGGTGTTGAGTTTTACCATCGCCCCGATCCCGCCCAGTATTCTGCTGCTTTTTCTTTTTGGCGCGGTGCTTCTGGTGGTCGGGATGATGTTTTTTACGCTGGGCGCGGAGCTTTCGATGACGCCGATGGGGGAAAAAATAGGTACGAAAATGGCAAATTCTAGGCATATCGGCGTTGTTTTGCTGTTGTGCTTTATGCTCGGGTTTGTCATTACGGTCTCAGAGCCGGATCTTCAGGTGCTGGCGGAACAGGTGCCATCGATCCCGAACCGTATATTGATCATGTCGGTCGCCGGCGGCGTCGGGTTGTTCCTCGTCGTAGTCATGCTGCGGATGCTCCTGTCGAAATCGTTATCTGCTCTTTTGATCGTATTTTACAGTATCGTGTTTGTGCTCGCCTTTTTCATCCCCAAAGATTTTCTCACCGTGGCTTTTGATTCGGGCGGGGTTACGACCGGCCCGATGACTGTGCCGTTCATCATGGCGTTAGGCGTCGGCTTCGCGGCGGTGCGAAGCGACCGGCACGCGGAGGATGACAGTTTTGGGCTCGTCGCCCTCTGTTCGGTCGGGCCGATCCTTGCCGTACTTTTGCTTGGCCTTCTCTATCACCCGGAGGACACGGGCTACGTGCCGGCGGCGGTCCCGGATGTGCGGGATTCGGTGGAATTATGGAAATGTTTCGCCGGCGGTTTTCCCGCGTATATAAAGGAAATTGCCGTTTCCCTCCTTCCGATCACGGCGTTTTTTGCGCTGTTTCAGATCATTTCCCTCAAATTGTCGAAGCGGACGCTGTTAAAGATCGTGATCGGCATCGTCTATACATATATCGGACTCGTTTTATTTTTAACGGGGGTGAACGTCGGTTTTATGCCGGCGGGAAATTATCTGGGAGAGATGATCGCGGGCCTCCCGTACCGGGTGATCCTCGTGCCGATCGGCATGGTGATCGGTTACTTTCTCGTAAAAGCGGAACCGGCGGTCTACGTCCTGATGGAGCAGGTGGAAGAGATCACGTCCGGCGCGATCCCCGGCCGGGCGATGGGCACGAGCCTTTCCCTCGGCGTCGCGGTCTCGGTCGGACTGGCGGCGATCTATTTTTCGTTTGTGACATGGAATACGTGGAAACATTTGCGCAAAGAGCTGTATCAAACGATGCACATCGAAATTCCGGGCCGGGGGATTGCGTTTCTCATACCGCTCAGCAGTATCGGGGGGAAGAAGGCGCTGCATTACCTGACCGTAGGCCAGGAGGTTGAGATCGAGGAGGAGAGTACATTGAAACAGACAGATTTTGAACTTTTGGTCGCGGTTGCGAACGCGGGTTATATGGAGACGATCATGGATGCCGCCAGAAGCGCCCATGCGCCGGGGGGGACGGTCGTCCACGCGAAGGGAACCGGAATGGAACATGCGAGGAAATTTTTAGGGATTTCTTTGGCGGAAGAAAAAGAGATGATTTTTATCGTGGTGCGTTCGGGGCAGAAAAATGAGATCATGAAGGCAATCATGGAGCAGGCGGGGACAAAAAGTCCGGCCGGGGCGATCGTGTTTTCGCTTCCGGTGACGGGAACTGCCGGATTGCACGTATTGGAGGAAGAAGATGATTAGAAAATATAAATTTGGAAGTCCGTTTGAGACGGGCGCTGTGGCGGCGCCGATGGAGGCGGAGCGGGGAATGCCGCCGTATGGGGAGATCTGGTGCGGAGATGAAGTGCCAGCGTGTGGAGAGAAGCGGAGCGAAGAGGGGGTGCCGGCGTGTGGGGAGAAACGGCCGGTGGGACCGTTTTTGTACCGCTATGTACTGCATGACGAGGATATCGTGTACGGGCTCGGTGAGGCTAACCGCGGCATCAACAAACGGGGGTATCAGTATGTCAGCGATTGTACGGACCAGCCGAACCACACTGAGGATAAGCGTTCCCTATACGGCGCGCACAATTTTATCGTCATTTCCGGCAAGGAAACGTTTGGCCTGTTTTTTGACTATCCGTCCAGAATGACATTTGATATCGGCTATGAAAAAACGGAGCTGATGACGGTAAGCTGTGAGCACGCCGATTTGTACCTATATGTAATAGAAGGGGATTCGGCGTATGACGTCGTCAAACAGTTCCGCAAGATCATCGGCAGGAGTTACATCCCCCCGAAGTTCGCGTTCGGGTTCGGGCAGAGCCGCTGGGGGTACAGAACGAAAGAAGATTTCCGGCGTGTCGCGGACGGATACCGCTCGAACCGGATCCCGTTAGACATGATCTATATGGATATCGACTATATGCAGGATTATAAGGATTTTACGGTAAATGAGGAGGAATACCCGGATTTTCCGGCATTTGTCGCGGAAATGAAGGAGCGGGGCATCCGCCTGATACCGATCATTGACGCCGGGGTGAAAGTGGAAGAGGGGTATCCGGTCTATGAAGAAGGGGTGCGCGAAGGATATTTTTGCAAACGGGAAGACGGCAGCGAGTTTACGGCTGTGGTGTGGCCAGGCGAGACACATTTTCCCGATTTTCTCAATGAAAAGGCCGCCAGGTGGTTCGGGGATCTTTACCGCGGCCTGACGAATCAGGGGATCGAAGGGTTTTGGAATGACATGAATGAGCCGGCCATTTTTTATTCACAGGAGGGCGTCCGGGAGCTGCAGCAAGTGATCTCGTCCTGTCAGGAGATGGAGCACGGGATGGAAGATGTGCGGAGGATCCAGGAAAAGGCCGGCAGTCTGGCGAATGCCGGGGCGGATTACAAACGCTTTTACCACGCGGTCGACGGGCAGATGATCCGGCATGATCAGGTGCACAATCTGTACGGGTATCATATGACGAAAGCGGCGGCTGAGGCCTTTGGGCGCATAGCCCCAAACCGCAGATTGTTATTGTTTTCCCGCGCGTCGTATATCGGAATGCACCGCTACGGAGGCATTTGGACAGGGGACAACCATTCGTGGTGGTCGCATCTGCTCCTGAACCTGAAGATGCTTCCCTCGCTCAATATGTGCGGATTTCTGTATGTCGGCGCGGATTTAGGCGGGTTTGGCGCGGATACGACGCGGGAACTTTTGCTCCGCTGGCTGGCGCTGGGCGTGTTCACGCCTCTCATGAGGGATCACGCGGCTCTCGGGACGAGGGATCAGGAGGCTTACCGGTTTGGGGATACGGAGGCGTTCCGCGGCATCATCGAAACGAGATACCGCCTTTTACCGTATCTGTACAGTGAATATCTGAAAGCGGCCTATACAGATGATATGTATTGCCGTCCGCTGGCGTTTGTATATCCGGAGGATGATTTTGCGCGCGGCGTCGAGGATCAGCTTATCATCGGCGATGAGATCATGATCGCGCCGGTCTGTACGGAGCATGCGAAAGGACGTTATGTGTATCTGCCGGAAGAAATGCGGTTTGTGAAAATGAAAAAGGATAATTACTATATAGAAGAAACATTGGAACCGGGACATCATTATGTGGAGGTCGCGGTCGATGAGGTGCCGCTCTTTATCCGTGCCGGCAAGTGTATCCCGTTAGTGGACGCGGCCCAGTGTGTGGAGGAGATCGATATGCAGACGATGAAATCGATCGGCTACGGGGGCGCCAGCTATGAGCGGTATGACGACGACGGCGTTCATGCGGACAGCCGGGTGAGGCGGACGGTTGAGAGTATGTAATAATGGGTCAGGCAACGGCAGCAGAACGTAAAAGAATACCAGCCCGGATCATGGACTGGTATTCTTTGATTTATAAATGGCCGGAGGGATTTATGAATCCCTGCGATCCTTTTTTATTTTTTTGCGGCGCCTACAAACGCGAACAGGGAGCCTTTCGGATCGTTGATCGTCTTTCCGAACAGCAGCGGTTTGCACTGGGAGCGCCAGGAGGTGCTGTCACAGAGTCCCCATAACGTAATGCCAGTGATTCCTTTCGGATTGACGGCGGTGTTGCGGGTTTTCTGTTTTGTCACGATCGTTTTCATCAATTCTTTGACAAATTTTTTCTGATCGGCGTTCGTTTCCTTCTCATCTTTGTACGCATATGTCGCGGATGAGCCTTCCGTGTCAAAGTTGATCGTGAAATCGAGTTCGGTGATCTGGATCTCGTAACCGGAGGCGAGGAATTTTTCCAGCGCGTCGCCGTACTGTTTGACGGTAGGAACTTTTACATCGACGTGGCTCTGCATTCCAATACCGCCGCAGATCTTTTCCGGTTCATCTTTGTTGATAAACGCTACGAGATCAAGTACCTGCTGTACGGAAAAGTACGTGTTGTAGTCGTTATAGAACAGCGTCACTTTGTCCTGGACGCCATAACTCTTTAACACGCCGTACGCGGTCTGGAACGCTTTCTTCACGTAAGAAGGCGATGCGCCCATATTGCCGTATACGCTGTCCCACACCGTTTTTCCGAACGAGCCGCGGTGCAGGTATTCGTTTACGACGTCCCATGCGTAGACGATGCTTCCGGCGGAACCGGTCAGCGCTTTTTCTTTTTCCATCACATGTGCCATTACGTTGTGCACATAGAAATCCAGACGCGCGTCCATCGTCTGGGTGGAAACGATCGTATCTTTGGAACCGGCGGAAGAACCATCGTACGATTTGTGGAAGAACCAGCTCGGCGTCTGGCTGTGCCATACGAGCGTGTGGGCGCGCATGCGCAGGCCGTTTTTCGCGGCTACCTCCATCGCGCCGTCCACTTCCCGAAAGTTTAACTGCGGAACGGTCGGTTCGCTGTAGTTTTCCGGTATATAGTATCCGGCTGCTTTCGCTTCGTCTACGGTCATTGTTTTTGCCTTGAAGCCGAGGATGTTATCCGGCTTCATCTCATTTTCCAGTGTGAAACTGTTGAAATGTTTTTTGATAAATGCCAGTGTATCGTTTTTGCGTAGTTCCCTCGGGGCGGAACTTCCGTAATTCACGGCGGCGCCCATGTTTGGGATGATGTCCTTGTAAGCGGCGAGGATGCTCGGCGCGTTTACGATCTTTTTCTGATTGACGGTTACTTTGCATTTGAGTTTATATGTTTTTTTGTTCAGTTTTACCGTGCAGGAAACGGTGGCGGTTCCCTTTTTGACACCTTTGATCTTGCAGGATGATTTCGTTTTTTTGGAAATCTTTGCTATCTTTTTCTTGTTTGTTTTCCATGTCACCTTTGCTTTTTTTCCCGCGCGCGTCAGTTTAATGGTTTTTGTTTTTCCTTCGGTAACCGTTATTTTCTTTGCGGAAAGCTTTGGCTTTTTAGCTTTTGCGCCGGCTTCGGTTCCCGGTGCGAGTGTCGAGATCACGACGCCGAATAATAGGGCAGATGCCATGCTTTTTTTCATGGCATTCGTCAATCCTGTTCTAAATACAGTCATGAATGAATTCCTCCTTTTTTGCTTGTGCAGACCGGTTTTATGGCTCCGGTTTTTCTTCCATTATACATAAGATTTGACTAATGTTCAAGCGCGATTTCCGTTTCCAGATCGAAGAGAGGAAAGATCTGGGCAAAGAAAAAAGATCTGGGCAAAGAAAAAAGGCTGTCCGTATTTTGTTGATTTTAAGTTGAATGTCATTTGTATTTGTGATAATATTGATTTAGTTGGCTGTTATTATGGGGAACATGAAATGGAGTAACTGGAGACATGGATTTGTGGAAGCAGACATAGAAAGGATGGAAGCAGATGCCGCATGGGAAAATCAGGAAATGGATCAGAAGATGTCTGCTCGTCGTCATCGCCGTCTGTCTGCTGCTGATCGTCCGCAGTATTCAGCTGTCATCCGAACAGGAAAAAGAGCAGGAGCGGCTTCGGGAGATGATCGGCCAGGAGCAGGGGGAAGAACAGACGTCGAAGGACGGGGCAGTGGTTTCATCCGGGGCAGTTGATCCATCCGGGGCTGCTGTGTCCGCCGCTCCACAGGAGCCGGCTGTATTGGGCAAATATGCCTCTTTATATGAAAAAAACAGCAATCTGGCGGGCTGGCTTTCCATTCCGGGGATGGTCATAGATTATCCAGTCATGCAGTGTGAGGACGACGAGTATTATCTCCACCGTGATTTTAACAGGAAAAAGAGCAGGTATGGCTGCCTGTATGTGCGGGGGATGGCCGATGTCAATACGCCGGGAACGAATTTTATCATATACGGTCACAATATGAAGGATGGGAAGATGTTTGGGGATCTGGATCTGTATGAGCAGAAGAGTTTTTACCGCAGGCATCCCAAAGTGTTTTTTGATACGCTTTATGAAGAGCGTACCTATGAGATCATCTCCGTGTTCCGGTCGAGGGTTTACAACACGGACGATGACGTGTTTAAATATTACCAGTTTTATGAGGCGCAGACAAAAAAAGAGTTTGAGAATTTTTATAAAAACATAAAGAAGCTTTCTTTGTATGATACAGGAGTGGAAGCGGAGTTCGGGGATACGTTCCTGACATTGTCCACCTGCGCCTATCATGTGGAGAACGGCCGGTTTGCGGTCGTGGCAAAACGGGTAACAGAGTAAGCGGGTTAAAATAATAACAAAGGAGAGATACAGGTATGTATCAGATAGCACTGTGTGATGATGAGATAGAGGAATTAAATGCGGTGGAGGGCATACTGAATTCCTACGGTGAAAAAAACGAGGATTATGAATTTTTGCTCAGGCGTTTTGAAAGCGCGGAAAAGCTGCTGGATCTTATGGAGAGGAAAGAGTATGCTCCCGATCTTTTGCTGATGGACATCTACATGCCCGGGGCGACTGGTATCGAGACGGCGAAAAAACTGCGGGAAATGGGGAATTCGTCCAGGATTATATTCCTTACGACTTCGAGGGAACATGCGCTGGAAGCTTTTTCCGTGAACGCGGTCCAGTACCTGGTCAAACCGATCTCGCCGGACACGTTTTATCCCGTACTGGACGAGGTGTTTGACGCGCTGAGGGACGAGGCGTTTCAGTACATTTTGTTTCAGACTGACAATCATGTGCGCAAGGTTGCGGTTTCCGACATTATATGCTGTGAGGCACAGCGGAAAAAGCAGTGTGTGTATCTCACCGATGGTGAGAGCATAACGCTTCACCTGACAATGAAAAAATTGTGTGAACTCATTGACGGCTACAGGGAATTTACGAAGGTGGGCGCATCCTATATTGTTAATTTGGAGCATATCGAACAGATGAGTACGCAGGCGCTGTGGATGGATAATAAAAAGGAAATATATCTGCCGCGGGGTTCCTATAAGGTGCTGCGGGAACAATATTTTAACTATTATTGCGGCAGGGCAGAACAAACATGAGGAGATGAGGATCATGGAAACATGCAAGATTCGCCTGGCAGTGGAATCGGACATAGAAGCGATCAACGAGCTTCTTTATGAAGTACATAAAGTCCACAGCGAGGCAAGGCCCGATCTGTTTGTGTCGGGCGCGAAAAAATACAATGACGGGGAGCTGCGGAGCATTTTGGCGGACAACCGCCGCCCTGTATTTGTAGCGGAAAGAGACGGACAGGTGGTAGGTCATGTGTTCTGCATAGATAAGCCGTTCGCAAAGGGAAAGACGCTTTACATCGATGACCTCTGTGTGGCGGAAACCGCCAGACATTCGCGGATCGGCAGGACGTTGTATGAATATGTACTGGATTACGCGAGAAAAAAACAGTACTATAATGTGACGCTGAACGTGTGGGCGGATAACGCCGGCGCCGTGAAATTTTATGAAAAGTTAGGTCTGGGCGTCCAGAAGATCGGGATGGAACAGATCCTGTAACGGACGGCGGGCGAGACCAATAAGAAAGTGAGGAGAGGAAAACATGAATGCAAAAAGAGCGAACATAAGAAGATGGTTACCGGTCATACTCGCGCTGGCGCTCGCGGCCAGTACCGTACAGCCAGCTATGCGGGCAGACGTCCAGGCGGTAGAAACGGATAACGCCAACGAGAAAACGTATACATTTGACGATGAAAATTTTTATAATGCCGTAAACGTAATGTTAAGCAGCAGAAGTGCAAATAAAGGTGCAAAGGTTGAACAAGATGATGACAATAAGACGCTTATCATCAATACAGAAAAATTGACCGAGATCTACTTGTCGCGAAAGAACTTGACAGCGGGTAATTCCCAGGAGATTTTAGAAACGCTCGTCCGGGACTGCCCCAATCTATCGGAGTTTAAGATGAACGGTTGTACGCTCGACGGCTTTGATTTTTCTGTCCTCAATACCAGAGCGGACAGTCTGAAAGTGATCTATCTGGGACTCTCCAGTTTAAGGGAGGTGCCCGACTGGCGGCTGCCGAATTTGGAATCCCTTGATCTGTTCAAGGGAGATCTGTCCGCTGCCGGCGCTTGTGCGAACATTACGACAGAGCGGTTTCCCAAGCTGATCAAGTTATATCTGGATCGATGCGAAATATCCAATCTTGATTTTTTAGAGCATGTGGGGAAGCTGGAATCCCTGTCTTTAGGGAATAACAAGCTCAGGGATGAGTCCTTGCAGACGTTGATCGACAGGAGCTGGGACAATTTATCTGATCTGACGTTTCTAAATATTGGAATGCAGGAACGAGATATGGATGGTAACTTCGGTTATGTTGATGCAGGCAGCAGTAATTATTATACGGATATGGAAAAATTAGCGTCACTTCCGAATGAATTTTCAAAGTTGACAGAGCTTGAACTTGCGAAAACCAGGATTACTTCCTTACGTGCGTTTGCTGGTGTAAGAGGAGATATTTCCATTAACTTTTCAGATAACAAGATCACTGATTTTGCAGGCATCACAGATTTTACCAAGTTTACGCTGGCCAGACAATCGTATACCATTCCGGGTACGTTTGTGGAGGGAGAGACTGTGGACATTCCTGCGGGAGAGATACAGACGCTGCTCCAAAGGATTCTGGATAAAAATGATCCGCTGCACGGGAAGATAACGTGTACGGGATGCAGCCTCTCAGACGACGCAAAATCGCTTACCATTCAAACAAAGCCGGAAAATGGAGTAAAGCTGGAGGTGGGTGGTGGGAAATTGGTTTCGTCGACATTTACACTTTCCTACAAAAAGATTCCATCGTATAGTATACCGCAGGGACTGAAAGCGAAAGTGGGTGATACACTTAACAAAGTGACTCTGCCCGAAGGATTTACGTGGAAAGACCCTCATCAGGTTTTGACAGAAAAGGGGACTTTTACCTATAAGGCTACGTATAAAGCAGCGTTTAGTCAGTATGTCGAGGTTGATAATATTGATATTCCGGTAACTGTGGAAAGTTATGTGATCGAACCGACGCCGACTGTGAAGCCGACGCCAGTGCCGGCAACTCCGGTGCCAACGCCGAACGTACCGACGCTCGCGCCAGACGTACCGACGCCGGTGCCAAATGCACCGACGTCTGCGCCAAACATACCGACAGCAACGCCAAACGTCCCGACCGCCGCACCAAATGAACCGACGGCGATACCGAATGAACCGACCGCCACACCAAATGAACCGACGCCAACGCCAAGCGCGCCGGCTCCAACGCCGTTGCCGTCCACTTCCGCGCCGGAGGCACCAACCACGACTCCGCTTGCGCCGACGCCGACTCCGAACATACCGACGGCGGAACCACAAACGCCGGTTCCGACCCCGCCGGTATCCGCAGTAACGCCAGCTCCATCTGGCCCGGCAACTCCGACGCCGAAGCCGGATGAATCAAACCTGACCGGAAACCAGATTGAGAATCGGACGGACCTTTCCCTCCTGCTCGCCACCGGAAAGCAGAAGGGCAGGGGAGTCAGGCTGACATGGAGGAAATGGACGGGCTGTACCGGTTACGAGGTATACTGCTCCTTCTGTGATGGAAAACGAAATTACAAGAAGCTGAAAACGGTGACAAGTACGGGAAAACGCGTAGCTGACCATAAGAACCTGAAGAAGAACCGGGCGTACAAGTACTATGTTGTCACGTATGAGATCAAAGACGGCAGAAAGCATTACCTCGCCAAATCCCCGATCATCCATGTGGCGATGAATAAGGAACCGCGTACGAATGCCAAAAGCATAAAGCTAAATAAGAAGCAGGTAACACTAAAAAAGAGTAAGACTTTCCAGATCAGGGCAGTGGCCAAAAAAGAAAATAAAAAGAAAAAACTATTGGCGCACGAAGAGACCTTTCGTTACTATGTCGATGATAAAAGAGTGGTGAGCCTCTCGAAAAAGGGCAGGATCCGGGCAAAACAGAAAGGGGTCTGCACGGTTTTTGTCATCGCGAATAACGGCGTGGCAGGGAAGATAAAAGTAATCGTGAAATAAGGAAGGAATTCGCGCGGTATGCAAATCTGTGAACACAAAGTACAATATTACGAGACGGACCAGATGAAGGTCGTACATCACTCCAATTACATCCGCTGGTTTGAAGAGTGCCGGATCGAGATGATGGAGCAGGGCGGCCTCGGCTACGAAAAGATGGAAGAAGAGGGCATAATCTGTCCGGTTATGTCGGTGAGCTGCCACTATGAGGCCATGACAAAGTTCGGCGAGGTGGTGCAGATCATTCCGACGGTAGAAAAATTCAATGGGATCCGCCTCGTGATCTCGTATGAGGTCAGGGAAAAAGAGACAGGGGAACTGCGCTGTACCGGGGAGAGCAGTCATTGTTTCCTGAACGGAAAGGGGCGGCCCGTCAATCTCAGGAAAGCTAGCCCCGGTTTTTATGCCATGTTCTGTGATCTGGCAGAAAAATCTGTCCCAAGAGGGGGGGCGGGGGAAAACGCGGGGACTTTATCCCGTGAATAATCCGATCTATGCGCGCTCATACTAATATTGCCAGTTCCATTTTTGGTAACAGGTAATCATTGAGAGAAAGCGAGAAAGAGCATGTTTCGGATTCCCAGGCACATAGGCGTCATTCCCGACGGGAACAGAAGGTGGGCAAAAGGAAAAGGGTTAAAAAAAGAAGAAGGCTACGCGTTCGGACTGGAACCGGGGATAACGCTTCTGCGGGCGGCGAAAAAGTACGGCGTCCGCGAATTGACGTATTACGGGTTTACGGTGGATAACTGCAAACGTCCGTCAGCACAGGTGAGAGCGTTCTCCCGCGCCTGCGTGGAGGCGGTCAAACGGATGGAAGAGGAGAACGTCAGGCCGTATGTGGTGGGAAATACCGAGTCGTCCTGTTTCCCAGGGGAGTTGCTGCCGTATACCGAGCGCCGGGAAGAGGATGCTGCTGAGCTGAGGGTCAATCTGCTGGTCAACTACGGGTGGGAATGGGATATGAAAAACGACTGGGTTTCAAAGAATATCCCGCGCGTGGACATGGTCATACGATGGGGCGGCATGTGCCGGCTGTCCGGGTTTCTGCCGATACAGACGGTGTATGCGGATTTTTGTATCCTCGATGATCTGTGGCCGGATTTTCAGGAGGAGCAGTTTGCGTATGCGTTGTCCTGGTACCAGGAGCAGGATGTGACGCTTGGCGGGTAGCGGGAGCAGGATGTGACGCTGATTGGGGAGTTTTTGCTATTTTGGCATGTACTACCCTGGTAGAGAAAGAAAAGTATATTTTATAATTGACAATGTTTAAAATATTTTGTAAAATAGAAAAAGGCACTATCTAAGTACGGTAGGACGGTTTGTCTTCCACCAGGGAGTAAAAGCCCTGTTTACATAGAAACCTTTCGGGGAATCTACGAAAGGAGGACTGACTGCGTATGATAACGATAGAAACGATATATTATATTGCAGTGATCGCAAGTATAATGTGCGGAGCTGCATATAAGATAGGATACGAACACGGTAAAAATGCAGAAAAATAACCGCCCACCTGCCAAGGAATGCGGTTATTCTCTGTTTATAACCTAATCTTTCAAGGCAACCGTTCTGCATTACGGATAGTGCCTTTCGAAATGTTGAAATGTCATCTCTATACCCATTATGATAAACCATCAGATGTGAAATGTCAATAGT
>CAJTXO010000025.1 GCA_910583555.1 uncultured Eubacterium sp.
TGAATTATATCATTTATTCCAGTGTAGGTGTTACAACTTTATTATACCATCTCAGTTCGTGTAAGACAGGCAGTGCAGCATGGGAAACCGGATTGGAGGGGGTGTTTTTATAGGTGCTGATGTGTCCCAGCAGATAATCTGTGGATACCTCATATACGTCTGCCATTAGTTCCAGTTTTTCGATGGAAGGGGATTTGCGTTCTCACTCCCAGCCGCTTAATGTTGGCTGGGAGACACCGAGCAGTTTCATGACTTCGGCAACTTTCAGGTGTTTGATCAGTCTTGCGTTCTTGAATTGTCTTGGCATTTCTAAGCCTCCATTTTATAAATCATTTGTACCACTTCTACATATCTTATGGTTTCTATTATATTTCCCCAATCCCGCAATTTCAAGTGAAAATAGCACATGAAAATAATTATATGAAAAACCGGTTGTAAAACCGAACATAAGAACGTGTAGTAATAATAAATACAATAAAGGAGGAGCAGACAAGGGACAGCATAGAAAAAATGTCAGATGTGGAATTTCTTTACAGGATGAGGGGGAGATTGTACATTCCCTTGTTATAATAACATTAGTGAATCCGGTCAGGGAGGTGGAAGCGGGGCTTGGTATATGAAGATTTTGATTAAGCGGGCAGGCGGAAGCGTTGTCAGAAAATTTTCTGGTGATTACGGAGCTGTTTGAAATATTCTCCGGAAGCAGCGAGGGATTTGGGAAATATCAGACGGATCGTAGCAGAAGAGTTTGGGGAATCTGTCGCAGTTAAGACCATGAAACGGATTGGAAAGGGAATTCGTACTTTGGAAATTGCAGAGAATGCGGGGAGTGATATATGCAAAAAGTATGGCATTATTTTACAATAGGAGCGAAAATCTTTTTTCTTGTGTTTTAACGCTCCATCTGTTATAGTAAAAATATCAGTTTCAAAAATCACAGCAAAGTGATTTATAGTTTTCGGTTTATACAGTGTCTGAAAAATACCATCTTTAGGCATTTTTTTGTTGCAGAAATTATTGTGCAGATAAATGTAAAGGACTATCTGCCTGAAAAACAATCGAATATCCAGAGTTAAAGACTCAAAAGCACACAGGGAATCAGTTCATTCTTTGTGTGTTTTTTTCGTTTATGAGAAGTTTCAACGAGTTCAAAGGGCAGCGGTTTTCAGCCAGCCCTTTTCATCATAGATCGGAGCGGAGTATGCTCCCCCAACCTAATTACCGGGGAGCGTATGCTGCCCGTCTATATAAACCAAACAGCCACAGAAGTGGCAAAACAATTATGGCACAGAATGTGTGCGGAAGGAGGCAACAATGGTTCTATATCTGAAAGCAGAATCGGATATTCCGGATTTGGTGATTGACTTTATCGAGGTGAAGCTGAAATCCGGAAAGGTCATATCCCTGATATGGGATGAAAGTGAGTTTGACAGAAAGGATGGATATCTGGATGCCAGATACAAGGAAAAACATTATGGAGAAAAAGAAAGAAGTTCCAATATGGGAGAAGGCATGTATGACTATTGAAGAGGCAGCAGCTTATAGCAATATTGGAATGAACAAGGTAGATGAACTGGCAAAGACACCACGTTGCCCTTTTGTGTTGTATGTGGGCCGTAAGAAATTAATCAAACGGAAAAAGTTTGAACGGTTTATCAGTGAAAATGTTGAAGTGTAAGTCAGGAATTAAAATATTGAATTGGCAAGAGAATATGGACTTATGGGCTGTTATATGGTAATATATAAGTTACTGTATTAGGGTTTCTTTATTGAGGAGTTGCAAAATATGGGAAAAGACTTAAAAGGGAAGGAGCTGGGCGTTGGAATAACCCAACAGAAAATGGGTTATATTCGGCAAGGTTTGTAGATAAATTTGGTAAACGCAGACAGAAGCGGTTCAAAAAGTTGCAGGAATGCAGACAGTGGATTGCAGATGCAACCTATGTAGATGAGCATAGTAACATCTTACAGGCAACGGATATTATGGTAGATGCATGGTTTGATTATTGGATTGATATCAAGAAAAAGATGGTGAGACCTAATACGGTCCGCAATTATACGGAAACGATACAATCGGAATATTAAGAAAATCATTGGGAAAATGCTGTTGTCGGAAGTAAAACCTCTGCACTGTCAGAAGATATTTAGTGATATGGCTGATGAAGATTATCGGACAAGCACGATCTATCAGACAAGAATTGCTCTATTCAATATGTTAGAGTTTGCCAAAGAAAATGATGTGATCCGCTATAATCCATGCAAGAAGTCAGTGAAGAGTGACATGGGTGAACCTTTGCAGAAAAAGGAGGCGCTGACGGTAGACGTACAGAAAGTGTTTTTGGAGTATGCGAAAGGTCAGAGTTATGAATATCAGTATCGTTTTATTCTGCAGACCGGGTTACGGACTGGTGAATTGGTTGCTTTGAAATGGGAAGATATAGATTTCCAGAACAAGACACTGAAGATTCAGCGGTCTATGGAGTACAGATATTCGGTAGGCGAGTGGAGAATTGGAGAACCCAAGAGCAAATCGGGTTATATGACGATTCCCAAGAACAGTACATACGATACGGCTCTGTTTAAGATTTGCGATAAGGCACAGATTCCGAGATTTTCCATGCATGTATTGCGCCACACATTTGCGACCAGATGTATCGAAGGCGGCATGAAGCCAAAAACGCTGCAGATTATTCTGGGACATTCCAATATTGGAATTACTATGAATTTATATGTTCACACTACCGAGGAGGAAAAGTTAAAAGAAATCGAATCGGTAGCGGATGCCCTTAATGTTGTATAAAAATGGTGCACTAAATGGTGCACCTAGCAGTAAGGGTATGTCAGAAAAGCCATAAAATAAAGGAATTTTAGAAGGAGTAAAATCCTCTCCTCGCCGTAGGCTCGGATTTTGCTTCGCAAAACAAGGAGGATTTGAAAAATGAAACTAGGAATCGTAGGACTCCCCAACGTAGGAAAAAGCACACTTTTTAACTCCCTGACAAAAGCCGGCGCAGAATCCGCGAACTATCCATTCTGCACGATCGACCCCAATGTCGGCGTCGTCCCCGTCCCGGACGAGCGCCTCGAAGTACTCGGCGAGATGCACCATTCGGCAAAGATCGTGCCGGCGGCGATCGAATTCGTGGATATAGCCGGCCTGGTGAAAGGGGCCTCGAAGGGAGAGGGACTGGGGAACCAGTTCTTATCCAATATCCGCGAGGTGGACGCGATCGTACACGTTGTGAGATGTTTTGAGGATAGCAATATCGTTCATGTGGATGGAAACGTAGATCCGCTTCGCGACATCGAAACGATCAATCTCGAACTGATCTTTTCCGATATCGAGATATTGGAGCGGCGCATCGCTAAGAGCGTGAAGGCGGCGAGGGCCGATAAAAAGCTGGCGGGCGAGGTGGACATGCTCAACCGGCTGAAAAGCTTTTTGGAAGAGGGCCATCTGGCAAAAAACTTCGAATGCAAAAGCGAAGATGAAGAGAACTGGTTTGGCGAATACAATCTGCTGACGGCGAAGCCGGTCATCTATGCGGCAAATGTGGCAGAAGACGATCTGGCGGACGACGGGGTCTCAAATACACAGGTAACGCAGGTGCGGGAGTTCGCGAAGGAAGAAAAGTCCGAGGTGTTTGTCATCTGCGCGCAGATCGAGCAGGAAATCGCCGAACTGGATGAGGACGAGAAAAAAATGTTTCTCGAGGATCTGGGGCTGGCGGAGTCCGGACTGGAAAAACTCATACGGGCCAGTTACCGGATCCTCGGGCTGATCAGTTACCTGACGAGCGGTGAGCAGGAGACGAAGGCTTGGACGATCACCAAAGGGACGAAGGCGCCTCAGGCGGCAGGCAAGATACACACCGATTTTGAGCGGGGATTTATCCGGGCCGAAGTAGTCAGCTACGAGAACCTCGTGGAGAACGGTGGTTACAATGGAGCGAGGGAAAAAGGACTCGTCCGCTCCGAGGGAAAAGAATACGTCGTACAGGACGGGGACGTCGTATTATTCCGGTTTAATGTGTAATGGAATGACATGCCGGCGGTGACGGCGTGTTGGAATGGAGGTATGATATGAGCGCGGAAGCGGCGGACATTGCATTTCCCAATTTAGGAATATATATTTCGGAATTGCCGAAGGGATTTACGATCGGAGGGTTTACGATCGCGTGTTACGGCATTATCATGGCACTCAGTATGATGGCGGGGCTCTGGATCGTCTGCGTACAGGCGAAGAGGACGGGACAGAAAACGGAGACATACATTGATTTTGCTCTGTATGCCATCGTGTTTTCGCTGATCGGGGCCAGGCTTTATTATGTTGCCTTCAGCTGGGATTCCTATAAAAAT
The DNA here is from genome assembly GCA_910583555.1 of uncultured Eubacterium sp. GTDB lineage: Bacteria > Bacillota > Clostridia > Lachnospirales > Lachnospiraceae > Eubacterium_F. The sequence continues at coordinate 4,360 of CAJTXO010000025.1, forward strand.
GATCTCTGGCAGATCTTTAATACGCGGGGCGGCGGTATGGCGCTGTACGGAAGCGTAATTGCGGCGATCATTACGGCGGTTGTGTACTGTAAGGTGAAACATCAGAACTTTTTTTTGCTGGCTGATACGTCGGTGGCGGGACTCGTACTGGGACAGATCATCGGGCGGTATGGAAATTTCTTTAACCGGGAGGCTTTTGGGGAATATACGGATAACCTGTTCGCCATGCGGCTCCGGGTGGACCAGGTGAATACGTCCAATATTACGGAGCTGATGCGGGAGCATATACAGACGGTGGACGGGGTCAGTTACATACAGGTGCATCCCACCTTTTTATATGAGTCGCTTTGGAATGTGATGGTATTAGTTCTTATATTGGTGCTGACGAAGAAAAAGAAAGTGAACGGGGAGATCTTCCTCCTCTACATGGTCGGGTACGCGCTCGGCCGCGTGTGGATCGAGGGACTGCGGACCGACCAGCTGCAGATTGGGGCGACGGGGATCGCCGTCTCGCAGTTGCTGGCAGGCCTGATCGCCGTAGTCGGTATCGGCGCGTGGGTCATTGTCCGGATCTGCCTGAGGAAGAAGGAAAGTCCGGGGGAGGACGGAGCGAAAAGATCCGCTATAGAGGAAACGAAAAAGGAATCTCTGGAAGGAGTGAAGGAATCCGTCATAGAGGAAACGGAGCGGGGTTCTCTGGACGGAGCGAAAAGATCCGTTATAGAGGAAACGGAGCAGGAATGTCTGGAAAAAGAAACGATACGGGATGAGGACGCGTGAGGATCATGAGAGAAGAATTTTCAAGAAGCGCCTTGCTTTTAGGCGAATGGGCAGTCGAACTGCTCGCCCGGAAAACCGTGGCGGTGTTTGGTCTTGGCGGCGTGGGGGGATTTGCGGTCGAGGCGCTGGCGCGGAGCGGGGTGGGGACGCTGCATCTCGTGGATCACGACACGGTCAGCCGTTCCAATATCAACCGCCAGATCATCGCCCTGCATTCCACCGTGGGAAAACAAAAAACAGAGGTGCTGAAACAGCGGGTACTCGATATCAACCCGGAGGCGGCCGTGCAGGTGCACGATTGCTTTTTTCTGCCGGACAATGCAGAGGAATTCGATTTTTCTTCCTATGATTATGTAGTCGATGCGGTGGATACGGTGACGGCCAAACTCGAACTTGCCGCGCGGGCGCAGAGGGCAGGCGTTCCGGTCATAAGCTGCATGGGAGCAGGGAACAAGCTGGATCCCACGGCGTTCGAGGTGGCGGATATTACCCAAACATCCGTGTGCCCGCTCGCGCGGGTCATGCGGCGGGAATTAAAAAAGCGCGGCGTGGAACATCTCAAGGTCGTGTATTCCAAAGAAATGCCGGTCAAAACCCCTGCAAGCCATGGGCAGACGGAGCCGGATGGTGTCGGGGACATGGAGAGCGGCAGCGGCCATGGCCGCGAACAAGATGGTGGTCGTATTCCGGGGAGCGTGGCCTTTGTTCCGTCAGTAGCCGGACTGATTCTGGCTGGAGAAGTCATCCGGGATCTGTGCGCAGAGATCCAATGAGGGGAATAATTGATAAGAAAAGTATAAAGAAAATGTAAACACCACATCTAGTGCCGGGTGAGGTGTTTTTTTTGCGCCTGAACTAGATGTGGTGCCAGAACAGATGGTTTGTTCCCGGAAAAACGTTAGTTTGGGTCAAAACTGTGGCAAAAAAAGCTTGCTTTTATCCCAAAAGTGGAGTAGAATCTAATTAAAAGTGGAGCAAAGTGGAGTGAAGTGGAACGAAGTGGAAGTTGGTGAAATCTTATGTTCATGGGTACCTATGATCACAGCATCGATACGAAGGGCAGAGTGATCGTCCCAGCGAAGTTTCGGGAAACGCTGGGAGATTCTTTTGTTGTGACACTCGGCCTGGACGGATGTCTGTTTGTGTACCCGAACGAGGAATGGGAAGATTTCGTCAGACAGTTAAAAGAGCTTCCGGGAAGCAAGGAAGCCCGCAAGTTACAGAGATACTTCATGGCAGGCGCTGCACCCTGTGATGTGGACAAGCAGGGGCGGGTACTGATCCCGTCCAACCTGCGGGAAAAGGCGGAACTGGAAAAGGATATCGTTTTTGTAGGCGTGATGAGCAAGATTGAGATCTGGAGCAGGAAACGATGGGATGAAAACGATGATTTTGATAACGTAGACGATATCGCGGAGCACATGTCAGAATTTGGCCTGTCGTATTAAAAAAGACGGGACAGAGGCCGGGATCAGCAGTTGGCAACAGGAGCCATTAGGCACAACGATGGCATATGGAAATCATGCGGCAGAATGAGAGGAAAAATGGAATTTAATCATGTATCGGTACTATTGAATGAGTGCATGGAAGGACTCAGCATCCGGCCCGACGGCATCTATGTGGATGGTACGCTGGGCGGTGCGGGACACGGATACCACGTATGCCGCAGGCTTTCCGGAAACGGACGGTTTGTCGGTATTGATCAGGACGCCGCCGCGGTAAAGGTTTCAGAGGAACGGCTGAAAGAATTCGGGGACAAAGTTACCATTGTAAAAAGCAATTACGTACATATGAAGCAGATCCTAGCGGATATCGGTATTGACAAAGTGGACGGGATCCTGCTCGATCTGGGAGTGTCTTCCTATCAGTTGGACACGCCGGAGCGGGGGTTTTCCTATAAAACCGACGCACCGCTCGATATGAGGATGGATCAGGAACGGATCACGACGGCAAAAGATATTGTCAATCATTACGAAGAAGAACGTCTTTATGAGATGATCAAATGGTACGGTGAAGAGCGCTACGCGAGGAACATCGCCCGCCGTATCGTGCAGAAACGACAGGAAAACGAAATACGGACGACGGGAGAACTGGTAGGGATCATCCGGGATTCCATGCCGGCGAAGGCGAAAAACGGAAAAGGGCACCCCGCGAAAAGAACTTTTCAGGCGATCCGGATTGAGCTGAACCAGGAACTTTCGGTACTGGAAGATTCGCTGGAAGACATGGTGTCATTACTGAATGACGGCGGACGCCTCTGTATCATAACGTTTCATTCGCTCGAAGACCGGATCGTGAAGAATTTCTTCCGCAAAAAGGAACGCCCGTGTACGTGCCCGCCGGATTTTCCGGTATGCGTGTGCGGGAAAAAGCCAGAAGGAAGAGTGGTCACGAGAAAACCGATCCTTCCTGGAGAAGATGAGCAGAGGGAAAATAAACGATCAAAAAGTGCGAAACTCCGTATTTTTGAAAAAATAAGTCCGACCGACAAAAACTAGAGGGAATTAGCGCAGAATGGAGAATCCTATGGTAAAACAGACAAGGACAACGTCATACATTTACGGCAACGCGGCGCGGAAACTGCAGGTGGAACCGGCGAGACGGATCGAACGGGAGCCGTCGGGAACCCCGCGCAGAAGACCGAAACCACGTGTGAAAAGGAGAGTGGACAAACTTTCCGTACTGCTTATTGCCGTCACATTTGCCATAGCGCTTACCGTGTGTTATAGTTATATCAGGCTGCAGTTTTCAAGCACCTATCTGAGCAAGCGGGTAGCGTCGCTCGAGAGTGAGGTGCTGGAGATGGAGACGGAAAACTCGAACGAGTGGCAGGCGCTGGAGGAAAATGTGGATCTGAACGAAATTTATAAAAAAGCGACGAAAGAACTGGGGATGAGGAGCGCGAAGAGCGATCAGATCTTTACCTATGAGAGTAAGAAGAGTACGCAGGTACGGCTTCATAATCAATAGAAAAAGCGAGGGGAATTTGCTATGGAAGTCCGCAGGAGGGGCCGGGTACAGGGAAAAAGGAGAAGAAGAAAACGATTTACAAGAGGGATGACAAAAACCCTCTTTCTCTTTTTGGCGTTTGTATTTCTGCTGTTTGTAGCGCTTGTCGCGAGGATCTATATGTTGAACCGGGATCACGGGGATGCGTATAAAAAGCAGGTATTCGCCCAGCAGTCATATACAAATAAAGTACTGAAATACCGGCGCGGAGCCATCAAAGACCGGAACGATACGATACTGGCGCAGAGTGTGAGGCGGTTCCGGCTCGTGCTGGAGCCAAAGACGATGCTGGCAGATGACGAAGTGAAAAAAGAAACGGTGGCGCAGCTCGTACAGTATTTTCAGGCAGACGCGCCCACACTCGAGAAACTGATCGCCGATAATCCGAACTCAATGTACCAGTATGTCGAGGGATACGGGGAGCTGACGAAAGAGCAGGTTTCCGAATTTCAGGAACGGATGAAGGAGAATAAGAAAATACAGGGCGTCTGGTTTGAAGAGACGTTCAAGAGGATTTATCCGCTGAACACGATCGCCTCAAACATCGTGGGGTTCACGGCGGCCGAGAACGAGGGAACATACGGGATCGAGGGGGCTTATAACGAGCAGCTGAATGGAAGGACCGGCAGGGAATACGGCTACTTTGACGCCAGTATGAATTTCCAGCGCACGGTGAAAAAGGCGTCGAACGGAAACAGCGTCGTTTTGACGATCGATGCCAATGTGCAGAGGGTCGTGGAGAAAATGATAAAAAAATACGATCAGGATGTGGGCGCGAAAAATATCGCGGTCATGGTCATGAACCCGAACAACGGGGAGATTTTAGCGATGGCCTCCCAGAATTCGTATGATCTGAACAACCCGAGGGATCTGTCTTCCATGTATACGCAGGAGGAGATTGACGCGATGGACGAGACGGCGTCGACGCAGAATCTGATGGCGATGTGGTCAAATTTCTGTATCGCGTTCGCCTATGAGCCGGGTTCGACATTTAAACCGTTTACGGTAGCCGCGGCACTCGATGAGGGGCAGGCAAAAGATTCGGACTATTTTCAGTGCCCGGGCGTGATGAACATAGCGGGGACGGAGATCCACTGTTCGCTCCGTTCCGGGCACGGGAACATTTCCCTGCAGAAAGGGGTTATGGAATCGTGCAACTGCGTGATGATGCAGATCAGTTCCAAACTGGGGCGCGATCAGTTCAGTAAATACAACCGCGTTTTCGGGTTCGGCCAGAAGACGGGCATCGACCTGCCGGGTGAGGCGACGGGGCAGCTCCATGAAAAAGAAGATTTGAACCCGGTCGAACTCGCGACAAGCAGTTTCGGGCAGACACAGTCGGTCACGATGGTGCAGATGGCGGCCGGATTTTCTTCCCTCGTCAATGGCGGGGACTATTACCAGCCCCATCTCGTGAAGGAGATACAAAATGAGAACGGGGCGGTCGTCGAAAATGTCACGCCGGTAGTCGTCAAAAAGACCGTATCGGAAAATACGAGCCGTCTGCTGCGGAAATATCTGCTGGCAACAGTGGAAGAGGGGACGGCGGGTCCGGCCAAGGTGGCGGGTTACCGCATCGGCGGAAAAACGGGAACGGCGGAAAAGCGGCCTGTCAAGGATAAAAACTATCTCGTTTCCTTTCTCGGCTGTGTACCGGCCGACGATCCGCAGGCGGTCGTCTATGTCATCATTGATGAGCCAAATGTGGAAGAACAGGCGCACAGTACGTACGCGACGGAATTTGCCTCGAAAATCATGAAGAAGATATTGCCATTTCTCGGTATATACCCGGAAACAAACTAATACAATTAGTAGAGATATGAGTTTCTGAGGTGACATTATGTTAGTCGGACACAAAACGTACCAGCGGCAGAACCTGTTTTTGGTATTTTTTGTTTTCTCCCTCATACTGACTGTGATGATGGCCAGGCTCGGCTATCTCATGATATACCGGGCGGATTACTACGGGGTGATGGCGAAGGAACTGCATGAGAGGGAGCGCGCGATCAAAGCGGAGCGGGGGAAGATCCTCGACCGCAACGGAAATCTGCTGGCCGGTAACGTCTCGGTCTCCACGATTTCAGTCATTCACAGCCAGATTGAGGACCCGGAAAAGGTAGTGAGCATCCTTTCATCGGAACTGGGCATTGAGGCCGACGTCATCCGAAAAAAGGTGGAAAAGGTGTCCTCCCGTGAAAAAATAAAATCCAATGTCGAAAAGGAAATCTCCGATCGGATCCGCAGCTACCGGCTGGCCGGGGTGACCGTGGACGAAGACTATAAACGATACTACGAATACGGATCCCTGGCGTCGAAAGTGCTCGGTTTTACCGGCGGCGACAACCAGGGGATCATCGGACTCGAGGTGTCCTATGAAAAATATCTGAAAGGCATTGACGGTTCGATCCTGACGATGACGACGGCGGGAGGGACGGAGATTAAAAACGGAGCGGAGGACCGCGTCGAGCCGGTGGCCGGATGGACGCTGACGACGAGTCTGGACCTGAATGTAATGAAATACGCGAATCAGGTCGCCTATACGCTGCTTGAGCAGAAACAGGCGAAAACGGTGGAGATCCTGATCATGAATCCGCAGAACGGTGAAATATATGCGATGGTGAACGCGCCTGAATTTGACCTGAACAATCCGTATGAATTAACCGGCGGTTCCGATGGACTGACGGAAAAAGAAAAAATGGAACGGCTCAATAACCAGTGGCGGAACCTGGCGGTGAGCGATACGTACGAGCCGGGATCGACGTTTAAAGTCATAACGACGGCGGCGGCGCTCGATAAAGGCGTGGTGACGATGAATGACACATTTTCCTGTCCCGGCTATAAAATAGTGGAAGACAGGAGGATCCGCTGCCATAAAACGACAGGGCACGGCGCCCAGACATTCCTGCAGGCGATCGGCAATTCGTGCAACCCCGTATTTATGGAAGTCGGGGCCAGGGTCGGCGTGGACGGTATGTTTGAGGAAATGAAACGGCTCGGCGTGATGTCGAAGACCGGGATCGATGTGCCGGGCGAGGCGGGGACGATCATGCACAAAAAAGAAAACGTGGGGGCGGTGGAACTGGCCACCATGTCGTTCGGCCAGTCATTCCAGCTCTCGCCGGTTCGTATGCTCACGACAGTGTCGTCCATTATCAACGGAGGCAAAAGCATCACGCCGCACTTTGGCGTCTCGGCTGAGAGCAGCGACGGGACGGCGATGAAAAAGTTTGCCTATGAAGGAGGTTCTTCGATCCTGAGCGAGGAGAAGTCGAAGCAGATCTGCGAGGCACTCGGAAAAGTCGTGACGGACGGGGGCGGGAAAAAAGCAGCCGTTGACGGATATGTCGTCGGCGCGAAGACCGGAACGAGCCAGAAGCTCCCGCGCGGTAATGGCAAGTATATTGCGTCCTGTATCGGGTTCGCGCCCGTGGATCATCCGGAAGTGATCGCGATGGTCCGCATCGACGAGCCGCAGGGACTATACTACGGCGGTACGATCGCGGCGCCGGCGATTTCTTCCATCTATACGAACATTCTTCCCTATCTTTTGGAAGATTAACTTGCGGTAAAAGCTGTAATGGAGTACAATGAGTAAGAATGGGTTTTGGATAAAAATAAGATAAGATGAGGTGCTAAGTGTGAAGTTAGAGTTAAGTGTGTTAATGCCAGTGATCATATCGTTTGGGATCAGCGTCGTTTTGTGCCCGGTCATCATACCGTTTCTGCGCAAGCTGAAGTTTGGGCAGTATGTGCGGGATGACGGGCCGGAATCGCATCTGAAAAAGGCGGGGACGCCGACGATGGGAGGACTCATCATATTGGTGTCCATCCTTCTTACCGCTTTGATCTATGTGAGAAAATATCCGGACATCATCCCCGTCCTTTTTATGACACTCGGTTTCGGGATCATAGGATTTTTGGATGATTACATCAAGGTTGTGATGAAGCGCTCCCTCGGACTCCGTCCGATGCAGAAAATGCTGGGGCAGTTTATCGTGACCGCAATCTTTGTATACTACTATTTTCATGTGGCAAAGCTGGATGCGTCGATCATGATCCCGTTTACAGGCGGGCAGACCTTTGTCATGCCGGACTGGCTTTTTGTCGTGTTTGTGTTCATCGTCGTGCTGGGAACGGTAAACGGCGTGAACTTTACCGATGGGCTCGACGGCCTGGCGTCCGGCGTGACCGCGATCGTTGGCACGTTTTTTACGATGGCGGCACTGGCGCTGAACGCGAATATGACGCCGATCACAGGGGCTGTCGTAGGTGGCGTTCTCGGATTTCTGCTCTTTAACACCTATCCGGCACGCGTGTTCATGGGAGATACCGGTTCCCTCGCGCTGGGCGGGTTTGTGGCGTCGATCGCCCTCATGCTGCACATGCCGCTCTTTATCGTGATCGTCGGACTCGTCTATCTGGTGGAAGTACTTTCCGTTATACTGCAGGTAGGGTATTTTAAGCTGACGCACGGAAAACGGATCTTTAAAATGGCGCCGATCCACCACCATTTCGAACTCAGTGGTTTTTCGGAGACTCAGGTAGTGGCCGCGTTCAGCATCCTGACGGCGATCCTGTGTCTTGTGGGATTGATGGCGTTCTGAAATAGGTTTGGGCGGGAACCGAGCCGTTGCCTGCCCGGAAGTGAGGAAAAAAATGGATTTAAAGGATAAAAAGGTATTGGTAGTCGGCCTGGGAAAGAGCGGGCTGGCCGCGTATGAACTGCTCCGGCAGATCGGAGCGGATGTGAGCCTGTATGACGGCAATCCGGATGTAGAAATCGGGGAAATCGATGCTCCACTCTACCGGGGGACATTTCCGGAACAGGAATTCGCGGTGCTTGACTGCGCGGTCTTTAGTCCGGGCGTGCCGCTTGACATTCCGCTGGCCGCGTTTTTGCGCGAGAACGGCGTACCGGTGATCGGGGAGATCGAGCTTGCGTACCAGATGGAACAGGGCCGCGTCATCGGGATTACCGGGACGAACGGCAAAACGACGACAACGACTCTCGTGGGGGAGATCATGAAAGCCTATCAGGAGCATACGTTTGTCGTCGGCAATATCGGGAACCCTTACACGCTCGAGGCGGCGAAAACGTCGCCGGATTCGGTCACAGTTGCGGAGATCAGCAGTTTCCAGCTGGAGACGATCCGGGATTTCGCGCCCGATGTGAGCGCGGTCCTCAATATCACGCCGGATCACCTGAACCGGCATGGGACGATGGAAAACTATATTAATACGAAAATGAGCATCACGAAAAATCAGGGGCGCGATCAACTGTGCGTGCTGAATTATGAGGATGAGGTGCTCCGGGAGCGGGCGGCCGCGCTTCCCTGCCGGGTCGCGTTTTTTAGCAGCCGGCGGAAACCGCAGCCGGTAGAAGTGCAGTCAAAGAAGGCGGATTGGCAGCCAGTAGAGGCGCAGCCGAAGCAGGCGGATCGGCAGATGGTAGAGGCGCAGCCGACGCAGGCACAGGAGGTGCCGCCGTGCATGGATCTGTATAAAGCGGCAAACGGGGACATCGTATGTGCCGGTACAGGGCGCGTACTGCTGAACCAGAAGGAAACCCGCCTGCCGGGCGACCACAACGCGGAAAACATCATGGCGGCGCTAATCATCGCGCAGGAAATGGGTGTGCCGGAGGAACTGGCGGTCCAGACCGTGCGGGAATTTCATCCGGTGGAACACCGCGTGGAATTTGTGAAAACCGTGTCCGGCGTCGATTATTACAATGATTCAAAAGGGACGAATCCCGACGCGGCGATCAAGGGGATTCAGTCAATGGACCGTCCGACCGTACTCATCGGCGGCGGTTATGATAAAGGCGGCAGTTTTTCTGACTGGATCCAGAGTTTTGACGGAAAAGTAAAGAAGCTTCTGTTGATTGGGGAAACGAAACACCGGATCGCCAAGGAGGCAGAGGAGTGCGGCTTTACCAGCTATGAACTCATGGAAACACTCGAGGAAGCGGTGGCGGCTGCCCACGAACTGGCAGAGGAAGGCGACGCGGTACTGCTCTCGCCCGCCTGCGCGAGCTGGGATATGTTCAAGTCCTATGAACAGCGCGGCGACCGGTTTAAAGAGCTCGTCCGTGGGTTGTAATTGATATTATAATAGGAAGTTTTAAGAAGCCTTTTGCGTAGCGGAAATGGAGGTTGACATGGGAAGGAAGGGGCAGAAACGAACAGCATATCGGGAAGAGAGCACGTTTGATTACAGTCTCTTGCTGATCACCCTTTGTCTGGTAGGATTTGGACTGCTCATGATCTTCAGTTCAAGTTCTTATACTTCACAGGTAAAATACGGGGACGCCGCCTATTTTCTAAAAAAGCAGCTGGTCGGCGTGATCGCCGGGATCGCGGCCATGCTCGTAGTAATGAACATCAATTACCGGGCGTTTCTGAAAAAGCTGCCGCTCCTCCGCCTCCGTTTCGTGACTGTGATCTATTTTACGGCGGCGCTTCTCCAGACGATCGTTATTTTTGTCGGCAAGGAATTAAACGGTGCCAGGAGGTGGCTGTATATCGGGCCTCTCTCGATCCAGCCCTCGGAGATCACGAAGATTGCCGTCATACTCATTACCGCTTATTTCATTCAGATGACGCCGAAAGAAATGGGAAAACTGCGCGGTGTCGTCCGGGTTTTTATCCCGGTCGGACTTCTGCTGGGGCTGGTAGCGCTGGAAAATATGAGTACGGCGATCGTCATCTTTATTATCGCCTTTGGTATGTGCGCCGTGGCGGCGAAAAGCAAGTGGATCTATTTCTGGACGCTGTGTCTCGGGGTTGCCGCTTTCGCGATGCTCATCTTTTTCGGTGAGGGATTTCGTGCCGAGCGGTTCGAGATCTGGCGGGATGTGGAACATCACGAAAAAGGTTTCCAGATCTTACAGGGACTGTACGCAATCGCGTCCGGCGGTGTATTCGGCACCGGTCTCGGCGAGAGTATGCAGAAACTAGGATTTATCCCGGAGCCTCACAACGACATGATCTTTTCGATCATATGTGAAGAACTCGGCATGGTGGGCGCCGGCATCGTCATACTCATGTTCATCCTTCTGCTCTGGCGAATCTATAATACGGCGGTCACGTCACCGGATCTGTTCAGCGGGCTTATCTGCACCGGCGTCATGATCCATATTGCGACGCAGGTCGTCATGAATATTGCGGTGGTCACGAACTCGATGCCTTCTACCGGTATCCCGATGCCGTTTATCAGTTACGGCGGTACGAGTATTTCCATTCTCCTGGCGGAGATGGGGCTGGTGCTCGGCATCTCCCAAAAACGGACCAGAACATGACCGGTGGAGTGGTAGGCGGCTAAAAAACGAACAAAGACATGATACCAATTTTCCCGTATTGCATAATTTAGTAGTATTATATGATTATGTAATGGGGGATTGTAGTGGTTATTGAAGTGGAAGGCGGCAGCAGGGCTGCCGGCGAACTGGCCATACAGGGAGCGAAAAACGCTGTTCTTCCGATGATAGCGGCAACGGTACTTTGCAGAGAAAACGTCGTTTTGCAAGGATGTCCGAACATTCGTGACGTCGACGCCATGACGTCGATCCTGAAAGAGATCGGAGCGGACGTGACGTGGGACGGCGACCAGCTGATCATCAACGCCGCGTCGGCGGACGGCTGTGAGATCAGCGGGAAAGCGGCGGGAGAGGTCCGGGCGTCGGTGCTGTTCCTCGGCAGCATGCTCGGACGGAACCGGGAGGCGGGGATCTGCCTGCCGGGAGGATGTTCGATCGGCGCGAGGCCTGTCGATTATCATGTGGCGGCGTTCGAAACACTCGGCGCGAAAGCCATACAGGAAAACGGGAAGATCTGCTGTTCGGTGGAACGGCAGGGAGAAAACGTCGTAGAACTTCCCTATCCGAGTGTGGGCGCGACGGAGAACGTCATATTGTTTTCGGTGCTCCGAGACGGCCGGACCGAGCTGCGCAACGCGGCAAAAGAGCCGGAGATCGTGGAATTATGCTGCTTTTTGCGCAGCATGGGCGCCCGTCTGTCCGGCGAGGGGAGTTCCACGATACTGATCTGCGGCGTGAAACGGCTGCACGGTACGACATACCGATTGAAATCAGACCGCATCGTGTTTTTGACGTACGCGGCGATGGCAGCGGCGACCGGCGGAAAGGCAGTCTTTCGCGTTTTCGGCGACACGTTCCGGCGGGAAAAAGGATATCTGGAACAGGCGGGGTGCGCGGTGGAATACATACCAGATGAGGACCGGCTGCCGTCGTGCCGCATCCAGGTGTCAGGGGAAAATGGTATCCGGGCCGTCCCGTATATCCGAACGGGCCCGTATCCAGAGTTCCCGACCGATGCGCAGTCCTTGTTCCTCGCGCTCTTATCAAAAGCATACGGTGAGAGTATCATAGAAGAAAGCGTATTTGAAAATCGGTTTCTCGTGGCTTCCCAGCTGCGCAAGATGGGGGCCGACATCGAGGTGGCGGAACAGAGGGCCTGTGTCCGCGGGGTTTCGCGGCTGCACGGCGAGACAGTGTGCGCCACGGATCTCAGGAGCGGAGCAGCGCTTTTGGTGGCGGCGGCGATGGCGGACGGGACGACCCGTATCCACAATGCCGAACTGATCCTGCGGGGATATGAGAAGCCGGCAGAAAAGATGAATGAACTCGGCATCCACGCCAGAATGTAGTTCTGGCGGGTGAAGAGAAAAAGATGAATAACCCGGCAGCTGTGGCGGGCTGTAGCTCTGGCAGAGTTGCAAAAAGAAAGGAAGGTCAGATGATGAAAAATGTTCCCTGGCGGATCGTAGTCCCGGTCGGAGCAGTGTGTCTGCTCGCGCTCCTTTTACTTTTATTCCGGGTGACGTCCGTTACGGTAGAGGGAAATACGTTTTATCCGGAAGACGTAGTGGCGTCCGACGTGTGCGGTTCCTTTTTCGACAAAAATACGATCAGTTCGTTTGTCAAAAACCGTCTCGGGTTTATGAAGGTGCCGCCCTATGTGAGGGAGTGCGAGATCACGTATCCGGGCATACACGAAATACATATTAAGCTGTATGAGAAAAAGATCATAGCGGGCATCGCTTATATGAACCAGTATATCTATTTTGATAAAGACGGGACGGTGCTGAAAAGTACAAATGAGGAAATAGCGGATATACCGTTATTTCAGACAAAAAAAATGACGACGTTCACTCTCTACGAAAAGATCGAGATGGAGGACGGAGGTCTTTTGGGACAGATCCTGAATCTTGCCAATTTATTCCAGCATTATGAGGTCGTCTGGGACAAGGTTGTGTTCAATGAGGCGAACGCCGCCTATCTGTACGCCGGAGACATCAAGGTGAACCTGGGGAAGAAAGAGAGCTATGACGAGCAGGTTTCGGCACTTTCCAGCGTTCTTGATACGGCGCGGGAGCAGAATTTTTCCGGCGAGATCGATATGACAAATTACCGCGTCAAGGGAGACATCATTTTTCACAGAACAGCGACGAACTGAAAAAAATTTATTTTGTACTTGATTATTTCCATAAAAAACTATATTATATATTATATATGCTATGATATTTCAGATTGTTAGATTCTTTTCTTATAAATAAAAGGAGGAACTGTAGTGTTAGAGATTATGAATAATGAGGCAGAATCCACCGCAAAGATTCTTGTAGTCGGGGTCGGAGGAGCTGGAAACAACGCTGTGAATCGGATGATAGATGAAGGGATCAAAGGGGTCGAATTTGTCTGCGTGAATACGGACAAGCAGCACCTCCGCAGCTGTAAGGCTCCGCTGAGTATGCAGATCGGCGAAAAGCTGACGAAGGGACTCGGCGCCGGCGCGAAGCCGGAAGTCGGGGAAAAGGCAGCAGAAGAGAGCCGGGAAGAGCTGACGGAAGTGATCAAAGGCTGTGATATGGTATTTGTCACATGCGGCATGGGCGGGGGAACCGGTACCGGTGCGACGCCGGTCGTGGCCCAGATCGCCAGGGATATGGGGATACTGACGGTAGGCGTTGTGACGAAGCCGTTTAAATTTGAGGGAAAACAGCGCATGACGAATGCGCTCGGAGGAATTGATAAATTAAAGCAGCATGTGGATACGCTCATTGTCGTGCCGAATGACAAGCTGCTGGAGATCAGCGATAAGAGGACGTCGATGGCAGAGGCGTTCTGCATGGCGGACCAGGTGCTGCAGCAGGGCGTGCAGGGCATCACCGACCTCATCAATATGCCGGCGCTGATCAATCTCGATTTTGCCGATGTGGTGACGGTCATGCAGGACAAAGGGATCGCGCATATCGGTGTCGGAAGCGGCAAGGGCGAGTCAAAGTGTCTGGACGCGGTCCAGGCGGCGATCACCAGTCCGCTGCTTGAGACGAGTATCGACGGCGCTTCCCACGTTATCATAAATGTATCCGGAGACATCGGCCTGCTCGAGGCAAACGAGGCAGCTACATATGTGCAGGAAATGGCGGGCGACGATGCGAATATCATCTTCGGGGCAAAAGTGGATGAAGAAAATTCCGATACGGTGATGATCACTGTCATAGCGACGGGATTGGAAGAAAAGAGCGATTCCGCCTTTGGCAATTCGTTCGGTGCCAAGCCGGGCAGCAGCATATTTGGAAATCCGGCGATGGCAGCCAATACGCCGATGCGGAAACCGAGCTTTTTATCCGGTATGGGAAACCAGAGCCGCGGTACGGCAGGACAGCCGCAGACGGTGCAGAAACAGCCGGGTGAAGAGATGCCGGTCGTGACGAGGCCGCTCAATGCGCCGAGGTCGGCGGCAACGGCAGAAACCCAGGAAGTTCCGGAGGGAATCAAGATTCCGCCATTTCTTCAGAAAAATAGAAAATAGGAGGACTAACAAATGTCTACAGTAGTAAAAACAATGTTCGAGGTGTTATATATTGTGATCTGTATCGCAATCATCGTGATCGTGCTGATGCAGGAGGGTAAAAACTCCGGGCTCGGAGCGATGACTGGTGCGGCAGACACTTACTGGAGCAAGAATAAAGGACGTTCGACCGAAGGAAATCTCGTGAAGATCACGACGGTGCTCGGTGTCCTGTTCATGATTCTTTCTCTCGTGCTTTGCAAGTATATGGTGTGATCATTAAGAAATAATAACCTCTGAAGAGCGTTTGTAAGAGAAGCTTTCAGAGGTTTCTTTTTGATTTTGGTTAGAAATGAGGTTTAAAATGAAAAGTAGAAAAGATATTATATATCAATTGATCGGCGATGACCGGTGCAGGGCGATGAAGCGCAAGGAGATGGCCGCTTACCTCTGTGTTCCGAAGGAGCAGCGCCAGGAACTGTACGATATTTTAGATGAATTATGTGAAGAAGGTAGCGTCGTCACAGACAAGCGAGGCCGCTACCGCCTGCCGGAGGAATTTGTCAACACGGGCGTGTTTATGGCTACGACGCGCGGGTTTGCTTTTGTGAGGATCGAGGGGCAGGAAGACGACGTGTTCATTCCCGAACCGTACTGCGGCAGCGCCTTTGACGGCGACCTAGTGAAAGTCCAGGTTTACAGGGCGCGCGGTGGCCGCGGCAGGCGCCGGGAGGGAAAAGTCATAGAAGTGTTGGAGCGGGCAAATAAAACGATCGTCGGCACTTTTATGAAAAACGACGCGTACGGGTTTGTCGTGGCGGACCGGGAAAAATTTACGCGCGATATCTATATTTCGAAGTCAAAGACGAAGGGAGCCGTCAATGGCCATAAAGTCGTGGTGGAGATCGAGATTTTTGGCAACGGGGAGAAAAATCCCGAAGGAAGGGTGATCGAAATACTTGGCCATGCGAACGACCCGGGAGTGGATATTTTATCCGTCATCCGCGATTTCGAACTGCCGCAGGAATTTAAGGGGAGTGTCATGCGGCAGACGGAAAAGATCCCATCGGCCGTATCCCCGGATGAAATCGCCGGCAGGATGGATTTCCGGGACCGCCAGACTGTGACGATCGACGGCGAGGACGCGAAGGATTTAGACGACGCGATCACGCTGGCGAAAACGGATGAGGGCGGGTATGAACTCGGCGTGCATATCGCGGATGTGAGCCACTATGTAACGGAGGGGTCGCCGCTCGATAAAGAGGCACTCCGGCGGGGGACGAGCGTGTACCTCGCGGACCGCGTCATTCCGATGCTTCCGCATAAACTGTCCAATGGCATCTGCTCGCTCAATGAGGGAGAAGACCGGCTGGCGCTGAGTTGTCTGATCACGTATGACGCCAAAGGAAACATACGCGCTACGCGCATCGCGGAGTCGGTAGTCCGCGTGGACCGCCGCATGAGTTACACCGATGTCAATGCGATCGTCTCACTTCATGACGCGGAGACGACCAGCCAGTATCAGGATTTTGTGCCGATGTTCGAACAGATGAAGAAATTGGCGGCGATATTGCGCGGGAACCGGAAAAAACAGGGTTCGATCGATTTCGATTTTCCGGAGTGCAAGATCAGGCTGGACGAGCAGGGTCATCCGCTGGACATCGTGCCATATGATAGAAATACGGCGACAAAGATCATCGAGGAGTTTATGCTGGCGGCGAACAAGGTCGTGGCAGAGGAGTATTACTGGCAGGAGATCCCGTTCTTGTACCGCACGCACGATTACCCCGACCTCGAAAAGGTAAAGGAGCTGGCGGCGCTTGCCAGAAACTTTTCCCACACGCTAAAGATCGGGCAGGAGGAAGTGCACCCGCGGGAGATCCAGAAACTGATCGAGAGCATCGAGGGGACGGAAGAGGAGATTTTCCTCAGCCGCCTGACGCTACGCGCGATGAAGCGGGCGAAGTATTCCAAGGAAAATGACGGCCATTTCGGACTGGCGACCAAATATTACTGCCATTTCACCTCTCCGATCCGCCGCTATCCGGATCTTCAGATCCACCGCATCATCAAAGAAAGCCTGAACGGCGGCCTCCGTCCGAAACGGCTGGACCATTATGAGAAGATACTTGGGAAGGTGGCAGAGGCGAGCAGCGATCTCGAGCGCCGGGCGGATGAGGCCGAGAGGGAAGTCGATAAGATGAAAAAGGCAGAATATATGAGTTCAAAGCTGGGCGAAGAATACGAGGGAGTCATCAGCGGCGTGACAGGCTGGGGCATCTATGTGGAACTTCCGAATACGGTAGAGGGCATGGTGCGGCTTGCCGATCTGGAAGGTGACAGATACGAGTATGACAGCGAGAATTACCGCGTCGTGGGAAGGAACAGCGGCAGGGAGTACCGGCTCGGACAGAAGGTTAATGTCCAGGTGGCAGGCGCCGATCCGTTGACACGCACGATTGATTTTGTAATACCACAACAAGGAGGCAGTCAGTAAAAAATGGGGAAAGATAGTGTACGCCTTGTCGCGAATAATAAAAAGGCATGGCATGATTATTTTATAGAGGATAAGTACGAGGCAGGCATTGAGCTCCACGGGACGGAGGTCAAATCGATCCGTATGGGCCATTGTAGCATCAAGGAAGCGTTTATCCGCGTGGAACAGGGGGAAGTGTTTATTTACGGCATGCATGTGAGCCCGTACGAAAAGGGGAATATTTTCAATAAAGACCCCCTTCGCGTGCGAAAACTCTTGCTCCACCGCAGCGAGATCCGCAAACTGGTGGGGAAGATGGCGCAGAAAGGATATACGCTCGTCCCGCTCCAGGTCTATTTCAAAGGCAGCCATATCAAGGTGGAGATCGCGCTCGCCAAAGGAAAGAAACTGTATGACAAGCGTGAGGATATTGCGAAAAAGGATCAGCGCCGGGCGGCGGAACGTGATTTTAAAGTTAGAAATTTGTAATCTTTTTTAACTTTTTTTAATAATTCTGTAATAAAGTTAACAAAATTGAATATACTCTATTATAAGCCAGTTAGGTAAATGATACGTCAGTTCCGTGAGAGGATGACCGGCAACGCCGGATTTCAGGCAATTAGCGGGTGATGGCGGAACCGTTTGGAAGCGAGGCAGAGTATATGAGAAGGATCAGAATTATTACAACAGTATTGTATATGGTATTTGCAGTAGAGATATTGAGCGCCTGGGAGAAAAAGCCCAGTGCGATCGAGGCGGCTGCTTTTACGCAGACGATCGTGTACGGCGAGGTCGAAGGTGAAAACCAGCTCGCGGTGCAGGAGCTGGCTGCGCGGGCCGAGTACGCGAAGATGAAAACGCTGGAGCGGGAGAGATGCAACGAGTACTGTGCTCTGGAGAACCAGCTCGAAGAAGAAGAACATGAACTTTCCTTGAAAAAAGAGCAGCGACGCAAGGCGAGAGCGCAGAAAAAGCGCAGGGAAGAGCGGGTGATCCTCGAGCGGATCGTGGAGGCGGAAGCCGGAGACCAGGATCTCAAAGGCCGTATCCTCGTGGCAAATGTGATCATGAACCGCGTGAAATCGAAACATTTTCCGGATTCTGTACGAGGTGTTGTATTTGCTCACCGCCAGTTTTCGCCGATCGCGAACGGAAGCTATTACCGTGTGACGGTGTCGGAAAAGACAAAAAAAGCCGTGCAGAAGGCGGTAAAAGGAACCGATTATTCGAAGGGGGCGCTGTATTTCATGTGCCGCCGCGCCTCCACGCCGTCCAATGTGGCGTGGTTTGACAGGGCGCTGACGAAAGTAAAGGAATACGGGTGCCACGAGTTCTTTAAGTAATTCTTTTTCTTTGACAACAGCCTGCGTGTGTGGTAAAATTAAACGGATATAATGTGCATAAAGCGTGTACGGGATCATGTAAAATAGTGCCATATTACGCAGGAGGTATAGAGAATGAAGCGGTCAAAAGCAGGGAAGCTACTGGCATGGCTGTTAAGTGTTTCAATGGTCGTAAGTGCGATGTTCACCGGGACGGCGCCGGGTTTGAGTGCGGCGGAGGACTCGGGGGAAGAGGTCACTTATTATGCCAGAACGATCAATTTAGGGACCAAAGGGATTTCACATCCGAGAGTACCGACGGGTTCAAAACAGGAATGGCGTGGGGATTATGTGTATTTTGGCCTCGGGGGCGGGGTTACTCTCCATAACCGCGTTTTGGATCCGTCTACCACGGAATTTGGTACGGATGAAAGTACGATGCTCTTTGAAAATTCTTATGTGATAGAGGATATGACTCTGCATTCAGAAGGTTTCAAAGACTGGGGAGAGGCGAGTACATACCTGAACGGCGAGTTTATGGACACCCATTTTAGTGCGGGAGAGAGAACGGCGATCGCGAAAAGTTCGAAGGCGAAAGAGTCAGAACAGGACGGAAATGGTTACGCGGGACTGCGTTTCGTGCCGTTTTCTGATGTCTCGCTCTTTCTATTGGACGCCAAAGAGGTAACAAGGCTTTCGTATGGATACTATGATAAAAAGAATAACCCGGCAGTTTCCAGGGTGAAAAAGAAGAAGGGAGAGCCGGCATCCTGGTGGCTGCGATCCGAGTGTGAAGTCGAGTATGTGGATAGTGATGAAAAAAACCATTATCAGGGCGGCGTTGTCAAAGCGGATGGCAGTATTGCCTGTATCGCTGACCATCCGGAGGATAAGGAGTTTACTCAGGGAATCAGTCCGGCATTTAATGTGAAATCATCAGCGGTCGTTTTTACATCGATGTTTTCTGAATCAGAGGCCGGAGAAGGGGATACGCTGTCTGGTAAACCGTTTGGCGTCATATCCGGTGAAAAGACGCTGGAGGAAGTACGCGACTATGATACGGTAGACAATGTTGGACATAATTGGAAGCTGACGCTGAAGAGCGGGGATAAAGCGCCGGAAATTTCGGATATCGAGAGGGATGGCAACCAGATTTCATTTGATTACAGCGGCGTGCGGACAGGTGAGAGACAGACGTTGTCCGCGATCATAACATCTGGTGAGGGAGATGAGGAGATCATTCTCCATTATGGAATATTGGAAGAAACTGACAGGACACGCAGTCAGAGCGGAACGGTGACTTTTACCCTGCCTGCTGGATTTGACAGGGAAACACATCACTTGAAAGTGTTCTCCGAGCAGAGGAACGGTGCTGCAACGACGGATTACGCCGGGGAAATGGCAGTTGTGGACGTTCCGGATCCGACCGGGACTCCGGTTCAGACGCTGAAGCCGACAAAACGGCCGGATGTGGAAACAGGTGCTGTCACTACGGCAAGGCCATCGGGCACGCCGACGGCGACACCGAAACCGGGTGAAACAGACAAACCGAGTCCGAGGCCGGGCGAAACGGACCAACCAACCATGAGACCGGAAGAAACGGAATCACCGGCAGAGCGGAACGCCGACGAAGAAACCGGAATCATCAGATCATCCGACCGGGAAGCCGGAGCAGACGCCGGCATCGGAGCAGACGATCGATCCGATCGTGACAAACAGTCCTACTGCGGCCCCTACGGCGAAAGTGATCGAAGAATCTGATCCGGACGAGGACGAAGAGGAAGAGTACGAGGCGGACCAACCGGACAAGACCCGGTCCTCCGTTCCGGACCGGGAGCCGAAGACCGGAGAGAGTTCCGGGGTGGAATTGTACGCGACGATCGGTATGGTGGCGGGATTGTCCTATCTGCTATTGTATTTCACGGATGACGAATGCGGCATGACAGAGGAAAAGAAAAAGCAGCTTGTTTCCAGGCTGGCCCGCTGGGCGAAAAGGGGCGGACGGTTCCGGAAGATGCTGGCGGCTGCCGCGATCGTATTACTTCTCGTCTATTATCATGCGATTGGAAAACGCACCCCGTCAGATGTGGTCGAAGGCGACCTCGACGAGGTATAAAGGAATCTAAGGAAGGAAGGATACATCATGGAATTACGATATAAGAGTACGAGGAGCGATGCCGCTCCGATCAGTGCCTCCCAGGCAATCTTAAAAGGACTGGCGGACGACGGCGGGTTGTTTGTGCCGGAGACGATCCCGGCATTGGATGTGGAATTAGGAGCATTATCGAAGCTTACCTATAAGGAAACAGCATATGAGGTGATGAAGCTCTTTCTCACCGATTTTACGAGAGAAGAGCTCATGTCGTGTATCGACGGCGCCTACGATGGCACGTTTGACGCGGAGGAAATCGTACCGCTGGTAAAAAAGGACGGCGCCTACTATATGGAACTGTTCCACGGGAGGACGATTGCCTTTAAGGATATGGCACTCTCAATCCTTCCATATCTGATGACGACGGCGGCCAGAAAGAACGGCGTGACAAACGAGATCGTCATCCTGACGGCAACATCCGGAGATACGGGAAAAGCTGCGCTGGCGGGGTTTGCTGATGTACCGGGAACGAGTATTATCGTATTTTATCCGAAGAACGGCGTGAGCCCGATCCAGGAAAAGCAGATGGTGACGCAGAAGGGAAAAAATACGCACGTCGTCGGCATCAAGGGCAATTTTGACGACGCGCAGACGGGAGTCAAGGCGATGTTCCATTCCCAGGCGCTTGCTGGGGAGATGAATCAGGCCGGGTACCAGTTCTCGTCCGCCAATTCCATCAATATCGGCCGGCTCGTGCCGCAGATCGTCTATTATGTGTATGCGTACGGCTGCCTTCTCCGCCAGGGGGAGATCTCGTGCGGAGAGAAGATCAATGTCGTCGTGCCTACGGGAAATTTTGGAAATATACTGGCGGCCTTTTATGCAAAAAATATGGGGCTGCCGATTGAGACGCTGTATTGCGCGTCAAATGAAAATAAAGTGCTGTTTGACTTTTTCCAGACGGGTACGTATGACAGGAAGCGCGAATTTATCCTGACTTCGTCACCGTCGATGGATATTTTGATCTCCAGCAATCTGGAACGGCTGATCTATCGGATCGCCGGTGAGGATGCGGGAAAGACGAGGGAACTGATGGAGGCGCTGGCCGCGGGCGGCGAGTACCGGATCACCGATGAGATGAGGGCACGCCTGAACGATTTTTGCGGCGGTTTCGCGACAGAGGAAGAGACGCGCGCGGCGATCCGCAATATGTATGAGCGTGCTGGTTATGTGATGGATACCCATACGGCGGTGGCGAGCCATGTATATTACGATCAGGCGCAGAAGACCGGCCGGAAGACGGTGATCGCGTCGACGGCGAGTCCGTACAAATTTACGCGGAGCGTGATGAACGCGTTAGGTGAGGACGAAGACGGCGTAAGTGACCTTGAACTGGCGGATCGGCTGGAGAAGCTGTCGGGCGTGGGCATTCCGAACGCGATCGAGGAAATCCGCACGGCGGAAGTTCTGCACGATACCGTGTGTGACCGTACGGAGATGGAGAAGACCGTGAGGGAGATTTTAGGCCTGCCTGTATAAAGAAAGTAACGTATGCGCAAAAAATTTGTGTTCGCAAAAAGTTTGTGTATGCAAAAAGTTTGTGTATGCAAAAGACGTGAATGGAGAGATAAATGAATTTTCGACCTTGTATTGATATTCACAATGGAAAGGTGAAGCAGATCGTGGGAGGCAGTCTGCGTGACGCCGGGGATCAGGCGGAGGAAAATTTTGTCTCGGATATGGAAGCGGCAGACTTTGCCCGCCTGTACCGAGAGAAAGGCCTCCGCGGCGGTCATGTTATTTTGCTGAACGCGAAGGACAGCGAGTATTACGCAGAAGACCTGCGCCAGGCAGAAGCCGCGCTGGGGGCATATCCCGGCGGGCTTCAGGCCGGCGGAGGGATCACATGCGAGAATGCCCGCTTTTTTTTAGAGGCGGGAGCCAGTCATGTGATCGTTACGTCTTATGTATTCGCGGATGGCAGGATCCGATTTGACCGTCTGGAGAAACTGTGCCGGCTCGTGGGAAAGGAGCATCTCGTGCTGGATCTGAGCTGCCGCAGGCGGGACGGCGCGTATTATATCGTGACGGACCGCTGGCAGAAATTTACCGAGCAGGTGCTGGATGTGGCGTTTATGAACCGACTATCTTCCTTCTGTGACGAATTTCTCGTTCACGGCGTCAATGTCGAGGGGACGGGAAGCGGGATTGACGCCGAACTCGTCGGCATCCTGGCCGGCCAGCGAGACGTTCCAGTCACGTACGCGGGAGGCATTGGAAGTTATGACGATCTGGAATTGTTGCGCGAGATTTCCGGTGGAAGAATGAACTATACGGTGGGGAGCGCGCTGGATCTCTTTGGCGGGTCGTTGGGATTCGACAAAATTGTTACAGAATATAATGATTAAATGAAATAATTTGATACAAAATAGATACATAGAATAACGAAAATAGGCGTTTGCGAGGCAGACGTTTATTTTTTTGCAAAAAATGCTTGATTTTTTTAAAACATATGTTATAATTATTACATAATTGTTACAAAACGTAGCAATAAATATTACGCAAATATGCGCACGCAATATGCAAATGCAAATATGCGCAAATGGAGGGAACAATGAGTACTAAAAAGTTGTTACAGTTGGTTTTTACATTGGTGTTACTGCTGACCGTGAGCGTGGCAGTAAGAGGAACATCGTCAGAGGCGGCTAAGAGACCATATACGGAAAAGGATTTAAAATACATGGCGGCCATCATTTACTGCGAGGCAGGAAATCAGTCGTACGCCGGGAAAATGGGAGTTGGATGCGTTGTGATGAACCGGGTGAAATCTTCCCGTTTCCCAAACACGGTGTTAAAAGTGATCAAGCAGCCGGGACAGTTTGGACCTGTTCGCCAGGGTAAATTTAAAAGAGAAGTGAAAAACGTCGAGAGGGGAAAATATTCGAGCGGCGCCAGAAGGTCTTGTATGAAAGCGGCTCAGGAAGTTCTCGAAGGGCAGACGAAGGTGACGTATAAAGGAAGAAAGCTGAATATGAAAAAATACCATTTCTTCAATGGCAGGCTTTCCAGAGCGAAGCTGCGGATCGGCGGACATCAGTTTAAATAAATGAGCGAAAAGAATGGAACAGGCGGTAGATCAGATTGCTTCAAAATAGGAAGCGGATGATTTATCGCTTTTTTGCGTTGAAATCTTTTTGCGGATGTGGTATCATAAAATATATGTGCAGTTAAGGAGGATTTTGCAACAATGGCAGAACAGAAAGAGGAAGAGGTTAAAGCAAGGAATTTTATTGAACAGGAGATCGATAAGGATCTGGAGGCAGGTGTTTATCAGAATATAGTGACGCGGTTCCCGCCGGAGCCAAATGGGTACTTACATATTGGACATGCAAGATCCATCCTGTTAAACCAGGGGCTGGCTAAGAAATACGGGGGAACGTTTAATCTTCGGTTTGATGATACCAATCCGCAAAAAGAGGACGAGGAATTTGTGCAGTCGATCCTGGAAGATGTGACCTGGGTGTGTGGAGGCGTGAAACCGCCGGTCTATTTTGCTTCTGACTATTTTGAGCAGATGTTTGAGTGCGCCGTCCGGCTGATCAAAAAGGGAAAGGCATATGTGTGCGATCTATCGGCCGATGAGATCCGGGAATATCGGGGAACGCTGACAGAGCCGGGAAAGAACAGTCCTTACCGGGAGCGTTCTGTCGAAGAAAATCTGGAATTGTTTATGAAAATGAAAGAGGGGGAGTACAGAGACGGGGAGAAGGTTCTCCGCGCGAAGATCGATATGGCGTCTCCGAATATGAACATGCGCGATCCTATCATTTACCGGGTGGCACACATTTCCCACCACAATACGGGGGACAAATGGTGCATTTATCCGATGTATGATTTCGCGCACCCGATCGAGGACGCGGTCGAGGGGATCAGCCATTCCATCTGTACTCTTGAATTTGAAGACCACAGGCCGCTTTACGACTGGGTCGTCAGGGAATGTGAATTTGAAGTTCCGCCGCGTCAGATCGAATTTGCCAAACTGTATCTGACGAACGTGGTGACCGGCAAGCGGTATATTAAAAAACTTGTGGAGGAAGGTACGGTAGACGGCTGGGATGATCCCCGCCTCGTGTCGCTCACGGCGCTGCGCCGGCGCGGTTTTACCGCCTCGTCCATTCAGAAGTTTATTGAACTTTCGGGTATTGCTAAGAGCAATAGTTCCACCGACTACGCGATGCTTGAGTACTGTATCCGCGAGGATCTGAAAATGAAGCAGCCGCGTATGATGGCAGTTCTTGATCCGGTGAAACTTGTGATCACGAATTATCCCGAGGGGGAGATCGAGTATCTGGATGTACCGAACAATCAGGAAAATCCGGAGATGGGGACGAGGAAGGTCCCGTTTGCCAGAGAACTTTACATTGAGCGCGAGGATTTTAAGATTGAGCCGCCGAAAAAGTATTTCCGGCTGTTCCCTGGAAATGAAGTCCGGCTGATGAGCGCTTATTTTGTCAAATGTGAAGATTATATAACGGATGAAAACGGAAATGTGACGGAGATCCACTGTACGTATGATCCGGAGACAAAGAGCGGCCTCGGTTTTACGGGGCGCAAAGTGAAAGGAACAATCCACTGGGTGGCGGCGCCGACAGCGGGCAAAGCGGAAGTCCGGTTGTATGAGAACCTTGTCGATGAGGAAAAGGGGGTATACAATGAGGACGGTTCGGTGAATGTCAACCCGGATTCCCTGAAGGTGCTGGAGGAATGTTACGTCGAGCCGGCCCTGATGGAAGCGGCGCCAAATGACAAGTTCCAGTTTATGAGAACTGGTTATTTCTGTGTCGATACGAAAGATACGACGGCGGAAAAGAAAGTATTTAACCGCATTGTTTCCCTGAAAAGTTCTTATCGGCCATGAGCGCAGGGAGAGCGAAATAAAAATGATTGCAGTGCTGCAAGGAATGGAGGAATCTATGAGTAATTTGTTTGCCGGGCTGGAGAGCCTGGGGTTGAAGGTGAAGAAGGATATAGATGTTTTCGAGGAAGAGAAGAAAGAGGAGGCAGGAACTGGCCAGGGGGCGGAAAATAAGCCGAAAGAGATCAGTGAAGAGAGTCTTTTATTTGAAAAAACGCATAAGTGTCCGGTCTGCGACACCGAGTTTAAATGTAAGATGGTGCGTACCGGAAAGGCGAAGCTTGTTTCGCAGGATATGGATCTGCGCCCGAAGTATCAGGGGATCGATCCGCTCAAATACGATGCGATCCTTTGCCCGACGTGCGGTTATGCTTCCCTGAACCGCTATTTTAACTTTGTCATGTCTTCGCAGGCAAAGCAGATCAAGGAGCAGATTTCCAGTACGTTTAAGTATACTACTGAAAATGGAAAAATATATTCTTATGATGAAGCGATCACCAGACATAAAATGGCGCTTTTGAACACGGTCGTAAAGAAGGGCAAGCTGAGTGAGCGCGCGTATACGTGTCTCAAGCTGGCGTGGCTGTTCCGCGGTAAACGTGAAGAACTGATGAAAGGCGAGTATACGAAAGAAGAGATCGAAGCGCTCGCCAAAGAAGAGATCGATTGCCTGAAAAATGCGCATGAGGGATTTATTGCCGCTTTTTCCCAGGAAGATTTTCCGATGTGCGGCATGGACGAATATACGGTTACGTTTCTGGTGGCTGAACTCTCGAGGCGGATTGGACAGAAAGAAGAGGCAAAGCGCTGGGTATCGAAGGTGCTCGTTGCGAGGGATGCCAACCGGCGCATTAAGGACAAGGCGCTTGCGCTGAAAGAGTCGCTTCAGTCGGATGGCGCGTGATGTCCGGTATCAATGTGGAGACATGGATTGATTTGCTGCTGGACGCCTGTCTGGACTGCGTAAAGCTTCTGCCGTTCTTACTGGCGGCCTATGTGATCATGGAGTATCTGGAGCATAAGACAAGTACGAAAACCCGGGCAGTCGTGCGGAAAGCCGGGAAACTGGGGCCGCTGGCGGGAGGATTGGCGGGGATATTTCCCCAGTGCGGTTTTTCTGCGGCGGCCTCCAATCTGTACGCCGGGGGGATCATTACGATGGGAACGCTTCTGGCCGTTTTCTTATCCACTTCGGACGAGATGCTTCCTATTTTTATATCGGAGGCGGTCGACATCCGCGTCGTTCTCGTCATCCTCGGGATGAAGGCGGCGATGGGGATGCTGACCGGCTTTTTGGTCGATTTTGTTTTCCGTTTCCGCCCCTCGCCGATCCGCTACAAGGAGATCCATACCCGCTGCGAGAGTGAGCACTGTGGGTGCGACCGCGGCATCTTCCGCTCAGCGCTCGTCCATACGGGGAAGATTTTTGTGTTCATCCTCTTGTTCACAGTGATCCTCAATGTGCTGATCGGGGAAGAGCGCCTGGCGGGATTTATGTCGGGACGGCCGCTTTTGGGGCCGGCGCTGGCCGGGGTGGTCGGACTCATACCGAACTGTGCCTCATCGGTCGTGATCACGCAGCTGTATCTGAGCCGTCTCATCAGTTTCGGCACGATGATGTCCGGGCTTCTGGTCGGAGCAGGAGCCGGGTTACTCGTATTATTCCAGACTAACAGAAAATGGAAAGAGAATCTTCTCGTATTAACGATCCTCTATGTAACCGGCACGGTCTGGGGGATTCTGCTCGATGTTATTTTATGATTCCGTTACATTTGGTCATGGCGCGGGGAAGAGCGTCTTTTGACGTTTTCCAGGGGGCGTCCGCGTTCCGGTAATCGAATTTGTCGATGAACCAGGAAAGCTCTTCTTCCATGCGCTTATAATTTTGCAAAAATACGCGGTCTAAGTCGTCCGTGAACTGTGCCAGCGTATGTCCGCCCAGATACGACGGAGCCGTTTCGTACAGCATACCGTAATGTTCGAGGCAGAAACCGCGCGACTGCCTGAATTTGGTGACAAAGGCCGGATCATTTTCATATAAATGGAAAGTTGTGGCAATATACCGCTCAAAGGTGCCGCGGATGCGGTCGCAGATAAAGCACGAGCGGCTGACCTGATCGGTAAAGGCGAAAAGGGCGGTTTTATCCTTTTTGGCAAACAGGCCGCGGGTTTGTTTTCTTCCCTGTTTCTGTAATGTTTCGATGTTTTGTATCATATTCTTCATATGAGTGTCGATCACGAGCGCGAGTCCCAGACGATTTTCAAAATCATACAGAGCCTGCATATGCGGGGCACAGAAACCGACCTTGTCCGTGGTGAGCCGGATGTCATCTTCCATGTAACTGGGGCCCATTGTAAAGGCTACGGCGTCATCTTCGAGCGCTTTTTTCATCGCGCATACCGGACATTCACATTCCTGCGAGAAGATGTCATTGACTGGGATCGTGTATAGCTGTTCTTTCATGGTTTACCTCATTGCAATGCGAAATCTTTTTTCTTATTTTACCACAAAAGGAAAAAGAATGCAATAAAGTGAGAAAATGGGAGAAAACGAGAGAAATACACATGAAAAGAGGAAAAATATCAAAATAACCGAAGACGTACGATTTGCAAATAAGGAAAGAAGTGGCTATTATAAAATCAATCGCTAGCACTCAATGAAAGAGAGTGCTAACAGGAAGCGAAGAAAGTTTGTGTGCGCAGGTCCGGATCGTAAGGAATTTGACAGGGCGTGCGCGCATGGAAAAAAGAATGGAGGAAATAGAAATGAAATTAGTACCATTGGGCGACAGAGTTGTTTTGCAGCAGTTGGATGCAGAGGAAACTACGAAATCCGGTATCGTTCTTCCTGGTCAGGCGCAGGAGAAACCGCAGCAGGCTGAAGTGATTGCAGTTGGGCCGGGCGGTATGGTAGACGGAAAAGAAGTGAAGATGGAAGTGAAGGTCGGTGACAAGGTGATCTACTCGAAGTATTCCGGCACCGATGTAAAATTAGAGGATGATGAGTATGTCGTTGTCCGTCAGAGTGATATCGTAGCGATCGTAGAAGAGTAAGAGCAGAGAAAAGATGCAAAATGGTTGTTAATGGATTGTAAATTTGTAATGAAAATTAGGAGGTCATCATGGCAAAGGAAATCAAATTTGGAGTAGAGGCCAGATCAGCACTTGAGACTGGCGTAAATAAACTGGCAGACACCGTACGCGTAACACTGGGACCAAAAGGACGTAACGTCGTTCTTGATAAATCGTTTGGCGCGCCGCTCATTACAAACGACGGCGTGACGATCGCGAAAGAGATCGAACTGGAAGACGCGTTTGAAAATATGGGCGCACAGCTCGTAAAAGAAGTGGCTACGAAGACAAACGACGTAGCCGGCGATGGTACGACGACAGCTACCGTACTGGCACAGGCGATGATCAACGAGGGCATGAAGAACCTGGCAGCAGGCGCGAACCCCATCATCCTGCGCAAGGGCATGAAAAAAGCGACAGACTGTGCAGTTGACGCGATCAAAGAGATGAGCGAGACGCTGCAGGGCAAGGAGCAGATCGCGAAAGTCGCAGCGATTTCGGCCGGAGACGAGCAGGTGGGCGAGATGGTCGCCGACGCGATGGAGAAAGTTTCGAATGACGGCGTTATCACGATCGAGGAATCGAAGACGATGATGACCGAACTGGATCTCGTAGAGGGAATGCAGTTTGACCGCGGTTATCTTTCCGCTTATATGGCAACGGATATGGATAAAATGGAAGCAAATCTGGAGAATCCATATATCCTCATTACAGATAAGAAGATTTCCAACATTCAGGAGATCCTGCCGCTTCTGGAGCAGGTCGTGCAGTCGAGCGCGAAACTCCTCATCATCGCAGAGGACGTAGAGGGAGAGGCGCTGAGCACACTCGTACTGAACAAACTGCGCGGCACATTCCAGGTCGTAGCCGTAAAAGCACCTGGCTACGGTGACAGAAGAAAAGAGATGCTCAAAGACATCGCGATCCTCACCGGCGGCGAAGTGATCACGGAAGAGCTCGGACTTGATCTGAAAGATACGACGATGGATCAGCTCGGCCGTGCGAAATCGGTAAAAGTGCAGAAAGAAAATACGATCATCGTAGACGGCGAGGGAGATAAGGGCGAGATCGAGGCCCGCGTATCCCAGATCCGCAAACAGATCGAAGAGACGACATCGGATTTCGACCGCGAGAAACTGCAGGAGCGCCTGGCAAAACTGGCCGGCGGCGTAGCAGTCATCCGTGTCGGCGCTGCGACAGAGACCGAGATGCAGGAAGCAAAACTCCGCATGGAGGACGCCCTGGCAGCTACGAGAGCGGCTGTGGAGGAAGGAATCATCGCAGGAGGCGGTTCCGCTTATATCCACGCGGCCAAAGAGGTTTCCAAACTGGCTGCTGATATGGAAGGTGACGAGAAGACCGGCGCGAACATCATTTTGCGCGCACTGGAATCACCGCTCCGCACGATTGCGGAAAATGCGGGACTGGAAGGCTCCGTGATCATTGATAAAGTGGCGGCAGACAAACCGGGATTCGGCTTTGACGCGCTGAAGGAAGAGTATGTCAACATGGTCGAGAATGGTATCCTCGACCCGGCGAAGGTGACGAGGAGCGCGCTCCAAAATGCGACGAGCGTAGCATCTACGCTGCTGACGACAGAGTCCGTCGTTGCCAATATCAAAGAAGATGTACCACCGATGCCAGCGGGCGGAGCTCCTGGGATGGGGATGATGTAAAATAGTGAAGTGATTAGAGGCGCCCGCTCGGAAGAGCGGGCGTTTTGAATGAACAAGAGCCAAAAGAGAGGGAGTGTTATGAATGAAAAAGTTACGGGAGAAGATAGAATACTTATTACAAAATTCCGATGGTGATAAGGCTGTTGTGGAATCCATTAGAAATGAATCATTCGCAGAACCATTTGGGACAGAAAACGTTCTGATGGCCTATTTGCTTTCTATTGGGGAAATAAGTTTTGAAGAATACCTTGCGATGCAGCATGAATATAATGAACGTAATCGGGGAAATAATCCTTATCTGTATTTGTTTGATATGGCACCCCGTACGTTTGGTCAAACGTGGGGAGAGCAGCATATTGTGCAGATTTTTCCTCAATTTGTAAAAGCGACAAAACAAAATTTGTTACATGCTTACCCATCTTTTGATGGAGAGTTTGATTTGTGGCTTGACGGGATTCGGATTGAAGTAAAGGCGTGCAGGGCAAATGACACAACTAGAAAGGGAAGTTTGTCTAGCAGGGCGTATTCGCATGAAGAAGCTCAAAGGATGAATTTTCAATATCATTTTCAACAGTTGAAACCGTCCTGCTGCGATGTGTTTATTTGGATCGGTGTTTGTAAAGACGTTTTACTTTACTGGGTCATATCAAGTAAGCAACTTCGCCAGACAGGTAAACTTGTGTCTCAACACAGGAGAGAACGATCAGATTCTGCAAGTGATGAGGTGTTTGAAGGACAGGTGTTCATGACAGAGGAAGAATTACTGCCATTTTCAATTGAGGAAGCAGATTTGTTAGCGGAAGTGAGAAGCTTAAAATAAAAATAAATTTTCCTCTCTCATTGATTTTTGGATCAATATATGTTCTTCCCTGCTAAGGTCATAGATTTCAGCTATTTCCCGGTCAATTTTGTCGTAGATTTCTATTATCGTGTTTTCATCCGTGGCGGAAATGAGCAGATCAGCCAGTTGGATGATATTTTCCTGTGCTACCTTATCTGCAACAGGAATTGGGATCTGTTCAATATGTGACCGGAGCACTTTCACAGAATGAAATGATTTTTTAAAATAAAACTGGGCGATCCGGGAATTTAAAACCGCCATGACAAATTTTATTGCGATACCCGGAATTTGTGGGATCAGTATATTACAACTGTTTAATGACAGCGTTTTCCTGTTATCATAAGCAAAAACGAGCTGGTTACATATAAATCGATAGAGGAGTTTTTCTTCTGCCCTATAAAATTGTGTGGGTGCAACCTGCTGAAAGGATTCCGGTTTGAATACGATGTAATGATCGGTGTCGTGAAACCTGTATTTGCATAGGTCAGAACCCTTTAGTATCATTTCATTGTCTTCTCGTTTTTCGTCCGTGATAAATTTTTTATTGTTTCCGGTAACGATTCCTAGGGCAAAGTCCGCCTGTCTGTTCAGAGTAGTTTTATGGCCGTGGTTTTTAATTTTATCTAACAAATGATATTCCTCATCTGTTGTGCGGAAGGAGAAACAATCCGCGGTAATGTTTCTTTCCTGTTGAATGATAAAGGTTCGCGTTCCGTCATTCACAGTCAGGCCGACAGAAGAAAATGCGGTGCCCGTGTGAATACATTGGAGCAGGATACAGGGGCATTGTACCTTGTCAAAGGCGTTGCCTAAAAATTCAACATACTGAATGGAATTTTCTGTTAATAAAATATTGCGGATCGGACGATGTGCTTTGACATTCAGGAAGGCCTCTGGAAGGATGAATGACAGGATACCGTCTGGTTTTAAATGATGGAACGCCTGCTCGACAAAAACGTCATAAGACTCGATGTTTGAGCCTGATGCGCTTACAAATTTAGCAAGAAGGATTTCTTTTTGTGCGTTTGTATACTCATAGCCCCACGGCGGATTTCCGATGATAAAATCGAATTTCAGATCAGGGGAGAAAAGAAGATAGTCCTGTTCCGTAATATGGGAATATATCATCTGCTTTTCAGGTATCATGAATTTCAGAGCGTAATTGATTCTCGCCAGTTTTACACTGACTGCATCAATGTCGTTTCCAAATACATGCTCAGGGGTATAAGAGGCTGGTAATTGAAGTAAAAAGTTACCTGTACCGCAGCAGGGATCCAAAATGGTCTTGCCCTCCGGTTCATTTTTAAGTAGAAGGCTTGTACAAAGTTTTTTTACTACGTTAGTGGGTGTATAATAAGAGCCAGTAGCTTTTCTGTTTCCTATGTTTTTCAGTGACAAATAGAGGAGTCCAAGGATATCCTCATTATGTTCATATATAAATCGAGTTGTCAGCAGATCACCACATTTTTCAATTGTTTCTGCGGTAAACGTGTTTTGTTCAAGCAGATCACTGACCAAAAACAGGTAAGGGTTGTCTTGATATCTGCCGCTGATAAAGCCTTTGAGACTAGCGGTTTCCGAAACTTTTTCTGTTCTGTCAAGGATCAATTGGAGCGCGCATTCAGCAAGGAGCGCCAAAGTCAGTTCTTCAGTGATTTCTATTTCGTTATCTTCGATCATGTCAATGATAGATTGAACCGATGCCGTGTTTTCCGATGTTTCAGAAACATAGGAACGGTAAATGCTGTTACCTGAAATATATTTTTTGTTTCTTCTGCTTTTCAGAGCGGGAATCTTTCCATTTTGGAGATCTTTTTTTAATTGGGAAACATATTTCTGCGTGAAACAGGGGGTGCGTTTTATGGTCGTAGTGGGCACTAATTTTCCGAGTTTAACCCAATTACGGCCTGTTGCGATAGAAATAGACAATTCTTTACATAAGTCTGCTAGAGAGAGCATATCAACCATTTCTGTGTGATTCCTCCTGCTTATTTATAATGTGTATTATATGTGTAAATACGAATAATGTCAATAATTACTGATGAATGAATGCGGGATAATGAAACATTTGATCTCCCATTTGACCTATTTTACGAATCGTGCTACAATATGTAAAAGAAGAAACGCATATTAGTTGTGTCGAATGGAGCAGATCAAAAATGGATAAAGAGAAGATCAAACAGGCGGTTTCCCTCTTTCTCGAGGGAATTGGTGAAGACAAGGACCGGGAGGGGCTGAGAGACACTCCGGAACGGATTGCCAAAATGTGTGAGGAGATATTTGAGGGGTATGGCAGCGATGCGTCGGAACACCTGAGCCGGACGTTTTCTTCGGAACAAAAAGGGCTCGTGGTGGAAAAGGATATTACATTTTTTTCCATGTGTGAGCATCATCTTCTTCCCTTTTACGGGAAAGTACATATCGGGTATGTGCCGGACGAGAGAGTCGTGGGGATCAGCAAGCTGGCCCGGACGGTGGAGACGTTTGCGAGACGGGCACAGATCCAGGAACAGCTTACGGATCAGATCGCGGACGCGATCATGGATATTCTGCAGCCGAAGGGCGTGATCGTGATGGTGGAAGCGGAGCATATGTGCATGACGATGCGGGGCGTAAAAAAGCCGGGCAGCAAGACGGTGACGGTCAGCACGAGGGGCTGTATGGAGGAGCAGGACCAGAAGCAGGAGTTTTTTCAGCTTTTGAAACTTTGAGGACTGGCCGGAAGCACCGGCTCTAAAATAAAAAAGAACAGGTGGTAGCACAGAAGATGAAGATAGGAAATCGTGAGTTTGAAATTGGAAAAAAAGTGTATGTCATGGGTATTTTAAATGTTACGCCGGATTCTTTTTCCGACGGCGGACAGTTTGTTCAGGCCGAGAGGGCGCTGCGGCAGGCGGAGCAGATGATCGCGGACGGCGCGGACATCATCGATGTAGGAGGGGAATCGACGCGTCCGGGGCACACGCAGATTTCGGATGAGGAGGAGATCGAACGGGTCGCGCCAGTCATCCGGCTGATCAAGGAGCGATTTGATATACCGGTTTCGATCGATACTTATAAGAGCAAGGTAGCGAAAGCGGCGCTGGCCGCCGGTGCGGACCTCTTAAATGACATATGGGGTTTTTTATATGATGAAAATATGGCGGCGCTGGCCGCCGAGTATGATGCGGCCGTCTGCCTGATGCACAATCGGGAAACGGCGGTTTATGATGAACTGATGGATGAGGTAATAAGTGATCTGGGAAAGTGTCTGGCAGCTGCCGAAAAACACGGTGTGAAAAAAGAGAGGATCATACTGGATCCGGGCATTGGATTTGGCAAGACGTATGAGCATAATCTGGAGATCATGAACCATCTGGAGCAGATATGCGGGATGGGGTATCCGGTTCTCCTCGGGGCATCCAGAAAGAGTATGATCGGACTGGCACTTGACCTTCCCGTCACCGAGCGGGAAGAGGGAACGATAGCGACGTCTGTGATCGGAGCGATGAAAGGATGCGATTTTGTGCGGGTACACGATGTCCGGGCGAATGTAAGGGCACTGAAGATGACAGAGGCGATCAGAAAAGGAGGAAAGAGTGATGGATAAGATTGAAATCAGGGATCTGGAATGTTTTTGCCATCATGGCATGTTAAAAGAAGAAACGGCACTGGGGCAGAAGTTTCTGGTGTCCGTCAGTCTCTATACCGATACGCGGCGGGCGGGAACCCACGATGATCTGACGTTTTCGGTCGATTACGCGGAAGTGTCCCATTTTGTCTATGATATGATGAAAAATACGGAGTACAAGCTGGTGGAAGCGGTCGCGGAACGGATCGCCAGGGAAGTGCTCCTACGATACCGGGTTTTGGACGCGGTCGAAGTGCGTATCAAAAAACCGTGGGCGCCGATCCTTTTGCCGATGGATACGGTGGCTCTTACGATCAAACGGGAGTGGGTGCCGATCTATGTGGGAGTCGGTTCCAATATCGGCAACCGGCGGAAATATATCGACGACGCGTTCGCGGGGATCCGGAATGACCGTTACTGCAGGAAGGCGTATATGTCGAAGATCATTGAGACGAAGCCGTATGGGTATGAGGATCAGGACAGTTTCCTGAATGGAGTGATCTGTTTTGAGACGCTTTACAGTCCGGCGGAACTGCTGTCGTTTTTACAGCGCCTGGAGCAGGAGGGCAAGCGGAGCAGGGAATCAGAGATCCACTGGGGACCGAGGACGATCGACCTTGACATATTGTTTTACGGGGATGAGATCATTCAAAAGAGGGATCTGATCATTCCCCATAAGGAAATAAACCTCAGACGGTTTGTGCTGGAACCGCTGTACGAGGTCGCGCCGTTTAAGATCCATCCCGTGTTTGGGAAGACGGTAGCGGAATTATTCTCTGAATTAATGGCACAAATACGGGAAAAAGAGAATAAAGAAAAGAAAGAAAAGCAAGGCTGATATTTTGCGCGGAAATGGAGATAACATGATTGATTTAAAAGAATCGAGAAAAAATATAGATGAGATCGACCGAAAGATCGTCGAGCTGTTTGAACAGCGGATGGTGGAAGCAAATGCGGTGGCGGAGTACAAGCTGGAGACAGGGAAAGCGGTATATGACAAACAGAGGGAAGACGAGAAACTGGAGAATTTAGGCAATCTTTCCAGCAACCCGTTTAACCGGCGGGCAATCACCGAATTGTTCAGCCAGATCATGTCGATCAGCCGGAAATACCAGTACGGCATCCTGCCGGTGATGGAGAAGCTGACCGATTTTGTAAAGATGGAAAAGCTGCCAGTTGAAAAAAATATGAAGGTCTGCTATTTCGGCGTACCAGGCAGCCACACGCAGCAGGCGATGGAAGATTTTTTTGGCGAGGATGTCTGCGGCGTTCCGTGTCCGACGTTTCAGGATGTTATGAAGGCTGTGGAGCAGAGAGAGGCCATGTACGGCGTGCTGCCAATTGAAAATTCATCAACCGGGGGCATTACGGCGAACTACGACCTTCTGCTGAATTATTCCAACAGCATCGTCGGGCAGTATGTGAACCGGATCGACCAGTGCCTGGTAGCGCTTCCGGGAGCGGAACTGTCAAAGATCCGGAAAGTGTACTCGCATATACAGGGACTTCTCCAGTGCAGCGAATTTCTGCGGGAACATCCGGAAATGGCACAGGTAGAATGTGCGGATACTGCGACAGGGGCGAAAAAGGTAGCGGCTGACGGCGATCCGGCCCAGGCGGCGATCTCCGCCAGACGGGCGGCGAAGGAATACGGACTGGAAGTGCTGGCAGACAGCATCCAGCAGGAAAAAAATAATTCGACCCGTTTCATCATCATCGGAAGGGAGCCGATTTATCTGGCTGACAGCAATAAGATCGCGCTCTGTATCGAATTGCCGCACGAATGCGGTACGCTGTATCGGCTGTTATCCCATTTTCTATTTAACGACCTGAATATGACGCAGATCGAGTCCCGGCCGATCAAGGGCAAGAACTGGGAATACCGATTTTTCATAGATATAGAAGGGAATTTGGAAGATCCAGCCGTTCAGAACGCGCTGCGCGGGATACAGGAAGAAGCGAAAAATATCCGTATTTTAGGAAATTTTAATAGCTGAGTTCACAAAAACAACAAATATTAGTCACAGCATCTTCAAGGAAGCAACAAAGATTGCCCACAAATTTTCGATATGATAGAACTACAAAGAAAGAAAAACAAGATTGGAGGTTCTATCAATATGAAGAAATGTGTGAAATTAGTGGCGGGTGCTGTGTTGTTTGGCGTATTGAGCAGCTCCGTGTTTCAGG
Organism: uncultured Eubacterium sp.; assembly: GCA_910583555.1. GTDB lineage: Bacteria > Bacillota > Clostridia > Lachnospirales > Lachnospiraceae > Eubacterium_F. The sequence goes on from CAJTXO010000025.1 coordinate 41,151, forward strand.
GAACAAATTATTTTGCGAGCGTGTATGGGACGGGACATGGTACCGTGGGCCAAGAAAGTACCGCGGGGGGGCAGGAGACCGGAAATTCTCCACTCACGACTGTGGCGGCGCAGACCGGAAATGAAATTGCAGGCGTTTCCGGCGTGGCGGAAGCCGTGCTGCCTTCTATTGTAGCGATTGATGTAAAAGTGATTTCGGAACAGCGGGACTTTTTCGGCAGGACGTATCAGAGCGAAGGGAGCGGGAGCGGTTCGGGGATCATTTTCAAAGAGGACTCGGATTACATTTATGTGGTGACAAATAACCATGTCGTGGAGAGCAGCGTGGAAGTGACGCTCACTTTTAACGACGGGACGACGGCAGACGCTTCCGTGATCGGTACCGATGCCAATTCGGATCTCGCCGTGGTGAAGGTGGCGAAAACAGGCGTGAAGCAGGATACCCTCTCGAATATCAAAGTGGCGGAACTGGCGGACAGCAGCGAGACCAAAGTCGGTGAACTGGCGATTGCCGTCGGAAATGCGCTTGGTTACGGTACGAGCGTGACGGTCGGTTACGTCAGCGCCAAGGACAGGGAAATCCAGACAGGAACCGGCGAAGAGGGCCGCTCCGGTCGTCAGGGGACAGAGCAGGTGGAAACGATGAAACTCATCCAGACCGATGCCGCCATCAACCCCGGAAACAGCGGCGGAGCGCTCGTCAACGCAAAGGGGCAGGTCATTGGCATCAATTCCTCAAAATTTGCCTCGGAAGAGGTGGAGGGCATGGGATTTGCGATCCCGATCTCGGACGCGGTGCCGATCATCGAGCAGTTGATGAGCGGAGGATCGAGCACTGCATCGGGCGCGGCATTACCAGGAGGCGCGAACGGACAGATGTAGGAGGCGCAGGGAGGATTTGATGCAGCAGGAGAGGGGGTGTTGCCGGGAGAGCACGATTTCGATATAATACCTTAATTTTGATTGATTCTTGTTAGTATTGCTGTTAGAAAGATGGGCATCTGAGCCGGATGGTTGCGGCTTGGGTGCTCGTTTGTTTTTGGGGAAAAGTGGGGGCAGTGGGGGGCAGTGGATTTATAATCTTCTGTACATTTGCCCGGGATCATGTTACAATGAAAGAAATAGACAGAATTCAGGTTTAAAAAACATTGTCAAAAGACAGGCGTATTTTGTATAATTGAGATGTGGCAGGAGCAGGATATATCGTATCTTGTTTCAAAACAAGAGTTATCTGCTGAAGCTGTATAAAACGCTCCATCCGGAGGACACCACAGCGACAGAGGATTCCCTTACAGATGTGACGATCACAAATGTATTGACGGATAATCTGTATAATGATTTAGGCTTTATTGCTAATAATAAGCTGATGATACTTGTGGAGGCACAATCTACATGGACAGTGAATATTTTAGTAAGAGTTTTGTTGTATCTGGCGCAAAGCTATCACGAATATTTTCAGCGTACCAGCCAAGACTATTACAAAAGCAAGAAAGTAAAAATGCCAAAGCCTGAACTTTATGTTATTTTTACGGGAAACAAAGGGAGGAAACCCGATAAAATATCTCTGTCTAAAGAATTTTTTGAGGGTGCAGATATAGACATTGAGGTAAAAGCAAAGGTTATCTATGAAAGCGATACAGACGACATTATCAATCAGTACATTATTTTCTGCAAAGTTTTTAACGAGCAGACAAAACAGCATGGAATGACACAAAAGGCAGTTACGGAAACAATCCGCATATGCAAGGACAGGAATGTTTTAAGAGAATATCTGCTTGACAGGGAAAAGGAGGTTGTGACGATTATGATGAGTTTGTTTGATGAAGAACAGATAATGAAATCATTTATCAGGAGCGAAAGACATGACGCAGACAGGGAAACCGCAGAAAGAATGATTAAAGATGGAGAAATGTCACTTGAGAAAATTGCGCGTTATGTACCTTCTTTATCAATGGACGAATTAAAGGAACTTGAAGCCGAGGTTATGCAGTTAGCATAATCAATCATATCAATCAAAATCAAATATAGTAATAGCGTTAGAGCATATAGGAACTGAAATCTATATGCTCTACTTTTTTTGCCATTAAGGAGGAACAATGAGTGGCTACAATTTACTGATACCAGTACCAAAACCGTAGCAAAACCGTAGCAAAACCGTAGCACGCATCCCAAACACATCCTCTGGTCTCATTCTCGCCCCGTCAAACCATTGAATAAATTCCCGATTTTTGTAACAATAATAGTAAAAAAATAAAGGAGATGGTGAAAATTATGCCAGCATACAAAGACCGAAACAACGGAACCTGGTTCTGTAAATTCGCGTACAAGGACTTCAATGACGTTTCGAGGCAAAAATGGAAACGCGGGTTTTCCACAAAAAAGGAGGCACTGGCGTACGAGCGGGATTTTCTGGAACAGCTGTCTGCCGGGCCAGACATTTTATTTTTCAATCTATACATTGTCTATCTCAATGATATGATCGTAAGGCTGCGGCATTCTACGATGCTGACAAAGATCAATATCTGTGAGACGAAGATCCTCCCGTATTTTAAGGACAAGCGGCTGAGTGAGATCCGAGCCATTGATATACGACGATGGCAGGACGCCCTGATGAGTGATGAAAAAGGTTACTCGATGACGTATCTGAAGACGATCTTTAACCAGCTGAACACCATTTTCAAGTACGCGCAGAAGTATTTTAACCTGAAAACAAATCCGTGTGAGCAGGCCGGGAGTATCGGTTCGAGCCGCGCGTCGCAGATGCAGTGCTGGACGCTGGATGAGTATTTGTGTTTCAGGGAAGGACTCGGGGACAAATACCAGTCGCGCGTCTGTTTTGATGTTCTTTACTGGACGGGCATGAGAGAGGGGGAGCTGCTGGCTCTGGCGGAAAAAGACATTGATCTGGAGAAAAAGGAGATTTCCATTACGAAGTCCTATCAGCGGCTGGAGAAACAGGACATCATAACGCCGCCAAAGACAAAAAAGGGCAGCAGGAGGGTACCGATTCCCGATTTTCTGTGCGAGGAGCTGAGGGAATACCGGAGCGGGCCCGATTTTGACGAGACGAAAGAGAGGTTCTTTCCGTTTACCAAGTCATACCTGAATTATGAGATGAAGCGGGGGTGCAGAAAAGCGGGCGTGAAGAAGATCCGGGTGCATGATCTCCGCCATTCCCACGTATCGTTACTGATCGACCAGGGTTTTGACGCGCTCATTATCGCGGAGCGGGTCGGGCATGAAAATGTATCAACGACGTTGAACACATATGCACATTTGTTCCCGACAAAGCAGTCGGAACTGGTCGCTTCTCTCGAGGGGTTGGGAGAGAAAATGAAGAGAGGGTAAAAAAACAGTAGCAAATGAGTAGCAGAGGAATTTTTTACTGGAAGTTTTTTCCGGTAAACCGGGGAGTAGCGAAAATTGGTTTCTACTCTACCACATTTGTTGAAAAAAAGCAACAGAAAACTCGTAAAAACGCCAAAGTGC
>CAJTXO010000026.1 GCA_910583555.1 uncultured Eubacterium sp.
TATAAGAAATGCAGAAAAACTATTTTCTGTAAATAAAAAAAAGGAGAGTTAAAAGAATGAAAAAGAAACTGCAAAAGTATTTAAGCGGTTCCAATGAAGGTTTCTCCCTCGTGGAGTTAATCATTGTTATCGCGATCATGGCAATCCTGATTGGTGTGGTTGCCCTTGCTGTTATTCCGTATTTGGAGAAGAGCCGTGAGTCGAAGGATTTGCAAGCACTTGGTTCTTTATCCAGCGCATTGTCATCGGCGGTTGCTGATACAAAAGTGACAACAAAAGATTCGTTTACGATTACGGATGGCAGTGCACTTTCAACAACGAATGCGGGTGATGCAGGAAAAGTTGAGAAAGCTATGGCAGAATCACTTGGTGGTGCAACGGTTGATTTGAGTTCAGCAGGAGCTAATGGATGCGCGATTACTTGTTATTTTGATCCGCCGAACAACGTAGTAGCTGTATTTGTGGCTGCGGGGCAGCAAGGGACTAGTCAAGCGGCTCAGCCTAGTGGTGTTACTCCGCCAACTATAGGTGGTCAGTCAGTACAGTGTTGCAAGTATAACGACAATGCACCTTTGATGGTTTCGAATGGTGCTACGAGTTCGAGCAACGCAGGAGGCAATACTCCACAGCAGCCAGGAACCTGATTATAGTTTTGCAAAAAAATGATAGTTTGCTGATTTGGCAAACTCCATGATGTAACAACCACATAAGGAGAACCTGCCATGACACATGTTACTGCTTTACTTTACATATTCGCGTTTTTATACGGCATCGTTATTGGAAGTTTCCTGAACGTATGTATATATCGAATTCCAAAGAAAGAAAGTATCGTCACGGTAGGTTCTCATTGTATGAAGTGTGGTTATCGGCTGGCCTGGTATGACCTGTTTCCTCTGTTCAGCTATTTGTTTCTGAGAGGGAAATGCCGATACTGCGGGACAAAACTTGCGAAACAGTACCCATTGGTAGAAGGCACAAACGGTATACTGTATCTGATCATTTTCGCGATACACGGATGGAATATAGAAAGTGTTCTATATTGTTTTCTCGCATCTGCACTTTTGGTATTGAGTGTCATTGATTATCGTACGCTTGAGATTCCCCTCGGTATCAATTTGTTCATACTGGGAATCGGTGTGGTTCATATTGTGGTTGATGTGTATAATTGGAAACACTATGTGATTGGCTTCTTTTCAGCAAGCCTTTTTCTGTTCTTTTGCCTTATTTTGACGAGGGGAAGAGGAATTGGCGGAGGAGATATCAAACTGATGGCGGCTGCCGGACTTTGTCTTGGCTGGCAGAATATCATGTTGGCGTTGGTGATTGGCTGCGTGGTTGGTTCCCTGATTCAGTGTATCATCATCGCAGTGACGAAAAACAAAGCGAAATTTGCGATGGGGCCATACCTTTCCGTGGGGATTTTCACGGCGGCGTTGTGGGGCGATAAGTTTATAGACTGGTATATCGGGCTAATGGGGACATAATGTTTATGGATTTCAGTGTCCTTTTGTTTTATTTTGAGAAGAATTAGGGAAAAGACAGTGAAATCCATAAAATGAGATGGGGAGAGCGGTAATTCGCAGGATAAAGGAGGATGTTATGGCTAAAAAAGTAATTGTCGTTCGTGTCGGAGCAAAGACGATACGAATTGTACATATGGACAATAATCAGGCAAATCCGACTGTATATGGATGTGTCCGCGTGCCTACCCCGCAGGGGGCAGTGGTCGATGGAGAGGTAAAAAATATCATCGATGTGAGCCGCAGGATCAAACAGGCTTGTGTGGAGAAAGGTATTACGACCAAAGATGTTATTTTTTCTCTCGTATCATCGAAAATCGCAAACCGTGAGACGACGATACCATTCGTCAAAGACAGTAAGATTCAGGGACTTGTCATGGCAAAAGTGGATGACATGTTTCCGATTGATAAGGACAGATACATCTTTTCATATGTAAAACAGGGAGAAGGCAGGAGCGCCCAGGAGGGTGAACACGTATCGACAGAGCCGGAAAAGAAGGAAGAAGAAACGCTCGTAGAAGATGATACGAAGAAAAAGAAGAAGGGGAAGAAGCCTGCGCCGGAAAAGAAGAAAGAAAAGACGAAAGCGGTGGCGAAAGTGATCGACCTGCTCGTATACGCGGCGCCGATCGATCTGGTCCGCTCTTATTACGCACTCGCCGAGGGTTGTGATCTCAATATCGTTTCCATCGAAGTAGACGGTAATGGTATTTTCCAGATCATGAAGCGGCAGATGGTCGAAGGTGTGGAAATGGCGGTGCAGATCAACCGGGATAGTACGCTGATCGATATTATGAGTAAAGATAAACTGCTCCTGCAAAGGGTTATTCCGTATGGAGCGACAACGATCATTGAGACGGCGATGGAAGAACCCGCCTTTCAGGTTGCGACTTATGACAAGGCTTTTGATCTTCTGGCGTCCCAGCGAGTGTTGCTGCACTCGTTTAATGCCGCCAATCCGCAAAATGACCTGTCGATGCAAAAAAGGATTGAGCTTACCCAGAGCGCATCCTCTCTGATTGGCAACATATCACGTGTCATGGAGTACTATAATTCGAGGTACCGTAATGATCCAATCCAGTCAATCATCGTTACCGGAAACGGTGCGAGGATTGCAGGGATTCACGAGCTGATGAACAACGAGCTAGGAATTCCGGCTCGTACGCCGTCAGATCTTGCAGGGGTGTCTTTTAACAGGCAGATCGAGGTAAATAACAATATACTGCAGTATATCGGGTGTTTCGGAGCCGTTTTTAATCCTGTGAATTTTATACCGGATGATATAAAAAATAAGACAGCGACCAAAGATTCGATCATGAGCATCGCGGTTGTGTTTGCCGCATCTTTCCTACTCTGTCTGGTGCTTGCGATTTTCTCGTTCGTGCGGGTCTGGGGAGCGGAGGATGCGTATAATGCCGCACACACAAAGGCGGTTTCCATGCAGCCGATTGAGAATCGTTACAACGACCTTTTGGGAACGCTGAATAAAGTATGTACATATCAGGACATCCAGTTTGCGGTTGATACGAATAATAACCGTCTCCACAAGGTATTGGATCACATAAAACAGTCCTGTCCGGAGTCATTCAGGATTGATACCATCAGTACGAGTGAGACGGGCGGTACGATCAACTGTACGACATCTGACCGGTTTTCCTCTGTTTCGGCGGTAATCATGCGTATGAACCTCTGTACGGATATTCGGAATGTCACGATATCCAGCGGTATTACCAAGTCAGATGATACGATAACGAAAAAAAGGAAATACGTGTATACGATCACATATGAATATGTGCCGCATACAGATACATTGAATGAGAGTGATATCCAGTACCGCGCGATGGCTAAAACAGCTAACTCGAATACCAACAATGCGAATAATACAAATAACGCGAATGCTGCTAACAATACGAATAATACTGCAAATACGGGGGGTGCACAGCAATGAAAGGAAAAGTAACTCTGGCGCAGATCCGTGTGATCTTATTACTGGCAGCCGTTTTACTGATCGTGTTAACTTATTTTCTGGTCTTTCAGAAAAATATGGATAAGGCGGCGGATTATGATAATATGACGAGAAAAGAGCAGGAGAGGATCTCGTATCTGACCGGGCTGCAGAGTAAGGCAGATGATCTGGATATTTATACATCCCTGTATACATCGGACATTGATCCGTTTATCCAGTCGTTTCCGGTAAAACTGACACAGCAGAAATCAATATATCTCATCTACAACATGATGGTAGAAAGCGGGATTACGGTAGAAAGCGTCGTTCCGGGTAATGTGACGCCGTTCTATTATAAGGGGCAGGTGCTCGATTCTGCCAGCGCGCAAAATCAGGCACAGGTAAATGTGGATGGTCAGGGAGAGGAAACTCTATCGGAGATCACTGTGGTCAGCATGGATCAGATGATCGGCTCAAAGGCAACATATACGATAAATATGGCCGGTGAGACCAAGGATATTTTCAAAGCACTTGACTGGATCAGGGACAACAAAGAAAAAATGTCTGTTGGAAACGTAAATGTTCAGTTTGACAGTTCGACCGGACAGTTAAAGGGCAGTATCGCCGTTACGTTCTATTGCATGCTCGGCAACGGTGTCCCGTATAAAGATCCGGATACGAGCATCTTTACATACGGAATGGATAAGATTTTTGGCGAATTTAGTAAATGATCATGTTTTTAAGAGGAAAGGCGGTGTGCGGCATGTTCAGGAATAAGTGGTTAAAGGATGACAGCGGTTTCTCCCTGATTGAGGTCGTTTTGGCAGTGGCAATCCTCGCCCTTGTGGCATTGCCGATCATAAATTATTTCACTTATTCTTCGCTTCAGGCGATTGAGGGCCGTGACCGGCAGTGCGCCACGACTGCGGCCGAGAATGTGGTGGAAGAGTTAAGTTCTTATTCGAACTATACGCAGATCAAAGACCTGACAGCCACACCGGATCCTGCCGGGCCGGCATCGTCGGCAGCGCCTGTATGGCAAAAATCTTCCCCTAAGCCGGGGGAGTCACCGGATCCGCAGTCTGACTATCTGGAACGGCCAGTGACGGTGGACGGGTTTGACTATGTGGCGAAGATTCAGGTTCAATACGGTGTATATAAAAGCGGCACAAAAGCAATCAATGCGGGAGAAAAGATCGGCAGCGGTACAGGGGATCTCAGAAGTCCGAAATATAACAGTTATAATATCCCGAGTCCGAGCGAGGTGTACGCGCCTTCGAATGCGGTAGCTGTAGAAGATGATGAACTGGATACCGCGCTCAGTGAATTGTTTACGACGCTCAGCGCGTCCGCTCCCGGTACTTCCGGAACGATTGCGGACAGGGATACGATCCGCGCGGGATTAAAGCGAGTGATACATATTGATATTGATTATAAGGATATAGAAAAGAAAGAGTATGCCGTGCACGTTTATTATAGATATGAATACAGTGGGCATACGGTGGACGTCACGTTGGAGAAAGCGGAGATTCCAATCAATCAGTTTAAAGGGGTATTTGTATTCTACAACCCTCTCGTGACAAATAAACAGGAAGAAGTCAGCATGAATATAGCTTCAAACATCCCGCGTAGTGAAGATCAGCGGGTTTCCGATGAAACGATCGTTAACGATATGGAGTTCTATTTTGCTGTGCAGGGTGCGGTTGATGATACGAAGTATATTCTGCACATCGAGGCTGGTACGGCTACGAATGCGAAATTTTTTGCCAATGACATTATGCTTAGCGGTGTTACTGGCAATCCGCAGGAAGGGAGCGATCCGGGAAATACAATAAATTCCTTTGTGGGCCGGAAGCAGAAGGAAAGGATCGGCAGGATACTCGTTGATATTTATGATACGGCGGGGAAAAAGGCGGGCGAAGTAGTTGCCCATATGGAGACGACGATGGCTGAGTAGAGTAATGGATGAGATGAATGGAGGTTTTTCGGATGTTTGGAAAATGGATGCGTAAACTGAAAGAAAAACTGAAGAGGATGCGAGACGATGACAGCGGCTCTGCTTTTGCTTTTGTCGTCATCGGTGTGACGGCGTTGATGATCATTGGTGCTACGGTGCTGTCGCTTGCGACAAATTATGTGGTTTCAGTCATCGTGGATCAGCACACGACGGATCATTTTTACGAAACGGAGGGCGCAGTCGCGGAAATCCGCAGCGGACTGGAGGAAATATGTGGAAAGGCAAATGAGTACGCCTATATGGAGATGATCAACAATTATAATGCCAGACCGACCAGTTCGCCGATCTTAGATCAATCATTGTCTTCCACGATGAGTTCGATGAAAGAAAAATATGCGGTCAAATATTTGACTGGTATCGCCAGTATATTAGAGAATCCGACGATTGACAAGTTGGATAATTCGCAGAATATAACCGATAACACGAACAAATGGGATGGAACAGATCAGGACGAGTCGATCTGGGGAAGTTTTAATATGGATCCCGTCATAAAGAAAATGGTCACGCGGCCGGAAACAGTCGGCTCCACTTATGGCGGGGATGCGCTCCGTTATGGCTTTCAGGTAGACGCCACGACGAAAGAAATGTCTTTGATCATCAGCGGGCTGAAAGTGGATTATACCGATGAGGCGGGATACCGCACGGTGGTGCAGACCGATATTAAGATTGGTGTTCCAGATTACGGTTTTGAGGGAAATGCGACGTTTGATGAGTTAAAGAAATATATTGTAATATGTGACGATCAGTTATCGGTAGCGAATAACAGCCTGAGTGCCAGTACAAAAGGCGTTGATTTCACCGGAAACGTATATGCGGGTGGTGAAAAAGATGGCGGCGATTATAAAACGAGTATTGATATCGTGTCCCAGTCGAAAAACATTACATTTGACAGTGATACGATCATTACGCGCGGGGATCTGACTGTGAATGATAACGCGAAGGTGGCGATCAACAATACAGACGGAGAGTTGTGGGTAAGAAATATCCTGTTACCGGATTCAGGAGCCATTCCGGCCGCTACGCCGGGACCGCTTACTTCGTATTCGACAGAACTTGATCTCCAGACGAACGCGTACGTGCTTGATGACCTGAGTATTGATAACCGCAATAGTTATGTGAATCTGGGCGGAAAGTATTATGGCTACAGCTACAATGTGAATAACAAAGATAAGTCGAGTTCTACGGTGGCGGACGTGACGAGTTCCAAGTACAGCAGCGCGATACTGATCAACGGAGTGAACACGACATTAAAGAGCGATCATCTAAAGAAACTGATCTTATCGGGGCGTACTTTTGTATCGAGATTTAACAATGGTACTTCGGGAACGACCGGAGTGGCAGAGCCGGACATCATGATGGGCGAGTCGCTGGCAGTAAAGAGTAATCAGATCGCTTATTTGGTGCCGGATCAGTATATCTTTTCAAACGGACAGGGACATAACCCGCTGCTCCGTTCGGAGATCGACGGCGATGATTATATGGGAGCAGTCAACCGTGTGGCGTTGGAGCAGGCGATGGGCGGTTATCTGGATCCGGCGAAACCGGTAACGGCTAATTTCAACAATACGGGCGGATATGTATTCTTATATCTGAACTTTAAAAACCAACAGAAGGCAAATGAGTACTTCTCCGCGTTCTATTCGGACAAAAACAACGATGAGATGCTGAGGGACCGCGCGGAAACATATATTTCCACAGCGGATAATGACGGTATGAAGCTAGGTGCGCAGCTGTATCTGATCGCCGGTAATATCATACATAATTATTATGCGGCATCGGGTGAGTCGGCGAAGCAGGAGGCAAATTATTTCGACGGTTCCGGCAAGCCAAATGCGGCGATGCTCCAGGATGGCCAGATCAAGATGCAGAACTATCTGGGAAAACAGCTGGCGCTCGTCAATTCGGGATTCCGTTCGGATATGGCGCGCTCACCGGTAACCGGGGAGGAAAATGATGTACTCCGGTATGAATTGCTGCAGGATTCTGATAAATCGGAACTCGTGCGAGACCGGATCATTGATTTTGACGCGGTAAATGCCGATTCTTCGCTCATGCCGATCCAGAAAACGTGCGAGGGAACGGATGGCTTACTCTATATCACGCCAGGTGATTACAATGTAGATGGAACGATTGACAAAGGACTGATCATTTCCGGCGGAAATGTTTCCGTGAGCAAAAGTTTTGAGGGGCTGATCCTGGCGAAGGGGAATGTGAGCGTAAATGGCTCCAGTATTGATCTGAAGGCAAATCTTCTCATGGTCGGCAAGATTTTGGAGATGGTGCGTAACGATAAAGATCTGTCAAAGTATTTCATCGGATTAAGGACCAACGAAAATCGTTCGGTGGATGTGGCAGACTGCATCAGCTATAAGAATTGGGAACGCGATAATGAAGCACAGTTATTGTCTGGGACGGCAGCCCCGTGACAGGGCAGGCTCTACAGCATATAGTCGTCCCCTAGGACGGCAGCCCCGTGACAGGGCAGACTTTGCAGCATATAGTCGTCCCCTAGGACGGCAGCCCCGTGACAGGGCAGGCTTTGATTGTCAAAAGCAGAGAGGAACAAAGAAAGCAGGTGAGGCTGGATATGAAAAAGGAACAAGTTCCAATGGAAAAAGTTCCAACGGAGAGATTTTCAAATGATCAGGGATTTTCTCTTATCGAACTCGTGATAGCAATCGCGATTCTGGCAATTATGTGTGTGGGCGGCATGAGCGCGATGGGATATTTGAACATGGCAAATTCATCGAAATGTGCTTCTCGGATTGACAGCAGTCTGACGGTTTTGAAATCCAGAAATTCAGCGGAAGCCAGCTCAACCTATATGCATCTTTACCGATACAAGGATCGTTATTATATCCGTTACAGCGACCAGCCTTCTTATACTCCTGACGATTCGAATTATAAAGAAGGGGAAGAGATTGGGAACAGTCAGATTACGATTTCCTATCAGGAGGGAAATCTTTCGGCATCAAGTGTCACGATCCAGGACGGAGACTGTAAGACATTTGGTATTCGGAAGAAAGACGGCGCTTTTACGGGGACGATGGAGCCGACCTGTGTGATCAGTGTGATCGGGCAGTCTACGTATAAAGTTACGCTTGTCACAAATACAGGGAAACATTTCAGAGATTGATATTGTAGAAATTGATGTTGCAGAGATTGATTTAGAGGGGGAATCGGCATGAAGTTGGATAATAAAGGATTCAGCCTTATCGAGATCATGCTTGCCGTTTTGGTTTCGACGCTTGTTTTAGGAGCGATCACGGCGATGATCAGTTTCGCCGCCAGAAGTTCCAGGGAGACGAATGAGAGGGTTGAGTTGCAGAACCAGGTGAAGGACGCGCTCAATCATATCGAAGGTTATACGATGGAGGCAGAGAAGGTGACATGGCAGAAGGTCGGTTCCGCAGATGTACTCATTGTGTTACAGCGGCGTGACGACGCGAAAAAGATCGTGTCGCCGGCTACAGACAGTGCAGTTCAGGCCGATAAGGTGGAAACGCTTGATTCCAATGCGTACGCATACTGGTTTTTTGATGATGGTGATCCCTCGAAAGGGAAAAATCTCTATTTTGGAAAGTGTTCAAAGACGGGAGATGTGAAACTGTCAGATCTGAAACCGGATAGTTCTGAGGCGAATAAAAAGGGAAACCGGATATATCTCTTGGCAGACAATATCACGGATTTTGACTGCAGCATAAACAAAAACGATGTTTCAGGGAAATATGCAGTCGATATAGCATTAAAAGCTAAAATGAACAGAGCGGAATATAGTACGAATAAAACCGTTTATTTGCGGAACCAGTAAAAAGGGGGCAGATGCAATGAAAAAGAGAATGGGTAAAAAGGGCCGGGTTTTGATGTATAGCGCGTTTACGCTATTTTTAACGTGTTTGGTCTTGACAGGATATTACCTCATTTCCAATGGCGTGATATTTGGTAAGCCTGCGGCAAAGCCAGACACGTACAAAATGGGAGAAGTGACGGCGGCTGATCCAAAAAAGATTGCGGTCACACCCCAGAATCAGGAGAAGGTCGTTCCGCTTACAAGCGATAACAAAAAGCTTCCGGTCATTCCGGGTGTGACGGATCAAAAGGGGGAGCCGGCGAAGAAGCTGACGAAGGAAAATCCATTTGTTGTTTTGGAGATCGTTCCGGAATTATCCCAGCAGTCGCTCGCTTATCTGGTGGATTCGGAAGAGAAGGGTTTACCGTTCAATCCGGTAGAAATCGGTATCAAGTTCTGTAATGAAAGTTGGAATTCAACTGGTTTTCTTGACGGATCCCGTCAGAATATCATGGGGCAGGGAGATATTAAAAATCAGCTGATGAATAAGGGCGGTTATTTCCAGAATGAACTGTGGGACAGGATCAAGAACGCGAAGGGTGAAGTGGTAAATTATTATGAAGTAAAGTTCCTTTATGAATTTAAGATGTATTCAAGCGATATGAATCTGAGTGAGGAGGACTTGAAAAATAAGAAAGTACATGAAATTTATGAAGAGAATAAAGAGGCATTCGCGCTGGCCTGCCCGCAGTATTTTTCTACGACAACAGACGATGCGGGAAATGTTACCGCTGTTTCCTGTCAGGACCGCTCGTTCCAGTTCGCGTTGAATGAACAGGACAGGGACGGAAATTATACAGACCGCAACTGGGTGAAGACGGTCGAAGAGAACAAAGATGTGACAAAGTCTTATAAATTTACAGTTCTGTTGGACTCTGGTATGACGGATGCTGATCTCCAGCTTCCGATGTCGGAACTGGTACAAAAGTTTAAAGATTCATTTGCTGTTGATGACAACGGACATACGGTTCCAGCATCTATTCTTTCGAAAGATAAAAAATGGGTAAAAAATAAAACCCAGCAGATTCAGCAATTTGACAAAGGATATTTTGTCAAGGTGGGAAAAGGTGCCGGGCAATATACGCTGCAGGGATTTAATCCTGATACAGATAACAATAAGATTACTGCGACAAAAACTGGTACGGATACCGACATGTGGAACTACGTAGAAAGCGAAGCATATCCAGAGGACCGTTTTGAGGTGTTAAATTTTTATTCTTCGCAGCGGCATAACATTGATAATAAACTGCGTGAAGAAGGAGATGAAGGGGTATTTATCAAACTTCGGTTTAGGATGAATGATGATAATCCCGGATGGATTCATCCGGAAGGCCGGTATGTCCATCTAGCATCTGACGTGTACACATTTGATTATGCCAAATACGTATATACATTCAAATACGCAGGTATAAAGATTAATGAACTTTTGAAATATGCCCTGTTTGAGAGGGATAAGCAGGAAGATTATGACAAGATGAACGTGCAGGTCATCACGGTTACGCCGGAGATGATCAATGAGATGGATGCGAATGATAAGGAAAATACGCTGGATTACATCGAGCGCGCGGATTTGTTTTATATCAATGAAATGTACGACGGGTTTAATACATCTGCTGATGGCAAGGAACTCAATATCGCCATAAACTTTTATAACAAGTACTGTACTGAGTCAGGGGAAACAGTAGATGTAAATGACAAGTCCAACATCAAAACATTTTATGAGACAGATCTGGAGTGGTGGGATTGCATTAAAATCCTTAAACGTCTTAGTACGACCCGTAACCTTCCGATGATGATGACAAAGCTTGTCGGCAGCATGGGAAATAACGGTGTCGATGGAACGATCAATACGAAAATGTATGTAGATGAACAGAGCAGATCGGTGGAGACAGCTGGTATGTTGAACAATATAAGTAAATTACAGTTGCTCACGGCGCAGTTTGACCTTTTGGATTCTTCCGTGTTTACGGATATGATCCTGCCGAACTTGAAAGTGATGGAATTAAATAAGGACCAGCAGGACGGCAGCAAATTTCCGGCCCGATATACCGGTTATTATGAGCGGATTCCTTTGGCGGATGATCCGTCGGTGTCGGACGATTATAAGAAGAGGTGCTACTATTTGTGGAATAAGTTTACCTTTTTGCCTACGGGTGGCCTGTCTGATACAGTGTTTCCGCGAGGGATTGGCGATGGTAACTTTGGCGCGGACGGAAAGCTTCAGGGCGTGCTTGCGGAACTAGTCGAAAAATATGGCTTTTGTGAGTTCTTTTTCTGGAATTATATCCAGCATGGCGCGTATGACACGCTATATCAAAATCCAAGTGATATAGGGAGTTCGCAGGCACTTCCGAGAATTGACGGTTCAGACGGAAATGATATGAAAAATGTAACGTTTGTCAGCAATACACAGAGCGCCAATATTAACATGGGTGTGCTGTCCGAGTTTACGGCAAACCGTATGCTTGAAATCCTGAAAAAAATTTTGGATAACGTTGATCTCAATCCGGCACCAGTATCCATAAAATTGCAGGATAATAAAAAAGAGTATGTCAAGATTTCAGAGAATCAGGCATTATTGGATTACAGCAGTGAGGCGAATTACCGGACGGTGACGAAGGATAAGGACATAAACTTGAAGGTGACCTGTCCAAATCCGAATAATGAGGATGCTGTAATCCGGAAACTGACATTGGTGAAGAAAGAAGAGGATACGAATGGTATTGAAGTTCCGCTTCAGAATGAGGCAAAGAATAAGCAAAAAGAAAGCATGAAGTTTGAGTGGACAGAGGGCGGAAAGGCAGTATCGAAGAGCTATCATGGTTATCGGATTTTCAAAGAAGATAATACGACGCCGTACTTTGTGCCGTTCAAGCTGTCAGATTGGCAGGAGGGTTATACAATACTCCGTGTTGACTATACGTCCATATTGCGGATTGAGAGGAAGAGCGGAAAGATCGAATACAGCATGGAGGACGGTACGGATTATATCTACGTCGGAGAGCGCGGACTGTCAAATCTGGAATAAGATGACAGAAGCTGCAGTTGTTCTTGCTGACGGAAACGTGTCAAATAAATGGGGATATCTGTGGATATCCTCATTTTTCTGAAGATAAAGGAGAGTCAATATGGCGGCAGAGAGGAAAATAGCCGATATAAAAAACGAATTCGCAAATACTTCTATGGAAAAATGGGAATTGTTATTTCAAGAGTATGCGGAAGATGAACGGAGCGGTGTAAAGAAACTGATCGCTGCTTACCAACGAAAGATTCAGGCTTATGAAAAGGAGCGGCAGCGTCTGGAGGGCATGAGGGAATTTGAGCGCAAATACGGGAACGACTATTCCTGTATTTGCGGCATTGATGAGGCTGGCAGAGGCCCGCTTGCCGGCCCGGTCGTGGCGGGCGCCGTCGTACTGCCTGCTGGCTGTGAAATATTACATTTGAATGATTCCAAAAAGGTAAGTCCGAAAAGAAGGGAAGAACTGTATGAAGAGATCCGGGAAAAGGCAGTCGCTTTTGGCATCGGTATGAGTTCTCCGGCTCGTATTGATGAGATCAATATTCTGCAGGCGACGTATGAGGCGATGGTCCACGCCGTGGAGGATCTGGGCGTCGTGCCGGACCTTCTGCTGAATGACGCCGTGGTCATCCCGCAGCTTCGGATCAAACAGGTGGGGATCATAAAAGGTGATGCCAGGAGTGTGTCAATCGCGGCCGCCAGCATAATGGCAAAAGTAACGAGGGACAGGCTGATGGTGGAGTATGCCCAGTGGTATCCGGAGTACGGCTTCGAGGCGCACAAGGGATACGGCTCGGCAGCGCATATTGAAGCCCTGAAAAAATTTGGCCCGAGCCCCATTCACCGGGCGTCGTTTCTCAAAAATATTCTGAAGCATTAAATCCCAACAGATTAGTTGGCCGGAAAGAATGTGTGGCCGGAAAAATCAGACGGTTTGATCGGTAAAGGAGGTCTCGGCATGGGTACACAGACAAATGATCGCGGAAAAAAAGAATTCAACCGGTTGAAAACGGCGGTTGCGCTCGAATATGAACCGGGCGAGCAGGCGCCGAAGGTGATCGCATCCGGAATGGGCCATATCGCTGACCGCATTATTGAGAGAGCGGAAGAGGCGCGTGTTCCGGTACACAAGGATGAAAAACTGGCGAAAAGCCTCTCGATACTGGATGTGGGGGAGTATATCCCGCCGGAACTGTACGGGATCGTGGCCGAAGTACTCATTTACGTAGATGGCATGGAAAAGATCCAGAAGAAGATTGACAAACACTGACACTTATGATATGATTTTTAACAGATTGGGGATTCCCATGAAGGGGTACACCACCGCGGGTGTAGGTTTCATGGGCATTCTTTTTTTATTTTTGTGGATCCCAGAACGATGAAAACGGGGGTCCGACAGAGTAAGGAGGGCGAAACAATGGTCTGTATCAATGGAGAAACGAAGGAAGGCTATGAAGGGATGCGGCTTCCCGAAGTTTTGGAGAAAGAGCAATACGACATCAGGCGGATCGCTGTGGAGATCAACGGTGAGATCATAACCCGGTCGTTGTTTTCGGAGACGGTCGTAAAGAGCGGCGATCATCTGGAAGTTGTCAGTTTTGTGGGGGGCGGCTGATACGAAGATATCATAACTGTGTGAAGATTGCTTCAAAGTGAGATCACATTACTGTGAAGAAAATTTCACATAAAAGTGTAGAGATACATAGATAAGGAGGATTATCATAAATGAGTGAAGAAAAGAAGGATTCCCTCGTATTGGGAGGGCAGGAGTTTTCATCGAGATTTATACTTGGTTCGGGGAAATATTCGCTGGATCTGATCCGGGCGGCAGTGGAGCACGCGGGGGCGCAGATCATCACACTGGCGCTGCGTCGTGCCAACGCCGGGGGAACGGCGAACATACTGGACTACATACCGGAGGGTGTGACATTACTCCCCAATACATCCGGCGCGCGTAATGCGGATGAGGCCGTGCGCATCGCCAGACTTTCGAGAGAGGTGGGGTGCGGGAATTTTGTAAAGATCGAGATCATGCGCGACAGTAAGTACCTGCTCCCCGACAATGGAGAAACGGTAAAGGCAACCGAGATCCTCGCGAACGAGGGCTTTGTCGTTATGCCGTATATGTACCCGGATCTGAATATTGCAAGGGATCTGTACAATGCCGGCGCGGCTTCAGTTATGCCGTTGGCGGCGCCGATCGGTTCGAACAAGGGACTCTGTACGAAAGAGTTCATCCGCATCCTCATCGATGAGATCGATCTGCCAATTATTGTGGACGCGGGCATCGGCTGCCCGTCACAGGCATGTGAGGCGATGGAAATGGGCGCGGCTGCCGTAATGGCAAATACCGGGATCGCGACGGCGGGGGATGTGCCGGCGATGGCGGAGGCGTTTAAAAAAGCGATCGAAGCCGGTCGGACGGCGTATCTGGCCGGGACTGGCCGGGTGCTGGAGCGGGGAGCAAGCGCCTCTTCGCCGCTGACGGGTTATATACAGGATGGAAGCAAACGGGAGGAACAGTGAGATGGAACAAAAGACGACAGGATCGGGAGAGCGGATCGACCACATGAAATACCTTGAGGGAATGGAGGTGTTGGATTCGGAGATCGACCGGCTCGTGCTGGAAGCAGCTGCGGCTTATGATCCCAGCCGTTATACGGCGGCGGATGTGCAGCGGGCGATCGCGGCTTCCAGCCAGGGGGCCGGAGGGGTTTCCGGCTGCGGACCGGAGGGATTTGCGGCGCTTTTGTCGCCGGCTGCGGAGCCGTTTTTAGAGGAAATCGCGCAGGCCGCGAGATATGAGACGAGGAAGCATTTCGGAAATTCCATTTATATGTTTACTCCGATCTATATCGCCAATTACTGCGAAAATCATTGTATTTACTGCGGGTTTAACTGTCACAATAACATCCGCCGGGCCAAGCTGGATCAGGAAGAGATCGAGCAGGAGATGAGGGCGATCGCGGATACCGGCCTGCAGGAAGTACTGATCCTGACGGGGGAGAGTCCGAAGATGTCAGATGTGGCATATATCGGAGAGGCTTGTAAAATCGCGCGGAAATATTTTAAGGTGATCGGTCTGGAGATTTATCCGGTCAATTCTTCTGACTACGCGTATCTCCATGCGTGCGGCGCTGATTACATTACCGTATTTCAGGAAACCTATAACGCGGATAAATACGAGACGCTTCATCTGGCCGGGAATAAGCGTATCTTTCCCTATCGTATCAATACACAGGAGCGCGCCCTGATCGGCGGCATGCGGGGAGTGGGGTTCGCGGCGCTGCTCGGACTCGATGATTTCCGCACAGACGCGTTTGCCACGGGCATGCACGCCTATCAGATCCAGCGGAAATATCCGCATGCGGAAATTGCGTTTTCCTGTCCGCGCCTGCGTCCGATCATAAACAATGACAAGATCAATCCGAGGGATGTGCATGAGGCCCAATTGCTGCAAGTGGTCTGCGCGTACCGTCTGTTTATGCCGTTCGCGAGCATCACGATCTCGACGAGGGAGTGCGAGAGGGTGCGCAACAGCCTGATCCAGATCGCGGCGACGAAGATTTCCGCGGGGGTCAATGTGGGGATCGGCGGCCACAGCGGTGAGGAAAAGGGCGACGAGCAGTTTGAGATAGATGATACGAGAACGGTCGATGAAGTGTATGAGGCTATTGCGGCCCAGGGACTTCAGCCGGTCATGAATGATTATATCTATGTGTAACAGATGTGACGGAAGGTGGAGGCCGATATGCTGACAGGTCAGGATGGGGCGGGGATCCCGTGTTTGTGTGTGACAAACCGGAAGCTGTGCCGCGGGGATTTTCTGGAGCGGATCCGGCGGATCGCGGGTCGTGAAATAAGCTTGAAATCGAGTGGGAAAGCTGCCAGCGGATCAGGCTGGGAAACGGGCGAAACAGGGATGACGGCGGATGCGATCGTGCTGCGTGAGAAAGATCTGACGGAGGAAGAGTATTTTTTCCTGGCGGAAAAGGTTTTGAACATATGCGGGGATTTTGGGATGCCGTGTATTCTCCATACCTTTTACCGGGCCGCGAAACAGCTGGGCTGCCGGCGGATCCACCTTCCACTCGGCGTGTTCGGGCAGATGGAGCCGGACGCCTCATTTGATGTGATCGGTACGTCGGTGCACTCGGTCGAACAGGCCAGACAGGCCGTATTGCTCGGCGCCGGTTATGTGACGGCGGGACATGTATTTGTGACTGATTGCAAGAAGGGACTGCCGGGGCGGGGGCTGCCGTTTGTGCGGGAGGTCGTACAGGCCGCTGGTATTCCGGTGTACGGCATCGGAGGGATCAATGCGGCAAATGCTCCGTCCGTTATGAAGGAAGGAGCGTCCGGCGTATGTATCATGTCGGCATTTATGAGGGAAACAAGCAATATGGGAAATAGCAATACGGGAAAAAATGCGGGAAAAAAGTAATGAGGGGAAAAAGTACTGGGGATGCTTGAAAAGAAATTTGAGTTATGTTAGAATAAGTGCTAATGATTGCCGAAAAAGAATAGAGGAGTGGATGAAAAATGCCGATCAATATACCGGATTCGCTGCCGGCAGTGGAAATTTTGCAAAATGAAAATATATTTGTTATGACGGAGGAACGGGCGGTACGTCAGGATATCCGGCCGCTGCGGGTGCTGATCCTGAACCTGATGCCGACGAAAGTGGTGACGGAGACCCAGCTTTTGCGGAAACTGTCCAATACCCCGATCCAGATCCAGGTGGAACTGCTCAAGACGGCCAGCTATATTCCGCAGCATACCGATCCGACCCATCTGGATACGTTTTATACGACATTTGACGAAATAAAGGATCAGAAATATGACGGCATGATCATCACCGGCGCGCCGCTTGACTATATCGCGTTTGAGGATGTCACGTACTGGGAAGAGGCGTGCCGGATCATGGACTGGTGCAAGACAAATGTGTTTTCCACGATGCACCTTTGCTGGGGAGCATTTGCCGGACTGCATTATTATTATGGGATTCCGAAAATCGATCTGGAACAAAAGCTGTCGGGGGTATTTGCGCACCGTATTGTGAAAGATCACGTTCCGCTGTTTCGCGGACTGGATGATATTTTTTACGCGCCGCAGTCGCGCGCCACGAGTATGCGGGAAGAGGATATCCAGGCGGTGGACGAGCTGGAGATCATGGCCGTCTCGGATGAGGCGGGCGTAACGATCGTGAAAACAAAGGATGACAGGCACTTTTTCATGACCTGCCACCCCGAATATGATGCGGATACACTGGCAAAGGAATATTACCGGGATCTGGAAAAGGGACTTGATCCCAAACTGCCCTGCAATTATTTCCCGGATGATGATCCGAAGAAAACGCCGATTGTTACCTGGCGTTCCACAGGGCAGATCATTTTTTCAAATTGGCTCAATCATTATGTATACCAAAATACACCATACAATATCAAAGATCTGGGATAGTGTTTATGCCCAGGGCCGCAGCGTTTTGCCGATGGAATCGTTGATTTCCAGGTTGGCGTGCGCGTTGCGGCTCGTTTTGCTTTTGTTGATAAGTACCAGCTTATCGCCACGGTAGTAGTCAATGAGTCCGGCGGCGGGATATACGGCGAGGGACGTTCCGCCGATGATGAGCACGTCGGCATTTTTTATGTAGGAGATCGATTTTTCGAGTACGTAGGAGTCGAGGCCTTCTTCGTACAATACGACGTCCGGTTTGATCGTGCCGCCGCAGCTGCACGCGGGTACGCCTTTTTGGGATGTGATTTCATCCAGTGAGTAAAATTTCCGGCAGTCCATACAGTAATTCCGGTGCACGGAACCGTGCAGTTCCAGCACTTCTTTACTTCCGGCCTTCTGGTGGAGGCCGTCGATATTCTGCGTGATCACAGCTTTTAATTTACCCTGTTTTTCTAAATTCGCGAGGGCGATATGGGCATCGTTCGGCTCCGCATTTTCGATGATCATTTTGTTGCGGTAAAAACGGTAAAATTCTTTGGTGTTTTGAACGAAGAAGCTGTGGCTCAGTATTGTTTCAGGGGGATAATCGTATTCCTGGTTATAGAGTCCGTCCACGCTTCGGAAGTCCGGGATGTTACTTTCTGTGGAAACGCCGGCGCCTCCGAAAAAGACGATGTTTTCGCTTTGTTCGATCCATTCTTTTAACTGTTCACTCTGTGTCATTCGATCTGCTCCTTTCTTTTCCTTTACAAGATTCAAATTCCATATTTTAATTGTAACATAAAAGGGCGCGGATTGATATATGGGTGGGAAAAAAATTGCATTGACGACTAAAATAGTCTTGTGCTAAAATTCAAAATATGGTAAAATTATACTGTAAATGTCGGGGCCTCATCGTATTTTGTCCCCGGCGGATGTTTCTAAACACTATGAGTACAGCCATGTGACGTAGAGCGTTCGTGGCGGAAATGGAGGAAAGATGAATCAGAACAAAGGTAAAAAAATGCTGGCGCTAGTATGCACGGCCAGTCTAGTGTTAGGAACAAATGGTGGCGCGCTGAGTCATGCGGCGGCGAAGAAACCGGTTTTTCTTTCGAAAGCAAAGGTGACAATGGCTTCTGGAAAATCACAGATGATCCAGGTGAAAAAGGCAGCGAAAGTAAAAATCAAGAAAAAGACATTTTCTTCGTCTAATAAAACCGTTGCGACAGTCACAAAATCCGGAAAGGTGGCAGCAAAAAAAGAAGGTACGGCTACGATCAAAGTAAAGGTAAAGTATGTGAAAAAACCTGGCAAAAAGGCAAAAACAGCCAATTTGAAATGTAAAGTAACCGTAACAGGAACAAACGCCAATACGAACACAAACACGAATACAAACACCAACACAAACGCGAGTCCTGCGCCGGGAACAAACGCAGCAAAAGCCGCAGGGATTTATGACCAGAGCGGGAAGATGGTGAAATCTTGGGCCGAGCTGCTGAACGAGGGTCTCGCGAAGGTAGAAAATGGCGTTCTGACTTATTTTGGAATGTCCCTGCCATCTTATGACCTGGTGATAGGAGAGGGCGTGACAAAGATTGGGGAAATGGTATTTTATGGTGACGGTTCTACCCCGATCAACAGCGTCGTTATCCCGGAAGGTGTGACAAGTATTGAAAAAAGTGCCTTTGGGGGATGCGAAGTTTTGAAAAGTGTTACGCTTCCCCAAAGTCTGAAAACCATCGGGGAAAGAGCTTTTCAGTGTTGTTATGAGCTGACCAGCATAACGCTTCCGGACGGTCTGACGAGCATTGATAACGAGGCATTTTCTTCCTGTAGTAAGATTGCGGAATTGAAAGTTCCATCCAGTGTGACGAAGATTGGATATTATGCGTTTAGCGGCCTGCCGCTCGTGATCTATGACGGAAACGCCGAATTCCTTTCATGGGGTGCGAAAAAAGTGCAGAAAAGTGACGGAACAGTTATTCACGAGCAATAGATATCTGCAAATAAGGACTTAAAAAAATTTAAATTAGTTATTGACTTTTTCGAATATTTAGTTTATACTTTAGTAAATAATAAATTGACGGTAGTTGATTTTGGGCTGGTCAGAAGATCCTGGTCCACCGAGAGGCGGGGAATTTCCCCGCCATTTTCATATCTCTGTTATTTCTACTTTATATTTAAAAAGGATGATCCTATGTCAGAAAAGATACTTAGTGTATTTGTTGATGAATCCGGAGATTTTGGTTCTTATGAAGTGCATGCTCCGTACTACCTGGTTGCTATGGTATTACATAAACAGAATATTGATATTTCTCATAATATTAAAGTTTTTGATTCTCATTTAAGCAATTTGGGATACCAAAATCATGCTATTCATACGGGACCTTTAATTCGACGTGAATCAGCTTATCATAATAATTTGTTGGAAGAATTCCTTCACACTCGTATTTTTTTATCATATATTAAGGAAAAAGATCATAAAGGGGCAAAAAATGAAAAAAGAACGAAAAAACCGTTCCCTGAAAAGGGTAGCTGCCGCGTTTCTTGTCCTTTCGCTGACGATGATGCAGCTGGCCGGCTGCGGGAAATCGGACGCGGATAAGGAACTTGTCAATGTGAAGCTGAACGAGGTGGCGCATTCGATTTTTTACGCGCCGCAGTACGTAGCGATCGAGAACGGTTACTTTGAAGAAGAGGGGATCAAGATCGATCTCGTCAACGGCGCCGGCGCGGATAACGTTATGACGGCGGTGCTGTCCGGGGAGGCGGACATCGGATTTATGGGATCGGAAGCTTCCATTTACGTTTACAATGAGGGATCGGGAGAGAAGATCGTAAATTTCGCGCAGCTGACACAGCGGGCCGGTAATTTTCTGGTGGCGAGAGAGAAGGACGACGAGTTTACCTGGGAGAAACTGAAAGGAAAGAACGTTTTGGCGGGCAGGAAGGGCGGCATGCCGCAGATGGTGTTTGAGTACATACTAAAGAAAAATAATATTGATCCGGGGAAGGATCTGACGATGGTACAAAATATTGATTTTGGACTGACAGCGGAAGCGTTTGCATCCGGGCAGGGCGATTATTCGGTGGAGTTTGAGCCATTTGCTGCGTCGCTCGAAAAAGAGGGAAAAGGTACCGTTGTCGCGTCGCTCGGTGTAGAAAGCGGAAATGTGCCGTATACCGCTTATTCTGCCAAAGAAAGTTATATCGCGGAACATGGGGAGATCATCCAGAAGTTTACCAACGCCCTGCAGAAGGGGATGGATTTTGTAAGCAGCCACAGTCCGGCGGAAATTGCGAAAGTGATCCAGCCGCAGTTTGCGGAGACGGAATTGGATGTGCTGACGACGATTGTAGAACGTTATCATAAACAGGGCACATGGAACGATAATCTCGTGTTTGAGGAAGCGAGCTTTAAGCTTTTGCAGGATGTTTTGGAATCCGGCGGGGAGCTTACGAAGAGGGTGCCGTATGAAGAACTGGTAAATACGGAGTTTGCAAAGAAAGCGTGCGAGAAATAAGAGCGGGGAGTAAGTGAGATATAACAAGGCCCTAAACTATTTACAAATGTAATCCGATATATATGTTGTAGAATGATATTCAGGGGTAAACGGATTTACTCTTTTGGAAGGCAAGGATGTGATGATCATGAATATAACAAATTCTGCGGCATATGGGAATCACTCGATTCGGGCTGGGAATAATGACACGAAGAAGGCTGCTTCTAAGAAATCTTCTTCGCTGGAGCAGCTCTGGTACGATATTTCTAAAAACAGCGTCCAGGACGCCAAAGACGTGGAAAATCAGCAAGGTGCCGATGCAAAAACAGCAGAATCTCCGGTGTCGCTCGAATTATCGGAGAAAGGGCTTCAGATGGCAAAGCTTGCGGACGCGTTCAGGAAACAGAATATGAAACGTTTGTCCAATGCGGGGAAGAAAAAGAAGAAACCGACAGCCGATCTTTCTCGTGCGCTCGCGATTGCCAGGCGTATCATGAAAGGGGAGAAAGTGCCGCCGAAAGATGAGAGTTTTTTGTTCCGATTCAATAGCGACCTGTATCTGAAGGCTAAAATGATGGCGACGATTCAGGAAAATCCGAAAAAGCATAAAAGTCTGCTCGAGGAATTGGAAGAAGAAAATGGAAACGAGAATGCGAATCCGGGCAGCGCCCCGTCCGCCCCTGATCCGGATACGCCGGAACCGCCTGCGGATTCGGATGACAGCGGCGGGGAAGCGTCTTCCTGATCAGGGGATGGGGATATTTATCACTCTGATCAGGATGGAAGGTGGAGCGTGCTGTTTACCGCTCCACTTTTTTTGCCGCCCGACAGACAGCCGTAAAAGGAAATACGGTATGTTCCGCTTTTCAGTGTGATCGTTTTTTTCGCGGACGATGGTTGGTAAACCCGGCTCCACTGTTTTTTGGAAGCTTTTTTATTCCGCTTTGAGATTTTTATACGTGTATACGCGGTATGGGTTCCTTTTTTCCATGTAAAGGTGACGCGGTATGAACTGCGTTTTGTTTTTTTGTACTTCCATCTGATCTTCCGGGGCTTTCCCGGTTTTTTTGAATTTGCCGCATCCGTTCCTCCCGGTGTCCGTTCGTCTGTGTTTGGTGAGACGGGGGAAACCGGAGGCGTGGCTGGTGGTACAACAGCCGGGATTGAAGATGCTTCCGGGTTAAGGGAGGGTTCGCCAGGAACGGCAGGTCCATTAGGAGGCACTGGATTGTCAGGAACCGCCGGTTCGTCAGAGCCCGGCGCATATCCTTCCTGTACGGCAAAAAACGTACCGGAGTCATTGGAGTAATACAGGGTTCCGTCGGTGTCGGCGGCGATGCTCGAAAGGCAGAATTGTTTCCCTTCTTTTGGCGTGAAAAGCGTTTCTATTTCGGCCGATCGTGCCGTTTTGTCATCCCGGATATAATAAATACCGCCGGGAATTGCGTTCTGCGTGAAATAGACGCAGACGGAATCAGGTTCTTTTTTCCCGCTTTCCCCGTCGGCTATGCCGGTGCTGACAAGCGGCGATGATTTTATATCGCGGCAGTCCGGAGATGAGGCGGAATAGATCATGTGCATGGAAGCGGCATCGATCACATGGATCTGACCCTGAAAGCCGTTATAGCTGCACACGTAGACCCTGCCGTTGCATATGGTAGGCGTGCTCGTGCAGTTGCAGTCCGGCGTGCGGGACGGGAGGAGTGAGACCGCTGTTACAGATGCAAATGTACCCTGGGAGGTCATTTTGATCTGATATAAATACCCGTTTGTGGAAGTTGTGTAGTAAGCGTCCGTATCGGTATCGTATGTGATGCCGGCGCGGATTCCCCCGGGGCCGGCAGCTTGTCCGTCTGTTTGCGGTATACTGCCGGAGAGGTCATATGTGTCCAATACGGTATCGTTCCCTGCGCTGTGTGAAATCAGAATGCCGTCATCCCCGCCAAAGAGGACAAAATTGTCTGCGCTGTCCGTGACGGCGCCGCTCCAATAGTACCCGCAGGGGGTTGGGGCTTTATAAGTCCAACAGGTTTTTCCGTCTTCTGCGGACAGGCAGTAAAAAAGTCCATCCGTCCCTGTGGCATTGGTCGTTCCGGCATAGACGAAGCCGTTTGCGCAGTATACAGTCGTAAGGGACTGAAGACCGAACGCTTCGCTCGTCCAAAGTGGTTTCATCGTGGAAATATCAATGCACTGCATCCTTCCGCCGCTCAATGGGATAAAAAGCCGGTTCCCGGATAAACACATGCGGCAGACGGAATTCATCGGTGCTTCCAGTGAAAGGGAAGAGAGGATGGTTCCGTTTTTGTCTAACTGGTAAAGGGTGCTCTTGCATGCGACATAGATATGAGCATCGGTAATGACCGGATCGGAATTGTAGGCGGTACCGCTTCCTTCCGCAAACCGGAGCTGCCATTTTGCGCCGGTTGTATCTGGGGATAGCGGCGTTTTCGCTGCAATTGTATTGGCTTGTCCCTGGCCCTGCTCGTTTCGGAAGGAAGACCAGGCCTGTAGTGTCTGAAACGGCAGCAAAGTTAGGACTGCTGCCGTTATCAGTATGGAAATGATTTTTTTCATCGTATGTTCACCTTAATGATCGAGCTGTATTTGCTATAGGCTATTTTGCCATTTTGTTTTTTGTAACTGCGGACCTTGATATAGTAGAGTCCTTTTTTCCATTTTTTCGTTATCTTCGTTTTCTTTGTCTTTGCGGTTGTACGAAAAGCTTTTTTGTTTTTCTTTGATACCGATAGTTCGTATCCGGTGGCACCAGCTGCTTTTTTCCAGCTTATCGTCACTTTTTTCGCGGAAGCTTTTGCTTTCTTTGCCACGGAAGCGGTGAGTTTTTTCGGCTGGGCCGGTTTTTTTACTTTTTTTGAATTGACAGCTGCGGCAGGAGTCGAAGATGGTGCTGCGGTCTGACCTGTAGATACATTTGGCGCGTCACACGGTGTGGAAATTGGAGCAGCCGATGCCGCTGGCGTACTGGTCGGAGCCGAAGTCTGGTCAGGAACTGCCGTCGATTCATCGGCCGGAGCCTGAGTCTGGCCCGGAGCTGCCGTCGGCGCAGCAGTCGGGGGTATATTTGATCCGGTTACGACGATCGTGGCCGAAGCATGTGAATTTTCGGGCATCCCGTTTGTCTCTTTGCTGCCGGTGATCGTGTATGTACCCGCCTGATCGAAAGATAACGCTGCGCTGCCGTTCGCATCGGTTTTTACTTTTTTTATGAGATCGGTTTGTCTGAAAATCGATATTTCTTCATTGGCAGCGGGATTCGTGCTTCCGCCAAAGCCGTCATCAACGGAGTAGATGACGGAAACCGGTGTATTGACAGCGGTTTGATATGTCGTTTTGTCAAAATAGCTGTATTTTGTATAGGCACCCCAGTCACCGGCATTGGGGTCGTAGCATGCCTGGCGGAAGAAGACGATGCAGTCGCCGTCTTTGACCGGACATGTGTCAGATGTGTATCCATAACCGGTCTGTTCATCGGCCGGAGCCGTGTTGTTTACACGGAATGACCAGTACGGAAAATAATCATATGTTTCCTGACCTTTTATATGAAGTGGACTGCCGTAGGAAAAGGTAAGGTCAGCCGCGGGTGAGTCAGAGGTATCGGTTATGTATTTTCCTAAAACATTTGCCGCGGTAAAGTCCTCTGATGTGAGAACGGGGATCTCAACGCTGCCGCTCTCGACGACAAAGGTGTTGTTGATCTTTTTCACATCGTCTTTGGTGAGTGTAACCTGTTCAGAGATCAGCGTGGAATCGACATCCTCCACTTTCAGTGTCACGGTTACGGTGTCTGCTGTGTTTTGTGCGTCCGCGTTTATTCCCAGCGTCGAAATGCATAAGACAGCTGCGAGAAGTAACGCAAACAGTTTCTTTGTTGTTCTCATTTTTTCCCTCATTTCTGCCTGAGTAAACAATGCACGCTTTTTAAACAATGCTTCGCTGCAGTGCTTGCTTTGTGGGCATTGTTTGCTTCATTTGGCGTTTTTTTGTTTGTGTGAAATGTAATATGAGTAAGAAATAAGAAATCTCTGTAGAGACTGTTATGACATAAGTGTGTTGCCAAAACATTCCTTCTCCCTCCGAAAAGGCATATTTCAAGACTGTAGAGGCAGGTCTTCCGACTTATGGATCAACTGTGGAATGCGCCTTCCCAGATCGCGGTGATCCAGTGGCTGGCCTGTCGGCCGTGCAAACCACATCCTCAAATACGGCAGCGGGGGCTGTGCCGGACTCACACCGGCTTCCCTATTTTATAAAAACCAATACAGCTACTTATATTAAATTCAGCGTTTTCATTATAACAGCGCCCTTTATAAAAATCAAGTAGAAAAAATTCCGGGGAAAAATTCCTTCGTTTTAAATGGACTTTATCTTCTGGTTATGTTATACTGTTTAGAAACAAAAGGAAAGCGGTAAAGGTACTGATATGAATATGAATAAAAAAATAATGTTATTTTGTGCTGTTTCCCTTATTGCAATCTGTGTATTTCTCACAGATCGGGGAACGACCTCAAAAGAGCTGGACAAACCGGCACAGATTGCTGACGAGACGAGCCGGCAGGTTATTTCAACCGGAGCTGCCGTGATTTCCAGTGGGGATCAGACGGACGGCCAGTCGACGTCAGACGGCCAGACAGCATCAGATGGTCAGGCGACGCCAGATGCTCAGACAACATCAGACGGCCAGACGATGGCAGACGGTCAGACAGCGCCAGATAGTCAGACGTCATCGGATGGACAGGCTCAGGAAGCAGGCCAGTCAGAGGAGTCGGGACACAATGATCCGGATCACATCCGGGAAAACGGTGCAGGAAAAACGGGCACATCAAATGAAAATCAGGGGAATGCTGGCGGAACCCGGCGGAAAAAGGATTCATCGGGACAGGGCAGTAGTCCTGCTGCATCGAAAAAGAACAGAACTCAAGGTTCAGCGGACAGTGGACGCTCCGCTGCCAGTAAAACGACGGCCAAACCGTCGAAATCGAAATCCCCTAAGCCGTCAAAAACGTCAAAACCGGCGGATCAGACAACTCCGGCGGCAGTTCCATCAAAGGCACCGAACAGGCCGGCGGCGACGGCCGAAGCCAAAAACCACTGTACGCTGCAGATCACTTGTTCTTCTGTGCTGGCACACATGGACCAGCTGAAAGAAAATCTGAAAAAGATCATCCCGCCAGATGGCGTGATCCTGGACGGAACATATGAATTTTCGGAGGGGGATACGGTGTTTGACCTGCTGAAAAAAGTGTGTTCGAAGCAGAACATACTGATCGATTACGTATTTACACCCGGATTCTCTACTTATTACATAAAGGGGATCAATCAGCTGTATGAGTTTGACTGCGGCGACGAGAGCGGCTGGATGTATTCCGTGAACGGGAAAGATCCGGACGTAGGGTGCAGCCAGTATAAAGTAAAGAAAAATGATAACATCGTATTTTACTATACTTGCGAAAGGTAATGAGGGAGACGGGGATGAATACTTTTGGCACCTACCATCCGGGAGTGGTTTTTCTCTATTTCTTGGCAGCGGCGGCAATCCTGATCCTCATTTTTGATCCGGTGCTTCTGGGAATCGGGTTTGTGAGCCAGACGGTATTTTATATGTATGTAAAAGGAATAGGGAAAGGGGCAAAATTTGCGGGCAGATGCCTGCTTTTTGTCTGTCTGTGCACCATCATCAATGCGCTCATCAACCACCGGGGCGTGCAGGTTTTGTTTATGCTCGGCGGGCTGCCGGTCACTGTGGAGTGTCTCGTGTACGGGATGATGACGGGATTCTTACTGGCGGATTCGATGCTTGTGTTCGGGACATTCCAGTCAATCATGACGTCTGAAAAGATCATGTGCTTGTGTGCCGGCGTTTTTCCGTCATTTTCGCTCCTGTTTTCGATGGCTCTCGGACTGATCCCCAAACTGAAACGGGATTACGCGCAGTTGAGGGAAACCCAGAGACAGGCGGGAGATCAGGCGGGGTATCCGGGCGTGTTCCAGAAGGGAATGTTGTCGGCGCTGATCGGCCTTACACTGGAAGATTCACTCGATCGGGGAATTTCCATGAAATACCGGGGGTACGGACAGGGGAAGCGGACGAGCATCTGCCGCCGCGCGTTTGCGAAGAGGGACGCTGTTCTAGTCGTGCTGATCGTCTGTCTGTCCGCGGCGGGCGCGGGGTGTTATCTGACGTCCGCGTCGGGGATGGAGGTGTTTCCTTTTATTGAATATGAGTGTGATGGGGGCGGGGCAGCGGCCTATATCATATTTGCCGTCCTGTTTCAGATCCCGATGGCGCTGAACGTGAAGGAGGAGCTGAAATGGAGCCGTATCGTTTCGAACATATAACTTACACATATCCGGGAGAGGAAAAGCCAGCGGTAGAGGATGTGTCGTTTACGGTACAGCCGGGCGAATTTATCGTTGTGTGCGGGGCGTCGGGATCCGGAAAGACGACGCTGTTACGCCAGATCAAAGAAATGTATCCCGCGTTTGGCTTCGTGATGCAGGATCCGCGCACGCAGACCGTGACGGATACCGTATGCCATGAACTGGCATTTGGCATGGAAAATAAAGGGGTTCCGCCGGAGAACATGTGGCACGCGATCGCGGAAACGACGACGTATTTTGGCATGCAGGACTGGCTGGACCGCGCTGTATGCGAATTGTCGGGCGGCGAACTGCAGTTGGTCAATCTGGCGGCTGTGCTGTTATTGGATCCGAAGGTCATTCTGCTCGACGAGCCGACGGCGCAGCTCGATCCGATGGCGGCCACAGAGTTTCTGGAAATCGTGAA
The DNA here is from genome assembly GCA_910583555.1 of uncultured Eubacterium sp. GTDB lineage: Bacteria > Bacillota > Clostridia > Lachnospirales > Lachnospiraceae > Eubacterium_F. Next base: position 28,105 of record CAJTXO010000026.1, read on the forward strand.
GCGTCTGAATACGCAGTTTGGCATTACCGTCATCCTGATCGAGCAGCGGTTGGAGGAGGTACTTGCGGCGTGCGACCGGATGCTCGTGCTGCACGGGGGACGGATCGCGGCGTTTGATACGGTAAAGAGCGTTTATGAAAAAATATGCCGGTCGGAACTTTCCGCGGAATATCTGTCGTATATGCCGTCCTATGTGAGATTGTACGCTGGTGTGAACGAGTCAGCCGACGAGTGCCCGCAGAGTATCAAAGAATGCCGGAGTTGGTTTTATGGGGCGAATATCGAACTTTCGGTAATGAAAAAGGAGAGAAAGGAACTTACGGGAGCGTGTTCGCTCGTGTGCAGGGATGTGTATTTCCGCTATGAGCGCACGGGGCCGGATATTCTAAAGGGCATACAATTTCGTGCGTATCCCGGCCATATATACGGGATCGTCGGGGGAAATGGGAGCGGGAAATCTACGTTTTTGAAGGTGCTGACCGGAGCGAAAAAACATTATCATGGGAAAATAACCGTGGACGGTGAGATGGCATATCTCCCGCAGGAACCGAAATATATGTTTTTGCAGGACCGGGTGCGGGATGTTGTTTCTGACCGGCAGAAGGTCGAGGATTTTGGACTGGAAGAACTTCTGGACCGGCACCCGTATGACGTGAGCGGAGGGCAGATGCAGCGTGTGGCGATGGCGTATCTCTGTGAGAAACCGGCGTCGGTCTATTTATTCGACGAGCCGACGAAGGGACTGGATCCCCGGTGGAAGCGGATGTTTGGAGCGTGGCTGGAGAAGCTGGCCGGCGAGGGAAAGACCGTGATCGTCGTGACGCACGACGTCGAATTTGCCGCGAATTACTGTGAGTGGATGTCCATGTGTTTCCGGTCGGAATTGACGGAACCGATGCGCGCGGCCGAATTTTTGAACGAGCACTATTTTTATACGACGGCCATTCACAAGATCACAAGGGACAAGTATCCCGATCTTGTATCAGAGAGGAGTTTGTATGAATCGTAAACAGGAGTGGATCGAAGCGGTGATACTTCTATTCTGCGTCGGTATGTTGTTTTATAGTTTATTTTATTTGCAGGGGAAGGAATATTATGCGATCAGTCTGGCAATCATTTTATCAGGAGTAATCCTTTTTTTGCTGAAATTCGAGAACCGGAAACCGTCGGCCGCGGAACTGACGATCATCGCCGTTATGTGCGCGCTGGCGGTGGCTTCCCGCGTATCCTTCTTCTTTCTGCCGGAGGTGAAGCCGATGGCGGCCGTTGTCATCATCGTGGGAATCTCGCTCGGCGCGGAGACCGGATTTATTACAGGCGCCATGAGCGCTTTTTTGTCCAATTTCTATTTCGGGCAGGGTTCGTGGACGCCGTTTCAGATGTTTGCGCTCGGACTGGTCGGTTTTTTTTCCGGCATCGCGTTCCGGCGGATACCGGTGAACAAGGCCACGCTCTGCGTGTACGGCGTCGGTTCCGTGCTGGTGTTATACGGCGGCATCGTAGACATCAATACATTGTTTTACTATGAGGGGGAAAATACGCTGCCGGCGGTCCTTGCGGTGTATGGCGCTTCTTTTCCGTTTAATCTGGCGTTTGGTATTTCCACCGCCGTATTTCTCGTACTTCTCCATAAGCCGGTGTTACGGAAGCTGGCACGGGTGAAGCGGAAATACGGGCTCATTGAAATAGAGCATTCATTGAAATAGTAAGTGAAACATTAAGTGAGACATTAAGTTAGAAAGAAGGTTACATGATGGGTAAAGTTAAGGTTATCACAGACAGCAACAGCGGTATCACGCAGGAGCAGGCGGAGGAACTGGGGATCGTCGTTGTTCCGATGCCGTTTTTTATCAATGAAACACAGTATTTTGAGGGGATCAGCATGAGCCAGGATGATTTTTACCGTGCTCTTTTGGACAGCTCGGCAGAAGTATCGACTTCCCAGCCGTCTCCGGAAGCGGTAATGGATCTTTGGAGAAAAGAGCTGGCAGAAAGCGAGGAGATCGTACATATCCCGATGTCCAGCGGGATCAGCAGTTCGTGCGCGACCGCGCTCATGCTCGCGGAGGAGGATGAGTTCGCAGGACGGGTATTTGTCGTCGATAATCAGCGCATTTCCATCACGCAGCGGCGTTCGGTCATTCAGGCAAAGGAACTGGCGGACCTGGGATTTTCGGGACAGGAGATAAAGGACATCCTGCTGCGGGACAAGTTCGAGAGCAGTATTTATATTATGGTGGATACGTTGAAATATTTGAGAAAGGGCGGGAGACTGACGCCGGCGGTGGCGGCGATCGGAACGGTCCTGCGCATCAAGCCGGTGCTTCAGATCCAGGGAGAGAGGTTGGATTCTTTTGCCAAAGTGAAGACGTTAAAGCAGGCAAAGCAGACGATGATAAAAGCGGTCACGAGTGATATGGAGAAACGGTTTGCGGATTCCGGACAGATGCTCATCGACATAGCCCACACGCAAAACTGGGAAGAAGCAGAGATCTTCCGGCAGGAACTGGAGCAGATTTTTCCGGGGCAGGATATTTATATCGACAATCTGTCGCTCAGCGTCTCGTGCCATATCGGGCCGGGCGCGCTGGCAGTCGCCTTGTCGAATACACCGAAAGAGTTAATGCGCGGCTGAGGCGCGCACCCTGCCTCGCAAAATGGAAAGGGCTGCCTGTCGGGATATGACAGGCGGCCCTTATAGAAAAAGAGGAAAACAAAAACCAGTAGTATGCTTTTTATTTGGATGACGGTTTCACGTAAACATCTACGTCTTCGTCGTCATCATCATCAAAGTCATCGTCAAACTCATCATAGTCAAAGTCACCATCGAAATCATCCAGATAGCGAGGCGTTACGCGACGATATACGGCGTAGGCAATCGCAGCGACGCAGGCAACAGCGCCAATGATGGCGAGTATCCACACGATACAAGTCTTGCGCTCCTCATCTGCTTTATTTTTGTTTAAAATCTGGTTGATTTTGGCATTGTTTACGAGGTCATCAAATTTTCCGCACATAGATCACTACCATCCTTTCCATAACCATTCATGTTCAATTGCTTCTATATAGTAGTATAACATATTAGGTGAAAATATACCAGTCATAAATTTATATTTTTGTAAGTTTTGCAAATGAACTCCGAAGTTTGCGCTGTCCGAAATCGTTAAACGAAACGACGACTTCATAGTCGTTGTTCTTGCGCTCCAATGACACGACGGTTCCCGTGCCAAACTTCATGTGATAAACCGTGTCGCCCGCCTTGTAATCCGGCGCGCCTGCGTTGACGGCGGATGCCGCGGCCGTCTGGGAAAGGCCCGCGGCAGGAGAGGACGTCCCCTGTCCGGCAAAAAGAGTTTTCCCTTTTTGGATGTACGGATTGTCGGCAAATGGGTTTTTGGAATTTACGACGCGCGATCTTCTTCCCGCTCCCGGTCTGCCAGGCCAGGCCGACGGCTGGGCCGGTGTGCCGATAAACGGTTCGCTCTGCGTGCTGACGGACGGTTTGGTCGTCCGGGTGGCTGGCGTTTCATACGCCCCGTCGGACTGTTTGATCAGGTGCCTCGGGATCTCGCCGATAAAACGGGAGGGGAAGTTAAAATTCGGCTCGCCGTTTCTCATCCGCTGTCTGGCACAGGTGAGCGTCAGTTTTTTCATGGCTCGCGTGATCCCGACATAGCACAGGCGGCGTTCTTCCTCCATCTCTTCCGGCGAGGGATCGTAGACCGCCATCGAACCGGGGAATACGCCTTCTTCCATGCCGCATATGTATACGTGTGGAAATTCGAGTCCTTTGGCGCTGTGCAGCGTCATGAGGAGAACCTGCTCGGCGTCGCTGTCCACCGTGTCGATATCCGCGACGAGCGCGATGTTTTCGAGCAGGCCGTCCAACGTGGCCGGCTCGCCGGACGGATCCTCGGCGGCATCGTTTTCAAACTGGATGACTTTGTTCATCAGCGAGTCGATGTTTTCCAGTCTGGCTCCGGCTTCCACCGTGTCTTCGGCTTCGAGTTCCTTTACGTATCCGGTGGAATCAATGATCTCTTCCAACAGTCCTTTCAGGCTGAAACCGGGTTCGTCAAGGCTGTGTTTTAAATGATCGATAAAGCTGACGAAGCTGTGGATCCGGGAGGCGGCACGCGAACAGCCGTCGATGTAATCCGCCTGGCGCAGCGCCTCAAAGAAGCTGATCTCATGGTCGATGCTGTAGTCGGTGATGCGCGAGACCGTCGTGGCTCCGATCCCCCGCTTCGGGACGTTGATAATGCGCTTGATGGCAATATCATCGTCGGAATTGCTCACGGCTTTCAGGTAGCAGAGAAGATCCTTGATCTCTTTTCTCGCATAGAAGTTGATCGCGCCGACGATCCGGTAGGGGATATTTTCCTGAACGAGCTTTTCCTCGAAAATACGGGACTGCGCGTTTGTCCGGTACAGGATGGCAAAGTCGGAGTAGCCGTGTCTGGCCGTGTCGGAATCGCGTTTGATGTCACCGGCGATACCGGCCGCTTCTTCATACTCGTTTAGGAACTGAACGAAACGGATTGGCTCCCCTTCCTCGGCTTTCGTCCACAGTGATTTCTGTTTCCGCTCGGTATTATGCCGGATCACTTCATTGGCGGCGTCCAGGATGCGTTTGGTCGAGCGGTAGTTCTGTTCGAGCCGGATCGTGACCGCATCGGGAAAGATTTTTTCGAAGTTTAATATGTTCATGATATTGGCACCGCGGAATTTATATATCGACTGGTCGTCATCCCCGACTACGCAGAGATTGCGGTATTTTCCCGCGAGCAGCGCAAGCAGTTTAAACTGGGCGGTGTTTGTATCCTGATACTCGTCCACCAGAAGGAAACGGAAGCGGTTCTGGTATTGGTCGAGGATTTCCGCCTGCGTTTCGAACAGTTCTACCGTTTTCATGATGAGGTCGTCAAAATCAAGCGCATTATTTTGTTTCAGGCGCTTTTGGTATTCTTTATATACGTCGCCGAAAATTTTGCGGTCGTATTGTTTTGCCACTTCGTCCGCGTATTGTTCGGGTGTCTTTAATTCGTTTTTGGCGCTTGAGATGGCGTTCAGGAATGTCTTTTCGCGGAATTTTTTCGTGTCAATGTTCATGTGTTTGCAAATATCCTTCATCAGGCTTTTCTGATCGTCGGCGTCGTAGATCGTAAAGCTGCGGTCATAGCCGATGTGGTCGATGAATCGCCTCAGGATGCGGACGCATGTCGAATGGAATGTGCTCACCCACACGCTCCCTGCGCCGTAGGAGACGATCTGGTCCACCCGCTCCCGCATTTCATTGGCCGCTTTGTTTGTGAACGTCAGCGCGAGGATCTGGTACGGGTTGATCTGATGTTCTTCGATCAGATAGGCGATGCGGTGGGTCAGCACCCGGGTCTTTCCGGAGCCGGCGCCCGCCAGAATTAAAAGGGGCCCCTCGAAATGTTCCACGGCCTCCTGTTGTTTGTCATTTAATCCAGTTAATATATCAGTCACGTTAGTCCTCCTTCGATTTTTGTGAATGTCATGGATCTGTGCCGGCTGCGCGCATTTCCATCCGGAATGTTATTTATTGCCTTTTCGCGGGTCGAAATCAAGTGTTTCATCGATGATCCGCTCAATGATCTGTTTCTTTATATAGACGTCGAAACTCAGCATGCAGATGTAGGCGAAACGGGACAGATAGTCGGCTTCAGCCTCGTCCGTGGCGTCGCTGAATATTTCCTGCGAACTTTTGAAACGGCGTACGACATCCTTGGTGAGACTATTTGTCTGTTCCTTTTCCATTTTAAATATTTCCTCGTATATTTTTTCAAGTGAAATGTCTTTCGATCCCCCGTCAAAAAACATATGGGTGAGTGGGGCGAAGATTTTCTGGATGTCGCTGATCGACAGGACATTTTTAAAGTAGTACAAAAAGATCAGGAGAAACATGTGCTCTTTGGAATACTTTTTTTTGTTCGGCGGCGGGAGAAGATTGTTTTTCGTATAGTTATTGATCATCGTTTTGGTGAGGATCTTGTCTTCCTCCGTCCGCTTGCAGGCTTCCAGATGGGCGTCCATGAATGTCGTGACCTGATCCATATAGAGATCGATGTTCGGGATGTCCTCCGGGTTTATGTAATCGATTTCCCGCAATTTATTGATGATGTCCATAATACTTTCTTCGTTATTCTTTTTCATGATTCCTTTCAATGATTCCTTTCATTTCTGCACTTTTTACACGGTGTTCTGCGCACCCTGTCACGTTCGCCCGCAGCGGGCGCTCTTGTCATATTAGTACAGTATAACGTATTTTGCCGGAAAAAGCAAATTTGACTTCCATTTCCGCTTATGTTACCATAAAAAGGGAAGGTGGAATGAGGCAGGCGCGTTTTGTCCGCAGTTCCCATTCTGCCTGTAAAAAATCGTAAAATGGAAGGAGAATAATATGCCGTTTATTAATTCAAAGGTTACTGTAAAGATGACAGAGGAGAAAAAGGAAGCCGTGAAACAGAAACTTGGGGAGGCGATCACCCTGATCCCGGGAAAATCGGAGCATTGGCTGATGGTAGGTTTTGAGGATGAGTATGATCTCTATTTTCAGGGAAACCGGGACGGCGAGAGCGCGTTTGTCGAAGTGAGTGTGTTTGGCAGTATTTCGGCGTCGGTGAGTGACGATCTGACCGGGAAGATCTGTGAAATCCTGGAGGGTGAACTGGGGATACCGAAGAACCGTATTTATGTGAAGTATCAGGATGTGAAGAACTGGGGATGGAACGGGAGCAATCTGTGAGCCATATATGTTCCCGATTGTTTTCGGTTATTTCCGGTTGTTCCGGGGGGAGCCGGAGGTGTGTGACGCGGCGGGGTATGGGGAGAGTACTGGTTGGTAATTCCCGAAAAAGTGAGGATTACCGGGAAACGAAAAATCAAGAGGAAGGATGAAGGTTGGAGCGATGATGAAGAAAAAAGAGTGCTATGAAGGGGAGGTTATCCGTCTTGCTTTCCCGAATAAAGGGATCGTGAAGGTGGATGGGGAGGAAGATGCTGTGCAGGTGAAAAACACCCTGCCGGGGCAGCGGATCTCGTTCCAGCTGACGAAAAATAAGCAGAAGAAAAAAGAAGGACGGGTTCTGGAGATTTTGGCGCGGTCGGACTTGGAAACAGAAGTTCCACCGTGCCCTCATTTTGATGTGTGCGGCGGTTGTTCGTATCAGACGCTGGCGTACCAGACACAGAAGGAACTGAAACGGAATCAGGTGGAGGCGTTGTTTCATGGCGTCTGCCAGGATTTCCCGCAGATCGCGTGTGTGGACAGTCCGGCGGTGTGGGAATACCGGAATAAGATGGAATTTTCATTTGGCGATGAGGTGAAGGGCGGGGCGCTTACGCTCGGCCTGCATAAGAGGGGGAGTTTTTATGATATTGTTCCCGTTCGGGAATGCCAGATCGTGAATGGGGATGTGAGGAAGATTTTGTCGGCTACGGTAGATTATTTCGCGGGGCAGGGTCTGCCCTATTATCATAAGATGAGCCATGAGGGGTATCTGCGCCACCTGCTCGTGCGGAATGCGGCGAAGACGGGGGAGATTTTGGTCTGCCTTGTGACGACTTCTCAGCAGGAGGTCGATCTGGCGCCTTATTGTCAGAGGTTATTGGAGAATGATTACGAGGGGAAGATCGCCGGGGTTTTACATATGGTGAATGACGGGCTCTCGGATGTGGTCAGGGCGGACCGGACGGAGATTTTGTATGGGAACGATTATTTTTATGAAGAGATTCTGGGCCTTACGTTTCAGATCACTCCGTTTTCTTTTTTTCAGACAAATTCGCGCGGGGCGGAGGTTTTGTATGAGATCGTGAGGGAGTATGTCGGAGATGTTCGCGGAAAGGTTGTGTTCGATCTGTACAGCGGGACGGGGACGATCGCGCAGGTGCTGGCGCCGGCGGTTCAGGATGGCCGGGTGATCGGGGTGGAGATCGTGGAGGAGGCGGTGGAGGCCGCCCGGGTCAATGCGGCGAGGAATGGGCTGGAGAATTGTGAGTTTATCGCCGGGGATGTGTTGAAGGTGATCTATGAGATGGAGGAGAGGCCGGATATGATCGTGCTGGATCCGCCGCGGGAGGGGGTGCATCCGAAGGCGCTGCGTAGGATTTTGGAGTATGGGGTGGAGGAGATTGTTTATATTTCCTGTAAGCCGACGAGTCTGGCGAGGGAGATGGAGGTGTTTTTGGAGTATGGGTATCGGGCGGAGAAGGCGGTTTGCGTGGATCTGTTTCCTTGGACCAGGGGGGTGGAGACGGTGGTGGTGTTTTCACGTATCAGGATAAAATAAAAACCCGCTACTGCGAGTTTTCATCATTCACACACTGTGATGCCCTAAGGCGATTTGAATAAATTTTTATTTGAACTTATGATGTAAAATTAAGTATGGTACTTAACTAATATTTATCTTACGCCATGAAACCGATCATGTCAAGAGAAAATTGCAGATTTTTATTTGAGAAAATTATAAAGGAGAAGGATAAACATGGGAAACACGAGGGGAAAAGACAAATATTATTTGGGATTAGATATTGGAACCACTTCCGTTGGCTGGGCGGTTACAGACGACCGTTACGAAATCATCAAAAGGCACGGAAAAGCTTTGTGGGGAATCCGACTTTTTGAGCAGGCAAATACAGCAGAAGAACGGAGAGCATTTCGGACAGCCAGAAGAAGAACGGAACGAAGGAAAAATAGAATTTCGCTGCTTCAGCAATTATTTTCGGAAGAGATCGCGGCAAAAGACCCTGGATTCTTTGTGAGAATGAAAGAAAGTAAATACATTCCGGAGGATAAGAGGGATCTAGAGGGGAAGCGGCCGGAACTCCCATATACGTTATTTGCTGATCAGGAATTTACCGATGTTGAATTTCATAAACAGTTTCCTACCATATATCATCTGCGTTATACACTCATTACTCAGATGGATGAAAAGCCTGATATCCGGCTATTGTATTTGGCATTGCACCATATTTTGAAGCACAGGGGACATTTTTTGTTTGAGGGAAAAGAAATATCGGAAGGAATGAATTTTTTGGCTGCTGTAGAAGTGTTTCTAGATTGTCTGGAAGAAAATGGAATTGAGCTCAGTGAATTTCAACAAGAAGATAAAATTCGCAAATTAGAAGAAATTTTAACATCAAGTGATAGCAGCAGAACAGAAAAAAAGAAACAGCTATGTGGCCTGTTTGCTGGTGAGGATAAGCAAAAAATGGCCTTGGTGGGTTTGATAGCTGGCTGCAAGGTAAAGTTGTGTGTTTTGTTCGATGACAGGGCACTGGACGAGGAAGAGCGGAGTCAAATTTCATTTTCGGACGATAATTATGAAGAATATATTTCTCAGGTGGAAGAAGTACTGGGAGATCGGTTTTTGTTGATCCTTTCGGCAAAAGCGATTTTTGACTGGTCGATTTTAAGTGATATACTGGGAACTTGTTCGTATTTATCAGAGGCTAAGATACAGTCTTTTGAAAAACATAAACAAGATCTTATTAAGTTGAAAAATTTGTTGCGCAAAGATAGAGCATGTTATCGTAAAGTGTTTGGCGAGCCGGGAAAAACGGCAAATTATAGCGCTTATGTGGGAATGGTAAAAAAGAACGGAAAAAAACAACCAATAAATAAAAACTGTTCCCGTGAAGATTTTTATAATTTTTTGAAGAAAACATTACAGGACATTCCATGTGCTGAAACAGACAGAAAAGTTAGGGACGAGATGTTGGAGGAAATAGAAAAGGGTACATTGTTTCCGAAACAGATTCTTCGTGATAATGCTGTCATCCCTTATCAATTGCATGAAAAAGAGTTGAATAAAATATTGGAAAATGCAGTTCGATTTTATCCCTTTTTAGAGAAAATAGATGAGGATGGTTATTCCGTATCACAGAAGATCAAGGAAATTTTCCGTTTTCGAATCCCCTATTTTGTCGGTCCAATCAATACTTATCATAAAGAAAAAGGTGGAAATAGCTGGGCTGTTCGCATTGGTAATAATACGGATAAAATTTATCCGTGGAATTTTTCCAAAAAAATTGATGAAGAACAAAGTGCTGAAAGATTTATTAAGAGAATGACAAATAAGTGTACCTATTTACTCGGAGAGGATGTTCTTCCTAAAGAATCGCTGCTCTATGCAAAATTTAATGTGCTGAATGAATTAAACAATCTGCGGATTGACGGGGAATTAGTATCCGTTGAGATGAAGAAAAAGATATATCATGATGTTTTTAAGCGTCATAAACGGGTGACAGGTAAACGGGTAAAGGACTATCTCATTCGGGAAGGTTTGATTACAAAAGAGCAGGAGTTATCTGGGTTTGATCAAAATTTTAAGAGTTCATTAAAAGCGTATATGGATATGAAGCAGATTACCACGGGTATATCATTAACAGAACAACAGCAGGAAGATATCATTCTGGACATTACTTTGTTTGCGGATTCACCTAAAATGCTAAAAAGGCGGATAAAACAGAAGTATCCCCAGTTAAGCGATAAGCAGGTAACGCAGCTTTCGGAAAAGAAATACAGTGGCTGGGGGAGGTTGTCGCGTGCATTTTTAGAAGAAGTGGAAGCAGTGAATCCTGAAACAGGTGTAGCCATGAATCTTATTACTGCTTTGTGGGAGACAAATGATAACCTGATGCGTCTTTTAAGCAAAAAATATAGTTATGCGGAGGAAATTGAAAAGCGTAATGCCTGGGGAGATTCAGAAAGTGAAATCTCCTATCAAACAGTACAGGATCTGTATGTATCTCCGGCAGTAAGGCGTCCTATATGGCAGGCATTGAAGATCGTGAAGGAGATTGAACATATTATGGGAGCCGCGCCGGAACGCATTTTTGTGGAAATGGCCAGAGAGCCAGGCAAAAAGGGAGAACGAAAGATATCACGTAAATCTAGGTTGCAGGAATTATATCGTTTTTGCAAAAAGGAGGCATCAGAATTATACGATAGTTTGTCACAAAAGGATGAAAATGAATTGCGGAGTGATAAATTGTATTTATATTATACGCAAATGGGGCGTTGTATGTATTCCAATGAGGTTATTGACTTGGAAGAACTTTTTACAAACCGTTATGATATAGATCACATTTATCCGGCTTCCAAAGTAATGGATGATAGTTTGGATAACCGTGTGCTCGTCAAGAGCGAACGAAATCGGAGTAAATCGGACACATTTCCGGTTCCAGAGAGTTATGTCAAGCAGGCGGGGGATTTGTGGAGGACTCTGCCGAAAAAGGGATTGATCAGCAAAGAAAAATATCATCGGCTGACGAGGAGGGATTCTTTCAGTACGGACGAGTTGGCGGGATTTATTGCCAGGCAATTGGTGGAAACGAGACAGAGCACAAAAGCAGTGACACAGATTTTGAATAAGGCGTATCCGAAAACAGAAATTGTTTATGCAAAAGCAAAAGCGGTCAGTGATTTTCGGCAGCAATTTGATCTGATCAAGGTGCGTGATCTGAATGATCATCATCATGCAAAGGATGCTTACTTGAATATCGTGGTAGGTAATACATATTATGTGAAATTTACAAAAGATGCTTCCTGGTTTGTAAAAAATAATCCAGGAAGAACCTATAATCTGAAGAAAATGTTTGAGAACGATGTCAAAAGAGGGGACGAGATTGCCTGGACATCAGGGGGAAAGGGAACCATTCACACAGTAAAAAAATGGATGAGAAAAAATAATATTCTGTTCACAAGAAAAGCGTATGAGGTGAAAGGAGGTTTATTTGATCAGCAATTGGTAAAGAAAGGAAAGGGACAGGTCCCTGTGAAAGGTAAGGCCGAGGATACAAGGTTGGCATCGATTGAAAAATATGGAGGATATAATAAGGCGAGCGGGGCATATTTTATTTTGGTGCAATCTGACGATAAAAAGGGAAATCCGATGATCAGTTTTAAGTTTGTGCCGGTTTACTTGGCACAAAAATTGGAGGAGTCTCAGGAAAATATGCTGCAATATTGCAGGGAGGAACTTGGATTGATTAATCCAAGGGTATTACTGCCAAAAATCAAGATGGGCGCATTGATTGAAGTGGATGGATTTCGGATGCATCTGTCAGGACGGACTAATAATCGGTTGCTTTTCAAGGGAGCAAATCAGTTTGTTGTATCGGAGCGTATACAAAAAACGATAAAAAAAGTTGGTAAGGTTTGTGCTGATCATGCAATAAATAAGAATGTTGCGGTATCAGATAGGATGGGGTTGAATGAGGAAGATCTTAAAAGGGTATACGACACCTTTCATGATAAGTTGAAAAACAGCATTTATGGAAATCAATTGTCAGCTCAAATTGATACGTTGGAAAATGGGGAAGATAAATTTGTACGTTTATCCAAAGTTGAACAGTGTCTTGTATTAAATGAATTATTGCACTTATTTCAATGCAGGAGTGTTTTGTCCGATTTAACACTTATTGGAGGACCTAAACGTGCAGGAACAATACTTTTGAATAGTAATATTAGTAAACTAGAACATATTTTTCTGATCAATCAGTCTATTACTGGTTTTTATGAGCAGGTTATTTACCTGAAAGCGTTATGAGTTGGCGGGTGATTGTGATTCATAATACGGCAAAACTGGATCTTAAATTAAATTACCTGGTGATTCGGAGAGAGATGAAAACCATCAAGATTCATATTTCTGAGATAGCTGTATTATTGGTGGAATCAACATCTGTGTCATTGACGGCGGCATTGTTGGCAGAACTGACCAGACAAAAAGTTAAGGTGATTTTTTGTGATTCACAGAGGAATCCAATTTCGGAGTTGATCTCTTATTATGGATCGCATGATACCAGTAGCAAGATACGAATGCAGATTCAATGGGAACCATCAATAAAAGAGGCTGTTTGGACAGAAATTGTGCGCGAAAAGATTGGACAACAAATGAATTTTCTAAGAGAAAGGGGGAAGGAAAAGGAAGCAGCGTTATTGTTAGAATATATGCAGGAAATACAACGATATGATGAAACAAACCGTGAGGGTCATGCCGCCAAGGTGTATTTTAACGCACTATTTGGAAAAGAATTTTCACGGAGCCAGGACAATGTGATCAATGCGGCCCTCAATTACGGGTACACGATCATTTTATCGGCATTTAATCGTGAGATTACCGCTAATGGTTACCTGACACAATTAGGTTTGTTTCATGATAATATGTTTAATCCTTTTAATTTGGCATCAGATTTGATGGAGCCATTTCGTGTACTGGTGGATCGTACCGTTTGTTCTATGCAATTCATAGAATTTGAGCATGAACAGAAAATGAAGCTGGTCGATATTCTCAATCAGGAAGTTATTATGGAAGGGAAACATTATATCGTAAACAATGCGATCAAGCGTTATGTGAAAAGTGTTTTTAATGCTTTGAATGATTCAGACATTTCTTTGCTTTCTTTTTACTCGGAGTATGAGTTATAGATTTATGAGAGTAATAGTTTTTTTTGATCTGCCGGTCACCACAACAACTCATAAGCGGGAATATGTGAGATTTCGTAAATTCCTGCTAAAGAGTGGGTTTGTTATGCAGCAGGAATCGGTTTACAGTAAGTTAGCGTTAAATACGACGGTGGCGCAGAGAATTGCGGAAAATGTAAGGAAAAATAAACCAAAGGAAGGATTGGTGCAGATGCTGACGATTACGGAGAAACAGTATAGCAAAATGGAAATTATAGTGGGAGAGGTTGAAGGTGAAGTGCTGCAGTCAGATGAGAGGATGGTTATAATATGAAATTGGTTCATCCGGATTTGCAATTTCAAATAATGTTTCATCATGGTATGATTCCAGTTGTAGTAGTAGAATCCCCTGTCCGGTTGCGAATGATGCTAAAAGAATTGTTATCACAACAACAAGGAAATGAAGGTAAATGGATTCTTTGCGGGGAAGACCAGGAGTTTGCTATAAATAAATCGGTGGAAATCATTCTAAATCCCCTGCAACTGGAAGAAAATCAAAAACGAATCATGAATGCGTTCCTGCAGTCTTTAGGGAAAACGGCGACCAATGAAACTTATTGGAAAAAGGGGCAGGAATTAAATGATATGATACAGGCTTTTTTTGCGCAATTGGAGATGGAATATCCCTTTGAGTATCACATTAAAACAGAGATTGATTTTCCGGCACTGGCAAAGACTATGGGAATCCGAATAAACAGCGAGTATGAAAGTGATTTGGAAAGACTTTTACAGTTTTGTATTTTGTCGGAGAATATGCTACATACCAGAGTGTTTGTTTCCTTTCATTTGCACGAGTATTTTAACGATAAAGAGATTACAAAGTTTTATCAGGAAGTGTTGTATAGAAAATGGAATGTTTTATTAGTAGAGTCATCGGTTAGAAAGCGAATTTCAAATGAAAAGTTTTATATTATTGACGAAGATAATTGCGAAATATATTGAAATAAGATAATGAGAATGGTATAATAATAAAATGTTTTTGTTTGAGTACGTTATATTTTGTGCAATTGATGGCACTTCATTTTCTGATTTGAGGTTTGAGAATGATGTAAAAATGTATGGTACTCAAACTTTGTCGATCACACCTGTCTGTGTTTTCTGGTTTGAGAATGATGTAAAAATGTATGGTACTCAAACTTTTGATGCAACTAATTTTGTAAGGTGCCAGTTTGAGAATGATGTAAAAATGTATGGTACTCAAACTCCAGAAGCAGCATTTACATTTCCGGTCATGTTTGAGAATGATGTAAAAATGTATGGTACTCAAACGAATTGTGCGGATCATGGTTGTGGGTGTCCGTTTGAGAATGATGTAAAAATGTATGGTACTCAAACTTTAGTGTCTGTTAGAGGTCAGGTTTATAAGTTTGAGAATGATGTAAAAATGTATGGTACTCAAACAGAGGCCGCGATGAAAGTGCTGATTGCACCGTTTGAGAATGATGTAAAAATGTATGGTACTCAAACGATTCTTTTATGACTGCATTCACTGCTTGCGTTTGAGAATGATGTAAAAATGTATGGTACTCAAACCTTTACGCCTTTTTCAGTAGCAAGGGACTTGTTTGAGAATGATGTAAAAATGTATGGTACTCAAACAACGTCTTCTCATGTTCTGTACACGTCACCGTTTGAGAATGATGTAAAAATGTATGGTACTCAAACGTAGATGGACTGCAAGAATTACAAAGAGCTGTTTGAGAATGATGTAAAAATGTATGGTACTCAAACGGTAACGCTTACAAAGCCAGGTCGGTATCTGTTTGAGAATGATGTAAAAATGTATGGTACTCAAACAATTTAACCAATACAGTCATAGGCGACATTGTTTGAGAATGATGTAAAAATGTATGGTACTCAAACTCAAATAAAGGGTACGACAAACATTTGATGGAGAGTTTCGGTTTTGTTGAAGGATAGCGGGTTGGTATAAATGACTTATGGCAGGACTCATGGTCTCAGGTTGCCGGCACCTAATGGGTGAATATGAGTTGTCAATATCGGGAAAATTCCTTATAATATAAGTGTTACAGAGGTTCGTGGCAATTTGGTTCACGGTTTCAGCTTGAAGAATACTGGGAGATGCGGGAAGATGATAATGATTGACAGAAGCAATTTTTGACAGAGATCAAAAAGGATTAGAGGAAAATTGCAATATGATGGGGAAATAATGGGGAAAATAGTCAAAGATACAATTCATGCAAATGGAATAGATAGAAAATGAATTTATTTCATTGACAGATATTGCAAAATACAAAAGTGATGACCCAACAGTTATTCAAAATTGGAGGAGAAGCAGGGATGTTATAAAATTTCTGGGATTATGGGAAAGACTCCATAATCCAGATTCCAACCTCCTCGAATTCGAGGGGGTTAGAAAACAGGCATGAGCGAATGCATTTACAATGTCACCTAAGAAACGGATTGGTGCTATTGGTATTGTTTTAAATGAAGGGCGTTATGGTGGAACATATGCCCATAGCGATATTGCGATGTCCTTTGCAACTAGGGTTTTTCCAGAATTCCAATTATATATTATTAGTATTTGCGAATTTAGAAACTATTTGTCGAAAATAGGATTAACTTAACTAAAAAGTTAAGAAGTTAAAAGATTTTAGTTAGAAGAAAGTTTTTATGAAAATGAGGTGGGAAATAGGGGAAAGATATAAAAGCGCCTAATAGTTATTTTACGGGAAAGATAGGAGAACTAGCAACTAATTTAATATATCAAAGAAATCATATAGTTTGTACTTCATTAAAAAAGTCTGATTTTGGTGAAGATTTGTTTTGTGATATTTTTTCTGGCTCTAGGGAGTGTGATAAATGGGTAAGAATTTAGGACACAGGTAAATTCAACGCTTGAATTTGATAAAAAGGGATATATCCGAAGTAAACGGTAGATAGTGCGTACCTATACAAAACCGGAGCAAACCTGTATGATAG
>CAJTXO010000027.1 GCA_910583555.1 uncultured Eubacterium sp.
TATTTATGCGGATTTGGTAGCTATGTTAGACATTAGGTTCACGGATTCAGGTATACATTAAGAAAATACTAGCAAAAGAAAGAAGGATCAAATCATGGCTACATCAGCACAGGCTTACGAATTTATGTCAGAACAGTTAAACAAGGTGGGGGATATTACCACCCGGAAAATGATGGGGGAATATCTCGTGTATTTCAGACAAAAACTCATAGGAAATATATGCGACGGGCAACTGTATTTGAAACCGACGGACTCTGCCCTGCGTTTATTACCCGACGCAGACCGGGACTATCCGTACGAGGGTTCCAAGACAAAGATGATCATCATGGATGACCCGGAAAATACGGAACTTCTGACTACCGTTTTACATGCGATGTATGAGGAACTGCCGGAACCGAAAACCAAAAAGGCCAAGTCAAAAAAATAGATCATGTCAGGTTCTTCTTATATTGACCGGGCGGCATCCCCACCTGCTTTTTAAAGCTTCGGATAAAATTTGAATAATCGCAGAACCCGGATCCCTCTCCGGCTTCGGATACACTGCTGCCCGCAGCGAGCAGTTCTTTTGCGCGCCCGATCTTCTGCCCGAGTATGTATTCCCTGAGCGACAATCCGGTGTGGCGCTTGAACTGCAGGCTGATATAATTACTGCTGTAGTTCAAGTCACGGCTTATTGACGCCAACGAGATGTCTTCTGTCACATGTTCTTTTACATACTGCATCGTATTCGATACGAGCGCGGGCATGATATCATCGCGCTTCCACTCATTCGAATGCTGAAATAACTGGCAGGTGAATAAAAGCAGTTCTGTCAGATAATGCATACCCAACAGGTCGCTTCCAAATTCAGTGGACGCGGATGTCTCCCGGTACCGGTCTGCCAATTTGATATACGTTGTGCTCTCATAAGCTGATACGTGCGCGCTGCCGCCCTGCTCCCGGCAGATCCGGTCGCGGAAGCACGCCTCAAGGTCGGTTGTTTCCGTGGAAAGTATACTCAGTGCCTCGGATGAGATATAGAGGCTGATCCGTTCATACGTTGTATCATCTGTCACGATACAGCGGTGCATCTGACCGGGACGGATGACGATACAGTCGCCGGGCGTCAATGCAAAACAGCGCTGTTCCACATAAAACCTCGTACTTCCCTGCACATAAAAGTATATTTCGTACACACTATGGCTGTGGTAGACCGGATGCGGCCCGGTAAACAGATCGTTCGAAATATTATGTTCACACAATATATTGCCGAGCGGCTCGCTTGCTACCATTTGTTCCATCGACAGTTCCATCTGATTTCCCCGCTTTCCTGATACTATCCAGCCTGGCGGCCAAGTCCCAGCATGATCTCCGTGACAAAAACCCCATCTTCGTGCTGCCTGTTCAGATATCCGTTGTAACGCTTGACCACACGGTCCACCCGCATCAGGCCAAATCCGTGCTCGCCGGCCTTTACCGACAGATACGAATTCCCCTGCTTTTTCACATCATCGCTCATCGAATTGGACACATAAATATACAGCTGCTCTTTTAAAATGTCGATATAAACGCGGATAAACTGCCTTTCGCCCTCCGCTTCCCTCTCACACGCCTCGATCGCGTTATCCAGCAGATTTCCGATGATGACACACAGGTCTACCTCGGATATGGGCATCTCCTTTGGCACAAATGCTTTCGCGTTCACTTCGATCTTTTTGGATTTCGCCACGCCGAGCTTGCTGTTAAGGATCGCGTCGATACGTACATTTCCCGTCTTGACCACCGTATCCACTGCCGTCAGGTCGTCGTCCAGTTCATCGAGATACTGCTCCAGTTCCCCATACTGTCCCAGGGCCAGATGCGCCTTCATCGTCTGGATATGGTGCTTATAGTCATGCCGCCAGCCGCGTACCTGGCGGTACATATTTTCTACTTCCTCACAGTGTTTGCGGATCAAGTCGCTCTGATAATCGGAAATTCGCCTGTCCACAAAAACAGAAACCATCTTCCAGAGACCAAATAGGACGGTCGCCAGAACGATAATCCCCAGACAGCCCCATACCCATACCGATCCCATACCTCACATCCCCTCTCATTTCCGACTATAAAAATGGATGAACGCTTCATTGACCTCCCTGCGGCTTCTCCGGCTGAGCGGGATCTGCTCCCCGCCGTCCAATACCAGTTCTGTTTTATCGATCCGCGCCACATACAGCAGATTTACCAGATAAGAACGGTGGCAGAGGACAAATAGTCCCCCGCCTGACAGCCGTTCCTGCCAGACGCCGATTCCCTCCCTGACACGGTAAACCGATTGTTTCACATGCACTTCTGTCTCGTGGGAAAATGCCTCGATATATGTGATGTCTTTTGCGCGGATCCGCATGGAAGCGCCTTCTGCTTCCACCAGACAGACCTGTCCGTCTCCCGCCTGTTCCCGCCCGTCTGTGATCCGCTCCATGCAGATGGCGACCTTCTGTTTATCTAACGGTTTCACGAGATAGTGCAGTGCCGCCACCTCGTACCCTTCCTGCAGGTAGTCGGTAATCCCTGTCGTAAATACGATCGCCACCCTGCCGTCCTGTTCGCGGATGCGTCTGGCAAGCTCCACCCCGTCGATGCCAGGCATCTGAATATCGAGAAACAGCGCATCCCACACACGGTTTTCCTCCCACTCAAATAAAAAACTCTCCGCATTTGAAAAAAACTGAAACTGGCAGCGGATCTGGTTTTTCGCCGACCACTCCCCGATATACTGCACCAGCAGGTCCGCATGGGCACTTTCGTCCTCCACAATAGCTATGTTTAACATCTCCGAATCGTTCTCCATTCTGACTGTGTTCACCATAATACCGCCATTATATCAGAAAACCAATCCGGATGCAAACTACTGGCTACACTTCTGCCTTCCTGTAATACTAGACGTTCCCCAAATCCGGCGCGTTCCAGACAGTCCCTGACCCGGTCCTCGTCATATTCCGAAGAAACCGCGACATTTTCCGCCACAGAGAAATCGAACCTCTCACCTTTGCATGTTACGTTCACGCCAAGCCGATTTCCGTTCTACCGATCCCGTCGTAGCTACAGTATAACATAGACTATACCCAGAACGAACAAAAAAACACAAACGGCATGTCACGATGCGCGAATGGTCTTTTCGGCCCAAACTGTTGACTGAAAAAAGTTACACCATGTCCTCGTGCCACTTTTGCGGAAACTGTCACATAGTATATACTCGCGCAATATTTAGTCCCTGATATGCAAGGATTCTATCACGAGATTATGGTACAATGTAGGCAGAAGCAAGAAAACAGCGATCGATCCGCTTCCATGATCAAAGGCGGAAATACAAAAAGGCATTCCGCCTGTAAGCACGAACCCGTGCAGAAAGGAGAAGTAAGATGAAAAGGAAAACACTGGCTTTACTCCTGATTCTTACAATGGTTTTAACAATGGAAAATATGTTTATCCCCCATTCAAAAACGAATACAGCCCAGGCAGCTACTGACAAAACAGAAACGAACAACATCACACAAACAAAAGCAGGCGGAGGCGTCCTCGGGACAACAGACGGTTTTCGCCTCAGCGATGGGCAAAGCACCTCTTCTGTTTATATTGATACCGCGCACGAAGAGATCAGCGCCGACGGTGCTAAAAAAATCAGCGCTGACGGTGCTAACAGCGACAATCAATACTGCGGCCTGAAGCTCATCGCCGACACATTTGCCGGCGACGTCGGTCTTGTGACGGGCGCTCCTGCCGAAGTCATCACAAACGCGGCGGACTTATCCGGACATGTCATCATCGCCGGAACGATCGGGCACAACGATGTCATCGACGCCCTGATCGCGAACGGGAAGATCGACGTCTCCGGCCTTTACAAAAACGGGCAATTGAAGTGGGACTGTTACCAGATGCAGTTTGTAAGCGGTGACATTCTTTCCTCGTGTGGATACCCGGGCGTGGAGCAGGCGCTCGTCATCACCGGCTCGAACAAACGCGGAGCCATGTACGGCATGTTCCATATCTCGGAACACATCGGCGTATCGGCCTGGGTCTATATGGCGGACGCCGTGCCGGCTAAATACTCTGCCGTCTATCTGGATCCCGGCCTGCTGGCCTTTAACCGCGAAACGATGTATCTTGCCAAAGAACCTTCCGTCAAATACCGCGGGTTCTTTATCAACGACGAATCCCCTTCGTTCACCGGCTGGGCAAATAAAGCGTTCGGCGGCCTGAACGAAGACTGCTATCAGCACGTATTTGAACTCATCATCCGCATGAAAGCCAATTACCTGTGGCCGGCCATGTGGGGAAACAGCTTTTCCGACGAGGGGAAATCCCGCGACTTCCGTCTGGCAAATGCGGTTCTCGCGGACGCGTATGGTGTATGTATGGGAACGTCCCACCACGAAGCCTGCCACCGCGCCGGCGTCGAGTGGCAGAAAAAATTCCGCACCTATGGCAAGAGCAACGCCTGGGATTATACGAAAAACGCCGACGCGATCTACCAGTTCTGGAAAGGCGGCATCGAGCGGAACGGCAATTTTGAGACAACGATCACAATGGGAATGCGCGGGGAAGCGGACAGCGCCCTAAAAGGCGGCGTACAGGAAAACATCGATCTTCTCAAACGGATCATTTCCGACCAGAATGAGATCATCGGCCAGTACGAGGCAGAACATCCGGACTCAAAAACGAAAGACGCCCCCAAAATCTACATTCCTTACAGCGAAAACGAGGAATACTTTTACGGGCCGGACGACGGCAGCATTGACGGCCTGAATAAATGGGACGGCCTCGACGACGTAACGATCATGCTGACGGACGACAATTACGGAAATCTTCGTTCGATCCCGGAAGAAAGCGCGCGAAACCGGGCGGCCGGCTGGGGACTTTACTACCACCTGGACGGCCATGTCGGTACGGGCGCCTACGAATGGGTCAGTTCCACCCAGCTCGAACATATCTGGGACCAGCTGACGATGGCGTATGACTATAACATACGCGACATATGGGTTGTCAATGTCGGGGACATCAAACCGGTGGAGATGGAACTAAATTACGCGATGGATCTCGCCTATGACATGGAGCGCTGGGGACAGCCGAACACCGCCGAAACCTATCGCAAACATTGGCTTCAAAACCAGCTCGGCGAAAAGGAAAACTGCCCGGATGAAGTCGCGGAAGGCGTAGCGGACTGTGTGGCAGATTTCCTGAAGATCAGCACATACCGAAAAGCAGAGTACGTCAAATCGACGCTTTACAGCAACACGAACTACAACGAAGCACAGGAAGTACTCGATCTGTGCCTGCGGACGATCGAGAAAACCAAGTCCTATTATGATACATACTTCAAGGGAACGGACTGGGATGACGCCTATTACCAGATCGTTTATTACCAGGCCGTCGCGACCGCTAACGTCACGCGCATGATGATCTTCAAATCGATGAATGATTTTTACGGCGAACAAAAAAGTTCCCTGGCCAATGTCTATGCGGCACTTGTGGAGGAATGTGTCGCGCTGGACAAAGAACTGACCGATTACTATAACAATACAATGTCAGATGGAAAGTGGTCTAAGATGATGTCTTCGCCCCACGTCGGTTTTGTCACATGGAATTCCGACGGATGGAGTTATCCGAAAGGGGAAGAGATCCCGCTTTCGGAAGACGCGAACATGCTCGTCTCGCCGGACGGCGATCCAGACGCCTATGGATCGGGAACCGTTTCCCTTCCTGTATTTACAAATACAGGGAAAGAACGCCGCTGCATTACGATGAGCAACGGCGGCACGAACGACTATACGTTTACCGTCGGCACGCTCGCCGACTGGATCCAGATTACCGATAAAGAGGGAAATCAGATCGTGAACGGAGGCACCGTTTCGGACGCCGCATATTTTTACGTATCGGTCGACTGGTCAAAAGTCCGCTCTGACAAAACGGGCACAGTCGTGATCAAAGGAAACGGCCAGACCGTCAAACTGAACGTGGAAGCCAGTTATACAGAATACAAAAGCAAGGGTGTCAAGACACATTTTGAGAGCCAGGATGTCGTGACGATCGAGGGCGAGGAATACATCACAGCCAAACCATCGGCAAACGGCGTTTCCTGGGGACGAATCGACGGCTACGGCAGATACCGCTCGGCGATGAAAATGTTCCCGACAACCGAGAGTTTTACCGTCAGGACGGGAAAAACCACGGAGGTAAAAACCGGCAGCCAGACACGCATTGTCACCGAGTATGAAGCACCGACAGACGCGCCATACATGGAATACCGGGTATATGTGGATGAGGACGGGGACTATACCTTTACTGCCTACACCACGACGACAAACAATATATTCAAACCGTCGGACTGGGGATATGTCCCGGTAGAACTTTTCTACGGCATACAGGTCGATGACAACCCGATCCAGAACATCAACTCCCTTCCGGACGGAAAATATATCTCCTACGCCGCCGATGGCGATAACCGCTGGAAAGACGGTATCATGAATAACATCCATGTTTCCGCTTCCAAAGAATACATGTCCGCGGGCGTCCACACGGTCCGCTTTTACGGCATGCACGCCGGACTGGGACTCGAGCGTCTCGTCATCAGTAACGAGCCGTTAAAGGAAAGCTATCTCGGTCCGCAGAAAACATTTATGCTTGATTATGATGTGATCCCGCAGCAAAAACCAGGCGTGCACTTTGAAGCTGCTGCCGGGACATTACAGTACGGCAAGCCATCTGATCTTTCGTCCATTACGGATCCTGAGGACAAAAACAATCCGTCGGATCCGGTCATCGAGGAAACGCCGATCCCAAAGCCCGCTGAGCCGACGCCGGACACCACAGGCGGCAGCAATCCGCCGCAAAATACCGCGCCGCAGGGTGTACCATCTCAGTCTGGTTCTCCCACAGGACCGGCAAACAAGACGGCGGCCCCTGCTGCCCAGAATGGGAAGGCTGTAAAAGGAAAGACTTACTCCGCTGGCGGCATGCGCTATAAAGTCCTCTCGCTCAGTAAAAGCGGCGGTACGGTTTCCGTAAACGGTACATCAAAAAAGAATCGGAAACGAGCCGTTATACCTGCTGTCGTGAAAATCAAAGGGGGGACATTTAAAGTGACGGAAATCGGCAAAAATTCTTTCCGGGCCTGCCGGAACCTGACGAACCTCACGATCGGGAGCAATATAAAGAAAATCGGAGCCGGAGCGTTCCGGGGATGTGCCCGACTCAAACAGGTAACGATCCGCTCAAAACAGCTTGTGCGTGTGGGAAAACAAGCCTTTGCCGGTATTTCCCGCAGCGTTTCCATGAAGCTGCCGGCGAAAAAGCGCAGGAAATATAAGTCGATGCTGCAGATCGGGTAACATTCCCTGATTTTACACCGACAGGTACGAAATCCCCTGTTTTCTCACCGCATCGCTCATCAAATTGGACACATACATATTCAAGATACTGTTCCAGTTTTCTTTACTGCTCCAGAGCAAGATGCGCCTGCTTCTTCTTTCCTGTAATACTGCGCCTGCGCCGTCCACATTTGATGATACAAGCCATCCTCGTCCTCCATCAGTTTTTCATGAGATCCCCTCTGCACGATCTCCCCGCCGTCAAACACGACGATATCCTCACAAAAACGGCAGGAGGACAGGCGGTGGGAAATATAAACTGCCGTCTTCGTTCCCACCATCTCGTTAAACGCTGAATAGATCTCGTACTCCGCGATCGGATCAAGCGCCGCTGTGGGCTCATCCAGCAAAATAAAGGGAGAATCCCGGTATAGCGCGCGGGCGATCGCGATCTTCTGTTTCTCCCCGCCGGACATTTTCACCCCGTCGTCATACTGTTCTCCCACATAAGTACCAACCCCCTGTTCCAACGTTTCCAGCCGTTCCCCAAATCCGGCGCGTTCCAGGCAGTCCCTTACCCTGTCCTCATCATATTCCGAAGAAACGGCGACATTCTCCGCCACGGAGAAATCAAACATCGAAAAGTCCTGGAACACGACCGAAAACAATTCCATATATTCCCGGTAATCATATTTCCTCACATCTACGCCATTCAAACGGATCTCCCCCTCTGTGGGGTCGTACAGCCGGCACAAAAGTTTGATCATCGTCGTCTTTCCGGATCCATTTTTCCCGACGAGCGCCATCTTCTCCCCAATCCGCATTTTCAGGGAGAAATTCCGGAGCGCGTACTCGCTGTTTCCCGGATAGCGGAATGACACGTTGCAAAATTCAATCTCGTACTCGTTATCCCTTCGCTTCTCCACCGGAAGTTTTCCCCGGTAAAGCTTTCCTTCCGAATCCAGAAATTCAAAGGTCGAACTTTGCTTGCGCGCCACCAGCAAAAATGCCGACAGCCTGCTGATGATCTGCTGGATGGATGTCGTCAGGCGTTCAAAACAGGCGGCATAGCGGACCAGATCCCCGACAAGTACGCTTCCTCCGACCGCCATGAGCGTCAGAAAAAAATAGCAGATCCCGCTCACCCCGGCACCAAATACATTGCCAAATACTTCCTTTTTTCCGCTCTCCCTCGCCATATCCGTCTCTTTTTGCTTTAAGAATTCCTTCCCGTGTTCTATCATATATTCTTCCAGAAGCGGCTTCGCATTATACAATTTTACGTCTTTCCGGTTTTCCGGCGTAATACCATTAAATATCACGAAAAACCACATCAGGTTTATTTTTTCCGGCTCATTTTTCGGCCACCTCTGCATGATCACATGAAGTTTTTCACCGAAATAACCGGACCCAATCGCATAAATGACGATGACTGCCGCCAGTACCCCAAAATACACATACGTAATAACGCTCCGGTTCTCCCACAGACCGTTTATGACAGGAACCATCATCCCGACCGCAAATAGTGCATTGAACAAATGGAATAAAATGTCTTCGATACATGTATACGCCCCGTGGATGCCATCTCCCCAGTTATTATCCTCCTGCATCCGGCTGTACAGTTCATTCATATACGGGCTTTCCAGATCCGGCCAGTCCATCTCCATGCGCTTCCCGTTTTTCCGGATGGATATCAGATCCCAGGACATTTCCTTGATCCGCTCGCATTTCGTCCGTATCCATCCGGAAAGGATACTTAATACAAACGCAGCAGCCAGCCAGAACACTGTTTGGTACACCAGTTCCCTCATCTGCATCCCTTTTGTCAATCCGTTCAGCACCATAGCAGACACATAAATACCGATATAGCTTCCGGCAATCGTAAACATCTGTAACAGAACCACCATCGGCACAAAGTTACGATTCAGCCGCCACACCTCCTGCCACAGTCTGCGGCTGACCTCCACCTTTTCGTGAAAGGTAAGCTTCTCCGTCAGATCTTTACTCATAACACGCATCGTTTTCACCCCCTTCTTCTGCTCCTTCGTTGTAATAATGACTCTGCACCTCGTATAATTTCGCGTATTCGCCGCCCCGCTCCATCAGTTCCTCATGCGTCCCGTCTTCCACAACCGTCCCTTCCTTCAGAAAAAAGATCCGGTTCGAAAACTGCGTACTCGCCAGACGGTGCGAAATAAATACTGCCGTCCTCCCCCCGCAGAACTCCTCATATTTTTCATATATTTCCTTCTCGGCAAGCGGATCGAGCGCCGCGGTCGGTTCGTCCAGCAAAAGTACCGGCGCTTCTTTGTACAATGCCCTCGCCAGCAAAAGCTTCTGCCGCTGTCCCCCGGACAGTAAGATCCCGTCATCCGTCAGATGTTTCGTCATATAGGAATCCAGCGTAATGTTCCTGCGCTCCATCTCTTCCCATAAACCTGCCTTTTTCAAAACCTCATTTACGCGCTCCCTGTCAATCTGCGTCTTTGGCAAAAGAGCGACATTTTCATCCAGCATACAAGGCAGAATGAGGATATCCTGAAATACTGCTGAATAAAGCGCGTACACGTCCCGCCTGCCCAGACGGTTCATATCGACTCCGTTGATCCGTATGTGCCCTGACGTCGGTTGATAAAAACCAATCATCAGTTTGATCAGCGTCGTTTTCCCAGCCCCATTCAATCCGACTAGCGCGATGTGTTCCCCTTTTTTGATGGTAAAACTCAGATCGCGGATCGTCGGGACAGGACTTTCCGCATAAAAAAACGTCACATGGTCAAATACGATCTCCACACCGTCCGAGCAGTCTGGCATTTCCACCTCACCACTCCGCAGTTCTTCTGACGGAATCTCCAGATATTCCCGCAGGTCCTTGATTCCCACATTTGCCGTCCTCAGGCCGCTGAGCTGTCTTACCATCTGCTGGATCCAGCCGGAAAAACTGACAACCGCACCAAAATAGAACACGAAATCCCCGGCGCCGATCTCTCCCTGCAGCGTCCTCGCGATCAGATAGACATACGCCAGGCTGTCCCGTAAAAACCCGAGCACGCAGTTCATAATGTGGGTATAAAACTCCTGCTTGCTCCGTTCCCTACGTATCTTATTTCCCTCTCCCTGCCATTTTGCCATCAGTCCTTTCAGCCACTCCTGCATATGATAAACACGAATGTCTTTTCCCGCCCAGGCGCCACAGTTGATAGAGTAATACAGTTTTTTCTGTATCTTCGCAAACAAATCCTTCGTCCGCTCATAGCAGGCCGTCTCCCTTTTCTGAAACCAGTATGTCACCGCAGACGAAAATAGCAGAAGGAAAATGACTCCGATGTGCAGCGACGACAAAATTCCCGTGTACAGGAAAAAGCAGCAGATGCTGGTGACAAGTTCCGGCACGATCTGGTAAACCCGCGAGGTCGCCCCCCAGTCCCCCTGATTCGTCACATTTACCGCCCGCTGGTACTTTTCCAGCGATTTCCCATTTTCTGCCTCCGAATAATCGCAGTCGATCGAAGTCAGGAATATTTTCTGCAAAAATACATTCCGCATGTCATTGTACAAAAAATATTTTGCGCTGGTGACATACCCGTTCCCCGCCTGCAATAGGAGAAACCCTCCCACCACCAGACCGAGCGTTTTCGCGATCTGCTGCAGATCTGCTTTCTGTACAAAAAGATCCACCGCCGCCTTTGGCAGGTAAATCTGGAACAGCGGAAGAAAAATACCCGTGACGATCGAGATCAGGGAAAAGATCAGAATCCTTCGGTCATAATCCCAGCTTTCCTTCGCCAAATATATTATATTTTCATACAAATGATAATCCCGCCTTTTCTTCATGACGATCCTCCTTCACATTCCCCACTCAGGCCAGGCTGAACCTCTTCCTCTTCTTTTCGGCCCTGTCGCAGTTACAGTATAGCATACATGATACCCAAAAAAAAGAAAACAACACAAACGGCACTTCCCACTGCACGAATGGTTCTTCCTTTTTCGATTCCCGCGGCGATTACCAGTTGCCACTCCCCTGTTCCCATGTTAAAATAAACAATAACAACACGTCCATTTATCCCATACAGAGAGAAAAGGAGAATCCCATGATCATACCCCGATACTATGAAGACCTACATATGTTACATGAAAACACGATGCCTGAACGGGCCTACTACATCCCGGCTTCCAAGGCGATGGAGACCCTCGTGCACCACCGCGGGGACTCCGACCGCTTCCAGCTCTTAAACGGCGACTGGCGCTTTCGGTACTACGACAGCATTTACGACCTGACAGAACCATTTTACGAGGAAATGTTTGACGATTCAGATTTTGATACCATCCCCGTTCCGTCTGTCTGGCAGAACCACGGCTATGATTCCCACCAGTACACAAATGTCAATTACCCGTTTCCGTTTGATCCGCCGTACGTCCCGCAGGACAACCCGTGCGGCGCGTACCGCACATGCTTTTCCTATAAAAAAAGTAAAGCGGCTCCCCATGCTTTCCTGAATTTTGAGGGCGTGGACTCGTGTTTTTACGTGTGGCTGAACGGCCATTATATCGGCTACAGCCAGGTGTCCCATTCCACGAGTGAATTTGACGTGACTTCTTATCTGAAAAACGGTCTAAACCAGTTAGCCGTCCTCGTTCTCAAATGGTGCGACGGAAGTTACTTAGAAGATCAGGATAAGTTCCGCATGAGCGGTATTTTCCGCGATGTGTATTTACTGACACGCCCGGCCGAAGGCGTCTACGATTATTTCGTCACCACCAAACTCCCGTCCGAAAAGACGAACGGGAATGCTTTTGTTTCGGTACGACTCCGCTATTTTCATAACCGCATTCCCACCTTGCTAAAGCTGCTTGACCAGGAAGGGATGTGCGTGGGGGAAACATCCATCTCTGCTTCGGCCACTCCGGCCCACGGGCCATGCGCGGACCAAGACGGGGACTTCGAAGAGGCCTGTGCCCGCCTTTCGATCCCGGATCCCCGCCTTTGGAACCCGGAACAACCCTATCTATATACGTTACTCATTCAGACCGAGACAGAAACGATCACCGACCGCGTCGGGCTTCGCGAGATCAAGATTGAACACAATGTCGTTACCGTAAACGGAACCGCTGTCAAATTCCGGGGAGTGAACCGGCACGACTCCGATCCCGTAACTGGTTTTACGATCAGTCAGGAGCAGATGACAACCGATCTGGTTCTGATGAAACAGCACAATGTAAACGCGATCCGCACGAGCCACTACCCAAACGCGCCCCTCTTCTATCAGCTCTGCGACGAATACGGCTTTTTCGTCATTGATGAAGCCGACATCGAGGCGCACGGCGCCTGCGCCCTCTATTTGAAAGAGGACGCCTGGGACAACCGGTGCAGACGGTGGAGCGAGCCGGTCGCCGACAATCCCGCCTTTGCCGGATCCATCATCGACCGCGTGAAACGGTGTGTCCATCGGGACAAAAACCGCCCGTGCGTCGTCATTTGGTCGATGGGAAACGAGAGCGCGTTCGGCGCCGCGTTCGAGCAGGCGCTCCATTTTACAAAATCCTTTGATCCGGGCCGGCTGACCCATTATGAAAGCGCCTTATACCGGAATGAAAAACGGAAATGTGATTTTTCAGATCTGGATCTGTACAGCCGGATGTACCCCTCTCTGGAAGAAATCAAAGAATATTTGGAAGGCGAGCCGGACAAACCAATGATCTTGTGTGAGTACTGCCACTCGATGGGAAACGGGCCGGGAGATTTTGAGGACTATTACCATCTGTTCCACCAGTCCGACATCCTCTGCGGCGGATTTGTCTGGGAATGGTGCGACCACGGTATATACAAGGGAAAAACGGAGGCCGGAACCGAGATGTATCTCTACGGCGGCGACCACGGGGAAACCGTACACGACGGCAATTTCTGCATGGACGGACTCGTCTACCCTGACCGCACGCCACACACGGGGCTGCTGGAATACAAAAATGTGCACCGCCCTGTCCGGGCTGTCTGTTTTGACCGGGAACATGATAGATTGGTACTGGAAAACACATGGGATTTTACAGATGTTCAGGAATGTGTTTCTATTACGTATGAAATAAACTGCGACGGCACAGTCCTCGAATCGGGACCTCTCGACTGTCCCTCCATCGCGCCGCACGAAACGGGCTGCATACCGTTTTCTCCGGCGGCTTCCGCACCGGGGATCACCTATTTAAAATTGTACTATCGTCAGAAGAAAAATACAGCATGTGTCCCGGCTGATCTTCTGATGGGATTCGACGAACTGCTGCTTTCCGGCGAGGACGATAGAAACCAGATCTGCCAAAGTATAATGACACATAACGCCGCGGAGAACCTCCCGCCGATCCTGCTGTCAGAAGATGATACTTCTCTCACCTTAAAAGGCAGCCGCTTCCGCTATGTGTTCGACAAGCGGACGGGAATGCCGCGGCAGATGAGCGCCGACGGCCACGAGCTGCTTACGCGGCCGATGCAGTTCAACGTCTGGCGCGCCCCGACCGATAATGATAAAGCGGTCAGCGCCGAATGGACGCGCGCGCACTATGATCTGGCGGCAGAACGCGCTTATGTCATTTCGAGCGAACACGATGGTCCTGCCGTCAAAATCCACGTCACGGCCTCCCTCTGCGCTCCCTCTACGCAAAAACTCATGGACATGGAAACGCTATGGACCGTTCAGGCGGATGGGACAATGGACATTTCCGTAACCGTAAAACGAGGCAGGGAATTTCCAGAACTGCCGCGGTTCGGACTGCGGCTTTTCCTTCCACGCGAACTGGATACCGTAACCTATTATGGCATCGGCCCCGGTGAAAGTTACATCGACAAACACCGCGCGGGAAGCCACGGAACGTATACCAGTGCCATATCGGATCTGCACGAGGACTATATCCGGCCGCAGGAAAATGGCAGCCATTATGACTGCAGCTATGTCATTTTGGAATCCGGCACGCGCGGACTGGCCGCCGCCGGCAAAGACGCCTTCTGTTTTAACGCTTCGATCTATACGCAGGAAGAACTTGCCGCGAAAAAGCACAATTACGAGTTAGAGCCATGTGGAGACAGCGTCCTCTGTCTGGACCGCGCCCAGAACGGCATCGGCTCCAACAGCTGCGGCCCACGGCTGATCGAGAAATACCGATTTGATGAGACGGATTTTCGTTTTGATCTCCGGCTGATCCCCTTTGCCAAGTGAGTACTATTTCCTCACAAATCTGCGGCCCTCATAGACGCGAACCGGATTCCCCCGTTCAATTTTTGTATGCTCCCGCCAGGCGTCCTTTTTTTGCTGCTGCTTGGCCGCAGACATTTGAGAGGCAAGGATCGCGTTCAGTTTGGAAAGCGCATCTTTTTTGTTCCTATACTGGCTGCGCCCGGACGTAGACGTAACGGTAATCCCCGTCGGAATATGAATCAGGCGCACGCCGGTTTCTACCTTATTTACATTCTGGCCGCCCTTCCCGTGGCTGTGGAACGACTCAAACTTGATTTCCTGATCGGTACAGATGCGTTCCACTTCCGGGATCACACTGATGTCGATAAACCAATTCTTCCGTTTGTGATTTGGCCGGAACGGACTCTGGCAGATCCACTGGACACTCCCTTCTAGTTCCGACAGATCGCATTCGGTAGAACAAAGGATCGATGTATAGCAGCCTCTGTCTTTGGCGGGATGATCGGATAACCGCTCCAGATCTGGATATTCTTTTTTTAACGCTTCAAAAAGAAGCGCCACTCCCAACTCGCACTCTGCCGGCCCCTGGCCGGAACTGATCTGTAAGATCATAACAGTCACCTCTCTTGTGCGCCCGCCTTGAAATTATAAACCGGCCGGATCGTTTTGGAAATAGAGACCGTATCACCGATCACCGCCGCGATCTCTTCGAGGCCGCGGTAGGCAAATGGCGCCTCGTCGAGCGTTTCTTTATTGATCGATGGGGAATAGATGCCTTTCATCGCTTTTTTGAATTCTGCCAGTGTGTGGCTCGATTTCACATCTTCTCTCTTTAAGATCCGTCCCGCGCCATGTGGGGCGGACTGGTTCCAGTCCTCGTTTCCGCGGCCGGTTCCGAGCAGTATCCCGTCCCGCATATTGACCGGGATGATTACCATTTCCCCTTCTTTTGCAGATATCGCTCCCTTTCGGAGTATCGGCTGTTCGGACGAGGCATCGACATAGTTATGGATACAGGAGTACATATCTTTGTACTTCCACTTCATTCCCTTTGCCAGTTCTTCGAGCATGATCTGACGGTTCAGGGCAGCGTATTCCTGTACGATCTCCAGATCGTGAAGGTAATCTTCTTTTAGGGATCCCTCGAGCCAGGTCAGTTCATAGGGGACATCGATCTGTTTGTCTTTGAGCTGCTTTTGCCCCTCTGACAAATAGTATTCGGTCACTTCTTTTCCTAAATGCCGGCTTCCTGAATGAACGACAGCGTACATATGATTTTCGTCATCTTTGTCAATTTCTATAAAATGATTTCCGCCGCCGAGTGTGCCGAGGCTGTGCAGCGCTTTGTCCTTGCGGATCCTTCCCGCACATGCTAACCGGGAAAAGTCGAAGGAATCCGCAAAACGGTGGACACTGCTCCTGATGTGAAAACCGGATGGCACACGTTCGCGGATTACCGTGTCCAGTTTTTGAAATTCCACCCGTTTACCGTTCATTTCGGCCAATGTCATGCCGCAGCCGATATCAATGCCGACGATATTCGGCATGACGCGCTCCCCGACCGTCATCGTCAGACCGATCGTGCCGACTTTTCCAGGGTGGACGTCTGGCATGACGCGAATTTTGCAGCCCTGGGAAACAGGGTTGTCGCAGAGCATCTGGAGCTGGGCGGCGGCGTAATCGTCCAGTTCGTTTTCAGGGTTGGCGCATGTGAATATTTTCGCGCTTGTGTAGGTTCCGTTTATTGTTTTCATAGTATCACCTGCATTTTACTTTTTACGTTTTTATGTTTTTGCTTTTTTGTGTTTTCTTACTTCGTCTTTATTTTGTGAATTCTAGAAGATCCAGTAGGTTGCTGACTGAAACAACACCGTTTGGCACCGCTCTTTTACTCCGGTTGATCCACACAGCTTGTATGCCGCATGACTGAGCACCGCTTACATCACTGCTTAGTGAGTCCCCGATATGTATGACTTGTTTTGGGGATAGACCGGCGATTTTTAACGCGAACTCGAATATTTCCTTTCGCGGTTTGTATGCTTTTGCATCTTCGCTCGTTATGATACCAGTCGGTGTTAGTCCGTGATGCTGGACGGCTTGTAAAATATCGTCTCGATCAATATTGGATACGATATAGATGGGGAGCGGGCATGTCTCGAAAAACTGTTTTGATTCTTCGAAGATCGGGGGGTGGGTCCAGTGGGCGAACATCCGATCACTTAATGTTTCCGCATCCGCCGGGGATTGGAATTTTTCGAGCGTGCGGAGGAGAGACTCGGTTTCGAGGTCTCTTTGGGGTTGGAAATGGTCTCCATAGGAGGACTGGAACAGGGTTTGAAATTCATTCCACCAGAATGTTCCGATGTCGGAGCGGGTTTGGGCGGTTCCGGTGTTGTAGATTTGTTCTGTTATGTCGGCTATGACGGCTCCGTCTTCATGGACGACGGTTCCGTAAAAATCAATGAATATGGCTTTGGGCATGGGGGAACTCCTTTCTTAGTTTCATTTTCAGCAGTACTCACTTTGTTATATGTACTCTTATAAAACAAAAAACCATTCTTGAAAAGTTTTTGATAAAAATTTCTGCTTTTTTGAATATTTAACCTTTTATAAAATTCCTCTTGTTTTTTACTATATTTCACTGCTAAGCTATATAACAAAATCCATGATTTTGCTTCTTTCCAACATTTTTCAACCCAGAAGTCGTTTATAAATTCTTCCCATTCATAAATCAAAATAATTTTAGCTAATTCATTAGTTTGTGATAATAAAATGAAGAAAACTTCTCTCGTCATTGGATAATCTACATATTTCATGAGATATACCAGCCAAACAACCTCTAAATCATGTTTCTTCTTTATTTGTGCTTCAAGCTCTTTAAAAATAATCTGATATATAGTATCATTCATCTCTATATTTTCATTTTTATATTCCTCTATAATAATCCGACAAACCATTCCCAATGCCTTTTCATCATTCGTTAACAGATTCAACAGGTATGCCAAATATAATTTTTTGTCACTTATCGAATATTCGTCCTTGTGTCTTCTTAATAAATATCTGATGGCTCCTTTATCGCCATCCTTTTCCATTTTCAAAAATCGGTTAAATAACTCAATTGTTTTCTCCGAATCAATAGTACTATCATTTGATATCTGCTTTACGGCAAATTCAAAGTTATTAAAAATATAAAATGGATATTCTTCATAATGTGTTTTTTCAGAATTACATCTAAAATAATACTTTTCAAACACAGTATTAACCTTACTTTTCACTGTATCAATATCCTCATTATTCCTAACAATAATTTCATAATCATCTGCATAACGTGTAAACTCTATTTTTTCCTTTAGTAAATCTGCATCCAAATTAGCCAATACTGCCTCAGACAAAATACGCGAAACATAAGGTCCAATTAAAAGCCCATTCGTTCTTTTTCCATTAAGCCCTCTAACAACCTCATCTAATTTGGCATATAAACGATATACTTCATTCTTATTATTATTTTGATAAGCATTCTTTGCGTTCTCTACTCCTATCTTTATCGCAGTTAAAGAATGCGTATAAATACTCCCATAAAAGTCCGAAATATCAAGATATAATATTCCATTAGCACCTTGAGCATATTCAATTTTTTTATACATGTTATTTAAAAAAGTTAGTCTATTTTTTTCATAAACTCGACTAACATCCCCATCATTTCTTATACGTAAATCCAAATCTGAAGTTCCATAAAAAGCATCATCGACAATTATATTTTCATTTTCATCTATTATTCTAGAAAATGAATGTGTATCATACCGAGATAACTGTATTATATCATCTAATATGCTTTCATTTTGCCTAAAAAATTCAATTAATGCGGTATATGCCGATATTTCAGGAATACTAATTACGCGGCGATCACCACTATTATTAAATCTGCTCATATTAAACTGATATGGTTCTATATTCTCTTTATTGCTTCCTCCAGCTAAAAAAATATCAAACCCTTCAGAATCTACATTAAAATTTTCTGGTAAATATTCTGAAAAGATCGCTCGTCTCTTTAATTCCTCTAACAATTTACTCGAACATCGCGACATCATAATTAAAATCTCCCCTTATTTCCACTCAGCTTACTTATCAATCCCTCATCCGCTGGAAGCCAATCTAAAGTGTTCAATAAGTCCTTTGTCAACCATTTTGCGGCCTGATGTTCTCTTAAGAATAGATGACCCGTTTCTATTTTACATAAAAAGCATTTCATCGATAAATGAAATTCAGGATAATCATATTCCACAATGTCAAACAATTCACCCACTTCAACGGTTAGATCCAACTCTTCTTCTATTTCCCGTTTTAATGCTATTTCCGGTGTCTCCCCTGGCTCTATCTTTCCACCTGGAAATTCCCAACCACCTTTCCATTCCCCATACCCCCTCTGCGTGGCCAAGATTTTGCCTTCGTGGACAATAATTGCTGCTACTACCTTTAGTGTTTTCAATTCTACCACTCCAAATCTATATTATATCTTGCAAATATTCTAGTAAATCTTGCCGAACCTCTTGCCGCATCCGCGCCATTACTTTCGTAATCGTTCGTACTTTTCCGTGATTGTCTTTTTTTTCACCCGGTTTTGCCTCTACGACATCAAACAATCCCATATAATAAAAATCAGCTCCCTCAGAATCACTTTTCTTGACAAAAAGCCTCTTTCGTTTTGCTTGCAACACTTCCCGCATATAACTACTATCAGGTCCTTTTCCCATCTGAGAATCCCACATAAAAATTTGATTATTTACAAATTCATCTGCGTAATTTGGTTTCCCATCTAAATACTCTTTTCCCTCGGTCGTTTCCTGTTTATGATATGTCACAAAAATGCAAACATCTTCACCAATACGCTTCATTCCATACATAGTAGATGACAAATCCCGTCTTTCATTTAATAATTGACAAACATCTCGACGAGAATATTTTTCATATAACACAAACTCATCCTCTCGTGGTTTTTCCGCATAATTATCTTGAAATCTTGCCTTAGAAATATCTATTAAATCTTTCATATATGAATGAAAAAGAGGATGATTTAAGCGATCATAAAACCAGACCAGCCTTTGTATTTGATCGGCTTGCGCTTTTTGTATAAAACCTATTTGAGAATATTTTGCTAATTCATCCTCTCTACTAACAAATTTCCCCTGCAAATTATCGACCGCAGATTCGATCTCTTGCATCGTAACATTCAAATGATATTTTTTTGCCATTTCTTCTGCTAAGATAGAAGTTTTAACCTTATCTCTATACATCATTGCTTCCAGAATTTCTGCCTCATGTGGCCTCTTTCCCCTCGCAACTATTTTAGATAAGTATTCGAGTACTAAAACTTCTCTTTCTAATAGTTGATCGGTACACGCTGCTTCATCAACATGTTTCAGAAAATTAGGATATGATTTGTATTGCTTCAATATTACCAAGGGATCCACTTCTCCATTATTATAAAAATCTATCAAGAGAGGGACTCGGCCAAGACGACTTTTCAAGTCATGATAGCCTTTTCTTATGATCGCCTTAATTCCTTTCAAACGATCGATTGAATGAAATATCCGATTTTTAGATATTTCATCAAAATGAATTGTCGAAGCACCTGGAAGCATACGACAGCCTTCCATTAAGTAACGACGGATATTATCTTTGTTATAGCTTCTATCTCCAGACAGAGCTATTGGAATCATAAAATTATTATCATAGTTTCCAATAAAATCTAGAATAACAACATATTCTTTATTTTTTGCCTTTCGCAGTCCTCTACCAAGCTGTTGTACAAAAACAATAGGCGATTTTGTAGGGCGAAGCATGACAACCTGATTTATTTCCGGAATATCAACACCTTCATTAAAAATATCCACGGTAAAAATATAATCAATCTTGTCCTTTTCATTCTCAGAAACCAAGCGTTCGATCGCCTGCTCGCGCTGTTCTTGAGAATCCTTTCCCGTCAAAGCTATCGTTTTATAATTTCTTTCATTAAACATTCTGCTTAATTCTATTGCTTCTTTTTTTGAGCTGCAAAAAACGAGCCCTTTTACTCTGTCTCCGCTGTAACCATAAAACTCCATCTGTTCTATCACATAATCTACTCGAACATCCGATGTCAATTTATTAAAATCTGTCTTATCATTAACCATCTCACCTTCCACTTGTAAGTCCGTAATACCGAAATAGTGAAATGGGCACAATAGATCTTCTTCCATCGCTTTCTGCAAACGGATCTCATATGCAATATTATGATGAAATGCCTCAAATACGTCAAAATCATCCGTACGTTCAGGCGAAGCAGTCATTCCGAGCCAAAATTCAGGTTCAAAATAATTCATTATATTTTGATAACTTGCGGACCCGATTCGATGTGCTTCATCAATAATGATCGTATGAAATTCATTCGGATGAAAATGTCGATATATTTCTGATTTTGCCATCATACTCATAGTTGAAAACAAATAATCTGCCTCATAAACCTCTTCTCTTTGAGAATTGCCAGACAGAAGTGCAAACGTCTTTTTATCTCCAAAAACCTTTTTGTAACTTATCATTGCTTGCTTTGCGATCTGCTCCCTATGAACTAAAAATAATGCCTTCTTTGGGCACTCTTTTTGAAGGGCAAACGCTGAAGCATACGTCTTTCCAGTCCCAGTTGCTGATATTAACAATGCACGTTTTTCTCCTGCTTTACGCAATTTGTCCAAATTCGCTATAAAGCCTTTTTGCATAGAATTTGGCTTCATCTTACGTTCTTCAAAAGTTTCCATTTTCCCTTGTTGAGCATATTGATCTCGTTTTTGAAAGGACTTATTTTTTAAATATGCTTTTTCATATACATCAATAAATTTTTCAAATTCCATTGAACATGGAGAATCCCATAAAGAGAAAAATTCCGAGATAATGACCTTGGCATACTCTCCTTTTTCACAAGAAATAAGACGAGTATTCCATTCTCTGTTCGTTGTAAGTGCACTTAATGTCATATTAGAACTTCCGACAATAATATGATAAATTTCTTCTTGTTTAAAAATGTATCCTTTCGTATGAAATCCTACTTTTGCCTCACTTGTCATAAACATTTTTATTGTTATATTTTTAAACATAGAAAGCATTCTGATTGCTTTGGGTTCACTAAAATTCAAATAGTTCGTTGTTAAGATACAGCCTTCAATTCCCCGCTTTTCTAACTCTCTCAGCGTTTGAAGAAGTGGGGTGATTCCACCCATTGTTATAAATGCTACACTGATATAAAATTTCTCACAAGTAGATAGGTCTTTTTCAATAAATGATAAAACCTTACTCCCCTTTTCACGATCATTCGAAATAAACTGTGGCTTATATCGAATATTAGAAGATATCTTTTCATCCAAAAATGCCGTCCCCAATCCCTGTTCCACCCATTCCTTCCGTTCCTCCTGCATCCTTCATCCCCCTTGCGTTTTATCTACTTCTCCCATTACTCTCATCCCATCCTACTCTACCTACTCTCCCCCCAACCACCTCTCCAGCACCCTCCCGATCACCTCCGGCTCGATCGGTTTCGCCGTGTGCTCGTTCATCCCCGCGTCCAGCGCCGCCTTCACATCTTCCGCGAACGCATTCGCTGTCATCGCTATAATCGGAACTTCCGTCGCGTCTGGCCGGTCAAGGGCGCGGATCGCCTGTGTTGCCTCATACCCGTTCATCACCGGCATCATCACATCCATAAAGACGATCTGGTATGTGTAAGGCTCTGACTCCTGAAACAGATCCACCGCTTCTTTTCCGTTGACTGCGACCGTTACGTCTAAGCCCTTCTCCATCAGCATAAACTGCGCGATTTCCTGGTTCAGTTCGTTGTCTTCCACAAGAAGCGCACGTTTTCCCTCGATTTTGGGGGCATCCGCGGCGGGATCGCTCTCTTCGGTTTCGGGCGGGAGGGCTGTTTTCAGGGGTAAAACGACGGTGAAGACGCTTCCCTTACCGGGTTTGCTGTCGATCTGTATCGTGCCGCCCATTTTATCTACGAGCTTTTTCGTAATCGTCATCCCGAGTCCGCTCCCCTGATAATTTGTTCTGGCGCCGCTGTCCTCCTGGGTGAACGGTTCATAAATATGTTTCAGGTACTCCTCGCCGATGCCGATTCCCGTATCGGCGATCTCAAAGCAAATGCGGGCCACGCCATTTTCTTCGGACAGTTCCCGGCACCGGATCGTAACACGTCCGCTCGGCTTATTGTATTTTACTGCGTTTCCCGCGATATTGATCAGGATTTGTTTGATGTGGAGGGGACTTCCAAAAAAGTACTCGTGCGGAAGATGTTCCGGTCGGTCAAAATCCGTAACGATCGTCACGTCCCGCTCTGCGGCCTGGCTGTCCACGACGGCCATACAACTTGAAAGAAGTTCCTTTAGATGAAAATACTCGTCGGTCAGTTCTTCGTCGCCGCTTTCTAGTTTACTAATGTCCAGCACATCGTTGATCAGGGAGAGCAGATGACGCGCCGATGTTTTGATCTTCTTGCGGCAGTCCGCCTGCCTTTCCTGGTCTTCGGTGTTGCTCTCGGCAATGCTTAGCATCCCCATAATGCCATTGATCGGCGTGCGGATGTCGTGTGACATGTGCGCGAGAAACTCTGTTTTTGCCTGATTGGCCCTTTCCGCTTTATCGATCGCCGTCCGCAGTTCCCCGTTTTTCTTCTCCAGGATCAGATACGATTTCCGGCGGAAATGGGACAGGGAGCAAAAGAGAATGAAAATAAACACCATAATAAGAGCGGCCCCGAAAATAACATCTTTTGACTGATGAAAATAG
Organism: uncultured Eubacterium sp.; assembly: GCA_910583555.1. Classification (GTDB taxonomy): domain Bacteria; phylum Bacillota; class Clostridia; order Lachnospirales; family Lachnospiraceae; genus Eubacterium_F. The sequence continues at coordinate 23,321 of CAJTXO010000027.1, forward strand.
TCCCGCCATTCGTAACTTTCATAGGAAATGTTCATATATTGATTGATAATGTCCTCCCGCTCTGTCTGGGAGACGAGGCCGAGCGCCTTATTCATAACGCTGAACATGACCGGATCAACCTCGCTCAATGTCGCCAGCGATGTTCCCGACTGATAGCGGCGGTTGTCCCACTCGATCAGGTTTGAAAATCTCTCATTTTTAGACAGATAATTATACTCGATCGTGTTCAGGAGCGTAATGTCTGCCTTGTCCCCTTCCAGCGCCTCCAGACAGTCTTTCGCGCTTTCACAGTAAATCGTATCTGTTTTCAGGCCGGTACGGTCTGCCCAGTATCTACGTCCTTTTGTAAGCACCATCGTAACCGTCTCATCCGGAAGGATAAAATTATTTTTTGACACAATGACCGCATTATACGCCATAAAAGACCTGGTAAGCATGACATTGTCATCGTGGGACAGCTTTTCATTATTGGAACCGACATAAAAATCAATTTCCCCGTTCTCAAGAAGATCTTTCCAGTACACATTCCGTTCCATTGGATAGAAATCAATGGACATCCCGCTCCGCTCGGCTACCTCTTTCATGATCTGAATGTAAATTCCGTCAAACTCCCCGTTTTTATCGAGATACGCCAACGGCCTCGTATCCTTGTAAAAACCTACTCTTATCGTATTTCCCTGCTGGATGAAATGGATCTCATCCGACGCAAATTTCTCCCGGCGGTCGCCGTAATACTGGGATACGAGTTCCTGCTCCAGCGCGGGATTTTTCATCTTTACTTCCTCTATGCCGTGATTGATCTCGGAAAGAAGATGGCCATTCCCCTTCCACGTTATGTAATAACACGGCGCGTACGCGAACTTGCCGACCAGGCACTGCTCTTTTCCCACCTCTGTAAACGTGTGGGCGGCCACGTCGACTTCCCCCTGGCGAAGCGCTTCCTTTAATTCCTGCGTCGTATCATAGAACTTTAGGTTCGGCGCGGTCATGCCGTGCATCTTTAAATATTCAAGAAATTCCGCTTTTCGGATATAACTTTCCACGACACCAAATGTCATTTCCCGCATTCGCGTAAAATCTTCATAAGCCAGATTGCTTTCTTCCTCTACAAACAGACAGCCAAACGTATACCCGCTCGACAAGGCGGCATAGTCGTAAACTTCAGCACGCTCGGGGGAATACTGGGCCGATCCCACTAGGTCTACTTCTCTCGCCTCCAATTTCTCAAGGGCAGCATTCCAACTGTCACATTCCACATATTCGATATCCCAATTTGTATAACTGCTCAACTCTTCTAAATAAGCGACGTCCATTCCGCCATACCCGTCCGTGTCCGAATAGATGTGAAACCCTTCCATCGGGAAAAATGCCACCCGGACGACGCGTGACTGCCCTGCCTGGGCGCGAGCGGGCAATACTATAAGAACAAGCAGAACTGCTTGCAGCAAAACCAGTATACTACGTGTCAGCCTTATCAAATACATCCTTTTCATAGACTCTCTCCTCATCAACAGACTCTATTCTTATTATTATAAATCTTTTTATGATTGATGTCAAAAGTTTCTTCCATAAGGATATTTGCATTAGCAGCTACCTTTTGTGCAGCATTTCCCTCACTTTCTCCACCGAAGTATTGGCGATCAGCTCCACCGGAAATGCCACCTCCTGCAATAGCGCATCCGCGTACTGAAAATTCAAAATATCCTCCTCGGTGTGGGCGTCGCTCCCCACGATCACGGGCACCTGATATTCCCTGCACAGTTCGAGGATCTGGATATCTGCCTCTTTCGCGTTCTTCCGAAAACTTTTCGGTGACAGCGACGAATTATTCAGTTCGATCATCACGCCGTGTTCCCCTGCCGCCCGAACGAGTTTTTCATAATCGACCGGGTAACGGACGTCATCGGGATGGCCGATGATGTGCACACGGTGATGGCGCATCGCTCCCAGATAGGCATTGGTATTTTCCTCGACGGTCCCCGGCTGGATACAGCGGATATGAAGACTGGCGATCACCACGTCCATCTCCGCCAAAACCGAGTCCGGCAAATCCAGCTTTCCTTCATGATCTACGATATTTACCTCTGTGCCAAGCAGCAGCGGCAGGCCGTATTTTTCCCTTCGCGCCACTTTCAGATTCAGAAAATGCAGCAGGCTCGCGGAACCAGTCATCGCCGGCGCGTGGTCGGTAATACCTAAGAGTTTTAGACCTTTTTCTTTTGCCGCCAGCGCCATCTCGTTCATCGTATTGTACGCATGGCCGCTGGCATACGTGTGAGTGTGTAGATCCAGTACGTATATATCTCTCATCATATCTCATTTCCTCTCATTCCGCATTATTTTTCCGGGAGAGCGATCCGCTCCGTTTCATCGGGAGAGCGATTCGCTCGTCACTCAGCTTCTTCTGCCGCTCCAGCCGCTGTTTTAAGCTCTTCAAAAACCTGTCATTCCCGAGTACCGTAAGCATCGGCCCAAAAGACAGCACCTCGATCAATAGTTCCGTTTCCATGCTCTGATTGTAATAGATCAGACATTCATAAGTATCTTCATCTATTTTCACCGTATTCTTCTCATAATTGGCAAAATGAAGCATCGCCCGCTCCAGCGCGTTCCGCCGGTTGACGATGCGCAGCCGCAGCGGCTCTTTATAATAAGAGCCCCGAATGGCCGCGTTCAGGTCCACATCGGCAGATAGTTTTTGGTCCGTCAGTGTGACATGATCAATGCGGGCAACGTTTAATATCTCCAGTTTTACGTTCCGATGTCTTGTGCGCTCCAGCGCGAGAACGCGGAATTTATCGTTTTTCACCGAGTACTCCAGCCGGGCGGGGACATAGTAGTGATGCACCCTCGCACCGCGCGGGGACGTGTAGTCGAGATCGACATACTGCCTGTTTTTCTGCGCGGTGAGCAGCGTGCGGAAATTGGTGCGGTATGTGTCATCGTCATAGGGATCGCCGTCGGCAAACCGGTCATAGTAATAAAACTGCTCCTGCTTCCAGAGCGGAGTCACGTCCGACAGCACCAAATCCAGTGATTCCCGCTGCTCCCGGCTCAGAAACAACCCGATGCGCGGGTCTGCCAGTAACGCCTTGAGATAACGCTTTTCGAGTTCCGTGAGCGGAGTCAGGAAATCGGGGGCGATCTTCGATAGAAAATGCGCTCCCTCTCTCTCAAACAACTGCCAGGCGCCCGACTCGATCTTCGGGATGATCGCGAGCATGCTCTCCTCAAACCCTTCTTCGCGGATCCGCCCGCACATATCCTCGATCGTGACGGCGTCCTGGCGGCAGAGCAGATGCCGCAGCACCTGATAATAGCAGTTATGTATTTCGGTAAATAGTTCCATCCGCGTCCTCTCCCCCATTCTCGATCTGGTATTTGCGGTACATCTCCTGAAGATCATGATAAAAGCGCTTTTCAACCGATTCTGACGTACATTCAATCGCCACAATCCGGCCGGTAAACGTGCGGATCCAGGGCAGCATTTCATTACAGTCAAATACCTCGGTCTCATAGCGGTACAAATCTTCCGCGATCTTTGTCACCGTTCCGCCCCGTCCCTCGCTTTTGAGGCGGTTCACGATATACGACTCCCGCGGTTCTGCGATCTGCAGCGTCATCGTCAGCGTATCCGAGCGGTGTCCGTTCTCGCCCTGAAACGAGACGCCCCACACCTGCTGCCTGTTCCGGTCGAGCCGCGCCCGCAATTCGTCATACCGCTCCGATTCTTCCATCAGGCGGACGCTTTTGACCGCATCGAGGCGAAAACAGGTAAACCGTTTATTGCGGCTGACATAGGCGCACAAAAAGCGGCGGCCGCTCCTCGTACTCGTAAACACCTGCAGCGGCGTACAGACCGCCGTGTTTCCGTTCCTGCTGCGGACACTTCTGATTTCCAGCCGCACCTTTCGCTTCTGCTCCATCGCGTCCAAAAGCGCCAGCAAAACCTCGTCCTCCAATGTATGTACAAAAAAGCTGTGTTTGACCCGGAACGTGCGGTTTCCTGTGTCAAACTGCTCAGACAGTTCATTTCCCACGATGCCAAATACATCCGCCATCTGATAAAACGCCAGCGCGTCTTTCGCATTTTCATTGTCTTTCAGCCACGCCGCCAGCGCGCGGTCCAGAGAGTACACGACCGTCTTTCCGTTCTTTCCCTTACCCAGAAGTCCTTCCTTCGCGTACGCGTTGCATTTGCGGCGGATTGTCTGGACGTCATAGAGAACTTCATACTCGTCGAGCAGGCAGTCGGTGATCTCCTCGACATTTCTCGCGGCACCGTCCTGCAAAAGATCGAGAATGAGAAAATGCAGGACAATATCATTATCCGTAAAGCTTTTCGTCTTCCACACCCGGAACAACGGGTTCGTATCGAGAAGATTGCTGTCGATGGCGAGGGAAATATTGGAGCCACCGGACACGTAGTCCTTTCTCACATAGCTGCCGAGCCAGCTCTCGAGCCGTCTCCGCTCATTGTCGTACGTCCGGGGGCTTTTATAGTCAAATTCATCCCGCGTTTTGAAGCCATAGACGAAGAAATCCCGGATGTATTCCCTCGTTTTGGGAAAACGCTTTACCAGTTCCTGAAAATCTGACATCGTCCACCTCATTTCTGCGCGGAACTTCCGTTCCGTGGCTTTTTTTACGCATAACCGCTGTTTGCGGCGGCCGGCAAGGCGCACACAAACCCGCTCTTCCCGTAAGTATATCACAAATTTTTTCCAGCGTAAATCAAGTTCGCAACTTTTTTGAAATGATTCCCACCGCCTCCTGGTATATACTGGCATCATCCGATACAAAAGCGGCGGCTGAGAAACGCGCCGCTTCGAAAAACACTTCGTGTTTTTCCCTTCATGTAGGTCGGTCTTTCTATAAGATCAGAAAGGAGAGGATGATATGTTTGTACTGTATAACGATCGCACCAGATTTCCGGTGAAGATCTGGCTGGAAGATGAAAGTAAACTGGAGGATACATGTCTGGAACAGGCCTATCACCTGTCCCAGCTCCCATTTTTACATAAATGGGTCTGCCTGATGCCGGATACCCATACGGGAAAAGGAATGCCGATCGGCGGCGTGATCGCCACCAAAGACGTGATCATCCCGAACGCCGTAGGCGTGGACATCGGATGCGGCATGGATTTCATCCCCACAAATGTCCGCGTCGAAGATATCAAAGACGTTCAGACCGGAAACGGTACGATGATCCAGACGATGATCGGCAATATCATGCGGGCGATCCCGCTCAATATGGAGCGCTACAAAGTGCCGCAGCCGTCTGACGTACTCGACGGCGCCAAACAGGAAATGGAAAAATATACCGATGATCCGGAACTCATTCCACTGATCGACGACGGCTATTTTCAGGTGGGAAGCCTCGGGGGCGGCAACCATTTTATCGAACTGCAGGAGGATCAGGACGGATACCTCTGCCTGATGATCCATTCGGGCAGCCGCCATTTGGGAAAAGAGATCTGCGACCATTTCCATCAAAAGGCAAGGGAGCTGAACCAGATGTGGTACAGCGAGGTCAAAGAGGAACACCGTCTGGCGTTCCTGCCTGTCCGCTCCGACGAGGGACAGCGCTACATCCACTGGATGAACCTGGCGATGGATTACGCCTTTGAAAACCGCGCCCGTATGCTGGATAAAACATGTTCCATCATCGAGGAGATCGTGCTGAAACACACCGGCCACCGGCCGGAATTCGGGGACGAGATCAACTGCCACCACAATTACGCGGCGCTGGAAAACCACTACGACGCCAACGTCTGGGTACACCGCAAGGGCGCGACCCGCGTGCGCGAGGGCGAACTGGCCGTCATACCGGGCGCGATGGGCTCGTACAGCTATGTCGTGCAGGGAAAGGGCCACAAAGAATCGTTCTGTACGTCCTCTCACGGCGCGGGCCGGAGTTATTCCCGCACCGGCGCGAAACAGGCATTTTCCGTCGAGCAGGTGATCGTGGACCTGAAAGAACAGGGCGTCATCCTCGGCAAGCGGAAGAAAAACGACGTCGCCGAGGAATGCCGCTTTGCCTACAAAGATATCGATGAAGTCATGGAACAACAGAAGGATATGGTCACACCAATCCGCAAATTAAAAACCGTTGGTGTCGTAAAAGGTTAGCGTATCACGCATACGGTATCCACGCGCCAGCGGCCTGAAATGAGAAAATAATTTATTGTGTCAGGGCATCGGAAGCCACTTCCTGCCCGGCGGTGCCGGCAGCTTACTGTCCGGTATATCATAGATTGTTTTACCAGGGAGACTGTCCTTAGGAAACTATCCTTAGGAGAGTATCCTTAGGCGGCAGCCCTTCCACCCGGCTTCAAGAGGTAACTCCTTTTGCAGCCTCACATTTGTGTTTTTGGGGGTTCGAATCCCTCCCGTAAGGACGGATACTCAATTGGTAGAGTGCACAAGAAATTCGGCAGGACTTGTAAAGTCTGCGGTTCGACTCCGCACAGATCCATACCTTTATCCCGACTTCCGGCGGCCTGTCATTGTCTCCCGAGGAATTTCTTATTCCCGGAAAACGTGCGGGTGTGCCAGTCCGGCTGCTGCCTGGATGCAGGGGATACCGCAGGGAGAAAAGGGGGAACAGCAGGTGGGACAAGAAAAGGCGTCCATCCTGTCCTTCCCTCCGGACATCTGCTCAACCGGCATTCCGCATCCGGCCGGACGAAGAAGGGATACGGGTATGGAAAAAAAAATTGTCTTTAAAGCTTATTATGCGAGGAGGAATGTTAAGATGAGATATATCATAAAAGAAAATCAGGCCGCTTTTGTTTTGAAACACGGAATCTTTCAGAAAATGCTCCTGACCGGGAAGTACTATCTTCCCTTAATGGCCGGCTACCAGATCGTGACGGAAACGATGAACGGCGTTCTTGATTACAAAGGCGTCCCCTATCAGATCCTGGCAAAAGACCCCGCGTTTTCGGATTCCACCGTACATATCGAGATACCGGACGGCTCGGTCGGTCTCATCTATATCAACGGGAAACTGACCGCTTACGCGACACGAAAAGAGTATACATTCTGGAACGTATTCGACAAATACGAGATCAAGATCATCTCCATGACAGAAACCGAGATCGGGGAAGACGTCACAAAACAGATGCTCTCTCTCATTCCGGCGAACCTGCACACCGACGTCCAGATCAGTGAGGGGGAAACCGGCCTGCTTTACTACGACAATGTATTAAAACGGCAGCTATCCAAAGGCTCCTATCATTTCTGGAATTACAACCACAAAGTCACCTGCCGCATTATTGATATGAGGCAGAAGCAGCTCGACATCACCGGGCAGGAAATCCTCACCAGGGATAAGATTGGCATCCGCATGAATGTCACCTGTCTCTATAAGATCCGGGATGCCGTGGAGTTCGTGGAAACGATCTCCGATCTGAACGGGCAGCTCTACTCTGCCGTGCAGCTTGCCATCCGGGAAATCGTGGGAAATATTAAGCTCGATGAGATTCTGGAGGCAAAAGAGCGCATTTCCGGCGAGATCTACGCGGTGCTGAAAGAGCGGGAAGAAATGTTCTGCGTGAACTTCCTGACTGCCGGCATCAAGGACATCATACTGCCCGGTGAGATCCGTGACATTATGAATTCCGTTCTCGTCGCCGAAAAGCAGGCGCAGGCAAATGTCATTTCCCGGCGGGAAGAGGTGGCTTCCACCCGCTCCCTGCTCAACACGGCCAGGCTCATGGACGAGAATAAGACTCTCTACAAGCTGAAAGAGCTGGAGTATCTGGAGAAGATCTGCGAAAAAGTCGGCGAGGTATCCATCAACGGCAACGCGGGGATCGTGGAACAGCTGGGGCTTTTGACTGGCTCGGCAAGGATGGGGTGAGCGGCTCCCCATCCTCTTCCTTTTTGATTTTGACGCACTCATCCAGCTGGCCGAATCGGTATCCCTTTTCCTTCATGGAAGCGATCACCGAATCCAGCGCTTCCGTATTGGATTTCGAACAGGCGTGGACGAGCGGGATCATGCCGTTGTGGTGATAGGTTTCAAACTTCTTTTTCACATAATCCGCCCCCGGCTGGTCATTTTCTTCGTAATCATAGTACGCGAGGCTCCAAAATACCGTTGCGTAGCCGAGACTCTGCGCTACTTTTACACTCCGTATGCTGAAATTCCCTTCGGGCGGACGGAGAAACGGATCCATGTCGTATCCGGTCAGCTGCTTCATCGTATCCTCGCATTCCTTTATCTCCTTGCGGATCTTTTTTACGCCTAACCCCGCCATCCGCGGGTGCGTGCTCGTGTGGTTTCCCACCAGATGTCCCTGTTTTTTCATCTTTTTTACAATGTCGGGATTTTCTTTGATATAGGGGGTTGTTACAAAAAACATGGCTTTTATGTTGTTCTTTTTCAGCGTTTTCAGGATCTTTTTCGTATAGCCGGCCTCGTATCCACAGTCAAATGTCAGGTAGATGACCGGATCCTTTTTCGAGCGCTTCCCCACATACCAGGCGTTGTCCTTCCGCAGCTTCCAGCCAGCCGGGCCGGAGCCGCCGGGTTTTTTATGTTCTTTGTTTAGGCGAAGGCCCCAGTTGTAGGAAGTGGTGGGATAATCGCGCAGTTTCTTTTTCTTCTTTGCCAAGGCGGGGTGTGGGTGCGGGAGCAGCAGGGAGGCGGCGAGGAGAAGGCAGAGGCATAGGGTGGTTTGTTTGATTCGTTTTTGATTTTGTTTTTGTATATGTTTATGTGCATGTGTGTTCATTGAGATCATCCCCTTGTGGTTTGTTGAAAATTTTGGATTTGTTTGTTGATCTGTTTATGCTGGGTTTATATAGATATTTTAGCACAATAGGGGGATTTTCTCAAATGACATTTTTCGGGAAAGCGGGTGTTAAATTTATGAATCCGCATTTCATCCGTATTTCCATATTGGGATATTTTATTTGACCAACTTTGTTGTTTTTCTAAGAAATCAATTTCTTCTGCCAGGATATCCTGTTTTCTCCACGCTAATATCTCATCAATTTCCTGAAGAACCCTTATGTCTGCCTTCCCCTAATCCTATCAATTGCCATAATTACAGCAATCAGGAATATCTACCACTGTATAATTATCCACGATTCCCTCTAATGCCCCTGCAAACGTAGTAGGTATCAAAACAATAGCATTAACGTCCATTAAATGCTGAAGGCATATTCTAAAACATGTTAAACTTTGCAGAAATATTCTGTTAACCCACGGAAAACAATATATTTGCTTTTCAAAAGCATATCCAACTGCCATAAAAATTCTCCATCGTTCCCCACCGCACTTCTGTATCGGACGCTCAAATCGGCTTTCCGACAGTTTAAACATTTCTCTGATTTCTTCTACACTTTTTCCATAAGCTAAACCTTTACTGACTGCATAATCAATTTGTTTATGTATTGTCTGCTTTTCCCCAAAACATTGCCCCTTGATTTTTGTCTTGTCTCCAACATAACATGATATTTCTTGCAATTCCAGCCAATCAATTCATTATATCGACTAATTCTAATTTTTTAACTTCCATATTCTATCACTTCCTCTCAATTTAAGATTAATGACTGTCAGTCGTCCACCGCCCACTGATACCAAATATTCCCTTCCTTATACGAACTCACTATTTCATGAAACCGGCTTAAATCCCTGAACCTTGGATTGTTAAGTTCTATGATCTCATCTGCAAGACTCTCCAGTATCTCCCGATTACTTGACGGCAGAAGAAGAATGCAGCCTTCTCGGCGCAGTTTTTCGACGTAAATGTAAAAGGCCGTACTCCTGACTATATCTATTACCCTCGCTGTATCTAGAGATGGGAAACAAAAAATCTTTTTCCCTAACGCATAACCAATTGCTGCGGACAATCTCCATATCTCCCAACTGTAGTACTGTACTTTCACATCCAATCGCTCTTCTGTGAGATGAAACTTGTCAACAATATCCTGAACGGAAAAACCACTCTTACTCTTTTTTAATGCAAACGCTATCTCTTTCCGGGCAGACTTGTCCATACCGGGAATCCCTTCCCCAAGATACTATCCCTCTTCTATAAATTGCCCCTTTTTGTACTCTTTTCCAAAAACAGTTTTCGTAGCGTTATTCTGCCATCTCCCGTACCGGTCATAGGTAAACCAAATAGTTCTTTCCCCGAATGAAACTTCTGTCACCCTGCCGTAACTGTCATGGGCAGATGTCCGTCAGTCGTCGACTGCCCACTGATACCGAAGATTCCCTTCCTTATACAAATTCACTATTTCATAAAAAGGGCTTAAATCCCTGAATCGTGGATTGTTGAGTTCTATGATCTCATCTGCAAGACTTTCCAGTATCTCCCGATTACTTGACGGCAAAATCAGAATACAGCCCTCTCGGCGCAGTTTTTCAAAATAAATGAAAAAAGCGGCACTCCTGACAAGTTCTACTAACATAAGCGTATCCAGAGAGGGAAAACAAAATATCTTTTTGCCTAACGCATAACCGATTGCCGCGGACAGTCTCCATATCTCACCACTGTAATATCGTACTTTCACATCCAGCCTGTCCTCCGTAAGGTGAAACTTGTCAACAATGTCCTGCACAGAAAGACTGCTCTTACTCATTTTCAGTGCAGCTGCTATCTCTCTCCGAGCTGTCTTGTCCATACCGGGAATTCCCTCCCCCAAACACCAGCCCTCTTCCACGGTCTCCCCCTTTCCGTATTCCTTGCCAAAAACATTCACCTTTTCATCTTCCAGTTTAGCCCTTCCAGACAACAGCCAGGAAATTCCTCCACCCCCTTCCCCGTGCTCACCCAAAAATCCATACATTTTACCTTTTTCCAAAAGAAATGATTCTTCATACAAATGTTCAGTGTATCTACTATATCCATGTCTTCGAGACTCAGGGAAAATGCTTCTCTCCTTGAAAATCTCTACTTGTACTGTATTCCTTTCTAATTCCATATTTACACTACTCCTTATCTAAAGTCGACTTCTTCTATATTTTCTATCGTCACCCCTGTCAGCAGGGATCTCATCGCATGCGGCTTCAATGCTCACTATTTCATGAAATTGGCTTAAATCCCTGAATCTCGGATTGTTAAGTTCTATGATCTCATCTGCAAGACTCTCCAGTATCTCCCGATTACTTGACGGCAAAAGCAGAATGCAGCCTTCTCGGCGCAGTTTTACTACGTAAATGTAAAAGGCTGTATTCCTAACTATCTAATTCCTGTAAAAACTTTATTGGGTCCTTACAAAATCTGGTAGCCCTTGACTTCTTTATTATTTCAATTATTTCGCTCATATTGGGACTATATATCTCACCTTCATAAAATATGAGACCATCGATCTCTTCCACAAAGTTCAATATCTTCTTTAGCATCTCCTTCGTCAACGACCTCATGTCCAATCTGCAATAAATCTCCATCAGCACTTCATTATCATAAATAAATTCTATACAGGTTCCATCCTCATTTCCATACTGAGACCTTTCGTTAGACCAGCTTTTACGTTTATCCAAAAAATCAATTGTCTCTGTAGATGTACCCTGTTTTCTCCACGTTGATATTTCATCAATTTCTAGATGATTACTTATGTCTGCCTTCTCCTTTGGTATAACGTAACAGCTAAATTGCCATATTGCCATAATCACTCACATTCCTTTCACACCACGCAGGTTGATCTAGCCAAAAATAAATCGTGTATCTCAGCTACTATATTTATCTCAAATAATGATATACCGTTTATATAATCTCTGATCTGAGAATTAATACTTTTATCCATCAGTCACTGTATATCCTAGATCAGAACGTCTATATACCTTTTCCCATAGCCAGATCTAATCTAAATATACTGCCAAATGAAAACTATCGTAATTTTAAAAACATAATCCCACCACTATCCGCGCATAATCTCTTTTCTTAAAATCTGTACTTTATACACAGTCTCACAACTTAATCCCAGTTAAATTAATCTTCTACAGTTTTATATTGTCCATAAGGTAACTGAACTTCTTCTACCGGAACTTCTTTTATTCCTAATTTCTTGCTACAATGACCCGATGATGACCGTCAACAATATATTTATGCCCGTCATGTTCAACATATTTTATTGTTTCTTTGATGCCACCATCATTGTAAATTTCCTTTACAAAATCGCTCATTTTATTCCTGCCTTTTATCTGAGGATGTGTCCTAACGAATTCATAAGGACTTGCTGTATTTGTCTCACCATTCTTCCATCCGGCAAACCTGGCGATTCCCTTCTCGCCCACATAATCAATCTGATAGTTGACATTATACCACTTGCACACCCCGATGATCCCGGCTACCGCAAATGCCCCATATACCAGTGCATTCATGTAGTCCCCATCCATCACGCTCCTGATGGCGATTACGATGGACACGATGGAATCTGCGGCAACTACTGACATAAACACATCTGCCATGCTCGTTACCGTAATGGCGGCAACCGCACAGAACAGCATGGCCATCCCCACCCCCTCAATTCCCGGTTCCTGCCGGGACCCCGAGATACAGAAGGGCGGTCTGGTTCTGCACCACGCACGTTACCAAAAGTGAGATGTTACACTCCGGCAGGCTGAACATCCCGCTCGAGTCCGTATATTTTACCGGGTTCCCGTTCGCGTACAGGTACTAATGGAGCGTCACCGGCTCGTACATGTCACCCTCGTACGTGTCATGCTCATTAACGTCCCTGTTTCCGGGTCCATGTACCTCGCTCGCAGGTAGTACAGTCCCAGTACCCCTTCTTAATACTTTTTGGAATGCTCTGTATTTTTATTATAAACGAAGTTCAATTAACCAATGCTCGGATCATATTCACTTGCTGACCCCAAATCCTGGCACTTAAATCTAGTTGGTATGCTGTCATAAGTTAAAATTACACCTAAATTATACCCACTATCTGGTTTACCAACATGTGGTAACATATATCGCCCCCCCTCTTTACAATTATTCGCCCAAACTAATAACATCGTAGCAAATTGTTTCAAGGCTCTACGGTTAATTTGAAAACTTACTACCGTAAAATCTTTGGTAATATCTTCCATCCTATCATTAAATATATTAATATTCATTACGTTTTTACCAGACAATTCATATGGCTCCACAGTATTTAATTGCATTCCCTCCTCCGAGGGATCCCTTATCTCATAGTATACATCTACATTTTTTGTCTTTATATTTATCTCCTTGCATTTTATATGTTTGACCCTTTCCTCCGAAATTTCCGTCAAAGAATTCACCTCTACCATCAGAATCGGACTGCTAGGTGTAAGATAGAATCCTATAGCCTGACTAGGTGCACCATCAACCATCAATTGATATGTTTCAATAACTTCCTTTTTAGTGTCATCTATACTGTTATATGTCCATAATAACTCAGTTGCAAATCCAATAATTGCCTCATGACTAAGTACAAATTCAATCAGGTTTGGTTTTTTATTTGTAAACCCAGTCGCAGTGATTTTGCACATTTCTTTTAATGGAACACTTTTGGACAAATTTATTATCATATTATTTTCCTCCTAATTTAATCATTTATTAAATGGACTCTTATTAGGAATTCTTTCTGTTATTGATGATATATTACCATCATTTCCTAAATATATATGAAGATCATATTTTATATTTCCACTCGGAACTGTCTGAACTTCTAAATTCCAATGATCTGGCATACCATGACTAAAAGCTCCTACATCTCTTCTTAATATAGCTTTATAACCAGATGACAACTGAACCTCTTTCCTATATGGCTCCATTACTCCAATTTGTGGATTTTCTTTGTAGATCACAGGAGAATCTTCTAATGCTTTTATTACTTTGTTTTTGGTAACAAAAGGACTATCACTCCCCCCAGCAATACTGGCAACCTCTCTTTTCTCGACATCCTCCGTCGTAACCGTCCTGCTTCCCTTTTCCCCGCTGACAGTCACCTCCCCGTACGCGCCGTAGGCTGCACAGGTTCCCAGTACCGCTGTCATCATCAGACTCACATACGTCATCAGCTGCTGCTCATTCCCGGTACCCACACTGTACACCGTAAGCACTGACAACAGCACCAGGTCTGCCAGGCCCGTCGACAATGCCGTTACTGTCATAGCCGCAGATTATGCCCTGTCCGTTTTCGTAGCGTTTTTCTGCCAGTTCCCCGTACCGGTCATAGGTATACCGGATAGTGCTTTCCCCGGATGAAACTTCTGTCACCCTGCCATAACTGTCATAGGCAGACATCTGTCAGTCGTCCACTGCCCACTGATACCAAATATTCCCTTCCTTATACGAACTCACTATTTCATGAAACTGGCTTAAATCCCTGAACCTTGGATTGTTAAGTTCTATGATCTCATCTGCAAGACTCTCCAGTATCTCCCGACTACTTGAAGGCAAAAGCAGAATGCAGCCTTCTCGGCGCAGTTTTTCTACGTAAATGTAAAAGGCCGTATTCCTAACAATCTCTATTATCATATGCGTATCTATAGCAGGAAAACAGAATATCTTTTTCCCTAGCGCATAACCGATCGCTGCGGACAATCTCCAAAGTTCCCAACTAAAATACCTTACTTTTACATCAAGCCTGTCCTCTGTCAGATGAAACTTGTCAACAATGTCCTGTACGGAAAGACTGCTCTTACTCATTTTCAGTGCGGCCGATATCTCTTTCCGGGCGGTCTTGTCCATACCGGGAATTCCCTCTCCCAAATACCATCCTTCTTCCACGGACTCCCCCTCTCTATACTCTTTCCCAAAGACAGTTATTTTTTCATCTCTTATAACATCTCTTCCAGAAAGAAGCCAGGAAATTCCACCTCCCCCCTCCCCATGTTCACCTAGGATTCCATACATTTTTCCTTTTTCAAATTTATAGGTTCCTTCGTATAAGTGCTCGTTGTGTCTAAAAGAATGTCGGCGAGACTCAGGCCAAATGCTCCTTTCCTGAAAAAACTCCACTTGTACTGTTTGTTTTCCTAATTCCATATTTACCACCACTCCTTATCTAAAATTGATTTCTTCTATATTTTCTATTGAGACATTTTTTAACAGGGATCTTCTTGCATATGCCCTTAATGCGTCATCAATTCCTGTATCCTCAATAAACGAAGCAGACGTCTCGAACTTTAAACAACCTGATGCCTGTTTCCCAGTCCTGCCATTCCTGCCTGCTCTTTGGTTGGCTGTTTATTTCATACATACACACCATCCTCCCATTTCCCACATTTTAATTCCCCGCTCTTTTTAATACTTTCAGCGGCTTCCCTTGTTGTCACATGGTAGTATGTATTCTTCGCTGTGCTGCTCTTTCCGACATCCTCCGTCGTGACCGTCCTGCTTCCCTTTTCCCCGCTGACAGTCACCTCCCCGTACGCGCCGTAGGCTGCACAGGTTCCCAGTACCGCTGTCATCATCAGACTCACATACGTCATCAGCTGCTGCTCATTCCCGGTACCCACACTGTACACCGTAAGCACTGACAACAGCACCAGGTCTGCCAGGCCTGTCGACAATGCCGTTGCCGCGATAAACGCTCCTGCCTCACAGATCGTGATCACGTTCAGTACGACAATCCCGCACATGAACAGGCCCATCCCCGCTCCCGCAAGGAATCCCATGCCGAACGCTTCTGTGATCTCTTCGGCACTTCCCCCGCACGCAGCGGTGATCGCGGCATTCCCGGTTCCTGCCAGGACCCCGAGATACAGGAGGGAGGTCTGGTTCTGCATCACGCTCGTTACCGCAAGTGAGATGTTACACTCCGGCAGGCTGAACATCCCGCTCGGGTCCGTATATTTCACCGGGTTCCCGTTCGCGTACAGGTACTTATGGAGCGTTACCGGCTCGTACATGTCACCCCCGTACGTGTCCATGCTCAGAAAAGTCCCGGTTTCCGGGTCCATGTAACGTGCCCGCAGGTAGTACAGTCCTGATACCCCGTCGTAGTACTCCCCGGTGTACAGGTAGTGGTTCTCCGTCCCGCCGGTCCTCCGGGTCAGTTCCCCGTAGGCGTTGTACGAGTATGCGTCCGTCAGGTTTCCTTCCCCGTCCATGAGTCCCCTCACGTTCCCGTGCCCGTCATACAGGTAACCGGATGTCTTCCCGTTCCTCGTCTGGGAGATCAGGGTGTCGCCCCATGTATAGGCGGCGAGGAGGGTTCCATCCCCGTCCGTTTCCGCCAGTGTGCGGCTCAGTTCCCCGGACGTGTCGGAGAGGAAGACGGTTTCCGTTTCCTTCTTCACGTCAGGGGAGGTTTTGCTTCTCCTCACGCCTTCCGCATCATAGGTATACGTTTCCTGTTTGTTCCCATTGTCTGCCGCGTATGATGCCAAGCGGTTGTACGTGTCGTACGTGTATTCTTCCGTGGTGGCCGGCCCGGCCTTTTCC
>CAJTXO010000028.1 GCA_910583555.1 uncultured Eubacterium sp.
TTATAGTCAATTTTAACATATCCTCATGAGATTTGTCAACTTTTTTTGTTGTTTTTCCCAAAAATTAGGATATAACAAAATAAGCCCCTAATATCAGCCTGCCATCGAGTAGATCTGCATCATCGGCATAACGATCGCGCCCACAACACCGCCAACGCTAATAGCCAGTATGACGATGATCAATGGCTCCATGAGCGTCGTCAAATTCCTCGTAGCAGCCTCTACTTCCTGCTCATAGTACTCCGCCACTTTATCAAGCATCGCCTCGGTATTACCTGTTTCCTCGCCAATCCTTACCATATGATGCACCATCTGCGGGAACACACCAGAGGCCTCAAGAGGTTCCGACATCGGAATTCCCTGCATGACTTCCTCCCTCGCTTCATTGAGCGCTTTCCTCATGACCCGGTTCTGCACGACATTCGCCACGATACCGAGCGCCTCCACAAGCGGAACCCCCGACGTGATCAGTGTAGACATCGTCATGCTGAACTTTGCTGACCCGTTCTTTACAGTAAAATCATTGATGACCGGAAGTTTTAAACACATCCGGCTCGTAAACTGTTTGCCCGCCTCTGTGTTCTTCGCCGCGATAACTGCCAGAACCAGTCCGACGATACCACCGATAACTAAAACGAGATGATTGATCATAAACTGGCTCACTGAAATAACAATCTTGGTCGGAAGCGGAAGTTCCTCTCCCATCATATCAAAGATCTCCTGAAACTGCGGGATCACAACTACCATCAACACGATTACTACGATAACCGTAACAACAAGCACAACGATCGGATAGATCATCGCCGACACGAGCATCGATCTCAGTTTACTGTCCTTCTCAAACTGCGTACAGATACGCTCGAACGCGATACTTAAATTACCGGTTGCCTCGCCTGCCGCCACCATGTTGATCAGCAGGTCGGGGAACACCTTCCCTTCCAGCGCCATTGCGTTGGCGAGCGTTTCACCTTTTTCCACGTTGACCTGTACATTGTAGATCGATTTTCTAAAAACTTTGTTTTCCGTAGACTCCTGGAGCATCTTCAAGCCGTCCACCACCGTCACACCTGCATTCAGTATGCTGTAAAACTGGCGGCAGAACAACGTAATGTCTTTCATCTTGACCGGGTTGCCGATCGAAATGTTCCATGCGGCGTCATCAAGGCTCGTCACTTCCCTGATCGAGCGCACGACTGCGCCTTCTCCTTTCAGTTTCGCTGTTGCTGCTTCTGGCGACGCCGCTTCGAGTGTGCCTTTTTTATCTTTACCATATCGGTCTGTGATCTGATATCTGTAAGTAGCCAAGCAAAACCCTCCTTTCTTAATAAAGCCGCTTTGTCAGCGCCGTTTTGTCCTGGGCGTACGTGATCGCTTCCTCTTTCGTCACCCTGCCCTGTGAATATAAATCAAAGATGGAATCATCCATCGTGATCATGCCGAGTTTTCGGCTTGTCTGAACAACCGATGGGATCTGGTGGCTCTTTCCCTCCCTGATCAGCGCCCGGATCGCGCTGTTCGTGTGAAGGATTTCAAACGCAGCGACACGCCCGCTCCCGTCTGCTGTTTTCATGAGCTGCTGGGAAATGATGGCCTCTAAAAGCGTCGCCAGCTGCAGCCGGATCTGCGGCTGCTGATGCGGTGGAAATACGTCGATAATACGGTCGATCGTCGCCGCCGCCCCAATCGTATGAAGCGTTGAAAACACCAAATGGCCCGTCTCCGCCGCCGTTACCGCCGTCGCGATCGTATCGAGGTCACGCATCTCTCCTACGAGGATCACATCTGGATCCTCACGGAGCGCAGCTCTCAGCGCGTTCGCGTAACTGTCGGTATCCATTCCGATCTCTCGCTGGTTTACAATTGATTTTTTATGTACATGCAAATACTCGATCGGGTCTTCCAATGTGATAACATGGTGACTGTATGTTTCGTTGATCTTATTTATAAGGGACGCCAGTGTCGTGGACTTTCCACTTCCGGTCGGCCCTGTCACCAGAACAAGCCCTCTCTTTTTATTTGTTAGATCAATGACGGACTGCGTCAGTCCCAGACTTTCCGGTTTCGGAATCTCCTCATTGATCAGACGGATGACAAACGCCATCGATCCTTTCTGTTTAAACACGTTTACACGAAATCGTCCCTGTCCTTCGATCGCATACGAGAAATCGGCTTCTCCGGTATCATTAAAACTCGGTATCAGTCGCGCCGGTATCATCTGTTCCACGAGCGCTTTCGTATCTCCGTCCGACATAACCGCGCTGGTCAGATCCTTCAACGTCCCATGCACCCTGCATTTGATCGGAATCCCTGACGACACGTGTACGTCGGAAGCCCCAACTTTCCTAGCCTGGATTAAAATATCATCAAGTGTCATATCCCCCTTCTCCTCCTTAATTTACTTCACAGCACTTATTCTGCCGCTATCCTTTCTACCTCGGCAATCGATGTAACCCCCTTCAGTACCAGTTTTGCGGCACCGAGACGCAGCGTCGTAAGTCCTTCTTTCAGTGCTATATTTTGTATTTCCTCGGCTCCCCCCCCGCGACTGATAACCTCACGGAGCGCCGGCGTGATCGGCATGATCTCATATACGCCGATACGTCCCCGGTATCCGGAATTGTTACAGTACGCGCAGCCGCTCTCCGATGGCTCGTAGATCAGTGGATTTGAGTCTCCCCGCAGATGGAGGCGCAGTTTATCCGTATCCGTCAGTTCCTTTTCCACACGGCATTTCGGACAGATGCGCCGTACGAGGCGCTGAGCGATGATACCCACGACAGAGTCCGCTACCATGTAAGGCTCGATCCCCATATCTTCCAGACGGGTAACGGTACTTGCCGCGCTGTTCGTATGCAGCGTACTTACCACGAGATGGCCCGTGATCGCCGCCTTTACCGCGATGCTCGCCGTCTCCTCGTCACGAATCTCTCCAATCATGATAATATCCGGGTCCTGACGCAGGATAGAACGGAGGGCGGAGGCAAACGTAAGTCCCGCCTTTTCATTTACCTGTACCTGGTTAATCCCGTCCACATCGGCCTCGACCGGATCCTCTACCGTAATGATATTTACCTCGCCGCCGTTCAGCTCATTGAGAACCGTATACAGCGTCGTCGATTTTCCGCTTCCTGTAGGCCCTGTCACGAGGATGATCCCGTGCGGGTGTTTCAATATCCCGTCAAAACGCTTCAATTCTTCTTCCTGAAAGCCCAGTTCGCTCTTTTCTTTATTCAGGCCCGATTTGGACGCGATACGCATAACGACTTTCTCGCCGAACGTCGTAGGGAGCGACGAAACACGCAGGTCGTATTCCACGCGGTTAAAGAGAAGCGTCATACGGCCGTCCTGCGGAGCTCTTTTTTCCGATATGTTCATGCCGCTCACAATCTTGATACGGGCCACGATCGCGCTCTGCAGATCCTTGGGATACCGCATGATCTCCTGCATCGCGCCGTCGATGCGGTATCGGATCCGGACTTCGTCCTCCAGTGCTTCGATATGTATATCACTGGCGCGCTCATTGACCGCCTGCTCGATGATCTTATTGACGAGGAGCACGATTGGCGAATTGTCTACTTCGTCGTTCCCCTCATCCTCCTTATCTCCTTTGAGCTTCTTGTCCTTTTCCATACGCTCCTGGGCAAAGCTGTCAGCCAGTTTCGCGGACTGCTCATTTCCATAATATTTCTCGATCGCGTACGTGACATCCGACGACGCAGCCGCCATTACCTCAATCTGCATGTTTGTAATAATGGAGAGGTCGTCGGCCGCGATGATGTCCAGCGGATCCGACATGGCCACCCAGAGTATGTTCGGATTGTTCTCGTCCAATTGGAACGGAACGACGTGGTATTTGCGCACGGCGTTTTCCGGCAGAAGGGCGATCACCTCCGGTGCCAGTTTCGCTTCCCTGATCTTGGCCACCGGAATCTTCATCTGCTGCGCCATCGCTTCGGCGATCTCCATCTCATCCGTAAACCGGAGATCGACCAGGATCTCACCGAGACGCTTCCCTGATTCCTTCTGTTTTCCCAAAGCTTCCATCAGCTGGTCATTCGTGATAACGCCAGCCTCTACTAACATATCTCCTAATCTCTTACGAGTTCTACCTGCCATAATAACAAACCTCTATCCTCTTAATTTGTCGTTTTTGCATTCTTCGCTTTACGGATCCTGATGCCGGCAGCGATCCCTGCTCCGGCCACGGCTGCAAAAAGGATCAGCCGGACTCCATAATACAAAACTGCTTGCCCTATCGTCATATCCAAATACCTCCTACATTGATCTTCTTACTTTATTCTTAATGCCTGTTAGCAAGTTCCTTTATCACATCTTCCCAGGTAAGTCCGCACTCCGCCATGAGCACCATCAAATGATAGAGAAAATCCGCAATCTCATACTTCAGTTC
Organism: uncultured Eubacterium sp.; assembly: GCA_910583555.1. Classification (GTDB taxonomy): domain Bacteria; phylum Bacillota; class Clostridia; order Lachnospirales; family Lachnospiraceae; genus Eubacterium_F. The sequence continues at coordinate 4,409 of CAJTXO010000028.1, forward strand.
CGACGCGTCGGGATTTTTTGCCGCTATGACGATCTCTGTTGCCTCTTCCCCGCATTTTTTTAAGATCTTGTCAATCCCTTTCTCAAACAGGTAATTCGTGTACGATCCCTCTTTCGGGTTCTGTTTTCGATCCTCGATCGTAGCAAATACTTCATTCAGTATTGTGAGCGGATTTGTCCGGTCATATTCCTTTTTCGCAAGTTCAGTAAAAAAGCAGCTCCTCGCCCCGGTGTGACAGGCCGCCCCGATCTGGTGCACTTTCGCCAGGATCGTATCACGGTCACAGTCCAGCTTCAACTCTTTGACATACTGGTAATGCCCGGATGTATCTCCCTTACACCAGAGTTCGTTCCTGCTCCTGCTGAAATACGTCATTTTTCCGCTGGCGCATGTCGCCTCATAAGATTCTCTGTTCATGTAAGCGAGCATCAGCACTTCCTCTGTCTTATAATCCTGAACGATACATGGGACAAGTCCGTTCTCATCGGTTTTAAACTCCGAAAAATCCAGGGAGGACTCAAATGTATTCATCTCGATCCCGGCCTGTTTCATACTTGATTTCACTTTAAACAATTCCTTACCGAGAAAATGATTGGTAGAAACACCGGCAACAAGGGGGAGTCTCAGAAGTTCTTCCAGATCATTCCGGATCAGACTGTCCCGGATAATAACTGATTTTCCAAACTGAACAAGCTTTCTCTCCAGTTCCGGACCGACATTCACATGTTTTAACAACAGCGAATCAACCGGAATCTCAAACCGGTCAAACTCGCTCCCGGCGTCCGCCTCGATCAGAACCCGGTCGGGGCCGAACCGGGAAATCACCTCGTCGAGCACCGGCCGTCCCGGACACATGCTATAGCGGATCACCAGCTGTTCAGCTCCGGTATAAAACGCTTTTTTGGCATCTTCAAACCGGCCGACATACATCCCCGTTATGAAAGGAATATCGATCCTGGCGTCCACCTGTTTCAGAACGGCCAGAAATTCCTCTCTCTCTTTTTCTATTTTGGAATAATTATATATAAATAGCGCGTCTGCTCCCGCAAAACAATATTGCTCCGCCTGCATTAAAATGTTTACCGCCAGCTCATTTTCTCCATTGATAAACGGGATGATCTTTTTATTTGCCAAACCGCTTCCTCCTTAATCTATGTAATTACAGCACTCCTTTTGTCGAAAGGACTCCCTGAATGCGCCCGTCTGTCGCCACGGCCATGTCCATGGCCTTTGCCACGGCTTTAAACATCGCCTCAACGATATGATGGGTATTCGTTCCTGCCAGCTGGCGGATATGTAAGTTCAATCCGGCCCCTGAAGCAAATCCCATAAAAAATTCCCGCACGGTTTCCGTCTCCATATTTCCCAGCCGTTCTGCCGCAAATGAAGCGTCAAAAGCAAAATACGTGCGGCCGGATATGTCGAGTGACGCCAGAACGAGCGCGTCATCCATCGGCAGTACAAAGAAACCAAACCGGCTGATCCCCTCTTTTTTCCCGAGCGCCCTGGCAAACGCCTGCCCCAGCACGATCCCCGTATCTTCTACCGTGTGATGGGCGTCCACATGGGTATCTCCCTCTACGGATATCTTCAGATCGAACAGGCCGTGCCTCGCAAAACCTTCGAGCATATGGTCAAAAAAACCAATTCCGGTATCAATCTCATACGCCCCGGTGCCATCCACCTCCAGTTCAACAGATATTTCCGTCTCTTTCGTGATCCGCTCACATTTCGCACTTCGACTCAATCTCACCGCTCCAATCCCAACTTCATTATTATCTTATAATTTTATCATGGACTCGCCTAAAATGCAAGTCATATAGACTTTTTTTCTTGCCACTCCGCGTACAGATCGGGTCGATATTCCCTCGTCCGCTCCAGCGATTTCTCCCGCCTCCACTCCTCGATCTTCGCGTGGTGTCCGGATAGAAGCACTTCGGGAACCTTTCTGCCGAGTATCTCTTCCGGCCTCGTATACTGGGGATGTTCCAGAAGCCCGTCCGAAAAACTTTCATTTCGCGCCGAGTCCTCATTGTTCAAAACGCCCGGCACGAGACGGGATACGGCGTCCATGACCGTCATCGCGGGCAGTTCCCCGCCCGTCATCACGTAGTCCCCGACCGAGACTGCATCCGTGACGATCTCCTCTAAAACGCGCTCATCGATACCCTCGTAGTGCCCGCACAAAAAGACGAGTTCCTCTTCCCTTGCAAATTCCTCCGCCATCTTCTGATCAAACACCCGCCCCTGGGGTGTCATATAAATGACCCGTTTCGGCGCATGTCCCAGTTCCCGCGTGACCGCCTCGTAGCAGCGGTACACCGGCTCCGCCTGCATGACCATCCCGGCGCCGCCGCCATACGGGTAATCATCGACCCTCTTGTGTTTATCCAGCGTATACTCGCGTATATCGAACGTTTTCCACCCAATGAGCCCGCTCTCTTTCGCCCTGCCTAGTATGCTCGCGTCCATGATCCCCGGAAACATCTGGGGAAACAATGTCATGATCCTGTACTGCATATCCTCTTCCTCACCGTCAATCGAGCAGTCCCGGCATGATATGCGCCACGATCTGCTTCTTTTCCACATCTATTTTTTTGATACAATCCGGGATCGACGGAAACAGAACTTCCCGGCCATCCTCCATCTCGATGACAAACACATTGTTTGCCCCGGTCTCCAACACGTCTTTTACCGTTCCGATCGGCGTCCCGTCTTCCTCGGATACCGCCGCCCCGATCACATCACAGAAAAAATACTCCCCCTCTTCTAACGGCACGGCGTGTTCCCGCGACACCATGATGTCACATTTGCGAAATTGTTCCACCTCGTTAATGTCATTAAATTCTTTGAATTTTACGATCACGATATTTTTAAAATATTTGACTCGTTCCACATGGAGCAGGCGTTTTTCCAGCCTGGCCGGCTCAGGCACGCGCTCTTCCCGCTGATGCGGACGCCTCTCCGGCTGGAGCGGATGCTTTTTGACAACAAACACCTCGTCGCAGTCGTCAAACCGTCTCGGATCGTCTGTCGTGGGAAATACCTTTACCTCCCCGCGCAGGCCGTGAGTCGTCGTGACAACGCCGATCCTGAGTAAATCTTCCAAATTATTGCCTCCTTTTATTTATGTTTCAAAAAAGCGCCGCATTGTTACGACGCTTTCCTTCCATTTTCTGCCATCATTTATTGGATGTCCACCAGTATTTTTTTGTCGCTCTTTGAGGCAGAGGCGCGCACAACGGTACGGATCGCCTTGGCGATCTTGCCCTGCTTCCCGATCACTTTTCCCATGTCGTCAGGAGCAACTTTCAGACTCAGGACAATCTCGTTTTCGTCTTCCGTCTCCGTCACGACGACTTCGTCTGGATTGTCCACCAACGCGCTAGCAATCACTTCAAGTAACTGTTTCATACTGCTAACCTCCTTATGATCACACAATACCTGCCTGTTTGAACAAGCGGGCAACTACATCGGTCGGCTTTGCACCGTTTGCGATCCATTTTTTCGCTGCTTCCTCATCTACCTTTACGGCTGCGGGCTCCTGGTTCGGATCGTATGTTCCGATCTCATCGATGTTCCTGCCATCTCTCGGAGATCTCTCGTCCGCTACTACAATTCTATAAAATGGCGCTTTTTTCTTGCCCAATCTCTTTAAACGGATTTTAACTGCCACGTCTTTCACCTCCTTCTTTCCGCGAATATACTTTCGCTCACATCATCTATTCAAAAAGTATTTCTACTTATTTGAACCACTTATGAAACCCAAATCGCTTTTTTCATCGACTCGTTCTTTAAAAACCGCCGAACGGGAATTTCATCCTGCCGCGCTTCATTTTTTTGCCCGACATCATGCCGGACATCTGTTTCATCATCTTCCGGCTCTGCTCAAACTGCTTTACCAGACGGTTTACCTCACTGATATCGACACCGGCGCCGGCGGCGATCCGCCGCTTGCGGGATGGATTGATAATGGAAGGCTTCGTCCTCTCCTCCTTCGTCATCGAATATATGATTGCCTCCGTCCCTTTCAGGGCGTCGTCGTCAATTTCCAAATCCGCCGGGAGCCCCATACCGGGCAGCATGCTCAGTATGCTTGACAGTCCTCCCATTTTTTTCATCTGCTGCATCTGGTCGAGAAAATCATTAAAATCAAATTCATTATTTTTAAATTTCTTCGTCAGCTCCGCCGCTTTTTCTTCGTCGATCTGCGCTTCCGCCTTTTCAATCAGCGTCATGACATCTCCCATACCGAGTATCCGCGACGCCATGCGGTCGGGGTAGAACTGTTCGAGATCGGACAATTTTTCTCCCATACCGACATAATAGATTGGTTTTCCGGTTACCGCGCGAATCGAGAGCGCGGCTCCGCCCCTCGTATCACTGTCGAGTTTCGTCAATATAATGCCGTCCACCGTTAGTTCCTCGTTAAACGAAGAAGCGACATTGACTGCGTCCTGGCCGGTCATGGAATCCACGGTAAGTACGGTCTGGTGGACGTGGACCTCTGCTTTGATCCGCTTCAGCTCCTCCATGAGCGCCTCGTCAATGTGGAGACGTCCTGCCGTATCGAGAAATACCAGATTGTTGTGATTTGCCTTCGCGTGTTCAACTCCGGCTTTGGCAATATCGACCGGATCGTGGCCCGTTCCCATGGAAAATACCGGAACACCGACTTTCTCCCCGTTCGTCTGCAGCTGCTCGATCGCCGCCGGCCGGTACACGTCGCACGCCACTAAAAGAGGCCGTTTTCCCTTTTCCTTAAATTTGGCCGCCAGCTTCGCCGCCGTCGTCGTCTTTCCGGCTCCCTGCAGGCCGCACATCATGATGACAGTGATCTCATCGCCCGGAAGCATGGAGATTTCCGTCGTCGTCTCTCCCATCATGCGGACAAGTTCTTCATTCACATATTTGATGACGGTCTGGCCCGGCGTCAGGCTGTTCAACACTTCTTCCCCGGTTGACTTCTCCTGAACGGATTTGACAAAGTTTTTCACGACTTTAAAGTTTACGTCCGCCTCCAAAAGGGCCATTTTCACTTCTTTTAGCGCTGTTTTCACATCCGCTTCCGTGAGCTTTCCTTTGCTCCGAAGGTTCTTAAATACGTTCTGCAGTTTTTCGCTCAGACTGTCAAATGCCACGCTTCCACCTCCCTGGCCGTCTTTTTAAACTAAAGCATTTCATGCTTACAGCATTTTATGCTTACAGTATTTCATTTTTACAGTATGTCATATATTTCATGAGTCAGTTCCAAAATCTTTTTTTTCGTCTCTTCGTTTCCCGTTTCTATCGTTTCCACCAGCTGTTCCACCTGGCCCAGACGCTCTTTGGCCGACTGGAACCGCTCGAACAGCCGGAGTTTGTCCTCGTATTCCTTCAGGCGTCCGCTGCACCGTTTCACCGTGTCGTAGACACCCTGCCTCGTAATCCCGTACTCACTGGCGATCTCACCCAGGGAAAGATCGTTCAGCACATATGCTTCAAAAATCTCCTGATGCCGTTCTTTGAGCAGCGGGCCATAAAAATCATATAGATAGGATAATGTTACAATTTCTTTTATATCCGTCAGGGAACTCTCTTTTTGTGCCATATCATCACCTGTGTAAAGCAATTTCCTTTACACATGATAACGTATCTGTTATCGTTTGTCAAGAGATTTTTTCGAAGAAATGTTTTTTCTGACTTATTTAATATTATACACATAAAATAAGTATCAAGACTCCATTGACAAATACGTATAAAATGTGTATCATTAATTTATAAGGAGGAAACACTATTGAAACAAAGGGATTTGATCAAAAAACTGGAAGCTGGTGGATTTGTTTTTGACCATCATGGAAGTAACCATGATATTTATCGGCGTGGAAAAGATGAATTTGAATCAGTGGAAAGACATAAAGAAGTACCTGAGAGATTAGCACAGGCTATTTTGAAAAGACGGGGATTAAAATAACCATCTGTCTCATTCATCATTCATATAATAAATAATTGGAGGAACATAATATGCAAACAGTATATCCGGTTTTGTTTACCAAAACAAAAGAATGTATTTTAGTTGAAGCTCCTGACTTAGGAATTTTAACGGAAGGAAAAGATATGAAAAACGCGATAGAGATGGCAAGGGATGCTATGGAATTGATGTGTGTCACGTTAGAAGATCACAAAAAAGAAATCCCTGAGCCATCTAATACATTAGATATTACAAAGGGAACTTTCTCAGGAGATGGTGAAACCATTTTGTCTTATGTTGATATTGATTCCGGGGAATACAGACGGAAGACTGATACAAAAGCAGTTAGAAAAAATGTGACAATTCCCAGTTGGCTTAATTATGAAGCTGAACATGCGGGAATTAATATATCTAGAGTTTTACAGGAAGCGTTGATGAATGTGCTTCATGTAAAACGGAATTTTTAAGTTGCATTGAAAAAAGCCGCCGCACTTTTCCTCTGTGCGGCAGCCCCCCTCTTCAGCCAGCACTCCTGGCCCGGTCATTATCCGATCAAACCAGCCCGCTCGTCCCGGACTGATGAAAGAATGTACCTCGATCAAATCACTAGCACTTGTAATCTGTTGACGAACACATGGAGAAAAAGATTTCCCTCGCATGTCTGTCGTACTGGTTCATGCCTCCCATCCGCTCCAGCACCTCTTCCGTCGTCGCATTCACACGGCGGTGCTGTCCGCTTCCCCTTTTTGCCTTCGCCATCTCAAGCGCCTGATAGAAATTTCTTCCGTCATCCTTTAACTCGTTTCTATCATTTCTGATTTTCGATACATTTCGCACCGGACTAACAACCTTGAGTCCCATTACGTTTTGTATTGTTTTTGCTTTAATCTCCTCCTTGAGCTTATTTCTGCAAATACCGTTTCGAAAATCTTGTTCTTATAATATGTATCGGCAAAATGTTCCAAAAGTTAAGTTCTATTCGTTCATCCGGGATAAAAGTTTTTCCAGCGTGGCGTGGCTGTTCATCGCATCACACAATGTTTTATACTCCGTCGCCTTCTCCTCCCGCTTATTTAGTTGCTTTGTTTTTGCTTCCGTTCCTTCCCGTTTCACGGCGCGGATCAGTAGATTTTTCGGTGTGTGCTCCATATCAATAAATTCGAGGATCTGTACGTCATATCCATGCTGTTCCAAAAGGCTGCCCCGCAGCGCGTCCGTCAAAAGCGCGGCAAAACGTTCCTTCAAAATGCCGTATTCAAATAATGGTTTCAGCAGTTCATTCCTGATCTGCCGGTTCAATTCATGCTGGCAGCACGGGACGGAAAGAATGACTTTCGCTCCCCAGCCGACCGCTTTCGCCAGCGCAAAATCCGTCGCCGTGTCGCACGCGTGCAGCGTGATGACGAGATCCGCCTGTTCCGCTCCTTCGTACGAGCGGATATCCCCCTGCGAAAAATGCAGTCCTTCATACCCGTATTTTTCCGCCAGCAAACGACAGTGGGCGATCACGTCCTTTTTCAGATCCAACCCCGTCATCTGCACCTCGAATCCATTCATGATCTTGAGATAGTAATACACGGCAAATGTCAGATAAGATTTCCCGCAGCCAAAGTCAATGATCCGCAGCGGGCGCCCGCCTTTTTGCCGCTCCCGCAGTTCCGGCAGGACGTCGCGGACAAACTCGAGGAAGCGGTTGATCTGCCCCAGCTTCTTCCGCTTTTTGTCGATGATCTTCCCGTCCCGCGTCTGGACTCCCAGATCCACGAGAAATGGCACGGTTTCGCTGCCATCCAGAATGTACTGTTTCTTCCGGTTGTGGGAGAGGTCGATTTTCTTCCATTCCCGGGAGCGGTTCTCACGGATGGAGGCAACGCCCTTTTTGCTCACGAGGACGGAAAAGGACGAGGTCTCACACTGCAGATCGAGTTGTTTATAATCGGTTTCCAAAAGATGGCAGATCCGCTCTGCCGCCCTTTCCGTATCCATATTTTCATGAAAGACCTGATCGTTCCGGTACTCTTCCTGCTGGAACAGCAGCCGGCCCTTTTCCATGAACGGACGAAACACCAGCTTGGACGAAACTAAATTCTGCGAAACCTGCTTTCTCCTCCGGTTGCTCACGGTCGCCCGCAGCGTCTGTTCATTTAGGTTCTGTTCTAACAGCTTCCTTACCTTTTCCATGTCATAACCTTCTCCATTGTCTGATGAAATCATGTGGGGCAAAAAATCCCTGTCCCCGGCGAATGCTTACCTGTTAATCTGTCATTTTGCTATTTTCTGCGCTTCCTTCTTCTGGTTGAACAGCTGTGCCGTGTATGCATGGATCTCACCGTATTTACTTGTGATGTAGTAATATTCCGGTATTGCGTTCGTGATAGAATACTGCTCCTCTCCATCTGCCGCGAAGAATTTTACACCATAATTCCAGCCTACCTTATGTCCCTTTTGCGCCCGTTTATAATCAAACGTGTAATCAGCCGCACCGACCATCGCGCAGAAATTCCGCACCGCATCCGGATCCTTGATCGTGACAGAACTGCCGTCGCCTCCGTCGCGGATTTCGAGATAAGTCACTTTGGACAGGTCCGCTTTCGGCTTATTGCTTACCACTTTCAATGTCAGCTTGTATTTTTCTTTTTTCGCCTTTCCCGTCAGCTTATATGTTCCCGGTTTTTTCGCAGTGAAACTGGTGCCCTTTACTTTCAGGTTCTTATCGCTCGAGGTCCACTTGACCTTTTTATTTTTGATCAGTTTGGACAACGAGTAATACACGCTGCCCTGATCGGTCCAATAGCCACCTTTCAAATCCTTAGCGATCTGGGAAATCTTATACTTCACGCCGTCGGCCAGGATCACCCCGCTGCATTTGTACGTCGTTACTTTTTTTGCCTTGCTTTTCTTCGCGCTCGTGACTGTCCCGTTCAGCAGGGAAAAGGTGATCCCCAGTACGAGAATGAGAGCGACTGCTTTTTTCTGGTTTCTTTTTCCCATGATTATCATCCTTTCCCTGGATCATGATCTTTTTTGAACCATGACCCCGTTTAACTTCGGTCTTCAGATTCAGATACTCGTCGTTCTTTCCAGTTTTTCTTTCCTGTGATCTTCATATACTTTCCCGCGCGCGGAACTTTGTATTTCTTTCCCACATCCCCGCTCACGGTTACGCACATGTTCCGCCGGCCGGCTTCTTTGTACCATTTCCGCAACATTTTTACTTTGACGCCCTCCCCTATATGCAGGCTTTTCAGTTTTCTGCACTGTGTAATATCAAGTTCGTCTCCCTTTACAAAATACTGTATGCGTTTGATCTTGTTCCGGGAGGGAAGGATCAGCCTGCAGTTTTTTCGTATACCGCCAAAATAATTAATCCCACACGTCTTGCTTCCTTCGGGATAGAAAAAATGCGTATCGTAGTCCAAACAACCCAAACCGGATGTGATTCCAACCTCTACCAGTTCCTTATTTTTCCGCAGATCCAGCTTATCCAAAGAGACATCATGCAGCGCGATCGTCCGCAGCTTTTTCAGGGACGACAGATCCATCCGCTGCACCCTGACCTCCGCACCGTACACTCCTGCCAGTTCAAGACTGCGCAGATTGACCGCTCCGGGTAACTGGAACACCTGAAAACTCATGTCGTACAGGGACAGGCGCCTGAGTTGCTGCAGTGGAAACATCGCCTGGATGGCAGCTGTATCGCGCTGTTCACCGCACTCGTACAGACCTACATACATCAACTTTTTATTTCCCTTCGCAGAACCTGTCACATTTGCGTACCCTTTGATAAATACATTCGCCAGCTGCTCGAAATAGCCGATTCCCTCAATGGAAAACGGAGCGTCATAGCTCCTAATTTCTAACTGATCGTGATAGGCGGATGAGTACACACCTTTCCCATCCCCGCCAGACCACATTTCCTTACTTCCGTCCAGTTTTAGATGAACCGTTGTGACAATATTCCTCTCCTCCTTTGATAATACACCATCTCCGTCCTTATCGCAACACCGAATTGCTTCGCGGAACCGTTCATCCGGAAAATTTCCTTCATTGATCGTGACGCTACCGTCCATGTTCACCGATGCCTCCGCCCGATTCCCACACATACCGGCAAACGCCGCCGCTGCAAATAATATGATTAGTCTGATCCATTTTTTCATACTTATAATCCGCCTTTCTGCGCAAAACTTTAGTTCCATCCTTTTACGCCTGCGGTGAGGCGACATCCGTTCTTCGGTATTTCCAGTTCTTCTTTCCCGTCACGTATAGATATTTTCCCTGTCGCTTAATCTGGAACTGCTTCCCCTTTTCGCCGCTGACCGTGATAAACCGGAACGTGTTCTTTTTAATTTTTTTGTACTTCTTTCCCGAAAATTTGACCTTAACACCTTCCCGTACGTGCAGTGAAGTCAGGCTTTTACACTGTGACAGATCGATCTGTCTGTCGGCCGTAACATAGGTAAGATCTTTTATTCTATTTGTCTCGGGCAGTAACAGCCTGCATGAAACGCCGCCGTGATCATAATACGGACTGCCTGCTTTCTTCTCTTTTTCTTCACGGCCCCGCTGGGTATCGTAATCCTGTTTTAAAATACCGGATGTGACAGAAATTTTCCACAGCTTTTTATTTTTTCTCAGATCCAGGCTCCCCGTCTCCGTCTCGTGCAATTTGATCACCTTTAATTCCTTTTGACGGGACAGGTCTGTTTTGCCGATCTCTGCCCCGGTCATCGTCAGTTTAAGCAGGTTTACTGCCTCTGGCAGCGCAAATTTGCGAAAATGGATGCCCTCGATGGAGAGAGACCGGAGCTGCTTTAGGGGGAGCATCCCCTTCATTTGTGAAATATCTCCGTATTCACCAGTTTCATCGGTGTTTCCTGCCAGTACGACATTAACCAGTTTTTTATTTGCTTTGACCGAACCAGACACCTTTTCGAACCCACGAATGGAAAGATCCGTCAGGTTTTCAAAACAGCCGATGCCCTCCAGCGAAAGCTGCGGAGACGAAACCCAGATTTCAAGTTTCTTCCTTTTCGGCTCCGATTTTTTGATATCGTAACATAATGTCACTCCTCCCGACAGAACCCCCTCGCTGTCCATTTTGCCATCTGCTACGGTGACTGCGATCTCACCGATCTTCTTTCGCTCCTCATCCGATAGGCTGCCATCCCTGTTCTCATCACAATGGGTAACGGCCTCACGGAACCATGGATCCGGAAAATTGTTCGCATCGATCGTCACGCTTCCGTCCTGGTTCACGGCTGCCTTCGCGTCATAACCGGCAAAAAAGAAAAAGCCTGACGAAAAAAATAATAGGATCCATAACCATTTTCTCATTTCCAGTCCTCCTGTCTCTGAACAATGGCGTACACCATAAGGCGTGTGTCGCTAGTAGACTACTTCTATAGTCAACATAATAACATCCTATTATATTTTTGTCAAGCTGATTCAAACTACATTGCAAATTTTCCTCTGATCCCAGCCCCCAAAATAATGCATATAAACATCCTCCAGATTTTCCCCCTGGACGGATTCCACCAGTTTTTTCGGTTCATCGTCCGCCACCAGTTCCCCGTCCTTCAAAATCAGGATCCGATCCGCGATTGTTTCCACATCACTGACCACATGCGTGGCCAGCAGGATGATCTTATTCTCGGAGAGCTGCCGGATGTAATTGCGCAGGTTGATGCGCTCCTTCGGATCCAGTCCGGCCGTCGGCTCATCGAGTATGAGGATCTTCGGAACACCGAGAAGCGCCTGAGCGAGAAGGACTCTCTGACGCATACCGCCGGAAAATCCGCCGATTTTCAAGTCCGCCGAATCCGCAAGGTTCACGGTCTGCAGCAACTGTTCGATCTGCTTTTTTGCCTCCCGCCTGCGAATGCCTTTCAACTCCGCCATGTAGAACAAAAACATGCGGGCCGAAAAATTTTCATAAAATCCCTGCTGCTGCGGCATATAACCGACCAGCGCGCGAAATTCCGCCCCCATTTCCAGAATTTCCCTGCCATCAAAAAAAATGCTTCCGCCGGTGCGCTTTAAATTGTCCGTGATCAGGTTCATGAGCGTGCTCTTTCCGGCGCCGTTCGCCCCGAGCATACCATAAATCCCGTCCTCAAACGTATAATTAAATGTTTTCAGCGCTTCCTTTCTTCCATAATTTTTTGATAAATCCCGGATTTCAAGCATAGGTTCCATCTCCTTTTTTACAGGTTACCGTACATGTTACAATATAAACGATCCGCGCGGGATTATTGTCCAAAATAATTGTTATTTTTTGAGAAGATCGGCGGCAAACTGTTCCAGTTCCCCGCACGGTTCCTTTTCCACCGTATACCAGACATCATTTATTACGATATACGGGGCCGCCACCTGGATCACGATCGTACTGCCGTCCGGGCGGACCGCCTTGCAGCGCACCTGACCGATCAGTGTTGCTGACGATACTTTTTCTACTGCCGCCATTTTTCCCATGATTTCAGTGAAGCGGGTTCTCTGTTCCCCCGAGAGCAGGATCTCGTTTCCCCCTGTGCCTGTACCGATCATTATTTCTTTTACCTTTTCTTCATTCAGCTCCTGGTTCAGATATTCCCCCAGATGGTCGATCATACTGCGTTCCCGCTCCTCACACAGCCGGATCAATATGTCACAATAATCGCGGTCACATGCGTAATAGCCGCTGTCTGTCACAATATGATCTGAGAACAGGCCGATCCGCTCCATATCCCCATTTTTACCGTACAGTTCTATGGCAAGATCGCCGTCCCTGTTGTACGGATGTGATTTATGTAAACGCATTGACCGCAGTACATTGACGATCTTATCTATATTTTCCGAATCTGTAAAGGTGTTCTCTGATCCGCCCGGATACATACTGATCCTGTCTAGTTCGGCCGCGTCTAGCGATTCAAAAATATCTACATATCTTCCGCGGCTCCAAAAGCCGAAAAGGGTCAGAAGCATGATGCCGCACACGATGCAGATGGTGATTTTTTTATTCATAAATACCGCTCCTTTCCTGAAACATCATACCTCATCCGCAGATGGAAACTTTCCTCTTCGCCTTCCATTTCTTATAAGGATAATCCCCATCGATTTTCCCGCATATTTGAAAGTAATACGTCCTCCCCGGCCACAGATGCCGGATCGTTACCTTCCCCTTTCTTTTCGCGCAATAGGCAATATTCCAATCTTTCATGTTTTTATCAGTGGAATAACGGACCGCGTGATGAAAAAAAAACACAGCAGCTTCCGTGCTGTCAAACGTCACTGTGGCAGTTCCGCTCTTCTTACTCTCTACCTTGTATTTGTACCATGTCGCATAAAACTCCGCCTTCTTTTTACCGATCTCTATTTTCTCGATCGAGTCATACATGGAGGTAGACCAGCCCATGAATATATAGCCTTTTCTTTTTACACAGTCCGGCAGTTTCACTTCCTCCCCGAAGCGGTAGGATTTTGGCAGTTTTCCTACTTTCTTTCCCCCCATTAAATGAAACTTTATGGGAATCTTTTTTCCTAGGGATCTTCCCGTTTTTCTGGGCGGGATCACTCTCGTTTCCTTTTTATCCACTTTCCATATAACGTATTTTTTATACCACGGTATTCTGCAGGATAACTGGGATCGGTTTACTATTTCCCGCAAGGCAGGACAGGCATCAATTACATTTGGTTCCCATTCACTCAATGATGCCGGAAGGACTATTTTTTTTAACCGGGGACATTCTGCAAAAGCCGTTTGTCCAATTTCTGAAACTGAATCTGGAAAGGCCACCTCACTTAATTTTTCACATCCTACAAACGCATTCTCTCCTACTCTTCTTAAATTTTTCCCAAATATAATTTGCTCTAAATATTCATTACAGAAAAACGCGCCATCTCCAATTTCAACAAGCGTATTTGGAAGTATCACTTTTTTCAAATGCAGCAAATCTGTATGTAATGCTGAGATTTTAGTAATCCCCTCCCCAATGATCAGTTTTTTAATTTGCGACCTATCTATTTTTTCATCAAAACCTAACACCGAGTTTACTTGTCCCGTTCCCGATATTACGAGGGTATTACCCCCGATCACTTGATATCGGATCATATCCTCCGCATATATATCCTTTAAATTTATTGATACACAAAGAAAAAAGATCATCATAACCATAACGGTAACACCTGTTTTATTCACCATAACACCTCCCTGATCATATCCAAACACTTATTATATAAAGCAGGATTATTGCAGATATTCATACGAACGCCTGCAATAATCCAACTCCTGTTATGATCATAGTTCCTTTTTAATTGACACATGTTTTAATATCAAGCAAATCTATCGTTGCAAAATATTGTTTTCGTAACGTTTTCTCTCTGCCTTTCACCGTAGCTTTCCCGGTTTTTTCCATAGCAATAAACTCATATTTTCTTGCATTCATGATATGCCCCCCTTCCACTTCCAGTTTAGCTTTTCTATTGCCTTCCAAAACAACGTCATCACGATAAGCTCTGTATGTAACGCCGGTTTCTTTCTCACTCTTCTTCTTGCTTTTTTGCACTTCGAGTCTTGTGATCGTGGCATCTTTCAACTCTCCGATCTCGTTTCCACTGGTTATGGCAATCCGCCACTTCTCCTTATCCTTTTCAAGATATTTTTCTATATCAATGGACTGAAAAGAATTATTCGGCTTTAGCACTGATTTTTCCTCTCCCGGATATTTTTCCCAAAAAGAACCGATACAGGCTTTTTTTTAATCATCCACGTAATCTCCTGTAAAAGAAAGTTTTGTGCTTTTACTCTTTTGCTTTTTCTTATTTTTTTCTTTTTAGATGCAGCCTTTTTATGATTTTTGTAAACTTTTAAAATCTTTCTCATGAGGATACCTCCGGCTCTTCCAACTCCATCAGGGTATCATCCGTATAGCCATGTTCCTCCAGATACTGTTCATATTCCTCCCGCGTTTCAAAATAGTCACTGTCTAACCTGAACTCGTCCACAAACTTAAGTTCATCCCCGTCTCCATCGTCCTCGTCTTCTTCCTCATCCTCATCCGAAAGATCAAAATCCGATGTTATCTTATATAATTTCATCCGGGAAAGTTCCGGCTCCTTGTCACTGGCAGCGATAAACCCAAACTCCACGCTCTGGTTCGGCGCGATATTCTGATGATACCCCGGATTTTCAAGGACATAATAATTTAAGCCGTCTTCCCGGATATCCTCCGCGATCACCGCGTTCCAGATCTGGTCGATCTCAAAATTACAGTCAAAAGACATATGCCAATCCTCGATCGGCTTTTCACTCAGATTGGTAATGATGATCTGACTATTAAACTTACCGTCCCATTGACTGTGTTTTTTGAACTCGATCTTATATTCTGTATCATCCAGCCGTTTACTTAGGCCCAGCGTATACACATACTTCGGAATCTCCACTTCCCCGTCACAGGAAACCGTCATGCCAAATGACACCGAACCACCGACTGCGATATCCTGGTTCCACTCCGCGTTATGTATCGTATATTCACCATCCGTGTCATCCGTAATTTTTGCGTTCCAGATGTTTTCAATCTTGTAATTCGCGGGAATACAGATCCCCCAGTTGTCGATCCTCTCATCTGTCATATTTTCAAGTGTCACATCCACATTATAATGGTGATCCCATTGACTGGTGATCTGATACTGGATCTTCACATCACAGTCCTCTTCGGTTGCAGTATCCCAATCCAGCCCGTCGAGACTATCAATGCTTTCTAAGCTATCCATACTGTCAACATGATCTGTTTCCCCATCGGCATTTACTACTACCATGTTACCCATACACAGGGAAGCTGTCAATATAATTGCCAGTAATTTCTTTATCTTTGTTCTCAAGTCTTTTTCTCCTTTACGTTTTTTCCCTGTTCTCCTCTTTTGAAAAAAGCAAAATGTAATCGCTATGATCAATACATGTTAAATTTTATCTCCTCAATTTCCGAAAATATAATCCTGTAAAATCCGGAAATCAGATTATATATTTTGTACTTGCGTATCCTCTGGTCCCCGTCTTAAGACGCTTGACGTAAAAATAACCTTTACTTAACTGGCTTTTATCTACGTTAATAGAAACAACTTCTCCCTTATCCATCAGCTCCAACACGGTCGAAGTCAGCGATGGGCCTTTCCTCAGTCTAACACCATCACCGACCACATACCCATTCAGGCTTGCCGAATACAGTTCTGCAGTCGTGCTGATCTCACCATCCGAAGTTACGATTCCCAATTGAATGTTTCCCGTTTCTTCCTTGCAGTTTCCTTCAACAGCTTTGCTTTTTGCAGATACTACCTGATATGTAGAAATCCTGCAAACACAGCCTGCAACAGCAATTACTAGTAACATTGATAAAAACCTTTTACCACATTTCTTAAACATTTTCTCTTCCTCCTGTTCTTATGATAACGATTACATATTGCTCTTTTTCAACACAAATCCCAATCCCACTTTACATCTAACGAATTTTTTTCTGTATAAACTCATAATCATTCAAATCTTCTGAAAGATTTATCCACTCACTCACATTTTCAGCATTCATAACTTGATACGCTACTCCTTCACTTGTATTAAAATAAATCACAAGTCCTTCTCCGTTTTTGCACGTCAGAAAATATATCACTTTTCCATTTAGAACAGTCCCGTCTTTACATCGGTGAAACCCAAACGAAAAGTCCATTATATCTTCCTTCGCTAGAATCTTTTTTGCCATCTTCCAGACTATCTTTTCGTACCTTTTAAAATCCTTTTTACTTATCTTAATTCCCACGATTTCTCTCAATTCAATGTTTTCTAAGAATAAAAAAGACATAAACTTCATCGTATCCTTTTCAAACACTATCTTCACCTTGTGTTCCCATCCTTTTTTCTCGACTACAACATCGAAATCACCCTCTTCATCCCGTTCCACCGTACACTCCGCACCATCCGTGTCCCAGCCATACAAATCTTCCAAAAGCTGTTTTCCTTTCTCCGCCGCCAGATCCCCTTCTTCGGTACCGTTGATATCCGCCACTTTTCCTTCCGTATTTCCCGGCGCATCCCCTTCCCGGCCTTCCTGCACCTTGTCCAACGAATACCTGGCCTTATATTGAAAATCCACGATCTGCAGCAGTTCCTCCTCACTCAATTCCCGCTCCGGCAGATAAAACATCCCATTCTCATAGCAATAGCACAACTCCCCCGGAGCCACATCTTTTTCGGTTTCTACACAGGCAATTTCTTTTTGGGGAAAAAGCCCTTCTCTTTCGTATTTTTCCTTTAATTCACGGAACTTCTCTTCTTCCTCCCCTAACATCTCACGGGAATACCGATCCGCGTCGACCTGCTGGTCCTGAACGGCGGAATACATTTCTTCTACCTGCTCCGGTTTCATGGATGCCAGCCTTTTCTGGTACAATCTCACTCCTGCGGCCACACCCGAAGATACGGCCACCACGCCGATCATAACAGCCAAGGTCATTGTTTTCGGAAAAAGCCACCAGCGTTTCTTCTTTTCCGGCAGAGGCTCATCCGGCAGATTCTGCAAAACCTCTTTGATCCTCTTCTCGTAAGACTCCGGCAGGGGATCCGCTGTGCGGATCAATTCCGCCCGGATCTTTTCATCGATCTTTTCATTCATTTTGTCTTCTATTTTTTCTTCCTTGTTTTCGCTGTTTCCTTCATCGTTCATTCTCATCTGTTCTGATTCTTTTCCATCCCATATTGTTCGATTTGGCATTTTTTCCCTCACTTTTCTGCGCTGCTTCTGCGTGAAGCCGCAAACGGCTTACCGATCTGTGTCAGGCAGCGCAAAGACACAGACCACTGTCCATCTCTTATTCCTTTTTTTATTATACTTGTTGCTCATTCAAGCGTTTTCATCGTATTCGATGATCTTCCTCAGTTCCTTCCTCGCCCTGGCAGGACGGGACTTCACCATGCCTTTTGGCACATTGAGGATCACCGCGGTCTCCCTATCGGAATATCCGCTGTAATGGTACAATAGCAACTCTGCACGGTACGCCTCGGAAGCCTCCCGCACATATTCCCATATTTCTGGCTCCGGCAGTTCCTCCCAAAAGGGGATCGCCGCCGCATGCTCGTCCAGATCGTATGGGATCATCCACTTACGCGCGGAAAGAATGTTCTGCTGCTGCTTCTTCTACAACAGCAGAAAAACACTCCTTTGTTATTCGGTTATTGTCCATGCTCTTTTTTCTCCAAATCGCGATTTTTTGTATGATAAAAAAGACCTTTTATATATAAGACAGATGAGAAGGGCATTTGGTTCCCAAAAATGAAAAATTTTTTAATTTTTTTTGCTTTTTTCTTCGAAACTCCCATTTTACTCTTCTTCGTACTCCATTTCCGACCCCACTATGTCTTCTATGTGAGGATCACTTACCATTTCATAATACGCGGCGTCATTTTCCGCAAACGTCCGGACAGTGCCATTCTTCAGGTCATAATAACCGTATACGGCGTCTTCATCCTTCTCAGTCCAAATGACAAAAAACGCCTTTCCGCGGACGATTCCCGTATAAAATCCTTTACCAAAATCTGCACCCTGCCCGCTCCCTTCCCGGAACACATCTGACATTTCTTTCTCATAATGCCATTCCTTCTCTTCCTGCCGCAGATCCAGACTGAACAGAGCGCATTTTCTCCGCTCCATCGCCGCATCATTTTGTCGTTCCACATGATAAATGATCTGTGTGTACAACGTGTTGCCACTGTAAAACAGGCGCTCGCCATATTTTGCATCCAAATAAATGCCGGAACGGCTGACCTGCTCCACCTGGGCTGTTTTCTCCAGCAGATCCTCCGCATTCAGCAGCTCCGCCTCCTGTCTTGCCTCGTCATACAGCATGTACTGTCTGCCATCCTTGTAAAAAAAGTACTTGCTGCTCCACGTACACAACCAGTCGGAGCTGAGTTTAACCTGGCCATCAGAATCCAGCTTCTGGCAGACCAGCACGCCATCCAAATACGAAAACAGCGTTTCGCCCACGACAGCAAACGAAAGCCCGCCCTCGTATTCTTCATCAAACATCCCCTTCCCCTTTTTCCTGTTCCGGTCATAGCGCAGCAGATCAAGACCAAAATCGTAATCGAATAAGACACAGATCAGATGGTCGGAATTTATGTAACACGGACAGCAGACGACTCCGTTCACCCCTTTCACTACTTTCTCTTTTTGCTCTGGCAGGAGAACATCATTTCCGTCCGCTCCTTTCCGGATGGGAATACAGAAGACATCGCTGCACTCATTTTCGTCACCGTCGTCATCCGGGTAATAGTCTACCGCGTAATATACGTGCTCTTGATCTACATAAATCAGGCGATCGAACTTTCCCATCTCCCAGTTCTTCACGAAAGTTCCATCCAACTGGCGCTGTTCGATGCCCTTGTTCCCCATTACATATATATTGCGGTCGTTTGCAAATGGTTTTTTCGCTTCTGCTTCCGGTTCCGAAATCACCCGGCTGCGCGGCACCCCGCCCGCACCTTCGCAGACAGTCCCGCCCTTCCCGGACGAAGGGTCTGACTCTTCATTTTTCCCGCCCATGTCGCCGCAGCCGGATAACAGTACGGCCGAACATGCGAGTAACATCATATGCAGCCATTTTAATTTCATGGAATCAACTCCTTCCCAATGCACGTTTTTAATGTGATACCGTTTCCATATTGAACAAATTACAAACTGGAATCTGTCAACCCATCTTATTAAAAATAACCGTTTGTTCTTTTATCGATATTTTTCCTACTTGATAGCCGTACCCTGTAAGTTCCTTTTTGTATTTTAGAAAAGAGTGGTCTATCGGTATCCCTGCAATATTCTGTATTTCTTCAAAGCTCAATTTAAAAGACTGACTTCCATTATTTTTCACGTATTCCCATAAAGCGCCGTATTTGCCCATTGTGTTTTGCTCCTTTTAAATCCCGATTTATAGCAGGTTATTTTTTATTTACATTTCCTCATCACGTAGTTTCATTCACACTTATCCACTCCCGTTCAAAAAAGACCCTGCCGACTGCCTTCGTCTCCGAAACATGTCAACAGGATCTCTCTTCCAAACGATTTATTATACCGGATAAACCTGATTTTCCTTATCTGCCAGCGTCGCGTCCACTTTCGTTTTCTGCGCCTCACGATACTTGAAGAAATCCGTGGCAACCTGCGGGAACAGCGCGTAGGACAATACGTCCTCGTCCTGCTCTTTCCACTGGGCCATCTCCTTCTCCAGCTGTGCCAGCTGCGGCTCGATCAGATCGGCCGGGCGGCATGTGATCGGCTTCGCATCGCCGATACATTTCTTCTGCACTTTCGGATCAAATGGTTTTACGGTCTGTCCGAACTCGCCCGAAAGAAGTTTCTTCGACTCCTTTGTCACCATCTTATATCTCTCGCCTGCTACGACGTTCAATACTGCCTGTGTGCCGACGATCTGGGAAGACGGCGTAACGAGAGGCGGCTCGCCGAAGTCCTTGCGCACGCGCGGCACTTCCTCGAGAACTTCCTCGTATTTGTCCTCCTGCCCCATTTCTTTTAACTGGGATACGAGGTTGCTGAGCATACCGCCCGGCACCTGGTACATGAGCGTCTTGATATTGACGCCGAGCACTTTCGTGTTCATCAGGCCGCTCTGCAGCGCTTCCTCCCGCATCGGACGGAAATATTCGGCGATTTCTGCCAGAAGGTTTTGGTCGAGTCCCGTGTCGTACGGCGTGCCGCGGAACGTCTCAACCATGACTTCCGTCGCCGGCTGGCTCGTTCCCAAAGCAAACGGTGACATCGCCGTGTCAATGATGTCACAGCCCGCCTCGACTGCTTTCATATATGTCATCGCAGCTACACCGGATGTATAATGCGTGTGAAGGTCGATCGGAATATCTACCGATTGTTTTAACGCCGTCACAAGCTCCGTTGCCTCATACGGCGTAAGCAGTCCGGCCATGTCTTTGATGCAGAGTGATTTCGCGCCGAGATCCTCGATCTTCTTCGCGATATCCTTCCAGTAATCGAGCGTGTACGCGTCGCCGAGCGTATACGAAAGAGCGATCTGCGCGTGTCCGTTTTCCTTATTTGCCGCTTTTACTGCCGTCTCAAGATTGCGGATGTCGTTGAGACAGTCGAAAATACGGATGATGTCGATACCGTTCGCGATCGATTTCTGCACGAAATACTCGACCACATCGTCTGCGTAATGGTTGTAACCGAGAATGTTCTGTCCACGGAACAGCATCTGCAGTTTTGTATTTTTAAATCCGGCTTTCAGCTTGCGCAGCCTCTCCCACGGATCCTCTTTCAGGAAACGCAGGGAAGCGTCAAACGTAGCACCGCCCCAGCACTCGACCGCGTGATAGCCGACCTGATCCATCTTGTCGATGATCGGGAGCATCTGCTCTGTCGTCATACGGGTAGCGATCAAAGACTGATGAGCATCACGAAGGATCGTCTCTGTTATTTTAATTGGCTTTTTGTCAATGTTTTTCGCCATGTTTCTTTCCTCCTAAATCAATAATTTACTTCGCACCTTATACTCCAAAAATCGCCATGAACACACCGGCTGCCACGGCCGTTCCAATCACGCCCGCCACATTCGGCCCCATCGCGTGCATCAGAAGGAAGTTCGTAGGATCTGCTTCTGAACCAACCTTCTGGGAAACACGAGCTGCCATCGGCACTGCCGATACACCGGCCGAACCAATCAGCGGATTTATTTTTCCGCCGGACATCTTGCACATAAGTTTACCAAACAGGACGCCGGCTGCCGTACCGACCGCAAACGCCACCAGACCGAGGACCACGATCTTCAACGTGGCCGGGTTGATAAAGTTCGCACCGCTTGTTTTCGCGCCTACCGATGTACCGAGCAGAATGACAACTATGTACATAAGCGCATTCGACGCCGTTTCCGTCAGCTGTTTTACCACGCCGGACTCCTTGAACAGGTTGCCGAGCATGAGCAGACCAACGAGCGGAGCCGTACTTGGCAGGATCAGACATACGACTGTCGTAACGACGATCGGGAACAGGATGCGCTCCAGTTTGGAAACCGGACGGAGCTGATCCATCTTGATCTTCCGCTCTTCTTCCGTCGTAAACAATTTCATGATCGGCGGCTGGATGATCGGCACGAGTGACATGTACGAATACGCCGCCACGGCGATCGGCCCCATCAGATCGGCCTGCCCGAGTTTTCCGGCGAGGAAGATCGAGGTCGGGCCGTCGGCACCGCCGATGATCGAAATAGCTGCCGCCGCTTTTCCATTGAATCCCATGAGGATGGCCAACAGATAGGCCGCAAATATACCGAACTGAGCGGCCGCTCCCAAGAGAAAGCTCTTCGGGTTCGCGATCAGCGGTCCGAAGTCCGTCATCGCCCCCACGCCGAGGAAGATCAGGGACGGCAGGATACTCCACTCATCCAGTTTAAAGAAATATTCCAACAATCCGCCAGACTCCATGATCGGTGGATAAATGTTAACGAGCAGCATACCGAACGCGATCGGAACGAGCAAAAGCGGCTCGTAACCTTTCCGGATCGCGAGATACAGGAATACAAAGGCAACCAGTATCATCACGTAGCTGCGCCAGTCAACAGTTCCGTTCGCAAATGCGGTCTGGTGGAGAAGATTTTGTAAAACGTCCATCTTAATTACCTCCAGTATGTTATGATTAATCCATCGTCGCCAATACGTCACCGGATTCAACCATATCACCGGAGTTTACGTTTATGCTCGCGATCTTTCCGTCCTGAGGAGCAACGACCTCATTTTCCATCTTCATCGCCTCAAGAAGAAGGATCACATCCCCTTTCTTCACATCCGCGCCGACGCTTGACTTCACGGATAAGATCTTTCCAGGCATCGGGGATGTCACTTTCACAGAACCTGCCGCTCCGCCCGCTGCCGGTGCCGCCGGTTTTGGCGCAGGTGCTGCCGGTGCCGCTGCAGGAGCCGCTGACGCCCCTCCCGCTGAAGTGGATGCTCCTCCTGCTGAAGCGGACGCTCCTCCCGCTTTTTCTTCCACCGCCACATCATATACGGTTCCATTTACAGTAATTGTATAGTTTTTCATGAGTTATATCCTCCTAAAATTTTATTTTCAGAATCATTTCCTTCAATTGCTCATATTAAAAAGTGCCGATTAAAAACGTTTCTTGATCGAACGGATCACAAGTCCGTCTGCTGGAACCGGCGTTCCCTCCTGCTCCATCGCAGCCATGATCGCCGCCGTAATGACTGCCACGACCTGGGTGTCATCAGCCGGGTTTGACACGGCTGGCGCCGGTGCCGATACCGGTTTGGAAACAGGTTTTGGTGCCGGTGCGGACTGTTTTTTATTCTCGGCGAGCTGCACCGATGCTTTTTGTTTCTTTGATCCGTTCAGCAGATCCGGAACGAATCCCAGCAGGTAAATGATAAAGGAAATCAGTATCAGAACAACAAATACGGTTCCCATCCCGAGAAGGGTATTTACCAGTGCCTCCGGCATCGTCGTGACAGCTTCCTCTGCCGCTGCTAACATCGCCATTCCATCACCTCATTCCAAACATCTGCATAGCATAGATCAACTGTTTCCGAATTTGAGCACCTTCGATCACATTATCCACATAACCCCTTTTCGCGGCAATGTTCACATTACACTGCATCTCGTCAAATTCTTTTGCTTTCTTTTCCAGGGCAGCATTCGTATCCTTTTCCTTGCTGATTTCATCTTCGTACATGATCTGCGCCGCCACTTTCGCGTCCATCACACCGACTTTCGCTCCCTCGAGGGCGAGGACGAGATCCGCCCCGATGTGTTTGGAATTCATCGCCACGTACGCGCTTCCGAATGCCTCTCCCGTGATCACGTTCACTTTCGGAACATCCGCGCTGGCAAACGCGCATGTAAGATCCGCCACTGCCTGTCCGATCGTCTTCTCCTCTTCCATCGTCGAAGCATACGATTTCACATTCGTCAACGTCACGACCGGGATGCCGAACGCGTCGCAGAAGTATACGAACTTCTCCGCCTTTTTGCAGCCGGCTGTCGTGAGGACGCCGTCCCCCGCGTTTGCCACAGCCCCTACCGTTCCGCCGTTCAGCGTCATAAAACCGGTAACCATATCTTTGGCGTACTCTTTTTTCGTCTCCATGAACACGTTTCCGTCCGCGATCTGCGCCAGCGCTGCCGCCGGATCCGAGATCATGCCCTCAAATCCCGAAATGACACGGTTCATATCATCCTCCGTATCTTTCCCGGCAAAATCATCGAAGTTCGCCGGAAGGATCTGAACGAGCGAGCGGATCTGCGCGAGCACGTCGGCCTCTCCGTCACAGACGAAATCCACATTACCGGCCTCCGCCTGAAATGCGGCCTCCGCCGTATCACATTTCTCGGCGTTGTTTCCCGCGATCGCGTTCGGAGAATTGACAAATAATTTTCCATTCTGGGAATCCATAAACGTGAAATCGGAAAGCAGGGAAGAAACAGCTACTCCGCCTCCACAGGAACCGAGTATCGCACTGATCTGAGGGATCACACCGCTTGCTCGTACTTTGCTTATGTAGATCTCTCCAAATCCTGCCAATGCATCCACAGCCTCCTGAATACGAACACCGGCGCAATCGATCAAACCGATCACCGGCGCCCCAGCTTTTACCGCCATCTCATAGAGCCTGGCGATCTTTTTGGCGTGCATCTCGCCAATGGAACCATTCATCGCCGACACGTCCTGGCTGTACACGTACACCAGGTCGGAGTCGATCACACCGTAACCGGTGATCACACCATCCGCCGGCACTGACTTTTCCTGCATGTTGAAGTCCGTGTTCCTCTTTGTCACGAGTCCACCGATCTCAACAAAACTGTTTGCGTCAACAAGAGATTCGATCCTCTGTCTTGCTGACATTTTTGCTGAATTACTCATATGCGGTCCTCCACTTTTATATATTAAAAAAAATTTTATCCAATTATAATTGTAATGCTTTTATCACAAAATAGCAACACATTTTTGACATTTTTTCTGATCATTTTTTAAGGGCAATCTCTACTTTCTTTTCCGCTTCTTTTCATGCCTCGTTCCAGACTTCCTTCCACGCTTCCGACCGCGTACAGCGGCAGGTTGATGAGCCATTCCTCCCTCTTGTAATCCGCCATCGACGCACGCACCGATATTTCGGGGCTGTACTTCTCACGGTAGGTCCTAAGGCTCTTCGCTTTCCGGTTCACCTCCGCCTTGACTTCCACTGGAACGACATACCTGCCCGTATCGACGATAAAATCCACCTCGCAGGAGCCGCGGTCATTGGTATAATAGTAAACGCCGAGATCCTCGACCGTTTTAAGCTGCTGGCATACATATTGTTCTGTCAGCGCGCCTTTAAACTCCGTAAACAGATGGCTCCCGTCTAACAGTGTCTGCTGGTGCAGGCCTGTCATACAGCCGAGAAGCCCCACATCGAGCAGAAACAGCTTAAACGCTTTCAGATCCTCGTACGCTTTCAGCGGAATGCTCCCCGCGTTTACACGGCTGACCTTGTGAACAAGTCCGCAGTCACAAAGCCACATGATCGCCGCTTCGTACTCTTTGGCCCGTCCCCCCTCACGCACAAGGCCGTAAATAAATTTTTTATTCTCTTTCGCCAGCTGGGAGGGAATGCTGTTCCATACCATACGGATCCTGGGAACCATTCCCGCCGGCGCATGCTTCGAAAAATCCTGTTCATACGCCTCCAGTATGCGCCTTTGAATATACCGCACTTCATTAAAATCCTTTTCCTCCACGAAACTCTGCACGGCCTCCGGCATACCACCGACAAAATAGTACTGTTTTAACAGGTCAATATACATTGATTTAAAAGAAGTGATCATCGGATAATCCTGTGTTTCCAGAAGTTCAGCAAAGCGCGCGCCGGCAGCTGCCATGAGAAATTCCTGAAACGACAGCGGATAAAGACTTAGAAAATCCACTTTACCGACCGGAAACGACGTCCCCTCATGTAAGGCGATCCCCAGCTGGGAGCCGGCGCAGACGATGTGATACTGCGGCGCATTTTCATAAAAATATTTTAGTGCGGAAAGCGCCCGTGGCACTTCCTGCACCTCATCAAAGATCAAGAGCGTTTGTTCCGCCTCGATCTTCCTGCCAGCGTACAGTTCCAGCCCCATGACCAGTCGGTCCGTATCCAGATCAGACGCAAATAACTGTGCCATCCTGGAATTGGAATCAAAATTGATATATACGGTATCGTCATACGCCTCCCGGCCGAATTCTCTCATCAGCCAGGTCTTTCCGACCTGTCTCGCCCCCTCAATGATCAGTGGCTTACGCCGCTTCCCGTTCTTCCATCGGTAAAGCTTTTCTATGGCTGTTCGGTACATAGGCACACCTCCCTGGCATTCTGCTTTACCTATAGTATATTACAGAACAACAAAAAATACAACGAAATTCCTTTGCGTGATCACACTTTTTACAACGAATCGGTCATACTGGAAATCGTTCCTGTTTTTTGACATTTTTTCAAACGATTTCCCATACAATTTTCATAACACCAGAACCGGCGGTATCGATCATGAAATTAACTCGCCTGTATACGTTTTTTACCTTCCTCGTACTTCTGTTCCTCTGCTGGTGCCATATGGCAAACCGTCCGCAGACGCAGCCCCAAACCGCTCCCCTCACTTCCGTGCCGCCCGGGCACATCGACGCTGGCAGCCCGGAACCCCCCGCCCTCAAGCTGTACGCCACCGGCGCCTGCCTGATGGACGCCGCCTCCAGCCGCGTTTTATACGGGAAACAGGAAAATGCGGCGCTCCCGATGGCCAGCACGACAAAGATCATGACCTGCCTGCTCGCGCTGGAAAACGGAAATCCGGACAGTGAAGTTTCATTTTCTAAGCGCGCCGCTTCGATGCCCAAAGTCCATTTGGGCGCTCCCGCCGGCAGCTCGTTCCGCCTGAACGACCTGCTGTACTCCCTGATGCTGGAATCCCACAACGACACCGCCGTGGCCATCGCGGAACACATCGGCGGCAGCGTGGAAGGCTTTGCCGCGATGATGAACGCAAAAGCGGCGGAACTCGGCATGGCCCAGACCAATTTCGTCACACCGAACGGACTGGACGCCGAAGGACATGGAAGCACGCCGGCCGATATGTGCCGCCTCGCGTCCTACGCCGTCCAGAACGAAGCCTTCCTTCAGATCATACAGACGCCATCGCGGACGATCACATCCGTAAACGGCGGGCGGTCGTATTCCCTTTCCAATAAAGACGCCTTTTTGACCTCGTATCCCGGCGCCCTGGGAATCAAAACCGGGTTTACCGGAAAAGCCGGCTACTGTTTCGTCGGCGCTGCCAAAAAGGATAATCGGACATTCGTGAGCTGCGTTCTCGGCAGCGGATGGCCCCCAAACAAATCATATAAGTGGAACGATACGAAAATGTTGATGGACTTTGGCTTTGACTATTATTCCTACCAGAATATCCCCATCGAGGATCTGTCTGCCATACAGATCCCGGTAAGCGACGGAAAATCGGATACCGTTTCCGTCACCACACCGGAAATCCCGGCATTCCTGCTCAGTCCGTATGACACCATCGACATCGAATACCAAATCTCGCCGCAGTTACAGGCTCCGGTGCGGACCGATGTGAGCGCCGGTACGGTAACGATCTCCATTGATCAGGTGCCGGTCGGAAGCTTCCCCGTCTATCCGCAGGAAAATATTGAGCCGCGGGAATTCTCAGACATCGGGCAGTATATCCTGAAAACCTTTCTCGCTTTCTGATCCGGGCACAAGCGCTATCGCTCTGGCGTTATTCGCACAGACATGATTCACAAAAGTACTATCCGCTCTGGCGTTATTCGCACGGATGACTCTTACGCCGGCCGTCACTCGCCCTGCTCGAACAACGGGATCTTCTTATCGCTTTGCAGGATATGGTTGATCAGCCAGCCGAGCAAAAATTCGACCAGCTGCTGGAAGGACTCTCTGGAACCGTGTTCCAGCTCTTTGATATCAATCGTCTCCAATTTGTCCACAAAGGCCTCATGCGCGCGCTTCTGTGCCGCGAGGCCTTCGTACTGGATGCTCTCCATGTACTCTTCCTCATCCCTGAAATGCTCTTTCGTATACGCGCCCAGCTGCTCCAGGATCCGGGCCGCCTCGCCGCCGTTCACAGAACCCTCGAACGTCTTTGCCATGCGGTATGCCTGATCCACGATATGAAATAGCTGTTCATGTTCGTGATCGATGAGGTCGATACCGATCCGGTAGTCGTCCGTAAATTCGCATGGATTTTCCCTGATCATCCATTCCTCCAGCGGCGGAAGTTTACCAATAAGGATATCGCTGCTCAGTATGTGCCGGTAAAGCCATTTCGCCAGAAAATCAACAAGGTCTGCCAATACGCGCCGCTGCTCTTCTTCCTCATCGATATTGACCACGGAAAATCCGCAGATCTTGTGACGGAAAAAATCGTGCTGCGCGCGCTGGAGGATCAGTTCCGGGTCGCGAATCTGCGCCATGTACTCCTCCTCATGATTAAAGTGCAGCTCCGCGTAATCGTCGAGCCTCCCGATCATATCCTTGAGCTGGTCAAAATAATCGCCCCCGTACACGGTCGTCACGAGCGTATACGCCTCGTTCAACAATTCAAAAAGCGTTCTGTGTTCTTCGTCGATCTGTTCGATCCCCGTCCTGCAGTCGTCTGTAAACTGAAACATAATTACCCTCCTCCGCTCCATTTTCACTGATCTGTTATCATGCAGCGTATTTTACTGTCTATATTATAAAGGATATAACATGAGGTGTAAAGCATTTAAAAAGGTAAAGAAAAAAATGAAAGAGAAAAAAATAAAAAAACCCCTTTACATTTTCCGGGCAACGTGGTATCATGATTTCGTGCTAAGGCAGAACGAAGGTGTTCTCATTTATTTGAGGACACCTTTTTCTTTGCTATTGCACAATCACATTTTTCGTGTATAATGAAAAAGAATGGCGCACATAATCAGTATTTTTTTGGCATGACAAATGCCGGAATGGAGGAAACGATGGAAAGTAATGTAATTTCAAACGTATTCGGAACGAAAGTTTTTAATGACGAAGTCATGCAGGAATACCTTCCCAAAAAAACATATCAGGCTCTGAAAAAAACGATTGAGAACGGAGAAGAACTCACTCCGGAAATGGCAAATGTAGTGGCCCACGGCATGAAAGAATGGGCGCTCTCAAACGGAGCCACCCACTATACACACTGGTTCCAGCCGATGACCGGCGTTACCGCGGAGAAACACGACTCCTTTATCAGCGCGGAATCCGATTCCCGCGCCGTCCTGGAATTTAACGGCAAAGAGTTGATCAAGGGTGAGCCGGACGCTTCCTCCTTCCCTTCTGGCGGTCTTCGCGCCACATTCGAAGCGAGGGGGTATACCGCGTGGGACTGCACATCGCCTACGTTTCTTCGGGAAGACGCGATCGGCGTGACGCTCTGCATCCCCACCGCGTTCTGTTCGTACACAGGAGAGGCGCTCGATAAAAAGACCCCCCTTCTGCGCTCGATGGAAGCGATCAGCAAACAGGCTGTCCGCATCCTGAAACTATTGGGAAAAACCGATGTAACAAACGTATCGTGCTCCGTCGGACCGGAACAGGAGTACTTCCTCGTTGACAGGAATAAATTTTTACAGCGGAAAGATCTTATTTTTACCGGCCGCACGCTGTTCGGCGCGATGCCGCCGAAGGGTCAGGAACTGGATGACCACTATTTCGGAAGCATCCGGGAACGGCAGGCTTCTTTTATGAATGAACTGAACATAGAATTATGGAAACTCGGCATCCTGTCAAAGACACAGCACAACGAGGTGGCGCCGGCGCAACATGAGATGGCGCCGATCTACGACAGCGCCAACATCGCGACCGATCATAACCAGCTCGTGATGGAGACGATGAAAAAAGTGGCACGGCGGCACGGCCTGGAATGCCTGCTCCATGAAAAGCCATTTGCCGGCGTCAACGGTTCCGGCAAGCACAACAACTGGTCGATCGTGACAAATAACGGCGAAAACCTGTTAAGTCCCGGTTCCGCGCCACACAACAACACGCAGTTCCTTTTATTCCTGGCTGCCGTTATCGCCGCTGTGGATGAGCACGCCGCTCTCCTGCGGATGTCAGCGTCCAACCCGGGCAACGACCACCGACTCGGCGCTGACGAGGCGCCGCCGGCGATCATCTCGATCTTCCTCGGGGAGCAGCTCGAAGACATCGTGGAGCAGATCATTGAAACCGGTACCGCTACGCACAGTCTGAAAGGCGGAAAGATGGATATCGGCGTAAGTTCGATCCCGCCTGTGAAAAAGGATGCGACCGACCGCAACCGCACATCGCCGTTTGCATTCACCGGAAACAAATTCGAATTTCGTATGCTCGGATCTTCGATGTCGATCGCGGACGCCAACACCGTGCTGAACGCCGCCGTTGCGGATGTTCTGGAAAAAATGGCGGAAGAACTCGAAACGGCGTTGGACGTGAACGAAGCGGCTGAAAAACTGATCCAGAAAACATTAAAAGAACACAGGAAGATCATTTTCAACGGAAACGGCTACTCCGACGAGTGGGTTGCCGAGGCAGAGCAGCGCGGCCTGCCGAACGTGCGGACAATGGTTGACGCCACTTCCTCGCTGACGGATCCGAAAACGGTCACCATGTTCGAAAACCAGAACGTATTTTCCAAAACCGAACTGGAATCCCGCGCCGAGATCAATTATGAGGCTTACGCAAAGGCCATCAACATCGAGGCAAAGGCCATGATCGATATGGCGACCAAACAGTACATCCCTTCGGTCATCAAATACACGACGAGCCTTGCCGAGTCGATCAACAGCATCCAGAAAGCGTGCCCGGAGGCCGATATATCCGTACAGACATCGATCCTCAAACAGTGCTCTTCCCTTCTCGCCAGCACAAGAGAGGCGCTCATCGCCCTTCGTGAGATCAACGAGAAGGCCGGCGCGATCGAAGAAGCGAAAACGCAGGCAGAATTTTACCGGGATCAGGTATTCCCGGCGATGAACAAACTGCGCGCCCCGATCGACGAGCTGGAAATGCTCGTTGACAAAGAAGACTGGCCGGTTCCTTCTTATGGGGATATGTTGTTTGAAGTATAATAAGAAATGACGGATTAAGAAGACATAAAAAAGATGGGGAGGGTATTTGCCCTCCTCGTCAATCTAAATACATTCCAGATCCCTACAGTACGATTCATAAAAATCCTTTACGAGCGCGCTCTTTTTCTCCCAGATTTCCCTCGCAGCCGGTGTACGCATCGGATTATTGTTGATCTGTTTCAGGGAGAAACGTGCGATATGGTCGCGGATCGACTCAAAACTGACCTCCTCTTCTGTCGATTCCATCCAAATATCCATCACGACGCCATGTGCTCCCGTGTCGTCTAAGAGATCTGCCTCCATGAGCAGGACCAGTTCCCACGGAATATCCGCCCATATCCGCTGCTTACCAGAATGACTGGAGATCAATTCACTGATAAATGTGATCTGTTCCTCACTGTAATTTCTTTCCCTCAAATAATTGCGGCAGATTTTAGCCCCTACTACGGCGTACTCCCCCTTCCGTCCCTTCCCATACCCGCAGTCATGGAAAAATCGTCGCGATCTTGAGTGATTCCAGATCCATCTGTTCCCGGTGTTCACATGCCTCATACAATTGCATCATCCATCGGTACACCCGCCTTGTATGGTCAAATCTGGAATACGGGATCTTATCCTTACTCCCGGCGCCCGCCGCGTATCCGTCCAGACATTGTTCTACAAAACGAAACATTTCCTCATACCTTGTATCCCCATTTTCCATATTTTCCATATTTCCTTTATCCTCCTTTTTTCCCGTGATCATGCACACGTCTACTACCGTTTTTGTACACACCTTTTGTGCGGATCATGGCAAAGAAAAAACTCCAAACCGTTATGAACCGATTTGGAGTTTTCTCTATTAAAAGCATTTATGTCAGCTTAACTCGATCTTTTTAATGCTAATATTTTTTGACGCGCTGCTGTCAAAATCAACATGCACGAATTTGATCGCTTTCAGACAATCTCCGCTATATCCGGCAGCAGCCTTTGAACTCTACCGTTTTTTCTTCCGATGCCTCTTCCAGACCACCCGTTATCTCATGCTGACCGGGCGGGTTCTTACCTTTTCCATCTGTCATCGCTCCGTCGAGCAGATAAACGCTCATCTTAGGATCTGACGTATACGTAACTTTCATATTCTTATACGTTTTTCCATCGTCGGGCACTTTTAATATGATTCCCTGAAACTGAGCCACTTCAACATTCAAACAACCTTTCGCAACGTCATAAGTTGGTTTCACATCTGCTACATACGTGCTCGGTTTGGTCAGATCCAGCGTTACTGACTGCTGAGCCGGTTTCTCCGTTTCATTCGGTTTCTCTCCAGAAGAAGTATCCGTATTCGGAGTATCTACATTCGGCGTATCCGTACCCGGTGTATTCTCACCTTTTTCTACAGAAATAGCCTCGATCGTGATCTTTCCACCGATCACACCGTCGTAGATACGAACGGTTGAGAAATCATCCATGTCCGATGTGATGACAACTTCACCGGATCCGTTAAACTCGATCGCCGCATCGTGCGGTGCTTCTTTCGGATTGTCCGCGAAATCAAACCAACCCACTTTATCCTCGCGGCCGGTGGCATCGATTTCTTCCCACTGCGCTACGGAATGGAACACATAGCCACATAAGCCCTTTTCTACTGCCGGATCAGTCAGCGTCGAATCCTTAAACTTAATCTTGATCGATTTAAATTTATGCTGATCACCTACTATATCTCTCGGAAGTTCAAAACCAAACTCACCAACTTTCCAGTTTGCATCTCCCTCGCCTCTCGTAAGCGTCACCGAACCGTCAGCATTATCTTGTCTCTCATACCATTCATTTGCGTAAAGAGCCTCTTTCAGGTTGATGTCATACTTATCCAAATCAACAATGTTCGGTGTCTTTACCGGCGTCGGAGGCGTCGTCGGCTTCTGCGTAGCCGGTGCTTTCGATACCTGTGCCGGTGCACTCGCAGACGGAACATCCGTCGGTACTGTCGTGTTTACCGGCGGCTGTGACACGGAAGGAACCTGGCTCGGTGCTGCCGGTGTATTGCTCGGCGCTGCCGTCGCTGGTGCGGTCGGTGCCGCCGTCTTATTGTCGTTATTCGGCTTGGATGCTTTCTTGACAGTTACCGTCACCTTAGCTTTCGCCTTCTTATTGTTCTTAGCTGTCACAGTGATCGTAGCTTTACCCTTGCTTTTCGCCTTGATAACGCCCTTCTTGCTTACTGTGGCAACCTTCTTTTTGTTGGATTTATAAGTTACTTTTTTGCTTGCTTTCGCAGGTTTTACCTTTTTCACTTTGACCTGAATCCGTGAACGCATCCAAAAATATTATGGGAACTGGGGTTAGTTTATCA
>CAJTXO010000029.1 GCA_910583555.1 uncultured Eubacterium sp.
CGAAGCAATGAAATTTGTTCAGTGGTAGTGTTACAAAAATGCTTGACCATCTCATTACTCACAGAGGCAGGACTATTTCTTGTCCCCTGCCCCACAGGCAGAACCGCATGCTGCCGGTTTCTTGTCCCCTGCACCACAGGCAGAACCGCATGCTGCCGGTTTTTCTTCCGTGTTTTCATCAGGAATATTCTTGTCCCCTGCTCCGCAGGCGGAGCCACATGCCGCAGGTGCTTTCATCATTGCTCTTCCAAAAAGATTTTTCAGTGCCATAATTAGACCTCCTTTTTTTGATGTAACATTCACGATTACAATATCTATTATAACACCCTCTCCTGTAATGTCAATAGTTACATCAATTTTTTTTCATTTTTTATAAATCCACTAAATCCTTTTGTTGTAAGCACCTTTTTTCTTCCTTTGTTTTAAACCGTCACAACAATCTTCCCGTTTACTTTCCCACTGTCTAAAGCAACGCACGCATCCCGGATATCCTTAAAATCATAAACTGCTCCTATACAGGGTTCAAGACCTTTCTCGTCCATAAATGCAAAAATATCTCTCATCACTTCCCTTGTGGGCCAGTTGCTATGAAAACCGGTCAGATATACGCCATTAGGAATATATTTAATAGGATCAAACCCATTCAGGGTGTATACGCCCCCCAGAATACCCGTATTGCACACAATCCCGCCTTTTTCCATACATTGAAGCGTATCAGAAAGCGTCTTCGGCCCCACCAGCTCCAACGCCTTTGTCACACCGGCTAATTTCCCGCAAAGCCTTCCTGTATCCAGCACCGCTTCATCCGCCTCAGCAAGGAGTGAAAGTTTCCCCTCCCGATGGGTAGTCGCAATTACCTGGCACCCGTAAGCTTTCGCAATCTGGCACGCCGCATATCCCAGCGCACAGGTCGCCCCCCGGACCAGAAGTGTATCCGAAGGCTGAATGTCCAGCCCCTCAAACAGAGAACCCCAAGCCGTAAAATAGGTTTCCGGCACCGCCCCGAACTGAGTCCAGGGAAGGCTGCTCTCCACCGGAAATACATGATGTACCGGCAAAAGCGCATACTCTGCATAACTGCCGTTGAAACTCCGCCCCATGCCTCCCATCAAGGCCGCCACCTTCTGCCCTGCCTGAAAATCACTGTCCGACGCATCCGCAATCTCACCCACACACTCAATGCCGGGAATGACCGGCTTATTTATATAATCATTCTCAATCTCATGCAGACGCAGTATCTGTTCGGAGTGGTTCATGCCAAAAGCCTTTACTTTAACCAGCACCCACCCCGGTATTACCTTTGGTATTTCCACTTCCGACAGTTCCACATCCTCCGCCGGCGTTACACCATTTAGAACTAATGCTTTCATATCCTTTAACCTCCTTCTGACACTCAAACCCGTCCTGTATCCTGTAATCAGCAATTGTTTTGTAGAAATACTGCCTTACTTTTTATTCGCTTAATTTTCTTCCTCATAAGGAAGGATCAGCCAGTTTCCTGTTTCCAAAACCCTGTAATACATATCCTTTTCCGTATCAACCATGAGAACAGGAATCCTTCCACTGTCCAGTACCGTTCCGTCGATATAATAGTGGGACCCTCGGAAGCTGCTCCATCCACCGCATATTTTTATCATCCTCACCATCCGTCCCCTGTTCTTCCTCTAATGTTCTCATCATGTCATTGATCGTCGAAAAACCTAATAAAACAAAGTCTTCATGATTCCCCATCAGCGCCTTTATTTTCTCAGATCCATACTGGTACTGAAGTTCCATGATCCTGTCCAGAACACCATAGTTGTCCGCACCGCCATGTATATAATCGCCCAAAAGAACGAGCATGGTGTCCGGCTCGTCCAAATGTTCCCTGATCAGAGCTAACGCCTCTTCAAACTCAGCCAGACACCCATGAATATCACTCATGCAATAGATCTTCACCTTGCATCCTCCATAAAAGCGCCTATTTTATTTTTTAAATTGCCATAGTATGTATCGCTCCACTCCCATCTGTATTGATCACTATATTGCGTGATCACGCTTTCACCGCCACGTTCCAGGTCAAAAACCTCGTAATCATCGTTGACAAATATTCCTTTTATGCCATACCATTCCACTAATTCCTCAAATGATCCCAGATCCTCTAACCACTTGCTCGTCTTCGGTAACCGATAGGCGGTCGCCAATCTACAATTCTCTTTATTGCCCTGAAAATAGTTTTTTAAATCAAATAATGTATGGTCGATCCTGTCTCCAAAAACAGATGCTCTGGACATGTTGATCCCATTTCTCTCCTGAGGGAAAAAGAATATCGGCATTTTCCTGTATTTTTCGTATTCCTCAATCGCTTCCTCAGACAATCCATGCTTTCGATAAATCCGTCTTATGGAAAATAATCCATCTGCTGAACATGTTATTCCGGCCCGTTCTTTTATTGCATAACCGTCGGGATCCAAATAGAACGCATAGATCATTTCCCAGAGAATGTCCTTATCCTCTATACGCGCAGGAACTGCAAATAAATAATACAAATCCCTCATAACATCCACATTATACTGATGTACATTAGAATAATCTTTTTCCTGACCGTTCATCTGGTGGAGCTTTTTGTCACAGGGAAATACGTTTCTTAAAATAATATCGGAAATGTATTTGTCCTGGTATTTAGCATAAAATTGACTTTCCTTAAATTGCTCCAATAATATTTCTTCCAGTTTTTCCATATTTTTTGTCATCCTTTCTTGTTAAAACTTTTTGTTATCGTTACTTATATCTCTCGAGCAGCATCCTGCATCGGTCGGAGATACTTTTTCTAAGTTCTTCCGGGCAAAGCACTTCCACATAGTCCGCGCATTGCATCGCCCATGATTCCATCGCCTTGGGGACACACTTCACTTCTACCTCATCCCATTTATCATCCAGATGCCTTTTAAATGAATATTGATCTCCGAAGTAATCATGCAAAAGCGTGTATCTGTTACGATCCAGTTTTAGCCGGATCCCGCGGGGCGTTCCATAAAACATGTTCATATGCTCCGTCTGAAAAACCGAAGCAGCCTCATCATTCCACTCCAATGGCAGACCGTCCACCTGGCGTTTCGGTTTCCTTCGCTCTGTCACAGCCGTTTCATGGTCCAGCGCGGATATATTCGCTT
Organism: uncultured Eubacterium sp.; assembly: GCA_910583555.1. GTDB lineage: Bacteria > Bacillota > Clostridia > Lachnospirales > Lachnospiraceae > Eubacterium_F. The sequence continues at coordinate 3,153 of CAJTXO010000029.1, forward strand.
TGTCGGTAATATCGGACATAAGATCGATCCGGTAAAACGAGACGTCATCATATGGATCAACGTTGCAGATCATGTAATACTTTCCATTGTACAGAATCACATGATAGGGGCTTGCTACGTATGTGACCGCTTCGCCTTTGGCATTTGTCCTCGGAACTAACTGCTTTTTTTCATTATAATGGTTAAAGTGAAATGAGATCTTGCGGCCGACTCCCCCATCCGCTTCTATTGCATTTCGGATAATCGTCAGGTTTTGCCGGACTACTGTTTCATCCACTCGGGAATACTCAAACACGCTGGAAATACTGTTGCTGATCTTTCCCGTTATTTCACTGATGAAGGAGGAATATTTCGGGTAATTTTTACTGCATAACGATTGCAGTTTTCGAATCAGATTTTCTTTTGCTTACGGGGAGATGTGCTTCAAGAATAGAACGGCTTCTATGATCTGGTCCAATTCTTCGAACGAAAATACGTGGTTGTATTTCAGATCTCTGAGTTGAAGCTTCTTTGAACCTTCTTGTTCTAAGCCGAGATCACGCGCACACAGCTTATCCTCCAAACCTTTGGGGATGATCTTATAATCAGATATGGAAAATCTGTCATCGACAAACCCATCTTCGTCTTCTGGATTTAATTCTTTCATCATCACCTTGAGATAATCTGCTAATGTCCGCGCGGAACAGGGGCGGTCGCACTTTTTCATCCAGGCTAATATCTCGGATTGTGAAATGGTTGTGTGCTCGTCGGTCTGTTCCTGCAAAATTTTGAGAATCGTCAATATTCTTCCGATGAAATCGAAATCGTGAACTGTTTTTTTATGATCTTCCATTGCGTCCTCCAAAGTAGTTATGAATGGTAACAAGTACATTATAGCACAGTGATTCGGCAATATCTCTCCAAAATGATATTTTTTGATAATAAAAAGCATCTGGATTTTGCTTTTCCAAATGCTTTCTAAAATCATTTTTATTCTATTCTAAAACAAATCGCTATGAGTTCCCGTTCTCGTTAAATACAATACCAGTTCTCCATTATCAATTTCATAAATCAATAGCCAATCCGGTGTAACATGGCATTCTCTACAACCAGCATAGTCTACGTTGAGAGGATGATCTTTATTTTTCTCTGGTAATTGTTCTCCTCTTGCCAATTTTAGAATAATATCTTCTATCAGTTTTGTATCATATCCTCTTTTGATGACCCTTTTATAATCCTTCTTGAAAGAAGCGTGGTATCTAATCTACAGCATTTAAATCCTCCATTAATTCTTCCACAGACGAAAAAGAACGACTCAAATTCCTTCCATGTCTTACATCATCAATGGCTCTGATTGTATCTGCATTAGGCACATCCATAGAAATTGCAAATGGTATCCGTTGTTCTCTTACAGCTTGTTAGGCTGATATTGTAAAAAAAGTTGTTATGTCCATTCCAAGATTGGATACAAGTTCTTGCAACTGTAACTTCAAATCTTCATCCATTCTCATTGTTATATTGGTCGATGCCATAATATCAACTCCTTCCTTTACAGCATTATATTGCCATCAAAGTGCTATGTCAATACATCGTACACATATATTTAGGATAAACGCATCAATTTTACTAAAGCATAACGTTTTTTTACAATACCTATTGAAGGACAGCAACATATGCGCTACAATAAAGATAATCTCTGCGGGAAAGGTCTATCATTATCATGAATGAAAAAGAACAAGTTATTTATATGCAGGCGCGGATTATCAGACTGGCTTCTGAAGACTGGAATAAACCCATAGAAACGATCACAGCATTGTTCACAGAGCACGATATTTTTCACTACATCGAACACTGCTTTGATCTGTTCCATCTGGAAGGTGATGAAGCAGTCTGGGAAGATATCAAACAATACTTAGCCAAAAAAGGGGGACTATCTATTGATACCGGAATTAACCGATAATACCATTTTGTATCATGGCAGCTTTTGCACAGTGCAACTCCCTGATCTACAACAATGTGCGAGATATAAAGATTTGGGGCAGGGTTTCTATTTAACCACCTCAAAGGATCAAGCCCACAATTTTGCAAAAATGAGCGTCAGGAAAGCAATTGCCAACGAATCCGTAAATAAAAACTTAAAATACGGCATGATCTCTTCCTTCCAGCTTCACTCTCCCGAAAAACTACTGATAAAATCCTTTCCTACAGCAGATGTCGATTGGCTTCACTGTATCGTCTGCCACAGAAAACGAGACGCATTCCCCGAACTCACTCAGGCCCTCAAACGTTTTGACGTTATAGCGGGAAAGATAGCAAATGATAATACAAATGCAACAATAACCGCATATATGTCAGGCGTGTTTGGCGAGATTGGTTCCGAAACAGCCGACGAAGTATGTATCCGTTTATTGCTGCCGGAACGTCTGCAAAATCAATATTGTTTCCGAACAAATGAGGCGCTTCATTTCCTTACATTTGTAGAAAGTGAGCAGGTATGGTTATAGAAAAAGAATTCACCAAAGCAAAACAAAAAAATGCTATTGATCTCGTAGTAACAATGGTTGTCAGCGAACTTTCCGAGGATCTTGGACTTCCCGCCAGCGAATTGCTACCTCAATTCATACTATCCCAAACTGGAAAACTATTATACGACGAATCTTCCAAATTATGGTGGAGCGGCCCGTCTGATATTGCGCAGATGTATAAAAAAGAAATAAAATCAGTTGCAGAAAAAGAACATATGTTCTATAATGAATAACAACAAAAAAATAAAGGCCGAATTTTCCCCCGAGTGCTATCTCCCACAACCCGACCTGCCTGACGAAGAGCAGCGTATTTTTTGTGAAAAAGTGACAAAATCTATTTTGCAGACGGCCGTCTGCGTGGAAGATATCGCAGAGGAAGTAATCAAAAATTTTCCAGATCATTCCACCCTTCCAGATTTGCCGTATGGAACAGTAAAAACCGTAGAGGCAGTAAAGAAAAGGATCCGGGCCTTGAAATTAGCACTTCCTGAAAACAGATTACAGGATGGAACCATGAATATTGCAGAAAAGATCATGGCGCTGTCAAATACGATCACTGACATTATGAACGCGTAGGCCAAAATAAAAGCGGCATGACTGTCCCGCCATACCGCTGTATCGCCGTTCTCCCCGCTCCCCTATTTTTTGATAGGAAAATACACACAGTAATTTTCATACCCGACGCGGTTTAATGGTATAAAATGTATTCCCGCCGGCTGTCCCACCGTCTTAAAATCACTTTTCCAATTCCCCCACTCACGTTCATTTTCATGAACAAGAATGTGTTCGGGGGCATCGCCGCCGGTATACAACATGCGCTCTTCATCACAGAGGCCGGCAAGCACTTCAGGGCCGTACATGAACGCCACCATATTTTCGTCATCTGGGAGCGGGCATGCCTGAATCCCCATTTTCATAGAAATACATATCGTGTCCCCATCATGAAACTCTTCCCGTATGTCCACAAAACAACTTCCCTCTTCTGCCACCGCGATCTGTCTGTCGTTATATGACACGACGGCCGGTTCCTGAATCCACTCGGGAATACGCGCATGAATCGTAAATTCTACAGACGATTCCGTCTCAATCTGCAAATACACACAAAGGGTATCGGGATTATGCGGGTATTGCGCGGCCGTCCGGTTGACAAGCTGCTTTCCGCTGCTCGTACTTGAAAGATGGAAACTCCCCGTGAGCAGATCGCGTCTTTGCTTTATCGTCACATTTTTTCCACCTACCGTAAAGGAGGCGTCCGAATCAAAATACATGGTTACATAAAGATCTAAGTCTGCCTGATAATACATATAACGGTTAAGCGCCGCATTTGCCTGAACCATTGAACCATGACAGCAGAAAAAGTCGTTGAATTTGCTGCCCCATCCCTTCCTCGCACCGGCACGCATTGGAAGGAAGTACGCGATCAGTCCGAAATCCGGAGACTCGGGAGAATATCCATTCGTGTGTTCCCAGTGCCAGTATGTCTGCGCAAGAACGCCATTATACAGGTTCCGTTCGATATAATCCATATATTTGGCCTCTCCGGTCCATCGGAACAGATAATCCGCCAGACGCATCATATTATATACGGTGCAGTGTTCCTGTGTTTTCAGGCCGAGTCTCGCCGAAAGAGATTTTTTCGGCCCCCAGATCTCTCCGTTTGTCTGCCCGCCGGTCGCGAGCGTGCCGCGCTCTGTAACAGCCGAATTCCAATAAGCCGTCACAATATCCTTATAACGTTCCTCCCCGGTCACATTGTATGCCTCCGCTGCCGCGATCACCTCTGGGATCGTTGTGTTCGCGTGCATATTCGTAAGCGGATCCTCACCATTTATGAGCGGCGTGAACAGGCGCTGCCTGTAATAACGCTCCATCAGTTTCTTATACTTATCGTTCCGCGTGATATCATAAAGCTGTACCCAGATTTCCAGCATTCCGCCCGTTTCAAAATCCAGTATGTCATCCATCTGATCTCTGTCAAACCGGCTGCTCCAGTCATAAAACCAGTCCGCGAAATGATCTGCGACAGATAATGCCGTTCTATTTCCTGCGTAGCGGTACATATCGACAAGTCCCATAAATGTCTTATGGATCGTGTAATGCGGCGCCCATATTTCACGGCCGCGCGCGATCCGATAAAGGTATTTTTCAGGAATGGACGCCACCCAGCTTCCACCGTTAGCCTCCTGACATTTTGCAAGACGGTCAACGATCACATCGGCTTTCGCTTTTAATTCCCTGTCCCCCGTTGCGGCATAGTGCATCGCGGCCGCAGACAACCAGTGACCGAGAAAATGCCCTCTTAACTGGCATGTCGGCGACTCCCATCCTCCGTGTATATCACCCGGTATATTCGCGTCATGCGTGATAGCGGCCTCCAGTTCATAATTATATAAAAGGTTTCTCGTCGTAAGTTCCATAAGATAGGCCCGGTTATCGCCTTCCTGCCGCTTCAAACGTTCATCATGAACAGCTACTTTGTCAAAGGGAAGCGCATTAATAGAATCCTTCTGAGCATCTATTCCCATTTTGTTTTGATCTGCGTTTGCCATTTTTTATTTTCCTCCTAATAAAGTCAGTCCTTAACTTATTACTTTTACAAGCTTTTTCTTTAAATAGCATATCTCACATATTCAATGTGTCCTTTAAATGCGTTTCAACTCAAAAAACGCATTTAGAACGCATTCAAAAAGCATTGGCACTCATACATTTTCTATGCTAAATACATACTGCAAAAAGAGAAAAGCTATATGTCATTAAGGCATATTATATCATGCTTTCATACAAATGGCAATTTGCAGCAATCAATGATCAACAACCCATTATCCACAGACCAAAATTATTCCCTCAAAATCCACCAAAATTGTTCCGTCAGATTTTTTCCTTACCAACGATCCCCCGGACACATATTTTTCCGATTGATCCACGCGACAGAAAGATCCATAGCGGCGCGGCATGCCTTTGTCTGATCTAGCGCGTTCAACATGACAAAATCATGTATCATCCCCTGAAATCTCACCGCTGTCACATCCACTCCGGCTTCCCGCAGCTTTCTGGCGTACGCTTCCCCCTCATCCCGCAGGACATCCGCCTCTCCATTTAAGATCATCGCCTCCGGAAGTCCTCTCAACTGCTCCATATCCGCCCGGAGGGGCGAAGCTGTGATCTCATTCCGGTCACACGCTGACCTCGTATACTGATCCCAAAACCACATCATCCCTTCCCGGTAGCGATAATACCCTTTGGCAAACTGACGGTAGGAGTCGCTGCAAAAACAGGCATTCGTAACAGGGTAATACAAAAGCTGCTTTTGAATATACGGCCCGCCCCTCTCTTTCGCCATGAACGTCATGGCAATCGCCATATTTCCTCCCACGCTATCGCCTGCCACAGTAAGCGTGCATGGATCCATTTGAATGCCTTCCTCTTCCAAGAGCATGGGAAGCCGGCATAACACATAGTAGCATTGTTCGATTGCTACCGGATATCGCGCCTCCGGCGAACGGCTGTATTCTGGAAATACCAGGACCGAATTTGTCCTTGCCGCCAGTTCCCTTACCAGTTTCTCATGAGTGTGGAAGCTGCCAAATACCCAGCCCGCGCCGTGAATATAGAAAATGACATTGGCGGGGGATGAAATGTGTTCGGGGCAGACGATATAGACCGGAATCTCTCCCCATTTGCCGGTATTTACAGTAATTTTACTAATGTCAGCCGGATACATGCACACCGGTGTACTCTGCGCTTCTTCCAGTACTTGCCGCCCTTTCCACGGCGGCAGTTGAAAGATCAAAGGCGGTTTGGAATTGGCATCAGACACTTCCACCGCCTCGGGTTCCAAAGATATTCTACGTTCCATCATAGGCAATCCTTTGATAGGGTTTTACTTCATCATATTCTATTCCGGGAACACGGATACAAAAAAAGAGTATTCAAAAAGCGGCATAGCTGACTGCCATACCGCTTCCTTATCTCAATTTTTCATTATACCAGTTCGATCACAACTTCCATCGCTGCATCGCCCTTACGAGGCCCGATCTTTATGATTCTCGTATAACCGCCCTTGCGGTCTGCGTACTTCGGCGCGATCTCGTCAAATAATTTGCTTGCCACATCCACTTTCTTTGTTCCCTTTTTGCGGCCTGCTGTCGCGGTCGGAACTTCCGTGATGCCATAAAGCATTTTGTTCATCTGACGCCTTGCGTGGAGCCTGGATGGAGTTTCCTTTTTGATCTCCTTATCAACCGTATCAAAAACAGTCACTTTCTTACCATCCACAACTTCCTTTACCCGTTTTCCGTCTTTATCTTTCTGTGGCACTTTCGCTTTTACCGTAACCATCTCATAGCTATCTTTTTCACGAACTGCCAACGCGATCATATGCTCAGCGATCTTGCGGATCTCTTTCGCTTTCGCTTCCGTTGTAACAATTTTTCCGTGATAAAGGAGATTTGTCACCTGGTTACGAAGCAGAGCTTTTCTCTGGCTGGAAGTTCTTCCAAGCTTTCTATAACCTGCCATTTCTATGTCCTCCTTGCTTATTCTTCACTCGACTTCAAAGATAATCCCAGTTCTTTTAATTTAGCCAGCACCTCTTCTAACGATTTGCGTCCTAAATTACGAACTTTCATCATATCATCCGCTGTCTTATTGGTGAGTTCTTCCACCGTATTGATCCCTGCCCTCTTCAGGCAATTAAAGGAGCGGACGGACAACTCAAGCTCATCAATATTGAGTTCAAGCACCTTTACGGTTTCGTCCTCTTCCTTCTCAACAATGATCTCCGCCATCTTCGCTTTTTCTGACAAGTCAATAAATGTATTCAAATGTTCACTCATGACTTTTGCCGCCAGGCTGACTGCCTCATCCGGCTCCAGCGTCCCATTTGTATATACATCCAGTGTGAGCTTATCAAAATCCGTGATCTGGCCGACACGCGTGTTTTCAACTGCAATATTTACCCGCTCGATCGGAGTAAAAATGGAATCAATCGGAATGACGTCGATCGCCATTTCTTCCCTCTTGTTCTTTTCCGAACTCACATAGCCACGGCCGTTTACAACGGTCATTTCTATATAGAGTTTACAGTCAACTCCACCGTTCAATGTCGCGATGACCTGATCCTTGTTGATGATCTCCAAATCGGGGTCACATTTGATATCTGCTGCTGTAACAATCCCTTCACCGCTTGCATCGATATACATCGTCTTCGTCTCATTCAGGTCAGCGCTGTCATTTTTGATCGCCAGACTTTTGATATTCATGACGATCTCCGTAACATCTTCTTTTACACCCGGAATGGCACTGAATTCGTGAACAACGCCGTCAATCTTTATATGGCTGACTGCGGTTCCCGGCAAGGATGAAAGCATTATTCGTCTCAAAGAATTACCCAAAGTAGTTCCGTATCCTCTTTCAAGTGGTTCTACTACAAAACGACCATATTTTTTATCTTCCGAAATTTCATCAATTTCTATTCTTGGCTTTTCAAATTCAAACACTCTAGAACCCTCCTTTTGGGCTACCATGATTACTTGGAGTACAACTCGACGATCAGCACTTCATTTACCGGCACATCAATCTCCGCTCTCGTCGGGATCTGTGTTACCGTTCCCTTGAGTGATTCATGATCTGCCTCTAACCATGCCGGAACCATGCGCGAACCAGTCACCTCCAAGATGTCCTTATAGCGCTGTGCCCCTTTGAATTTTTCCTTGATTTCGACCACATCACCAGCTTTTAACTGATAAGATGGGATATTGACAGCCTTTCCGTTTACAAGCACATGCTTGTGGTCAACGATCTGTCTAGCCTCTTTTCTCGTCCTGCCATATCCGAGACGGAACATGACATTGTCAAGTCTCAGTTCAAGAAGGATCATCAGGTTTTCACCTGTCGTACCATATTTCAATTTCTGAGCCTTCGTAAAGTAATTACGGAAAGGCTTCTCAAGTACACCGTATATAAACTTCGCTTTCTGCTTTTCTTTCAACTGCATGCCGTACTCGCTCAGTTTTCTTCCCGTTCTCGCATTTCTCTTCGATTTTTTATCAATCCCGAGATAAACCGGATCCAAATCAAGCGACCTACATCTTTTCAAAACAGGCGTCATATCTCTAGCCATTATAATACCTCCTAATCAATTAAACTCTTCTACGTTTCGGTGGTCTGCAGCCATTGTGTGGAACAGGTGTAACGTCCTGGATACTCGTTACCTCGATCCCGCATGCCTGAATGGCACGAATAGCAGCTTCCCTGCCTGATCCCGGTCCCTTTACCATTACCTCTACCGACCTCAAACCGTGCGGCAAAGCAGCTTTCGCAGCCGTCTCCGCTGCCATCTGCGCAGCATACGGCGTGGATTTTCTCGAACCCCTGAACCCAAGTCCGCCTGCACTTGCCCATGATATCGCATTTCCCTGCATATCGGTCAGTGTTACGATTGTATTATTAAAAGATGACTGAATGTGCGCTTGTCCTCGGTCAATATTTTTCTTGACACGCTTTTTTGTCACTTTTTTTGCAACTTTCTTAGCCATTGACAAAACCTCCTAAATTATTTCCTTAATTTGAAACTCCACAGAATTCCTATTTCTTCTTATTTGCTACGGTACGTTTCGGACCTTTTCTCGTTCTGGCATTTGTTTTCGTCTTCTGCCCGCGAACCGGAAGGCCTTTTCTGTGACGGATTCCCCTGTAGCATCCGATTTCCTGCAGTCTTTTGATGTTCAAGGCAACTTCCCTGCGGAGATCACCCTCTACTACCTGTGTTCTGTCAATAACGTCACGGATTTTCGCAACATCATCGTCGGTCAAATCCTTACAACGAATGTCAGGATCTACGTTCGCCTCGCTCAAGATACGTCTTGAACTGGAAACGCCGATACCGTAAATATAAGTAAGACCTATCTCTACACGTTTTTCTCTTGGTAAATCTACACCACTGATACGAGCCATGTGTACTTTACACCTCCATTAGAATTTTAAAAATAAATAGTTTCGGGGAAGGAGCATAGCTTCCCGTTCGGAATGCTGCCGCTCAGAATCCGTAAAAGGGTTTCGGCGAAGCACTCGTTAGCCGCTTTAAATCATGACTGAAACGCAGCCATCGTTCCAGACACCGCAGATCAGAACCATCAACATTTTCTGTACTATACTTTTAATATAGAAGAAACTGTCCCATGGAGAACACCGCGCTGCCACCGCCATGATATCACAACTTCCCACAATGACGGAATGAGAAGTCTGTAACACAGAAAGCAAGACTTATATAAGCACGAAAAGAACCTAAAGTTTCCTTTAGGTCTCTCTGATATATTCTTAGCCCTGTCTTTGCTTGTGTTTCGGGTTTTCGCAGATCACTCTGATACGACCCTTTCTTTTAATGATTTTGCATTTCTCGCAAATTGGTTTTACTGATGATCTGACTTTCACAGTAATAACCTCCTTTCACATGATCGACATGTTATCTTCGAACCCGCAAAAAAAGGCGCATATCCTTCTGCACTTTGGCCCTGTTTTTGCAAAAGTCCATTTACGAGTATACCACAAACAATGGGAGAATGCAAGAACTTTTTTCCAGTTTTGGCGAGAAATTGCGGACCAGATTTTTTGAGTTATATAAGATCTTGATCTAAGAGAAAAAACTATATCTCATTATCCATTGATCATTATATCAGTCTCAGCTTAGTCTCATAATCTCATCCCTAAAATGAGACTTCTTGAGACTACCATGAGACTGATTTTCTCTTAATGATTTCAAAACAATGGCTTTATCGCATTTTTATCAATTTATTTAGTCTCATCCAGTATTAAAACTCATGAGACTAACTTGAGACCGAGCGAGACTAATTCAAATTATTTATTGTAAAGTCCATGTTGATGTCTTTTTATCGTACATAACGCCTGTCAAAACCTTTACTGCAAGATCACCGTATGTGAATGATCCATCTCCTCATTCTTCAAATCCCACAAAGTAACAATATCTCCCGACACATCAATATTGATGATAACATCGCTCTCAAAAATTCTATCCGCTTTATGGGTTACAAGGTTCTCAAGAAACAATTCCCTTTCCTTCCGGTAAATAACCCAGTTCCCATCCCAGTACGCCACTTCCTTTCCCTCGTAAGTATCTTCCAAATAAACAGCGTCCTTATCCGGGTCATACCGCAAAAGCAGGCTTCTCTCAATATCTTTCGTAAAGTGCTGCAAAAAACCTCCCGACTGACTGTAAACGCGGCATACAATAAACAATTTGTTTGCCGACTGTCTGGTAGAAACTTCGATATTTTTCTCCTTACCTCCCATAAACTCCCACATCTATTTCACGTACTTATCTGATTTTCTGGTATCCTGACCGGTAGACTCCCTGCCGTCCACATAAAGCAGGAACATCAGCGCATGATACACATCACTGTAAACCGTATCAGTATAAAAGGGAACGGAATGGTCCTCATCCTTTTTCTGACGGAACCACTCCTTCCCAGCCACCTTGTAACTGTCCCCGGTAATCTTCGTCCAGTTTTCAATGTGATCCTCCTGATTTTCTAAAAACCCTTCTTCATCTGTAAAATGCGTCACCTCCCTGCGGGTCGCATCCCATCCAACACTACTCTCATCCTCTTCGTCTTCTTCATCCCCATTATAATACCCTAAAATCTTATTACCGCTTGCATAAATCCAAATACAGCAGCACTTCTTCGCTGCAACGATGTTCCCGTTTTTATCCACAACCAGCACATTGACTCGTCCTTCCCATTCCTCCGATATTCCCTTGCCGGACAGATAAAAGTACTGATCAGAACTCGATATTTTATCAATAGCAAAGTTTTCTGAAATTTCTTCCAGTTTTTGCGGGACATCGCCAGTCCCCGAATTTAGATAAGTATCCAAACCCGCCTTGCAATAATAGAGTACCACATCTCCGATTCTGGCAGAACGTCCGTGCTCCGTAGGACCTCCCAGTCCCCATTCCTCAAAGTCAATGTCTGCCGGTGTACTAAAATTGCAGCCCGACAGTATCAGCATCAGCACCAGTATCACAGATAAACACAATACTCTTTTCATGGATTCCATGCTCCCTCTTGATATGATAGATGATCGAATTACAGTCCTCCCCTCATATCACCGTAACCTTCTTCCTCTTCGCCGCCTTCATCTTTCTCACAAACTTCCCACTTTTCACGACCGCACATCCCCACTTCTTCTTCGTAAACGTCCGGCGGATCCAACTCGATCTCACTTTCGCTTTCGTCGTCTTTAACGTCTGAAGATCCTCCAATTTCGTAAGCATGGATATATCTATCTTTTTGTCCTTCGTAAAATAGTGAAACGTCTGGATCTGATTTTTTTTCGGAAATATCACCTTACAATTCTGACCCTTTTCCGGCAGATAATAGTAATAACACGAATATGTCTGGTAATACCCATTATCCGCATAATCGTCACTTTCGTGGTATACCGCACTGCCATATTTCTGCCCGTTTTTCCCTTCACCGGAATAAAGCTTCAACGTTTTCAATTTCTGATTTCTCCGCAGATCCAGCCTCCCGGGCAGAATATGTCCGAGTTCCAGTTCTTTCAATTTCTTATTTTTCGACAAACTCACTGACGACAAACGGCGGTTGCTACCACTCGGTAATATCACCCGAAGCACCTCAAGATCCGGCATTTCCTCCATATTGAGTTGATTCGTGAAAATATTCTGCAGATGAATATAGGTCATTTGCGAAACAGGAAAAGACTGGCGGATATTGTCATAGTTTTTCTGGCCAAACTTTGAAAATGCGGGATCCGTACACTCCACCCATATCTTTTTCAGTTTGGCGTTGCTTTGAAACGACCCGGAGAGCATTTCATACTTGCTCGCTCTGACTTCCTCTAAATTAAAGAAATATTCAATCCCTGTTACATCGAGAATCTTTTCCGGAACAGTGTCATTCCAAATATCTTCCCGATAAGCATAACATAATTCCAATGTAAACTTATCTTTCGATAAAACATCATTTTCCTCTACCCCCCGGTACATCATATCCAAATACCAGCCTTTTGTCAGTCCGCTACCGTTGCCAAATTCCACATAATATATTTTCTCCCGTTCTTGCGCTGTTAAAATACCATCCTTATCTGTATCGACATATCTTGCCAGCTGCATCCGAAAACGTTCATCTGGAAAATGTGCGGCATCCAATAACACATCCTGCATATACTCCGTTTTTACTTCTGCCTGAACGCATCCGCTCTTTTCCGGAATCATCAGAACAAACGCAAAACAGGAGAAAATAATCCCCAATATTTTTAATGGAATCTTTTTCATATCCATCCTCCCTTTCCTGCCTGTGGCATAAGTGGTTTTTGATTATGGTTTCATTATATCGTAAACTATTCGAGTAGTCAACTGGCGGCTCTCTTTTTTCTGTACTAATCCATCCTCGCTCAACCTATCATCACGTCGCAAAAGCACTTGAAACCACGAAAAATTTATGGTACATTAGACTTAAAGAAGGACACCTGCAGATACAGGTGTCCCCAAACGGAGTTTCCCACTCTTGTCATTATATGACGAAATCCAGTTTCATCCTTTTTGCCCCCCTCATTAATCTTGTCCCCTTTCAGCCGCTTCCTTTAGATAATCATCAACAAAGAAGAAACAAATATCCTCCTCCTGACAGATATTTTCGACCGCTTTTGAATCTTTAGCTTTTTTATCCATTACAAGTGTTCTATTTTGGCTTTTCGCTATAGTTATAATAAAAGGAATGGCTATTGGTAAATTTCTGGAAAACTCTGCTGAATCAGACAAGAACTCAAATCGACCAGCCAAAATCAACTCCCCGAGCAGTTCCGACTCCCTTTGATCAATTGCGTAAAACATCTTCTTATTGCCATCTAACCAATCAAAAGAATCCTCCTCTTCAAATAAGTTATTAAGACTTTTTCTAGTCTCTTTATCCGATACGATATCCCTATTGTTGCAATCCGCACAAAATCGTTCAAATAAAACAGGAACTGCTTTTCTCGGAAAAGTCTCAAGCATATAATATATTGCGCTCTCATCAAATACGTATTTCATCAGAACGCACCTCCAAACATTTTAGAGGCTAATTTAGACACATTTGCACTCCTGAGACTTGTATAGATACCAACCTGAGCCTTGGAAATATTACCGGCATAATAAGAGCTAAAAATCTTGTTCAAATAAGAATTTCCCAGGTAACTGATCTTGGTATTATAAAAATTTCCACTTGAAGATTTACTCTGCCTGAAGTCACTGATCCTGTTTTGATTATAGAAACCGCCGTCCAGTTTCCCCATCTTTACAAGCCGATACATAATGGCGTCTGCACTCACATTATACCGCTTCGCCAGATCATCTATAACACTTTTATTTTCTAATTCATCAACCATTTCTATTTCATTCAACAAGTCCTTTTCAGGAATCAGAAACTCACTGGCAAAAGTATTACAAGCACTTTCCTCATTTCTGGCAACAAAATCCACATCTGCCTCTTTTGTATAGATATGATAGATCTCGTGAAAAAGAGTAAACAATTGCCTGTTAAAAGTTGCCTTATTATTTAACAAAACGATTGGAAAACTATCGTCATATATACATAAACCAGATATCGAATTATCCCTAAAGGAATCCTTAAACACATAAATTCCAATATCATACAACTTTTCTCTTGCGTATTCCAATAACTTGTTGGCATTTGGAAAACTCACCTGCTTCTCCAACGACAACTCCAGTTTATCTCGAAGTAAAGCCATAAGATCCTCTTGTTTCGAGCAGGAATTCTCCTTTAGCAGATCAGAAAAAGTACTTTTATCATCATCCTTATATAATTCAAGTAAATTAAGCCTATATAGATCAGCTTTCTCGATCAGCTCTCTCGTTTGTTTAGGCAGCGTCACATGATTACTATTCTGTATACTCCTAAACGCAACCTGAACCTTACTTGTTTCAGGTCTGTAATTGGAGAAGAAGAAGAAAACCGGTCGATTATAATACGATGCAAGCCTTTCTAATCGCGCATATGATGGAAAATCATCTCCCTTTTCATATCTCTCCAAATCATCTACTTTTATATTTGTTTTTGAGCATACTTCCTCTAAGCTAACATTATAATACTCACGAGCGTATCTTAATGCGTCACTTTTTACTGAAACCATCTTTTGCATCCGTATCCTCCTCTCCATATAGAAATTCATAGGTATTCATATATTTACCAGAAATCTCTGGTAATAACGCCTGTACATGATTGGTGAGGTTTTTAAATTCGTTTTTTTCTACATACCATTTTACACAATAAGTCACTTTTGGATACCCTTTTTTAACTGGAATATTCTTTCGAATAACGATATTCTCTATATCTCCGCTTGAATTATTTTTCATAGCGAGCTCCGCACTGGGAGTTAAATGTACTCCGATCCAGTTACACGTTTCATGCCAACTTGCGCACTCATCAATTCCTGGGCCGATCATAATATTATCCTTCGTATTATATTGTCCTACAGCAATGGCCCCTCTTATTGGATAAGATTGCTTGACACACTCCTCAAGGATGAACCTTGCGATCCTTGCGTGCAATCCTAAAATAACTACCGTTTCGGCATGGCAGATTTTCGGGGTAAATATGGCTATCGTATCAGATATGCTTATTAGTTTGCTAAGTTTCAACCGCGCACTATAAGGAAAAACTTCCTTTGTATATTCATCTACAATTTGTTCAATTTGCTGGATCAGCGTACTAACCTCTTGCAAGGGGTTCCGTTGCGCTTGATTCTGCCATAACCCCTTCCACCCCAGAAAATCCATAAATGTAATGACTCCCTTTTGCAGGGAGTAATGCTTTTCTTTTGCATGTTTTGACAGATCATCAGCAACTTCATTCATTTCTCTCTGCAATTCCTCATGTTCTAGTCCCTTATCCTCCATCAACCGAGCTATCCTACCCCGAATTGTATCATTTACTTCAACAAAATAGTCTGATATATAATCTATTCAAGTTCATCTTCATTTACTTCATATCTTTTTAATATGGCATTTTTATCAACAGTATAATTAGGTGTTTCTGCCTTTATTTCAGTAAAAAGAGATAAAGAAACATCCGATATTTTACTTCCCAAATTTTTCTGTTCTTCGGAAAGCGGTTTCTTGTTTACAAACTTCGCTTTGTTCAGCTCGATCGTCAACTCTCTAACGTCTTGTATATCTACCATTTGTTCTTCCTTATAACTCCGTATGTGATTCAATTAACATCTAATTTCTTTTCATTCTATCACACTATACCAGTTATTTCAATCAAAAAAACTCTGACGATTGAATTGCATCCCCGCCCACCAAAAAAAACAGGCGCCCCAGCTCCCCGCTGCACGCCTGTGTCCCAGTCTCGTACCATTCTGTTATTATTTATCTCGCCAAACGATACGTCCTTTTGTAAGGTCATACGGAGACAGTTCGAGCGTTACCTTGTCGCCCGGCAGGATACGAATGAAATTCATTCTCAACTTGCCGCTGATGTGGGCCAACACTTTATGTCCGTTTTCCAGTTCTACCTGGAACATGGCGTTTGGCAGCTTCTCAACAACTGTTCCCTCAATTTCAATAACATCTGCTTTTGACATATACAACTCTCCTCTTTTTAATAAAGCGATAAAATCTCCGGTTCCCCCTCGGTAATCAGAATCGTGTTTTCATAATGTGCCGACTTCGAACCGTCCCGCGTCACCACGGTCCAGTCATCCTCTAAGATCCAGATCTTCCAGTCTCCGGCGTTTACCATCGGTTCAATGGCGAGCGTCATACCCGGCCGGAGCTTCGGGCCCCTTCCCACCGGTTTGTAGTTCGGGATCTGCGGCTCCTCGTGTAACTGGGCGCCGACGCCGTGGCCGACGAGGTCCCGGACAACGGAAAATCCGTTCTTTTCCACAAACTTCTGGATGGAAGCGGATATGTCGTGCAGATGGTTTCCGGCATAGGCGTTCTTGATGCCCTCGTAGAAACTCAGCCGCGTGATCTCGATCAACCGCTTCGCCTCGTCGCTGATCGTCCCCACGCCATACGTTCTGGCGGCGTCGGAATGATAGCCTTCGTAAATGACGCCGGCATCCAGGCTGACGATGTCGCCTTCCTCTAATTTGCGGGAATCGGTCGGTATCCCGTGAACGACCTCATCATTCACCGAAACACAGATCGAAGCCGGATAGCCTTCATAATTCAGAAATGAGGGAATACATCCCGCCTTGCGGATCAGTTCCTCCCCTTTCCGGTCAATGTCAAGTGTCGTAATGCCGGGCGCGATGATCTCTTCCAGTCTGTCGTGCACGTCAGCCAGTATCTTTCCCGCTTCCCGCATCCGTGAAATCTCACGTTCTGATTTGATTGTTATAGCCATTGTCAGCCTCCTACTTATCCAGAAGCTTTACGATCTCGTCAAATACGACTTCCAAATCCTGTGTGCCGTCCACTTCCTGCAAAATGCCCTCTTTTGTGTAGTAATCGATCAACGGCTGTGTCTGTGTATGATACACTTCCAGACGCTGCTTTACGGTCTCCGGCTTATCGTCGTCACGCAGGATCAGTTCGCCGCCGCACGCATCGCACACGCCCTCAGCCTTAGTCGGGTTATATTTAATATGATATGTTCCGCCGCACGAAACGCATGCGCGTCTGCCCGACATCCTGTTAATGATACTCTCATCCGGCACTTCCACATTGATGGCGTAATCCATTTTTTCGCCGATCTTCGCCAACGCCCCGGTCAGGGCCTCGGCCTGCGGGATCGTACGCGGAAAGCCGTCCAGAACATATCCTTTCTTCGCGTCATCCTGAGCCAATCGGTCTACGACAAGGTCAACCACCAGTTCATCCGGAACCAACAGTCCCTGATCCATATATGTCTTGGCCTTCTGTCCGAGCTCGGTGTTCTCTTTGATGTTGGCACGGAAAATATCCCCCGTGGAAATATGGGGAATCCCGTATTTTTCAGAAATCTTCTTTGCCTGCGTCCCTTTTCCGGCACCAGGCGCGCCTAACATGACAATTTTCATAAGATAATCTCCTTTCACACACGCAAAAACGGCCCGGTGCAGAAGTTCCATCTGCACCGCCGGCCATTTTTACTTATTCTCCCAAAAATCCTTTGTAATTGCGGACTAACAGCTGGGACTCCAACTGTTTCAACGTCTCGATCACGACGCCGACGATAATGATGAGCGACGTACCCGTAAAGGACACGCTCGCGCCAAATACTCCCGCAAAAATGATCGGAAGTACACACACGACTACCATCGCCACGGCACCGATGAAAATAATGCTGTTCAGCACATTTGTCAGATAATCCGTCGTCGGTTTTCCCGGACGGATACCCGGAATAAATCCACCCTGCTTTTTCATGTTATTTGCAATCTCAAGCGGATTGAACGTAACCGAAGTATAGAAATACGCAAAGAAGATCACAAGTCCAATGTATACGAGCAATCCCAACGTATATTTAAATTCGCCCCAGGACGAAATGTTGCACCATTTGCTCTGGTCACAAATCTTGATCAGCTTCTGCACCAGGGACGCACCGTCACCCGACGCTGGCTGTAATCCGGCAAATCCAGCGATCACAACCGGAAGCTGCAGCATGGAACTGGCAAAGATCACAGGAATGACGCCGGCCGTATTGACCTTGAGCGGAATATGGCTTGACTGTCCGCCAAACATTTTCCTTCCCTGCATTTTCTTTGCGTACTGAACCGGGATCTTCCTCTCCGCATCCTGAAGCCATACGATAAATACAAACATCGCGATGATAATAGCAAGGATGATCGCCGCCGCAAGCACCGCATTGGTGATATTTCCTGCGCCGCCCACAAACTGGTTGTAAAGGGCGATCAGGTCACTTGGGATACGGGCCACAATGTTGATCAAAAGGATGACGGAAATACCGTTACCGATTCCCTTTTCCGTGATCTGCTCACCGAGCCACATCAGGAACGCGGAGCCGGCCGTCAGCGCTACGACCGCAACGATGAGCGGTGTATAACCTGCTTCGGTAAAGAAGTTCTGGTTACGGAAGCCGATGATGATCGCTACGCCTTCAATGATCGCCAGCACGATCGACAAATATCTCGTGTACTCATTGAGTTTCTTTCTGCCATCCTCGCCGTCTTTCTGCATTTCCTCAAGCTTCGGAATCGCAATCGTAAGCAGCTGGATAATAATGGATGACGTAATGTAAGGCGTGATGTTCAACGCGAAAATTGACATTCTCGTAAAGGAACCACCGGTCATGACATCCAAAAAGCCAAGTGCCTGATTGTTATTCAGAAATTCCTGGATAACATTCGTATTGACACCCGGGATCGGAATATTACATCCGATGCGGACAACAATGAGTCCCATAAATACAAACAACAATTTGTTACGGATCTCTTTTGTCTTAAACGCATTTCTTATCGTTTCAAGCATTAGATCACCTCAGCTTTTCCACCAACTGCCTGAATCTTTTCTGCTGCACTCTTACTGAAGGCATTTACTTTCACATCAAGCTTTTTGGTTAATTCTCCATTTCCAAGAATTTTAACTCCATCCTTTGGATTTTTGATAATTCCCTTGTCCATCAGGGTCTCTACTGTTACTTCAGCACCATCCTCAAAAACATTGAGGCGGTCAAGTCCGATTGCAACAATTTCTTTACTATTTATATTCGTAAAACCTCTCTTCGGCAGTCTTCTGTACAATGGCAGCTGACCACCTTCGAAACCAGGACGCGGTGCACCGGAACGAGCTTTCTGTCCCTTGTGACCTTTGCCTGCCGTTTTACCATTTCCTGAACCATGTCCACGGCCGCGTCTGAACGCATTACTGTGTTTGGAACCGGCTGCAGGCTTTAACTCTGATAAATTCATGGTTTGGCACCTCCTATTAGATTTCTTCTACCTTTACTAAGTGTCTCACTTGCTGGATCATTCCCCGTACGGCACCGTTGTCAGGCATCTCAACTGTTTTGTTCAGTTTCCTCAGTCCCAGAGCCTCCACCGTTTTACGATGCTTGGGAATGGCACCAATCGTAGACTTCACTAACGTAATTTTTAATTTATTCGCCATGATCCGATACCTCCTATCCTAAAATCTCTTCCACGGAGAGTCCGCGAAGCCTTGCAACTTCCTCCGGCGTCTTCAGTTCATTCAGACCGGCGATCGTGGCAAGCACAACGTTCTGCTTATTACGTGATCCGAGAGACTTTGTACGGATATTTTTGTATCCTGCAAGCTCCAGTACGGAACGAGCCGGGCCGCCGGCGATGATTCCGGTACCTTCCGGAGACTTCTTCATCAGCACCTGCGCGCTGCCGAATTTTCCGGTATAATCATGCGGGATGCTTCCATTCTCATCCACTGGTACTTCAATGAGCTTTTTCATCGCATCTTCTTTCCCTTTGCGGATCGCTTCCGGGATTTCCGTAGCTTTTCCTAAACCTGCACCAACATGTCCGTTGCCGTCGCCGACTACCACCAACGCGGTAAAACGGAAATTACGGCCGCCTTTCACAACCTTGGTTACACGTTTAATTGATACTACTTTATCTTCCAATTCAAACTGACTAGCATCAATAATTTCACGTTTCATGAGTTTTCCTCCTTGCTTAGAATTGAAGACCAGCTTCTCTTGCTGCCTCTGCCAATGCTTTTACTTTACCCTGATAAATATAACCGCCGCGGTCGAATACGACTTCATTGATGCCATTATCCAATGCTTTTTTCGCAATGACTGTACCAAGTTTTGCAGCAGCTTCCACATTATTCGTCTTATCCAATCCTTCCTTCACATCTGCCTGAAGAGTAGATGCGGAAACGATCGTATTTCCAGCAACATCATCAATAACCTGCGCGTACATATGATTGTTGCTGCGGAACACTGCCAGACGTGGTCTCTCAGGAGTTCCTGACAAACGGCTACGTAATCTTCTGTGTTTATTTTTGCGAACGTCGCTTCTATTTGCTTTACTAACCATTCTTATTTACTCCTTTCTTATTTCTTACCAGTCTTACCAACTTTACGCCGGATCACTTCGTCAGAGTATTTGATTCCTTTGCCCTTATACGGCTCCGGTTTTCTCTTCTCCCTAATCTCAGCGGCGTATTGGCCAACCTTCTCTTTATCTATTCCCTTAACGATAATCTTGTTCTGACCATCTACCGTAACTTCCAATCCTTCCGGATCTTCCATCTCTACCGGATGTGAATAACCAAGAGATAATACCAGTTTCTTTCCCTGCTTCGCAGCTCTGTATCCAACGCCGTTTACCTCAAGCTCTTTTGTATATCCCTCGGTCACGCCAACGATCATGTTGTAAATGAGTGTTCTGGTCAGACCATGAAGTGATTTCATTTTTTTCAGGTCATTCGGGCGGGTCACTTTGATCTCCTCGCCGTCTTTTTCAATATTCATTTCCGCAGGAAGCACTCTCTCGAGAGTCCCCTTCGGTCCTTTTACTGTCACCTTATTATTTTCTGCAATATCCACAGTTACACCTGCGGGTACCGCGATAGGCATTCTTCCAATTCGTGACATTTTGCCGTACCTCCTATATTTTTTACCATACGAACGCCAGCACTTCGCCGCCGACATTCATTTTCCTTGCTTCCTTGTCCGTGAGCACACCCTTGTTCGTGGAAACAATGGCGATGCCAAGTCCGCCGAGAACTTTCGGAAGTTCGTTTGCGTTGGCATATACACGGAGTCCTGGTTTAGAGATCCTCTTCAAACCAGAAATGATCTTTTCATTTTTGTCCTTGCCATATTTCAATGTGATGTGGATTGCCTTGAATCCATCAACATCAATCAACTCAAAGTTTTTGATATACCCTTCCTTCAAAAGAATTTCTGCGATCGCAGTTTTCATTTTTGAAGCAGGAACATCAACGGTATCATGTTTCGCAGTATTTGCGTTACGGATTCTTGTAAGCATATCTGCAATAGGATCACTCATTGTCATTTGATTTTCCTCCTTACCAACTGGCTTTCTTAACACCCGGGATCTGACCTTTATATGCTAACTCACGGAAGCAGATTCTGCAAATTCCGTATTTTCTCAAGTAAGCATGAGGACGACCACAGATTTTACAACGGCTGTACTCTCTCGTGGAGAACTTTGCCGGACGCTGCTGCTTAATCTTCAAAGACTTTTTAGCCATGAAAAACCCTCCTAACTATTTCTTGAACGGCATACCAAACTGTGCCAACAATTCACGTGCTTCTTCGTCCGTATGGGCAGTTGTTACAAAGATAATGTCCATTCCTCTTACTTTGTCTACCTTGTCATACTCGATCTCCGGGAAAATCAACTGCTCTTTAATTCCGAGCGCATAGTTGCCACGGCCGTCAAACGCGTTTGGATTCACGCCTCTGAAGTCACGGACACGCGGAAGCGCCAGATTGACCAGACGGTCAACGAACTCATACATCTTCTCCCCGCGGAGCGTCACTTTGCAGCCGATCGGCTGGCCTTCACGAAGCTTGAAGTTTGCGACAGACTTTTTCGCCCTGGTAACGACAGCCTTCTGTCCTGTAATGATCTCAAGGTCGCTGATCGCAGTATCCAGCACCTTTGAATTTTCCTTTGCTTCACCAACGCCCATGTTGATCACAACTTTCTCGAGCTTTGGTACTTGCATTACATTTCCATATTCAAATTTTTTCTGCATACTAGGAACGATCTCGTTCAAGTATGTTTCTTTTAATCTACTCACCTAAAGTACCTCCTCTCTCCATTAATCAATCACTGCACCGGTAGCTTTTGCATAACGGACTTTTGCTTTTCCGTCCTCGGTCTTAAATCCAATCCTCGTAACCTTCCCATCCACTACATACATTACGTTGGAAATATCAAATGCTGCTTCCTCTTCGACAATTCCGCCTTTGGTATTTGACTGGTTCGGCTTCACATGTTTTTTCACCTTGTTTACGCCTTCTACCCTGACTTTTCCATCCTTTACTTCCAGGACTTTTCCTTCTTTACCTTTATCTACACCGGCAATAACCCGAACGGTATCACCTTTTTTTATTTTTGATGTTGCCACTTCAGGAACACCTCCTTATAATACTTCTGGAGCCAGAGAAACAATCTTCATAAACTGTTTGTCTCTCAGCTCTCTAGCTACAGGTCCAAAAATACGGGTTCCCCTCGGGGTCTTGTCATCTTTAATGATAACTGCCGCATTTTCATCAAAACGAATATAGGAACCGTCCGGACGACGGATCTCTTTTACTGTACGAACAACAACAGCTTTTACTACATCTCCTTTTTTAACAACTCCGCCTGGTGTTGCATCTTTGACCGTAGCAACGATGATATCGCCGACTGCTGCATATCTCCTGACAGAACCTCCGAGAACACGGATGCAGAGTAATTCTTTGGCACCTGTGTTATCAGCAACTTTCAGTCTCGTTTCCTGCTGTACCATATTAACCTCCATTCTCGCCTTCGCAAAAGCGATCACTTTGCTTTTTCGATGATCTCCACAAGACGCCATCTCTTGTCTTTCGACAACGGCCTTGTTTCCATTACCTTTACTCTGTCACCAATGTTGCATTCATTCTGCTCGTCATGAGCTTTCAATTTATAAGTTCTTTTCACAATCTTTCCATAAAGCGGATGTTTCACGTTGTCAACAACTGCTACAACGACCGTCTTATCCATCTTGTTACTTACAACCTTACCTGTACGAGTCTTTCTAAGATTTCTTTCCACAACAAAATCCTCCTTTCTTCGCCGATCTAGTTAGCGGCCTTACGTTCCATAGACATCGCCGTCTGAATACGGGCTATGTTCCGTCTAACTTCTTTGATTCTGCTTGTATTGTCAAGTTGGTTTGTTGCGTTCTGGAATCTCAAATTGAACAATTCCTTCTTAGCAGCTACTAACTCGTCATTTAATTCCGCAAGTGATTTGCCTTTCAAACCATCTAAAAATTCTCTACTCTTCACTGCCCGCACCTCCTTCTAAGTCTGCGCGTGAAACGATCTTGCATTTTACCGGCAGCTTATGTGTGGCAAGGCGAAGCGCCTCTCTCGCTACCTCTTCCGATACGCCGGCGATCTCGAACATAACGCGCCCCGGCTTTACTACTGCAACCCAATATTCCAACGCACCTTTACCTTTACCCATTCGAGTTTCGGCTGGTGTCTTCGTAACCGGTTTGTCTGGGAAAATCTTGATCCATACTTTACCGCCACGCTTGATATAACGGGTCATGGCAACACGGGCTGCCTCTATCTGATTGGACTTGATCCAGGCCGGCTCTGTCGCGACGATACCAAACTCACCGTATGTGATCTTGTTTCCGCGTGTAGCCTTGCCTCTCATAGAACCACGAAACTGTTTACGACGTTTTACTCTCTTAGGCATTAACATTATTTATCGCTCCCTTCCTTAGCACTGGCTTTCGCTGGTGAATTGTCTTTAGACGATTTTTCACCTTTGGTTGGAAGTACTTCACCATGATAGATCCATGTCTTCACACCGATCTTACCATACGTGGTATTTGCTTCTGCAAATCCGTAGTCAATGTCCGCACGCAGCGTCTGAAGCGGGATATTTCCCTCGCTGTAGAACTCCGTACGAGCCATATCCGCACCGCCGAGACGTCCGGAACATGCGGTTTTGATACCCTGCGCGCCGGCTTTCATCGCCCTGCCCATGCAGGATTTCATCGCGCGGCGGAAGGAAATACGGTTTTCTAACTGCTGTGCGATATTCTCAGCTACAAGCTGCGCATCGCTGTCCGGTTTTTTCACTTCCTTAATATCAACAAGGATCTTCTTCTCCGAAAACTTAACGAGTTCGCCTTTCAGCTTCTCAATCTCCGCGCCGCCTTTTCCGATCACTACACCAGGCTTCGCTGTATATACGATCACTTTAATGCGTTCGCTCGTTCTCTCGATCTCGATTTTGGAAACACCTGCGTGATACAGTTTTTTCTTCAAGAACTCACGAATTTTATAATCTTCTACAAGATTATCAGCAAAATCTTCCGGTTCCGCAAACCATCTGGACTCCCAGTCTTTGATAATGCCGACTCTTAAACCATGAGGATTAACTTTTTGTCCCATTGTTTTCTCCTTTCACTATCTCTCATTCAAGATCACTGTAATATGGCTCATTCTCTTCTCAATGCGGTAAGCCGTACCACGAGCTCTTGGGCGAATTCTCTTCATCGTCGTTGCTTTATTGGCAAAGCACTCTTCGACATAGAGAGTTTCCGGATCCATTCCATTATTATTTTCAGCATTTGCAATTGCAGATTTTAACAGTTTCTCAACTACAGATGACGCATACCTTGGATTGTAGGCCAATATACCGAGCGCGGTCTGAACATCCTTGCCGCGAATGGCATCCAGTACGAATGCCGCTTTCTGAGCGGATATTCTGGCGTATGACAGCTTGGCAGATGGTCTGGTATCTTTATTTTGGTTTCTTTCTTTCTTAATCTGTGATCTATGTCCTTTAGCCACGGATGAAACCTCCTTTCAAAATTACATCAATTTTGGTGTGAGCCGCTTATTCCTTCACTCTAGCGGCCTTTCTTTTCATCTTTACCATGTCCACGGTAAGTTCTTGTCGAAACAAACTCTCCGAGCTTGTGTCCTACCATATCCTCGGTAATATATACAGGCACATGTTTTCTTCCGTCATGAACCGCAATAGTATGGCCTACCATACTCGGGAAGATCGTCGAACGACGTGACCATGTTTTAATTACTTGTTTATCTCCACTTTCGTTCATGGCATCAATTTTCTTCAGCAGATGCGCATCAGCGAATGGGCCTTTTTTTAATGAACGAGCCATTCATTTACCTCCTTTTATTTGGGAAAAGCCTACTTCGCAAGTGCTTTTCCGTCTCTCCTACGAACGATCATCTTATTTGACTGTTTGTTTTTCTTTCTCGTCTTCAGACCAAGAGCAGGCTTGCCCCACGGTGTACACGGACCTGGACGTCCGATTCCGGTCTTACCTTCACCACCGCCGTGCGGATGGTCATTCGGGTTCATAACCGAACCGCGGACAGTAGGACGGATACCCATATGACGTTTACGTCCCGCCTTACCGATATTGATCAGGTTATGCTCTGCATTTCCGACCTGTCCAATCGTAGCGCGGCACACGATCGGCACCATTCTCATCTCACCGGAAGGCATACGGAGTGTCGCGTATTTTCCTTCTTTCGCCATAAGCTGCGCGCTGTTTCCAGCCGAACGGACAAACTGTCCGCCATGTCCCGGATGAAGCTCTACATTGTGTACAAGCGTACCAACCGGAATATCTTTCAGTTCCATGCAGTTTCCGACTCTGGCTTCTGCCGTCTCGCCATTCATTACCTGCTGTCCGACTTTTAAGCCGGCCGGTGCAAGAATATAAGCTTTTTCGCCGTCCGCATAGCAGATGAGCGCGATGTTTGCCGTTCTGTTCGGATCGTACTCAATACTTTTCACAACTGCTGGAATCCCATCTTTATTTCTCTTAAAATCAATGATCCTGTATTTTCTTCTGGAACCGCCTCCGCGGTGTCTCACTGTGATCTTACCCTGCGCGTTACGCCCTGCGTTTTTCTTCAGGGACACGGTAAGGGATTTCTCAGGAGTAGACTTTGTAATTTCCGCAAAGTCCGAACCTGTCATCTGTCTCCTGGAAGGTGTATATGGGTTAAATGTTTTAATTCCCATGAGTTACACTCCTTTCTATAATCCTTCAAATATTTCAATATCTGCGCTGTCCTCTGTCAACTGGACGATGGCTTTTTTCCTCTTCGCCGTCTTTCCTTTTGTCATACCACGTCTGCGTGTTTTTCCCTCGCAGTTCATCGTGTTCACCCTGGCAACCTTTGTCCCCGCGAACATTTTTTCTACCGCGTCCTTGATCTGGGACTTTGTTGCGTCCGTGTGTACATAGAATGTGTATTTTTTGTATTCCATTCCCGCCATCGACTTCTCGGTGATAACCGGTTCGGAAATAATGTCATAATATTTTAGATCTGCCATTATGCGTACACCTCCTCGATTGCTGCAATGGCACTCTTCGTCATGATCACATTGTCATACTTGAGAATGTCATATACATTGATGGAGTTTGCGAATACTCCCCTGGCCGTCGGAATGTTGCGGACGGAAAGTGTCACATTTCTGCCCTCGGTATCTACAACAACCAGTGCTTTTTTCATATCAAGGCCGTCAAGAAGCGTCTGGATCGTCTTTGTCTTCGGAGCATCCATCTCCATTCCCTCTACAACGATCAGCTTGTTCTCACTTACCTTCGAAGATAACGCCGCCTTCAGCGCTGCCACTTTTTCTTTCTTATTCATTTTGAACGAATAATCCCTCGGCACCGGAGCGAATACCATTCCGCCGCCTTTCCACTGTGGAGCACGGATCGAACCCTGTCTTGCGTGGCCGGTTCCCTTCTGCCTCCACGGTTTTCTTCCACCGCCTCGAACTTCGGAACGGGTTTTCGCTTTCTGTGTTCCCTGACGTTTGTTAGCGAGTTGCAACACAACTGCCATATGAACCAAATGCTCATTTACTGGTGCAGCAAAGATCGAATCGTTCAATTCCATCGTTCCTGTTTCTTTGCCTTCCATATTATAAACAGATACGCTTGCCATCTGTGTCATCCTCCTTTCCGAAAGTTATGCCTTTACGGATTCTTTAATGATTACGGTTGATTTCTTCGGCCCCGGTACAGCACCTTTTACGAGAAGCAGATTGTCCTCTGCGTCCACTCTTACGATCTCAAGATTCTGGACCGTAACTTTTACTGCGCCCATCTGGCCAGGCATTTTCTTGCCCTTAAATACTTTGCTGGGATCCGATGCAGAACCATTGGAACCCGCATGTCTATGGAATTTGGAGCCGTGACCCATCGGTCCGCGGGACTGTCCGTGGCGCTTGATGGCACCCTGGAATCCTTTACCCTTGCTCGTGGCCGTTACGTCGATCTTGTCACCGGCTTCAAAGATATCTACTTTGATTTCCTGTCCTAATTCATACTCCTCTGCATTGTCAAACTTAAACTCCGTGAGGAATCTCTTATTCTCCACTCCTGCTTTTGCAAAGTGTCCCTGTTTCGGCTTGTTCACCAGCTTCTCACGAATGTCGCCAAAACCAACCTGTACTGCGCTGTATCCGTCCGTATCCTCATTTTTGATCTGAGTTACGAAAACCGGGCCAGCCTCTAGCACAGTAACCGGTGTCAAAACACCGTCTTCGTTGAAAATCTGTGTCATTCCAACTTTTTTCGCTACGATAGCTTTTTTCATCTGATAACCTCCTTAAAGCGAATAAAATTCGCTTTCTCCTAAAATTTCTACAGCGGATTGTTTTCATAATTGTCCGTTCCTTCTTATATAGGAAGGCAACCTGGAGCAAAAAGCGGAAAGCAATCATCCTAGATGGTAACGCCTCGTTCTGAACCGGAAAACGGCTTACCTGTTAGGACCGGGGGACTGTCTTACCACCCCGTATGTTTTGGGTATTATTTCATTTTTATATCAATTGCAACCCCAGCAGGCATTTCCAAACGGGATAACGCGTCTACTGTCTTCTGTGATGGCTTCAGCACATCGATCAATCTTTTATGTGTTCTCTGCTCAAACTGCTCTCTGGAGTCTTTGTACTTGTGTACCGCACGAAGGATCGTGATGATCTCTTTCTTCGTCGGGAGTGGCACAGGCCCACTCACCTTTGCTCCTGTTTTCTTCACAGTTTCGATCAGCTTTGCAGCTGCAAAATCGATCAGTTGATGATCGTATGCTTTTAAAATGATCCTCATTGTCTGTTGACTTGCCATAAAAAAAGCCGCCTCCTTTTCGTACTTATAATATGATAGTACGACAAGTGGTGACTGTACACTCATCCGTGTGTGTCATACCGGTTCCTACAAAAGTGCCATCTTCAGATGACATATCACATGTTTGTGATCCTCTTTTCTTACACACACATATATAGTTCGTACAGTGACTTGCCGTCAGGTTTACCGACCCCGGCATCCCGGCGCTTCTTCCACACCGGTCGGAATTATATGTTCCCGCCGAAATCTCTTGACATTCGCTCCACGGAAAACCCATCAGGAATCTCATCTTCGCAGATAAGAGCCGCTACGATGGCAACCTCACGCTTCTTCGCTATCATGTCACAGCACTAGCCATTATACACCAGCTTCCCGGAAAATGCAAGCACTTTTTGGAAAAAGTTTTGTGCCTGCATTCATACGGTCATATAAAAGCATTTTATTATGTAAGAATATTGATTTTTGTGCAATCTTTGATCTGCCCGGGCACAGTCGCTACAATGGGCGAACTTACAAATAGTAACAGCTTATCGCCAACTTTAATATCGGAAATGGTACAAACCTGATCATTTTTCATGACGAGTATCTCATTTAAACTAAGATCCAGCACCAGAGAAACTTCCTGTCCCGGGGAATCCGCCATTGATAGCATGTTGTCAGAACGTTGTATCACATACAGGGGGCGGTTGATCCATTTTCCTTCTACGATCACATCCATTTTCGTATATCCACTTATGTGCAGAATTTTACCATCCAGCGCCAAATCCTCTATTACGGGTTTCGTAATCTTTATTCTATCCCCTTCTTTTACATTCAGATCCGCGGGACGTTGAACGGTGTAACTAAAGCCACTTACATTTGTTTCAGAAGCAAGGACCAGTTTCTCTTCTGTAAGGCCTGTGACAGTAAAAAACATGAATGTATTTCCTGTAGCCGGAACATGGTTTACATTCCCATCCGGACTTGTTGACGGTGACGGCACCATAATCCCTGGTTGGATCACTGGTCCCTGTGAAACTTTAGAAACAGCATCTGCCGGTTCTTTGGGGCCGAAACGCTTTTTCTGAGACAAAATGACACATTTTCCTGCCGAAAATGCTCCATACTCTTTTTTCCCGGAATACTTTTTCATAGCGCGCACCTTATAATACTGTTTTCCATTTAGTTTGGCACTCAGCTTACAAGAACAGCCGGAAACTGTCTTTACCTTTTTATATGTACCATTTTTCTTTGCAGAACAGTAGACGTTATACTGGGTCGCATGTTTTACCCTTTTCCAGTTAATTTTAAATTTATTACCGTCCAGCACAGAAATCTTTAGTATTTTAGTTTTCCCCACTTTCACAGCGGGCGATTTTGCATCACCCTCTGCACAGGTCAAAAAAATGAGAGCGCCAGCCGTAAAAACGACAGCTATTTTTTTAACTTTGATCATAATACACCTTCTTTCAGACGATACAAATAATTTCACCAATCGCTAGCAATACCCATTATCATTTAATCAGCCCACCAACGAACCATCTATTCGTCTCGCTATCGAACGATCTGTCCCATCTACAGGAAACCTTGATTGCGTGATAATAGCAAGTGCATATGGTCCGTCTGCACCCAATTCATAAACCGGCGAACCACTTTGCCCACCAAAAACTCTTAGATCACAAAAATAAGCTGTGAGTGATGATTTCCACCCACGTCTGTCCGTCACACAATGTCTAGCCGTCGCAAGAAGTCTATTACTGACAGCAAACCCCGTCCCTAACCAGCTGCCCCCTGAGTATATCTTTGCAATACAACAATATGGATACTTCATTAGATCAGTAACCATAGTTCGAGACTCTGGACCAGATTTAACATTATTATATGATTTTGTAATAAGTATCCCTGTAGATTATATAAATAAAACTTATGTTTAGAATAACAAAAAAACAACGAGTTTGTCAATTATCACCAGTAGCCCGTTATAATCATGATTTCGAGGAATTATAATGCTAATATACAATAAACATTTCAGCATCCTCAAAGATCACTGCCTCTCATCCACAGAACTGTTATGAATTCTAATTATAAACATAATCCAGCTCCCTCCAGCATATCAACAAAAATAAACATACCCCCATTTCCCGCGCAATATCGCCACCCTCCCATTAATCCACACACCTTCTTTGGTCCGTTTTAACAAAAAAATATACTTATAAATTCATTCCCGTGTTCCCGGAGCTGTATTTTCCGGGCGTTTCCCCCCGATTCTTGCCCATTTCCCCCACCCCCCGTCCGAAGATGGCGACTCT
>CAJTXO010000030.1 GCA_910583555.1 uncultured Eubacterium sp.
ATATAGCGGTGTAATGATATCCGGCATTGTTCTTTTTCTTAAGTTAATGACATTGACAAAAATCGTCAGATACTGCTCTGTCCGTCGAAGGGGCGGATTCTGTCACTGTCATCATGGGCGCCGCTACGAATTATCAGGTGGATGCCTCCGGCACAACGTACGATTATTTTAAACCAGGTGAACCACTTGACGATGTCGAGCAAACAATATCGGCGGCCGTTGATAAGGGGTTTGACACGTTACGGGAGGAACACATCAACGATTATAAAAATTTATTTGACCGCGTAACACTGAATTTGAACGTTCCCCAGATACCGGATAAAATGACCGATGATCTGCTTGCCGGATATGGGAAAGAGAACACCACCGAGGAAGACCGCTATCTGGAAATGCTGTTTTACCAGTACGGGCGGTATCTCCTGATATCCAGTTTCCGGGAGAACAGCGTGCTCCCCGCCAACTTACAGGGAATCTGGGCCCAGGGACTCTCGCCGTCCTGGGATTCCGATTTCCACACCAACATTAACCTGCAGATGAATTACTGGCTTGCGGAACAGACAAACCTAACCGAGTGCCACACGGCAGTAATCCGTTACATAAACAGTCTGGTCGAAAAAGGAAAGGTAACAGCAAAAAAGTATTACTGCCAACAGGACGGATCCGATGTGCGCGGCTGGGTGATCCACCACGAAAACAATATATGGGGAAATACTAACCCCAGCAACTACACGACGGCCTTCTATTTCCCCGCCGCTGCCGCGTGGATGTGTCAGGACATCTGGGACAAATACCAGTTTAACAGCGACAAAGACTTTTTAGAGGAAAATTTCGATACGATGCTGCAGGCGGCGCTGTTCTGGGTTGATAATCTATGGGAGGATACGCGCGACGGGACACTGGTCGCAAATCCGTCCTACTCGCCGGAACACGGCGTTTTCTCCCTCGGCTGCACGAGCGACCAGGCCATTATCTGGGAATTGTTTGAAGAGGTAAAACTCGCCAGTCAGGTTCTCGGAAAGGAAAATGATCCCGAGATCAAAGAAATCACGGAAACACAGAAAAAATTGTATATGCCGAAAGCAGACCGCCTGGCGGGCAGCTGGCAGAGTGGAAAGACGAAACCACCCTTGAAGTTACAAATTCAGATAAACACCGGCATCAGAACCATGTCTCAATCCTCCACCCCGGCACCTATGTATCGGCCGGCCGGTCCGACTGGGACAATGAAATGCTTGAGGCGATCCGGGTTACACTGGAGAAGCGCGGCGACGGCGGCACCGGCTGGAGCAAGGCGTGGAAGATCAATATGTGGGCGAGGATGCGGGACGGAGACCGCGCCAAAAAGCTCCTGAGCGAACAGCTCACAGGCTCCACGCTGAAAAATTTATTTGACACCCATCCCCCTTATCAGATCGATGGCAATTTCGGCGCCGTATCCGGCATCACGGAAATGCTGCTGCAAAGCCAGGGCGATGCGATCGAACCGCTGGCCGCCCTTCCTTCCGACTGGGATACCGGTTCCATCAGCGGCGTCAAGGCAAGAGGAAATTTTGAACTGGATCTTGTCTGGGAAAATGGCAGTCTGAACGAATGCCGGATCACGTCCCACAGCGGGAACACATGCAAAATGAAATATGAGGGAATCGGCAGCCTGAACGTATATGACGAGACAAATAAGCAGTATGTGAAAGCGGAATCATCCGCAGATACCCTAACATTTCCGACAACTGCTGGTGCCGTATATGTTCTGACAAGCGATACTACCCTGCCGGTCATAACCGCGCCGCCATCCGACACGCCGTCGGTTTCACCGTCTGTGTCACCATTCGTGTCACCAAACAACACGCCGTCATCGCCTGCGCCATCGGCTCCAAACACGTCAAAGCCTGACAGCAAGAATAAAAAAACTGTTAAGATCGGCTCTACGTTGAAACAAAAAGGTATGACTTATAAAGTCACATCCAAAACGGCCGTT
This sequence comes from uncultured Eubacterium sp., assembly GCA_910583555.1. Lineage (GTDB taxonomy): Bacteria > Bacillota > Clostridia > Lachnospirales > Lachnospiraceae > Eubacterium_F. Next base: position 1,976 of record CAJTXO010000030.1, read on the forward strand.
CAGCTAAAAAAAGTAACCTCATCAAAGAAGAGCTTTGTGATACCAAATACGATTACCGCTAATGGCAAGAAATATTCGGTAACTTCCATCGCGAACAACGCTTGTTCCGGCCGTAACATAACAAAGGTCACAATAAGCAAAAATATGAAGAAGATCGGAAAAAAAGCTTTTGCGAATTGTAAAAAACTGAAGGCAGTGATCATAAAATCTACCGGGATCACAAGCATCGGAAAACAAGCCTTTTACAAAACCAGCCAGAAGATCAAAGTGACATTGGGCCGAAAGGTGGCAGCAAAATATAAGAAATTGTTGAAGAAGGGGAAGCTGCCTTCAACGGCGAAGTACCTTTACTCATAATCTGGCGCATCGGAACAGAAAAGGAACATATTGACACCTCAAACCGCTTCCCCTATAATAAAATCAGATAAGAAAGAGGTGTTAGTATGGTAAAAGAATCCACGGCAGAACAATATAAAAAAATGACGGAAACCCCTATACACAGGCTTATCCTGTCACTAGGTATCCCAACTACGATCAGTATGCTCGTAACCAGCTTTTATAACATGGCAGACACCTACTTTGTCGGAAAGATCGATACGAGCGCAAGCGGTGCGATCGGCGTCGTTTTCGGCCTGATGGCGATCATTCAGGCCTTTGGATTCATGTTCGGACACGGCGCCGGAAGCATCATTGCCCGCAAGCTCGGTCAGAAAAAACTGGCCCACGCATCCATTACCGCATCGACCAGTTTCACCTGCTCCCTGATTGCCGGTGCGCTCATCCTCCTATTCGGACTTTTGTTCCAAAATCCGCTGATGCGCCTTTTAGGCAGTACGGAAACCATCCTTCCGTATGCGCGCACGTACAGCCTGTTCATCCTCATTGCCGCCCCCGTCATGACGGCAAGCTGCGTTCTCAACAATATCCTGCGCTATGAGGGAAAGGCCCTGCTCGCCATGGTCGGACTGACAACAGGGGGAATCCTCAATATTTTTGGAGACTGGCTCCTGATGAGCCAGTTTGATATGGGGATCGCCGGCGCAGGTATTTCTACCGCCATTTCCCAAAGTATCGGCTTTATTCTTCTCCTGTATATGTTTTTGGCGGGAAAAACGCAGACACATCTATCATTCCGCCAGTGTTCCTGGCATCTGAATGAAATCATCAATATTATAAAAACCGGTTTCCCCAGCATGATGCGCCAGGGCTTGAACAGCATTTCCACCATGATCTTAAATGGGTACGCCGGCATATACGGCGGGGACGCCGCCGTGGCCGCCATGTCGATCGTCAACCGGATCTGCTTTTTCATCTTCGCCGTCGGTCTCGGTCTGGGGCAGGGCTTCCAGCCGGTGTGCGCCTTTAACTTTGGGGCTAAAAAGTATGATCGGGTGAAGAAAAGTTTTTGGTTTACTGTCATGGCCGGCGAGATTTTTCTCGGTCTGCTCGCTATTATCGGAATGTTCTTTTCCTCCCATCTGATCGGCCTGTTCCGGAACGATCCGGCCGTGATCGAGATAGGAACCTTTGCGCTCCAGGTCGCATTTGTTTCCCTGTTTTTTATTCCACTGACCGTTTGCGGCAATATGATGTTCCAGAGTGTCGGTTCCAATGGACGCGCCACGTTTTTATCTGCCCTACGGAGCGGGCTCTGTTTTATACCTTTTATTATCATTTTGTCTGCGATTTGGGAATTGACGGGGGTGCAGATTTCTCAAACGGTTTCAGATATCGTGACATTTTTTATAACGGTGCCGTTTGTGTTTGCGTTTTTCAGGAGAATGCAGGGGGCAGAAGGGGAGGATGTACTATGAAACGTGAGTGCATAGAAATCTGGGCTGACAGTTTTCACGAAGGCGACTGGTGCTGCTCGTTGCTATCCCAGATTGCATCATCAAGTGGTTTTTCAGTTGAAAAAAACTATGTGCGCGGGCTCCAACCGCATTATATCTTCACGTCCGATCAGACCGAAATCGAATTGCTGGTATTTGGTTCCTATCGATCCTGAACGCCGTTACCTGCTAAAATCAAGGAACTTATCAACTGGGGCAAGCCCGATTTTATTGCCTATAGTGCAACACAGAAATCCATTCTTTTCGCCGTTGAAGAAACAGCTGCCACTCCTACTGGAAATCAGGCTATGCAACGGTGTGAGCGCCAGTATGGCAGTGCCAGGTTTCACATTCCTTATTGGTACCTTATAAGCGAGTTTGGCGTTCATAAGGATGGAGGCATTAGAAGAGATTCTATCTGGCCTTCGATAGCGGCATTAAAACTATCCATTCTTCAGAAAACGCCATGTATGGTATTACACTATTCCGATATTGATAACCCAGAAGATTATGGTAGCGGATCAGGCGTTCACATGCTATTTGTTTCACTTTTTGCAATTCTAAAAAACTTTGTAGATGGTAAACCCGTATTAAATGAACTTGCGCCTCTTCTCGAAGATCAGTACAAAGAAATGTTGGATTTTATCAATTCGCAATAGATGAAAATTATTGATTTTCTTCCTGGTCAAGAACTCGTAAATGATCCGGATACTCCCCGCATTCTTTCTGAAATTGCTACAGGGAATACCGCCAACAAGAAATACATTCAAGGTCTTCTTGTTTGGCCCCTTATTAAAGATGTCCCGGCCAATGTAAAATCCAAATGGAGGAAAAAGGATCTAATAAAATACGACCCCTTATGTGCTAAGTTTGAGCAAGATATAGATAATGGTTATGCATATTACCTGTCAGATAATGCTGGATCCGGCCGTCCACCTACAACCTGCCAGATCATGGAGTGGATCGACCAGCAAAGGACTCTTTTTGGCAGGGCAAATGGATTGAAACCACCGGCTGATTTTACGATGGATATTTCCGACTTTCCTCCTACTGAAAATACTGGTGATCGCAGACACATGACCACCGCAAAAAATATTGTATATTTATATGACAGTTGGAATCAGTTATATGAATCAATTGTCTCCGCCTATCCACGCCTGAAGGGGCATTTGAAGAAATTGCAACATGATATGCCTGTTTTTGTATATGTGCGCAACAGTCTAAAACCCGGACGTCTTTTTGGTGATCCATTTACCGGGCAATTATCGGCTTACTCCACTGCTTTTGGCAAGTTCGATCATCCGCGCAGAATGGTTGTCGCGTACTTTCCTCATCAAGTACACACCCAGGCCATATCTTCGCGTGGCACAGCAGTGAATAAAGGCATGACTCTGATGACAGAATTGACAGACTACATAATATTCAATTCAGGTGTAGCTGTAAAGCTCAGCACGCAGGAGGTAATGTAACATGTATGAATTCCGCTTAACAGAGGAAATCGCCCGCTGGGCGTTCGAGATAAGATGCAGGGAAAACCCTGATTGGTATATCGCTTTTACAAACCCCACCGCCGGCCCCTGGAAAACGATAAAAGGTATAGACCAATCCGGAAAAGAAGGCCAGGTATACCGTTTTGAACTGGAGGAAACTCGTCCTGATATCGTTCTTGTGAATGATAAAATTAGGATAGTTATCATCATTGAAGCAAAAGATTCCATAGACAAATTAACATCCGGAAATCAGGCTGAAAAGTCCGTGGAAGTGGTTGACTCTCTTACAACAATTCTGAAAGGATGTAAAGCAAATCCTCACTGGGGCAGCAGGTCCTCATATCCTGTCATAACCGGCCTGTTATGGGGTGCCGGCACACCTACAGAAACGCTCGAAAGAACAAACGCATTTGATGAGTATTATAAACAAATGGAGGCATATCCACAGCTCAATAAAGAGTTAATTGTAGGAATAGAAACACGGAAAAGGGGAGATGGATTACAGTGTTTCTTCTGCAGCAAGGCATTCGAGACAAAACTCACCATATCCCCGGATTTGATCAGCAAAAGTTTATGTCTCCCTGTCATTTAGTCTACATAGGATATGCACCTTTTCTTTTCCATTATTATGTGGCCATTTAGAAATGACCTCAATTCATTGGCATCCAAAAAGCCATAATCAGCGTATTGGATGGCTACATTTTTGTACAATTCGTTCCAATCACACGGTCCTTTTGATAGAATCTCTTTTGCAGCCTTTCTTGAATTCTCTGTTAAGTTAAACCTATCTTCAGGCAGCTCTTTCCTGTAAATATATTTGCTTCCCTTCTCTTCAAACAGACTCTTGATGATCAAATCTTTTTCCGCCAACAGGTCCACACTCACATTGTTTCTGAGCCATTCCAAGAGGGCAACCCGGCTAGCCAGATTTCTGGCAATCACACCATCTCTTGCTTCTGCAGCCTTGCAAAGAGCATCTGAGATCACGCTTAAATCCGTACTCGGCGTAGATGATGGATCATATTTATACACGGAATAGATATCGCTTATATAACTTCCTTCCAGTGAAAACTGTGCTTTTGATGATACTACAGCCGGAACCTGATATGTGACATATTCACATACCAGATTATTTTTTTGAAGCCCGTTAATAAGTGCTTCCCATGCTTTCATATCATTATTATTGAATGTGATCAGTAATCTGCCTTTGTCTGATAGAGTCAGGGCTATTTCACGCAAAACAGCGTATAGATTATCATTATAATCCCTCCATGCCTCTGTTTTAGCTTTTCTATCACTAACACTTATATCATTTTCCGGTTCCGGTACATCTTTTAAAAAGCTGTTCCACATTGTCGAAAATTCAAGATATGGCACACTATCACCGTATGGCGGATCAAAGAACACCAGATCTGCTTTCATTCCTTCTGCACGAAACTTCTGCACACCGGCAATAGCGTCCATCTTTTCCACATGGGCCGTACTTTGATAATTCCCCTTATTGATCTCATTTAGCGCTTTCACAAATTTTTTATATCGGGCTTCCATATGAATGATCGGATTTGTTTCCAAGTGTTTGGAAGGAACCCAAAATCCCGGAACGCTCCACGCCGGTCCTCCTGTTGATAAATCATTTCTCGTTGGAATTAACCTGGAGCACTGCGCGACACTTGCGGTCATAAGGAGAATAGCCGTTTTTCTTATTCTTTCATCGTCTACTGCATATAACTTATCCGCAATATGGCAAAGAATCGAATAGTTCCTATGAGTAAATAAGTCTGCCGTTTTCATCTTATCGAAGGCTAAAATTCTTCTATTTGCTGTAAAGCTGTAGTTATAGTTTTCAGACATCCCCATACAATACTTTTCAGACAGGTTCTTTTGCCTTAAAAGAACCTCTGCATCGTCAACAACTGCTTTCTCGTTCACAAAAAACAGTTTTTCAATGTTCGTAAATTTCAGATTTTCCAGATTAAATCTTAAATCCTCTCCACAATCTGGACATTTTTTACTTCGTCCTTTTATGACCGCTTTCGTGTATGGCACAATAGAATGACATGAGGGACATGCAACAACCACTTCGTGAACAAGATATTTTATCTTTTTCCCTTCAACGGTATAGTACTCGGAAATCTCATCGTCTAAAACTCTCAGTATATCGTCCATTACCCGCTTAAAATCATCTACTCCAGGAGGCTCGATCAATACGGAAGTAATAAGATTTGCTATCGGATTAACATCAAAGCCATAGGCATTTAGCCCTAATTTTCGCGCTTCATGCAGCACAACTCCGCTACCGCAAAAAGGATCCAGAACATATCCATTTTCCGGAACTATTTTATCAATAAAATAGGATAAAACATTATGCGGTTTTCTCGCCCAATATTTATGCATCGTGTACTCTGCTGTATGAGTACTGGCAATAACAGCATTGTATTTTTCCATATCTATTTCTTCCTTATCAGAATGATGTAATCAGACAGCGTAATACCGATATTATTGGCGTTTCTTCTTTGACTTGCAACCCATGTCGCCTCTGTATATTTAGGCACTCTAATTGCCACCTTACTTATTTCATACTGATTCAAATCCAGTTTCTCCATCAAGGACTTTATAACCTGAATGTATTCGCCCTTCATGATGGTATCTCCTATCATAAGACCTAAGAGTCCATCAGGTACAAGCATATTCAGAGCGTTGCTTAAAGCCAACGACATATCTTCTACATATCTTTCATACTTCTCCGGTTTCCCAACCTTAAAAAATTCCTTTACTTCTTTTTTATTGTACTGATTTCTATCATAACCCAGCCATCCCATTTCCAGGCTATTCACGCTGGAATACTTATAGGAATTAAAATAAGGGGGATGCAGAATAACAAGTTTTGCCTTGCCCTCATGATCAAAAGCATTTAAATCCTTTAAATCGACATTATAGTACTCTATATCTGACATTTCCGGCAACTCCGCCAGACCCTTCATTCCTATTTCATATCTCTTTTCAAAGGTGGGAAAGGCATCTTCTGACGCTGTTGCAACATCCAAAAACAACCTGCCCTGCTGAGTCGTTGCCCGTGAAACACGCCTGATCGTTGCGGCAAAAATAACATTCAGAAAATCTTTAAGATCTGCATTTTTCTCTTGTTCTATAAGATACTTGATTCCCCTTAATGAATCAGATGTTTCTTTCAAAAACCAATGATCCGGATCTTTTAACGCTACTGGAACAAAACCGTACTCTTCAAGGCTCATTGGCTGGTAATGCGACTTGAAGTATTCTAACTTATCTACAAGTAAACTTTCGTCTATCTTTGTGGTTTTGACTCTGGAAAGAAGAACGCTTAATGGATTAAGATCGTTTACAACACATCTCCTTTTTAAGATACCGGCTTCCAAAGCCGTCGTTCCGCTCCCGCACATAGGGTCGATCACAAGATCGTTTTCACTTGTATACTGACTGATCATGTATGTAGCGATTGGCGGCGGAAATTTCCCAAAATATCTAAAAATCCCGTGTGTTGCATATGCCAATTGTTGATTCGTGCCCAAAGCGGTCCATGCTTCAACTGGTGCCAACTGACCAAGACCAGATTTTTCAATCAGGACTATTTCCCGATCGATCAGTTCTTCCTGATTTCGTATCTCAATTCCAACTTTGTCTGAATAATAATCATTCAGACGATTAAACCATATCGTTTCAGACATCTTAAAACCTCGCAATGTGTTATTTAGACATTCGCAATGTTACTGCATTTAGCTCGCAATGTCAATCAAAAAATGCTCTTTTTTTCATACCTCCTCCTATAATAATCCATCGTACGATACTCCAAAATATCCTTCATCTGCGAAGCAAAAACCTCCGTCCCTATAACAGACCTCAACTCCTCCCTGATCCCAAGTGCATACCCCTCCTTTTCAATAAAAAACCCTTTTCCCGATGCCTTCAAAAACCGGATCGGCATTGTCTTTGCCTTTGATAAATGCTGCTTATCCGTCATACTTTTATATTCCTCATATGTAATACCCTGCGAAAAATCCCTCCAGTTCTTATTCCGATCAAAAAATTCTTTCCAGCAGGAAAGAACATCTTCGTCCGTAACCTCCAACCGAACATCCCCTTCATTGTAAAACGAATACAAAACCGGCATTTTATACACTTTTGTCATATCCGTTGTTTCGATCAACGACAGGAACTCCTTTCCCATCCCCGCGTATAACGCTTCCTCCTCTTCCGACAGTTCGTTCAACTCGTGCAGATAATCCAGATACCTCCTAAATGGATTTTCCTTTGCGTGCTTCACACAATGCTGATATACATCATCCTCCATCAAAGTAAACAGTTCCATTCTGGTCGGCGTCTTCCCATCCAGCAGCTCTTTCACGCGATAAAATTCCTGCCGGATCCTTTCCTTTACGGACAAAGATTTTTTATCCAACTCACGGAACAAGTCGATCAAGCGCATATCAAAATCTACGATACAGTCATCCGGATACTCCAATTTCATATAATCATACGCCTTTGGCCCATCAAACGACTTCCCGCCACTGAGCAGCAAGGGAGCCTTTCCTGCTTTTTCATAATTGCCGATAAAATCGAGAACATTTACGTATTCTTTCCCTCTGCACGTACGAAGCCCCCGCCCCAGCTGCTGTAAAAATACAATGGGAGATTCCGTCGGCCTCAAAAACATAACCATATCAAGAGAAGCGATATCCAGCCCCTCATTAAACATATCAACGGAAAATATAACCTTGATCTCCTGGCTCTTTAATTGTTCAATCGCCTTATCCCTATCTTCCGAGAACTGACCGTCCGCATTACTATATACGGCTGCCGATGGAACGCCTCTTTTACAAAACTCTTCCGCCATCTGTTCCGCATGATTTCGCGAACAGCAAAATCCCAATGCCCGCCGGGAGCGATATTTTTTATAATATTTGTAGATCAGATCATACCGGCCCGTACTCTCCTTATAAAGTTTCGTCAGCTCCCGCTCGTCATATCTTCCCTTAACCAAACGCAACCCCGTATAATCCGTCTTATCATAAATACCGTAATAGTGAAACGGAACAAGCATTCCTTTATTAATAGCCTCTGTCAGCGAAATTTCATACGGAACATTATAATCACATAATTCATAAATATTTTTGCCATCCATCCGTTCCGGCGTCGCAGTCAGTCCCAGCATAAACTTCGGTTTAAAATAATCCACGATCCTTCTGTACTGTTTATTAACCGCATGATGGAATTCGTCGATCACAATGTAGTCAAAATACTCTTTTTCAAAAAACTCTTCATTCAGATATTCCGGTCTTCCCAATGTGGCAACCGAAGCAAAAATCACGGACGGATCCGTATCTTTCCTTTTTCCATAGAAAAAACCATAATCATCCGACTGGCGCACATTACGGAAAGATAATGCCGCCTGTTTCAATATCTCTTCCCGATGCGCGACAAATAAAACCCGTTCATAATCTGCCGAATCAAACGCAGCCAGATATGTTTTCCCCACACCCGTGGCTGCCTGGACAAGCCCCTTTACCGCACCCTCTGCCCTGCTGTCCGCAAGTGCGTAAAGCGCCTCGATCTGCGCCCCCCGCGGCTGAAATAAATCACGAACTTTTGTATCGGCATCCTTTTCAAAATCGTCATACTTTCCCAGATCTTTTGCCACGGCAGGCTTATGCCAGTTTTTTGAATACCGGCGCAGTTCCTCATCATCTATCACGATGGAATGATGAAAAAACAACTCTTCAAATGTCTGATAAAACTTCTCAAAATTTTGATGATCCGCCATACTGTTAAAACGATAATTCCATTCGATTCCCGATGTCAGGGCACTTTTTGAAACATTGGACGAGCCTATGTAAATCTCGCCCATATTTTCGTAATGAAAAATATATGATTTAGGATGGAACGATCGCCCCTTATCGTTATAAAACCGCAGATCCACGCGGTCTCCTAACTCCTTTTTTATCAGGTAAAGAGCGGAGGGCTGTGTAATGCCAAGATAATTTCCTGTCAAAATCCGCACATCTGCCCCTCTGGCTAATGCCGATTTTATATCACTTAAAATCATTCTTACTCCGGATTCCATAAGAAACGATACGATAATATCAATCTGCTTCGCTTTTGCCATGCTCATCTTAAGCTGATAATATAAAAAGCGGCTTTGGTCCCTGTCTCCAGTCATCACGTCTGTTGACTCAATCACCAGATCATTCAATTCTATATATTCCGTCTTCCCCCCAAAATAATTTACCTTTTCCGCAGAATTATATTGAGCCATTTCTCTTCACCTCGTCCCGGTCTCACATCCGTTGAAACCCACTGTCCTTCTATCGTGATCTTCTCTATTTTTTCTAAAAAAACGGCAAAAGTATCTTCGGTCATATCTGTAAAATAGCGCCCATTTCTGACACCCGCAAAAGTTCCATATTTAAAAGAAGTGTATATGATCCCGCCATCTTTCAATGCCTCCGCCATTTTTTTCACTACATCCGCCAATTCAAGCACTGGGAGATGCAGGATAGACGAACATGCCCAGATTCCATCGTACTTCTCCGTTTCCTGTAACTGCTGAAAAAGCATCTGCTTTACTTCTATCCCTGTGTACTCACTTGCCAGTTTGCACAATTCGGATGAACCATCTACGGCCTCGACATCGTAACCATGTTCCAAAAATATTTTTGTATCCCGCCCGGAACCACAGCCGAAATCGAGTATAAATGCCCCTTCTCGTAGCCTGTCCGTAAATTCCTTTTGAACCGCCCCAAAATCAACCGATCTTGTTTCTAACGCAAACTTTTCTGCATTCTCATCATAATATGTAATCGTATCGTTTTCTCTCATCTCTATTCGTTACCTTTAAATATATCCTTGACAGTTTCTTTATTCACCTCAAATTACAAACACAATATTAAATTGCTCATGTCCATTCCTCCTCTTCCGCGATCCACTCCTGCAGTTTCTCCTGCAACAACTTCTTATCCGGCAAATAAAGCTTATATTCAGAGGTATAAATATTTGCATCTTGTGGTCATGTAATTTCTACCAATGCATCATTATTTTCTTTGCAAAGCGATATGCCAAAGGTGATTTATCCTTAAAAAAGCTAAACATTGTTTCGCTTTTTTCAACTGCAAAAAGGCGAAAATTATCCTTGCCCCTATATACTATCACATAATTGTCCGTTTTTCCATAAAAAAACAATTCTCACCGCTCATCACTGTATTTCTGCTAACAGTAGGAATTTTATCATTGTCTTGCTGTTGCAATCATTTTTTATGAGTCTGCAAGCAAACTTCACATATATGAGTTTTTCATCTATGCTTATTACCTAAACCTGTATCTGTAATCTTGCAAATGGCTCCGCCATCAATAACAAATACAATCTTTCCTTTAGCTCTGTCACCGAGCTTATCATACAGTCTCCCCGCACTCATCGACTCTCCCTTAACCGTATGGAGACTATTTGCCACATAACCACACTTCCCGAGTCCCTTTATCTTAACTTGTATTGCCTCTTTGTCAAACGCATTATCAGGCTCTTTTACCAGCTTAACCTTCATCCCTTTTTCCATAAATTCATTACCAAAATAGTGATTACAGCCTGCTATCGTGAAACATAATTCTTTCATGATCATCCCCTCCTTAACCAACCATATCTTGAACCATTTCAACTACACGTATCTGTTCTGATCCTTTGCTGGCAATCTGTGCATTCATAACACTTTCCTCTTTTTCGTTCATAACCTCTTCCATTTTACTGAGATTACTTTCATACGTATCGGCTAACAGATCACAGTCTACACGATCCGTTAACGCATACAAACATTTCAGTTCCTGGGCTTTTGCCTTTCTTTCAAGCCGCAGTTCTTTCAGTTTTTTAAATACCTTATATCCCTGTGTCACGTTGCAATTAGCATCTTCTGTTTCTTGCAGGATTCCTTCAATCTCCTGATCGATCTCGATCATAGTTATCTCTAGATTTGCAATATACTGGCTGGCGTTGCGGTAGAACTCTGCCTGCTGTCTTGCAAATGAAAGCCAGTCATTTTCTTTTCCGTCATATGGAGTAAAAATTTTTTCCTCTGTCATAATATCTTCACCACCTTCATCCTTATCCTTAACTGCGCGCACCGCACAGCTTTTATTCTGCTTGTTTTCAACTTTTGAATCTCCCACATTCATATCCGCTTTTACTCTGTGCCTGTCGTTCATAATGCAGTTCTCAAACAATTCATCATATTTTCTCGGCTTATACTTTCTTTTCCCAAGTCCTTTGATACTTTTTAACGCCTGTTTTGCCTTCGCAACATTTGCGCTCGTGCCAAGATTGGTTTGGAAAAACTCTATTCGCATCAATTCATCCTTTGTATCTCTGCGATTTTCACGACATACTCTCAGTAATTCAACTAAGTCGATCGCTTCCTCGTCATCTGTTTCGCACAGTTCAATGTAGTGCAGAATATCGCAGATTTTCTTTTCAATATCCGAATGTTTCTTTGCCAATTGATCTCTATAATCCTTGATCCCGCATGCCACATAAGCAAAATGAGTGAGATACTCTACCCAGTCCAATTGTGACAGATCATAAGAATATACTTTCTTTTCAATCGGTTCTTGAAGTTCATCGTAAGTAAGTTCTTTTACCGGCGATATGTACTCCCGTTCTTCCTCCTGCTCTATGACCTTATTTTCTTTTGTCTCTGACATACCTTCTTTCAGAGTTTCACGGTTTTTTTCATCCGCCTCTTTTTCTTCAATTGGTATCATGCAGTAAAAAGAAGATTTCTTGCCTATACATATCCTGCTGTTCGCCTGCGCAAATGTAAAAACAGTGGCCTCCTCTTCCCTTGCTGCTACCAGCTGGTCTGCCTTATTTACTCTATAATAATTGCCACTGTAATCCATAATGTAATAAAGTAAATCTGTACTCATAGGAACCACCTCCAAAAAAAATGAGAAACAAAAAAGATGACCTCTTATCTGATTCTTATTATACAAAGTTTGGTGTCCCATAAACACACCTCGCAGCGCGAATTTATGTTCTGTCATTTCTTATATTGATTTACCAGTCTGTCAATTTCCTGCCGCATCAACTCCACGACAGAGTCAGGTCCGACAAGTGACACTCCCTCTCCCAATCCCATGATCCAGGCAAGAAATTGTCTGCTTACAGCAACCTCAACATTTACCGCGAACCTCCTGTCATTTAACCGGATCATCGAAACGTCTTTTCCAAATCTATCAATCATAACTCCGGCAAATGAATTATCGCATTCAATTCTCACCCTCTCTTCCCTCCCGCCATACATTCCAAACATCTTTCTATCATAGGCCGCCATATCAAAAGACTGAAATACCTGCTTTAGTTCTCGTCTTTTTCCAACGGATGTAATATTCAGCATTTTATCCACTCTAAAATGTTTGACCTTAGCCTCTGCACTATCATATGCGATCAGATAATAATTCTCGTTATCCCATGATAACGACCAGGGACTGACTTCATACAGTGCGCCATCATGTCTAAGTTCCATTTTCTTCTCCACATTCCACTGAAAATACTGAAAAGTTATTCTGGAATTCTCCGCTATTGCTGTGTGGATCCTGTCTACATTATAGTAAATGCTTTCATTCATTGTCTTTACTCTGCCTGCGACAAATACCTGTCTATGAAGCTGCGACGCCTCATACTTACTTGCCAGACCTTCAATCTTTTTTATCAATTCATTTGACTTCTTAGCAGTAATGAATTTAGCGGCCTGGACTGAATCCACCAGCAGTTTAAGTTCAGCCAGTTCAAACTGTCTGTTCCCAATATGATAATGGTAAGTTCTGTCCTCCTGCGCACCTATCACATCCAGTCCATACAATCGCAGATTTTCTATATCATTATAAATGCTTTTTCTCTCTGCACTTACTCCATATGCAGCCAGAGCCTCTATGATCTCTGGCATAGTAATACTATGCGTCTCATCGGTGCGTTCCAGTAAAATTTTCATAAGATATAAAAGTTTTAATTTCTGATTAGGTGACTTCGACATAAAATTCCTCCATACCTAAAAAACAAATGCTACAACCCTCCTCACCCGTCAGGTTGTAGCATTTCGTCAATCTGTTCCTTATTTCCTTACTCTTCCTCTACTTCCAAAATCTCCTCCGACTCATCTTCTGGTTCATCTCCCGACTCCTCCATCGACTCGTCGATCGCTTCCGCGGCAGCCTCTTCCTCTGCCACCTCGATCTGCTCCGAAAGATTATCTAACGCATCCTCATCTTCCTCACTCAGATCAAGAACTTCATCTTCCTCCACACCTTCTTCATTCTCCATTCCCTCATTCTCCTCACCCTCGAGCTCTCCTTCGACCTCCTCGTCGAAATCATCCTCCACCGGTTCCGGTGGTTCCAGACTGTCGACCAGATCGCTGTGGAGCCCTATATTGCGGTAACGCTTCATTCCGGTTCCCGCTGGGATCAGCTTACCGATAATGACGTTCTCCTTCAATCCGATCAGCGGGTCAACCTTTCCTTTGATCGCCGCATCGGTAAGAACTTTCGTCGTCTCCTGGAATGATGCTGCCGAGAGGAACGAATTCGTAGCGAGCGAAGCTTTCGTAATACCGAGGATGATCTGTTTGCCTTCCGGCACCTCACGTCCCTCTGCCTGAAGTCTCTCCACCGTATCATCAAATTCCAGCGTATCCACTAACGTTCCCGGCAGGAAGTCCGCATCTCCGTTGTTCTCCACGCGTACCTTTTTCAACATCTGGCGGACGATCACTTCAATATGCTTGTCGTTGATCTCCACACCCTGCAGGCGGTACACACGCTGCACTTCGCGGAGCATGTAGTCCTGAACGGCGCGCACACCCTTGATCTTCAGGATGTCATGCGGGTTCACGCTACCTTCTGTCAGCTCGTCTCCGGCCTCCAGTTCCTGGCCATCCACGACTTTGATCCTCGAACCGTACGGAATGAGATACGCCTTAGACTGTCCGTTCTCATCGTCAGTAATGATCACTTCTCTCTTCTTTTTCGTATCGCGGAGCGTCACTTTACCGCCAAACTCGGAAATGATCGCCAGACCTTTCGGCTTTCTCGCCTCAAAAAGCTCCTCGACACGGGGAAGACCCTGTGTGATATCGTCTCCTGCCACACCGCCGGTATGGAATGTACGCATCGTAAGCTGCGTACCCGGCTCACCGATCGACTGTGCCGCGATGATGCCGACTGCCTCACCGACCTGAACCGGTTCGCCGGTCGCCATGTTCGAACCATAGCACTTCGCGCAGATCCCGACATGGGAACGGCACGTAAGGATCGTACGGATCTTCACTTTTGCCTTATCCCCGGCATCGATGATCGCCTTTGTATTGACGATGCGCGCCGCGCGTTTCGGCGTGATCATGTGATTTGCCTTGACGATCAGTTCACCCGCGTCGTCATACATGCTCTCGCACGCGTAACGGCCGGTGATCCTCTCTTCCAGCGTCTCGATCACTTCTTTTCCATCCATAAATGCCGAAATCCACATGCCCGGAATCTCATCGCGGTCCTCACTGCAATCCGTTTCCCGGATGATCAGTTCCTGTGAAACATCGACGAGACGCCTCGTCAGATAACCGGAATCGGCCGTACGCAGCGCCGTATCGGAAAGACCTTTCCGCGCGCCGTGCGCGGAGATGAAGTACTCCAGTACGTCAAGACCTTCACGGAAATTCGACTTGATCGGAAGTTCGATCGTACGTCCCGACGTATCCGCCATCAGTCCACGCATACCGGCAAGCTGCTTGATCTGCTTGTCAGAACCACGGGCACCGGAATCCGCCATCATATATATATTATTGTATTTATCCAAACCATTGAGCAGCGCATCGGTAATCTCGTCATCGGCATTTTTCCACGTCTCGATCACCGCGTTGTAACGCTCCTCCTCTGTCAGGAGACCGCGCCGGAAGTTCTTGAATATATCTTCCACTGTAGCCTCTGCCTCGGACAGGATCGTCTTCTTTGCTTCGGGCACTTCCATATCCGAAATGGATACAGTCATCGCGGCCCGCGTCGAAAATTTGTAGCCGAGGGCTTTGATCGCATCGAGCGTTTCCGCTGTCTTCGTCGCGCCCTGATTGTTGATACATTTTTCAAGGATCTGCTTCAACTGTTTCCTTCCGACGTGGAAGTCCACCTCGAGCTGGAGGAAGTTCTCGTCCTTTTCACGATCCACAAATCCCAGATCCTGGCTGATGATCTCATTGAAAATGAACCGGCCAAGCGTGGACTCAATGATACGAGTTTCCTTCTCTCCGTTTTTATTGATACCCTCGCGCCTTACCTTTATTTTGGCGTGAAGCGTGATTGCATGGTTTTCATAGGCAATAAGCGCCTCGTTCATACTCTTAAAGTACTTTCCTTCGCCTTTCGCGCCCGGGCGCTCCTGCGTCAGATAGTAAATACCGAGAACCATGTCCTGGGACGGAACGGCCACCGGGCCGCCGTCGGACGGTTTCAATAAGTTATTCGGTGACAGCAGGAGGAAACGGCACTCGGCCTGTGCTTCCACCGAAAGAGGCAGATGCACTGCCATCTGGTCTCCGTCAAAGTCGGCATTGAACGCCGCGCACACGAGCGGATGAAGCTTGATGGCTTTTCCTTCCACCAGTGTCGGCTCGAATGCCTGAATCCCGAGACGGTGCAGGGTAGGGGCGCGGTTCAGCATGACCGGATGCTCCTTGATGACCTGCTCCAGTATATCCCACACTTCGGACTCGAGCTTCTCCACCATTTTCTTCGCATTTTTTATATTGTGAGCCGTCCCGTTTGAGACAAGTTCTTTCATTACAAACGGCTTAAACAGCTCGATCGCCATCTCTTTCGGAAGGCCGCACTGATAAATCTGGAGTTCCGGCCCCACGACGATAACGGAACGCCCGGAGTAATCGACACGCTTTCCGAGAAGGTTCTGACGAAAACGTCCCTGTTTTCCTTTCAGCATATCCGAAAGGGATTTCAGCGCGCGGTTTCCCGGCCCCGTAACCGGACGGCCGCGGCGTCCGTTGTCGATCAGCGCGTCCACAGCCTCCTGAAGCATACGCTTTTCGTTTCTCACGATAATATCCGGCGCCCCCAGTTCCAACAGCCGTTTCAGACGGTTGTTCCGGTTGATGATCCGGCGGTACAGGTCATTCATATCCGACGTCGCGAAGCGGCCGCCGTCCAGCTGTACCATCGGACGAAGATCCGGCGGGATGACTGGGATCACCGTGAGGATCATCCAGTCCGGTTTATTCCCGGACTCACGGAACGCCTCTATCACTTCCAGCCGTTTGATGATACGGGCGCGCTTCTGCCCCGTCGAACTTTTCAGCTCCGCTTTCAGTTCTTTCGATTCTTCCTCCAGGTCAATGCGCTGCAAAAGTTCCTGGATCGATTCCGCTCCCATACCGACACGGAACGTATCGCCGAAATCCTCTCTCGCCTTCTGGTACTCCTGCTCGGAAAATACCTGTTTTACCTGGATTTCCTTTATATCTGACTCCAGAACGATATAAGCGGCAAAGTACAGCACCTTCTCCAACACTTTCGGAGAGACGTCGAGAATAAGTCCCATACGGCTCGGTATCCCCTTAAAATACCATATGTGGGATACCGGAGCAGCTAGTTCGATGTGCCCCATGCGTTCCCGGCGCACGCTTGATTTCGTGACTTCAACCCCGCACCGGTCGCAGACTACGCCCTTATAACGAACTTTTTTATATTTACCACAATGACACTCCCAGTCCTTGCTCGGTCCAAAAATCTTTTCACAGAACAATCCATCTTTTTCCGGCTTTAATGTCCGGTAATTGATGGTCTCCGGTTTTTTCACCTCACCTCTGGACCACTCGCGGATCTTACTGGGAGAAGCCAGTTTGATCTTGATCTTATCATATGTTAATGCGTCCTGCAAAACATCGCTTACCTGTGGCATATTAATCCTCCATTCCGACTTGTTTACTATGGCTGCTAAAACTCTTCCGCAACTCCGATCATACTGTCATCATTCAATTCTTCCAATTCCGCTTCGCGGAATCCGGCATGTTCAAATGACTCTTCCTCAAGGTCAAACTGCTCTCCCTCCATGAGTTCAGATACGCCCTCCGACGATCCTTCCTCTACGGTTTCCGTCATCTGGATTTCCTCTCCATTTTCATCAAGCACCGTCACATCGAGCGCGAGCGACTGCAGCTCTTTCAAAAGCACTTTAAAGGATTCCGGTATTCCCGGTTCGGAAATATTGTCTCCTTTGATGATCGCCTCATAGGTCTTGACACGCCCAACCACATCGTCGGACTTCACAGTAAGGATCTCCTGAAGAGTATAAGCAGCTCCATATGCCTCCAGCGCCCAAACTTCCATCTCTCCAAAACGCTGTCCGCCGAACTGCGCCTTACCGCCGAGCGGCTGCTGCGTCACGAGCGAATACGGTCCCGTGGAACGCGCGTGGATCTTGTCATCTACCAAATGGTGGAGCTTCAAGTAGTGCATGAAACCAATCGTAACTTCTCCGTCAAAAAACTCTCCGGTACGTCCGTCGCGAAGCTGGATCTTCCCATCTTCCTTGATCGGCACGCCGACCCATTCTTTCCGGTACTCCTCATTTTCAAGGAGGTATTTCATTACCTCAGGATCAAGTATATCTTTGTATTTTTTCTCAAACTCGTCAAGCGGCGTATTGACATAGTCATTTGCCAGCTTGAGTGTATCCATAATATCAATCTCGTTCGCGCCGTCAAACACCGGCGTTGCCACGTTAAAACCGAGCGCTTTCGCCGCCAGGCTCAGGTGGATCTCCAGCACCTGTCCAATATTCATTCGGGACGGCACGCCGAGCGGGTTCAGCACGATGTCAAGCGGCCGCCCGTTCGGAAGAAATGGCATATCTTCGACCGGAAGCACGCGGGAAACGACACCTTTGTTCCCGTGACGGCCTGCCATCTTATCTCCGACCTGAATCTTTCTCTTCTGCGCGATATAAATACGAACGGATTTGTTCACGCCCGGCGACAGTTCATCGCCATTGTCCCTCGTAAACACTTTGGCGTCCACGACAATACCAAATTCCCCGTGAGGCACACGCAGGGACGTATCTCTGACTTCCCTTGCCTTTTCCCCGAAGATCGCGCGGAGCAGACGCTCTTCTGCCGTCAGTTCCGTCTCTCCCTTCGGTGTAACCTTGCCCACGAGAATGTCCCCGGCACGGACTTCCGCGCCGATACGGATGATCCCCTGCTCATTCAGGTCTTTCAGGGCATCGTCACCGACACCCGGCACATCCCTCGTAATCTCTTCCGGCCCGAGTTTCGTATCCCTCGCTTCTGTCTCATATTCCGTGATATGAACGGACGTATACACATCCTCCTGCACGAGACGCTCACTCAGAAGAACGGCGTCCTCGTAGTTATAACCTTCCCATGTCATGAATCCGATCAGCGGGTTTTTCCCCAGCGCGATCTCGCCGCCGGAAGTAGACGGCCCGTCCGCGATAACCTGTCCTTTTTCAATGACATCCCCTTTATTGACGATCGGCCTCTGGTTCATACACGTCCCCTGGTTGCTGCGCACAAATTTGGCCAGCTTGTATTCGTCGCGGTTTCCATCCGATTTCTTAATGATGATGCGGTCAGATTCCATGCGCTCGACAACGCCGCCTTCCTTTGCCACCACGCAGTTCCCGGAGTCCACGGCTGCTTTCATTTCCATACCCGTTCCGACCGCCGGCGCCTCGGTCACAAGGAGCGGCACCGCCTGACGCTGCATGTTCGAACCCATCAGCGCCCGGTTTGCGTCGTCATTTTCCAAAAACGGGATCATCGCTGTTGCCACCGAAAATACCATCTTCGGCGAAACGTCCATATAGTCAATGCGGCTTCTCTGGAATTCGGATGTCTCCTCACGGTAACGCCCGGAAATATTTTTGCGCACAAAATATCCATTCTCATCGAGCGCCTCATTTGCCTGCGCCACATGATACCGGTCTTCTTCATCGGCCGTCATATAGACCACTTCGTCCGTCACGCGCGGGTTCTCGGGATCGCTCTTATCCACTTTGCGGTACGGAGCTTCCACAAATCCGTATTCATTGATCCTCGCATACGAAGCAAGGGAGTTGATCAATCCGATGTTCGGCCCCTCAGGCGTCTCGATCGGACACATTCTTCCATAATGCGAATAGTGGACGTCACGAACCTCAAATCCGGCACGGTCTCTCGAAAGACCACCGGGTCCCAGCGCGGAGAGACGTCTCTTATGCGTCAGTTCCGACAGCGGGTTGTTCTGGTCCATAAACTGTGACAGCTGCGAACTTCCGAAAAATTCCTTCACGGCGGCCGTCACCGGTTTGATGTTTATGAGTGACTGCGCCGAAATCGTCGCCAGATCCTGCGTCGTCATCCTCTCGCGGACAACGCGCTCCATACGCGACAAACCGATGCGGTACTGGTTCTGCAAAAGCTCCCCGACCGCACGGATCCGGCGGTTGCCCAAATGGTCGATATCATCGTCATTTCCCACCCCGTATTCGAGGTGCATATTGTAATTGATCGAAGCAAAAATATCTTCTTTTGTAATATGTTTCGGTATCAGGTCCGGTATGTTTCGTTTGATTGCTTCGTATCGGTCTTCTTCACTTTCAAATTCATCCAATATTTCTTTCAGGCGCGGATAATATACCTCTTCCGTAACGCCCAGTTCCTTTTTATCCGCATTCGGCAAAAAGGCATGCAGATCCACCATCATATTGGAAAGGATCTTCACCGTGCGCTCTTCCGTCTGGATCATAACAAACGGGATCGCCGTATTCTGGATCTCTGTCGCCTTCTCCTCCGTGATGACCGTTCCTGCCTCAGCCACCACTTCTCCCGTCATGACATCCACGACGTCTTCTGCCAGCGTAAAGCCTGCGATACGGTTGCGGAAGGCGAGCTTCTTATTAAATTTATAACGTCCGACCTTTGCCAGATCATATCGTCTCACATCAAAAAACATGCTGTTGATCAGACTTTCCGCGCTGTCCACAGAAAGCGGTTCACCCGGACGGAGTTTCTTATACAGTTCCAAAAGACCATCCTGATAGTTCTCGGACGCATCCTTCGCAAAACTGGCAACGATCTTCGGCTCTTCCCCGAACAAGTCAAGGATCTCCTGATTCGTTCCCACACCGAGCGCGCGGATCAATACCGTGATCGGCACTTTTCGGTTCCGGTCAACACGCACATAAAAAATATCATTGGAGTCCGTCTCATATTCCAGCCACGCCCCGCGGTTCGGAATAACGGTCGCGGAATACAGTTCCTTTCCGATCTTATCGTGGGCGATCCCGTAATAAATACCGGGGGAACGCACAAGCTGGCTTACAATAACACGTTCTGCACCATTGATGACAAATGTACCCGTCTCAGTCATTAGTGGCAAATCTCCCATGAAAATGTCATGTTCACTGATTTCTTCCGTTTCTTTATTATGAAGTCTTACCTTCACTTTTAACGGTGCTGCATATGTCGTATCACGTTCTTTACAGGCTTCAATGGAATATTTCACATCATCCCTGCACAGCTCGAAACTTACAAATTCAAGGCTGAGATTACCGTTGTAATCAGAAATCGGGGAGATATCACGAAAAACTTCATTTAAACCTTCTTCCAAAAACCACTTGTATGAATCTGTCTGAACCGCAATCAGGTTTGGCATCTCCAATACTTCTTTTTGTTTTGAGTAGCTCATTCTGACGCCTTTGCCCACACTGACAGGACGTATTCTGTTTTTCTCCATCAATGATTTTCACTCCTTGTTTTTTTTACAGAACTGTGTTATACTGTATCTAATTAGAGATACCACCCCTACTTTATCACAGTACTGTATATTCCATCTTACCACAATTGTAGAGCACTGTCAACACAATTTTGGTATTTTTTTCTTTTATTTAAGGAGTTTTTATATGAGAAAACGGATTCTTTCCATCTTAGTGTACCAATGTGTTGTCTGGCTTTTGTTTTTGCTGTTTGCAAATCCCTATACCACGCCGGTTAAACATACTTTTTCAGCTGTTTCTTTTTCCTTGTTTTGGGTCGTTTCGTTTGTTTCCATCATTACCTATTATGTAATATCCAGCAAAGTTCTTTCTATTGGAATATGTACGATAAAAGATGTACTCGTTCAAATCGGCTTTACCCTGCTGTTTGATCTGGTGATCGCATGTATCGTAGTCGGCGTTGTACTCAGCACCCCCAAAGGACCCGGTTATTTTGATTTCAGAGGCGTATTTGAATTAGCCTTTGGTATTTTCAACGTTATCAGTTTTTCCTTCGCTACCATTATCATAGCCGTTATCAATGCAGCGAAAGCAAGGAACTCATCATTGATACATAGAATCATTTCCCTTTGCGCAGTAATCCTGCTCGTGATATGCCCTGCCATCACTTTGGGACTGAACACGTTCTCCCAGGACATCGGACGGGAAAACAACGAGGCGGCAGACGCGCTGACCGAGATGCTTGTGGCAACGAATGTCAAATTTTCCTATGATAACTCGGGATATGGCGGTGTCGGTACCAATCTTATGGGCACTGGATATGACACCAATATGGTTTTCCTTGATTATGATTCAAAAAGGATCGGATTTCTATATTATGACCACGGCGGTCAATACCAATCCTTTTCCCTGACCAAAGATCCTCTCACGACAGACGATTATAAGATCCAAAAACAATGGGCTCTGGCATTACCAGGCGATAAACTGACAACCTATTATAAAGACAATTCTTACCGAACGACCGCGATCCAATTAGAGATGGACGATCAGTCTGTTTACAGTATCAGCGGACTGGATGCAAGCGAAGAAGGATATCACTATAGCGAACAGGAAATGGACGGCAAAGGCTGTTTTCTCGACATAGAACCTGACGATTGAAAAATACGTTTGCATTTCGTATCATGATAATACATAAATATTCAAACACTTAAAGGAGGTTTCATATGAACCAGCAACGAATCATTGTGCCACTGTTTGCGTGCGCGCTTTCTCTCTTCGCCGTCACCGCGGCAGACACAGCCACACCCGCACAAGCAGCAGGTAAAAAAGCAAAAGTTTCCATACAGCTAAACAAAAAGAAACTATCGCTTCAGACAAAACAGAAATACAAATTAAAGGCGAAAGTAAAACCAGCGAAAGCAAAAGTAACATGGAAGTCTTCCAAGCCGAAAACAGCCGCCGTGTCTAAAAAAGGAAAAGTCACGGCAAAATCAAAAGGAACCGCTACGATCACTGTAACTGCTCGCTATAAAAAAGTGACTAAGAAGGCAACCTGCAAAGTTACGGTCAACGCACCGGCACAGCCGATCCCGAATGATCAGAAACCAGATAACCCACCGCCGACGCCGGCTTCGGTCAAAGTGCAGGACATCACGACCGCCCAGGCTTCCTACACGATAGAGATGGGCAAAACACTTGCCCTGAACGCTTCCGTTTCTCCGGCGAATGCCACAAACAAAAATCTGACTTACACAAGTGATAACGCAGCCGTCGCCTCGGTAGACGCGAATGGCCAGATTCAGGCGGCCAGCGAAGGAACCGCAAAAATCACTATCACGGCCGCTGACGGCTCTGGTATCAAAAAGGAGGTGCAGGTAACCATTTTGTCTGCAATCACATCCATTCAGCCCAAAGAAGCGATCTCGCTCAAAGTGGGCGAAACATCAACCCTTTCCCCGTCGATCGAACCGGCAGGAGCAACACTTTACAGCTGCCGCATTTCAAATTCGAAGGACTACGTTGCCTCTGTCGATGAATCCGGTAAGATCACGGCAAAATATCCGGGAATCACAGTTGTAGACGTATCTTCCGCCCTGAACCCGGACGTCAAAACCCAGTTCCGCATTCAGGTGACAGACGAATTTGCGCCGCCAGACGGCTTTGACAAAAAGAACGACTCGATCTCCCACGGCTCTATCGTCGATATTGACTACGAATCCGTTTACCGCCCGACCGGAAAAGGGCATGCGCTCGCCTGGCTTCCTCCAGATTACGACAAAAACAAGCAGTATAACTTATTGTTCTGCCTTCACGGCGGAAACGATAATGAATATTACTGGACGTCGGATAAAGGTGGGGACAACGACGGCTGTTCCGCCGATAAAGTGCTGGACAACGCCTATGCAAACGGCTTGATTGAAGACACGATCGTCGTATTTACAAGCGGCGTGATCCGCTACAAGGACGGCCAGGATTATCCAGATATCGTTGAGACCCCGCGCCTCACCGACTTTTGGAAAAATCATTATCTGCTGGAGTTCGAGATCATCAACGTTCTGCTTCCATATATACGACAGGAATACCCCGTCATGACCGGGCCGGAACACACGGGCATCTGCGGTTTGTCGATGGGCTGCGCGCAGACGATGGAGATCGGCCTGAAACACCCCGACTTATTTGACTATGTCGGCTGCTTCTCTGCCGGCCCATTTGAGGCAGACACCCAGCCATTTGTCACGAGCAAAGAGGATGCCGACCGCTTAAATTCCCAGCTAAAACTTCTCTTCTTTATCACGGGTGAAAACGACCATATGAGGGACGACAGTATGCGGAATTTTGTAAAAACGTGCGATGGATTCGGCGTCAATCATGTGTTCTATGAAGTGCCGGGACGCGGACACGATGATCCCTGCTGGGATCGCTGCCTATACGCGTTTATGAAATATGCGTTTAAATAAGATTTCGGGCAAAACAGCTTACAGCTTACGAAACTGTCAGAAAAAATAGATATTGACCCCCTAAAAATATCCTCTGTATATCTTGTGCATGAACGCACAGGATTTCAGAGGATATTTTTGTTCAAATTTTCAAATCTCAAGGGGATGACTAAGCTCGGCTAAAAACTACCAACATCCTCCAATCATGCCCCCGTCAAAAAAGTACTATCTCCCGCGGAAACGCTTCCTTTCTCATGATCCCCCACATCTTATCAATATACGCAAGCGTATAGAAATTTTCATAATAGTGATAATAATACGCGCCTTTCAGCGTCAAACGGTAGACGCCATCCTCCTCCGTGACGAAGCCCAGCAATTTTGCGATCTTCAATTCAGCCCCGTACACCTTTTCCAACGAAACGCCAAAGAATTTCTCAAAATCCCCGGCACTTACTTTTGTACTATAAGCCGTCCAAAAAAGATAATAAACCATTCGCTGGCGCGCCGAAAAACGGAGTGTCAACGAAGTCGGCAGCCTTCCTTCATCAACCCTTGCGCAGTAATCCTCCACGGAAAAGGTATTGATCTTAAACTGCTCGTTCAAAAGAGTGGTAGCCGAGCACCCAAAACCCAAAAAATTATCTCTGGTCATTGAAGAATATTTTGCCTGTCTGTCCTTTGAAAATGTCCAAATCGAACTTCGGGTATATCCTTTGTCTGTGCAGTATCTCGTGATGTCATCCAAAAGAACCCGCTTTTCCCTGTCCGGCATCGCCACTACCTCGCTCGATGTGAAAGTAAAATCAATAAACGGGTAAATTGCCACATGGTTGGCGCCATTCTCAAACGCTGTGTCAAGATCCGCTTTCAAATCATCAAAGGTCTGTGTCGGCAGCGCAAAAATAAAATCCATAGATACCGTTTCAAAGGAAATTTCAGACAGCGCCTTCTTTAACGCGGAAACATCAACCTCCGCCCGGCCGAGAATATGCTGAAACTTATTTTGAAAGGACTGGATCCCGATACTGATCTTCGTCACCCCGGCCGCCTTCAGCGTTTTCAAAACAGCGGGTTTGACATCATCCGGATGCAGCTCGGCTCCGATGCCCTCGGTAATGATAAAATGTTCTTCGACCGCGTCAATGATTTCTTTGAGTCGATCGGCAGCAAGCGCCGGCGTGCCGCCGCCAAAATACAAGCTTGTCGTCGTTTTTCTGCCGCTGTACTGCCCCCCGACAAGATGAATTTCCCGGAGCAGCGCATCCACATACCGATCACATGACTTTTCAGAGTATATAACCTTACAATATGGGCAGAAGCTGCAAATACTTTTACAAAACGGAATATGCACATACAACCCCAAATGATCGCAGTCCGAAAACGGAAGCTGCTGGTCGTATTCATTTTTAAATACAAATGGTTTCGCAGAACGGGTGAGCCACATTCTCGTCAAACTTGTTATAATACTCATATCTCTCCTAAATATATTTCAAATAGGTCTTTAGCATCTCAAAAATAATCCTGATATTTCCCCGAAATAAAAGGGTGTATTCCGCAACAAAAAAATAGCCGCACTCGTTGCAAAGCCCTGGCACACCGATACAGCGCCCACACACCGAAACCGTTCCATTTTCGATGACAACGCACTGATGGCACGGCGTGGGAAAACTGTTGTCGATCAGATACGGAAAAGCGCTCTTCAGGTTAAACACGGGAACGCCCTCCCTCATCATCTGCGCAATGATCTCACAGCATTTCGATTTCTCTTCCCTGGAGAGCGCCAGCTCCCTTGTATCCGGATACGGCGTGTGGAAATTAAAGGAAACCGCCCGCACATTTTTGGTATCGCGTGCCGCTATACACACATCGCGGACAGTATCCTGATTGATCTGATTGATCGCCATGTAAAAGCAAATGTTATCTGCCGCTGCGTTTTTCACATTTTCCATGATCGTATCATATGTATCACCGCGTATTGCGTTGTGGCGTTCGCGGTCGCCATCCAGGCTGAGCAGGATCAGATCTGCCTCCGGTAACTGGAGCGGGAAGGTGCCGTTCGTGACGACATTAACAATGAGAAACCCCATTTCTTTTGCTTCCACGACCAGGTCCCGCAGGGTACGTTCTCCATCCCGCCACAGGAAGGTCTCGCCCCCACAGAAGAACAAGATGCGTACTCCCATATCATAGAGCTGTTGCATTTCATTCCGGATCTGTTGGTAGGGATGGATCACCGCCGTAATGTTATTAACGGAACAATGCCTGCATTTCAGGTTGCACTGGTCGGTGACGATCACTGTGCCGAGAATCGGAGTTCGTTTTTTTAATAGTATCGTTTTTATACCAAATGCAGCAAACTGTATAAAAGTAGAAATTTTCATAGTATCCCTCGCGAAGTATAATTTTTTGAAATATGTCTTTCCATCGTTAATCTTTGATCACTTTTTTCATCATTCTTGTTAAAACTTGCTCATACGTCATAAAGTACCAAAATTCAAGGTATATTAGTTTTAATTCTACTGCTTTTGTGCAGGGCCTAAATCTCATCCTCATTGGGTAGACGAACCGGATGAATTCTTTTTCTTTCCTCTATTATTCTCTCGATTTCATTATTATCTATCATATCATTCGCCACTATCAAACATTCTATGGTTGCCTAGAATTATCTGGTCCTGTATCCAACTTCACATCACAAATATATTCAGGCTTAAAGGGAAGCGCATATTTATTTTGTATTTCTTTGGGTGTTAATCCAGCAACATCTTTTGCTTTCATAATCCAATACCTTACAAGGTCTGCCATAATAAATCACCGCCGTTTCTTTTATCATACCACGAAACAGTGTAAAACAAAAGAATGATTTGGCTGGTCCTAAATGTGTCAATTCACTAGACAGGAGTAATGGAAAATAAAATTTCTGTCAGGATATAAAATTTGGTTGACACCGCATATGACACCACTTATAATTATGGCAGGGGGTATTCTGATGTCAAAATGGGATAAACTATTAGAAAAAATAGGTTCTTTGTCAAAGGATATGCGTTTTAACGAACTGCGTAAGGTGTTGGAAAGTTACGGTTATGAAATGCACCAACCGAAAGGAGGCAGCAGCCATTGTACCTTTCGGAAAAAGGGATGCAGGCCGGTTACAATTCCAAAGCATGAGCCGGTAAAGAAAGTATATGTGGAAATGGTTAAGGAAGTAATAGAGAGCGAGGTGGATACGGATGACGCTGAATGAATATATGGAACTGCCTTACCGCATGGAGGTTGTGCCTGATAAGGAAGAAGGGGGGTATGCCGTAACATTCCCGGAACTGCCGGGGTGCATAACCTGCGGGGCAACTCTTGAATCAGCAGTAAACAATGCGGAGGACGCAAAAAAGGAGTGGTTTATGGCTGCACTGGAAGAAGGGCTGGAGATTCCAGTGCCGGACGGCCTGAATGATTATTCCGGGCAGTTTAAGCTTCGGATTCCTAAAAGCCTGCACCGTCAGCTTTCCGAACAATCCAAACGGGAAGGGATCAGCATGAACCAGTATTGCTTATATCTTTTATCAAGAAATGACGCAATACATTCGCAGGGGTAGGGCCATATGGTGATGGCTATGATCAAGGTCCCGGATTTAAAAGAAATGGACTGAACAATTCTTCTGATGGACCATCGAAATGCTGGCCGCTCCCGGTCCTTATCATTCATCCGTTTCAGCCATTTCTGTAATTGTCTCTGCATTTGGCTTGAAATCTGGATAATACGTCAAGTCCGGACATTGTCTCTAGTGTATTGTACCGTTCATTTTCAGCCAAATGGCGTAGAATGAACGGTACAATGTACTTGGTACTCACTATCTACCGTTTACGTAAAATTTTCAATTGTTTCTATTTCTCTTTCCATAACAATTAATCTCCAAAATAAAATTTAACATTATACCCTACATAAAATACTTACATTTCTCAAGATAAAACTGCTGCTCTTTTTCGAAAAGTACAATTAATTTTTCCAAACTTTTTTCTTCTCGATACTCTTTTAACGCCTCCAAGTATTCATTTCTATTTGCGTCTTCAATCACAATTGGTACGATTCCATTCTTCAGGCACTCTCTAAAAAGAATGAGTCTACCAGTTCTACCATTTCCGTCCTGGAATGGGTGAATACTTTCATATCTAGCATGAAACTCAGCTAACACAGAAATACTTATTTCCTGACCATTATACCAATCCATAAGTAAATACATTTCCTTATCAACATTTTCTGGTCTTACAGTTTGATACATTCCAATCATATTAGGACGCTGCTTATAATCACCAATAGCATAACCATTAGCACGATCCTCAAACACACCGGACTTCAACTCGTAATGAAACTGCTTTATCAATTCTTGTGTTAATTGCTTATCCAAGGTGTTTATCATTTTATTAAACATTAGGAAATGACCATTCATTTCTTCAACATCTTTGGCCCTATAATAATCATCTGATCTCGGCAAAGTTCCATTATCAAACAAAGAAGCCGTCTGTTCCTCCGTTAATGTACTCCCCTCAATTCTATTTGAGTTATAAGCAAGCAAACGTTGTGTATATGCATACACGCCGGATCTATCAAATCGTTCTCTTTCAATTTTAAACCTTTCTAAAAGAAACCCTAAGAATTCTTTATTATCAACATTATTCATAATTGTACCTCCTGTTAAAATCAGACATTCATCTGCTCTAAATATTTAACATCTACATTTTTCGTCAACCACACACCATTTTCAGAAAGATAAAACATAATCCCATCTTTATACATTTGTCCACTATGTACCTTTAAGATCACTGGTTTTCCGTGCCGTTTTCCAACCTTATTTGCGGTTTCAATATCTTTTGAAAGATGCACATATAAACGGCTCATTGGTTTCAGTCCTTCTTTCATAATGGCTTTTACAAATCTATCTGCGGTTCCATGATATAAAAATTCTGGTGGTTCCTGTTTCTTTAATTCCACATCCACAGGAATACTATGTCCCTGGTTTGCACGAATTAGTGTCTTATCTTCATTAAAACTGTATCTCTGTTTATTATCAGTTTTAACAATCTCTTCTAATATTTCCATATCAATTTTACGTCCAGTATCATTTATGCCATCGAGAAGCTCTTTGACATTCGCCCACCCATGTTCATCCAAAATAATCCCTACTGCGTCCGGTTTGTGTCTTAACACCAAACTAATAAATACACTTAATTTGTCTAACTTTCCCATATATCCTCCAAATAAAATCAAGTTTTCAACTGCTTATTCCATACTATCCAACATCTTTTCTATTTCTGCCAGATGTGATTCATCCATAGATTTTCCAGTTCTGTTAAGTATCAAGAAATACCTCTCTTATCCATTCCACTCAAATCATTAAAATATTTCCCTTTGTATGCTAATTTGTTCTCATAAAATTCTATGAGTGTGCTTAAACGCTGCTTTCCACTTCCACAAACAGTAGAACCAACTCTCCCCTCGCCTGTTCCGCAGCTGTCTGCCTAAACTCCTCCCTGGATGTATTCCCCGAAACGTACTGCCTTAACGAGAGAATCATGGCTGTCGTCCGTTCTGGCATGGACACCAGCGACACCAGCGTTATGAGCATGCAGACGATATAATAAATCTGCATGAGCAGGATCTCGCCAAAAAACGCCGAGATCAAGCTTCCCACCATGACGGCAAACAACGCCATCATCGCAATCTGCGCAATGATTGCACAGATCCCCGCGATCGTCACCGCCGTACTCGTCGATCCGCCGGACAGTCCTCCACTGATCATGTACTCCCCGGCCCCGGTCTCCGGGTTCAGGATGAGGTAACCGGTACCCTCCCAGTCGTCCCATTCCATCCCGCGCTCCGGGATAATCACCGTCAGTCCCTGTTTACCGCAGACTTCACTGGCGAAAGCGTATCCTTGTCCGCGCTGACCCTGATTATAACTTTTTTCATTCAGGGTAACAAGGGCTATTCCCTCTTTTTTTTGCCCGTTCAAAAATACTCATCGTCCAGACGGCGCGATGTGCGGCTGTGTAAATCCATGTCAACATCAATGCACAGTGAACCCTCCTGAATCCCCACGACGCGCCCCAGGGCACGGATGCTGACGCCTGTTTTACTTTTCCCACAGCCATCCACACTCACGATCACGATGGCCGCTACAAGTATCACTGCAATCGTCTTACAAGACAGCTTGGCTTTATTAATAAAATTACTCTTCATATTCCCTCTCCTTATTCAAACGTGAAATAACTGCCCTGCAGTTGTATCCTCTTGGCTATGATCGTTCCTTTTATCTTCGTATTACAGGTCTGTATCGTCACCGTTCCTTCCAGCGCGTAAATAATCCCGTTCACACTTAAATCTGTCGTGTTGATCGTGATATTTCCCTTGCGGGAACATAGGATCCTCTGTTTGTCGGAATCTTCTCCTATGCGTACCTGCCCCGCGTTGATGCTGATATCGTGTTCGGAAACGAGTGACCCGTCCATCTCTACCAGATTGGTATACATCAAGGCCATCTCCCCTGCTTTGGACACACTCACTTTATCGAATGGCAGTTCCTACTGGTTCAAAAGCCTGGTATTGGGGGAACTATTCCACGGGAGAACTGTTTCGATATATTCTGCACGGGTTGCAATTATTACTTTAAGTAGGGCTTGCTGAATAATATAATCCAATACCTTACAAGGTCACCACAAGCAAGTCCATTCTCTTTCTCTCATTTTTCAGGGAAACAAATTTCAGCATTTCTAAAATTGC
>CAJTXO010000031.1 GCA_910583555.1 uncultured Eubacterium sp.
CAATACAGGTCACTCCCTGCGTGGGAGTGTGGATTGAAATGGCATGAGCCGTTATTACAACGTGGGAGGGCAGAGTCACTCCCTGCGTGGGAGTGTGGATTGAAATTGTCTGCAAGGACTGTGCAGGAGGTCTCTCCCCGGTCACTCCCTGCGTGGGAGTGTGGATTGAAATGTGCAAGATGATCCATGACCGGTTATGGAGCGAAGTCACTCCCTGCGTGGGAGTGTGGATTGAAATTTCGAAATTTTGCTCTACTATCAACTTGCACTGTGTCACTCCCTGCGTGGGAGTGTGGATTGAAATCATTAGTCCACTGATGTCGTCAAAATCAAAATCGTGTCACTCCCTGCGTGGGAGTGTGGATTGAAATGAAAAAGGCGGTACCACTAAGAGGATGGAGATAACGTCACTCCCTGCGTGGGAGTGTGGATTGAAATTCTTATCTCCGATTTGTGGGAACAGCATCCACGGGTCACTCCCTGCGTGGGAGTGTGGATTGAAATGTCTACAACATGTCGAACTTGCCGGAACCTTATGGTCACTCCCTGCGTGGGAGTGTGGATTGAAATGCCGCTCTGTCCTACTTCCTGCGGCAGGATGGGAGTCACTCCCTGCGTGGGAGTGTGGATTGAAATCGTTTTAGTAGGTATAAGCGCTCAAACAGGCACGTCACTCCCTGCGTGGGAGAGTGGATTGAAATTCCTGGGCTTGATTTAGACTCAGCCACTGATGGGGTCACTCCCTGCGTGGGAGTGTGGATTGAAATACAAAAGCGGCAGAAAACGCAAAAAAAGCGCTTGGTCACTCCCTGCGTGGGAGTATGGGTTGAAATATTTTTAACACACAAAAAAGAACTGACAAAATACGGCTATCAGGTCGGAAAAATATCAATGAAAGAGCAGACCGTCATGTTCCATAAAATGGACGAAGCGGCCTGCTCATGAAATCCAAAACGGCGAGGGAGGCGGATATCACGTCCGGACTTTTACAGCCAGCGCATGTGCCCTCATTCCCTCCGATTCGGCCAGCTGAATGATCTCACCGGCGTTGTTTTTTAACGCGGTCTCCGGGTAGCGGATCACGCTGTATCCCCGCATAAATTCCTGAACCGACATGCCGGAGGAAAATTTAGCGGTACCGCAAGTCGGAAGAATGTGGTTTGTCCCGCAGAAATAGTCGCCGACTGGTTCGGTACTGTACTCACCGACAAAAATGGCGCCGGCATTCGTGATCTTCGGGAGTACCGCTTCGCAATCTTCTAAAAACAGTTCTACGTGTTCGGGCGCGATTTCATTTACTGCCTGAATGGCGTCATTGATGGAATCCACGATAAAAATATCGCCGTAATTCTCAAATGCCGACCGGGTTGCCAGAGTGAGATCGTGTTCTTCGCATAACCGTTTGATTTCATTTTTGATCTCATTTGCCTGTGTTTCGGACAAGCAAAATGCCGTACTGGCTTCAAAGCCCGTTCCGTGTTCTGCCTGCGACATCATATCCGCCGCGATAAAAGTAGGATTGGCGTTCTCGTCAGCCACGATCGCGATTTCGGAAGGCCCTGCGAGGAAATCAATCTTTACTTCACCGAACAATAGCTTCTTTGCCATCTGGGTATAGTTGTTTCCGGGGCCGGTGATGGCATCGACTTTGCTGACCGTTTCCGTTCCGTAGGCAACAGCTGCTAAACCCTGTGAACCGGAGATCTTATAATAATTTCTAATATTTAGATAGTCTGCTGTATAGAGTAAATGTTCATCGATCGTTCCATCCGGTTTTGGCTTTGTCAGGATGTAAATGTTCGGAACTCCCGCGACGATGGCAGGAACTAAATTCATGCACAGTGTGGAAACGAGCGGCGCCATATTTCCAGGGATCGTGACGGCGACGCTTTGGATCGGCGTATATTTGCGCGCAAGTATGGCACCGTCTTCATAATCAACAGAAAAATCTGCCGGCAATTGTTTTTTGTGGAACCGGAAAAGGTTGTCACATGCTTTTTTCACGGCCTCCTTAAAATCATCCGATACGTGTTCCTTTGCGTACGCGAATTCTTCTTCCGTCACAGTCAGTCCGATCTTATTTATGTCAACATGATCGAATGCCTCCATATAGGAATATAATGCTTCATCCCCTTTTTCTTTCACCTGCTGTATGACTTCTTTCACGGTTTGCTCCACTTCTTCTGGTATACTGCTTTTACGTTTCAGAAGATTCACGTATCTGGGATTTTGAACATGGAATTTGCTTATGGTAACCATTTTTCTCTCTTCTCCTTTTCTTTCAAAATAAAAAACGCCTGTTAGGAAATTTTCCCTAACAAGCGTGGATCAGGCGTTTGGCCTAATATCAATTCAAATCATATCACGATAGACAGCATCTGTCAAGAGGCTGCTCGATATCAAATTTTCTCCGGTTCCGGATAATCCACCCCGAAACATTCTACCGTCACACGTTCCATGATCTGATCGTCGATCGGTTTGTCAGCATAATCGGTTGCTGTCTCTGCGATGCGGTTCACGACGTCCATCCCTTCGGTCACTTTTCCAAACGCCGCATACGCGCCGTCCAGATGAGGGGAGTCTTTGTGCATAATGAAAAATTGGGATCCGGCCGAATCCGGCATCTGCGAACGCGCCATTGAGAGGACGCCCGCCGTATGTTTCAGATCGTTTTCAAAACCGTTCATGGCAAATTCGCCAGGAATCTGGTATCCCGGGCCGCCCATGCCGGTTCCGTCCGGGCAGCCGCCCTGGATCATAAAGCCGCTGATCACGCGGTGGAACGTAAGTCCGTCATAGTACCCTTTTTTTACAAGAGAGATAAAGTTGTTTACGGTATTCGGTGCGATGTCGGGATAGAGTTCTGCCTGGATGGAACCGCCTCCCGCGATTTCAAATGTTACGATTGGATTGTTTTCATTCATAAAGTATGGATTCCTTTCCCAGCCCGGTATGATCAGGCTGCTGTAATAGTAAAAGTATAACGAAAAGAAGAAATTTTTTCAAGCAAAACCTATGATTCTGTTGATAAATTATGAGGAACCAATAGAAAAAACGGATATCAATGTCACCGGCTTCTGTTCTGGTGATAACTGGACTTAGCTTATGCCCTGTTTTTGGCGCGCCACCGCTTTGGACAGGGGAAATCTCTTTTACATAACAAATTCCCACGTTTTGATTGAAAAAAAGCGCCGTTTGTGGTATAGTTATCTTGCTTATGGAGGTTTTGACATAGTGGATAAAAAGATATCATCTGCGGTAGTGAAGCGGCTGCCGCGTTATTATAGATATTTAAGTGAATTGCTGGAAAAGGGGATCGGCCGCATTTCATCGCAGGAACTGAGCGCGAAGATGAACGTGACAGCGTCCCAGATCCGTCAGGATTTTAATAATTTCGGGGGGTTCGGGCAGCAGGGTTACGGCTACAATGTGCGGATACTTCACGATGAGATTGGAAAGATCCTCGGACTTGAGCACGAATATAATGTTATTATCATAGGGGCCGGAAATTTAGGGCAGGCGCTGGCGAATTACGGCGGATTTACGAAGCGGGGATTTCGTATTTCCGGTATTTTCGACATTGACAAGGCTGTGATCGGAAAGGTGATCAACGGCATTAAAGTGATGCCGATGTCGGACGTGAAACAGCATGTGCAGGAAAACGGCGTCAACATGGCGGCGCTCACGCTGCCGAAGGAACAGGCGTCGCGGACGGCGAGTATGCTGGCCGATTTCGGGGTACAGGCGTTTTGGAATTTTGCGTCTACCGATCTGAACCTGCCGGCCGAGGTAGTGGTTGAAAATGTCCATCTGGCGGAGAGCCTGATGCGGCTGTCTTACAAGTTGTCCGAAAAGCAGGGGTTGCGAAAGGAGAAGATGAGGGATGAGTGCAAAGAACAATGAACCGGCGTCGATTGCGGAACTGCTGAGAGGGAAAAAGGTTCCGATCCTGGTGTTGGACCAGCGGTGGCATAAACTGTTTCCCGGAGGGGTGAAACCCGCCCATATCGCCGCGATCGAAGAAAACCTGAATGCGCTGCTGAAAGAGCAGGGAAAACTGGTCAATGAGATCAAGGATCTGAAAAAAGCGAAGAAAAAACTGATGGAAGCGATTGTTTCCGGGATGTCCTCCTCGGGGAATGATAAGAAGAAAGACAAACAGCAGAAGCTTTTACTGGAGACGAAAGAGCGCATTGAGGCGCAGTCGGACCGGCTGATGGAACTGCCGTATGAGATCAAAAAGACGAATGAGGATCTTCTGATCAATGGCGTGGCATACTGTTATGAGGAACTGAAGATCCGCGCGCAGTCGCTCGAGGATCTGAAAGGGGAGATCGACTCCCGACGGGAGGAACTCAAGGAAAAGGTGGCGTACAGGGTAGAACTGGAGGAGAGTGTGGATGCTACCTATTCGCTCATGCACGATCTTCTTGGCCGCGAAGTGATGAATTTATTTGATAAGAAGTAGGATGCGATATGATATTAGGTGTCGGTGTGGACGCGGTGGAGATTTCCCGTGTTCAGAAATCGTGTGAGAAAGGGCATTTCCAGAGCCATATATTTACCGAAGCGGAGATTGCGCAGTTCGATAAGCGGAAAGTGCGGGCCGCTTCTGATTTTGCCGGAAAAGAGGCGGTGGTGAAGGTGTTCGGGACAGGATTTTCCGGGTGCTTTCCGCGCGACATCGAAATCCTCCGGAATGATAAGGGTGCGCCCTATGTGAATTTGTACCGCGGTGCGAAAGAAATCGCGGAGGGGCTCGGCATTACGTCGATCCAGATCAGTATAACCAATACGTCGGATCTGGCGGTGGCGTTTGCCGTCGGTATTGGAGACAGGTAATAATTTTCGTGCGGCGCCTCCCGGTCGTTGTCATGCGGGGGACGGCGCGCTGGTGCGGGGAGGAATGGATTTGAGATATGTATTGACCGCCGGAGAGGCAAAGGAGCTGGACGAACACGCGATCCAGACAGTCGGCTTCCCGGGGCTCGTATTGATGGAAAAAGCGGCGATGACGCTGGCCTCCGTTCTGATGGAAAGGGAGGACAGGCGGAGCGGCTTTTTATTCGTTTGCGGCACAGGAAATAACGGTGGCGATGGTCTGGCGGCGGCGCGGCTGCTGATCCAGCAGGGGTACCGCGCCGCGATACTGCTCGTCGGTGATACACAGAAAATGACGGCGGACGCGAAGACGCAGATGGCGCTTGCGGCGGCGTGTCAAGTGCCGGCTGTCCAGGCGGATGCGGTCGCTTCCCCGGTTTATGACGTGATCGTGGACGCCCTGTTTGGGGTCGGCCTGAACCGCGCGGTAGGGGGCGTATATGAGAACGTCATTCGTGAGATCAACGGAGCGGAGAAAAAAGTGTATGCGGCCGACATTCCTTCCGGTATCAACGGCAGTGACGGAGCGGTGATGAATGTCGCGGTAAACGCCGATGTTACGGTGACATTCGGGGCAAATAAGCGGGGTCTCGTGCTGTATCCGGGATGCCGGTATGCCGGGGAGGTGATCGTCGGGGATATCGGTTATCCGCAGGTGAGCTTTGAGGCGCTCGAAAATCCGGCTTATTATTATGAACCGGATGATCTGGCACGGGTCGTGCCAGGCCGGAAGCCAGACGGCCACAAGGGAAGTTTTGGGCGCGTATCCGTGATCGGCGGGAGCGAGGGGATGAGCGGCGCGCCGCTGTTTTCCGCGCAGGCGGCGTACGCGGCAGGCGCGGGCCTGGTGAAGATCTTTTCGGCGGCGGCAAATCGGGAGATTTTATTATCCGGTGTACCGGAGGCGTTGTTTTCTCCGTATGGGACGGGGGAGAAGGTGGATCATGAGGCGCTAAGAGAGGCTATTTCATGGGCAGACTGCGTTGTTCTCGGGCCGGGGCTCGGACAGGGCGGCCGCGCGGAGGAGATCGTGTCCTATGTGCTGCGGCATTGTGACAAGCCGCTCGTCCTGGACGGCGACGGCATCACGCTGTGCCAGAAAGAGCAGATCACAGGACGGCGAAATGTCATCCTGACGCCCCACCCAAAGGAGTTTTCAAAGATCACGGGAAAAGAAGTCTCTTTGCTGAAAAAGGATCTCATCGGCGAGGCGCTGTCGTTTGCGGAGCGGACGGGAGCGATCGTGGTCGGAAAGGACGCGCGGACGGTCGTGAGCGACGGGCAGGAGATCTATCTCAATGTTTCGGGAAATTCCGGGATGGGAACCGGGGGGAGCGGCGATGTGCTGACGGGAATCATCGCCGGATTCCTGGCACAGGGGGCCGATACGTTTACGGCGGCGAAAGCGGGCGTTTACGTGCACGGCCTGGCGGGCGACTGGTTTGTGCGTAATTTTAATGAATACTCCCTGACTGCTACCGGTCTGATCGAGGGAATGAGGGCCGTTTTAAGATACGGCGGCACGGGGAAATGATCTGACGGAGCCTTTGGCGGAATTATCATATTGGTTGATTTTGAGAGGTAGAACATCATGGAAAGAGAGACGGAACAGAAAAAATACAGCCGAACGTATGCACAGATCGACCTGGGGGCGATCCGGCACAATATTTCGGAGGAGCGGAAACGCGTGGGAGACCATGTGAAGATCATGGCGGTCATCAAAGCGGATGCTTATGGACACGGGGATGTCCAGGTGGCAGAGGCGCTGGAGGACCTCGTGGACGCTTACGGGGTGGCGGTGGCAGAAGAGGCTTTGCATCTCCGGGAGCAGGGGATCGGTAAGATGCTGCTCATACTTGGTTACACGGGGAGCGGCTGGTTTGAGGAGCTGATCCGGCACGATATTTCACAGACCGTGTATTCGTACGAGATGGCAAAAGAACTGAGCGAGGTGGCAGTAAGGCTCGGAAAGACGGCGAAGATCCATATCAAGGTCGATACGGGCATGAGCCGCATCGGTTTCCTGCCTGTAAGGGATAATATCGACGTCATACGCGCGATCGGCGAGCTTCCGGGTATTTGCATGGAAGGGATCTTCACGCATTTTGCCAGGGCCGATGAGGAGACGGCGGAGGCGGCGCGCGAACCGTTCGAGAAATTTATCATTTTTGTCAGGGAACTCGAGGGGCGGGGCATCCATATCCCGCTCAAACACGCGGCGAACAGCGCATCGATCATTCATTTTCCGGAAGCGTACCTCGACATGGTGCGCTCGGGTATTACGACGTACGGCCTGTATCCGTCGGAACTGGTGCCAAAGGAGAAGCTGCAGATCCGCCCGGCCCTTCAGTGGAAATCGATCGTATCGTTTCTGAAAACGGTCCATCCCGGAACAAGCGTCGGTTATGGAGGCACGTTTACAACCAGTCGTGAGACGGTCGTGGCTACGGTACCTGTCGGTTATGCCGATGGGGTAAGGCGCGACCTCTCGGGAAAAGGGCGGGTTTTGATCCGCGGGCGGTACGCGCCGATCATCGGGCGCATCTGCATGGACCAGTTCATGGTGGATGTGACTGATGTCCCGGATGTGCATGCCGGTGATGTCGTAACGCTGATCGGCCGGGACGGGGACAATACCATTTCCGTAGAGGAGGTGGCCGCGCTGGCGCACTCTTTCAATTATGAGTACGTCTGCGGCATCAGTGCCAGGGTCCCGCGGAAATATGTGATGGAGTAGTATTTTCAGTCTTTGTGTGCCATTTTGGTATAAACTCTCGTATATTGGTAATAATAGGCTATAAATCCTTGTAGTCCATGAATGAGGACATTACATAGGTAAAAATACAATATAAGGGGTAAGTACGATGGTGGTTAAAAGAGGCGATATTTATTACGCGGATCTGCGGCCGGTTGTGGGCTCCGAACAGGGTGGCGTGCGGCCGGTTTTGATCATACAGAACGATATGGGGAACCGATACAGTCCTACGGTGATCTGTGCGGCGATCACATCGAAGATGAACAAGGCGAAGCTGCCGACACACATTGCCCTCGATTCGGAGAACTACGGCATTGTGAAAGATTCTGTGATCCTTTTGGAGCAGGTGAGGACGATCGACAAGTCGAGGCTGAAGGAAAAGGTGTGCCATCTGGATGAAGCGGTGCTCAAAAAAATCAACCGGGCGCTGGAGGTAAGTCTCGCGCTTGATACATACGATAAACAGAAGTGCCAGTGAGAACAGGAAATGAGAGGCGCCGGATTTTCCGGCGCTTTTTACTTTATGGAAAAGACAGCCCTGTAATCAGAGCGGCGCGGTTCTCAGCCGCCGCTTTTTCGTCGTTTTAGATAAAAACAAAAGACACCTCTGGGAGGAGGTGTCTTTTGTGGTACCCCGAGGGTACCTAAGCGTATAATAGGGTGGGAGTAGAAAGTTTATACTTTCCGATTGTTATATTACTAAGAGAATGTGTCATTTTTGTGTCAAAATATATTTTTATGCAAAAAATTAAAAAAAAATTGCGCCAACCCTTACCGGGCGGCGCAATTTTTAGCAAGACGGCACATTTCCAGAAAATATTGATGTAGTTTTGTGCAGGAAGTGACTTCGGGATGAAACGATATGCCGAGCTGGTTGCCGTATCGTACCCCCACGATGTTCCCGTCCACGCGGGCGATGATCTCCGTGCCCTCGCCCGCGCGCTCCACATAGGGGGCCCGTATGAAGGCCATCGGGATCGTTCCGATCCCAGTCACTTCTTCCTCGACGTAAAAACTGGACAGCTGCCTGCCATAGGCATTCCGCCGGACGGTGACGGGCAGCGTGCCAAAGTAAACATTTTCATCGTTCGACAACTTTTCGGCCAGCAGGATCAGGCCGGCGCACGTTCCCAGTACCGGCAGCCCTTCCTTGATCTTTGCCTGGAGCGTGTCGAACAGATCCAGCTCCTGTAACAGCTTGCCCATTACTGTGCTCTCACCGCCGGGCAGGATCAGCCCGTCAAACTGCTGCTCCAGATCTTTCTTCTGGCGGATTTCAAAGAAATCGGCCCCCAGCAGTGAGAGCATGTTTTCGTGTTCGGCAAATGCGCCCTGCACAGCCAGTACAGCAATCCGCATATTATTTGCCCCTTTCCGCCATGAGAAGTTCGATCTCCTGCTCGTTGATGCCGACCATGGCTTCACCCAGATCCTCGGACAGGCTGGCCAGCAGCTTGGCGTCCTCATAATTTGTCACCGCTTTTACGATGGCAGCCGCCCGCTTTTCCGGGTTGCCGGATTTGAAAATACCGGATCCCACAAATACGCCCTCTGCGCCCAGCTGCATCATCAGCGCCGCGTCTGCCGGCGTGGCTACGCCTCCCGCCGCGAAGTTTACGACCGGCAGCCTGCCGTTTTTATGCACATATTCCACAAGATCATACGGAACTTCCAGTTCCTTTGCCGCGTGGTACAGTTCGTCCTCCCGCATCGATGTCAGTTTGGCGATTTCCTGGTTCATCCGGCGCATGTGGCGCACGGCCTGTACGACGTCGCCGGTCCCCGGTTCCCCTTTCGTACGGATCATGGATGCGCCCTCGCTGATCCTGCGCAGCGCCTCCCCCAGATCTTTTGCTCCGCAGACGAACGGAACGTTGAATTTGGTCTTGTCGATGTGGTACACATCATCGGCGGGTGATAATACCTCGCTCTCGTCAATATAATCAATTTCAATTGCTTCTAAAATCTGCGCTTCCGCGAAATGGCCGATGCGGCACTTCGCCATCACGGGGATGCTCACCGCTTCCTGGATCCCGCGGATCATTTTGGGGTCGCTCATCCGGGAAACGCCGCCCGCCGCGCGGATATCCGCGGGGATCCGCTCGAGAGCCATGACTGCGCAGGCGCCAGCCCCTTCCGCGATCCGCGCCTGCTCCGGCGTGGTCACGTCCATGATGACGCCGCCCTTTAACATCTGCGCCAATTGTTTGTTTAACTCGTATCTGTTCGTAGTTTCCATATTCTGTCTCTCCTTTACCGTGTCTGCTCATTTGTTACACACAAATTATAGTACCGGGATCTGTCATTGTCAACTCAATTTATTGTGAGGGTAACAAATATACAGAGCAGAATGTGAAACAGGAACATACATATCATGCAGATTGTGTGCCAGATCGTGCAGAAATTTTCAAAAAGGATTGCATTGGGAGGTATCTTCTTGTTATACTATAATAATGATGTTAGGGTGAAAAGATATTTTGCCCCACATCATGGAAAAAGGTTTTTCGGGGAGGAATACGGATGAAAATAGGATTGGTCAGACATTTTAAAGTGGATTGCCCGCATAAATTTATGATGACGTCAGAGGAATTCCGGGCCTGGTCAGAAAAATATGAACATGCGCGTATTTTAAAGAAAAAGGTGAATATGTCAGGGATACATTGGGATATATGTTATTGCAGTGATCTCGAGCGAGCCGTGGAGACGGCAAAAGAAGTTTACAGCGGAAATATTTTGGTAGACAAGCTTTTGCGCGAGGTTGACAACGCTCCGTTCATCCACACGGACAGGATCAAACTTCCGTTTCCGGTGTGGCATTTTTGCGGACGTCTGGCGTGGTTTTTTAAGTCGAAGAGCCAGCCGGAGGATATTAAGGGTACGAGAAGGCGCGTCCGTCGTTTTTTCCGTCAGATCGACTGGTCGAAGGACAACGTGCTCATCGTCTCACACGGATTTCTTATTTTTAATTTTATTTATGAACTGTTCCGCCTGGGATTTATCGGCAAGGAAGTAAGGCGGGTGAAAAACGGCATCCTCTACCTGTACGAGATTCCCGATTATAAGCGCCCGTTCCAGTACCGGCCGACAGGCGGCCAAAAGAGCGGGGAAGAGTCTTGAAACTTACGATCTTGTGTGTGGGGAAGCTGAAGGAGAAGTTTATGCGCGATGCCGTGGCGGAATACGAAAAGAGGCTTACCCGTTATGTGAAACTCGATGTGGTCGAGGTGGCGGATGAGAAGACGCCCGACGGCGCTTCGGAGAAAGAAGAGGAACGGATCCGGGAAAAAGAGGGGGAGCGCCTTCTGCGGCAGATCAAAGAGGATGATCATGTCGTGGCGCTGGCGATTTCGGGAAAGCAGTACGATTCCCTGGCTTTTGCGCGCAGGCTCGACGGGTTTGCACTGTGTGGCAGGAGCCGTGTGGTGTTTGTGATCGGCGGTTCGCTCGGGTTGTCGGAGCAAGTGCTGGCGAGGGCGGATGAGGAACTGAGTTTTTCGAAGATGACATTTCCCCATCAGTTGATGAGGGTTATTTTGTTGGAGCAGATCTACCGGGGGTACCGGATCATAAGGGGGGAGCCGTATCATAAGTGAAAGAGAGACTTTTGAAATTGAGAAATGGAGGGAAATAGAGGATATGGATGTGAAAGAGTCAGACGTTAAAATATCCTTTTGTGGCAGTTATTTGATAAGATTTATATTCCTCAGGCTGTTCAAAGAGAATTATGCGCAAATTCTATGGAGCATTCTTGAGAGGTTGAGGAAGTGGAACGTTGTATTCTGGAAGGCAAATTTATTGTCTTGATGAACGAGCGGCCAGAAAGATGGCATCAGATTTTTTGGTTGATACGATAGGTATATAAAGAAAAGGAACGTTATGACGAAAGAACAATTACACAAACATGCGATGGCACTCTATGATTTTTGTGAATATCCGGCCGTCCGGTACAAACTTTTATTTTCCATACTGGATACCCCGTATGAAGACGAATCGCTCCCTGCGCTCCGCGAGCAATTTCTGAAAAGTGATATTGTGGAAGAGATGAGCGAGCTGCAGGATGAATATGGCGGGTGGGGGCGGTTCCGCTCGAAAGATTATTCTGTCAGGGCAAAAATACCGACGTCTTCTACCGGGATCAACCGGTGTCTGTATATCGGGCTGACGATCCACGACAGGGATCTTTTATTTTTGGCGAAGGAATATCTTCTCTCGCTGCTGGATGGCACGAGTCCAGAGGTGCTGTCTGAAAAAAATGAGAGGGCAAATCCCTGGCAGACGGCGGAAGTCTGCAATCTGATCGAGGCGATCACGCCCCATAGTCCTGAATGCGATGAGGTGTATGAACAATGGCTTTATATCGCGAATTGTGCCTATGCGGGCGGAGAATATTGTTATGAGGCGGATATGGCGGCACAGCATGACGTGTTTCTGACGAGGGAAAAGCGTCTGGTTCCGATGCAGAGTGAGCTGCTGTTAAAACGGAGGGACCGGATCACGCCGGAGCTGGAAGACGCCATGCTCCGTCATCTGGGAGGGGAGGCGAGCATCCGGGGACATTTCTGGGACAAGACGCCGGATCGATTGCCGGATGAGTTCCAGAACCGGATGATGAGGCGCTGGTTTCATACGTTTAATTATATTAACCAGTTCAGAGGTTCCGGATTGTATTTAAAAGATGCGGTTGCGTGGCTGATTGACCAGGCGGGGCCGGACGGGTTGTGGGACTGGGGCCCGCAGGTGAACGACCCGTGGGGATATTTCGGATATTTTTCCTGCAACAGGCACTATAAACATAACAGGGTCGTGGATGGTACGATGGAGATACTGAACTTTCTAAAAAAATATGTGGATCATAATCCTTGTTAAATATGTTAGGCTATTTTGGCTATGGGACACCATTGGACCGGGTTGTTCCATAGCCAAAGAACTTTAAGCCGCTTATGAAGCTTACCAGACGGCATTGTCAATGGAAAAACGGAGGTTTGGCTCAGAGAACACTTTGACGGAACGGAGGAAGGCTTGATCGTGCAGATCCGGCTGGTTTTGTTTGCGGCGGGGGATACGGAGCGGAATGTAGTAGAATTTGCGGATTTGGAAATGCAAGTAAAGATAATGTGGAGGCGTCTGCCGTTTACATAAAAGCAAAGAGAGCCGGTTATAATAGTGTCAGGTCATGGCTGGAACACCTATGGCTTGTCAAAAAAGCATTAACAACATGAATGGATTTAATGTAAACGTAAGTTAGTTTTGACTAACAAAAGGGAGAAAACACATGAACCAGAGAACATTGGAAATTTTGCTGGGGATGGATGAAAAAGATATTGAACTGCAGATCGCATATCACTGTGCTCCGCTTCTTGCCGGTCTGAAATCATCAAACCTGCTGATGCTTTGCAGCGAGGATTTAGACAGAGGAACGGATATTTTGAAACGGGCCGGGATTTCGTATTTTGTAATGGCTGATATGGAGGGGAAAGCGGCTGTTCTGCTGTTTGACAGACAGCGGCTGGAAATTTATTTACGGGAGGAAAAGGTGTGGAAAGTTTTTCGCGATATGGGGTATGGGGAGCAGTCTATGGGAAAGATTTTGTATGCTTTTCGTCAGCGCTATGAAAGATATTTACGGTCGGATCAGGAATTTCCGCATGAGATGGGATTGCTTCTGGGGTATCCGGTTGAGGATGTTGAAGGGTTTATCCTGAATGGAGGCAAAAACTGTCTCTGTATCGGTTACTGGAAAGTGTATGAGAATCCGGATGAGAAGATCGCGTTATTCCGCCGATTTGAACGGGCTAGGGACATATTGATGGAAATGGTGTCCCAGGGGCTCACGATCGCAGAAGTTGTTCAGAAACGTCTGCTTGTACTATTTGCTTAACAGCGCAGATTCTGGAGGGGAAATGATCATTAGTATGGCATAGAAACGCCTCGCCGAAAGGGAACGGTATCTATAAGTTTAAAACAATTTTCAAAACGGGTTCCAACTCAATTCGAATCAAAATCCTATATTACAGTATAAGTATACGATGAGAAAGCAGATTGCGCCACTCATAAATAGTAACTTGACATATAAAAGCAAATCAGGTTAATATAATAACAATAGTAAGAGTGCAGTGCGTGTAACATTGAGCAGTATACGAATAATGAGAAAGGAGATTTAGTATGCGTGAGAGAAAATCACAGGTGAATTGGATCACACAGTTGTCCGGTGAATTGGATGTGCTGGCTGGAAAGTCTTTTCAGGTCGGTGTATTCGAGGAGATCAAAAATGAAACGGTAAAAGAGAGGGCGCCCGAGGTTGTGAAATCACTGAACAACCTGTTGAACTGCGCAAATTTATTGCTGAATCATGCGAGGGAAAATATGACGATGCTG
The DNA here is from genome assembly GCA_910583555.1 of uncultured Eubacterium sp. Classification (GTDB taxonomy): domain Bacteria; phylum Bacillota; class Clostridia; order Lachnospirales; family Lachnospiraceae; genus Eubacterium_F. Next base: position 14,012 of record CAJTXO010000031.1, read on the forward strand.
AACCGCATGAACCATTCCGGTATGTGGTCGATGTACTTCGGGGAGAAACAGCAGATCAGCCGGGTTATGTTCAGCGATGAATTTCGTGAGATCACAGGTTATACAGACCGCAGTGAATTTGAAGATTCGATGGAGGCGTGGCTGTCTAAAATTTATGAACATGACAAAGAGCAGGTCATGAAGGCGTTTCAGGAGACGATCGACGACGTGTCTGGAAAAAAGGTTTTCGATGTGGAATACCGTTTTCAGACAAAGAAGGAGGGGCTGTGCTGGATGCGTATGGCGGGTGAGATCGTCAGGCGGGGCGGTAAACCATTCGAATTTATAGGCACGATCTCCAATATTACCGTAGCCCACAACAACGCGGAAGAACTGGATATTTCCACAAAGAAACATGACGCCATTGATTCCATCTTGAATGAGGGTTCATGGAGCATGAACGTCGTGGACGGGGACATAAAAAATCCGGAAAACCAGTTTTGGTACTCCGAGCAGTTCCGCAGGTTGCTGGGATTCCATAATGAACAGGATTTCCCCAACGTGCCGGACTCCTATTCGGACCGCATCCATGAAGCGGATCAGAAACGGGTGATGGAAGAGATTTATCACTATGTAAATGCGGGAACATCACAGGAACCGCTGCGGGAGGATTTTCGTATCCGCCACGCGGACGGAAATTACCGCTGGTTCCATATGACAGTTACCGCTGTGTTTGATTCGGCCAGACGGCCGATCGTTTTGGCGGCGACAGTTCTCGATGTGACGGAGCAGAAACGCAGCCGGGAGATCTTCGAGGCAGACATGGAAAAAAGTATTCACAGTCTGGCAGCAGGGCTGGATGAGATCAGCGCGGTCGTAGCGGAGACAACGGCAGATGTACAGGGGTTGAATGAGCAGCAGGACAGTATTACGAAAGCGGCGGCTTCCGTGAACGAAAAAGTAAACGAATCGCTGGAAATCATTTCCCTGATCCAGGGGATCGCCAATCAGACCAATTTACTTTCCCTCAACGCTTCGATCGAGGCGGCGCGGGCGGGAGAGGCGGGAAAAGGATTTGCCGTGGTGGCAAATGAAGTCGGTAAACTGGCAGTTTCGTGTAATGAGACATCGGCGCATATATCCCAGAGTTTAAACGAGATGCAAAAGGTAATAGAACACATACTGTCGAAAATCGACGGGATGGACAAAGCGGTCGTATCCCAGTCCGGCAACATGGAAAAAATACATGATATGACGCAGAAGCTAAACGAGCTGTGCGACGAGGAAAAGGAGATCGCGCGCACAGTATTTGCGGACTGACAGGTTAAATAACCTTGGATACCGATCAATAGAATAAGGTGCAGACAGGACATCCATGAGGTGTCCTTTTTTTGCTTCCTCCGCTCCACACATTCATGGAAAAACGGACCGTATAAAAAGTCCAGAGAGCAAATTGTACCCCAATAAGTGCGGATTGTCCTATAAGGCAGAAAAAAGCAGTTTTTTATACTATAATAGGGGAAAAACCGAATTTGAGGAGGCATATGAGAATGAACCAGAAATTTCGTTTTACTGCAGGGGTACTTCTTGCAGGAATTATTGTTTTTTGTATCGTATTTACTGCCTATCCCAGACTGTTTGGGATAGGCCCGGTATTGGCGCAGGAACCGGGAATTAATCTGGTAGAAGTTCTACAGGACCAGGGTGAGGCAGCGTGGCAGGATCAGGATGGAAATTGGCAGTCTGGTTTTCTTACAGAGGCGATTGCAAGTGTCAGCGATAAAGGGGTAGTGGTGCTTTTGTCAGATGTTTCACTGACAAGCGGGATAGCTATTTCCAAATCAGTTACAATCACTTCAAATGAAGCCCAGAAGCCCTGTGTCATAAGAAATACGGGACAGGATACGTATGACAGACAGGATTGTGGAACAATCTTTACCGTTACCAGCGGGGAGTTGCGGCTGCAGGATATTATCCTGGATGGCGGAAAGGACGAGGGCGTTACTGCTTACCATCCGCTGATCTGCGTAAATGGAAATGCGTGTTTGAGAATGCTGGATGGCGCTGTACTGAAAAATGCAGAGAACCGGTCACAGAGTATGTGCGGCGGTGGGATCAACGTCAGGCAGGGACAGGTTTATCTATATGATGGTTCTCAAATCACACATTGTAAGGCAAGGCATGGCGGCGGAATTGAGGTTAACAGCAAATCTAGCTATAATCAGGCCGTTCTTGGAATGGCTGGCGGCAGTATTAACAACTGTGAGGCAGATGATGGCGGCGGCGTGTATGTGAATATCGGGATGTTCCAGATGCAGGGTGGCAAGTTGACAGAAAATCATGCGACGAGGGAAGGTACCGGAGGCGGAGGCGGTATCTATGTGGCTGGAGCATCACAGAAGACGCAGATAGCGGCTGTTCTCATTAGGAATGGTGAAATTACAAGTAATATAGCAGAATCAGAGGGCGGCGGTATTGTTGTAAAGGGCGCATATGCACAGATTGAACTGCAGGGAGGTACACTGAAGGAAAATACGGCGAATTGTGGCGGTGGTGTTTCCGTATCCCACGGAACCCTGATGCTGCATGGTGGTACAGTTACGGGTAATACGGCAGGCTTATACGGTGGCGGCATTTTAGGAACCCCGAACAGCGTCATCGAGTTAAAGGGAAATCCCAAGGTGTTTGGCAATACTGCAGGAGAAAACGCAGATCGGTTTGATAATTTGTACCTGGATGGAGCGGATGATGATGAGTCATCCTTGCCGACATCGCCAATCAGGCTGACGGGCGCGCTTACGGAGGGAGTAAGGCTGGGAATGAGTCGATGGGTTCGTTCAGATGAGAAAGAGCATCCTTATCGGGAAATGATCGTGCCAGGCAAAGGCTATACGATCTCTCAGAGCGATTTGAGCCGGCTGTGCGATGACAGACAGAACGACGGTAAAGAACTGTATGCGGATCATATGGAGAAGTATGCATTTATTCCCTATGATGGCAAAATCGTTATGGTGCTGGCGGTTGACATTTCCCTTGACTGGGACGCTCTTTCACTGCGGGCAAAGGGAGATACCGCAGTGATCACGGCATCGGTAACGCCGGATAATGCACCAGTGAAAGAAGTTACATGGATTTCATCGGATGAGAGTGTGGCGACGGTAGATGAAAACGGCAATGTGACCGCCACGGGAAAGGGAATAGCTCTCATCACGGCAACGACGGTATCCCCTTATCACGAGACGGCGTCCTGCCAGGTGGCGGTGGGAAAATTCCGGCTGACGACCCGGACAGAACGAGGGGAAATTCGGTATACATCCGATGCGGGCGGTTCCGATACGGGAAATGAAATGTTTGAGGAAGATGACAAGATCACGATCCAGCCTGTCCCGGACGAGGGGTATCAGCTAAAAGAGGACTCCCTCAGCGCCTGTCGGACAGACGATGAAACGGTGTCTGTGGATATGGAAGGGAATACACTCCATATGCCGGGCTGCGATGTGACGGTGAAGGCAGTGTTTGAGCCGATTTCCTACCCCATCGCATATGAGCTGGAGGGAGGCGCCTTAGAAGAGGATAAAACAAACCCTGATGTTTATACCATAGAAAGTAAAGAGATCATCTTAAATAACCCTGCCCGAAATGGTTACATTTTTGTGGGCTGGACGGGAACAGGGCTGGAGGGAACAGAAGCTGTCGTGAGAGTCCCGTCAGGCTCGACGGGCGCGCGTAAGTATACTGCTGTCTGGAAAAAGGAGAATAAAACGCCTGCCCCAAGTACACCCGTACCGACGGAGAAACCAAAGGTGACGGAGAAACCAAAGGTGACGGAGAAGCCAAAGGTGACGGAGAAGCCAAAGGCCACAGAGAAGCCAAAGGTGACGGAGAAACCAAAGGTGACAGAGAAGCCAAAAGTGACAGAGAAGCCAAAGGTGACGGAGAAGCCAAAGGCGACAGAACAGCCAAAGACCACGGAGAAACCAAAGACCACGGAGAAACCAAAGACCACAGAAAAGCCAAAGGCTTCAGAGGAACCAAAGACCACGGAAGAGCCAAAGGCCACAGAGAAACCAAAGACCACGGAAAAGCCAAAAATCACGGAGAAGCCAAAGGCCACAGAACAGCCAAAGGGTACGGAGAATCCGGGGACCGCAGAAAAGCCAAAGACCACGGAGAATCCGGAGGCCACAGAAAAGCCAGAGGGTACGGAGAAGCCGGGGACCACAGAAAATCTGGAGACCACGAAAAAACCGGAGGGCACAAAGAAGCCGGAGACCACGGGGAAACCAAAAATCACAGAGAATCCAAAGGTTACGGAAAAGCCGGGAAATATACGGACGGAGCAAAGTCCACAGACGGGTGGCCGCATTCTTTGGATGTATGCAGCCGTAATCCTGTCAGCGCTTGGTATGCTGATCCTGACCTTTCTTTACAGGAAGCGGCAAAAGAAGCAGCTTTCTGCGAACCGGAAGGGAAAAAAGACAGGAGAGAAGAAATGATATGAAGGCGGTATATGTTATTTTCATGATGTTATTTGCAGGCATTTTTCTTTTTTCCATTATGGGCATTTTTTCTTATCATAAAGATGCTGGACAAAATGCAAGAGAAATCCGGGAGGTTATGCGGGAGGTTGCCCAAAGGATGCCGGGAGATAATGGAGATGAGAAGGCTGTGCAGCAAATTGATTTTGCAAAATTAAAGCAGATCAATGAAGATGCCATTGGCTGGATTGTATTTCATGATCCATATATAAATAATCCGCTTGTTCAGACCAATGATAATTCATATTATCTGAAAAATTCATTTAGAAAAAACGAAAATGCGGCAGGCTGTCTTTTTATAGACTGCCGCAACGAATCCTTTGATGACAGGAATGTAGTAATCTATGGCCATAATATGCTGGACCGAACGATGTTTGGCTCCCTAAAGGATGTATTTCAGGAAAAGTTTTGGGAGGAACCGGAATGTGATAGGATCCAGATAACCGATACGGGGCAGCATATAAGGGAATATAAGATATTCAGTTATTATATAACAGGAGAGGAGAACGATTACTGCACCACTTCTTTTCCGGATGAAGCGGCTTATGCAGAATTTTTGAGGGAGATAACGGCACGGAGTTTTCGAAAGTTGGATGTTACCGTCACGGCAGATGACCATATCCTGACGCTCTCCACCTGTGCAGGAGCAGCCGGAACGAATAAAAGGAGGGTCCTTCATGCAAAATTGACCACGACCTGATAGAAAACTTAGGCATATAAAAATGAAAAGGATTATGAAGCGAGAAGTAACATCATGTGGACGGCCACATGGGCACTCAATACCCTTGTTGCAAAGGCAAAATCCACAGACTGGATGGTTCATATGCTTGGGCAGGTGGTAGGGGCTTACACTGATGCGGCGCATGGTATGACGCTGTCTGCTGTTTCCCTGCCGTATTACAGGTATATTATGCCTTATGGGCTGGCTAAGTTTAAGAGGTTTGCAGTAAATGTTTGGGATGTGGATGCAAGTGGAGGAATCATATCCCGGCTGGAACAGAAAGGACTGGTGGAAGGGTGCGTGGATGCCGGGGATAAGCGGATTAAGCTGGTTCGTATCACGCAGTCGGGGATTGCCCGAGTATTGGAAACAGAGCAGGAGATGACGCATGTGGAAGAGAATCTTCTCAATTAGAAGAATGGAACCGCAGGCGAAAGTCAGGGTTGCTGTTTGATAAAAAAACATAATAGCACCAGTGTTTTACAGAGATGTGAATGCTGGTGATTTGTTAACTCCTTCATCAATCCAGCAGTTCCGAAAAAGCGTCCTGAATATCTTTTAGATAACTTTCTGAGACTGGAAAAACAGAGCCGTCAGAAAGAATCCCCTCTTTATTGGTCAGTGTCATAACTTTGTTTATGTTAATAATAACTGTTCTGTGACACCGGATAAACTCACTCGGAAGCTGCGGCAGCAGATTTTTCAGGGCGATTTTCTAGCGGTATGATTTTGTGCCGCGATTCTCCGGCGATATAGGAATCTGGGTTAAAATATCCACATAATGCCGATAGGAAGTAATTGCTAAAATTTTATGATAAGGAAGTTTAATGGTGGTTGTCTTACTTCTGTAAATATGAAAGGCGTCTTCCATATCTTTCATAACAGGCTGTAAGCACTTCTTCAGTTTTTCATAATTAAGGGGCTTTAATAAGTAATTCAGCGCCTGAACGCTGTACCCTTCAAAAACATATTCCGAAAAAGCCGTCAGAAAGATAATGGTACCCCGAAATCCGTCCCTTCTCAGTTTTTTTGCAAGATCCATCCCGTTCATTGTTTTTAGATCAATATCCAGGAAAATGTCGAAGTGATCGCCACGACAGAAAAGGAATTTCTGGATTGGCAGTTTGCGGAGCTCGCAAAAAGAAAACCGACACTGCAGGAGCTGGATCCGGTTGAATATCACTATCGTATGTTCGGTGACAGAGGGCAGAAGATTCACTATTTTCATGGGAAACTTTACACATATGAGGAAGTTTTTCCGCTCGAGCTGCAGGAGGCGAGAGAGGCGATGGCAAAGGCGGGAAATTTGATCGAAGATTTTTATACCAGAAACGGGTGGCCGATTGAGCGGATCTGGGAGGTTACTTCTTCTCGCAGAAAATTACCATAACTTAAAATTGGAGGGGATAGTTTTGCTGATTAAAGGATTTGGGAATGTTTGCCATGAGACGAGCAGTCAAAAAGAAAAAGCGATAGTGCCGGAAAAAACATTTCGATCGAAAGAAATTGATTTAACGCAGGAAAAAGTTTTGGGAATTGGTTTTCTGGATGATCCGACGGGAAGTATTCGTTATGGAATGAGAGCAGAATATGCTGAAGATTCTTCATCGGCCGATCCGATTATTAAGGTAACAATTCAAAAAACTGGTTCAGAGGAAGTACATTATATTAGTTTAAACGATGTAAATGTAACAAATGCATCTGAAATCGAGATGTTTGCCCTGTGCTGTTATGCGGATGATACCGGCCAGGGGACGGGTGGAACATTTGGCACATGGCAGACGTTGAATTATTATCGTGCAAATGCGTCTGGTAATGGGGCATTCAAACTCACAAACCCGGCCGATTCATGCTTATCCGTAAAGCAGAATTGGCTGTCGATGATTGAAGAGATGAGAAAATTATATATGGAAGCAGGTTTGTATAAACAGGCTTTAGATGGGGATTCACTTCTAAACTGTTTCGTACATAATCATTCAGAGATTGTGGAAAAAGGGGAAAATTCTCATAAAAATTTGCCTTTACAAGACAGCCAAAACTGGTAAATGAAGACGGGTTCAATAAAATATTAGAATTGATGAAGGAAGGAAAAGAATTTATTCTGATAGAGAAAGATGTTGTGGAAAGATATCTGCAGGGAACTATAAATAAAGAAGATATACAGAAGTTACAGGATTTAATAGAAAATCAGAAAAGTGATCCCTTTTCCGGCATCTGCGGTTTGCAAATTGTACCTCGAAAAGTGCAATCTGTACCTGATCTCTTGAAAAACAGAAACTATTTTGGTATAAAAAAGTAAAATATTTTTTTAAAAAAAGAGACCTGATATAGAGATATTTAAGAGGTGAGGCAAATGGAAAAGAAGTTGATGCGTGAGAAGCACGCAGGATGTAAAAAGTTGCGAAAGGATGTGTCAAGACGTATTGCCTGTATACTGCTTGCGGCAGTGGTTTTGGTTGTACAGCTCTGTATTCCGGGTGTGCAGGGAGCGGCCTCTGCGCACGCAGCGGAGGCATCGGCCGTTACGAGCGCATCGGCGGGGAACGCGGCAAGCGGTGTGAAGGTAACGCATAGTGTCACCATACCCAAACAGGGAGACCGGAAGGCGGAGATCACGATAGACCTGCAGTCGGATCTGCAGGTCAAAAAGAACACCGATACCGTTTTTGTCGTTGATTGCTCGGCACTGGTGAATATGGAAGGGCAAAAGAGAGTGGTAAAAGAGGTCGCACAGAAGCTTTTGACGGGCGGCAGCACACGGTTCGCCCTCGTAAAATATTCCAATGACGCGGAAACGGCGCTCGACTTCACAAACAACTACGCCGCATTCGCGGCGGCAGTCGATGCGCTCGCGGCGGATGCGAATGCCAACGCCTATGCAGGGCTGCAGACGGCAAAAGAAATGCTGGATGCGAGAGGGAACGCAGCCAATGAAGCGAATATTGTCATCGTGAGCGCACAGGGCTGTAATTTCAATGTCAGTCAGGCAGTTGCGCTGTCCGGGGAAATCCGGGACGGCGGTATCCGCATTTATGGACTGTCAGCCGATATCTACAGCGGTGAAATGGAGAAGCTGTGCAGCGAGATCTTTGCTTCCGGCGCCAGCGGCATCAGCACAAAGCTTGCGGTCGCGCTCTGCGCCTCACCATCTTATCAAAACGTAAGAATAGAGGGCTCGCTTTCCGAAAAGTTTAAACAACGCGGCAGGATTTTGGTAAGCGGTAAAAATTATGCGGATGCCTATTTGCCTGCCGTATTTGAAGGCGCAGAAGCGGTATGAGAATAACCGCTATACGATCAACATACCGAAGTGGTATGCGGGCGAGAGCGTGAGCCTTACACTGTATGCGGATCTGTGTGACAGGCGCGAGACAGGCATAATTCCCGTAACGGGTGAGCTGGTGCTAAAGGCGGACAATTTAGCTCAGGTTTCGGCAGCGGCATTATCGATAAATCGCACGGGCTACCGCGTGACATACGACTCGGGCAGCGGCACGGGGAGCGCGCCGGAGGACCCTGCGATCCATGCGGAGGGCGACACGGTCACGCTAAAGGACAAACCGGCCGAGTTGAAAAAGGATGGACAGAACTTCTCCGGGTGGGGGGCGTCGGGCGGCGTGAATATCCGGGATAACAGTTTCACCATGCCCGGTTCTGACGTGGCACTGCAGGCACTCTGGGGCAGGGCGTATATCCAGAAGCGGACGAATACCGTGACGCAGGAGCCTACACGCCGGATGAGAAACAGGCAGGCAATTGGATATTCAAATGCATTTTATGCTACTGCATATAGAGATCACATACAATCCATCACATTTCTGAACACCAATGAAATGCCGGCCGAAGCGGTGGCGGTCTGGGATATCACAGATACAAACTTTGGGACAGCGGGTTCGGTCATGGCGGCGGTGGTCGTCAATGAAAGTGATGCAAGTAAATATGACCTTTACATAGGTGCAAAGGGCGGTGTGGAAGCGCCTGTGAGTTCATCTAGTCTGTTTAGTGGTTTTTCCAGTCTGACGACAATAAAGGATGCCTCGAATTTTGATACCTTGAATGTAACAAATATGAGAATGATGTTTGCTAATTGTAAAGCCTTGACAACGCTGGATCTAAGCGGGTGGGATACCTCGAATGTAACAAATATGGGGCAGACATTCTATTGGTGCGAGGTATTGACAACGCTGGATGTGAGCGGGTGGGATACCTCGAACGTGACAGATATGGGCAGTATGTTCGAGCGCTGCCTCGAATTAAAAACGCTGAATGTAAGCGGGTGGAATACCGGGAATGTAAAAAATATGCGGGAGATGTTCGATTGCTGCAGCGAATTAGTGACGCTGGATGTAAGCAGATGGAATACCTCGAACGTGACAAGTATGTACGGTACGTTCTACCATTGCGTCAAATTAGCGCCGCTGGATGTAAGCAGATGGGATACCTCGAACGTGACAAATATGAATTATCTGTTCTATGATTGCAGTGCGTTGGAGACGCTGAATATAAGCAATTGGGAAACCGGGAATGTGACAGATATGGGAAGTCTGTTTTGCGGATGTGAAGCATTGACAACGCTGGGTGTGAGCAGGTGGGATACTTCGAATGTGACAAATATGCACGGTCTGTTTTATGAATGTAAAGCATTGACAACACTGGATCTAAGCGGGTGGGATACCGGGAATGTGACAGATATGAGCCATGTGTTTTATGGATGTGAAGTCTTGACAACGCCAAATATAAGCGAGTGGGATACCTCGGGCGTGACAGATATGGGGAATATGTTTTCGAATTGTAAAGCATTGACAACGCCGAATATAAGCGGGTGGGATACCTCGAATGTGACATCTATGAGATATATGTTTTATGGATGTAAAGCATTGACAACACCAAATATAAGCGGATGGGATACCGGGAATGTGACAAGTATGGCATTGATGTTCTACGGCTGCGACGCCTTGACGACGCTGGATTTAAGCAGGTGGAATACCGGGAATGTGACATCTATGAGCAGTATGTTCGCTAACTGTGACAGATTGGCGACGCTGAATCTAAGCGGGTGGAATACCGGGAACGTGACCGTTATGGGAGGAATGTTTTATTGGTGCCTCAAATTAGAAACGTTGGATCTAAGCGGATGGAATACCGGAAACGTGACAAACATGGAGGAGATGTTTCGAAACTGCAGAGTATTAAAAGAGTTGGATCTAAGCGGATGGGATACCTCGAAGCTGACAAATATGAAAAGTATGTTCCATAGCTGTCTTGTGCCAGGTATAGGCACGGATCACTTAACCGTAGCAAATGGCTGTTCTGTTACAGATTGGAATACAAGTGCGTCAGCCGCCTTAACTGCGGTTACGGTCAGGGCGGTAGACGGCACGGTGCTTTATCAGGGAACAGCCACAGCCTCCCTGCGTGCAGCTGCTATGCCTGCCCGGCATGCGGACGGGAAGCAGATGCTGTCTGCGGAGGAAAGGCGGGAGACAGATTCCCCCACAGGGAAAACAGTAGAAGAAAATTCCTCCGACGAAAGAATATCGGAGGAAAAGGAACTGTCGGGAAATGACATAACCTTGGAAGAGTCAACGGAACAAACGAAGGCAGCAGGGCAGACCCGTGAAACACGAGCCAATGAGGCCGCGGAACAAACGGGGGCGGAGAAGAGTCTAGATGCCCTCTCTGCCAGTGTGAAAAACGGTGTCACGGAGGGCGGAAGGCTTAGCCCGGGGCAGAAGGTCGAGTATGAGCTGGAGCTCCAGTACATCGGCGACGAGGGCGGCCGGAGCGGTGAGCTCGTTGTGACGGACAACATTCCCGCCGGCATGACGTACAACGGTGATGCGTCCGTCTCATCCGTGCAGCGGATCGACGGCGGCATCGGGAACATTCTGGGAACGGTGACGATGTCGCCGACCTTGAGCGGCAATACGCTGACTTTCAAGGTGACAGGCCTGTCGGCGGGGGCAAAGATTCTGGTAACGTACTCATGTAACGCCCCGGCGTCTGAGCCTGCGGCATATACCGAGTACATCAATACGGCGAGCGTCAATGACAGCGGTCTCACGGATGAGGCCGACCCCGTGCGGCACTATATGCAGAAAAAGCCTTCTGCCTTTTATGATGTAACCTATCGTTATTCGGGCAAAAATATCCCGGACGGGGTAGCTGTGCCCGGACGCATGGGTGTGGCACAGGGTGGGTCCGTCACGCTGCCCATCCCCGAAGCAAACGGCTGGATCTTTAATGGCTGGAAAGCGAGCGGAACTGTCGTCAGCGGCACTTACACACTATCGGCAGATGGATGGCAAAGAGCATATTGATCAAACCAAACGGCGGTGTCTGGTCGGGCAGCACGGACGAGTCCGTATGTGATTATACCGAAAATATCGGCAACATTGAAAAGCCGGTCATGGAGAGATTCACTTTTTGGAAGTGGTCGGAGGGTGCAGGTGACAGCATCTTTGCCAAAGTGCTGACGGCGAAATGGAATCCGGCAGTCGTCGCGGAGAATTTCTCTTACCATATATTAAAACCCGAATTGACGGCTGACATCGCAAAGAAACTGGCGGACGTGGCGGCGGTTGATGCGGATGGAGATCCGACGGATGCCATTACCGTGAATGTAAAGCAGCTGGCGGACATACAGGCAGCACGTTCCAATAAACAAAACGGCGATTTCCCGCTCACATTTTCCGTGGGCGGCGCTGAGAAGACAATCACGGTGACATTGTACGGTGCCTTTACAGTCAGCGCGCAGCATTACAGCGGAACTTACGACAGACAGGCCCACAGCGGTACGATTACTGTCAGCGGACTGGCGGATTACAGCATCAAATACCGTACGGAAGCAGACGGCGCTTACGCGCTGGAAAAAGAGCCGTCCTATACAGACGCAGGCACCTACACCTATTATTACCAGGTCACGGAAGAGGGGAATGAAACAGAGGAGAATCAGACAGCGGAGGGAAGCGTTACCGTAAGTATTGCCCCCAAATCCCTGACAGACGACAGCATTGTGGTCGAGGTCACGCCGAGCGAGACGGAATACAAAGCGGGAGAGGCCGTCACACCGGAGGTGACGGTAAAAGACGGGGATACCGTGCTCACAGAGGGAACAGACTACACACTGTCCGGCGACCTGACAAAGACAGATATCGGTATTTACACGATTGCCGTGGCGGGCAGGGGCAATTATCAGGACAGTATCAATGTTACCTGGGAGATTACCCTGACGAAAATGAACGGCATCACGGTAGACGGTTACGAGGGAAGCTATGACGGGGCAGAACACGGGATTTCGATCACACTGTCCGGCACGTCAGTGGGTGCAGCGGTCAAATACGGTACGTCAGTGGATAACTGCAGCCTTGGCGTGAGCCCGACCTATACGGATGCGGGCGAATACGTCGTTTACTATGAGATCGCAAAGGACGGCTATAAGACGGAAAAGGGCTCTGCCAAAGTTGTCATTCACAAAGCTGGACAGGAGGCACCGGACGTCTCAGCTGCCAATGAGACGATCAGGGGAAAAGCTGACGGGTCGATCGTGGGCGTTACTTCTGCTATGGAATACCGCATGGAGGGAGAGGATGCTTACAAGGCCATAGCAGGAACCGAGATCAAAGACCTGCCCTCCGGCACCTATTATGTGCGCTATCAGGCTACGAGAAATTACAGTGTTTCCCCGGATAAAAAGGTAGAAGTCGGTGGTGGCAGGATGCTGGCGGTAACACTTCCGGGCGAGACGGAGCAGAAAGGATACCGCATCACGGCGGACAGGGAAGAAGCGTGCTGGCATGAGAAGGTGACGTTAACCTTTGCCCTGGACAGCGGATATGACCCGGCAGAGACGCGGATCGCCGTCACAAATGGCACATTGGCGAAAATAAGCGACACGAGTTATGAGATCACTGGTTTAGAAGCGGATACGGAGGTGACGGTAACGGTACGGGACACCACCGCTCCCGAAGGAAAAATCTCCATTTCAGATCGCGTGTTCTGGGAGGACATGAGATATGCCGACTGGGATATGATGTTTGTAAAAGGCGGCCAGACAGTCCAGATCACGGCCGCGGATGAGGGCGGAAGCGGCATCCGGTCGATCCGGTATGTGTATATCCACGAAAATTATTCGCAGGAGGAATTTGATGCCGCCAAAGACAGCATAGACTGGCAGGCATACAGTCAGCCTGTCGTGCTCGATAAAAAGTCTGGCTACGTGTATGCGGAGATTACGGATAACGCCGGGAATGTGACATATATTTCCACGGATGAGCTGGTCAGGGATGACATAGATCCGGAAATCCGCGGCGTGGAGGACCAGAAGACGTATTGCGAGGCGCAGACGGTCACTGTTACGGATGAGCACCTTGACACGGTAACAGTAAACGGGAAGGCGGTCACATTGACAGACGGAACATATGCGCTGGCGGCAGACGGCACAGTGTATACCATTATCGCCACAGACAAGGCGGGCAATACTGCCAAAGTGACAGTCAAAGTAAACGACGGGCACACATTCCCGGAGCAGTGGACGGTGGAAAAAGAGCCCACGGAGAAAGAGCCTGGCAGACAGTGTAAAATATGTGAAATATGCGGCATAAAGATATATCAGACGATCGATCCGACAGGAACCGCCCCAGACGATCCGAATGCCGGGAAAATCGAGAAAGAGGTAATGGTGCTGCCCGGCGCGCCGGATACGGTACTGAACAATTCGAAGGCGGAACTGGCAGAAGTGTTGACGCCGGAGGAAAAGGCAGAAATAGACAAAGGCGTAGATGCCAAAATCTGGCTGGAGGTATCGCCAACAGGGGAGATTGCCCCGTCAGACCGCGAAAAAGTAGAAAAGGCGGCACAAGAGGTTGTAGGAACCGACACGGATGTGATGTATTTTGATGCCACCCTTTTCAAACGGGTAGGGGACGGCGAACAGATGTCGATCAGTGAACCGGGCAGACCAATATCCGTTACCATTGTGATACCGGAGGAAATCCGCAATAAAGATGTGCTGATGGTAAGGAGTTATCGGATCATACGGCTGCATGAGGGGGAGACCGACGTCATTGAAGGGACATACGACGAGGAAACGGCGGAATTTACATTTGAAAGCGACAAATTCTCCACCTATGCCATCTGCTTCAAAGATACACCGAGGCAGGCGGAGCCGACGCCTACGCCGGAGCCAACACAGACGACGCCGGATCCGACGACGCCGAATCCGACGCCAGATGAAACGCAGACGCCGTCAAACCCGACACCCGCGCCGGGAGAGACGATGCGGCCGGGAACTCCTGTGCCGACACCAGTGGAAACAACACAGCCGGGAACAGCAACGCCAGTACCGGGCGCGACGACGCAACCAGGGGATGCGACGCAGCCGGGAATAGCGACATCTACACCTGTGCCTAATGAAGACGGACAGACCGGGAACCAAATTGAGAAGAGAAAGGATTTATCCATTCTTCTGGCGGTCGGAAAGCAAAAGGGCAAAAACAGCATCGGGCTGACATGGTTGAAGTGTAAAGGTGCGTCCGGTTATGAAGTTTACTGGTCATACTGCGACGGCAAGAAAAATTATCAGAAATTATCGACGGTAAAGGCATCGGGAAAACGCGCATTCGTCCATAAGAAGTTAAAGGTGGACAGAGCTTATAAGTATTATATCGCCGCTTACAAGATGGAGGATGGGAAAAAGCAGTATATCGCGAAGTCCCCAAACATCCATGTGGCGATGAAATATGAGAAGCGTACCAATGTAAAGACGATTGCCGTAAACAAAGCCAAAGTGACACTCAGGCTGAAAAATAAGTTCCAGATCAGGTCGAAAACTACCTTGTGGAACAAAAAGAAGAAAGTCCTGAAGCATGTGGAGGCTTTGCGGTATTACACCGGAAATAAAAAAGTGGCGACGGTAAGCAAAAACGGCAGGATTACCGCGAAAGGGAAAGGAACTTGTACGGTATATGTCATCGTCAACAATGGTGTGGCAAGGAGGATCAAAGTAAGAGTGAAATAGGGAAGCTTTTAATCCTATTTTATCTTTGTGTACGCAAGGAACTAGATGCTGCCAGACGGGATTAGCCGACTGGCAGCATTTAGCATTAGGAAGTCTCGCCGGTTACTTCGATGACATTATGATCAGGGTAGGTGAGGTGGAAGTATTGATATGTCAGTTTCGTCCATATTTCCCAGCAGAATCGTGTCGGTTGAAATGTTGAACAACCCGCAGTTGCAAAAAAATTATTTCGTCTTTGTGAAAAACAGATGATAAAAAAGGAAATGTTTCTATACTTATATATATGATCAATTTGAAGTTTTAATCACGACAATAGATTTGGATTTTTCTGATGGAGCAATTGCTGCAGGAACAACAAAAAAATTTACTGATTATGGACTTGGATATAATCAATTTAGGGACGATCATAATCAATTATACACTATTAAATTCGATGATATGATATTTAAGTATGAGATTGAACGAGTGAATTTTACTGATGGGTATAAATTAGAACTATAAAAGGCTATAACGGTATATGCGTCACGGATGGGCCATATCGTAGAAAATGACAGGGGCGGGTCTGTTCCCGTGGTCAATGAACCTTTTTGCAAACTGCTGGAAGTCTGAATAAATGAAGTTGATTAGAACTGGAGCAAATCTGTTACTATCATACAGGTTGGTTCCAGTTTTTTATAGGTCCGTTACCGCCTCCATAGCAATTCTCATTGCCGCCGCAAAAAAATCATTTCCCCAATTCCGTATATCATGAGACTCGATATCAGCTAAAGAATCTGCGGTAAAAAGTACTTGCCCAAATGAGATCCCTCTCATTTTTGCGCAGGCCGCCATCGAGGCGCATTCCATTTCCACAACGGAATAGCCTTCTGCTTTTCGATACTGGACCATTTCTTTTGTCTCTCTGTAAAAGCCGTCGGTCGTCCATGTTTTGCAGGTTTTATAGTTCGCTCCTGCCTGTTCGAGCACGCGGCAGATCGCTTTCACAGGCTGGGAGTCCAATTCGATTTCCCGTGATGGAGGTAGATAATGATAGGATGTTCCTTCCTGTCTCAGCGCGGTGGTCGGAATATAAAAGGAGCCCTCCGTATCTTCGACTAATGCGCCACAGCATCCGGCCGCTATGATTTCCTTTACGCCGCCTGCAATTAGTTGTTCCATGATCTGGACAGCGCCGGCTCCGCCGAGAGGCGCCTGTACAAATGCAATGTCAATATCATTGATCTTCGTTTTATAAACATGGAATTCCTTCGTGACATTGATAAATGTTCCGACGATCTCGCATTCATGTTCAGCCACAAAGTCCTGTATTTCCGGCTCCATAAATAGCATGACTGCTTTTTGGGGAAAGTGGTAGTCGGAATGATGTCCTGGCATGATCACAGCATTTTGCTCTGTATCAAATTCCAGTATCGGATATTCGTTTTTGAGTATTGCCATATTACCTGACTCCTTTGCATATCATACTGGGAATTTTATTTCCGCTTTGCCAGTACCTCCCGACACATCCTGACCGGCTCGCCGTCCGCGATCCTGTCCTCGACGATCTGCCTTATATTTGCGCACCACTGATCTATTTGTGAAATATCGGAACAAAGATCTTTCAGTATTTTCTCACCTTCCATCAACGCGGCGTCGTACTGTTCCTTTGCGAGTTCCCCCGATTCGTATGCCGCGTCCAATTCATCACGATCATCTACTTTCACATCTCCTTCCGGGGTAAAGATCACGTCCCAATATTTATCGATAAATACGGCGATTCCATCTTCACCATATTCCACCCCTTCTGTCACAAACAATTCATCATTTAGCATCTGCTTACACATCGTTTTCAATAATTCAGAATGAGTGGCGTTGGAAAATGCTGTATAATAGGATAATGTGATCATCTCTGCCATGACTAATATCGTAACTTCACATTCCAGTCCCATCAATTTTCTCAACATTCTGAAAATAGTATCAATCCACATGGTATTTTCGGGTTTTATGCCGTAAATGTCCAAGTATCTTTTTAACGTTTGTGAGTGCCGGTTCTCTTCTAAAATAAACCAGTTCATGATCTCTTCGTATTCGTTATAATGATCCTGCGCAGCAAATTTTTTACTGTTTTCCTCAAATGTGTTCCTCTATTGTATGATATTAATACACATTTTTCAAGTATTATGTGTCATTTCTAATTCAAGCTTATTATACAACAAAAACAACCTGATTGGTAGACTTTTTCAATATTTTT
>CAJTXO010000032.1 GCA_910583555.1 uncultured Eubacterium sp.
ATACAGTTTTATATCGGCCAACCCCGGGTGTGTTCCCTTCTGTTCCTGAATGATCTCATACGTGTACTTGAACGTATCTTCGACATAATGATCGCCCAGGATCTCATAGAACCGGTTCACCTTGCCGTCCCTCGTCGTCCTGACCATACGGGCATCTCCGTCAGCATGCTCTCCCTCTCCATCTGAGACAGCCTCGTTCACGACATCCCAGCAATAAATGACGCCCGGATATTTCTGCTCGAAATGTACGAGAACCTGTTTGATATAGCTTTTCAGCCTCGCAGTAACGACTTCCTTTGTGGCATAACCCTTGCTCGTATCATACCCTTCACGGAAAAACCAGTCACACATTTCCGCATCCCACACCAGAACGTGTCCTCTCACCTTGACGCCATTCTCTTTCGCGAAATCCATGATAATATCCGCATTTGTAAAGTTGATGACCGGCATCGAGGTCTCATCCTTGTAGTTTTCCTTGGAACCAGCTTCATTCAGCATCGAGTACGCCTTCATCTCGTTGGCAGCCGTCATGCTGTTGAAATGATATTTCATAAGTTCGCCGTACTTTTTATCCGTCGCCGTTTTCGTATTGTAAACCGTTCCCATCTTAAATCCATACTCTTTGGCCAATTCAGACAGCGATGAGTAGTTATTCAGCGCATCCGATGTATCCCGCGTATCCTTGACCAGAGTGATGGAGTGGATCGTAAGTTTCAATGGATCCGCAACGGCACTGCTGTCCCACGCCGCATACCGCACACCAAACCCAAGCGCATCCTCATTCCACAGATCCGCGGAAAGCTGCTGTCTCTCCTGCTTTACATCTACATAGGCGAGCGTTTTATTATCTCCATAAAAATTTGTTTCCATATATTGATTCAAACAGATCGGCCCGTCTGTCTCCGCTGAAATATCAAAAACGATTTTCGAATACTCACTCAGGTCCACGTTGGTTTTTGATGGATCCACATAAAATCCGATACCGCCCCCTCCAGCATTTTTCGTTATGGATACCGTCACGCTTCCGTCCTCATTGTAAACCGGCTCTCCATCCAAAGCGGCAATTGTTAAACGCATCTGTGCATTCAGGATCATCTTTACCCCATCTTCGATCGAAGAAGGCGGCAGCGTTGGTTTCTCTGTCGGAACCGGTGTGATCACAGGTGTCGGTTCCGGTGTCGGCGTGATCTGACTGGCCGATATGAAACGCAGGCTGCCCAGTACGGCTGTGGCTGTCTGGGTATCGCCCTGTGCCAGTCCGGTATTCGTCATGATCGCAAACCGCGAGATCGTGACCGACTGGTACTCTTGTGGTATTTCAATGGTATATGTGCCAGTCTTTTTATTATACTGGGTAATCTTTGTCAGTTCTTTCCCTTCCGAATCATACAGTTTAAACGAAACACTATCTGGTGTTCCGGCCACCTGAAGAGAATACTCTACTTTTACAATGGTGTTCATCGGGATGGGGTCATTCATCTTATAGTCCACCTGATTATACTGACTCGCCGCTGTAAACTCCGCGACTGCACCATTCTCTCCTACACTTGCCTTGATCGTTGACGCTGAACTCAATACCACTGCTGCCGAAGCCATATTTTTTGTCAGATCCGGCGCAGGCCTTGTTGTCGGCTCAACGGACGGTTCCACCGTCGGTTTCACCGTCGGCTTTGTGTCCGGTTTTACCGTCGGCTCTGTGTTTGGTTTCACCGTTGGTTTTGTGTCCGGGTCCGCTGTCGGCTTTGTGTCTGGGTTGGCCGTCGGCTTTGTATCCGGTTTCACCGTTGGCTCTGTGTTTGGTTTCGACGTCGGTTTTGTGTCCGGCTTTACTGTCGGCTTCGTATCTGGATTCGATGTCGGCTTTGTGTCCGGTTTCGTTGTTGGTCCAGCTGTCACCGGTGCTGCGGTCTCCCCTTTCGGCGGTGCCGCTGTTTCCCCTGCCGGCGGTGTCGCTGTCTCCCCTGCCGGCGGTGCCTCTGTTTCCCCTGCCGGCGGTGCCGCTGTCTCTCCAACCGGCGGCACTGTCGTTCCCGCAGCGGAAGGCTCTGCCGTAACACCCTGATTTACCGGTCCCTCAGGCTGGGTTGGCACATTGGACGGTTTGGCCTTCTCTGTCACCGTTATGTAACTTTTCAGCGTGTAACGCTTTTTCCCTTTTTTCAGTTCCGCCAGAATCTGAGTCTTTCCTTTGTTTTTGGCGGTCACCTTTGCTCCGTATTTCCCGGATTTCTTTATCAGGGCAATTTTTTTGTTCTTGCTCTTCCACTTGATCTTATAGCCTTTCGCCCGTTTTACCGAGAGTTTGATCGTTCTGCCCTTCTGAATCGATACTTTCTTTTTACTCAATGCGGGTTTTTTAGCGCCCGCCCAAACATGATCCTGCACAGGCATCAGGCAACTGCCTGCCAAAAGTGAGATCACGCACATCCATGAAATCTGTTTCTTCCTCATTTTAGTAAGCACCTCCAGCAGTTTTTTAAATTTCGTTCCCTATATTATCATGGAGTCCTTCTTAAAAGCAATTACATTTTTATAAATTATTTCTTAAATAAATACATAAAATGATATGATCCGGGGGACACTACAGGATAATACCGTAAAAGAATATGTTTTTATATCTGAACATTTAAAAATGTGAAAAAATCATGAATTGTTAGCACTCACTATTGACGAGTGCTAACAATCGTGATATACCATACTTGTAAACAATAAAACAGAACAAAAATTGATTGGAGGAATGACTTATGTTAATGCCAAGTATTTTCGGAGAGAATATGTTTGATGATTTTTTTGATGGATTCTTTCGTCCTGCGAAAGCAACAGGCAGGTACAACATTCCATCAAACGACGTGATGCGGACAGATGTAAAAGAACTGGATCAACACTATGAGTTGGAGATCAATCTTCCGGGGTATAAAAAGGAGGATGTTCAGGCCGAACTGAAAGACGGTTATCTGACGATCACCGCATCGACAAATTCAAACACGGAGGAAAAGGATGAAAACGGAAAATACATCCGCCGTGAGCGATATGTCGGGTCGTGCAGCAGAAACTTTTACGTTGGTGAACAGGTGACAGAACAGGATGTCCAGGCGAAGTTCGAAAACGGGATCCTCAAACTTACTGTTCCGAAAAAGGAAGCGGCTCCTCAGATTGAGGACAAAAAATATATCGAGATCAGCTGATGATATGTGGAACGGGGTTGTCGGTTAATACCGGTTTTTAACTCTCCAAACCAGAAACAAGAATATCCCATGGAACTCTATGCTTTACAGCGCGAGATTTTCCACGGGATATTCTTATTTAGGATTTCATGCCTGTCATACCCAAAAAGGACACCTTCCAGATGTCCTTTTTACCACTTATTTCTCAAGCTATCATCCATGCTGCGCCTATAACAAACGTAGCAATTCCAAATACCAGTCGCCTCTTATACTGTCATAGGGAATCTGTACCATTTTGTCCTCGGAACCGCTTTCATAAATACAAGTTTCCGCCGCGCCGGCTAAACCGGGAAGTTTATAAAATCCGCCAAAAACAATCCATATTTCCCCATCCGCGTCGTTTTCTCCCAGAAACTTTTCAAAGGCTTCCCGATCAACATAAACATATCTGTCATCATATGAGATCATCTGCGCCAGTTTTCCGGTATCACTGGAAACGATTTCAGGTTCACCGTCAGAAATACCGATCATAATATCCCGGCTTTCATTACATCGGGCAAAGGAACTTGTTTGTACCGTCAGAAGCAGCGCCGCGATCACCAGGGCGGCCGCGACTGCCATGCCCGCAAACACTTTTTTCCGATATGGGCGAAAACCGGCAATTTCACTCATCCGCCTTTTCATATCTGCAAATTCCCTTTCCCCCGCATAAGTGACGGCAGGCGGCGTACCTTTTGACTCGGAACGCAATAGATTCAAGGTCTTTAGCAGCACCAGGCCATATTCATGCGCCGTCGACCCGCTGCTCTGTATGCACACTCTGTCACAGATATCCTCCATATCCGCCCGGAACTGTTTCTGAAAGATCGTCAGTAATGGGTTCACCCATAAGAGACACCGCAAGATGTCCCACAGAAATCCAAACCACAAATGTCCCAACCGGATATGCGTCCGCTCATGCTGCACAACAGACATTAACTCATCCCTGCCATACCCCTCCCATATCACTCTTGGAATGGCAATCTCCGGTTTTAGAAGCCCGGTTGTAAACGGCGTGACATTCATGTCCGTCACCCTGACCCGAATACCATCCAGAGAGAACTTTTCCATCCCGGCCACTGATTTCCGAAGGCGCAGTCCCTTCCCGAACAGGCAGACGGCAGAGACAAATATACCCGCCATATAAATACGGTCAATCCAAAGGCAGGTCATCGTTCCGCGCGTTACCCACCATGTTATCCTCAGCACAGCTTCATTTTCATAAAACAGCTTTAACTTTCCAAGAAACGGGATGAGCAGGAATGAGGACCAAAGCAGCCCCCTTAAGAATGTCCGCCTTGAAAAAGGCATCTTCCGGAGCAGCATCACAAGTCCGAGCAGCAAATAGGAAAAAGCCGCGCACCGCACAAGCTGGGTAGTATAATATACCGCGCAAAAATCCATGAGGCTGCCAAGCCGCGACCAGTCAATCATAACGGCCACCCTCTTTATCCTGGGACTTTGTGCCACGGTCCCTGCATTTTTCCAGGATTTCCTCCAGTTCCCTGATCTGCTCATCCGTCGGTTCAAAACTCTGCAGCAGTGCCGCCATCGCATTTGTCCCGTTGCCGGAAAAATAGCGGTCCACGAACTTCCTGCTTTTCTCCTTCACGCATTCCTCCCTCGACCTTTGCGCATAATAGTGGTAAACCCTCGAATCATGTGAATCCACCGTATAGCCGAGGATATCCTTCTGGTTCAGGCGGTTCATCAGCACCCGCACCATCCTCATCGACATATCCACATTTGCCTGCATCCTTTTATAGACCTCCGAGGACGTCAAAGGCTTCCCGCACGCCCACAATACTTCCATGATCTGCCATTCACTCGGTGTAATCTCTTCCTTTGCCATGCCGCTTCCTTCCTTTCGATATATATTGCCAATTTATATATCGGTCAATTATCGTTAATTATATAGCAAAAGGGTAGCCGCATTAACATCCCCTATCGGAATATCATACACTTTTTCAATCATGTTCGGCTTCTCATCAGATTCAATATATCCGACGGCCGTTTGACCAGATAGTCCGCGCCCGCGCACCTCAACTCCTCCTCACCCCCATACCCGTACAATACCCCGGCACTGTCTATTCCATTTACTTTCGCGCCGTAAATATCCTGCTCCCTGTCACCCACCATCAGTATTTCCGCCCTGCCCCCGGCCCCTTCCCCAACCGCGTCAAGCGCACAGGCAATTACATCTTCTTTTCTACTCCTGCTGCCGTCCATCGTCGCCGCGCCGATCAGATCAAAATACGGATACAATGCAAAATGTTTCAAGATCCGCACGGCAAACGGTTCCGGTTTCGATGTGGCAAGCACAAGTTTCTTTCCCCCGCTTTTCAGCGACTCTAAAACGTCCGGAATGTCGGGATACAATTCATTTTCAAATATCCCTTTTTCACTGAAATACTTCCGGTAATATGCGATTGCTTCTTCCGCCTGCTCCTTGGAAAAGCCGCAGTAATCCATATACGATTCGAGTAACGGCGGGCCGATGAACCGATACAGCTCTTCCCTTTCTTTGACCTCCCGTCCCATTTTCTTTAACGAATACATGACGGAATTTGTTATCCCGATCCCTGGGTCCGTCAACGTGCCATCCAGGTCAAAAAAATAGTATTGATACATGATCATATTTCCTCTCATCCAAAACCGAAACTTCATTTACCGCATCTTGATACAAAACGCAAAATAGCCGATGCCCGTATCAAACAGCAGGCTGTAACGGGGATACTCGGACAGAAAATCCTGTTCCAGCTGTTCTTTCGTCAGCATGTGGTCTTTCTCAAATTCATACTGCTCCAGCATCTTAAAATATCCTCTCATATGCACCATCATCTGCTGTGAAATCTGCCTCACCGCATCGAGCACCATTTTATCGACTTTTTTAAATTCAATGTCCAGCATTTGTCCAACTGTTCTCAGCGCAAGACGCTCTTCCATCACGAGAAAGACATGAAGCCGTTTTCCCTCTTTCGACCGATAGGAAATCCGGTCATAAATACATTTACCAAAATCTTCCCCTGCGTATTGTAAGCTGACCGTCCGGGTTTGAAGCTTAAATACTTCCAGGATGATCTGGGAAACCACTTTTTCCATAGCGGCAGTCACATTTTTCGGCTGTACCGAATCCCACCGTTTCGGAACCTTCCCGGTAATGGCGCGGTCCTCGATGAGAACATGCCCTGTCAGCCATCCAAGACTGATGCCTATGAAATGCTGGATCGATTCGCTGGAATAATCATTTTCCTCCAAATCCTTTTCCAATGCAGGGATCGTTTTATCCCGCATCACATCATGCAGGCGCTTGTGCATTTCATACCCGTCATAGTGGATGGATCGCATATACTCCTCTTCTTCCGCAAAGTGCTTCAACGCATAGCTTTTAAAAAACTTGATCGCCTCCGCACTCGCCCATTTTCTTTTTTTCTCGTCTTCACTAAGCACCATTAATTTGTAAACAATTGAAAAAAGTCTCCGGTGTGCCTTATCAACCTTTTCTACACCAATATTAAATCGTTCATTCCATACTAGCTCTTTTGCCATCTTTATCCTCCATCTGTGCATGTCATTTGCACATTACACAAATTCTCCTAATTGTAGCTTTATTTACTATATTATATGCCCTTCATCAAAAATTGTCCAGTGACAGGCATGGAAAAAAAGAGGATCGTGGATACCCCGTCACAAAAAAAACGGACGCGCAGGTATGACATCCTGCTTCTGCGCCCGTTTTTTACGTCATCATCTTCCGGCCGATCCCACACGTACGAAAAAATCAGAAGTCAACCTCTGTACCATAAAATGTACACTTAAACAGTTCCGCCATCTGATCCGGTGTGATCGTTCTCGGATTCGAACCCGTACAGGCATCTCCCACCGCATTTTCCGCGATCGCGTCCAGTTTTTCCAAAAACTCATCCTCTTTTACGCCAAATTCCTGGATCGTCTTCGGGATGTTCATCGCGCGGTTAAACTGCTCGATCTTATCGATCAGCGCATTGACCTGCGCCTTTTCCGACGTCCCGCCAAGCCCTACTCTTCTTGCTATATCCGCATAACGCCGCATCGCTTCCGGCTCATGGGCGTTGTATTTGATCACATAGGGGAGATAGATCGCGTTTGCGCATCCATGTGGAATATGGCCCGTCGAGAACGCAGCTCCCGTTTTGTGCGCCATCGAGTGGACGATGCCGAGAAGCGCATTGGAAAATGCCTGGCCTGCCAGACACTGGGCATAGTGCATCTGCTCGCGCGCGTCCATATCCTTCTGATAGGACTGCGGCAGATAATCAAATACCATCTCGATCGCCTTGATCGCCAGCGGGTCGGTAAACGGGCTGTTCAGCGTTGATACATATGCCTCGATCGCATGCGTGAGCGCGTCCATACCCGTGTAGGCTACCTGTTTTTCCGGAAGGCTCTCTACAAGTGCCGGGTCTACGATCGCGACGTCCGGCGTGATCTCAAAATCTGCCAGCGGATACTTGATGCCTTTTGCGTAATCCGTGATCACCGAAAATGCTGTTACTTCCGTCGCCGTGCCGGAAGTAGAAGGAATCGCGCAAAACCGCGCTTTCGTCCTGAGTTTCGGGAAATTGAACGGGGTGCACAGATCTTCAAATGTCGTGTCTGGATACTCGTAAAATGCCCACATCGCCTTTGCCGCGTCGATCGGTGAACCGCCGCCGATCGATACGATCCAGTCCGGCTGGAACTCCTTCATCGCTTCCGCGCCCTTCATCACCGTCTCAACCGAAGGATCCGGCTCAACACCTTCAAAAAACCGGACTTCCATGCCCGCCTCTTCTAAGTACTTCTCCACCTGGTCGAGGAACCCGCCCCTGCGCATCGAACTTCCGCCCGATACGACGATCGCCTTCGTCCCCGAAAGGTTTTTCAGATTCTCCAGTGCGTCTTTTCCATAGTACAGGTCTCTAGGTAGTGTAAATCTTCCCATTTTACCAATCCTCCTTAAACATGCAATATTTTTGCCTCATTGTTATTAGCATATCACATCTGCCTACAGAAGACAATACGAATATGCCAAAACATTCCACGGCATTTCCCCCGCATTTCGGAGCATATTTATTGTTTTCCCGCAGAGAAAATGGTAAAATAATATCTTTCAGGAGGTGACCGTATGATCCACATAGCTATCTGCGACGACGAACCGTGTATGTCGGATGCGCTCCGGCAAATGGTGTCAGCGTTTTTTTGCGGAAAGAATATAGATACCATGATCACACAGTATACGAGCGGTGAACAATTGCTTCACAGCCAGAAAAAAATCGATATCCTGTTCCTGGATATCCAGATGGGGGGCTTAAGCGGAATGGAGACCGCAAAAAAACTGCGCCGGCGTAAATTTAAAGGATTCCTCATATTCATAACCGTTCTCAGGGAAATGGTATTTGATGCTTTTGAGGTGCAGGCATTTGATTATCTCGTAAAACCTATCGACGAAACACGCTTTGAACACATGATGGGGCGGCTTTTGTCCTCCTTACAGGATGCCGGCGGCGCGGGCCTTCTCATCCAGAAAGGATATGAGAGCAGCATCATCCCCTTTGAGGATATTGTATTTTGTGAGATCATAGACAGGAAAGTGTACGTGCATCTCGTATCGTCTGAAATCATCGATTTTTATGACCGGATCGATCATCTGGAGACGAAACTGGACGACAGCTTTTTCCGCTGCCACAGAAGTTTCCTCATCCATCTAAAGTATTTAAAAAGCTATAAAAACGGAACCGC
Source organism: uncultured Eubacterium sp. (assembly GCA_910583555.1). Classification (GTDB taxonomy): domain Bacteria; phylum Bacillota; class Clostridia; order Lachnospirales; family Lachnospiraceae; genus Eubacterium_F. Next base: position 8,964 of record CAJTXO010000032.1, read on the forward strand.
CTATATGGAAAACGGAAAAGAAATACCCGTATCACGGCTGCGGAGCAAGGAATTTTCCAGCGTGATCCTGCGGTACATGAAACGACAGTGACAAAGGAGGCTGTGACATGGACAAATTCCTGGATTTCTTCAACATATATTTCATCGGGACAGCCCAGATCCTGACAGGCTTCTATTTCCTTTGCAAATTTCTGAACAAGAAACTAACCAGTTTCTACTATGTTCTATTTACGATATGCTCGTTTCCTGTCATCCACTGGATCTCTGGCAGGACTGCCGAACTGCTCGTCTATTTCCTGCTCCTCACGGCGGGCGGGATCTTTTTGTGCCGCGCGGACAAAGTGACGGTCCTTCTATACGCGGCTCTGACGATCGAGATCATGCAGCTCTGCTATGGGATCGTCCATTCCCTCTTACATATGTTATATCCGCTGATGTCTCCTTATCCCCATAAATTTGTGGGGATCGCCATTCTCCTGCTCGGAAATACGGCATTACTCGCGGCCGCCTTCTGTTACCGCTTGGTAATCCGCTATTTTTTGTGCGATGAGGCGTTAAAAAAACAGCATGTGTTTTTAATCTTAACTCCGATCCTTTTTATCTTTCTCATGGGCGAGTATATCAGTACGATCATATACAGAACCGACTCGGACGTAAAGCACGATCAGATGTTTTGGATTCAGCTTTTAGGCATGGCAAGCCTGTTCTGCATGCTGACTGCCTACAAAAAACTGCTCGAAAACTTCCGGCTGAGCACGGAACTATCGCTTCTGGAACAGGAAGAGCGCTCGCTGAACCAGTATGTGGAAGAGGCCAAAACACGCTACGAACGAACAAGATCCTTTCGGCATGACATAACAAACCACATTACGGTAGTAAAAGAGCTTTTACAGGGGGGAAAAACGGAAAAGGCACTAAATTATCTCCGTGATATGGGAGAAATGACGGAAGGATTATCCTTTCCCTGCTGCACAAATAACCCGGTGGCGGACATCCTGATCGGAAATAAGCTGGGGATCGCAAAAAGTATGGGGATCGACGCCTCCTGCTCGCTGTGCCTTCCTTTTCCCAGCCAAATCCGGGACATTGACATCGGTATCGTCCTGTCCAACGCGCTCGACAACGCCGTCCATGCCTGTAAACAGATGGATCCTCACACGGAACGGTTTATCCGCGTGACAGGCCGCCGGCAGGGCGACTTCCTTTTGATCGAAGTAGAGAACAGCTTTGAGGGAGACAAACTGCCCCGGAAAGGAACCGGACTGTCCAATGTAAAAGCGGTCACTGAACGATATCATGGCGCCATGAGCATCAAAACCAGCCATGCCGCATTTACACTGAGCGTCCTTCTCATCATTCCACAGCATTCGGAATACATCTCACATCAAAACCATTAACTGCCGGTTTGAAATGACGAAAAAGATAGTGCAGGCAGGATCCCATCAAGACGATCGCCTGACAAACGAATAAGGAGGATAAATCCTCTGCTCCTGCAGGAGCAGTCGCATTTTCCTCCGGAAAACAAGGAGGATACGCATATGGCAGTCAAAATCAACAGCCCTCATATCATGCCGCCAAACACGGAACCTGCCGGCAGGCAGGAACAAGCGGCGGCAGCCGCGAGGGAGCAGAAGGATAAGACAGCGACCGGCGGCATTTTGGACGAATATACGAAAAGTGAGCCGTCCGATGCAAAACCGAGCGGTTTGTACCGGTTTGAGCAGGATGAACATGGTAACCAAAAACTCGTGTTTGACGACCCGAAAAAGGATACCAGGACCTGCACCGGCAATACCGACCAGGTCGACCGGGAAATCCAGAAGCTGAAAGAAAAAGCGCAGCAATTAGAGCAGCAGATCCAGGCCGCTTCCGGGGATGAGGAAAAAAAGGCCGCCCTGGAGAAAAAACTGGCTCAGGTACAGAGCGAGTTAAGCCAGAAAGACAATGATACGTACCGGCGGCAGCATACGATTTTTTCCTGATCACCGTTTCATGACCATCACGCAGCGGGGGCGCGCAGGCAGCCGCCCCCGTATATCCTTCCATGCGCGGCGCGCACCATTCTACGATTCTTTATCTCACGAAAAAGCAGTATTTCCTTCAAGAAAAAATTGATTTCTTCCCATTTTTTTAGTATAATTATTTTATAGATTCAAAAGCGAGGTGGACCATATGGCAAGACGTACCCTTATTTGTTTCATTATGGTTATTTTTCTGGCAGTCGCAGTGAGCGGATGTGGAGCGGAACGGGCTAACGTCAGCCTCTCCATCTGGACTTCCGCGGATGAACAGGAAATAATGAAAGAAATGATCGAGTCCTTTCAGGAACACTATGAAAAAGAAGCACAATTTGAGATCACGATCAGCGAGGAAGATGAGAAGACATGCCGGGATACCGTACTGGCTGACCCTGCAGGAGCTGCCGATCTCTACTCCTTTGCCTCCGATCAGTTTGATAACCTGCAGCGGGAGAACGCGCTCCTTCCGATCACAGACAACACCGAACAGATCATATCGGACAATGGCGGCCCGGATTCTGCTGCCGTTCTGTCTTCCTCAAAGGATGGCACCCTTTACGCCTATCCGATGGTGGCCAGTAATGGATATTTCATGTATTACAACACCGCCTATTTTACAGAAAACGATATCACATCCTTTGACCGCATGTTAGACATCGCTGCCGAGAATGGCAAAAAGGTTGCGATGGACTTTACAAGCGGCTGGTACATTTATTCTTTCTTTAAAGGCGCCGGCCTCGATGTGGAAATGAATGAAGACAGGGTGACCAATTCCTGCAACTGGAATGACAGATCTTCCTCCTATACCGGGGTGGATGTGGCAAATGCCATGCTCGCGATTGCGGGGCATGATGGATTCCTTAACTGCACGGATGAAAACTTTGTCAATGGCGTAAAAGACGGAACGATCATAGCCGGGATCAACGGCGCGTGGAATTCAGGCAACGTGGAGGAAGCTTTCAAAGAAAATTACAATGCCGCTAAGCTCCCGACCTTTACACTGGCCGGAAATCAAGTACAGATGCACAGTTTCGCCGGCTATAAATTATTGGGGATCAATGCCCATACAAAAAATCCGGAATGGGCCATGCGGCTGGCTGCCTGGGTGACAAATGAAGAAAACCAGCTCACCCGTTTCCGCAAAAGGGGAGAAGGCCCCTCAAATGTAAAGGCGGCTGCCTCCGAGGAAGTCCAGTCCGCTCCGGCGATCAAAGCCCTGAGCGAACAATCGGCATACAGTCATCTCCAAAATGTCGCAGAAACCTTTTGGACCCCGACATTCAAATTCGGCACCATCATCGCCGGCGGCAACCGGGACAAAGCCGATTTACAGAAACTATTGGATGTTATGACGGAAGGAATCACGTCCGCCACTGAAAAATGAGGTAGCGCAATATGATGAAGAATAAAATCCTTTCCCTGATGAAAAGTATTCCCTTTCGGGTTTTTATCATAGTATTGACAGCCGGCATCATCGGCATCGCCGGCGTACTCATACTGAAATATAACATAAACAAGCTTTCGCAAAACTATCAGGTGATCGTCGAAGAGCATAATGAAAACCGGATCTACATGGAACAGTTCAGCCAGCTCCTCCACCAGCACCGCTCGTTCGTCGCCATCCACGTAGCTTCAAAGGAAGAAAAAGACCTCGCCAAGTATGAAGAAAAGGAAAAGCAGGTCCGGGAAAAGATGGGACGTATCATCTTGGATTTCCGCGCGCGCATGACGGGAAACACGCGGGAACAAATATATCACAAAGTCTATTCCGACTATTACAGCTATCTTCAGAGTGTAGATGTCACTCTGGACCTGAGCCGGGAAGGCAGCACGGAGACAGCAGTCTTCTACCTCACGGGGCAGATGAATGATTTTCTGCAGAGCGTAAACAAAAACCTCATGGAATTAGAACAGCTCACGACGAAGGAAATGAACCACGCCAAGCTAAAAATGGACTCCCGTATCGAGTTTTCCCGTATCAGCACCACGGTCTGCATCATCATGATCTCCGTTACGATGCTGATCTGTCTGGTCTACTGCGTGACCATTACAAGCCACCTGAACCAGTATAAAGAAAACCTGGAGCAGGAAATCGAGCAAAAGAACCTGTCCATTCGGCTGCATAACGAAAAAATGCTATCGCTGCAGGATAATATCATCGTCGGCATGGCAAACCTCATTGAGAGCCGGGACGGGGATACCGGCGAACATATTAAGCGCACGAGCTTTTATGTGAACCTTCTCGCCTGCGCCCTCAAAGAGAGGGGCCTGTATACCGACCTTCTGACCGATAGTTATATCGAGCTTCTGACAAAAGCCGCTCCTATGCACGACATCGGCAAGATCATCGTCCCCGACCACATCCTCCAAAAGCCGGGCCGTCTCACCCCGGAGGAATTTGAAACGATCAAACAGCATTCCGCGGCCGGCGGCCGGATCGTGCGGGAAGTACTCGGCTCGATCGAGGAAACGGATTATATCGAGATCGCTGCGGACATGGCTGCCTATCATCACGAAAAATGGAATGGAAGCGGCTATGTGGAAGGTCTCTCCCAGGACGATATCCCGCTTTCCGCGCGCATTATGGCGATCGCGGACGTCTTTGACGCCCTGGTCTCTAAGCGCTGCTACAAATCGGCCATGCCCGTCGAAGAGGCTTTTGCCGAAATCGAACGTTCCACCGGCACACACTTTGACCCTCAGCTGGTATCGGTATTCTTCGAACTCAAAGACGAGATCATCGGATATTTAAACTCGTGACATTTTCCCTCTATCCCACGATCGTCCCCCCGTTCGGATGCAGCACCTGCCCCGTCATATAACTGGAATCGTCCGAGGCGAGAAATACATAACAGGGCGAGACCTCACACGGCTGTCCCGCGCGGTTCATCGGCACGTGTGAAGTGCCCTTGCCAAACGCAGCGACTTCTTCCGCCGAATAAGATGCCGGGATCAACGGCGTCCAGATCGGCCCCGGCGCAACCCCATTGACCCGGATGCCCTTTTCCACCAGGGAGAGGGAAAGAGACTTCGTCAGCGCCGCGATCGCCCCTTTGGTCGCGCTGTAATCGATCAGATCCTTATTTCCCTCATAAGCCGTGACAGAAGTCGTATTAATGATACAGCCGCCCCTTTTCATATAAGGAAGCGCACTCTGGATCAAATAGAAAAAAGAAAACACATTATTCCGAAAAGTAAGTTCTAACTGCTCCTGCGATATATCCAAAATACTCCGTTGTATAAACTGCACCGCATGATTGTTCACCAGAATATCCAATTGCCCAAAACACTCCACCGCTTTTTCGACGCAGTGGTTGGCAAAACACGGCTCCTTCAGATCCCCGCGCAGCAAAAGCGACCGGCCGCCGAGCTGTTCGATCCGTTCCGCCGTCTCCGCGGCATCCCGCTCTTCGTCATAATACACCAGCACGACCGCCGCGCCCTCCTTTACAAAGTCATACGCGACCGCCCTTCCGATCCCGCTGTCGCCGCCCGTGATCAACGCCACTTTGTTTTCCAGCTTACGGCATCTTTTCCCACATTCTGATACCGGCAGCGGATCCATCACATATTCAAACCCCGGCTGCCGGTCCTGATGCTGCGGCGGAAACGCCTGGTGCTCCCTGTTCCACTCTTTCCTGCAATCGCAAGCGCAATCGCAAATCCTCTGATATGCCAAACCACATACCTCCACTGACCATTATTCTATCTTATCTTATTCCATCCGAGAAATATGGTTCTAATTGGTACGCCTCACTCTCTTTTCCCCGGACCGTCCGAAAAAAGCAGGCGGATACTCAGCCTCCCGTCCTCATACTCCGACGTGATCGTTCCCCCCATCTGCTCCACGAGATTCCTGGCGATCGCCAGCCCCAGGCCGGTCGATCTTCTAGCTGTCTCCACGGTATAGAAACGGTCAAATAGTCTCCCCGCCTGCACTTCATCCAAACCTTCCGCCGTATTCGCAAAAATGATCTCTCCCGTCGGTTCGAGCGTAACATCCAGGTCGCCGTCGCTGTACTTGATGGCATTGTGGATCAGATTCGAGCAGACCCGGGAGAGCGCGGAGCGATCAAGCATCCGTATCACCTTTTCTTCCGGCATCTGTATACGCGGTATGATATTGCGCTCCCTCAAAGCCGTATAATACGCCGCTACACTTTGTTCCAGCACATGGTTGATCACGACAGGCTCCCGCGCCAGTTCCTTTTCCCTAGAATGAATGATCGAATAGCGGAACAGTTCTTCGGTCAGCCGTATGAGCATATCCGAGCGGTTGCGGATGATCGCCACATACCGTTCCACGTTCTCCGGCTTTTCCTCCTCTTCCAGCAGATCCAGATATCCACAGATCGCTGTCAGCGGCGTCCTCAGATCATGTGAAATATTGGTTACCGCCTGTTTCAGCTCCGTATCCCCCTGCTGGAACCGGAGACGCTCGGCCCGGAGTCTGCCAAGCTCGCGGTTCACCGCATCCGCCAGCCGGCGCATCGACCGATCGCCGCTCGATATGTCGATCCGCGTATTCGTATCCGTTTCGAGCCTGTCGGCAAAAGCGTCTTCGATTTCCTTCGCGGCTTTTTTCAGCATGTGGATCTTTAGCAGAAGCGCCAAAACAACCACAGCCAGAATAGCGGTACAAACCAATAGCCATAACCATACTTCCATCACGATCCTCCCTGTTTTTCGGGAGGATCTATCCTCCCTGTTTTTCGGGAGGATCTATCCTCCCTGTTTTCCGGAGGATTTATCCTCCCTGTTTTCCATTATTTCAAGTCTTTTTTCTGAAAGCAAAATAGTCCGATCCCTGTCGTCGATAACATGATGAGGATCGAATAAAGAGGAAGCCTCGGCAAATGGACGACCTCTAGCGACGTGCACTGGACGGCCTGCCCGCCGGGAAGCACATCATAGAACGTTTGGACGATCTCCCTCTCTGTTCCTTCCAGATACTGCGGATTCGGTTCTTCGGCGGCGACCGGCTCATTGTTTTCACTCATCGTATAGACTGGGATCGTTTTTGGTGCCTGCAACCTACTGTTAAGAAGCGATCCCACCAGCAGAAGGCCAAACGCGAGCAGCAGACAGACCACGGCGACAACCGCTTTGTTCTGGCATATCATCGCGACCAATGTAAATATGGAAGTGAACGCAGCCACAAGGAGCAGCACCGTGACGCCGATCAGCAGCACCGTTTTACTTTCTATCGTAAAATCCCCAAGTAACGGGATCCCGATACAAAGATAGGGGAGAAAAAAGCCGATACACATGACGACCCCGACCACCGAAGAAGTGATCATATCCGCCACATAAATATCCATTCGTTTATGCCCGATCACCACTTTGTTCCTGATCGTTCCGTCGCAGTATCCCGTCCCGGTAAACAGACTGCAGAAAACCGCCATGATAATGCTGGCAAACAGCGAACAGGAAAAAAAGCCATTTTCTATGAGACTGTTCATACCAGTACGGCACATCTCCACATACCCTCTCACAGGAAAAAAGATCCCCGCCGCGGCCATAAAAACAAATCCGATCCAAAAACACATATTCTTTTGCAAACGCATCACATTTGCCATTACTAATTTACTCATTTTCTTCCTCCTCCTACCAGTCTGACATAATAACTTTCCAGGCTCTCGCCCTGTTCCTGCATGGATACAACCTCACAGTTTTCCTTTGCCAGGGCAAGCGTCAGCTCCGAAACATTGATCTTCGCGTACACATCCGCCTCCCTGTCCGAAAGGATATCATATTCCACATTCATGGCGTCCAATACGCGCGCAAGCGTCCGCGCGTTTGTCACCTCCAGGCGGGTGCGCTTTCGGCAGGCGGCGTCTAATTCACCGGCGCTGATCTCCTTGACGATCCGTCCGTTCTCAATAAAGCCATAGTGCGTGGCCAGCTTTGACAACTCATCCAGGATATGGCTGGAAATCAATACCGTGATCTGCCGTTCCCTGTTGAGTTTCAGTATCAATTCCCTCATTTCGATGATCCCCTGCGGATCAAGGCCATTGACCGGCTCATCCAGTACTAAAAAATCCGGTTCGCCCACAAGCGCGATGGCGATTCCCAGCCGCTGGCGCATACCGAGTGAAAAATGTTTGGCTTTCTTTTTTCCGGTATGCTCGAGTCCCACGAGTTTCAGAAGTTCCTGTAATCCGTCATAAGACGGAAGCCCGACGATGCGGTACTGCTGTTTCAGGTTATCCTCCGCCGTCATATCCAGGTACATTGAGGGCGTCTCCACCACGGCCCCCATCCTTCTGCGCGACTTCCGTATCTCCCGGTCCGAGTGGTTCCTCCCGTATAAGGTATACTCGCCGGATGTCGGCTCCTGCAGTCCGCAGATCAGCCGGATCAGCGTCGTCTTTCCCGCGCCATTTTTCCCAACAAAGCCGTAGATCGCGCCTTTGGGAATTTTCATGGATAGGCCGCTTAGCGCTTTTCCGTTTTTATAGGTTTTGCATAGCGCGTTTGTTGTGAGAACGTAGTCCATAATTTGCTCCTTTCCAGTGTGAATAGGCGGCTCTGCCGCCGTAGAACTTCTTGTTAAACTTCTTAGCTTTCATACCAATGAAAGCTTAGTAGTTCTATTCACACTTACCTCCTAGCTTTAAATTTGAATTGATATGGACATTTTATAGGAGAACCGTAAAGAAAACGGTAAAGAAAATCGTAAAGAAATGGTAAAGATTTAATCGTTCCGCATTTTGAAACCGATTCCCCAGACGGCCTCGATATAATCTTTCCCGCTCGGCTCTCTCAGCTTTTTCCGCAGATTACTTACGTGCATTTTCAGCGAGCTTTCCGTGCAGTCGGGGGTATCTTCGCTGATGCGGTCCAGGATGAGTGATCGGGTAACAACCTGTAACGGATTTTGCATCAGGAGCTTCAGGATGGCGTATTCGGTTCTGGTCAATTTGACTTCGGTGCTTTCTACTGCTGCTACGTGGCGGTCGGTGAAGAGTGTTATGTTGTCGAATGTCAGCGTGGAGCGGTCGGATCGGCTGGCCGCGTGTGTGTTTCGGAGGTGGACGGATACTCTGGCTAAGAGTTCCTTCATGTGAAAGGGTTTTGTGATATAATCGACGGCGCCGCCGCGGAGAAGGTCTACTTTGTTATCTACATCGACTTTCGCGCTTACGACGATAACAGGGGTTTGTTTGATCTGGGGCAGGAGTTTTTCGCCGTCCAGGCCGGGGAGCATTAGGTCGAGCAGGATGAGATCTGGGGGGAGGGGGGTGCTTTTTAATACGTATAGCGCTTCGGTTCCGGAGTAGGCGCGGCGGATGTTGTATCCTTCTTTTGTTAGTGCTTCTTGGAGCATGTTTCCGATGTCTATGTCATCATCTATGATTAGGATGGTTTTCATTTTAATTACCTGCTTTCTTGGTTTCTACTCTTTCTGTTCTTTAAAAGTGGCTTCTTCATGAGTATATCGGATATCCGTTCTTTTTGCAAGTTCGAGGGTGGGGGGAGGTAATATGTCCAATAATGGTGTATGGAATTTATTACAAGATTACATGATTAATTGTGACTTGTGCTGTTTGGGGAACAGCTTTGCCGAAAATAGAAGAACAAAAAAATAGGCATCCATTATGTTCATATCAAAAGAGTCTTGCATCAATTCCCTACATCAAGCATAAACAGTATATACAATCTACCATTACATCCAAATACTTTTTTTAATTGTAATCCAATTCATTCTTTCCTTATAACCTAAGTTCCCACGTCAATTATTATAAAAGAAATTAGAACCGTGGTCCATGCAAAAGCTAAAAATAATAATCGGTGCATTGTATTTTTCCTCTTCTATATTTCACAGAAAACAAACTGATACATATCATCTTTCTGTAACCAACTTTCTATATTATATATCAAATGTTCCTTTGCTTTAGTTTCCGTTATTAAAAGAGCCGATTCGCTATTATTTAAAGAATAATCTTTTGTAAAATAATCAGAAATTTCGATAAATAAATTTCCCTCTTTCCTTGCATTTTCCCCTCTGAACCTATATAATAAAAATCCCCCATCCAAACCAGACAAAATTTGTGCAAACACGAACAGGACTGCCATCAAAAGATGCACTATAATCAGTGTAGACAAGGAGGATTCAATAATATGTCGATTCAACTTATACAACAAGCCATCTGCTATATGGAGGAACATATTTATGAAAATATCAATTATACTGAGGTTGCCAGATACGTGCACATGTCAAGCTATAATTTCCATCGTACATTCAGTTTTATTGTAGGGATGACAGCGAATGAATACCTTCGCAAACGCAGGCTCACATTAGCAGCCATCGAACTGCAGACAACCGGTCTATCAGTCATTGATGCAGCTTATAAATATGGCTACCAGTCACCGGAAAGCTTTTCAAAAGCGTTCTCACGGTTTCATGGCTCTACTCCAAAACAGGCAAAACAAAAAGGCGCAAAATTACAATTATTTAATCCACTTGTCATAAAAATTATTTTGGAAGGTGGTAGTATTATGGATTACAGGATTGAACACAAAGAACGTCAACAATTTATTGCATTAGTACAATCTTTTCCTAATGAGATAATCAACGATGAAAAGGATCACAGCATCTCTGACTTTTGGTCGGAATGTTATGAAAAAAATCTCATTGAACCGATGAAATTGCTCCGTCCGGAAGGAAAAAGAGATTTGTACGGTTTGTGCAGTCCCGTGACAGATAACGAAAACAATTTCCATTACGGGATCGGGATCATCGTCGATGAGAATACGGATCATATGAATTTGGAGCAGTTTACCCAAAACGGATACTCGTTCTGGGAAACAGAGCCCGCTGACTACGCCGTATTTAAATGCTTTGGTTCTGACGGCGATTGTTTGAGCAAGACATGGAGCAAATTTTTCAAAGAATTTGTTCCACAGACAGGTTATACACAAACAGACGATACGGATTATGAAATCTATTTTGAACACGGTGAACGTAATCTGTTCTGTGAATTATGGGTTCCTGTAAAACAGGTCTGATCATCACCATTTTTTACCAATTCAGAAAGAATGGCTGGTTTATGAAAGGATTTAGATGAATGCGGCATCCCTGCTTTTTTATCAGGTGTTACTACGTGAAACTAAGCTGTTAGTTAATGCTTAAACCAGCGCTCGCGTATCCTGCTACCGTATTGATCAAAGACAACCCGCTTGCCGTTGCTGAGAATACAAGCATCAGCCGTGTTTGAGTTGTTACCGGGATATTCAGTCCGGTAAGTGCACCATTCAACAATGTTCCAACGGATATTATTCCGGTAAGTGTTGGTGTCAAGTTGATGAGCGTTCCGGCAATCGGAGTAAATACGTTGTTTGGTGTCGTAGACTGGTAGATCTGCGCATTTACCGTCACATTGGATCCCACTAAGGAAAGCGCCGCTGTTGTGCTGAAGAACGCGCTGAACGAGGTAAGGATACCGGCACGCGGAACCTGGAATGCAAAGTTAGAAAGCGTTCCGCTGGCATTTGTAATATCAATGGTGGACCCCAACAGTGTAAGACCCTGCGCACTGCTTCCAAAACCTACAAAGGAAGGTAATCCCGCAAGACCTCCGGCGATTGTCGTCAGCGAGATGGGAAGTCCTGATGCAAAAGGAATGATTGCTCCCGTGCCTGCAACACCAGTAGCGCCTGTCGGGCCTGTCGCTCCTGTTGCTCCATCGGCTCCTGTTGCTCCTGTCGGGCCCGTCGCTCCTGTTGCCCCATCGGCTCCCGTTGCTCCCGTCGCCCCTGTTGCTCCATCGGCTCCTGTTGCTCCCGTCGGCCCCGTCGGCCCTTCATCACCTGGACACCCTTTTGGCCCCTGAACCCCGATCGGCCCCGTAACACCCTGGATCCCCTGCGGGCCGGTCATACCCTGGGGACCCATCATACCAGTTGGACCTGTCGAACCAGTCGGACCCGGGATACCTCTTGGACCCTGCGGGCCAATGTCTCCCTGCGGGCCTGCCGGACCCACCGGCCCTGCTGGTCCCGCCGGCCCCTGGGGGCCGATGTCTCCCTTCGGGCCTTCACAGCCGGGATCACCTTTTGGTCCTATGTCACCACGAACACCCTGGATGCCCTGAATACCTTGTGGACCCGCATACCCTCGCGGGCCAGCATAACCTCGCGGGCCAGTGTTTCCCGTCGGGCCTACCGGCCCCGTATTTCCTCTTGGTCCCCGCGCGCCGGGAGTACCCGGTATCCCCTGTGGTCCCATCGGTCCCGGATCACCTCGGTCGCCCTTAGGACCTGGACAGCCGGTATCCCCTTTGATCCCCTGCGGTCCCGCCGGACCCTGATTCCCCTTAGGCCCCGCAGGACCGCGTTCACAGCAGGGAGGAGGACAATGATTCTGACAATTGTTACATAAAGTACTTTGATTCATTTCACTCACATCCTTTATCGTATTTTAAAAAAGATAATCATGAAGTATCTTTTCTACAAGTATTCTATGTGGCTTTGAAATAGTTGCTACTTTTTGTCGAAAAAATGCCCCACAAGCTGTCCAAAGTTACCAAAGAGAAACAGAGCGTGCTTCTCACACGCTCTGGGAAAATTAGAGACTGCCAAAATACCGCTTGTTATAAAGATACGCCTCGGAGTATGGTTTACACGATCCGGCTCTTTCATTGTATTCTTCTGCCTTTTTCTGATCTCCCAACCTGTCATAACATACGCACAACTGCAAAAGCGGAATATAATCATAGCAGTCCGGCAGGACAAACCCGCCGGCATATTCACTTTTAGGCGTATTCAAAGCAGTTTCGTACCAATAGATCGCATTCTGGTAGTTTCCCTGTTCCAAAAAATATTTTCCGATCTCACAGCACAATTCCGCTCTCGGTACATCGAAACTCATGCTGCGCAAAAGAGCCATCAGCGCGGATTGTTCCTTCCCCAATTCGAAATAACATTTTGCGCAGATCGAACACGCCTCGATCTTATTTTCCACCCATCCCTCCTCGGAGAGCAGAAATTGTTCTAATTCCGAAACAGCCTCCTCGTATTGTTTGTGATAGTAAAGTTCCCGCCCATAATAATATTGCTGCCGCGGCTCCAAGATCTGTCCGTCCGCAATTATTTTTTTGTATATCTTAAGATTCCGATCAGGATCCCCGGCACCTATCTTCCTGTGACAGATGGCAATATCCGAATAAACGACACTGCCGTTTGGCGGGATCACTTCATGGACAGCACCAATCCAGCGGTATTGTCCGCTATTTCTGATCCACCTCTCCCTGTAATAAGAAAAAGACGGTTTGCCTGCTTCATCAAACGAAGTATGGTATTTCATCATGACAATGTCGGTTTCCGGTGGAAGAGACTGCTTTAATTTTATAAATCTATCGTGTTCCGCCTCCTCCAGAACATCATCGGCATCCATCCACATACAATAATCCATGGATGCTTTGGAAAAAGAATAGTTCCTGGCATCCGAGAAATCATCTTTCCACTCGTACGAATAAACCTTCGACGTGTAATTGGATGCGATTTCTACCGTCCGGTCTGTCGAACCAGTATCCACTACGATAATCTCCTCTACGAGTTCCTCCACACTGTCAAGACAGCGTGCCAGATGATCCTCCTCATTTTTGACGATCATGCAGAGGCTTATTGTCGCCATATGGTTTCCTCCCTTCGTTGCATCTATTCCCTGCACAGTTTTTCTATCGTTAAATTCATGTTGATCCTTGCGTCACACGAAGAAGAATGCCATGCAAAATACATCGTAGATTTGTCTGGTACCTTTATGATAAAATATCTGGTGATCACCAGCGTTTCCCTCCGCTTTTCCGCATCCGCATATGCGCTGTATACCGTCTGCATCTCGTCATTCAGTACCGGTGTGAGCGCCATGAATCCATGCCGTTTCATCTCCGCGGATATATAATAACTAATAGTATAATAACCCGGAGTCAGCGAGACCGTACAATTGTTGCAGAGAGAGATATTCTGTGTCGGATCCGGTATCTCTATTTTGAGCGGAAGACACGCACTCTCCGGCATCATCAGATTCTGTCCCAAAAACGTTGCAAATATACTGTTTTGCGGATATCCGGGCGGTCCCTCCGGTCCTCGTGCGCCAGGCTCCCCTCTCGGCCCCATCGGTCCCGTGGCACCCTGCGGTCCTTGCGGCCCGGTAACCCCCTGCGGCCCTGTCTCCCCTCGTTCACCGGGACACCCCGGCGGGCCAGGCTCTCCTCTTGGCCCCATCGGTCCCGGAGGGCCAGGTTCTCCTCGTAATCCCATCGCCCCCGGTAAACATGGTTCTCTTCTTGACTCCATTGTCCCCGGCGAACATGGTTCTCTTTTTGACTCCATCGTCCCCGGCAAACATGGTTCTCTTCTTGACTCCATTGTTCCTGGCGAACATGGTTCTCTTCTTGACTCCATTGTTCTTGGCGAATCCTGTTCTCTTCTTACCCCCGGTAAACCACCAGGCCCTGGGGCACACTGACAACAATAACCGTTTTCCTCAGATTCCGTGTTCCGATTCGGACATCTCCTACCGAACAAATTCGGGGGACGAAACATCCAGTTCATATTCGAGTTATTCAATAAAACCACCTCATTTATATTTGATAGCGAGTAATGATACACAGATTTGTCCTCACGTAATGCCTTCTGGTATCCTCTTAATCAATTATATGCACGAAAAACAAATTCGTTTTCAGGCAGAAAAAAGCTCCCTTCCAAAAGCGTAAATCATTATATTTATCATCTTTTTTCTAGTTGTCACAATGTTTATCATGTCTTGCGAGACAAGGGCAGAAAATCAGGCACTGCAAAGGTGAAATTCTGCAGCGCCTGATTAGAACATTATTCTTCTGTGTTATCGGATAGCACCGGCTGAAACGTCATCGCTCAATGTTTTACAGAATTTCAATTAAAATACCATAAAACTTACAATTCTATTTACCGTCCCGGTACTCGTCTCGAGCAGTTTGTTGATTGCATCTGCCAGGAGCCGCATCTCCTTAGGATCATATAGATTCCACCCATTATCCGGAAGTTGAAAATTGATATAAAAACTATCTTTCATTATTCCGAAGTCATTCTCTTCTCTGCTTGCATAATTTTCCATATACCGGTCAATAACATCATTCACTACCTCCATGCATTCAGCGAAGTTCCTGGCACTTTCATCCAGTATTTGATTTTGATTTATATTATCCTTATATTCCATAATTGCCTGCAGTGCATCCTGCACATCCTTTTCCATCTCTCCCTCCATGAAAAAGACAACTCCATCCATATATACCGGCTGCTTCTGTTCTGCCACATACTGTTTAAGCTGCTGTGTGATATCCTCCTGCAGTCCGGCAGGGACTTCCATATTTTTTAATTCTTCCGGCGTCTTTCCACTGTTTTCTTCATAGAAATCATCTGCCTTTTTTCCCAATAGTTTCCCTGCCTTCCTGACAAGATCAACTACCACCTCTCCTGTCATGGCGCCTATTGGCAGACTTCCCGCTTTTAAAAGTTCTACTAATACTTCGTTCATTACTTGTATCCTCCTTTGGAATTTTAGTATTTACTAAAAGCCTCCGGCCGAACGCAACCAGCCGGAATGCTTATAGCCTTATATTGTGCCGCCTCTGCTTTTCCTGTTGGCAGTCCGCCAGAAATGCCGCTGTCAGTACCATCCCCGTTGCCTTTTTACAAATAGTTCTCATTTTCTTTCTCCGTTTCTGCCAGATTTCTGACGGTATCATTCTCCTGAAAGCATTCTACCACATTCTTTGCCTCGAAAAAGCAAGATGTAAGAATTAACTCCCTTAATGTAAGAAATAGTTGTGCCTCCTCACCATGCACCAAAATAAGCCATCATGGATTATCATCACCCACAATGGCTTACCTGTTTCTAACAACTGTCCGTACAAAAATATTAAACGCTGTGGATACAGACATTCCAAACTCTGCACACAAGCCGTCAAATTGTTTTTTAATGGGATCATCCAAACGTACGCTAATTATAGACTGTCCCATTTCCATCGCCCCCATCTAGTTATCACATATCTTGATAAAAATACTGTAACATTTCTGATGGCGAGAAAAGAATCCAGCAGATACTCCACATTCTGCGTAATTGCATTGGGAAAAGCATTTCGTTTCCGGAACCTTCTCCATGCCTGACGAGATAAAACAATGCTTTTCCGCATGCTATTTCCCTATTCAGACAGCCCGCATATACACCTTGAAAACTTCCTACAGGAATTATTGGCTTTCGGAACGTTCAACTATTAAGAACCACTTAAATCCAAATTTATCCTTTACCGCACTCATACAAGCTGCAAAATCTGTTTTATGAGGTTCTTCCAATACGGTTCCCTCCTCTTTTAATATGTCGAAAACTTTCTGGACTTCGGCAACTGAATCAAAATCGACAGCAAAAAACAGCGAATCCGCTTGAATTTCCTTTCCAGTACCACCATCAGACAGCCTGATTCTTTGATTTCCAATTCTTGCTTCTGTATGATAGATAAAGTTTGTTTTTTCATCCTTCCCCTGCCAATCAACTTCTAAATGAAACGCCTTTTTATATAACTCAATTACCTCTGCGCAACGACCGCCACAATGTAAAGTTGGTATTAAAAACATGTTCATTACCTCCACTGCTTTTTATAACTTATTTTCTCAACTATTTTTTTACTGCTTCGCCGAATTTGGAAATGTAATGATCCGGCGTGTCATAATTTTTTCAGTCCGATGTGACATCTACCTCTCCTTTAACCGATT
Source organism: uncultured Eubacterium sp. (assembly GCA_910583555.1). Taxonomy (GTDB): domain Bacteria; phylum Bacillota; class Clostridia; order Lachnospirales; family Lachnospiraceae; genus Eubacterium_F. Next base: position 25,739 of record CAJTXO010000032.1, read on the forward strand.
CCCAGTCTATAAATAAGCTGTAACGCTGGGTGGTGAAGCGAATAACGCAGAGATTGGGATCATCGGGGCCAGAAAAATGATTTGCCAAACCATCGTACCACATCTCCCGACAGGTTTCCGGGTCAGTGCAGACTTCCGCCGTGCCAGTGAGGGAAATATGATAGGTTGGAGAATTCAGGCACACGGCAGCCTTGTTGTTTTGACCAAGGCGCACAGGGCTTGGAGCGTTCAGGCCTGTGCAGAAGGTGAGCCAGCGTATTCCCTCGCTGCGGGAAGGGCTGATGGTTGTAGGCACTGGGGAACCGTCTGAGTCGATGGTAATAAGAGTGGCAAAACTGTCCTTGTCCTGACGCACAGTACGCTGAGTGATAATTTCAGCTGCACGGGCCAAAAAATTTTTCGTATTCATGTAAATGCCTCCTTTGAGTAATGGAAATTTAAAAATAAAGTATGTCGTTTGGGTGCAAACAATGATAACACACTTTTATCCATTATACAATATACAGGAACAGTTGTATTGTATATTTCCGACATCTGCATACTCTGAGCAACTATTCCATCTTTTATGATGAAATTCATATTGTTTCCCATTTTTTAACGCTACTACAGGTCTCTGCCGTCTGGCGTCTAATCCCAATGTAAATTGTTTCATTCATGTACCTCCATACCCATTAATAAATGTATATGCATTCGGAAAATAAAGTAATTATTTTATAAAATAGCAATAGTCCAATATGACATTTCCCTTTTCATCCGGTGTTGTAAAGCGGGGACACAAACAATTTTCGAAAGACATTTCAACCCCATTTTCATCGACAGCTATTTCAAAACCTTCATCCAGAAGAGCTTTCCAACAATTGCCCACGCTGCCATGCACTTCCTCTTCCCTGCCATATATCCAGCAGGTTCCCAACCCTGACTTCGGAAAATCAATATACTCAAAATCTTGCGGAACTTCAGTATCTTCCGGCGTAAACATGCCAATCCAATATTGCTGAAGTTCACCGTTTTTACGACATTCCAATCCAACATATGCTCCGCCATTTTCCCATATTTCCAGAATTTTTTCTGTACCCCCCATACTGTTTTCTATTACGTCAAACCAACCGTTCGCAAACCATTCGCCCCAACCGTTATAATCCCGATATTTCTTCCCTATAAATCTCATTCCAGGAACTTCATCCTTAAATACTTTAATGATTTCTGCCATAATCTTTTCCCCCTTGTTTGTCAAAATTATATGTTTGTCATTTTTGTTTCATATGAATAAATATCTGTTCCGAGAATTCCCTGCTGTTTTCCCTATATGTCTCAAAATCACAATCACCAAGAATTACATATCCGCTTTGTGGGTGCCATTCTTTATATATATAATCCCAAGTCCTTTGTATCGCGTTGACAAATGTATACTTGTCCGCTTTGGGCGTATCAAATACTGCATACAAACCGCCACCCACATTTAACTGCATCGTCCCTGATAAATCCCCATTGGCACACTCAGTCAAGATTCCTATATAGTAATCCAATTTGTTTTTCTCAAAATTCCATACAGAAAACCCATAATCCAATTGCGTTTCTCCACCAGATAATTTGCCGGAAAATCCTCCACAATTATACTTATTCCAAAACTTTGCAGGATCCTCTTCGTCACTTTTATATACGGTTGCGCTAAATGGTTTCAATTCTATCAGCTTTGGCGTCAATACCAACTTATCAATATCCCCATTATCTCTGTGAAGCAATTTCAGGCTGCTGTCAATGTTTCGGTAATCTGAGGGAAGGACATGATGCTCCGATTTGAACGCCCTCGTAAAATTTTCTTTTGAATTAAAACCATGCTTATAACCTATCTGGGATATTGCCTCATCCGTATCTGCGATATCAAAAGCGCTTTCCGTAATCCGTCTCCTGCGCACATACTCAAAGGGCGTCATTGAAAACGCTTCTTTAAATACACGCAAAAAATGATATTTGGAATACCCCGCGACATTTGCCAGACCGTCCAGATCCATATCCTCATATAAGTTTTCTTCCATATAATCCAAGACCTTTTGAAGAGGTTCTACATATTTCATAATCAAACACCTCGGAATAAGTATACTATATCAAACAAGGAACACGTTGATATAAATTGCGGTCATTATAAAAAATTTGATTTTGTTTCACCGGAATCCATAAGAAGAAACAAAATCCATGAAAGCATTCTGTTTTATCTGTTCATCCGCATCCTGATTCATGCAGATACCCCCGGTATTGGTTGCGTGAAGCACCATCTGGTCAGAATCCGTCAGTGGATTATACAGTTCCGGTTTTGCATTTTTGGCAGGAGTGATGTACAGCACTCCCTTAAAGTCGAATACCGTCAATCACTACTTTATTTTTTTTGTCTGTTTTCTTCCTGCTGTATCAGATATCATAGAGGTACTGAACCAGCTGGTCGTCCTGTATTCTCTATAGAGCCTATGAAATTTCTTTCCACCAGCGTTCCATACTGCATTCCATACGATTCAGATTCATTGTCTCTCCAATCTGCGGCGTCGCAATCTGCAATCCTGCCTGCTCTCCTGCCGCCACAAAACGCTCCACGGAATCATCCCACGGATGTTTTGCCAGTGCAAAGGCACCCCAATGAATCGGCATTGCTGCTTTTGCGCCAAGTATCTGCACGGCCTGAGCAGCCTCCTCCGGAAACATATGAACCTCCTGCCAGTTCACATTATACTGGGCGCAATCCGTCATTACAAAATCAAAATCTCCATATTTATCATGAATTTTTTCATACTGTTCACCATATCCGCTGTCCCCGCTCTCAAATACCTTATGGTAGTCATCCTGAAATACCCAGGATGCCCAAAGTGTGGCAAACCGGTCATTCAGACTTCTGCCGGAATAATGTCTTGCCGGTGTACATCCAACCGTAAGGCCACTAAAAAGAACCACTATTGCCTTAACCCACTTATGTTTCTTTATAAATTTTCTCATTCTGCCTCATCCTCTCAAACGATAACGATATTTACCAGTATGCCCGATACAAAAGAAAATGCCATCACAAAAATAATACCAGATATATATTAGTTCCCTTTGTATAATGTCTAGCATGATACCGCCTCCTATTGTGTCCCATCTATTACTTTCAATTCATATGACCGGCTGCCGAGTCCGATTTCTTCCGCATGCTGCAACGTAAGCAGTCCATTCCGGGATTCAATCCGGTTGACCAATGCCCTGTCATCTCCATCCTTCTGTCTGTACACAAGGTCTATACATGCCTGGTCAAGCGCTACCGGGTCTGTCGATGCAAGGATTCCGATATCCTCCATTTCCGGTTCTGCCGGATTACCATTGCAGTCACAGTCCACGCTCAGGTTATTCATCACATTGACATAAACCATCTTTTTACCATTACCCATACGGTCTGACACTGATTTCCCGGCCTCTGCCATAGACTCTAAAAAATCATTCTGATTGCCACTAAAACCGCTTTTGCTTGTTCCACCGGTATGAATCCAGCTCTTACCCTCTGAGGAAGCAATGCCAATCGAAATGTTTTTAATTGCCCCGCCAAATCCTGCCATCCGATGTCCCTTAAAATGCGACAGTACAAGAAAAGAACCGTAATTATTAAATCTGATACGCCTTTTTTGCCAGATTCTTTTTGCCTATTCTGGCTGTCAGCTTTTTTCCCGCTTTCACATCAATGATTATTTCTGATGTGCTGGTATTCTTTTTTGCAGCAGCTCCCGCTGCCAGACTGCCAAGTAAAACAGCCATAATAACTGCGGGAAGCAGCATTCTTTTTACTTTGTTTTTCCTAAATAAATCCATAAAGATTCTTACCTCCTGCCAGCTTCGGAATGCCTGAATAAATTTGCCATCTTCCTAATTTTCAGATTCTCATCTTTATCGCTTTTTGCCTTACCGCTTTCCATGCCTCTTTCGGAAGTTCAATTCCTTTTACACTGCCTTTACCTTCCAGCCATGTAAGAAGCGGCTTTACCCCTCGTTCTGTGCTGGTGATTATCTCATCACCTTTGCACAGAACACAGGTATAATTACCGGATTCAAAAAGTTCCTTTGCTCTTTGCATATCGTTATTCTTCATTCTTCATCCGCTCCACACAATGAACAATGGCAGGTAACAATGCCCATTGAAGCACAATACCATAAATCCCCGCAGCAATGCTCAGCCAAATTGATGCAAGAGGAATGCTTTCACTGCCAAATCCGTATACAGCCACTAAAATAGCTGCAGCGCGGACAATTCGCCCGGCGGTCTGGGCAAGCAGAACTTTTACAACAACAGGCAGTTTTACATTTCTAAGCAGACCTGCCGCCAGTCCATATATACACAATTCCAACATCATAAATGGTAGCATGGCAACTCCCGGCATTCCAGAAAGGGCAAAACTGACAAGTGGTCCAAACATCCCGGCTGCCGCACCAGCATAAGGTCCTGCTAAAAGTCCTACCAGCAGAATCGGCAGATGCATTGGCAGAAAAGATTCGCCAAGCCCCGTCCCTAAACCAAAAGCCGCCCCAAGTACATGAAAAATCTGTGGAACAGCAACGGCGCCTGCAATCGCAGCAATTGTTGCCATCGTCTGTACCTTTACCGACAGACGTGGTTTCTCCATTGTTTTCAAAATCATTGTGTTTGTCATAGTGATCTCTCCTTTAATATTATACCTGAATCCGTGAACCTAATGTCTAACATAGCTACCAAATCCGCATAAAT
>CAJTXO010000033.1 GCA_910583555.1 uncultured Eubacterium sp.
TGACAGATACTAATAGGTCGAAGGCTTGACCTTGAGTTCATGGAATGGAGAAAGTTGATGTGTAGTTTTGAAGGTGCAGATGGATGATAAATCCGTCGGCTTTTAATGGTTAATGGCCCAGTAGCTCAGTTGGTTAGAGCGCTGCCCTGTCACGGCAGAGGTCAAGGGTTCGAGTCCCTCCTGGGTCGTTTTACGAAAGATAAATTTCATTTATAAATGAAAGTAAAAATGAATTTGCGGAGCAAGTTCATGGGATCTTAGCTCAGCTGGGAGAGCATCTGCCTTACAAGCAGAGGGTCATAGGTTCGAGCCCTATAGGTCCCATCATTTTTGCCGACGTGGCTCAATTGGCAGAGCAGCTGATTTGTAATCAGCAGGTTACCGGTTCAAGTCCGGTCGTCGGCTTTGTCAATTATTTTCATATTTGGGCGGATTCCCGAGTGGCCAAAGGGGGCAGACTGTAAATCTGTTAGCTACGCTTTCGAAGGTTCGAATCCTTCTCCGCCCACTTGGAAACAATTTGTTTCTTTATAATAATCATTGTCGCGGGGTAGAGCAGTCAGGCAGCTCGTCGGGCTCATAACCCGAAGGTCGTAGGTTCAAATCCTGCCCCCGCAATTTAGGTGAAAAGCCCAGATAGCTCAGTTGGTAGAGCAAGGGACTGAAAATCCCTGTGTCGCTGGTTCGATTCCGGCTCTGGGCATTTAGGCTGTCTTATATAAAAATAAGGCAATCTGATGGGGCATTAGCTCAGGTGGTAGAGCACTTGACTTTTAATCAAGTTGTCCGGGGTTCGAGTCCCCGATGCCTCATTGTTGAAATGTAAAGGAAGTACCGAAAAGGGTACTTCCTTTTTCTGTGAATAAAGTGATGCGTGGCTCAATATAATTAAAGTAATTACTTTTTTATGGGGTAACGCACATGAACTTATTTAAGTACAGCGGGCGTCGCCATTTTCTTTTTGCTATAAAAAAGTGGAGGCGTTTTTCTCTTTCGTGCGTTTTATGCCTGTGCCTTCTTTTACAGTCATGTTCTGCCAGCGACACGCCGGACTGGTCTGCGTCATCTGAAACATCGGAGAGTAAGGCATTTTCTGAACTTACGGATACAATATTCCGCGAAAGTGTGTCTTCGGACGCATTGTCTCTGAATTACACATTATCTAATCCCGAAAAGTATGGAATTGAACCGATCGCCACTGGCTTTGAGCCGATTTCAGTGGAGCAGGTGGAGGGGTCGATCCCGGAGACCGAAAATCTGCTGCATGTACTGGAGGAGATCGATCAGCAGGACCTGACGCTGCCGCAGCAGATCCTTTATGATTCGCTCGTGTATACGCTGCGGAAGGAAATGGAGGGGCAGCCGTTTTTGCTGTTTTCCAGACCGATTTCACCTGTTACCGGTCTGCAGGCGCAGCTTCCCGTATTGCTGGCTGAGTACAATTTTGATTCGGTCAGTGATATCGAAAATTATTTTTCTCTCTTGTCCAGCATACCCGGATATTTTGATTCTGTTTTGGCATTTTATGAAAAACAGGCACAAAGTAATATGCTTCCCTGCCGGTCAACGATTGATAATATCGTCAGCCAGTGCTTTTCTTTCCTTCAGAATAACGGGGGCAGCATTTTAGAAAAATCATTTAAAAAACGTATCAAGTCGTGCACCTTTCTGGACAAAAGTACGCGGAAGGCTTATCGCAAGAAAAATAAGGAATTGATCTCATCTGGTATCCTTCCGGCGTATCAGAGATTGATCGATGGCTTGAACTTTTTTTGCCAAAATGCAGGTGAGGCCGGATCGCTTTCCTCCTACGAAAACGGAAAAGAATATTATAAATATCTTTTTGCGAGCGAAACAGGTTCATCCGCAAATGTGGAGACGTATTTTGAGGATCTGGGCGCGCGGCTCGTGAAGTCAAAAGAGACGCTGTTATCGTATGCCAAAAAGGATCCGGGGCTGTTTAGCGGCCTCAGTATGAAGACGTCGAATACGGAAAACGGCAGGGTGTTGACGCCGGAGGAACAGCTGGCTAAATTGTCGAAAGCGATCGAACGGGATTTTCCGAAAGTGGCGGATGTGAATGTGACGGTGTCTTATGTCGATAAATCGTTAGAGGATTTTCTAAGTCCGGCCTTTTACCTCACGCCGCCGCTGGACGCGTTTACGGAAAATGCGATCTATATCAATAACAGCAGTCGTTACGCGGGGGCGGATCTTTCCACGACGCTTGCCCATGAGGGGTATCCGGGGCATTTGTACCAGAATGTTTACTACCGCCAGCAGAACCGGCCGCTGCTTTCGTATGCCCTGAATTTTAGCGGTTATACGGAGGGGTGGGCGACATATGCGGAACTATATTCTTATAAATATCTGGGATATTCCAAGGACGAGATTGGGATATTGCGGAATAATATGATCGTGTCGCTTTGTATTTACGGTATTTGTGATATCGGGATCCATTACTACGGCTGGGGAAAGGACGAAGTATCCGCGTTTTTAAATGAAAATGGTTCTTATGATCAGGATACGGTGCAGTCGTTGTGTGAGAATATTATTGATGAACCGGGTTCGTATCTGAAATATACGATTGGCTACATGGAGTTTATGAAGTTGAAAAAGGCGGCTCAGGAGAGCTGGGGACAGGATTTTTCGGAAATGGCGTTTCATGAATTTGTGCTTTCCGTGGGGCCTGCTCCCTTTGATGTCCTGCACCGCTATCTGGATGAGTTCAGGCCGGCGCACACAGATTGATGGGCCGGCCTGCGCCTGTTTTTGATGTATTTTGTGCAGAAACCTATTTCGGCGTCAGCCGATTTCAAGTCCGGATACAAATACTGGAAGTTTTTCCTCAAATTCCCTGTATAATAGCTGGGCTACCTCCCGCATTTGCGGGTGTGCGTGGGAATCCACGCGCAGGCGGAAGAAGTTGCGCCAGGAACGAAGGTTCATGGTGACGACAATTTCCGTCTTCAGGGAATTGGGGAGTACGGAGCGCGCTTCCTGCGGGGTGGCACCGAGTTCCAGCATACGGAAATAGGACTGTTCCGCTTGCTGCATGGCGGTTGTCCAGACGTCGTATTTTGCCTTGTCGTTTTCGTTGGACAGGTCGTAGGAAAAACCGCTGGCCAGATCAATGACGGTGATCTGGTTGTCAAATTTGTCCCCGGCGTAGTTGCAGTAGCGCGTGCTCTCCTGACTGTAGCTGGCGATCCGGTGGCGAACGATTTCATGCGTGACACCCCGGTCGCAGATCATGCGGACAGTCACGCTCTCATGCTCGATCACGGATTCATGCTGCCTCGTCAGAAGGTTGCGGATAAATTTCTCAGCGGAGTCCTCGGTGATCTTGGATTCACTTTTATAACAAACACGGCCGATCTTTTCGATTTTTTTTAAAATTGATTCGTAGCTGTCCATGTCGATGATTTCGATACTGGGTTTGATAATTTTCATTTTTTAACTCCTTTTACTGTATGATATCCTGATATGTTTCTTTTAATGGCGCTCCGCTAAATAAAACGGTTTTTTGAGCGAGAACCTCAAGCAGATCCACATAGGGGGCAGTTAATTGGAATTTCTTCTTTAACAGCGATAACTCTGTGCATCCGAGAACTATTTTTTCCGCGCCCTTTTCCAACAGGGAATGGCTGATCCTGTGGACAACTTCCTCGTCGGGGAAAGTTCCCTTCTTTAGATTTTCGTAGATGATGTTCATGACGAGCTGCTGCATGCCGGGTTCTGGATAGATTGATTCGATCCCGTATGTTTCAAATTCCTGTTCGAGGATTCGCCCCCGGATCGTCCCCCAGGTGGCCAGTACGCCGACCTTCTTGATTTTTTTGGCGGCGATTTCTTTTGCCGTGTCCGCGCAGAGGGAGAGGACGGGGATTGGCAGCGTTTCGCAAAGTGGTTCGTAAAAGTAATGTGCCGTTACGCATGGGATCGTGAGAAAGCCGGCGCCCAGGCTGGCCAGTTCACGGCCTGCCTTGATAAAGGCGGGCAGGGGACTGGCTGTCTTTTTTCCCAAAATGTATTCGGTGCGGTCTGGCGTATCAGGAATGCTCTCCAGTAAAATTTTCAGGTGTTCCTGATCCTTTTTCGCATCGGTCATCTTTGTAATCTGTTCGAGATAGTAGATCGTCGCCATCGGCCCCAGACCGCCTATCACGCCTGCTGCTTTCAAAGAAGATCACCTCTTTTTCTGCGGATTCTTGCTGATTTTTTTTGTTGCGCGTTTTGGGTACATTTTTGTTTGGAAGCGAAAGGTACTTCCGCTGGAGTAGCGCTGGAGCTGCTCGTCGGTCATCAGGCAGAAATCCGGGCGGTTCGGTCGGGGCGTGGTGTCGAGATGATACCAGCCGTTTTTTACCCATACCAGGTTCCACCAGTGGCGGTAGCCGCTATACGAGGGATACCTCGTTACGGTAATGTTTGGGATCCCGGCCCTCGTTAAGAGGAGTTTCGCCATCGAATAGTAAGTGAAGCAGTCACCCGACTGATAGCGGAGACCTTTTACTGCCGCCGCCCGCCAGTTTGAATGGGAACCTGTCCCCACGTAAGAACAGCGTCTTTGCACATACTGATATATCGCCCGGCACTTTTTCTCATCGGTCCAGTTCTTTTTTGTAATAGAAGCCAGAGCGCTGTCCGCGATCTGTTCCGCGGTTCCTGTAACAAAGACCTGGATCTTTGCCCAGGCGGACGCCTGATTCCCCGCCTTGTCCACAGCCGTATATCGAATTTTATATATTCCATCTTTTTCCCAGTTGATCCGGCTTGTATCCGCTTGTATTTTTACGCGTCCATCCCGTTTGTCCGACGCGGAGACGTATTTCGTAAAATCATACGTGTCTTTCCGGTCCGAATAACAGGTGAGAAAAGGTTCTTTTCCGCCAAAACTGTTTTTTCCGGCCCATCCGCGGATGACAGGGGACTTTTTGTCTTTGGTGCCCCAGCGGATACGCCCCTTTTTTGTGTTCATGTTGTATGTGTACAGTGCGGTTCCGGCGTACAAACGGATTTTTTTTAGTTTCATAGCGGAAAGCTGTCCCGATTCATCTCCGCTGCAGCTGACCGGCTTGGATGTCTTTCCCGGCCTGATCTGTTTCGCTGTCAGCGTTACGGTTGTGCGTTTCGTTCCGATTGTAGCCTCTCCTGTTTCCACGGCTGGGGAAGGCTGCGATACCATCGCGGAGTAAATATATTCTATTTTTTTGATCGTTCCCTTTTTTGAGCGGTTTCGGATGGACGCGGTATAGATCATCTGTCCGCGGGCATCGCGCTCTAGTTTGGCACCTTCCAGCGACACTTTGGAAAGCGGAACCGTTAAATTTGGTTTTGCTGCTTTTTTTGCCGCTGCTTGCGCTGCATTGTCTTTCCCAAAAATGCTTCCGCCGGCCAGCAGAAAAAGGAAGGTTAAAATCCATATCCGGTATGCGTTTTTCATATGAACCCTCATTTCTGTGCTTGTTGTCCTGATGTTATGCCTTCGTCGGAATGTACCGGATATTTGAGACAACATCGTCAGTTACTTCGATCTGCAGTTTGGTTTTTCCTTTTTTGTATGTGTACACGCCGAATTTATCTTTGGCTTTGCCGTATTTTTTGATCACATCATCTAACGTGCTTCCGATTTTTATGCCCTGCGGCGTTGATACATTCGATGTCAGGAATGTGATTCCGTTTACGAATTCCTCCCCGTCGTCTGTATGGGAATAGGTATACAGGATAAAATCCTTATATTTGTATGTGCGGTCCTTACCTTTGTAGGCGCAGCTCTTTTTCACTTTTGTGGCGGATGGTTTGCCGGCTTTTTTGATTATTTTTTTCGCTTTGCCGTGCATGCTGACGCTTACTTTTTTGTATTTGAATACATAGCCTTTCGATTTTGCCTGAATGGGAGCGCAGATCGTCCCAAAAGCAAGTACGAGCGCGAACAGAACGGCCATACCTTTGACTGCATGTAACATTGTTTTCATCGTTTTTTCCTCCTAATAATTTTTGATTTCTCCATATTTATCCAATTCTTCCTGCTGCGCTTGTTTCATTTCCTCATAGAATGCGATTTTTTTCTCATAGGCAGCAGCAAGTTTTGAATCATTTCGATGATCGGTGATCCCATATTGGCCTGCCAGTCGGTTTCCCAGGCAGGCGGACAACTTGTCCGCTCCACTCAGGTTCATATGGAGACCGCCGTCGTAAGTATCTGTTTCGTAGTCGATACCGGTTTCTTCCAAAAGGTCGTAAAAATTTATGTATGGAAGACCATGTTTTTCCGCGTAAGCGGTTACCTGGTCGTTGTCAGACGGATACCACCGTGGCGCGAGGCTCGGGGCTTTTATCAGGATAAGCTGGATTCCCTTTTCTTCACAGAGGGAGCGGATTTTTTCCAGATATGTGAGGGGGTAACTGCCAAACGGTTCTCCTTCTTTGGAATCGTCGAGGACAGGCATATTTGTGTCGTCAGTGATTTCTTCCTCTTCCTCGTCCGCTCCCTCAATGTCGCCCCAGGGATCGTCGATGAAATCATCGGATTCATCGGATGATTGTTCGTCTTCTTCCGGGGTTTCTTCCTCCTGATCGCCGAGAAGCCACGTCGGGTCGGCTACATCCGACTCACTGACTGGCAGCACATCGATTCGCATATAATAACCGTTATGCGTCACTTTTCTTTTGTGCCAATAGTAAGTCAGATCGCTTTTAGTTAGATCTAAAATCCGCTGATGGTAGCGCAATAACGGAAAGATATAATCCAGCATGTGCTCGCCTTTGCACATCGATGCCTGTATGGCGTCGAATTTCGTCTTTGACCATTTCATTCCGTCGAGCGCCATGCGGTTATATTCCTCGCGCTGAGGTTCGGCGTGTGTCAGCGCCTGGACGTTGTAGATAACGGCTTTCGGCGTTTCATAGCGCAGCGTATCCTCGAGCATATAGTACGAGTGCCACGCGAGCTGCTGGGCATTTCCCCGGATATAGCTGGTGATGCCGAAATGTTTCCACAAATAGATGGGGTCAAAGTTTTCATATACCTCACAGTCACCGATGAACAGTACATCGTGTGAGGTCGTGTCGTCGTAATACTCGGATGTGAAGTTTCCTTCCAAAATGTCCTCGGCATATTTTGGTTCTACGAGCCGCTGCAGCGCCAGAAATAGTATAAGGACCACGCCGGCGGACAATATGGCAGCGGCAGCTTTTTTCCATCGATTCATACATTCTCCTAAAACTGATTATAAATAAACTGTCTGGCGTCATACCCGATACCATAGTTTCCCAGCAGCAGTACGGCAAAGAATAAGAGTACGTAAACGCTGAATTTCAGCGCATAAGGCCATTTGGCCACCTTTTCTCTCGCGCGGCCGCTCCGCCCCGCCAGGCTGACAAAAAGCATCGCGGCGACGCCGAAGGCCAGAACGGTATAGTCGGACGCCGTCAGTCCGAGATCGAGCAATTCCTGTTTTGTCACGGCTTGAATGTCAAACTGGGTAAACATGTGGACAAACTGGCGGATGGACGTGCGCACGCTGCCGTAATTGTCAAATAAGCGGATACAGCACATGAGTGAAAACGTGCGGACGACCTGAAAGGCCCGGTACAGCGTGTTCCGCTCCAAAAATGGAAAGCGGGCGTGGAATCGCTCGTACAGGGGGGCCAGTTCGCCGGAGATCAGGATGATCACGCCGTTTGTCAGTCCCCATGCCACAAAGTGCCAGTCGGCCCCGTGCCAGATGCCGGTGGCCAGCCAGACGATCATGGTCGATATGTAAACGGCAGCGCGCTTTGCTACTGCCATGCCAAACTTCTTTTTACAGAAAGAGGTCACTGCCTTGAGCGGTCGGCTGATGCTGAACGGGTAGAACACGTAATCGCGGAACCAGGTTCCCATTGTAATATGCCATCTTCTCCAGTATTCAGCAATATTTTTAGAGAAGAACGGACGAATGAAGTTTTCTTCCAGACGGATGCCAAACACCTGCGCGATGCCGATTGTGATGTCAATGCCGCCAGTGAAATCGGCGTATAACTGTACGGCGTAAAATAGCATCCCAATAAAAACGAACGCGCCGGTATAATAATCCGGATCTTCCATCAACATACTGACGGCCGCGCCGATGCGGTCGGCAATCACAAGTTTTTTGAAGTAACCCCAAAGCATCCGTTCCAGTCCGAAACGCACGGTTTTCCAGTCAAAGGAATGTTCTTGGTACAGTGTTTCTTTCAGATCACTGTAACGGCTGATCGGTCCCTGGATGAGCTGTGGAAAAAAGGAAACGAACAGCATGAAGCGGAATATGTTTTTCTGCGGCTCACATTTGTTCCAGTACACATCGAGTAAATAGCCGACGGCCTGAAACGTGTAAAACGAGATCCCCATCGGCAGAATGAGATCCGCATAAGGAAGCGCGTGCGCGCCGGTCTGTCTCAGCACGATATTGATATTATCTATGGCAAAATTCGTGTATTTCAGTACAGCGAGGATTCCCAGGTTGAGGAACAAACAGAGCAGCATCCATCGTTTTTTCTTTTGGTTGATCCGCTTTTTGTACGCCTTCTTTTCTTCCCGGGACGGCTTCGGAAGATCACCGTTTTTGACGGCCTGTTCGTATCGGTCCCGTTCGCTGTCATAGCTTCCCATCTTTCTGCCCGCCGCGTAAACGGTGAGCGAAGTGGTGAGTATAAACAGAGGGTAAAAGGTTCCCGCCATAAAGTAAAAACCGAAACTTGCGGCCAGCAGCAACATCCACTGGAACCGCTTTGGGATTAAATAGTACAGTAAAAAGAGCAGTAAAATAAATCCGACAAATCCATATGATGTAAACACGGTCGTTCCACTCCTTACTCATCCATCAGGCGGACGATCATCGCGGTCAGCCGTTCCACGGAATTAAAGTTTTCCGCGACAAAATCCCTCGCCGTAATTTCCACGTCAAATTCCTCGCCGAGTTCCGTTACGAGGGTGACAAGGTCGAACGAATCCAATATTTTGTCATCCACGAGCTGTTCCTCAGACGCGAAATCAACATCCGCATGGAGTTCTTCTAAAATCGCCAAGATGCCTTCTCTGATTTCATCTGTTTCCATTCTGTCCTCTCAATTCTGCCGCAGAAGCGGCGGTTTCTATACTAATAACAGTTATGTTGTTTCCTTGTTTTTTGCGCGCCGTTTTTTCCGCTGTTCCATATAGATCTCCTGCATTTTCTGACGGTCCATTTTTCCGTTGGCGGTCAGGGGAAGCTGATCGGTCTGCATGATCGCGTTTGGCAGCATATATCTGGGCAGACGTTCTTTCAGGGCAGCAGTCAACTGTTTTTTGTCGATCTCACCGGTATAAAACAGCACGATCTTATTGTTCTCTTTTATGTAAAGGCAGCAGCACGTCGCCACTCCGTCGATCCGCGCGGCGTCGGCTTCAATCTCACCCAGCTCGATCCGGTGTCCCATATGTTTGATCTGATGATCCTGCCGCGAGAGAAACATGAGGTCGCCGTTTTCATTACGGCGTCCGATGTCGCCCGTGTGGTAGATCCGCTGTGGGTAACAGGGGGTCAGTGGATTCTGGGTAAATACTTCCGCTGTTTTTTGCGGGTTGTTGTAGTAGCCGTGTGTCAGGCATGTGCCGGAAATACATATCTCGCCGCTTTCGCCGTCGGGCACTTCCTTTCCCTCTGGATCGAGCAGGTAAACGCGTGTATTTTTAAATGGTTTTCCGATGGGAATGGATTCCGACTCATCAAACAGGCGGTCGGCCGGATAATAGCAGCTCATGCCGGTGGCCTCCGTCGGTCCGTACAGGTTATAAAATCTGGCGTGGGGAAGCGTTTGTTTCCATAGATTAAACTGCCTGATCGGAAACACTTCGCTGCCAAAGGCGATCGTATGTAAATACTGCGGTTTTATGATATCAAATGTCCCAAATGTGGAGATCATCGTCAGAGCCGAGACGACCCAGCAGACGGTGTTTATTTTATGTTCATTCAGATATTCGACCAGTTTCACCGGAATGGAAAAATGTTCTTTGGGGATGAGCCATGTCATCGCCCCGTATTTTAAGGTCGGATAGATTTCTTTCAGGCAGGCGTCCAAATAGAGGGGCGTCTGATTGCCGAAAATGGTGTCTTCGTTAAAGGAAAGGGCTTCCGTCAGGCTTTCGATATAGTCGATCACACCGCGGTGGTGTCCGACGACTCCTTTTGGAATGCCGGTGGAACCGGATGTAAATAGGACGTAGATCGGATCTTCGTCAAGCGAGTTTTCCCGTATCTGTGCCAGTTTTTTATCGTCGGGAGCGCAGGACAGACATTCCTCATAGGAAAAGGATGTTCCGGTAAAAGCGAGGTCCTTTACTTTGTCGCGCGTACTCTCGTCATAGATCAGGTACTTTGCCTCCGTGTTTTCCAAAATCAGTTCGATCCGCCGTCTCGGCATTTCCTCATCGATCGGTACATAGTAGCAGCCGGCGTAAATGACGCCAAAAAAGGCGGTCAGCGTTTCCGGTGATCTCTTCATATAAATAAGAACCGGTTCCCGGTATGCCTGAGCAGAGGCAAGATGGCAGCCGATCTGCCGGGAGCGCTGATAGATCTCCCCAAAGGACAGAGCGGATGTGTCGTCTGCAAATGCTGTTTTATCCGGTATACGCTGTGCTGTCTGTTCTAAATATTCCAGGACGTTGGTCTGCATGTCGTATCTCATCTCCTTTTGCCCCTGGCATCTTTTATCAGTATAACATAATTTCTGTAAATCCGCAACTTGCGTAGCGTAATGACGCGCAAGGGATGCCAGGGGGGGGTGATTTTCGCGTCGCGACAGGAAAGGCAGACAAAAAAGATGCTCCCCGTAGGCCAGAGAGCATCTTTTCGTAGATTCGTATTATTTATTTGTAATCATATTCCAAAACAACGACTGAAAGCGGTGGGAGATAGCATTCGATCTCGTACCCGGTATCCGCTGATTTTTTCTTGTTCCTGTTCTTCTTTCCAGTTCCTTTTTTCTTCGCGGAAACCGGTTTGGCGTTGATCCTGCCCTGTCCGCCGTATTTTACGTCATCGGAGTTCAGGATTTCCGTATATTTGCCACCACACGGTGCCTTTACCCTGTATTTCTCGTGGGCTACCGGAGTGAAGTTCAGGATGAACAAGAGCTGTTTTGTCCTCGTTTTTCCCCTGCGGACGAACGCGACCGTGCTCGTCTCCGGCCGGGAGCAATCCATCCACTCAAAACCGATGACATCGCTGTCATTGTAGTAGAGGGCGCTGTGCTCAAGATACAAGTGGTTAAAGTCCTTGATAAAGCGGTGGATGCCCTGATGTGGTTCTTCGTTTAGCAGATACCAGTCCAGACTGCGCATCTCGCTCCACTCGCGCTGCTGGGCAAATTCCTGTCCCATAAAGAGGAGTTTCTTTCCAGGATGGCCGTACATAAAGCCAAATGCTGCTTTTAGCGCCGCGTATTTATCGCCGGTCAGTCCCGGCATTTTGTTCAGCAGGGAACATTTCCCGTGAACGACTTCATCGTGCGAGAGCACGAGGATATATTTTTCGCTCAGGTGGTAATGCAGGCTGAAACAAAGCTGGTCGTGGTGAAATTGTTTAAAGTAGGGATCTAACTTCATGTATTCCAAAAAGTCGTTCATCCAGCCCATGTTCCACTTAAAGGAAAATCCGAGGCCGCCGTCTTTTACTCGTTTGGTCACATCGGGCCACGCCGTGGATTCCTCCGCGATGATATAGGCGTCCGGGTGTGACTGTTCCATCACGCTGTTTAAGTGTTGCAGAAATTCAACCGCCTCATAATGTTCATTACCGCCGTCCTTATTTGGAAGCCAGTCCCCGTCTTGTTTTCCGTAATCCAGATACAGCATCGAGGCAACGGCGTCGACACGGAGTCCGTCGATATGGAATTTTTCAATCCAGAACAGCGCGTTGGCGACGAGGAAGTTCTGGACTTCCCGCCTGCCGTAATTGAAAATGTACGTACCCCAGTCTGGGTGTTCCCCGCGCCGGCGGTCCGGGTGCTCGTAAACGGCTTTCCCGTCAAAATTTCCCAGACAGTGCGCGTCTTTGGGGAAATGTGCCGGTACCCAGTCAAGAATGACTTCAATGCCCCGTTTGTGCATTTCATCGACAAAATACATGAAATCATGCGGCGTTCCGTAACGGCTCGTCGGCGCGTAGTAACAGCCGACCTGATACCCCCAGGAGCCGTCAAACGGATATTCGGAAATGCCCATCAGTTCAATGTGCGTATATCCCATCTCCACCACATAATCACCGAGCATACCTGCCAGTTCGCGGTAGGAGTAGAAACCGTTATCATCGTTCTCAACCCGTTTTTTCCATGAACCGAGGTGGACTTCATAGATGGACATCGGATTCCGTTCCCGGATTTCGCGTGTTTTTGTGCCGTGCTCTTTCATGTATTCCGCATCGCCCCA
Source organism: uncultured Eubacterium sp. (assembly GCA_910583555.1). Classification (GTDB taxonomy): domain Bacteria; phylum Bacillota; class Clostridia; order Lachnospirales; family Lachnospiraceae; genus Eubacterium_F. The sequence goes on from CAJTXO010000033.1 coordinate 12,437, forward strand.
CTCGTAGCCTTCGAGAGAGGTTACGACGGAGGCGTTTCCCGGACGTAGTTCCGCGTAATTTCCGTAAGGGTCGGTTTTATAGATCAGTTCCTTGCTGCGCGTCGTGATCTGGTATTTGTAGACGCTTCCTTCCGTAACGCCCGGCACGAATAGCTCATAAACACCCGTCGGCCCTAAAAGCCGCATCGTGTGAAGCCGTCCGTCCCACATGTTAAAGCTGCCGACGACGCTGACGCTTCTGGCGTCCGGCGCCCATACGGTAAACCGCGTGCCGGTCACGCCATTGATCGTTTCCACATGCGCGCCCATTTTTTCAAAAATCTTGTAATGTTTGCCCTCTCCGAAAATATAGCAGTCAAAATCGGACGTCTGGGGTTCAAACTGGTAAGGATCGGCAGTCTCGATCACATCATCCGGTGCGTACTGGATCCTGACACGGTAATCTTTGAGCTGTTTGGACTTCTTTTTGATCTCCAGTCCGAACAATCCCAGTTCGTGATCCAGTTCTTCCATTTCATAAGCGATATCCCCGTCAACATTTGTGATCCATACGATCTGGGCCTCCGGTCGTCTTACCACAAAAAACTGTGTATCAAGATACATGTGGACGCCGAGCAGATCTTGGGGGGCGTTTAGCACGCCCTCTTCCATTTCTTCGATCAGTGCCGGGTTCATCCACTCTTTTAAAAGTTCGTTCATTTCTTTTATACTCCTTTGTCAGTCTGCGAAAAGGTCTTTTACAACAGCAGCAAGCTCGGATGACTTTTTGTCCGCATCTTCCATGCTGTCACCGACTACGCCGAAATAGATCTTGATTTTTGGCTCAGTTCCCGAAGGGCGCACACAGAGCCAGGAATCCGAAGTGAGTTCAAAGTACAGAACATTGGACGTGGGGAGTCCGGTTTTTCGTTCCTCGCCGGTGCGCAGATCTTTTATCATGTCTTTTTCATAATCTCTCATAGTGGTTACTTCATAATTTCCAAACGCTTTCGGCGGATTTTCCCGCAGTCCGTCCATCGTGGATTTAATCTTTGCCAGTCCCTCGATCCCTTTGTGCGTGATGGAAACGACTTCGTCTTTATAATAACCGTATTTCTCGTACATTTCGATCATTGCGTCCCACAGCGTCTTGCCGCGCTTTTTGTAATAGGCGGCAGCTTCGCACAGTGCCATAGAAGCCACGATACCGTCCTTGTCCCTGGCGTGGGTTCCGATCAGGCAGCCGTAACTTTCTTCAAATCCAAATAAGTACTCACCTTTTCCGGTTTTCTCGGTTTTCAGGATTTCCCTGCCGATCCACTTAAATCCGGTGAGGCATTCCACGACGTCAATGTGATAATGGGCGGCGATCGCATCGACGAGATTGGTCGTCACGATTGTTTTTACGAGCATCCCGTCTTTTGGAAGTTCGCCTTTTAACGCCAAGCGCTGTCCGATCTCATAATCAGCCAGGAAAGAGCCGGACATATTTCCCGTAAGACAGATGTAATCGCCCGATTTGCTGTCCTTTACATATACTCCGAGACGGTCGGCGTCCGGATCTGTCGCCAATACGAGATCGGCGTCTTTTTCTTTTGCCAGTTTTAATGCGAGTTCAAATGCTTCTTTGGCTTCCGGATTCGGGTATCCTACGGTCGGAAATTCACCGTCCGGAAGTTCCTGCTCCGGTACGACAAATACATTGGTGAAACCGAGTTCTTTTAATACCCGGCGGACCGGAATATTTCCCGTGCCGTGGAGAGGTGTGTACACGATCCTCAGATCTTTTTCTACTTCTTTAATACAATTTGGATGAAGGACATTCTTTTTCAGTTCTTCCATGTAGCGGTCGTCGATGGCCGCGCCGATCGTTTCATAGAGGCCGGCTTTTTCCGCGTCTTCCCGGCTCATGGTCTTTACGGTCGAATAGTCGGTGACGGCTTTTACTTCATCCATGATCCCGGTGTCATTTGGCGGCGTGATCTGCGCCCCATCTTCCCAGTAAACTTTGTAGCCGTTGTATTCCGGCGGGTTGTGGCTCGCTGTAATGTTAATGCCTGAGATACAGCCGAGTTCGCGCACGGCGAATGAAAGCTCCGGGGTCGGGCGGAGACTCTCAAAAACATAGGCTTTGATGCCGTTCGCAGCGAGGCAGCAGGCCGCTTCATCCGCAAATTCCGGCGACATACGACGGGAATCATAGGCGATCGCCACACCCTTTTTCTGCCCTGCCTGCTTGATTATGTAATTGGCAAGTCCCTGCGTCGCTTTGCGGACCGTGTACATATTCATGCGGTTTGTCCCGGCGCCGATGATCCCGCGTAAACCGGCTGTTCCGAATTCGAGGTCCGCGTAAAAGCGCTCTTTGATCTCCTGTTCATCCCCTTCAATGCTTTTCAGCTCCTTTTTCGTCTCCTCGTCGAAATAAGGGTTTTCAAGCCACTCCTTATAATTTTCCATGTAATCCATCTTTGTTCCTCCTTTATTTTAAAATTGGTAATTTCTATCCTACAGCATAGCTTTCTAAATCCGGAAAACTCCACGAGATGTCTTTGCTGTCGTTTACGGTTTTCATTGTATAACTTTTGGTCGTCAGGCCAGACATGGAGAGCGTGATCGTGACAGTGCCGATCTTTTTCGGGAAACTGCAGGGCGCCACGCCTTTGTACGTGCCGTCCATATATACGCTGGCTCCGATCGGCGCGCTGACGGTGATCGTATGCTGGTTGTCATATTGGTCGGATACCGACTGGTCGCGGTCGGAATCCTGCTTCGAAACGGTAGTATTGTCGGAATCGTCATCGACAGCCGTATTTTCGTCAGTCAGGCTGATCCGCACCGTAGGACCTGCCGACTGCACATCGACAACGCCAATGTACGGCGTATAACCTTCGAGAAGTACCCGGAGGGAGTGCTTGCCATATTTTAACGAAACGGGTTTCGAGTAATCCGTTAATGTTCCGTTCACATAAAGTTCCGCGCCGACTGGATCAATGTCAAAGACAACTTGTCCGGTGTGCGGCGCCAGCGTCTTGAATTTTGACATATCTAATTTTAACTGCTGGTTCCTCTCGATCGTTACCGTGCTGCTCCCGGTATAGTCGCCATTTTTCATCGTCACTTCATAGGTGCCCTCAGGCACGGGGACGAGCATTTTTTCCGTGACAGGAACGATCATTACGCCCCCCACGGTCATCGTACCGCCGATAAAATCACTGTATTTCTTAGGCTTGAGATAACCGTGCCCTTTGGTGACAACGATGGAATAAGCCCTTCCTTTTACCCCGCGGAATGTCACTTCGTCGGTCGGTGAGATTTCCTGCACATGGATCGGTACACCATTGGAAAATGCGGTAAATCCGCTGCCGTAGCGGTATTTAACCCCGTTTACTTCGAGATTTCCCGCGTCCGGGTCCACGGACAGGTCAGTGACTCTGTCATATTCTACAATGTCAGCGCTCAGCTGTAATTTGGCCAGCCGCTTTGTGTCCGGATTCTGGTATACATCCACAACTTGTCCAATCTCAAGAGATTCCGACGAAATCTGTTTTCCATTTTTCGTCAAAATCTCTGTTCCGCCGCTGTATACGCACACGGTCTCTTCCTCAAAGGAAGTGTTGTAAAAAGAAATGCTCTTGTTCGGTATGTCTATATTTTTTATGACGCCTACGAAGTCGCGTCCCTTTTCATAAGTAAGGGAAGCGTTTGGGTTGTCTGTCGCAGTAGGCTGGCGGTTTTTTCTGCCGCATCCGCATAACAGGATACACACCGCAACAACAGCTACTGCCCATCTGGTAATCGTGTGATTCATGCCGCACCTGCTTTATAAAAGATATTACTAGTAGTATAGCACGAAATCCTAAAAACTTCCACTTATTTCTAGCGCCCGTTCAAAAATTCTTCTCTTCGTTTTTCCAGGCTTCTTACGTCTTTTAATTTTTCCAGACTTTTTGCGGAAAGCCAGGATTTCTTTTTGTTCATATAATGGTTCATCAGTTTCCAGTACTTCTCCGGATAGGACAGTATGATATAGATCAGGTCAAGCTGTTCTTTGGAAAGCGTGTTTGCGCGGTCATATCCATCGAGTACCGCGTCTCCCGCCTGCCTGTTCCAACTGTTTTTTTCCAGTGTTTTACGCATAAAATAAGTCAGGTCCAAAAGCGGGACTCCATATCCGGTCTTTTCAAATCCAATAGTAGCCGTGCCGTTCCCCGTCATGATCAGGTTATGGTAATTGTAATCTCCGTGGCATATGTCGCCACACGGACCAGCTATTTTCTGGTAATAGGAACATTGTTCCAGGCGGTCTGCCGCGTCGCACGCTTTTTCGTAGTATTCACGAAAACAATTGATGGCATATATTTCGAACTCGCTTTTCCGTTTTTTATTTTTCATGTAAACATGAACCCGCTTCAATTCCCTGTTATGCCGGAGAAATTGCTGTAAAAGCCCGCTTTGCTCTCCCGTTCCTATTCCGGGTAATGAAAGGCCGCTCAGCGCTCCGTGAAGAGTGCCCAGGTTTTCTCCAGCTGCCAAAAGGCAGTTTTTGGATTTTAAATCGCATTCATCTCCCGAGAACCAATGGTAGAGTACATATTTTTCACCTGTTTCCAGTTCTGTTACCGGTTCCCCGTCATGATTTGGCACGACGTCATCGATCATGGAAAACCCATGCTGGATCAAATGCTGCTTGACATGGTTTTCAATCTGAAAGTGACTGCCTATGGTTTCATATTCCCTTAACAATTTGGGACCTGTATTTGTTTCTAAAACCCAGCCTCCACGGGAACGGTACCGTTTGCGAACGGTCAGGCCATATCTGGCGATCGCCGTTTCCTGTTTATCCTCCACTTACACCCCTCCTTCATGCAATTACATTCTATGAAGGCCGGGGGGAAACTATGCCTGTCAGGCCCGTATTTTTGTCTCCGCCACCGTTTTTAAGATCGTGAGGCCGATCGGCCCGAGTATGATGCCTCCGAGACCAAACAGTTTTATGCCCACATAGACGGCGATCAGGACGTAGAGCGGCTTTAAGCCCATCTCTTTTCCCATCAGGCGCGGCTCCATGATCTCACGCAGCAGGAGGGTGATGACATAGAGGGTGATCAGCACGGCTCCGTGAAAAAAATCTTTCTGCACGAGTTCGATCACAGCCCAGGGGATGAGTATGCTGCCGCTCCCGAATATGGGAAAGGCGTCTACGATGCCGATCGTGATGCCGAGCAGGATGGCATAGGGATTCCGGATGATGAGAAGTCCGGCCGCGCTCACTGCCGAGACGAGGAAAATGATGATCCCCTGTGCTTTTAAGTATGCAAATCCCGCGGTTTTTAGTCGTTTGACATACGGCATGAGGCTCCGGTATTTCAGCGGACTTTCCCGGTCAAACGAGATGAGGAGCGTTGACATGATAAATACGATAAACCCAGCGCCCCATTCCCCCAGCGTCACGAGCATTTTCGGGATGCACTCAGTCAGCCTTGGCAGATACACCTGGGAAATCCTTCCGTCCATATCGGATAAGCTGTTTTCCACCCAGACGTAAGTGTCGCCAGAGCTCAGCCCCAGCAGATTATCCACTCCCCCGCAGGCGCGTTCACAAAAACGGGCGCATGTGCCCGCGTGTGCCGGCGCATTTTTCAAAAATTCCGTCAACTGGCCGATACAGATATATCCGATGTAAAAGAGAAAGCTTCCGATCGCGCCGAGAAATAGAATTATGATCAGAAGGGAACAGATTTTTTCATTGATATGGCAGCTCTTATGTAGCTTCTGCACTACAGGCTGGGTAAGTTTGGCAAATACAAATGCAAAAACAAAGGGAACTACCAGAGGGAGAAGAAAGTAAAAACTTACGTAAACAACTGCGGCAGTTCCCAATATGATCAGTACATTTTTCCATTTTTTGTTCATCTTGTGTTTCTCCTTTCGCCGCTCGTTTGAGGTAGTTGCTGTCAAACTAGTATTGGCAAAAAGCGAGTACAATATTACATGTCCGAATCAATAAACCGATAGCCGACCGCCCAGACGGTTTCGATATATTTCGGATTCTGCGTGTCTTTTTCTATTTTTTCCCTGATTTTTTTTACGTGTACGGTGACGGTGGCAATATCTGCCCCGATCGGGTTTAAATCCCATACTTCCTGCAATAGTTCTTCTTTCGAAAAGACATGATTTGGATAGCTGGCGAGAAAATACAAGAGGTCAAATTCCTTTGTCGTCAGGAATTTTTCGACATCGTCCACAAATACCCGCCGTGCCGTGCGGTCGATCTTGAGCCCGCCGGTCACGATCACTTCATTTTTCGTCTGCGCGCTGCGTCCTGTTAACTTTTGGTAACGCTCCAGATGTGAACGCACCCTTGCCACGAGTTCGCCCGGGTCAAATGGTTTTGTTAAATAGTCGTTTGCGCCAACTCCAAATCCCCGTATTTTGTCTACGACTTCCGTTTTTGAAGAGATCATGATAATGGGGATCTCTGATGTTTCACGAATTCGCTTGCAAATTTCGACTCCGTCCAGTCCGGGGAGCATCAGATCCAAAATAATTAACTGATAATTTCCACTTAAAGCCTGCTGCAAACCACTGTTTCCATTTGATTCAACGGTTACCTCAAACCCTGTCAATTCAAGATAATTTTTTTCAAGCTCTGCAGTTGTTAGTTCGTCTTCTATTATTAGTACTTTATCCATATGTGATCTCCTTAATTGTGCAATTATCAGTGTTCGGTGTAAACCAGTACATTTGAGAAGTGTGCTGATCAGTATCAGTAATTACATTCTACCTTAATCTCTACTAAAAATGCAACCACTCTTTTTCATTTTTTTCTTGACACCTTTGTATTTCAGTGCTAGATTTATATAGAAATGTGAAGGAGTGAGTTTAAAATATGAAGATATTAAGAAATCTACCAACACCGGAAGAAGTGAAAGAAGAATTTCCTATTTCAGAAAAAGCGAAGGAAATAAAAAAGAAAAAAGATCAGATCCTGAAAGATATTATTACCGGAAAAAGTGACTTATTTGCCCTGATCATCGGTCCCTGTTCGGCGGATAATGAAGAGGCCCTGATCGACTATACTTCGCGTCTTGCGGCCATTCAGGAGAAGGTGTCCGATAAGATATTTATCGTGCCCCGCGTCTATACAAATAAGCCCCGCACGACGGGAAAAGGATATAAGGGAATGGCGAGCCAGCCGAATCCGGAACAGAAGGAAAACATGCTCGAAGGACTGCATTCGATCCGCAAAACGCACGTGGCTGTCGTGGAGCAGACCGGGATGGTGTGCGCGGATGAAATGCTCTATCCGGAAAATTACGCCTACTTGTCGGATGTTCTTTCCTATGTAGCGATCGGAGCCCGTTCTGTGGAAAATCAGCAGCATCGTCTGACGGCGAGCGGGATCGATGTTCCGTGTGGAATGAAGAACCCGACGAGCGGTTATCTGACTGTTATGTTGAATTCGATTGAAGCTGCGCAGAGCCGCCATCATTTTATTTACCGGCAGCAGGAGGTGGAGACGAAAGGAAATCCTTATGCGCACGCGATTTTGCGCGGCAGCGTGAATAAGCACGGAAAAAGCCTTCCGAATTATCATTATGAGGAGCTGCTTCTCCTCCATGAGATCTACAGTGAGCGGAATCTTGAAAATATGGCAGTGATCATTGATACGAACCACAACAATTCGGACAAGCGTTTTAATGAGCAGATCCGCATTTCCAAAGAAGTTATGGAGAGCCGCCGGTTTTCCAAAGATATCGAGTTGATGGTGAAGGGACTTATGATCGAGAGTTATATCGAAGACGGCGCCCAGGCGATTGGCGAGCACATTTACGGGAAGTCGATCACGGATCCGTGTCTCGGCTGGGAGAAAACGGAGAAACTCATTTACCGCGTTGCCGACTTGCTCTGATGTTTGACAGTGCGGAGCGCAAGAAGGAAATGAATGTGGAAGTCCTGCGCGTGTGTATTTTTTACGAATGGAAATTTTCGCGCATGATGGAGGCAGAATGAAGGAGGACGAATATGAGCCATAGGATCATGGACTGTGATTATCCGGATCCGGATGTGATCCGGGTCGGAGAAGTCTATTATATGCTCAGCACTACGATGCACTTTTTTCCCGGCGGGGCGATTCTCCGCTCGTATGACCTGTTGCACTGGGAATTGGTGAATTATCTTTACGATGTGCTGGAAGATACAGCCGGCGCGCGCCTGCAGGACGGGCAGGGCATTTATGGCAAGGGTATGTGGGCGCCGTCTTTTCGCTATTTTGACGGCAAATTTTACGTCTGTTTCGTGGCAAATGATACGCATAAGACATATTTGTTTTATACGGAAGACGTGGAGGGAACATGGGAGCGCAAGGAGATCGAAGGGTTTTATCATGACGCGTCCCTTTTGTTTGATGAGGGCAGGGTTTTTATCGTCTATGGAAATACGGAGATTTATCTGACTGAGCTGACCAAGGACCTGAGCCGGCCGCTCGAGGGCGGTCTGCACCGGCTTCTGGTAAAAGATACCGGAAATGTCCGGCTCGGTTATGAGGGTTCCCATATTTATAAGATCGATGGCAGATATTACCTTTTTCTGATCCACTGGGGGAAAGAGGAAGGAGCCTGCCGCGCGGAGGCCTGTTTTGCTGCGGATTCGCTGACTGGTGAATTTAAGGGCGGCGATGTGCTCTGCGATGATATGGGGTATCACAGACAGGGCGTCGCGCAGGGCGGCATTGTGGATACGCCGGAGGGGGAGTGGTTTGCCATCCTGTTTCAGGACAGTGGTGCTGTCGGAAGGATCCCCGTGCTGATCCCGGTTCATTTCGAGCATGGTTTTCCGGTGTTTTCGGCGGTAGAAGCGGTTTCAGCCAGGGAGCGGTTAGCAGCACAGGGGCTTTCCAGGAAGGCTCATTCATATGAACTATTGTTCGCAAGTGGTTTTACGGACGGAGACGGCCGTTTAAAGCGACAATGGCAGTGGAATCATCTGCCGGATGCTTCGCTTTTTTCTCTTGACGGGAACGAATTTACGATCAGAACAGACTGCTTGTCCATCAACGTGACGCAGGCAGTGAATACGCTCACTCAAAGGCTGATGTTTCCTTCCGCTGAAGTTCAGGTCAGGTTAGACGGGGCCGGAATGAAGAATGGGGATGTTGCCGGGCTGGTCGCTTTGCAGGGGTGTTATGCGTATGCTGGCTTTATGAGGGAGAACAACAAGTACTATCTGGTCCTGGTAGAGCGGAACGCCCATGAAATATCGCAGAACATGGGGGATCTGGATAACCTGCCCGGGACAGAGACCGCGCGTATCCCGCTTGATCGTTCGGTCGTCACGCTGCGTTTGTGCGCGGAATTTTCAGATATGAAAGATGAAGTGTCATTTTATTATGAGTCGGATGGAACATGGATTTCATTGGGGAATTCCCATAAATTGTTTTTTACGCTGGATCATTTTGTCGGATGCCGGGCTGGGCTGTTTATGTACAGTACGGCGGAGTCTGGCGGGCAGTGTGTGTTTTCTGATTTTATTTATAATGCGGTTGATCGTGACAGGTAGGCGGTGTTCAGGCGAATCTGTCCTGGACGAATGTTTTCTGAGGATTGAAAAAATCTTGACAAAAGGCGGATAAATGTTGTATTCTTAATGGTGGTAGAGAGAATGTTACAATCAGACTGAATATAGACTGAGGAGGAAATGAGGATGAGTAAAATACTGTTTACCTCAGAATCCGTTACGGAAGGTCATCCGGATAAAATTTGTGACCAGATTTCGGATTCCATACTGGATGCTTTGTTGGAGCAGGACCCGATGAGCCGCGTTGCTTGTGAAACAGCTATTACGACTGGTCTTGTTCTCGTTATGGGCGAGATAACTTCTTCTGCTGCGGTGGATTACCAGAAGATTGTCCGTGACACGATCCAGGAAATAGGATATGACGATTCGGAAAAAGGTTTTGACTGTTCGACGTGCGGTGTCATGATTGCGATTGACAAGCAGTCGGCGGATATTGCGCTCGGCGTAGATAAGGCGCTGGAGGCAAAACTCACAGATTCGGAGATCGGAGCGATCGGAGCCGGGGATCAGGGATTGATGTTTGGCTACGCTACAAATGAAACAGAAGATTTTATGCCATATCCGATATATCTGGCACACAAGCTGACCCGTCAGCTCAGTAAGGTGAGAAAAGATGGAACACTGCCGTATCTCCGTCCTGATGGGAAATCGCAGGTGACAGTCGAGTATGACAGCGAGGGAAAGCCTCTCCGTTTGGATGCGGTTGTCGTTTCCAGCCAGCACAGCGAGGATGTGACATGGGAGCAGATCAAGGCGGATATTAAAAAGTATGTGATCGATCCAATCCTCCCTCAAGAACTTTTGGATGATGAGACAAAGATCTATATAAATCCTACCGGTCGTTTTGTAATCGGCGGCCCAGCCGGAGACAGCGGAGTTACCGGCCGCAAGATCATTGTGGATACATATGGCGGATGGGCCCGTCATGGCGGCGGCGCGTTCTCAGGGAAGGATCCGACTAAGGTTGACCGCTCCGCGTCTTATGCGGCGCGCTATGTGGCAAAGAATCTCGTGGCAGCAGGTCTTTGTGAGAAGGCGGAGATCCAGCTCTCCTACGCGATCGGCGTTGCGTCTCCAACGTCTGTTCGGATCGATACATTTGGCACAGGCAAGCTTCCGGATGAAAAACTTGCGGATATTATCGTAGAGAATTTTGATCTGCGGCCGGCAGGTATCATTCAGAAACTCAACCTCCGCAGACCGATTTACAAGGGAACGGCTTCTTATGGGCATTTCGGGAGGAGTGATCTCGATCTGCCGTGGGAGAAGACGGATAAGGCGGAGGATTTGAAAAAGTATTTGTAGATTTTTTGGAATTTAAAGTTTTTTATTGACTTTGTTTTAATTTTTGATTAGAATAGAAGGGTAGTGGCAGAGGCGCATCGGTTGTATGGCTGGTTGCGCTGTGTTTGGCGGCGGGCAGGTTATAGTCTCGCCGGCCCTTATTTGCTCTCATAGTTAAATGGATATAACAAGCCCCTCCTAAGGGCTAGTTGCAGGTTCGATTCCTGCTGGGAGTACTTGCGAATATATAGCGAAAGTTTGTTTTTTCTGTGTTAGCTTGCTTCAAATATTTGCCTGAGAATCGAAAGTTGGAGAATTTTCTTCTAACAGAAGAGGGGGATTGACAAAAAAGAACTAGGTTAAAAATATTAACCCAATCCTAATCTTGTTAATGACCGTTAGATAACTAACAATCTCGCAAAAATATTATATCATCTAATATTCCTACTTGCAGCACAAAACCTACTTTTTTTTCTTTTTAAATTGCTTTCTAAACTCTGCTTTAAGCATATTTACACCCTTTGATGATGTCAATTCATCATCGTTCAGTTTGCCCATTTTTATTTTCTTACATACTTCAATAAAAGCCTTTCCCATAGCCAAGGTGATTGCTCCTGCAGTTCCTCCGGAAATCGCTCCACCCGCAACACTGCCTACTCCGGGAACTAATTTAAGAACATTTGATACGATCGTTTTACCAAGTACTGTTGTTCCTCCTACGCCAATAGCTGCAATAGCAAGCGTTTTAAGACCGTCCTTTTTTACATTAATTTTAAAAATTCCGGCAATCGTCGCCATCAGCGTGACCTGCTCTCCGATAAGTAGTGGAGCGTCGGCAAAGGGAATGGGGATAGCACCAGTAGCAGCAGTAGCGGCAACAGCTGTTATTACTGCGTTGTCCGCCTTTTCAAGCATTCTTCTAATTTCAAGATACTTAAGCTCATCTTTGAAATCATCATCAACTTCCATGTTTTCATAATCGTTTGACATCATTTAATTCCTCCTGATTTTATATTGTAAAATAATTAGAAATATCTACTTCATTTCTCAAAATTTTATTACTGTCCACACCTGTTAATTCCGCAAGCTTAATTGAACTGTCAAATGCAATATTAATATCAAAGTCAAAAGCCAATTCAACAGCTGACTTGAATTGTTTAAATTTTTCAGTAAGCAGCTCAACCAATTTTCTGTGTTCATCATCAAGCCGCTTATTTAACTCAACCATGGTACGATTATTTTTTTTAATACATTCCTCCTCTTTTTTCAAACCAAAGTCTTTTGCGATTCCGTACATGAACAAACCCACCACGTTGCTAATCAATGCGCCCAAAACAGGAACAGGTATCGCAATTTGACCAAGAATTGAAGAAATTGCACTTATTGATACATCAAGGCAAACGATTTCGGAATTTATAATAAATTCCTCACTGTCAATACTCCCTTTTCCAAACTGATTCGCCTGAGAAACAATTCCAAATGTAGCAGTAACAAGCGCGGAAGCAACATTTGCAGGCGTTGCAGTAAAATTGGTAAGCGCGTAAACACTTGCCCCTCTTATCCCACCTTTTGCTGTATCCGCGGCAGTTGTTAAGCCAACATCCTTCCAATCGTCCTCGGTAAATTCATTAAGCCTCTTACCCGACTTCAGCTTTCCTATGACCTTTAGACAAAATGATACACCGCCTTCCATCGCTGCGCTTACCGCTGTTACTTTTGCGCCTTCTTTCAAAGTTGGCCTGGATTTTTCATAAGCGTTATCCTTTAATTCCTGAGACTTATTTTTTAAGGATTCCTTTTCTCTTTCAATGGTATCATCAAATTTTCCGGCTTGTATTTCAGAATAATCAGCTACCATAGGCTCAATTTTTTCAAAACCAACCCTATACTCATTTTGTAAATCCTGAATTTCTTTCCATATTCTGTAATCTGATCCCGTAAGCTTGCCTGCTTCATTGGGCTTTAAAACAGCTAATTTCTTAAGCTTCTCATAATAATCTTTTGGAATTTGATAAATTCCATTATCTATAAAACCGGGATATTTTTCAGCATGCTCTTTTATAGCGTCAAGACCAAATTTGTTTTGTACACATTTCTGTTGAATAGGGATTGAACGCCGCATGTAATCGGTAGGCCCATTATCATCAATAAGATTATAATCTTGAGATAATCCTTCAATAAGTTTTCTTGCATTTTCAATATAAACCTGAACACGCTCGCCTATAAAACCGTGCATTCCCTTATTTCCACCGCGATTCTTGTCAACCACTTCAGAAACAATACTTTTTTTCAACTTGTTCATTTCTATCAAAGCATTTTCCAGGTTCATATCCTGCTTTGACAGTGCATCAAATAACTCATCAAGCCTGAGTTGATTCAAATAGTTAATCCAGGCTGCCGACGCTTGTTCCTGTGTGCTTTTAATTATTTTTACACCGTTCATGAGCCAACCCCTTTATTCAAACGTTTTATTGATTAATTCAGCCAATGACAACGTGTTGTTTACAAGCGTCCCAAGACTAATCTGAACATCGCTGCTTAACTTATTGAAATCTGCACTTTCCAAATAAGCAAGATCGTGATACTGTTTATCTAAATTATGATAAAGGGTTTCTGTTTTGTTAAGCAGATCCAGAACTTTTTCATTGCTATTTACAACTACTGCTCTGTATCCTGCGATTTTCTTTGCCTCTTCAACAGCCTTATCAGCAATCTTTCTGTTTTTTACCGATAATGAAATGAAAGAGATCCCCGCTCCAGCCGCAGCAATTCCCCAACCAATAGGACCCGCTAGAGCGAGCAATGCTTCTCCCCCTGCAACGCCTGCTCCCCCTGCAGATAATGCGCCGCCACCGAGCCACGCTAATGCGGCCTTTTCTGCCACAGCACCTGACAGCGCACTGATGGCTGTACCGGTCGAAGCTGATCCGAATGTTGTTGCAATACTCATTGCAACGCTCGGAGCAATTCCCGCAAATGCACCGCCTGCGCCTATTGCCGTAAATACGCCTATACCCGATTTTATAGTACTTTCCATAGATTCCTTTGCATATTTCTCTGTTTCCTTAAATTTGTCCTTTTCTTTGGTAATTCGTTTAATTTTTTGCTCAAAGTCTTTAGGTGTGTTGGCAATGCTGTTTATAAATGCACCTATTTTATCCATATCCTCAACACATAGACATCTCTGTTGATACAACTTGTCGCAACTTGAAATCATTTCCATATAAGCGGCGTCATACTTTTCTACTTCTTTTTTGTGGATTGCAAGAGCGTCCTTTTTCAGTGAACTGTTAAACATAAACCATTCCTCCGTAAATTTGTATTTTTTTGATATAAAAACACCTGTTCTTATTTCACGATTTCCACTACATCCCCCTGACTTCTCAACCACATATCAATTTCCTTACCGAACACTTCAGCTGATATCGTATAAATGCCATTCTCGTACGACAAAATCTTTGCAGTTGGCAATCGATCCAACACCGCTTCAACGTTCAGACCGGAGTATTTAAAAGTTACCCGCTGCAGCTTTCCGCCGTACATAAACTAATACAAAATGGTATTTATGATACCTGTATCCATCACAGCACCATCTAAAGATTTACGGATATCTTCGATGTCTCGTTGTATCGTTCGCTGTGTTACATGATAATGGACAATGTCATTAACTTAAGGAATCTTTTACATTTAAAGTTGTAGAAGGTTCCTTTT
>CAJTXO010000034.1 GCA_910583555.1 uncultured Eubacterium sp.
TTCTTACCAAAAAGGAGACATATATTTCCAGAAACACAAATTTATTTACACAACCGCTTTGGGAGAAATATCTCTCACGCCTCGATCTATACTACTACGGTCCCTGTATACCTCACTGGGCATGTGCAATAAATATGAACCTTCATCCATCTTATGTAATTTCTCTGCAATCGTGGATGTTCCCGATCCATCCAAACCTGTAATAACTATCAGCATGTTCTCTTCCCCTCGTATTGCTTATTTTCTGTCATTCAATTCATCAAACGTACTCCACCGCTTGCCGCACCGTGGACAATGCCCTTTTCCCACATCTGGATTCCAAAAAAATTTTTTCCCGCACTTAGTGCATTTCACACGTTTGGCAATTAGTGTCATACCCCTGCTCCTTTTCTTTTCCTTTGATTTACAATTTTTAAAACAGTATTACAGCACGATCAGTACAACTGATCAAGCAATTCAACAATCGCAAGAAATGTTTCCGCGTCCTCTCTTGTGATATCATCATCCGCGGTCTGCATGTTGTTATTTGCATTGACAGGATTGCCAGTGGTGCGCTCTCTGGACACCCGTGCCCCTCTTTTCCCCATACCTTTCACTACATACAATACAATACCGATCACAACCACCGCAGCAGCAAGAAGAATCATCAATAGACCTAAATTAATACTAATCATCTTAACCTCCTCTACTTTTATTAACCTACTGTTCCATTTTCTTTTTTTATGCGGTTTCTCATGTAGCCAAACCACTTTTAACGTATTTTTCATCATCGCTTTCACTCACTTTGCTACAATTTATGTATGTTCCTTCTGATCACATCCCTGTTCGCCATGATTTTTGACACCATCATCTTAACCGTGTCAGCGTAATCAATCGTAACCGTACCCTCCGAAAATCTTTCGGCAAAATACAGGAAATCACCCAAAACGTCGTACTGCTTCATGCATTGATCCATTTTGTGGGAAATCACCCTGTTTGCCTCATCCACATCCATATCCAAAAGCGAACGAGCACTCGATTCCATCACTAAACGATCTAATTTCTTCAAAAGTTCCGGTTTATTTGATTTCGCAACATCAAAATTCAACCTGATAAAAATCCTTGCCATCAGTTCTACCTCCTGCTATAAGCTACCATGAACTATCTTCCTTCCCCCCATACATCACAAAACTTTTTAACGCACCTTTGAATAATTTCAAGTGTTTGCTGTTTTTTCATGATTCCATCAATGTTACCCTCGTACTCTTCGGATGTTTGATCAATCGCACCCTCTATCCCATGCGCATAGGACATCGCTATTTTTGATTGATCTTTCATCTCATCTTGAATGTATTTCACATAATCTTCGAGTTCACTTATATATGCCTCCTTCTCTTCTTTATATGAACCTGCAATGTTTGCCTTCCTTAAAAAGTTCTCGATTTCAGGAGCTACCCTTTTATCATAATAAGCCATCACATATTTCTCATCATAACTAAGCTTATTATACTCACTCCCAATCACCTTACCAAACAAGTTAAACAACCAATTGTTGTGGACTTTTCCTTTTTTCGTCATTTCATCGTCTATATCATCCCCTATACGTGTCACGAGCGATTTCATATCTATACTAATCTTTTCGCCCCCTTCCCAGGCACTATCACTTCTGAAAGAATATTCAAACTTAGGCAAAACTAATTTGAAATCAATACCGCATTCTTCCCGCAAACCTTCCCTACATTCTCTAACTGCTTTTTCCAAACGTTGCCTCCGTTTGTGTACTATCTTTTCCAAATCCTCTAATATAAGTTCACTCTCATTTTTTAGATAACCTTTTGCATATTTTATATGACTCTCTATACTATTTCGTGTAGATTCGTTTATCTCACTGCAAACACGTTGAAGCAACAACTTCACTTTTTCCTCTTCAACGACATTCAAGATTTCCGCCTCGGTACAATCAGTACCGTTCTTTTTTATCACCTTTCTTTCCAGCGTATGTTCACTATCGCGAAACAGTTTACGAATTTTTCCTTCGAAACTATTTCTTATACTGCTCTTGATATCTTCGATTATACGGTTTTCATCTAAAGCCTCGTCAATATACACTTCTTGGCAGTATTTAAATATTTTCTCAAATTCAAATGGACTTCGATTTCCTTCTGCCTTCAACGACTGGCTCTTAAACCCGTTTCCGTTATCTCCCCACATTTCGCAGAAATCGTGATTCCCCTCATTATAAATCTTCCCCACCTCTTCGGAAAACTTAGACAGAACCTTCTTCGCCTGCTCCAGCAACTCCTGATTTTCCGCCAGCGATTCCTCTAACTGTTGAAAATGAAAAAAATTCTGAATCCTTGCATACTCGCTTTCTATCTTATAAATAAGGTTATTTACCTTTTCAACCCTCGCCTTATTTCGTGCGATGTATTCCACATAACTCAACAAATCCGGCATCCCGCTGAGTTTTTTAATCTCATTGATCTCCTTGACCCGGATGCCATCAAATGTTTTAATATTTCCAATCATGTTGCTGATAAACTGCATCGCATTTACTTCATCGCACTTCTTCTTGTCATCCGAAAAATCCTCGATCAAAGTCTCAAGATCATCCCGGAAACTATCGTGCTTACCCAGATCCGCACACTCTGCGATCTTCTCCATTTCAATACAGTTAAAATAAGTGAGCGCCGACGTCCCGATCACGATCGTATCCTTGAACTCCGGGGCAATGCTGACCAGTTTATTTCTAATGAAATCCAAAATCCGAATGCTGCTCTTATCCCCTTCGTTGCCATAACGGCAGTCCAGTTTATTAACATCCAGTATCAACGAATAGAACTTATTCTTTTCCGAAAAACTGTCACGTATTTTTTTCAAATAATCTACTTCCGAGTCAGTAAGGTATTTTGAGTAATCAATCACAAAAATGATCACATCCACTTCATTGATCGCCTTGAATGCTGCCTTTTTGTGTCCGTCTGCCCCGGCCAGATCCGGTCCCGGCGTGTCGTAGATCGTATAGGTAGAAATTCCTTGGTCAGAAGAAATATATCCGATATTCATATCCGGAACAGCGTAACCAGACTGTTTATCCATTTCTGCTGTTTTAAAAATCTCGTAAATATATTCCCGGATCTCCTTTTCAGAAGAAAACTGTCTTTTCTTCCCATCATACTCCAGCGTATATCCCCTGTCAGATTTTCTATAAATACAATTATTCGGTGTGGCAAGCTCCAGGCTTGTCGGAGCCACTTCACATTTTAACATGCTATTTACGATCACGCTCTTACCGCTTTTTTTAGATGCCGCGGCAGCGATCTTCAGTTCATTATCCTGTGCGTCCTCTAAACACTCTCCAATCCGTTTAAGGCTTTCCCCCACTTCATCCGCTATTTCCCGATATGAATGGAATGTCTCCCCTGACAGCATTTTTTTCGACTCGATAAGATTTTTCTGGTGTTCCCTGATCTTGTTCGAAAACTGACGCACTTTCGCATTATCCTGATACTCTTTTTCTGTCATAACCTGCACTTTATCCAGCGAAATATTCAGATAAACAAACTGCTGTACAATATCGCTCAACTGGGTGCGCACCGCTTTTACTTTCTCTTCATCCGCACTGATATCCCCCTTTATGACTACTTCCTGATACATGCCTGCATCAATGGCCGCAAGCAGATCACTCAGTTTAGAAAAGTTTGATTTTTTTTCACCACGAACGAGTGTAACATCAATCGGCTCGATTTCTTTGCAGATCTTTATTCTACAAAGATTCTTGCTGCTGATCAAATCTCCCAGTTCGTCTATGTAACTATATAATTTTTCTTTCCCCATATAAACAAATACGGTATCCGGATTTTTTATATGGTCGATGATAGTATTTTCGGTATCTTCATCCACACCCCGTAACTTAATTATGTTCATATCAGATTCCTCCTATGTCGCTTCATTTATTATTCACATTTTTCATCTCTTCCAATATCTTTTTAATCTCTTCCATCATACCTTCATATGCTATCTGCTTGCGAGCATTTTGCTCCAGATCTGCATACTCATCCACACAGATCAAGTGAATGTTATTTGTTACAAAGTTCCTATAGTCAACCCCCTCCACTTTCTCGATCAGATTATTCATAAGTTCCATTCCGTGAGCCAAAAACGGAATCTCAATCCGAATCGCATTCACTACCGTATCCTCTAACACCTCCTGCAGGATCCGGATATCCTCATCAATTTCATCTCGCACATCTTCAATGCTTTTCTCGCGCCTGCCATGAAAAAATGCCTGATAGTATTCCCTCGATAAACTTCTATTGGGAATATCCATATTTTGATCCTCGTATTTTTCTACGATATTCTCCAAAGCTTCTACGATAAAATTCTTTTTATTTCTGTTCGGATTCGCGTCCAGCCTCTCAAGCACCTTTTGAATGACCCCTACCGCATTTTCCTGTTCTACAGAAACAATAACTTTTACATATTCTAAAATCTTTGGATCCAAAACAATTCCCACCAGACTTCCCGTCAGCATCTTTATGATTTCATTTTTGCTTTCTAAACATGCTTTCTGCTCGTCGGTATGAAAGAGCAGTCTATAATGTAACGCCTGCTCCCCGGGAGATGACTGGCTGTCAAAATCATTGGAATACATGGATAGACTAAAAAATTCCGTCATGCCCTTTTCAAAATAATCCCATCTGCTCACATCTCCAAAAGAACGATCGATCAGCAACGTAAACAGATCAGCAGAAAAACGTTCGATCAGGCTTTTATAATAATTTTTATGACTGTCTTCCTCTAGCTTCTGATTAAAAAAGTCTTTTTTGATCTTTTCATCCAATTCATCGAAATAACGGTCACCTCTGAAAATTCCCAGTCCTTCTTCAATAATTGCTACGAGCTTTTCATCACATTTTTTATACTCATTTAGCGCCAGTTGTACAATATCATCTGCAAACGCATTATAAATCTTATGATGCTTTTCTTCCCGCAGAGACTCCTCTACCCTTGTGTTTACGACCCCTTCACGGATCCCCTGGTTACTTTCGTTACAAGCGATTTCAAACTCTTCGTCCGTAACACCAAAACGCTCAACACTGATATCCTTGATTACCGTTTCTTTCATCTGATCAGACAATGGGTGCTTTTCTGGCGAATATTCTCTTCTAAATTCATTCCTGTATTTCACGATCGCTTCTTTCATTGTTTTTCTCGATTCGTCCACTATTTCCAGCGCACGGCCCGCCAATGCACCGCCATGATACACTCCTGAAAATTCACTTTTAGCGAACTGATTTTCAAAGACCATCCTGATATCACTTTGTAACCGGTTGATCTTGCCTTTGAGCACCTCGAACCGCTCCGTCTGATTGTATTCCTCCAGCCTTTTTGAAATACAATTTATTCCATCCTCTATCCCCTTTCGTTTTAAGCTTTCACTGGCCAACGTTCCTTCCACCTTGCCATCCGCTTCCAGTCGTGCCCGCGCGGATCCCGGTATCACGTTTCTTTCAAAACGGCTTTCGCTCATGATGTTATGCTTTTTCAAATCATTGCAGATATCTCTCATATTTTCATCCAAATTCTCGGCCCGGTCAGCCATATTGGCAAACACAAACATCTTATCTCCAAAACGGATTCCATCTTCATCCGATTCATTTCTAAAAATATCTACGACCGGCCCCGTAAAACTTGGCTTAAAGGCAGACGCGATAAGAATGATCGCATCTGCTGCCCTCATTTTTTCAAGCGTTTGTTCCTTGTGCATCTGCGTCGGGGAATCAAATCCCGGCACATCATAAATGATCGCATTCTTCATCCTCTCTAGTTTATCAGATTCAATAACGATTTCTTTTACCGCAATCGCATACGACGGATCTTCTATGTACTTTTTTACATCATTGCGAAGTTCATCTTCTCCCCGGAATTCTTTTGTTCCGCTTCCAACAAGATCCTTCAATGTGCTTTTATATCTTAGTATATCTTTGATATCTTCATTTACCGTTCCACTCCAATGCTGCTTCGTTATATCATCAAGGCTTTCAAATATTTCCTCATATTTCTGTAACGACAATGTTTCGTAATCATATGTTCCCGGCTGTTCTATGCCTAACAACTGCAGCTTTTTCTCAAAACCTAACGCAAATTCCTGTCTCGAAAAGAATCTGACAGTTGCCCTGTTTTCACCATACCGGATGCTGGTAGACGTGTACGTACATCGCGCTTCTTTTGATGGTAAAATATCATTTCCGATCATAGCGTTTGCAAAAGAACTTTTCCCCGCTTTTTCCAATCCCACGATGGAAATCTCAAATTCATTCTTCTCTAATTTTTTTAATAATCGCTCTGCTTTACCCTGAATTTCGGAAAGCTTGCCCGTCACCTCATTATCCAGCAAATCATTTGTATTGAGCCTTAAGATTTTTTCAATCCCAGCAATCTGTGAACTAAGCTTACCTTTGTACTCCTGTAATTCCAATTCGTAATTTGGCATTA
The DNA here is from genome assembly GCA_910583555.1 of uncultured Eubacterium sp. GTDB lineage: Bacteria > Bacillota > Clostridia > Lachnospirales > Lachnospiraceae > Eubacterium_F. The sequence continues at coordinate 6,478 of CAJTXO010000034.1, forward strand.
TCATCCCTCCTGGTGAATATTCATATCCTTTTTTTGTAAATATTAACTAATATCAGTTAATAACTGAAACTGGTAAATTTCATTATACACTGATTTCGGTTATTATGCAAGTGAAAGGTGTGAATATTTGCAATGATCGTATACGACAGATTATGGCAGACTATGAAAAAAAAGAATGTATCCCAATATTTACTTATCAAAAAATATCATGTAAGTCCTAGCCAGATCACAAGATTAAAACGAAATCAAGGTGTCAGCACACACACGATCAATATGTTTTGCGAGATTTTAGATTGTTCGGTTTCTGACATTATGGAGTACAAAAAAGAGGAACACTGATTTCATCTCCTAAACCTCCGTTCCTCCCCATTAAGCCCGGGGAGTTTTTTATACGCCCATTTATTCTTTGCATTTTCCCGCTGGATCATAATAGAAGTAAAATGAGATTCCCATCTAGAACAGTTAAAAAAAAAGAAAAACAGGAAGGAGAACTTTCCCTTCCTGCCTCACAAACTCATATGGAGTAAAACCTCCCCTGATCCCCATCTGCATCATATCTGTATATCCAGTAATCCGGCCATTTCCCCTGCCACCCGTATACCTGCCCCTTCCTCTGGCAGCACCTCATTGACAAGCACGCTGATCTGTTCCCCATTTTCAGACCCATCAGCCGGGATGCTTTCCGGCTGAACTCCTTTCGCCTGAATCTCTTCCTCCTTCTCCGCCTCTTCTGCCTTTTCCGCCAACTTCTCTTCCAGCTTTTCCTCCAGCTTCTCCGCCTTTTCGCGGGCCTTCTTCCGTGTTTTTTCAATATGTTCTTCCATATTTTTCTGCGTTTCTTCCCGGATCTTTTTATTGAGCCGGTCATCGCGGCGCGTATAGGCGAAATGATAGTGGTTTCCCTCTTCGTCCACATACCAGTGGCTCGTCCGCTCGACACAGCCGCCGAGTGAATTGTAATATGCGTTGCCGAGCCGCTCCGCCCGCTCGATGTCTTTTAACTTCTGTGTATACTGCTCTGCCGCCTGTGGATCGTTCTGCATTTTCTCTAAAAGTTTTGGATTTACCGTAATCACCCCTGCCCGTTTATCCCGCTGCATGTTCAGGGCAGAACCGACCTCCAGTTTCACATAGGGCACCTGACCCTGCAGGCTTTTGAGATATGCCTCATTTCCATTTTCCTTTTTTGCTTCAATCTTCATACCGGATCCTGTGCCGGCTTCTTCCACCCGCTTCTGCCTGCTGGCATCCGCCTCCTTTTTCTGGATGGTGGAAACACCTTCATACGCATGATAATAATTTCCTACACCTGATACAGCCATAAACATCGTCCTCCTTCTTTTTGCCGGTTTCATTTGGTTGTGACCACCGCTAACAGAGATTTACCTGTGTCAAAAGGTATATCGGATAACGTTCGTTAATCATTAACATTTGTTTTTCATTTTTTCCGACTTCCTCTCTTTTTTTCACCTGTAAGATCGTTAAAATGCGCTTAACAGGGCGCACCACAAAAAAGCAGGCGATCAGCGGTAATGCCAATCCCTGCTTTCATTCGATATCATGATCCATACATCTACTGCTTCCCGGCCAGCAGATCGTTGATCTGCTCCACCATCTGGTTCAGCGCCGCCACCTGTTCGTTCATCTGCGCGGCATCCTCTGTGTTATGTTCTACCATAGAATTGATACTGCCAAATTCCGTATTTTCCTGTCTGATGCTTTCTGCAATCTCCTCGCTGATCTTCACGGTATTGTGGATCACATCCGACTGCATCTCGCGTGCTTTCCCCATCATGTTGATATTTTCGATGGATGCGCGGAGTACTCCGATCATATCCCGGATACCGTCAAAGACCTCATTCGAGTAACCATTCTGCTTCTCGAGTTTTTTCGCATTTTCATCTACAAATTCTTCCATATCGGCTACGTTCTGCTGTACCTTTTCGATCACTTTCGACACCTGTTCCAGCGATTCCTGCGTATCATTTGCCAGATGCCCTACCTGGGAAGCGACAACCGCGAATCCCTTTCCCGCCTCTCCAGCTCTTGCCGCCTCGATGGAGGCGTTGAGTGCCAGAAGGTTTGTCGATGAAGAAATGTCACCGATGATCTTCAGCGTAACTCCTATTTCCTGAACCGCTTCCGATAATTTGGCAGCAACCTCGTTTGTGTGGTTCATGGACTCCGACACTTCGGCATTGATCTCTTTGAGGGAGTGCAGTCGATGTTCGCTGTTTTTCGACTGCTCGAGCAGTTCTCTGGAATCGCTTTCCAGTTCGATCATATGCTGCTTTACCTGATCTTCCCACTTCTGGAGTTCATTCAGGTTCTCAATGCTTACCTCGCTCTTTTCCCTCAGCGCCGTATTGTTTGCGAGAAGATGCTCACTCGTCTTCGAAAGTTCTTCTGCAGACGAGCTTTCGCTTAAAGTAATGTTCTGCAGTACATCGCCCGCCTTCACCAATCGTTCCGAAAGTTCAGAGACCGAGCGCAGCATAGTATGAACGCGGTCATTGTTCTTTTCAATCTCCTCTTTTTTAGCATTGATCAGAAAATGCTGGACCAGCCAGGTAAGCAGCCAGATAAAGGCGAGGGACAGGAGCACACAGACGCACCGGTTCACCATATTCGGCACGAACAGGGCGTCATGAACCGGCATCAGTACATCTCCGCGGACGACCCAGGAAACGATCAGGGAAACCGCGATCTCCGCCCCTGTCACGAGTACCATCCTGCTATCGAGAAACAGCGCCATGGCAACCGTAAACAAAAACGCAAACGCCCAAAACTCCGTGGATGGAATGAGATAGAGTATGTAATTGAACTGCGTAAACATGATTAAGACAAGAAATATCTTACAGTGCTTTAACTTCCTGGGACAAACTATTTTCTCCCGATACCCGGTCCTGATGAAAAAGACTCCAATCGCAAGGTACAATAAACAAGTGACATCAAATAGGATCAGGGCAAACCAGTTTACCGTAGGAAACAATCCCAGCAATTTCTCACACGTATAGAGTATTCCCGCCGCCTGACAGGCCCCAGGTACCGCCGCAAGAACGATCGTATAAACCTTATTGATGTATTCATCCAATGCCGTAATCTTTTTCGTCTCCATTTTTCTCACCTCTGCTCTGAAAATTTTGACTATATTATATCGACTTTACTTTACAAAATCAATACTTTATTTCAAAATTTATTATCAACAATGAACAAAAGAAAACAGGAAACGAGCAATACTGCCATTCCCTGCTATCTTTCTCAATATACGTTTCGACATTCCGACTTCCCGGCCGTCCGATCAAAGTCAACCATCGGATCAATTTACATACTGAAACCTTCCCACCAGCTCCTTCAGCATATTTGCCTGGCCCGATAATTCTTCCGACGCCGCAGCACTTTCCTCCGAAGTCGCCGTGTTTGATTCGATCACTTCCGCGATCTGGTTGATGCCCACCGAAATCTGCTCTACTGCCGACGCCTGATTTTCGGACGCCGTCGCAATCTCTGCCATAGACGAATTTACGAGGTTCACATTATCCACAACCTGAATCAGCGACTTGGCCGTAGAATCCGCCAGCTGCATACCTTCTTCCACCGTCTTGATCGCGTTCTGGATCAGGTCTTTTGTCTTTCTGGCCGCTTCCGAACTCTGTTCCGCGAGCAAACCAACCTGCGTAGCTACCACGGCAAATCCTTTTCCGTTCTCCCCGGCTCTTGCCGCCTCGATCGACGCATTTAGCGCCAAAAGCTCCGTCTGGCTGGCGATTTCTTCGATACTGCCGATAATATCCGCGATCTTATTGGAAGCTTCTTTGATGTTATTCATCGCCTCCGTATTATTCTTCATATGTTCGTTGCTCTCTAAAATCTGAGAATTCATATCCGACACGATCGCTTTCGCTTTATCCGCGTTTTGGGCATTACCGTGATCCGCTCCGACACCTCGTTCATCATAGCGGTCAATTCCTCAATCGCGCTCGCCTGATCGGTCGCGCCTTCCGCCAGCTGCTGCGCGGCCCCCGATAAATCGTTTGCGCCGTTCTGTACACATTCAGCATTACTATCAATCTCACCCATCGCACTGCTCAGGGAACCGACAATCCCCCGGAACGACTGGCTGATCTCCGCGAAATCCCCCTTAAAATCCCCATCCACATCAATAAGGAAATTTCCACTTGAGAGTTCCGCCAGGTGATCGTCTATTTCTGTAATAACTGTTTTCAGGTCACTCACCGTTTGTGCCAGACTGCTCATAAGCGTTGCCGTCTCGTCATTCGTTTCCGGGATCGGTGTATCCGCGTGAAGGTCTCCCTGTGCCAAAAGTCCCAGCCGCTCCACAACTGCCGCGATCGGTTTCACGATCATTTTTCCGAGGCGGTTTCCATTGTATATACCATAGACGGTAAACGCGATCACAAATAGAACAGTAATGCCAAGCGCCAGATAAAACATGCCCAAAAATTCATTCCGCACGGCTGCGACGCCGATACTCCATCCGTTCATATCCTGAATCGGCGAATAGGCAACGACTTTCGTCTTTCCCGCATAGGAATACGTACCTGTTCCGTTTTCCCCGGCCACCATTTTTTTACAGATCTCACTGTACTCTTTCAGCTTCGAATTTTCCTCCCCCAGATGAATACTGTCCTCAATCCCAACGTTCTCCGAGTTGATATCCGCGATCGTGATTCCGTTGGCGTCAAGCATAAACGCTGTACCGCCCTCCCCGACTTTGATCGAGCGCATAATGTCATTCAGGAATTCACCATCCGGCATGTAAACTACTACCCCGACCGGAGTCGTGCCGGGTATGCCCCCTTCCCACAGCGGAGCGGAAACCGCGTAAAACACCTGTTTGATATCCTCTCTGTATGTAGGCGTGGATACGAATGTCTCCCCTTTCATAGACACTTTAAAACATTCCGAAGCTGACAGATCCGTACCCGTGATCACATCAATCCCTTTACTGTCTAAAAGATAACCTCCCTGAAAATGGTGATCCTTGATCCGCTGGTCCAGGATCGACTTTTTCTCTTCCACCGTCCTTTCCGAATCGGCCAGACGCGCGATACTACCCGTCTCATACGCGATAGCCGTATACTGTTTGAGTGCCGCCGCCACATAAGACGCCGCAATATCTGATGTACTGTTCATCGTGTTGGAAACTGCGCTGATTGAAGAAATGTAACTCAAAATAGAAGTGACTAGCCCTAGAAGAACACAGCAGATTAAAATCGTCTGCGCAAATCGTTTTGAAATCTTTTTTTCAATACTCACAAACTGCCCCTTTTTTCCTTCTTTCCCCGTTTTTCCAAGTTTTCTTTTTTCCCTTTGCATATTTTGCCTCTTTTCTGTACCGCCCTTTGAGCCGATTCCACCTCATGACTGAACTAAATCCAGAAGAATTATGAATGAAACTATCAGATTATGAAGAATATCAAGCTGAATATGTGCTGAGCAGCACACTAACACATATCTGAAACTATTTATATCACAATCATAAAATAAATTCTATATTTTTATAAATTTTTTGTAAAAGATAATGAAAAAAAGATAGCTGAAAACACCGTTAAGCGCTCTCAGCTACCCGTTTTTCTCATTTCTCGTTTCACAGAACTAAAGGTAATGGTTCCTGTCAATTACTGGAAAATCCTTCTTGCAAAATTGTACAATCCGTTTTTCCATGGGCCCCACCAGTGTCCACCGGGCCAATTGTAATAAATGTGGTCAAAGCCATTATTTTTCAGCGTTGTGCTGTACTGCTTCGGACTGTCGCCGACAACCGTATCGCCATCACCTTCAACGATCATGTACAACGTATTTTTTCTGTACTCCTGCGGTATCGTCAGCGTCTGCGTGGTGAGGAGCCCATCCTCCCTCCAATATGGCAGCACCCCTACTGCCGGACAGAAGGCGCCTGTATAGGCAAAATCCTCAACCATTTTCACACCGATATAAATGGCATTGCGTCCTCCCATTGATAAACCGGCAATTGCTCTGTTATCACGTCCCGCTTTTACCGGATAGTTCTTCTCGATATATGGGATCAGACTGGTTTTCAGATCGTCCAGCATACGGTTATACATGGCGAACTGCTCCAGCGAAAGATGCGCCGGATTTGCTTCGCTCTTATGTCTGACGCACTGATTCGGCAGTACCATGATCATCTCCTTTGCCGTTCCGGCCGCTACCATGTTGCTGACGATCTCATTTGGCTTCCCATCCAGCCATTCAACCTCGCTTCCGCCAATCCCGTGCAGAAGATACAACACCGGATATTTTTTGGAAGCATTATAATTTGGCGGAAGGATCACGGTCGCTTTCCGATCCATCTCTGCCACATGAGAATAGTATGTAACCGTTTTGATCTCACCATAGGTCACGCCAGCCTTTTTCGCATCGAAATCCGCCGGTGTATTGTAATTCGAATCGATAAACGATTTCGGTTTGGAATAATCGGCATCTCCCGGTTGATCCTCACCTGTACCCCCGCCCACTGCAGACATTGATACCTCATCTACATAGAAAGAAATGAGGTCGTCCGCAGCCGGACTGCTCTGAAAGGCAGATTCAATAAATACTTTTGTGCTGGACAGATCGGCATCCGCCGGAATGGTATACGTTCCCTCGACCAGTCCCCAATCCCCCTTTGACACAACCGCGCTGGCCATACTTCTTATCGTACTGCCATTTACCACACAGATGTTAAAGGTCTGCTGCGCCCTGCTGCCCTCTGTAAAATACACTCTCGCGCTTACTTTGTACGCCCGGCCCTTTTCCACCTTTCCGGTAATATCCTGCAAGGGGCCTGATGCGGTAACTGTCCGATCCTTTACCTGCATGGAATGTTCGCCGCTGTACTTCGTAACGTATCCCAGATTCAGCGTGGCTCCGCCGATGGTCGTCCACTTCTCATATCCGTTTTCAAACCCGCCGTTTTCAATGATCGAAGCCTCTTCTTTCATCGAAATATCGTCCACGTAAAACGTCATCAGGTCATTCGCCGGGACTGGGGCATTTACCCAAGGTGTCTCGATAAAGACTCTTACATTGGATAAATCGGCATCTGCCGGAATGGTATACGTTCCGCTGATCATTGCCCACTCACCTTTTTTGGCTTCTGCCGAACCGATATTGACGTATGTCCCGTCACCATAGCCAATCGTCATTAAAAACGTTTTTTCTGCCGGATAAGCTGCGCTGTTCGCATCGCTTGTATCCTGCTTGTACTGAACCTTTGCCGATACATGATACGTTTTACCGGCCTGTACCCTTCCGGTAATGTCCTGGCAAGGTCCCGCGGCGGTACTCGTTCTGCCGGACACCTTTAACCCCAGATTTCCGCTCACCTTCGTATAATAGGCCAGGCTCAGTTCCGCGCCATTCTGGCCGGTCCAGTCCGTAAGCGCATTTTCAATGTCGCCATTTCTTATCACTTCCGTACTATCCGCGTGCGCTCTCTGAAAACCAAAGGTACAAAGAAACGCAGCGCAGAATGTCAATACTGCTGCTTTCACGATTTTTTTCATTTTTCAGAATCCCTACAATACTTTACTATTCTTCTCTGCAATTTACTGTCGCTTCCCCATTACTTCTTTTTTCTGTTCTGTGAATACGACACCCTCCCTTTTGATATTGTAGCAAATTGGCTTAAAAACCGCAATAGAGCAATAGTTTACGTTGTTTTCAGGAATTCTGCCTCTTTTTATAACAATAGTGGTCTATTACATATCTGCCCATCCCGCATGGATCATTTCCCCTCCTGATTGAAATACCTTTTGGATCCGGCTTCGCAGTTCATCATCAACAAATGGTTTCAGTATGTAGTCACATATGCCCAGTTTCGCGCTCTCGATCACCGTCTTTTTATCCTCCGCACCGGTAAGCATGATGACCGGTATATCGGAGCGATCGTTCATCTTGCGGATCTCTCTCAGCGTTTCGAGGCCATCCATCGGATTCATCCGAATATCCAGCAGGATCAGATCCGGCTTTTCCTCCTGTAGGAATTTTATCGCGCGCATACCGGAATTTACCGTGATTACCTCATACTCATCCTGAAGTACATCCGATATCCTCGATAATGTGATCGCTGTATCATCCACAGCTAAAATCTGTTTTTTTGCATTTCCTTTTTTCTCAATCATTTTCACATTTCCTCTCTTTCCAGTCTGTTTAATAGCTGACTAAGCAATTCTTCCGCATAATCATCCTCATACAGTTTAAGCTGCTCCTGTATCTGTTTCAGGCTCTTCTCCACATCTTTTGGCAGATGGTGGGCGAGAATTTCCTCTACCGTTCCTGCGCACTCCTTCGAGCGGAATTTTTCCAGTTCGTTCAGTGCCGTTCCCACCTGCTCTTTTAATTCCTGCGAAGACAGGGGCGGAAGTTTTCCGCTGTGAACTTCCTCCTGACGGTTCTTTTCCAAAAATAATCCTATGTTCCCCAAAAGCTTCTCGTATTCTTCCAGCAAAAATGGAAGCTGCCGGCTGATATATTCCCTGTCGCCCCTTGCGGCAGCATTTTCCTGCTCCCGCGCCATAGCGGAAACATCCACAGCTCCGATATTAGCCGAAGCACTTTTCAGTCCATGCACCTCCACCTGATAGTGGGTAATGTCTGTTTCAGACAGATCATGAAGCAGAACGATCTTGCGTTTCCCATCCATAAAATAGATTTCCAGCAGATCCATAAACGCCTGATCGTCGCCGGAAAAATAGCGCATCGCGGCATTCAGATCCACCCCCTCGATCTGGAAAATTTCCGGATCAAGAACCGTATGGCCCACCCCGTCCTTTCTTGTTCTTCTCTTTTCCTCCGGAATCCAGCGAAGTAAAAGCTGGTTCAATTCCTTTCGATCAAGCGGCTTGGCGATAAAGTCCTGAAAACCATTTTTTAAAAAGTGCTCCCTCATGCCCTCCATGACATTGGCAGTCAGCGCGACGATAACCGGAGCAGTTCCGTTCTCACCGCATTCATTACGGATGATGTTCACCGCCTCAATGCCATCCATCATCGGCATCATGTGGTCCATAAAGATCATATCATAGCGCTTAGAACGCACCTGTTCGATCGCTTCCATACCGCTTCCCGCCCCAGTCAGGTCAAAGTCATAATTTTTTAAAAATCCCCTGGCAACCTTGCGGTTGATCACGTTATCATCGACAAGCAGTACCTTTATGTCAGGTGCAGTAAATGATTCCAGTTCTTCCATTTCCATCTGCGGGAAACCCGGCATCTCCGTGATCGAGCGCTGATCGACGATCCTCTGTGGAATGGTGATCGTAACTACCGTCCCTTCACCATAGGTACTATCCACATGGATGGTTCCGTTCATCATTTCTACCAGATGCTTCACAATGGCCAGTCCCAGACCGCTTCCTTCCACGCTGCGGTTCCGCTTGGAATCCACCTGCCGGAAATCTTCAAATATTTTACCGAGATCCTCTTCCCGAATGCCGCACCCAGTATCTTCCACGCAAAAGGTGATCAATTCTTCCTCTTCCCGCTCACCCGGTCTTCCCGAAATGCTCGCGCGGACATATCCCTCGCTTGTAAATTTGATCGCGTTGTTCAGTATATTGATGAGGATCTGTTTGATTCGTCCCTCATCACCGTTATAGCGGCACGGCAGCGTACCGTCACACTCATATTTGAGGATCAGTCCCCGCTTGGAAGCAGCCATATCCATCATGCTCACCACTTCATCCACAACCGTCTTCAGATGATAATCGTTATATACGAGTTCCATCTTTCCCGCCTCGACCTTGGACAGATCCAGAATATCATTAATGATCGCAAGAAGGTTCTTCGCTGCGGACTGCACATCTTTGGCGTGGGAAAAAATCTCCGCGTCCCTGCACTCTTCCATGATAATGTCATTCAGTCCGATTATGGCGTTCATCGGAGTCCGTATCTCATGCGACATGTTCGCCAGAAACTCACTTTTGGCAATACTGGCTTTCTCCGCCTGCATCCTCACCTGTTTGATCTCATGGATATATGCCTGAACATCCGTCATATCCAGGATCAGTATGACGCACCCCTGTTTCCTGCCATCTTCATCTACGATCTGTTTACTGTGGCTTTCATATTGCCGCCCATTGATTGAAAAGCTAAACGATTCGTCCTCCTGGAGGATCTCCTCCCGGAAATCCCTGACTGTTTGAATATTCTCCCCAAGTTTATGCGCAGGCAGGTTCGTGAAAATCCTGGCCGCCGCCCTGTTATAACTGACCAGCCGGTTAAGGTCATCCAAAGAAATGATTCCATCCCCCAGATTTTCCAATACCTTCTCCGCCGCCAAATGCCGGAAATCATAGTTCCGCCGGCTCCACACCACGATCACGACCATTGACATGGCGATGGCGAGCGTCACCGGAGTCAGATCAAATGATTTCATAAACTTCAGTACATAAGCAGCCAAAACCAAAACCGGCAGTGAGGAAATAGCAAGAATGGTCCAGTACTGGCGGTTGATCTTTTGCCCCGAACGCAGTCGGATCGCGCGGATAAGCGTGTGCATACAGAGGACAAACGGTATCAGTATACGGCTCATCAAAAAGACTACATACAATGGCCCATACGAAATACTGACATAATGATGCCCGTCTGCCGCTGTCATCCACTGGACATCGCGGTAAAAAAGACCGTATCGGTCAAGAAAAATCGTGGGCAGCACAAAAAAACTGATCACGCCGAGAATCCTCAAAAACATTTTGGGGGGAGTCTGATAACAGTATATGTAAATAAACCAGCAGTAACACAATGGCACAAACGCCGATCCGACATTCTCAACCGTCACCGCCGTCATAGCCGCCTCAACGTTCGGAGCCAACAGTTCCAGCAAATAACCGACATTCTGCACCATCGAGCCGCACATGATAAAGATCAGCAGTTTTTGCTCTCTTGCCCCATCTCCATTCAGCAATAGAAGTAAGGCGGTAAAAATCAATAGTATTCCTATCCACTCTAATGCGATAACAAACGTCAACATATGTTTTCATCTACCTAAATATAAATATTACCAATTATACACTATCGTATTTTATCATATTATATTTTTTCTGCCATGTCAAGAAATAAAGAAGGGTTGGGGAGCATGAAATACTTTTTGCAACCGAAGTTAATCTATTCACTTTTCCCCGTTTCAAACCTTCTATTGCGCTACACCACTTCCAAAAGAGAGACAAGCACAAAAAAGCCCCGAAAACCGCGGGACTTTAAACTATACATACCATATGCGCTCTAGACTAGCTTACGCCTACTCGCATTGTGTGCCGCCTGCTGTTTTTTGAGAATATCCTTATACTTTTCTTCCTCCGGTGCGCCCGCCATATTTGCAAACATCCGGCGCATAATCTGGCAGACTGCTTCATCTACTTTTGCAGCGATATAATTGGTCTGCCCGTCACATTCGCATAACTTCCTTGACTTATGGTAGCAGCAATATTTCAGCACGTCGCCGAGATGCTCGCTGCCATCTTTGCGGATATAGCGGTCTTTATGGTGCGTCGTTGTAATCCTGCCGCCACAATGGGAACAGAAAATATTACCGGATAACACCCCCTCTTTGGTATACCCCCTCGGAAGCGGCGCTGACAGCATCCTCTTGACAGCCATACAGGTAAACTTGCCGCCGTTGGCTGTTTTGTACCCCTGACTGTTCAAATCATGGGCAATCACATAACTTCCGGTTCCGTTATGGATTGTTTTCTCAATGACTTTCCAGTATATTACATACTGTTCCAGGTCAATCTCAAATTTCTTCAGTTCCTGCCCCTTGCGGTTTTTTACCCCGCTCGGCACCGTCCGGTATCCATAAGGAAGCGCCCCTCCCTTATAAAGTCCGTCCAGCCTTAACTGCTCCATTCTGGTCTTGATACGGATAGATGTTTTTTCACTCTCACCGGAAGCCTGCCAGAAACGGATGTAATTCGTCAGTTTGTCAACGTGCGTTTCAAACCGCTGTTCGCCCTCTTTGACGCTCCAGACTTCTATGCCTGCCGTCTTGACGAACCACTCCACAATAAAGGGTGTTTCGTCATCAATGCGCCCAATCCGGCCAAACATGAATACCAGCAGCACATCAAATTCCTTGTTTAGTGCCGCCTCCTGCAAGTCGATGATGGCATCCCGGTTCCTGGCTGACACTTTGAAACCGGAAACACCCTTTTTGTCACGTCTTCTTTTCAGGTGGTTTCCCTTCATATTATTTCATCCAATCTGAAATTTTTTGGTTAAAATTTCAGATTGGATGGAGGGGAGCGTTCTCTGGGAAAGAAAAGCAGAAAATTTACTGTATATTAAGGAAATTTGTAAATATGCACAAAATCAAAAAAATGCAGTATAAAAACACTGCATTTTTCGATTTTATATTACATAAACTGAGTTTTTGCTATTTCAATTGTATGCTCTGTAATTTAGTGACACCAATTGATAACTGTCTGGATTTCACCAAAATATCTCTTACTTCTTCAGCGTAAGCGCAAATGTTTTTATTAACACGTCACTCTTATAATAGCTGTTCTTATAATACAATTCCAACCACAATTTCTTTTTCTTATACTTTTTCAGGTTTAATTTTTTCAATTTGAATACACCATTTTTACCCGACCATACTCCTGATCCTTTGAACGATCCAGTCGTGTGAATACTATGTGGACGGCAAAACCTAATCCACATATTTTTACCAACTTTCCCGGTGATTGTTTTCGTCCTGCTAGTAATCTTTGTCATCTTTTTAGGGGAAGTCAATTTCAATGTTTTCACCATTTTCTTCACATTGTATTCCTGAAGGTCAATTGTCTGTTTTAACCATGCCTTATCTGCCACTAATTGTTTTGGTAATTTTGAGGTCAATTCCTTTTTTGTCAGATTGTTCCCCTGCAACCAAGTAAAATAGGCTTTTAATTTTGTATGCCCTGTCAAATCCGGCAGAGTTCGTAAACCAGCCGCCACACGCAGATCAATCAGCCCCTTCATCCCCTCGATCGGACTTAAATCCGTTACCGTAGGAGGGAGCGCAAGATATTCTAATTGGGTGAGACTTCGGAGATCTTCAATGCTTGTGATACAGTATGAATATCCTAAGCTTAGAATAGTTAACTTTGTTGAACTTTCTAATGGTTTTAAATCCGTGATCTTATTTCTTCCAAGATCAAGCACACTCAAATTTGTTAATTTTTCTATCCCCTGAAGAGAAACCACCTGTTCTTCTTCTCTTCTATTCGTATCGCCCTCGCGAAATACATCCTGTGTTACAGCTAATACACTCTGTGCCTCCTCCTCGGTGAAAGTACTATCTGACGTCTTTCCCAACTTTTTTAGGATCAGTTGATAAAGAGCCTTATCCGGGATTCCCATTTCATCATTCCGTATGACGTCTGAGTCTGCCGCTTTGACAGATACGTCTCTAAACGAAGGCAGGCTTCCCAGTAAAACCGAAAACAGCATCATGAAAACAACTGCTCTTTTTATTCTTTTATTCATATTTTTTCTCCCCTTTCGGACATTAAACGTATTTAATATCACATATTGTTCTGTGACATTATTTTACCCTATCCCTATTATAGCACGCCTTTTCTGTCATAACTGAAACGCAGGGTGAAATGTCAAAATTACAGGGTAAAATGCAAAATCGTGGAAATCTATTGCACTTCACCCCGCATTTTTGACATTTCGCCCCTATTATGCAAAAAAACATCTTTTATCTGGTCTTTTTTCTGTCCCTCGCCCTAATTGTATTCATGGCACCAGTTGACACACGAAACAAACGCATCCCATCTGACCAGCTCAGACAATACAAGAAAAAATGTTTCCTCATCTGTCTGTTTGTAATTGCCATTTATACGGTTCTACAGTATTATAAATACAGGGAATGCCATTTTCTGACTGCCGTCTGCATGATAGCAGTCACCCTAAACCAGATTACAGGTATCTTGATCAATGCACACAGTGAGGAGGAATACGATGCTAAACTTAAATATAGCAGTATGCGATGATGACGAAATATACCGGAAAAATATTATTTCCTGTCTAGACTCATATCTGATAGCACAGGACAATAACCTCGCTTATACAGAATTTTCTTCCGGTAAAGCTCTTTTAAAAGAATTCCGAAAACCCGACGATTTTCACGTCGTTTTTTTGGACATTGAAATGCCCGGAATAGACGGTTTAAAAACGGCAGAGCTAATCAAAACGACGGTTGACCGCCATACTTTTATCGTTTTCATCAGCAATTATCCCCGCTATATGCAGGACAGTTTCCGGGTTCATCCCTTTTATTACCTCGTAAAACCCGTCTCACCTGAAAGGCTTTTTAGTATCATGGATGAGATCGTACATGAGATCAATGAACAGCGCCTACTGTACACACTGATCCGGGAGGACGAAACAGAAAAGACCGTAAATATCAGGGATATCCGTTATATCGACGTCGCCGACGGGAAAAGGGGCATCCTCTGTTTCCATTTTTTCGATGAGAAGCTTCTCACAAAAGGGAAACTCGCCGACTGGGAGGAAAAATTGGCTGATTTCCACTTTCTTCCCTGTTACCGCGGCATTCTGCTGAACCTATCATACATTCACTATTTCCAGAAACATTCTGCCATACTGGACAATGGCGATACCGTCCCGCTTAGCAGAAGCTGCGAGAAAAAACTGCGGCATGATTTTTTAAACAATATCGTGGAAATGAAAAAGCTTTGAGAAAGGACAAAAAAAATGACAATCTCACTGATCACATTACTTACGTATGCTTTTGATTTATTTCTCATCCTTATATTTTTTAACAATACACTGCAACACCGGAAAGCAAATGTTTCTTGGTATATTTTTTATGGTTCCTACTGCATCATGGAAGCGCTTTTGTATGCCAGTGAGACACTATCGGGGAACCAGAGTTTTTTACTTACACTATCAGTGAGTTTCCTGACTTCATACGCACTTACTTTTTTGTACCAGTCACCCATACGACACCGCCTGTTCTCTGCGGTAAGCTTTCAGTTTTTTGCCATTTTGGGGGAAAGTATTTTTACCATGCTCATGGGGGTAATACGCCCTTCCATATTTTCCATCGATGAGCCTTCCCTGTTCGTCATTATGAATCTGGGTTCAAAGGTAGTATTATTTCTCCTTGTCCTGCTGGTCTCCCTTTTCTGGCACCGAAAGTTTTCCGGCCAGAATCTGAATTACCACATATTTATCCTTGCCACTCCGCTCGTTTCATTAACTGTCATGCTGTTCACGCCGTTAGAAGATATCATTAACGGACACAACCGGACCTTTTTCCTCTGTCTTTATGTCACCCTCGCCCTGTTAAACATGCTAAATTACTGGCTGCTCGTGAAAACGTTCCGTCAGGAGCAGGAACTTCACAGGCTGCGCCAGATGGAAACGCAGATCGCATACCAAAAGGAACGGTACGCCCAGTTAGGTGCCGCTTATAAAACCAACCGCCGTCTGATCCATGATACAAAAAAACACTATTTCATCCTACAGGAACACCTGAAACGGCAAGAATATGGAGAACTCCGTCAGTACCTTCAGATATCCATGGAGGATATCGAAAACACGTATACAGAGATCAACACAGGAAATCTGGTGATCGACGCCTTCGTCAGCAATTTTAAAAACATCGCACAGACGGGCGGTATCCGATTTTCCTCCACTCTGCAAGTGGACCCGGACCGGATTCCCGTCAACGACTATGATCTGTGTGTAGTTCTTGGAAATCTGCTAGACAACAGCTTAAACGCCTGCCAGAAAAACGCCGCCATTCAAAATCATATCGCCCTTACTGTCACTGTCAGCGAAAATGATATTTTCTATATCCATATGGAAAACACCTATAACCACGCGGAGAAACCCTCCGTCCGGCAAAAATCTGATTTTCAGGAACACGGATACGGAATAGCTAACATCCGGAATATCGTGGAAAAGTATCACGGCTTCATAAAATATGAGTTTGGCGACCTGTTCAGCATGGATATCATAATTCCTATTATTGATGTAAAAAAACGCCTCCATCCCCCTTTAAACCATCCTCCAGTGATGGATGGATTCAAATGACAACAGTACCACTTACCCTACTCAGACATGGAAAATCAAATACATTTCTTCCAAACAAAATTGGGAATTTGGTAACTGCTGTAGCAATAGTACCGTTTCATGAATTTTATGATTTTCTTATTTGAATATGTTATCCTCTATACATAGTAAACTAAAAAAAGGGAATGGTCTCTAACCGCCATTCCTTGTTTTACAAAAAAAATTTTCCATCACTTTTAACTCCCCGAGTAGGGCTCGAACCTACGACAACACGGTTAACAGCCGTGCGCTCTAC
>CAJTXO010000035.1 GCA_910583555.1 uncultured Eubacterium sp.
TTTTTGAACTGATAATACTAAAAATCCTGCACTTATTATAACAAATTTCATGGGGATTGTGTTATGAAAACTGTTTTTTTCTGCTGTTTTGCGAGAAAAAATTATTATTATTCAGCAAACCCTAAGTAGGCTTTTCTTTTCGGAAAGTAAAAAGCATATAGAGTATCATTACATAAGAAACCACTTTTTTAAGATGTCCACAGAGATATGAGCATCGGATTCTGGTAGCCAAAATCCATTTTATATTTTTTCTAAGAACTAATTATAGAAGCGCATTGAATAATATGTTACAATTATTTTGTTGCTCACCGATACCCGCAACAGGGAGGAGGTGTCTGAATGGAAGTTGTAATCTCTTTTTTTGTTACTGTCGTGGGTGGTGTGGTTTGCCACTGCATCATCAAATGGTTAGACAGTGACGACAAAGGCAACAAATAGCCTAGTGGGTTCTTTGCCACTATAAAAGACAAGAAGAATCCCCAAACTGTACGGCAATACGGTCTGGGGATTCATTCTTTTGTCCAAATGGACTTGTAATCTCTTTTTTGCCTATTGGCATTATAGCATATGCAGAAATCTTTTTCAATATGCTTATCACAAAATTCCTTTCTGGTATCATCCAAGTGTCAAAATCATATATAAACAGTCTTATCTCGTCCTATGTTTGATTCCCTGAGAGTATATGTGTATTTTCCTTTTCGTTTACTTTCGTACCATCGCATGTGATCTCAGTCTAGATGGTGATGTCTGTATCTATTATACAAATTTCATGGGGGTTGTGTTATGAAAACTGTTTTTTTCTGCTGTTTTGCGGGAAAAAATTATTATCATTCAGCAAACCCTACTTATTTGTTTCAAACTTCCACCTCTGCTAGCAGCCAAATTATCTCATCTTTACCCAGTATTTCATTAAAAAGTTGTAAAGTGGTGAATAATTTAATTATAGCAATTTAAAAACTTCACACTTCAACTGATTTTCATTCAATTTTTCTATGTTTAAAAAGGCAAAACTTATTATTTCCATTACTTTTTGAAATGCCGTATAACTTGATCCCACTTCATCAAATGCACCGCCGATTATTTCTATCGTACCACACGGAAGGTTTCCATTACAGAGATAAAAAAAATCTTCTATAGCATCCACGAACTCTTTATTTAACCCAACATGCACAGATTCATTAAAAGGTATTACCTTTGATTTGTAAGTCACTCTTTCTTTACCAAACCTAATAAATATATCTGTTATTGATGATGATTTTGGGGTATACTTCATACATACCATTGCATAATTACTAGCGTGATGCGGATTCAATCTTGCTTCAATACAAATGGTACCAGCATACCAATCAATATCACACGCATTTGAACTCAGATGCAACACTTTCTGACTCACACAATGAAATGGCTCTTCATCCTTCCAAATACATACTTTTTTTGTCTCTTTTTCATTTTCAAACAAAAACATACCTAATTCCTCTCTAACCCCCAAAATTCAAACCAACTGCTGTTAAAAAATTCTGGGTATTGTTTTATAACCTCAGGATGATAAAGATTAAATTCTGTTGCACTATAATATACTTTCGCAGCTTCATGAGCATTTTTATAATTCATTCCATTCCTCATCATGTTTGATTCATACATCTCATGTGCATAAAAATCCAAATCAGCCCCATTGATTTTTTTATTGTCTTTTAATGCCATCTCCAATCTATAAATCATAGCATCATTGAACTCACTTGCCATGTCACCGGATAAATGATGCTTTATAGTACTTAAATCTGCTTCTGAAACATACTCTTCCTTCCCCCATAAAGATGTTTTATTTTTTGGAACATAACTATCACTTCCGCCAATGAATCCACTCCCTCCACCTCCACCAACAGTAGAACCAGTTCCTTCCCCACTACCACTTTCGCCCGTACCACTTCCACCATTTCCCTCTGTTCCCCCACCTTCAGAAGATCCTCCCGTTCCTGTCCCCTCTCCGGTTCCAACCCCGCCAGAACCGCCTATACCTCCCTCGCCCGTTCCGCCGTTTCCACCACTTTCCCCATTACCAGTTCCGCCATTACCGCCTTCTCCACCGCCATTCCCGCCAGCTTCACCCTCGCTTCCGACATTCCCCTCGCCTTCTGTTCCTCCCGTCGTTCCTCCCGAGATCTTCCCCAGCGCATAATCGAACATCGCCATATACATAACCAGTTCGGCCAGATCGATCGTCGTTTCCAGAAACTCCCGCAGGATATACTCATCTCCGGAGGCATTCCCCGAAGCATACTGCATCACCGCGTCGATCATGGCGCCTGCCCGTTCTGTCATGGACACCAGCGACACCAGCGTTATGAGCATGCAGACGATATAGTAAATCTGCATGAGCAGGATCGCGCCAAAAAACGCCGAGATCAGGCTTCCCACCATGATGGAGAGCAGCGCGATCATAGCAATCTGCGCAATGATCGCACAGATTCCCGCGATCGTCACCGCCGTACTCGTCGATCCACCGGACAGTCCCCCGCTGATCATGTACTCCCCGGCCCCGGTCTCCGGGTTCAGGATGAGGTAACCGGTACCCTCCCAGTCGTCCCATTCCATCCCGCGCTCCGGGATGATCACCGTCAGCCCCCTGTTTACCGCAGACTTCACCGCCAAAGCGTATCCTTGTCCGCGCTGACTCTGGTTATGTTCTCATTATAACTTTTCCCATTCAGGGTGACAAGGTCTATTCCCTCTTTTTTTGCCCGCTCAAAAATACTCATCGTCGAAATGCAGTCCTGGCCGGTATACTCATTCCAGATCACATCCTCAAAGCGGGAGGCTGCCATGCCGTACGCAAACGAATAGGCAACACACGCCTCATCGTCCAGACGGAGCGATGTGCGGCTGTGTACATCCATGTCAACATCAATGCACAGCGAACCCTCCTGGATCCCCACGACACGCCCCAGGGCACGGATGCTCTGCACCTCATATTCCGTGATCCCCACGCTCAAGTTCCGCACCGACACGATCTCATCCGCCTCCGCCAGCAGCCGGTTCACCACATCGGTCTGGGCAAAATACATCGTTCCGGCATACTTTAACAGGGCGCCCAGATATTCATCCGTATACGCCGTATCGGTATTTACCCGGTCTTTGACTGCCTCCGCTTCCAGGCGTGCCTTTTCCAGCTCCGCCGGGGTAATGCTCTGCGTATCAAGGGAAAACTGGTACAGGGAACCTGCCGTCACGCGGTTGTCGCTCGAATAGGAAGTATTGCCGGAAAACACATCCATTCTCATATTTTCCGAACTTCCCAGATAAACTGCCTCCCCTTCTGCCATGACCTGCCCGTCGATTTTCAGGACGGGTACCATCTGCACCTGGTCAGCAGCAGCGCGGAAGATCCCTCCCGCCTGGCGGATCCGGTCTCCGTCCGCTTCTGTCGCGGGACGGTATTCCAGAACGACACGTTTTCCATACAGTTCACTGGACGTATACGTACCTAACACCGCATTTCCCACCGTTATGCGGAGGCGGTCACTCTGCCCGTCATCGATCTTTTCATAACAATCCACATCTTCTACTGGATAAGGCAGTGATAATGGAAGATACGCCACGGCCTGCTCCCTGATCTTTTTGCGGACCCCGTACATGCCTTCCGCCTTTTCTGAGACTTCCTTATTGGCCAGAAGACTGTCCAGCATATCCGTTCTGCCCTGCTTGTACTGCTCCAGCATGGCTTTTCCATTAATCCCCAGCCCTTCGCCGTCATCGTAAATATTTTTCCCGGTGTCCTCATACTGTTTAAAGCTGACATCCAGATCGATCCACCGTTTTTTCCCACTGTTCTTACCAGCTCCCCGGTAATCCCCGTAAGGCACGAGCGTTCTCACCCATGTGTGGCGGATGCTGACTCCCACCGGTTTTCCGCCTGCCACCAAAAGCGTAGATTTTTTGCCGCCCAGCGCAAGCGCGTTTGCCGCCGCGGTTACATTACCGGCCCCTGTAAGCGCCATCGCCTGGTCCGGATCCAGAAGGATATCTCCCTCCGCATAAACAGCTTCATATCCGAGATAACGGAGCATGGCGATCAGTACACTTGCCTGGTCCACGTCATTTCCTGAAAGGGCATCAAATGCTGCTATGGCACCCTTCCGGCTGCCGCAGTAGTTTTCATACTGAAGCGTATTTTTTAATTCATTGTAGACGGCCAGAGGCGTCTTTAACTCATCCGCCTTTGCTTTCATGGCTTCGGAAAGGGCTGCCGGCCCTTCGGTTAAAAGATTTTTTCTGCCGGCGGTTTTCTGCTCCCCACTAGGCGTGCTGTCCACTTCCCCCGCAGCTCTTTCCATTTTCTCCGTGGCGGCCTCGAAAGACTCGACTTTCCTGGTTTCCACGTCTGGCTCTTCCCCTTCGATGAGCTGATCGCCATACGTATGCACGGAGTCCGGTTCTTCCATATACTGGCGGAAAAGGTCCATCTTTTGTTCCCTGTCGTTGAGATTTACATTCTCCAGTTCTTTGGCCTGATGAAGCACCGTTTCGATCCTGCCCTGGTAATCCTTATCCTTTTCACCTTCTGTCCCGTTATAAACAGACTGGTATTTCACAAGTGTTTCGCGGAAACCCTGCAGGGCGTCCGCAAAGGCAGCATCATCCCCGGTTGAAGCCTCCAGCTTTTCATAGGCAGTCTGCAAGGCCAAGGCAGCTTCCTCGATCGGTTCTGCCGGGATCCTGTCCATTGCCGTATCCACCTGGATCGTTTTCACACTGGCGCCCGTTTCGCTGCTGACACCTGTTTCACTTTTCCCACAGCCATCCACACTCACAATCACGATGGCTACTACAAGTATCATCGCAATCGTCTTACATGACAGCTTGGCTTTATTAAAAAAATTACTCTTCATATTCCCTCTCCTTATTCAAACGTGAAATAACTGCCCTGCAGTTGTATCCTCTTGGCTATGATCGTTCCTTTTATCTTCGTATTACAGGTCTGTATCGTCACCGTTCCTTCCAGCGCGTAAATAATCCCGTTCACACTTAAATCTGTCGTGTTGATCGTGATATTTCCCTTGCGGGAACATAGGATCCTTTGTTTTTCAGAATCTTCTCCTATGCGGACCTGCCCCGCGTTGATGCTGATATCCTGTTCGGAAACGAGTGACCCGTCCATCTCTACCAGATTGGTATACATCGAGGAAGTGTTCTGGCAGTAAACATCGTCCTTATATTTTACACATTCTGAAAACAGGAATAACTCTTTCTCTTTCGCGTAGTTTTTCACAGGTTCCACAAAGAACTGTTCCACATCCGGGATGAGCGGCGCTTCCGTATTTTCCAGTTTTTCTTTCATATCAATGATCCAACCGTAAGCCTGCACATTACCACCCGCCATCACACGGGAAGCGGCGTTTAGTATGGAACCGTTAAACATCAGATTCTGCCTTGCGTAAATGGATTTCTGCACCGTCGCCTGACAGCATCCGATCTGGATGTCGCCATCGGTGGAATACAGGGAAAAGTCAATTTCTTTTGGCTTGACCTCCTCTGTCACGAGAAACTCAGCCGCGTGACTCGACAGGAGTTCTCCTTCTTCCCATATTTCTGCTGTCACTGTGTAGGTGCCCGCCGAAAACTCGTCCGTCTCCAGACTCCTCTCCTGAATCTGTTTTCCCTTCGCACGGAACTGATCAAGTTCTGTCGAAAATTGTGCTACCGTTTTTCCGTCTGCGTTTTCGATCCGTATCCGCTCCACAAGTCCGTTCTTTACTGAATTCGTACTTGTATTACGGATGATGTCCCGGATGAAGATCTCCTCGCCGCGCTTTGGCGAAGACGGCGTTACCGATAATTCATTTTTCAGATCTCCGTCGGGCCTGATGCGAAAGGCACGTTCTGTCCGGCATGTTTCCCCGTTTCTGTTTTCCCACACCACACAGGCCTTATATGTACCTGACATCCGCTCCCCGGTGTTCCACACGTACGATTGGTCCCATGACTGTTCCAGCTTCACGGCATCATCCAGGGTTTCAACCATCACGCCCTGCTCATCACAGATACTGACTGTTCCCGTGATTTCTCCTGCCTGATTTAAAACTTCTGCCTGTACATGTATGGTTACATCCTGCTCCGCTTCATACTCTTCCCCGTCCAGTGTAAGTTCTGTCTGGATACATTCTTTTTGCCTTTCCTCCGCCTGACGATACGCATAGAGGAACAGATCGTCCATTGCTTTTTTCGAATATAAAGCCCCGTTCATCTGAAAATAGAACTCCCATGTCATGCCGCTTCCGATTACCAGTCCGTCTCCTAGCGGGTATTCCGCCAAAGTAGGATGATGGTTCGCATCGGCAATAATGACATTCGCCCCGTCTGGCAGCGTATCTTTCACGAGATAATTATGGCTCGCATAACTGCCGCGCAGATCGGACGATTGAAGTTTAATGCCGTCGCTGAAACCGCCGCACACGACTGGATGCTCTTGATCAACCACCTCGTTCTGCGTTACATTTTGATGCCTCATCTCTACCCCGCCTGGAAGTTTTACGTAACTTTTTCCGCCCACGTGCCCTTCAGAACAGTTTCCATAGAGAAGAACGCCTCCCTGGCGGACATATTCCGTAAGCTTCGCGTCCATTTTGGCAAGCTGGTTATAGGATCCGCTATCCTGATCATTAGCAATGATCATCAATTGATAACTGCTGAGATCCATCTCCCCTGCTTTGGACACACTCACTTTATCGAATGGCAGTTCCAACTGGTTTAAAAGCCTGGTATTGGAGGAACAATTCCACGGAAGAACTGTTTCGATTAGGCAGATATCGATTCCCTCCCCTTTCGGGATTACCCGTAACTTCTGCGAATCAGACCCCAGCTTTCTGCCCTCTTCATCATAAATAACAGAATCAATATGGTAGATGCAGGTCTGGGAAGTGTCAAAATCATATATAAACAGTCTTGTTTCGTCCTCTGTTTGATTCCCTGAAAGCGTATATGTATTTTCCTTTTCGTCTACTTTCGTACCATCGCATGTGAT
This sequence comes from uncultured Eubacterium sp., assembly GCA_910583555.1. Lineage (GTDB taxonomy): Bacteria > Bacillota > Clostridia > Lachnospirales > Lachnospiraceae > Eubacterium_F. Next base: position 7,019 of record CAJTXO010000035.1, read on the forward strand.
CTCAGTCTGGATGGTGATGGCTGTATCCATTATAGCTGAATAGCTGAGACAAAGACGAACGTCAACTTTTCCGTCATTCCCAGCATACAGCACTTCTGTTCCGGGTATGAGGCGGCACTCATCAATTCCTAACTTTCTTTTGACTGCCTCCTTTACCGTTTTCAGACATTCCAACGCGAGACATGTATGTTCCACGCTTCCTTCAAAACTTCCGTCTTCCCTCTGTCTGTTTTCCAGCAGTTCTATTTTATCTTCCATATGAGCCAGTTTATTGTTTTGTGCCAAAAGCATCCAACTCTTTAATACATACTCATAATTGGAGGAATTTAATTTTTCTCCACTATGATCGACGGCTTCCTGATATAATGTTTCATACTTTGCCAGTAATTTTTTCTTTTCTGGTCCTTTCCCGGCGCGGTCCAAAAGGAAGCGCAGAATATCAATCTTCTGCCCTTTGACCATTTCTTCCTCTGACAAATCTAACGTTTCCGCAAAGTACTGTTTCAATCGCTCCGTTTCTATGGAGTTCGTATCCACGAGGTTCGTGTTCACACTGGCGCAGTTAATAGCTACCAGGTAACTATCATACGCTTCGCTCACGTAATTTTCATCCAGACCAAATCCGCCATCCGGATTCTGCATGGAAAAAAGCGTATGGAATGCGGCATTATCTCCTGTCGCCCCGAAATACCGTGCCATCCAGTCTGTGTTGGCAACCTTCTCGATCTGCCCGAAATAACGGTTCAACTCCTCTGGGCGTAACACATCATATATATTAAAGATCCTTGCAATCTCACACTTTTTATGGAACTCGCTGATCGCATCCTCATATTCATCCCCGGCAGCCTTCTCCAGCCACTCCAAAGCCTGGCTCTCCGCCGATGCTTTTTCGATCGGTACTGTTTCCTCTTCTACTGATGTAACCGGCATATCCATTGATTCCTCCGCCGCACGGCTTTCCCATGTACGGCAAAAGCACACCGATAATAAAACGCATAAGATCATACCTAATGTCCGTAAACATACCACTTTGTTTCTATCCACTCTTGTTTCCTCCTAAAATATGAATGTAACACCTCGTAATCCGGCCAAATGGTATCACATATATTATATTTTTTACAATCAATACCGCAGAAGTTCCACTCCCAACTAAAAAAGACTGCACACTATTTCTTCATCCTAGTGCACAGTCCTGTGAGAACACTATTTCCCCATCCGGCCTCCCATCGCCCCCATGCTCGAAATGTCCATCTCCCCCGCATCAATTAAACTCTCTTCACTCTGCGTCTCCGCCGTAGAGCCGATCGCACCGGAAATCTGCCCCTTTACACTTTCCGCTCGCAGTAAGCAAAATTCCTTTAACGTATCAATCCCCGTTTCAAATTCCTCATACGTACAGAATTTAGTGGGATCGTCCTGCACATAGGGCGCGATCATCGTTTTTACGGAATCTATCATTTCGGCAAACTTCCCGCTGTCAAAATAATCCGAAATAAACTGCGAAAAATACTGGTGGTAAATTTCTGTATACGCTTCCTCGCTAAAGATCCAAGCAAGCATCGGCCTGTCCTCGGTACTCCCTCCGGACACAGGAGAATCGATCGGATCATTTACCAGCTCTGTCGCATTACTCGTATGTTCAAATGCTCCAAATGCTAAATTGTAATCCCAGGGGATCATCCCCATCTTCCCATCTTCCTCATACAAATAGTAGTTATGGATCATAGCTCCCGTATAACTGTCAAAATTCAGCACGAAATTGTGTACGACAAAATAACGGATCACTTCCTCCACATCAACTACCTGCTCAGGGTTTTCACCACTGTTCAGTCCTTTCAGCGACTCGATCAGACGCTTTTTATCCTGATCTGTCACATCGACGACAGCATTATCAAATATATTTTTGTAACTGTCAATATTATCATCAATATATTTCAACAATACATCATCGCTTCCCTTGCCCATCCCGCCCGGCTTGCCGCCGCGCCCTGGGAACTCAGGCTTTTCGATGGATGAGGTTTCTCCCTCCGGCATTTTACCGCCCACACTGTTACTATCAGCGCCGGGACTATCCCCATTTGGCATTCCGCCACTCCATCCGGAACTATCCGGTCTTTCTCCACCCGGCATTCCTCCTGACCAGTCACCATCCGGCCTCTCCCCACTCGGCACTTCTCCCGGGCCGGCACCATCCGGTTTCTCTCCAACCGGCGTTCCTCCTGACCAGTCACCATCCGGCCTCCCCCTGCCCGGCATTCCTCCCGGCTCAGCGCCATCCGGCTTCCCCCCATCCATCTCTCCGCCACCCGGCACATTTCCACCCGCATCTTCGCCATCCCCTTCCGAGGCACCACCTTTCCCACCGTTATTTTCCGTCCCATTCGAATCCACCCCTTTCTCCCCACCGTCCCACTCTTCCATCTTAAAATCCTTCCCGTTCCCGCGACCGCCGCCCATGCTCATACTGTCCGGCTTATAAAGAGTACCATAATCCGCCCCGTAATTCCGCTGGAGAAATGCCTCTTCCACTCCTTCTACCGCCAGATAAAGCCCCCACGTCTCCCCGTTTACGGAAATATTGACAAAACTGCACAGAGGCGAAGCGGCACCGATTTCCGCCATCATCCGGTAACAAAGATAATCTTTCATATACGTATTATCCTGAATGATATTATTAAGGCACAGCTTATCGAGCCCGTAATAATTGTTACTGACATCGTAATGATCAAACTCGATCTTAAAGCTATAGCGGTTATTGCCATACGCCTTCACCTGCGTCAGTGATGTATTTCCCTTCGCACGGATCGCCACGTTCCGGAACGGCTCGCCGTCAATGACGACCGTACAAACCGAATATTCCTCGTTTGTGCACGTACTGAGAAACCCCTCCCAGTCATCCATCACAATGTCGATCGTATGCACGGAAGAGGTCGCAAACAGGCGCTTCTCGTAACCAGTGACCGCGGACGCCTTTTGTATGCCAAAGTACCCGCCGTTCATAAAAAGGACCGTAAGAATGAGCGCCACGATCAGGGACGCGCAGCAGATCCGATCCAAATGCTTATGAGTAGACATTTACCATCCCTCCCTATCCCATATACTCTCCATTATAGCTGACGAGAACGGCGCTGTTGACACCATCCATTTCCGACAGCTCATTGACAAAATCCGTATTATCTTCTTTCATGCGGATTTCGAGGTTTAATTCCACGGCCCCTTTTTGCACCGTTTTACTCTTGACCACGCACTTTTGTACCCGCAAACCGAGAAATTCCCTCGCCCTCTTCTCACTTTTGCTGTCATCGCAGGAAATCACGACGATATACGGATTCCAGTGCGGCTTTCTGTTCACAAATATGAGAAGGACAACGCCGACGAGCGCGCTGCCAAACACGGCAAGTGGCAGCATTCCCGCCGCCAGTACGATGCCGGCGGCGATCGACCAGAACAGGAACGCGATGTCGAGCGGTTCTTTGATCGCCGTGCGGAAGCGGACGATCGAGAGCGCGCCGACCATACCTAGTGAGAGCACTACATTAGAAGTTACCGCCAATATTACAACCGTTGTGATCATCGTCAGCGCGACCAGCGTCGTGCCAAAACTGGATGAATACATCACTCCCTGATACGTCTTTTTGTAGACAAAGAAAATAAACATGCCGATTCCAAATGCCAATACGAGCGCCAGCGCCATATCCAATATACTGATACTCGCGACACGCTCCATAAAACTTGATTTAAAAATATCCTGAAATGTCATACAAATCCTCCATTCTAATTTCCCTTCACTACTGATCTCTCTTGACCACTAATCTCTCTTGACTACGGGTTTCTCTTCACTACTGATTTTTCTTCACTTTTTTTAACTTCTTACTTTCACCCCACAACCGACTTACTTTCATACTACCCATAGATCCGGCAGGCCGCGTATTTGGAAAATGCCCCGGCCGAACAACCAGCGGTCCGTACCGCATCACGGATAATATCAGGCAGAAATTCATCCCACTTTATTTCAAGGACGGCCGGCGCTTCTCCGGCCGGGAGCGTTACCGCAGCCGGGTTCAAAAATTCCTCCCCGCGCATTCCCGTGCGGATATTCGTATCGAGTGTCACGCGCACATTACCCGGCGCATAGACAAACGGCTCCCTCTCGTAATCTACGATCACCTTTGGGCGAAGCATCTGTTTTCTCATCTTTACATAAAGTTCCTTTACCAATTCATCCCCGCCAGCAAGCATCCAGCTGTCGTCGCCGTCCAGCAGCGCCTGAACCTGCTCCCGCTGCAAAACAGCACTTTCCTTGCGGCACAGTCCATTGACCTTGCTCTTCTTTTCCAGCCGGATAAACGACGGATCCTCATTATAATAGCGGATGCGGAATTTTTCCCGCCGGTTCACGCCGTCTATCTTTTCCCGCAGTACCTTGTCATGGGCATTGTCAAAATACAGGCTGCGGATGCGGTAAGTTCCCCCGGTCGCGTGGGGATCCCGTTTCGCCACCGCGGACAGCCGCTGCCGGACGGTCAGCAGGCTGCCATAGTCCAGTTCGTATTTCCATTCATGTCGATAAACCATCTGGTTCTCCTTTCCGCACAGGAATGGCAAAAAAATCCTCCTGCACTTTGGTAGACTCATTGTACAGAAGGAAGCTTGAACTTTTATTGAATTGTACTAAAAATCTTGTTAATCGAGTGGGATGCGGACCGCAAACTCGATCTTACCGCCGCTGCACTGTACACGGATCCTGCCGCCATGCACTTCCGTGATCGCCTTCGCGATCGAGAGGCCGAGCCCGTAATGCTGCCCGTCCCCGTTTCTCGCGGCATCCATACGATAAAACTGCTCAAAAAGCTGTTTTCTCTGCTCCGGCGGGATTTCCTCCCCCGCATTGATCACCGATAAGGCGGCGCTGCCCCGCTCTGCCCGCAGCGACAGCGCGATCTCTTTCCCCTTTTCCCCGTGACGCAGGGCGTTATCGAGCAAAATGGCCACGAGCTGCTTCAACTGCGCGTCATTTCCGCTTACGTACAGCCCCTCTTTGATCTCACACCGGAGCGGCATCTCCTTTTCATAGGCTACGCTCTCAAACGGCAGCGCCTCTCCTCCGACGAGACGGCTGAAATCCAGATGTTCTTTCCGCGGAGCGACCTGTTCGGTGCGGGCCAGTTCTAACAGCTGCCCGACCAAAAGCCCCATGCGGTCATTTTCGTACCGGATATTGTCAAGCCACTGGTTGTCGCCGATTTCCCGCGAAAGGAGTTCCGCGTTTGCATTGACGACCGATACCGGCGTTTTCAGTTCGTGGCCGGCATCGGAGATAAACTGCTTCTGTTTCTCATAGCTCTCCTCCAGCGGCCGCACGATACGTCTTGCAAGGTAAACGGCGAGAAAAAACAGGGCAAGGATGACCACTCCCCCGAACATAAGCGTGTACCGGAATAATGTCGTCATACTTTCCTGCATGACCGTATTGTCCATAAAGGCGACCAGGAGATAACCGCCCTTGTCCGCCATCTGGTAGATCAGATTGCGTTTCATCCCGTCGCGGCTACCGCTGTTTACGATCTCCCGCGCGATCTCTGCCAATTCGTCATCGGCATACATTTCCGTCTGGCTGTTACTTACCTCGAGAACATCGGTGCCGTCGGTGGAAAGGGCGACCGAATAAAAAGTAGAAAGGCGGTAGGCCGGCGGATTCTCGAACGGCGGCTCCCCCCGTCCCGGTGATGGCGGTTCCCCGTGGCCTCCCGGCATGGGCCGCTCCCACGAGAGCCGGTACTGTTTGATATGCCGTTCTAGCATATCGCGGCTGCGGTTCAGCACCTCGTAGTAGCTGCAGGCGTAAATGATGCATAATGTTCCGATCCAAAGCAGTACGAGGACCGCCATGATGGACGCAACAATTTTTCTCCTCGATTTCTTAAACATCACCGCACCTCAATTCATATCCGACGCCCCGCACCGCCTTGATAACGGTCTTCGCCTGTACAAAAGCAAGTTTTTTCCGGGTAAACGACATATAAACTTCGACCTTATTATATTCCGCCTCATTCTCAAATCCCCAGATCTTCACCGCCAGCTGCTCGCGCGTGAGGATCTGCCCCTGATTGGCGATGAGGTACTCGAGTATCTTGTACTCCTTCTCGCTGAGCCGCACGCTCTGCCCCGTCTCTGTGCCGTGCAGCATGAACGTATTGACATCCAGCATGATATCGCCAAACGAAAGCGTCCCGTCCGCCGACTGGATATTCCGTCTGACAAGCGCGCGCAGGCGGGCCAGCAACTCTTCTGTCATAAACGGCTTCGTAAGATAATCGTCCGCGCCGCTGTCGAGCCCCGCCACTTTGTCCTCCACGCCGCCTTTCGCCGTAAGCATGAGGATCGGCGTGCGGATTCCCCGCCGGCGGGCCTCCCCCGCCACCTCAAATCCATTTTTCCCCGGCAGCATGACGTCCAGAACGATGACGTCATACACATTTGTCTCAATCGCGTCCATTCCCGAATTTCCATCCGCGCAGTGATCCACTTCATAATGTTCCTGGCGCAGAAGTTCTATAAGCGCCTGCGCCATCCTCGTTTCATCCTCAACTAACAATAACTTCATCTCTTCCTCCCGATTCACAACAATCCTGTCACAATGACTTTACTAAAAGTATACTAAAAGAATAAACTGGCTGCAACAAACTTTTTTCTTAAAATACTTGACAACTGTTATCGACTGTTATATACTGTTTATCACAGAGGGGGATGCGCACCCTCCCCGCGCAGAACTATGCCGGCCGGCTGATAACCGCGGGAATACTAGAAATTGAGGTTTCGAATGATATGCATATTATCGTAAACAATACATCCATGATCCCCATTTACGAACAGATCATGGAACAGGTCAAAACCGCCATTATCAATGGCGAACTGACAGAAGATACCATGCTCCCGTCCGTGAGAGGCTTATCGAAAGAATTAAAGATCAGCGCCCTCACGGTGAAGAAAGCGTATGACAATCTGGAGCAGGAAGGTTTTACCGTAACTGTCCACGGAAAAGGTACTTTTGTCGCCGCCGCCAATCAGGACCGTATCAAAGAAGAGCGGCAGAAAGAAGTCGAACAGGATCTGGAACGGGTAATCGCCAAAGCCAGAAGAGGCGGCCTGTCGGATGCGGAAATCCGCGGCATGTTTGACATCCTGTTGGGCGAGTAGAAAAAAGGAGAGAGATCATATGCTGACAGTAAAACATATAACAAAACATTATGATGATTTTTCGCTGGACTGCTCCCTAAACGTGCAGCCGGGCTGTATCACCGGCCTGATCGGGCAGAACGGAGCGGGAAAAAGCACAACCTTTAAAGCGATACTGAATTTGATCCATTTGGACGGCGGCGAGATCACGCTGTTTGGCAAAAACGCTTCCGCGCTCACCGCCGCAGATAAGCAGCGGCTCGGGGTGGCGCTGTCGAATTCCGGTTTCAGCGGAACGCTGACCATTTCTGACATTACCCACATTTTGCGCGCCATGTATCCGAAATACGACAAGGGGAAATTCCTTTCCCAATGCCGGAAATTTGAACTTCCCCCCGATAAAAAAATCATGGATTTCTCCACCGGAATGAAGGCGAAACTGAAAATACTGGTGGCCCTGAGCCACCAGGCCGAATTTCTCATCCTCGATGAGCCAACCGTCGGACTCGATGTGATGGCGCGGGACGAGATCCTCGATCTTTTGCGGATCTACATGGAAGAAGCGGAGAACCGTTCCATCCTGATCAGTTCCCATATTGCTTCGGATCTGGAAGGACTGTGCGATGATTTTTACATGATCCACGAGGGAAAGATCGTGCTGCACGAAGAAATCGACGTCCTGCTCGGAAGCTACGCGCTCCTCAAATTGACCCCGGAACAGTTTGGATCGATTGATAAACAATATATCCTGCGCTACAAAAAAGAACCGTATGGCTTCCGCTGCCTCACGGATCAGAAGAGGTTTTACATGGAAAATTACCGAAATACCGTAATCGAAAATGGAAATATCGACGACCTGATCGTCTTAATGATAGGAGGAACCGCATTATGAAGGGACTGCTTATAAAAGACCTGCGGTTGATGCTGCAGCAAAAAAGATTTTTCCTCATCCTTTTCTTTATTGCCATCGCACTTAATTTTAATTCCGACGGCGGGACATTTGTCGTCGCGTATTTAACCTTTCTCTGCTCGTCTTTTGTACTGAGTACGATAACCTACGATGAGTACGAAAATGGCTATCTGTTCCTTATGACGCTGCCAGTCAGCAAAAAAACTTTTGCCACTGAAAAATATGTATTCGGCCTCTTGCTCGGGAGCTGCGCATGGGCGACAGGGGTTATCATCTCGCTGCTTTATACATTCCTAAGAAAAGGAACGATCTCGCTTTTCGATTTTTCAGTCGAAGTGATCATCCTGATCCCGGTTTTTGCCGTATTTTTATCTCTCATACTTCCCTTCCAGTTCAAATTCGGCAACGAAAAGGGGAAGACCGCTATGTTTTTGGCATTTGCCGTCGCATTCATCGCCGCGATCCTGTGTTTCAAAGGGTTGAAGGCAGTGGGAATTGATATTGAGTATATACTAGATACGCTGCCCGCCATGCGCCTTGCCCTCATTGATCTGCTTATATTCGCGGTTGCCGCTGCAGCCGTCTTCATCTCGTGTTCGATCAGCCGCCACATTATGCAGAATAAGGAATTATAGTGCACATCAGAAAGGAAACCTCATGGAATTTTACCAGGTCTACCAGCCGCTGACCTCGTCTCCTCTGTCCTGGGATGACACGCACCGGGAATACGAGCCCTGCGACGCGCTAAAACCTTATATCCGATGCTTCTGGGGCAGCCAGCGCCCCTATACGGAAACGGCAAAGGACCACATAGCAGGCATCGTCACCCCCGATACCTGCATGGATATCATTTTTGAGACCAACTTTACCGAAAACCGTCTGGACAACTCCTTTTGCGGGATTGATGACGCCAGCTTTTTCTCGGCTGAAAAAACGGGAGCTTTCTGCACGGTATCCACGTTTGCCATCCGTTTTTATGCATGGAGCGCCGTCCTGTTCAGCGAGGAATCCATGCGCCATGTGAAAAACAGTTTTTTTGACGCCGCGGCATATTTTTCCCGCATCACAAAGGAAATCGAACCATTTTTGTTTGACATCACCCGGATGGAAGAGCGCATTCCCATCGTGGAGCGCATTCTTCTCCGACATCTCCATCCCGAACGGCAGAACCGGATCGTCACCGACTGTCTGGCGGAGATGCTGCGGCACGAGGGCCGCCTGCCTGTAGACCGTCTGTCCAGGGAAGTCCACGTCAGCCTCCGCCAGATCGAGCGGGTCTTTCAGGAAAATATCGGCGTCACCCCCAAAACATTATCCTCTCTCGTCCGCTATCAGAACGTATGGAAGGATGCCCTTTACAACAAAAATTTCTGCGTGCAGGATGCCGTCGCCCGCTTTGGCTATACCGATCAGGCGCATCTTTTGAAGGAATTTAAAAAATTCCACTCTGTCACCCTGCGGGATGCGGTAAAACAGGCGCAAGACATGTCGCATTTTTACAATATCTGATACGCGGATCGTGGTATACTATCTATGGATTATATCTCTTTTACAGAAATGGAGGATCAATATGGATTTTAAAAAAGCGAAAGAATTTATTTACCGCAACGCAAGACCGGTGGAGTTTGCCCTGTGGCGTTTTTATATGGAACAAGGCAGTAGGGAAGAGGTCCTGACATGCCTTTCCTTTCATCAAAATGAAGATGGCGGCTTCGGCCACGCCATTGAACCGGATTCGTTCAATCCGTTCTCCGCACCGCTTCAAACCTGCACCGCGATCAAGACGTTATGGGACATCGGCTGGCGGGATTGTTCTCATCCGATCATCCAGGGCGTCCTGCGCTATCTGGACAGCGGGAACGACTACAACGACGTCCTGAAACAGTGGAACGCCACAGTCCCGACAAATGACAACTATCCTCACGCCTGCTGGTGGAGTTACGAGGAGCCAAAAGAATACACGCCCAACCCCACGGCGGCACTGGCCGGTTTCATCTTGTACCACGCGCCGAAAGAAAGCGCCCTCTGGGAAAAAGGAAAAGAGGCAGCCGCCAACGCGTATGAGTGGCTTGTAAAAAATTACCCCATTCATGAGGATCATCAGCTCGGCTGTTATATCCAGCTTTTCGACTATTTGAACGAGGGCGGGATCGCGGATGTCATCAATCTGGGTGATCTGAAAAAACGTCTCATTGAGCTCGTCCCGCAACACATCTGCCAGGAAACCGAACGGTGGGGCAAAGAATATCTCGCCCTTCCCTCCCGTTTTATCCGCAGCCGGGACAGCATGTTCTATCCCGGAAACGAAAAACTCGTGGAGGCGGAATGCGCCTATCTCGCGAACGCCCAGCAGGACGACGGCGCTTTCAGCGTCACCTGGCAGTGGTACAACGATTACAAAGAATTTGATCTGGCTTCCAACTGGTGGAAATCAATCATCCTTTTGGAAAATGTTACGTTTGTAAAAGCATTTTCCTGATCAGGATAAAAGCGTCCGCTCCCATTCACTTTCGCGAAAACCGACAAGCACCGCATCGTCTGTGATCACGAGCGGACGTTTTACCAGCATTCCGTCCGAAGCTAGCAGTTCATACTGCTCTTCCTCGCTCATCGCCGGCAGTTTCTCCTTCAGGTTCTTTTCCCGGTACAGCATGCCGCTCGTATTGAAAAACCGTTTAAGCGGCAGTCCGCTTTTCGCGTGCCATTCCTTTAATTCATCCGCCGATGGATGCTCTTCCTTGATCGGCCGGTCGGTGTAGACGATCCCGTGCTCATCGAGCCATTTTTTTGCCTTCTTACACGTACTACACTTCGCATATTGTAAAAATATCATTGTTGCATCCCTCCTAACATTTTTTTCAGTATCTCAAAATCATTTTGAAAACGGTGCGCCTGCATGCCGCATGCCAGAGCACCCTCTACATTGTTCTGCCTGTCGTCGATAAACAGACATTCTTCTGCTTTCAATCCGTACTTTTCCAATAGGATCCGGTAGATCCCCACGTCAGGTTTGACAATATGAACTTCGGAAGATACGACGATTCCGTCGAAAAAAGCGGGGTCATAATATTTTGTAAAGTACTGGTAGAACTCGAGGCCGGCATTGGAGAGGACATAGATGCCATATCCGCGTTCTTTGACAAAATGGCAGAACGAAATGGCTCCTTCTATGGGAACCATGCAGAAATCCCATCCGTCAACACACTCTCGCAACCGCTCGTGAAGGCGCGCTGGCACACGTTTACTCACGCCGTCATACCGCTGTTCGTTTGTAATATACCCCAGATCACCCTGAATCCATTCAGGGCCATCGAATAATTCACGCTGGATAATGGATCTGTCTTCTTCAGTTTCGAAAAAACGGTCGAGCGCAGCTCTCGGGTTGTAGTCGAGAAGCACATTTCCCATATCTAGTATTACGTGTTTCAACATTGTCTGGCGCCCTCCTGTCATATCGTCGTTTAGATGTTTATCTTCCGATAACCCTATCCATATTTTCGCTAAAGGTTTTGTAATCTATTATAACCCATATCATTCACAAACATATTTCTATGATATTACTTTTTTGTTATAATTTCAATAGCCAACCCTGCAAAAAAACATGTCTATCTGGTGTGTTCTTTAGACATCAGACCGCATACAATTTGAATCAGATGCGCTTCCATCCTTAACCTCATCGACCAAAAATGTAAAGTCCACCGCTTGAATCCTTGACAATTCCTCGCACCCCGGTGCCAAGATATTGATCACTCGTCTTGCGTGGTTCATAACTAAATCATCATACAGATTTCTAACCATCCTGCCATTAGCGAAATTTTCATCCTTGGATAATGTCTGTTGCTCAAAATACAAATGGATCTTTTCTTTAACATCGTTAGCCAAAGTATAATCGTTAGCCTTACACATGGAAATCAATATTTCGTCCAATTCACCGGGGCTGTAATCATTAAATTCTACCTGAATCCGTGAACCTAATGTCTAACATAGCTACCAAATCCGCATAAATACT
>CAJTXO010000036.1 GCA_910583555.1 uncultured Eubacterium sp.
CCGGATCTTTACCCTGTTGGAATCAAGATTGCGAACTTGTTTCGCAATTACCTAATTAGTATATATGTTAGTATACTACAAACAAACACAAAATTCCATTAAAAAATAGAATTTAAGGATTACTTGATGATTCATGGCAGTCCCACAAAGAGTACAGAACCTTTATTTCTGTTTTGAGCGCAAGCCGTCCTCCGAGCACTCCCATGACCACTATGAAATCCAACACCCAAATACACCCTGTCCGCATTTGTCGCAGCAATTTGTTCAGCTATATCCATTAAAACCGTACCAATCCCCTGCTTCCGATATTTCCCAAAATACTAACGTAAACAATTTCATGACCGCCTTTTCCTTCAAATGCTCCCTCTAGGCCAGCCTGCGAAAGACGCTCTTTCGCGTATATTCCGCCGTCATCACTGACGATCAAAATAATCCTTGCCTTCATTTGGGCAAAAATAAGTACGAATATAGCCATCTGTAGATACGATCACAATCTCATTGGTAGCTTCCAGATAATAAACATCATCCCCATCTTCCGCTTCCAATTTATGTAAGGCAGCTAGAGAAGATATGACTGCGTTGGCTGCTGCCACATATTCTTCTTTGGTCGCAAACCCCATTTCCACCCCATGCTTCCGATAATGTTCTTGCAGTAAAGATTCGGACCGAAATGTATATATCTTCCGAGAAGGTTCCTTCTGAACGACTGTTACTTTACATGTATACTTCCTGCCAGATACTTTTGCAATAATTTGAGCCGTTCCGGCTTTTTTCGCCCATACTTTTCCTTTTGCAGAAACCGTCGCGACTGATTTCTTTTTGCTGGTCCAGCGAACTTTTTTCTTCGTGCCGCGTACCTTTAATCTAGTAGTTTCGCCAACCGTTAATGATACTTTGGTCTTATTCAGTTTAACAGTTCCCCTGGCATTTGTCTGTATTACGCCAACGGCAAAACCAAATAAAAGTGCAAAAACCAAACCTCTGGCTATCAGCCTTTTGAACCATACATAATTTTTTTGTTCCATAAAAATTCAATTACTCCTTTCGTGGGTTAAAATCGTGACTATCCTTCCATCCCGTATTCCACCAGCAGCTGTCTCTGGTATTCTGCATCCTCGATCGAACGGAACAGATCCTCTGTCCGGAACACGTCAGGCGTCCCAAACTCGTGGATGTCCAGTAACAGGTTTTCGTACATTCTCTTTTACCCAAACTAATATTTCATATAACCCTCTCCAAGCTAAATAGTATTTGAACGTCATATTTGTACATCACTTTTCCTCAATCAATTTTATCTGTTCCACCGCATTAAGAACATTCAACTGATATTCTGCAATATCTTTCAAAATCTGGAATCTTTCTGCCTTTTTTCTTCCTTCACGGATCATTTGTGCATTATGTGTTTCCAAATTAGATAAAACTGTAAGTTCGTTAATTGAGGCAAAATCTCTAACATTATTCTTTTTTGCCAATTCAGGATTTTCATCCCGCCATGCTTTCGCAGTAAATCCAAATAACGCAACATTTAAAATATCCGCTTCCTCTGCATATGCCAACCACTCCAGATTTTCTTTATAATTTCCTGACGGGATCAAATATTTTTTTACTGCATCTGTTTGAATAAAATAATTGTTTTTTGACAAAAATCTTTTTGCATCCCATTCAATTTTCTTTGCATCATTCTCCGCTTCTTTCAGCCTTTGAAATTCTTTGATCAAATATAATTTGAAAACAGGACTGATCGCCGAAGAAAATTCAAACGCAATATCTTTATGCGCATACGTCCCCCCATATCTTCCACGTTTCACAAATAACCCTATCGCTTCGGTCTTTTCAATCCATTCTGAAACACTCAGCACAAATGTATGTAAACCTGCTTTGCTTTTAAGGTGGTCGAATTCGACCACTTTAAAATCAGGATTATAAATCTGTTCCCATGTACCCAAAAATTCCAATGTCGCTCTGTTTCGCATCCAGTTTTTTACAACATCTGCTCCTCTAGACTTACCGACTTTAGCTTTTGCAATATCAGTAATACAGATATAATCGTCAAAATTTCCCTCTGAAATAGCAATATTGATGTTTTGCACCACAATTACTCTATTTTTTCCCATCCTTTTCCTCCAAACCTACTCCATTTTATCCCAGCAGACTGTTTTCGACACAAGGCGTCCCGTTTACGAGATCCGCGAACCGCTCACTTTTCAAATATGTAACTGTTCCATACGACATTTTTCTTTCCCATGTATCCCGCTCCCTATTAATTATACTATTCGTTTTATCAATGTCAAGCATATTTCCACCAGATTTCCCACCCTTCGGCACTTCCCCCAGGGAATCCCAGAGATTCCGTACACGGATTCCTCTTCTGTGATTATGACGATATCACATTTTTCACCACCCGGCAACGATCATTTTCGGGACTTTTCGATCGTAACCGGGACAAATGGCGGAAAAAGGTTTTTTTCAATAATTTAAGGATTATTTAATATTTCCCTGTTACAATAAACTTATCAACACCGAAAGGAGCCGGAACCATGTACCTAACCATACTAAAAAAAGACATCACGCGCAAGAAGACAATGAACATCATCCTGCTCATCTTTGTAACCCTTGCCGCTACATTCATCGCCAGCAGCGCCAATAACCTCTATACGGTGAGTAACGCCCTGGACCACTTTTTCGCCAAAGCCGACATACCGGACTACTGGTTTGCCGTGTCCAACACCCCCGACATCGAGGCTTTCGAGGAATTTGCCAAAGAAAACAACTACCGCTATCATATCTCACGGCTCATCCAGATCGAACCGAAGAACATTTTCATCGATGACGAAAAATTCGAATACTACAACACGGTTACACTTTCCAGCCTTGACAGCGGCATAAAAATCTTCGACAAGGACAACGAGGAACTGACGGACATTGAAGACGGCGGCATCTACGTTCCGTATGTGATATTTCAGTCGCAGGAAAACAATTTCAATGAAGGCGGGAAAATCTCGATAAAACAGGACGGCATTGAAAAAGAATTTACGATAAAAGGCTATACGAAAGATGCGCTGTTCGGCTCGACGATGATCGGAATGACAAGGTTCCTCATCAGTGAAAACGACGCCGCGCTGTTTGACCACGAACAAGCTGCCGTCTGCTCCTCCGTGGAAGTCTATACGAAAGATGCCGGTTATCCCGACAAATTTCACTCCCTCGGCACGAATTCGCTCATGGCAGCTGATCGTTCCATGATAGGGATGATGTATTTTATGGATATGCTCATGGCAGCCATCCTTCTCGTTGTAAGCGTCTGCCTCATACTCATTTCCATGGTGATCCTGCGGTTTATCATTCATTTTACGATCACCGAGGAATACCGGGAGATCGGCGTGATGAAAGCGATCGGCATTAAAAACAGCGGGATCCGGGGACTGTATATCATGAAATATCTTATGATTGCCGTGATCGGGACGACGACCGGACTCCTCCTCAGTATCCCGTTTGGAAAGCTGATGCTCCGCGATGTGTCAGAAAAGATCATCCTCGCCAGCGAAGATCATATTCTGCTCAATGTCGGCGCCGCCGTGTTCGCGGGTGCTGTCGTCGTCCTGTTCAGCTATTACTGTACCAGAAAAATCCGCCGCTTTTCGCCAATCGACGCGATTCACAGCGGCGAGACGGGTGAGCGTTTTCGGAAAAAAGGATTTTTGCGTCTCGGACGATCCTGTCTGCCGCCTGTCCCTTTTATGGCTCTCAACGATATATTCAGCGGGATAAAAAGCTACGTTTCGATGATCCTCATTTTTATTCTCGGAACACTACTCGTCATCCTGCCTGTAAACACGATCAACACGCTGCGCTCGGACGACCTGGTCACGATGTTTAATATGGCAAAAAGCGATCATGTCATATCAACAGAACTACTCTTTAACCCGAATGAAGATAATCTGGAAAAAGTCAATGACCAGCTTACTAAAGTGCGGGAACTGCTTGCCAGACATCATATCGAGGCCGACGTTTTTCAGGAGATCATCTTTCGGAGTAACGTTTCCAAAGGTAATAAACGCACAAACTCCATTTCATTCCACGGCCGCGGCGGCGTGACGACCGACCAGTATGCTTACATAGAGGGAACGCCCCCGCAAAATACACACGAAGTCGCCCTGTCGTATATCACGGCCGATCAGATCGGTGCACATGTCGGCGACGACGTGAAAATCAAAATCGGCGGGACGACGAAAACCTACACCGTAACCGCCATCAATCAGGGGATGAACAATATGGGCGAATGCGTCCGCTTCCATCCGGATGTAGAACTTGATTACCACTACGCGGTGGGCAATTTTGGCATCCAGATCACGTATAAAGACTCCCCCGATGATGAGACACTTGCCGCGCGAAAAAAAATTCTGGAACAGCAGTATCCCGACGCCAATATTTACTCCGCGGGCGAATATGTCTCTTATATGATCGGAAATGTCGCGGAACAGCTCGACAGTATGAAGACGCTTATTTTAACGATCATACTCGGAATCAATATCCTCGTTGCTGTCCTGATGGTAAAAAGCTTTATCACAAAGGAAAAAAGAGAAATCGCGCTGTTAAAAGCAATTGGATTTAAAAATAACACGCTCATCCTGATCCAGACGCTCCGCATCGGATTCGTGCTGCTCCTCTCGGTGATCACCGGAGTACTGGTTTCTTCACCGCTGTCCTCCCTGATCATCACCCCGATCTTTCATATGATGGGAGCACACAGCATCGAATATGAAATCCACGCCGTGGAGGTATATGCGGTATTCCCGCTCATTATGCTGGCGGCGACCGCCTGTGCCGCCTTCCTCTCGGCCCAGGGACTGCGAAACATTTCATCCTCGGAAATTTCAGGCATAGAATAAAGGAGACATCGCTATGAAAAATATATTAGAAGTAAAAAACCTTTGCAAAACATACATCGTAAACAAGCGGCAGAACAACGTGCTGAAAAATGTAAACCTGCACGTCGCCGAGGGAGAGATGGTCGCCGTCATGGGACCATCGGGTTCGGGAAAATCCACGCTTTTATACGCCGTTTCAGGCATGGACAACATCACCGCCGGCGAAGTTGACTTCTGCGGAAAAAACCTCGCCGAACTGAATCAAAAGGAACTGGCCGGCCTGCGGCTCGACGAGATGGGCTTTATCTTCCAGCAAATGTACATGCTGAAAAACCTATCGGTTCTGGACAATATCCTCCTCCCCGCCTGCCAGTCTGACAAAATAAAGGAAACACGCCGCGAAACAGCCGAACGCGGCCACGCGCTCATGCGGAAACTTGACATCATCGACATAGCCGAAAATGATATCAATGAAGTCTCCGGTGGACAATTACAGCGCGCCTGCATTTGCCGCAGCATGATCAACCAGCCGAAAATGATATTTGCCGACGAGCCGACCGGAGCCCTAAACCGCGCCTCCTCGGATGAAGTGATGGAAGAACTGGCGATGCTGAACCGGGATGGCACCACGATCATGCTCGTCACCCACGACGTAAAAGTCGCGGCAAAATGTTCCCGCGTACTATATATAGTTGACGGAAACATAAAGGGCGAGTATAATTTGGGTCAGTATGACGGCTCGCATTTGCGCGACCGCGAGCGAGCGCTGAACGGGTGGCTGATGGAAATGGGTTGGTAAAAATGCCACCCCCTGGTGGCATCGCCGTTTGAAAAGAGGTTGATCAATGGATATACTGATCGTGGAAGATAATGATGAACTGGCAGGCTTACTATGCGATTTCCTTCGCGCGCAGCAATATACGGTGTCTATTGCTGAAAACGCCGAAAAAGCACTGTCCCTGCTTGATACATGCGGAGCAAAACTTGTCGTGCTCGACATTATGCTCCCCGGCGCCGACGGTTTCGCCGTCTGCAAACAGATCCGGGCGCAGAGCAATACGCCGATCCTCATCGTGAGCGCCCGGACGGGCAAAGAGGACAAACTGACCGGTCTGCACCTTGGCGCGGACGATTATATTGAAAAACCGTATGATATCGACATCATGCTGGCCAAGATCGACGGGATCTTCAGACGGCGGTATTCGAGGGAAGAACAGATCGACGGCGATATACGCATCAATATGATCAACCGGACAGTATGCAAAAACGGCCGCCCCCTTGAGCTGACAGCGAAAGAGTTCGACCTTCTGACGCTGCTAGTCGAAAACAAAGGCCGAACTCTCTCAAAAGAATACCTTTTTAACACCATCTGGGGCAGCGACAGCTTTTCCGAACAACAGACGCTGACCGTTCATATCAAATGGCTGAGAGAGAAAATTGAGGAAAACCCGAAAAAGCCGCAGCGGATCGTTACGGTGTGGGGTGTGGGGTATCGATATATATGAGAGCATGGAGAAATCTTTTTCTGACTGTGATTGGAGTTATGGCCGTCATCTTTCCCGCGGTGAACCTGCTCCTGCTGCGAAACGCACCGGATGAGGGCCGGCCGTACCGCGTCGAAATAAACCGGCTCGCGCTTCAGATCGAGCAAGAAGGATTTGAACGCCTTGATCTGTCACAATGCGAGTATGTGTATCATATTGAACCATATGGCGATGACGAGGATGATTTTTACGATTCTGAGAGCGATCATGCCATCCGCACCGTAAACGGTGACTTGTACCGCTTTGATTATGTTTTTGAAAATAGCACGACGAACACATCGATGATTGTTTTCGTAAATACCGTTTTTATTTTTTTGTCCCTATTGGTATTGGGCCTTTTACTCTATGTGCGCGCAAAGATCCTGCGCCCGTTTGACGAACTTACAAAAATCCCTTACGAACTCTCCAAAGGCAATCTGACCGCGCCAGTCAAAGAGGACAAGAACCGCTTTTTTGGAAAATTCCTCTGGGGGATCGATCTGCTGCGCGAAAAGCTCGAGCAGCAAAAACAGCAGGAACTGGAACTGCAAAAGGAGAAGAAAACCTTGCTTCTCTCACTCTCACACGATTTGAAGACCCCGCTTTCGGCAATCAAACTTTACGCAAAAGCACTCTCTAAAAACCTTTATCCCGATGCCGGAAAACAGCAGAGCATCGCCGAGAATATCAACAAAAAGGCCGATGAGATTGAAGCGTATGTTTCACAGATCATCACCGCGTCGCGCGAAGACTTTTTAAGCCTTGATGTGAAAAAAGGAGAATTTTATCTCTCGGATCTGGTGCAGGCTATTGTCGCCTATTATCAGGAAAAACTGGCACTCGTGAAAACCGAATTTATCGTCGGGGAATATGACGACTGCCTTCTCTCTGGTGATCTGGACCGCAGTATCGAAGTGCTGCAAAATATAATGGAAAACGCCCTCAAATATGGGGATGGAGTCCGTGTGGAACTCGTATTTCCCGAAGAGGACAGCGGGGTACTTATCGCAGTCAGAAACAGCGGCTGCACACTGGATGACACCGACCTACCACATATTTTCGAAAGCTTTTGGCGGGGAGCAAACGCCGCTCATATATCCGGGAGCGGCCTGGGGTTGTATATAGGCAGACAGCTCATGCATAAAATGAACGGAGAGATCTTCGCGGAGAGCGTCGACGGATGGATGACGGTGACGGTCGTTTTTGGCAGGGTTTGATCCGTTCATAGTCCAGGTAACACAAATATGCGTTCGTCATTTCACCGTAACCCGGATCTTCCTGTAAACCCCGCTCTGCGCATAGGCAAAAATCGTGCATTTCCCTTTTTTCTTCGCCTTTATGACGCCCTTTTGGGATACGGATACTGCCTGGGGACGGCTGGATTCGAAACTGACTTCCCGGTGGTGCCGCAGTGGTTTGGACTCTTTGATCTCCCTAGCCCGGATCTGCCATGTTTTTCCTTTCTTTATGCTGACCTTTCCTTTATTTACTTTCACGGCCTTTGCATTTCCGTTTTTGCCGCCTTTTGTTGTGACGTGGATCGTCTTTGATGCGGCGATCGTAACCTTTTTTCCATCAATGATCTTATAGGCACGCACGAAATATTTGTAATAGGTACCCTTTTTGCACTTCCGGTCGATATAGGACCTTTTGTTTCCGTTTTCTATGGTCTGTTTCCGCTTATATTTATAGATCCACTTTTTCGTATTACAGCGGTTGCCGTACACTTCGTAGCCGTCAGCTCCCTTAACCCGGTTCCACGTCAGTTTGATGTTTCTCTCCGTGATCTGGGATGCCCGCGCCTGAAGTCTCGCAAAATAAGATCCCCTGATGTCCTCATCGGTCTTTTGGGACTGTATGGTCTGCTCCGTCACAAGGATCGTATCCAGGGAAACATTCAGTTTCTTTGCTGCCGCCTGGATCTTTGCCGCTGTTTCGGGCGGGACACCCAGTCCGTCCCCGATGGCAGAGATGTCTTTCTCCGGGACGGGGGAACGAGAAGGCTGCGGAACGGGCGTCGGGGATACCTTCGCCGGTCCCTCCGTAGATGACGGGGTTCCTGTCGGCTCGGCCGGCTCCGGGGATGACGGGGTTCCAGTCGGTTCGGCCGGTTCCGGGGATGACGGGGTTTCGGTCGGTTCGGCCGGCTCCGGAGATGACGGGGTTTTGGTCGGTTCGGCCGGCTCCGGGGATGACGGAATTTCTGTCGGCTCGAGCGGCTCCGAGGTCGGCGTGATAACAGGCGGAGTCGGCGTGGCAGGTGCCGCAAACGTCACCTCGATCGTATGGCTATTCTGCATATCGGGTATGCGATACACATTTCCCTCCCCCTGCCATTCCTCCCCATCCAAGGTAACGGTATAGGAAGCAGATCCCTCCGCCGGCTGGAACGTAAGCAGGACCTCTTCCCCGCTGTTTATTTTCATATCTATCGAGGCATTTCCGTCCGTGGTTACTGTGGTTACCGCTGTTTTCAACATGACTGCCCCATCCCCGCTCGTCTTTACTTTCAGGTCATATGTAAGCTGGGGAGCAGAAGTCTCTTCTGGCTCCCCTGTCGGTATTGAAGTTACATTTGGTGATGGGGGTGTCTCAGTTTCCTCTTTGGAGGTTACGGTACCAGCATATGCGTCACTGGTGACAGACGCCAGATTTAAATGCAGGGCCGGGCGCACAGCATTTGAAACGACGTTGACACTGTTTCCCAAAAGGGGCAGGTTACCAATGTTACCCACCAAAGCAGCCAAACAATTATTAAAACCGGGCGAACGAAGCCACCATCCAAACTCTGCTATCTGCCCCTTCACAAAATCAGTATTCAAGGCCATTCTGCTTCCCGCGCGAACATCTATCGAAGAAGTAAATCCATATTCTGGATTTGTCGTCTCTTCTCTGGACAGCAGATACACCTGATCCTTAGTGTTATTTCCTCCCGGAGTTTGATAGTCAGGGTTGTCCCGATTCACCACATCCGTAGTCAGAATTGCCTCCTGTTCTTCGCGGGTAAACGCATTCTTCATAAAATTTTCTGACTGATAGTCTGTCCGACATACATTCTGCTCCGCCCCGTACCCATTCAGCCAGCTGCGTATCGTACAGGTCTCCCATGTGACATCCGTTTTGGTATTATTGTACTTTTGACAATCAAGATTCTTGTCCGCCAGCAAAAAAGCATCGTCGCCCTCCACCGACAGCACCCGCCATTTTATCGGTGTTTTCTTGTCACTTTTGTCAGCTTTACCGTCCCCGTTCGTATCCCCCTGCCAGTAATTTCCGAACCAGATACAGTCCCATGTTGTGACGCCGTCACTGTCTATTCTTGGGTTACTGACAGGACAGTGTTCTGCTGCCCGTGCCGGCAAAGTTACAAATACAGGAAACATTCCTGCCAGCAGAGAAGCGATCAGTAAAACGGCTGCCTGTTTTTTGAATCCATGTTTCATTTGTTTACTCATATCCTTATCCCCCTTTTCTGATACATAAATCCCTTATTTTCTGAATAAAAGTATTGCACAGACAAAGCAAACAGGCAAGAAACTTCCGTTTAGCAACATATGGCACTATTATAAAAAACTTTTAGTTTTTTGATGCCCTCTAGTCTTACGAAAGAGGGTGATGCCATATGAGTACAACGGAAGTTCTTACATTATTACTTGTGTTGTTTTCGGCTCTGTCCTACAAAGACAATCACAAAAAGAAATAGCATCCCACCGCCTAAAGTGAATGCTATTTCAGAGCCCCTAAATCATATTCTTTCGTCAACATCCGTTCTAGGAATAACGTTCACATCAACGATTTGGATCCGTCCTTGATCTTTGTCATAATCAACCGCAATTTTCATTTCCGAAATAAACTTTCGGTTTTCATCATAAAATTTTAATCCGATCATATCATACCGCAGATTCTCAAAACCAGAAGGCACATGGTAAGTGAATCGGTTCTCTTTCTTTACTTTTATGCAATCAGAAGAAACCTTCCCAAAATCGGCAGAGATCTCACAATATTCAACAAAGGCCGCACAACTTGAAACCATGACATCAAAACTGTCCATTCCCGGATAATAAATAGCGTCCAGATGGTCCAACTGGATATATGCTTCCTCGTTTTCGTATGGACTTCGGCTCCTGATCTCCAGATCCTTCTTTATCACATCGGGAGATGCTGCCGGACCGGGAGTCTGGCCTTCATTTTCGCTTACATTTACATGCTCCGTCCATTCTATGCTGTTTCCAAAAGCAATCGCGATCATCACGATCACAGCGAAACATATTACCAATCTCTTCCTATTCATAAACTCACCCACTTTAGAATACTCCCGTATTTATTTTATACGATATGACAAGTAGTGTCAACGGCGTTTTTTATATATGCAGATCAACATGTGGCACACATGCCGCCATCACACCGTTCCACAGCTTTTCATAACTCTTTTTGTACATTGTTATGTCCTTTGCAATATGTTCTGCCGCAAAAGGCTCCGAACCACCGTGCATTTCCAGATAAGCCGGTTTCATCCAGTCCTGATACTGCTTAAAAAACGACTGAAGTTCGTCTTCGTTCCCGAAATCCAATGTCGAAAAGCGACTGCGGAGAGTGCCTGCCAGTTTTGTATTAGAAGCAGATATCGCCATTCCCGGAGAATCTACTTTTTTCTCAGCAAAGACACGTTTTGTCTGTGCGGGAAGATCCGATTTTGCCACCATATCCTTTGCATATTGTTTCAACTCATCCCAAACACCTCCACTATACCGTTTCCCATAATAACAATCCTCAACGATAAAACCTGCCTCAGGCTCTTTCGCGATCCTGATCCATATGCTCCGAAACTGCTTTCATTATGACCTCTGCCTGTTCAGTGCTCAAGTTCTTTTCCGCATAGGAGCGCGCCACATTTTCCGCGATACCCATTTTTGCATAATCGCTGTAATCAATACTGGAACCCGGCCGTTTCACCGAGGTAAACACATCACCCAGCGCTTCCCGCATCGACTTCATTTCCTCCGCGGAAAACCGGACGCCATCCACCTCGTAAGCGTCATTGTCCGCCACGTCTTTTTTCGTCAGACTGGCATATAAGTCCTCCCTGGTTGCCATCTTGGCCATCTTGGCCGTCTTTGTCGTCCTTGCAGCCTTAACAGCCTTCGCCGTCGTCCCCACGCTCGCAGTCTGTACCCGGGCTTCCGTTTTCATCGATTCCCTGTCTGCCTGCGGTTCTTCATCGACCCTTCTCAGCAGCTTGACCTCACCGGCATCCGAACTCCCGTCTGCCGATTTCTTTGGTGGAATGAGAAAGGATTTCTTTTGCCTTATCACCTTTATCAAAATCAGCCACCATAAAATCCATATTGTCGTAAGTTTTCCTCAGCTTTTCTAAAAATGCCTGTGCCCTTTTAGAAAGTTGCGGCCGGTTGGCAGTACTGGCCTGAGAAGCCCTTTCTGATTCTTTCGCCGTGTAACTTTTTACCGTTTCTGTACTATTTTTCTGCTTCTGCTGAATTGTATTATTATAGTATTGAGAAGTGGCACAACCGCCATTAATTACATTCATAGTCTAATCCTCCTATCCTTTATTTGAAATTTACTCTCCCGTCTGTTAGCAATTTCAATAAAACTTATTTAGTATTTTGGCAGATTTTTCCAATTTCATAACACCCTGTACATGGATATAAGTACACCACTTACCATTATCTTTCTTATACTGCCCGTCATACAGTATCGCCTTTTTCAGACCTTACTTTTATCCTGATCTGACGTTTGCAGCCATTTTTCGCAAAGACATATATCGTACAGTTACCCTTTGCTTTTGCCATTACCTTTCCGGCTGCCGTTACCTTTGCCACATTTTTATTGCTGCTCAGATAGCGGAACTCTCCGGTATGGGCTTCCGAGAGCTGCTTTTTCTTTTTGTCATACAGGACTGCCCGGGGACGGAGCGTTACTGTACCGCCTTTTTTCAGCGTGTAAGAAATTTTCTTCAGTTGAATATTTTTGACGTTGGTATACTCTGCGCTGTCTTTCCCTGCGATGTGGACGATCAACGTTTTGGCAAGAGTACTCTTTTTTCCGTCCTTCCATTTCCATGCCGCAACGTAAAATTTGAAATTCTTTGTGGTATCCAGCTTCCGACCGTTTACCTTTTTGACAGTGAACGTTGTCTTTTTGCCGCTCTTTACCTGATTCAACGATTTAGCGCTGAAATCCTTTCCACAATACTGCACATAGACGCTGTAGCCGCTGGCTCCGTTTACCCCGCCCCAAGAGATTTGCAATTTCTTCCCCGTCCAAGTTGCTTTCAGACCAGAATGAAGTTCCAGCATTCTCTTTTCTATGGAGGATGCCTTCTTCTGCGTCCCTGCTGGAGTCGGGGTTGACGTAACATCCCCTTTCTCATCCGGCATCGAGGTTTGCTTGACGTTGCCGCTGTCCGGCGCCGCAGTCGCTTTATCTCCTCCTTCCGGTGTCACGCCCGGTTTGTCGCCGCTATCCGGCGTCGCAGTCGGTTTATCTCCTCCTTCCGGTGTCTCGCCCGGTCTGTCACCACTTCCCGGCGTCGCAGTCGGTTTATCTCCTCCTTCCGGTGTCTCGCCCGGTTTATCTCCGCCGTCCGGCGTCGCGGTCGGTTTATTTCCACCATCCGGCGTCGGCCCTGGCGTAACGAGCGCCCCACTGCCCGCCTCTTTGTATACAACCACATAGGAAGAGAATCGGTCGGACGCTATGGTGATCGTGTCGGCATCATGATCCAGATCTTCCAGTGTTTCTGCCACGCCCTCATGCACACGGATGATCGCGTAGGTTCTCGGCTTCTCGCTGTCTTTACTTTTGAGGCTGTCCGGTACATTTATAACAATAGTCAGTTTTCTCTCTGTCTGGAAAATGGCGCTGCGGTCTGTGCCGATCACCTTAAAGATGCTGATGTCAAGGTACTGGCCGACGGCAAATCCTTTGACCTCATTGTTCCCGTCTAATGCCACCTGCACCACGGCCTTGTCACCGCTGCTGACAGTGTCCGCCGCGTCTTTTACGTCAAGGATGAACTTGATGTCTGTCCCGTTTTCTATCTGCGCCTTTTCCTCCTCCGTCAGAATGATGTCTGCCAGCTCTTCCTCGCTGTTGGAAAGTGTGGTGTCTGGAGCTTTTTCATCTTTTTCCACATCTTTGCTCACCGCTCCTGCATCCCCCGGCAGATCTTCTATCGTCCTCTCATAGCCGCAAATATTGCAAACCAGATCGGCGTCATTCTCATAAACATGTTCCTCTTTTGGCTGTGTTTCCTCACAGCGGATACATTTTTTCCAATGTCCCTTCTCATCACACTCATAGTTCACGCTGAACTCATGTCCCAGCGCTTCTATCGCAGTCTGTTCCTCGATGAACTGGCCGCAAGAAGAGCAGCGGCTTCCTTCTGACAGTCCTGATTCCGTACAGGTTGCCGGTTTTTCTGGAACCAGTTCCTCACTGTGAGTATGGAGTTTCACGGTAAAAGTTTCTGTTGCACGGTTTCCCGCATGATCTGTGGCTGTCACCGAAATAACGGTTTCCCCGCCAGTGATCTCCGATGCCGGAATCAAAAAGCTGTCATTTGCTGCTATAGCTGTCGTATAATCATGGTCTACTGTATTTACACTTCCCGTTCCGATCTGGTAACTAACAGAGGCAATACCGCTGGAAACCGCATTGTCATGATCGTCCGCTATCGTCACGGAAATGTCCGGAACCGCATCGTACTCTCCCGGCAGCACCAGTTCGGCGTGTTCCGCCTGAAAAATGATCTGCGGCGCGCGATCCTCGATCAGGACACCATTTGTTCCCACAGTCACGCCTGCTGATATGTTTCCTGCCCTATCGCTGCAGGTGATCGAAATCGTTCCCTTGAAATCCGAAACAGTGATCTCTGCCTTGCCATTCCGGATCTCTGCGATTTCCTCCTTTGCCGTACCGCCCTCCGGCGTCATCACATAGGTGATTACTTCGGCCCCGCTCCCCTCTTCGGTGATCGGCACGGTTATCGTGAGACTGACCTTTCCAATCAGCCATTGCCACAGATCCAAAGGCTGATAGCTGTATGTCAGCGCACCGATCACCGGAGCGGTCCTGTCCGTCCACTTTGCCCAATACTCCTTATCCCCAACGGCTGTATCCGAAATCTCTGTTATTTTTTCGCCGCTGCAGCCTTCATTGTCAAACCAGCCGTCAAACATATATCCTGCCCGCGTCCAGTTTTCCGGCAGAACAGTTCCCGTTCCATAGACATAGGACGTCAGTTCTGTGCCGCCGCTTCCTCCATTTGTATGCAGAACAACGGTATAATCCGCCAGTTCCCAATTTGCGGTATAGCTGCGGTTTCCGATACTTCCTGACACAATGGTAACGCTTGTTTGACGTCCTGTTAGATCCGTGCCGCTCCACCCGGCAAAGTGGTAACCCTCTTTTGTCGGATTGATTAAGGTAATGTCGTCACTCTCGATCGTGTAACTCACCGGATTGCCGCTAACGGTCCCGTCATTCAGATCATACGTAATCGTGTAGCTGTCCGCTGTCCACTTCGCATAATACGTCTTCGCTCCGGTTTCTGCCGCGGTAACTTTCGTCACGGCCGTTCCGGTAAGGCCGGAATTCGCATACCAGCCTCCGAAGGTATAACCCGTCCTCGCCGGCGTCGGAAGCGTCAGGCCGGTCCCGTACGTATACGCGCTATAACTGCTTTCATTCGCTATCGTTCCTCCGTTTTTATTATACGTGATCCCATAAGACGCCTTCGACCAGTTTGCCGTAAACTCGCGCTCACCGGTGTTCCCTTTCGCCACGCTGACCGTCACGTTCGCGTTCCCTTCCAAATCGGTACCGCTCCATCCGGTAAACGTGTAACCGTTGCGGACTGGGTTTGTCAGGGTAAACGCCGCTGTCTCGATCGTATAGGAAGACGGATTTATCTTCCCGGGGGGGAGTTCGCCGCCCGCCAGGTCATAATGGATGGCATAATCCACCAGAGTCCAGTGGGCATAGACCGTGATATCCCTGCCCTCCGGTATCGTATCGATCGTAATCTCATCCCCGCCTGTTTTCGCTGTGTACCAGCCGTCAAACGTATAACCGTCCCGTGTGGGTTCCGGCAGCGTCCTCATGCTCCGCCCGCCATTGATGTCTCCTGTCGCCGTATCACAAGTGCCGCCATTCGCATCAAAGGTCATCACATAGGGCATCAACGCGCATTCCCCGTCCTGCAGCACCACTTTATAGCCATCCACGCTTGTGAAATAGTCCGCGGGAGTCTTTCCTGGCATATACGTAGTAAAGTTCTCTGTGAAAACAATCGGATACTGGGAAGTGGGACTCAGATATGTCCGTACCAGGTAAGGGGAGGGATTTGTCAGCGCACCCGTCAGAACTACCTTGCCAAGCAACGCTTTGGCTCTGCCTATCACAATGTCTTCCTTCTCTGCGGATGCCGTGCCGATTTTTTCGCTGCCATCCATCTTCCATTTTCCCCCAAAAAGAACGACTTCTCCGGTAATCTCACCTCCGGTCATACTGACTTCTATGTCGTCACCTCTTATACTCACACTCCCATTGATCATGCCGCCGCTGAAATTGGCATAGGTCGTGCCTTCCTGAACCGTAACATACTCCAGCCAATAGGCATCCTCCATAATACTAATCCCATAGCACCGCTCTCCCGTGCTTTCAACGGTGCCGCCAGAAATCGTGATGCTGCCGGTAGGCATTACAGCTATGCTGCCGTTATGGCCCCCCGAAGTCTGATTTTCACCGCTAATGGCAGTAGCTGAGACCCTGCCGGATTTTACCTCTGCATTTCCACCCTGATTCACATAGATTGCCTCCACCGTAACTCCTACGTGACCTGTACTGTTTGACGTACAGTCAATCATGTTATTTACTTCTGCACCGTCCACCGTCAGCTTTGCACCGGATTCCACGTACACGCAAGTGACTGCTTTCCCCTCTATGCTGCCACCGTAAAGATTGGTAACAGAACCGCTGCCTGCGTAAACAGCCGAGGAATATGCCAATGCCATGGCATCCGTTTTATAAGTGTCCCCTTGAAGACTTCCACCGCTGTTCTGCCCGCAGATGCTGCCACCATATACGTTCAGCGTACCATTTACACAGATCCCCCCGATTTCCCGATTGTCCCCTGCACCTAAAATCCCGCTGCTTTTACAATCATGTACGTTCAAAGTTACACCGTCCGGTACGGTAACCAGCCATGTCTTTTTGTCACTATATGACGTGTATTGTTTCGTCAGTTTATATCCGTTCAGACAGAGATCAATCGTACCGCTGCCGGAAATGGACAGCACAGACGATACTGCCACGTCACTCTCCAGGTAATAATTTTTCCCGGCTGTCAGTGTGCTTGTCGAACTCGTCAGTTTTATCCAGCCAGTATGGTTTGTGTGTCCACTGTCAGCCGCCCTGCTGCGATCCGATGACGGTCCGGCATCTGCCTCATTTGCCGCTTGTGCCGTTTGTGCTACATTTGCCGCATTTGCCCTGATCGTGCCGGAAACCGTTCCCGGCACATACGGGCAGAGCGTGATCAACAGGCTGGCACAGAGCAGGACGGCCAGCAGACGCAGATATTTCTTCCTCCCTATTCCTTCCAATTTCTCCATTCGATATGTCCTCATTTCCTATACCTCCTATCACTAATCAATACCACTTCTTTATTTTTCGTTTTTTCAAAAATCTGTTATCTTGCGGAGCAACAGAAGTCTTTCTTCTCTCATAATTACGATTATAATTGAAAAAACTGCTTTTTTCTACTTTGTAGAACAATCTGCACTTTTGAGGGTACAATTTGCGTTTCTGGGCCGGCAATAATCTGATAATGTGATTTGCTGATATAATAGGTATCAATTCCCTGCTTCAATAACACAAAAAATAAGCCATCATAGATTTTCATTGTCCACAATGGCTTATATGAGTTCTGCCGACTGAGCTATCGAGGGTTATTTTGTTTTTCTGCACTTTTTCATCGGTGTGCGACCGTGTCAATGCTCTACCAACGGGTTCGGTCACACACGGAAAAACTAATACAAGCTAAAAACATCCCTTTCTTTTAATTTTCCAACATTATCCTACTATTCCTCTATTTCTATCAGTATCTATGTTGCCTTAGCTTATTAATCGGCTCATTTTTGTTCATAATATGAACTCCTGCCAGCGCCTTTCTGTTCCAAAATTCCAATTTCACATAATCTATTGAGATAACGCTTCGTCGTTGCTACTGATTTTCCCAACAAATCACGGCCTATTGCATTAGTAATTATTGAATTATCATCCAAATATCTCAATATCGGAGCCATACGATCTTGCTCTTCTTGTGACAATTTTTCCAATTGCACATTAGGCAAAATTCTTTTCTACCTCTATCTTTCAATAATTTATTATATTGCTCACAAGGTTTACACAATACCATAATGCCCCTGGAGTTAGCATCAATATCAGGACAAGGGGCTTTCTCCTTTTCACATACCTCCATAATCTTGTCAACCCCTCTTCCCCAGGATTCAATCTCCCCAGCTTTGTAGAAAACATCTGCTATTTTAGGATTATATGGTA
>CAJTXO010000037.1 GCA_910583555.1 uncultured Eubacterium sp.
ACATTTGTTGTCAAGGTTCAGTTCTTGGCTACGAGTTATATTTTCGTAGCAAGGTGCATGTACACGGTATAGCTTGTTTTTTTCTATTTCTCTTTCACCACAGATTCTACAGCCGCTTTCCTACTCGTTTATCGCAATCTTTGATTTAAAAATTTCCCCATTATCATCAATATAAACAAAATCTATAAAATTATCAAACAAGAGAAATAGATAGTCACTTATATCATACCAATATTCAAAATCATGTATAAAACTACTCATTTTTCCAAAAGAAAATAGGTTGATAAGCTCGATAGAACCGCAAAGACAGCAAATCCAAATATCCTCATTTTTATATTGCAATAAATCATCTATACTTTGAGACTTGTGTTCAATCAATAACTTTGAAAAATCTGGTCTTGTGAAGCGGACTGGTAGTCCGTTTAGAACTAAGTTGATTCGATCTGCTTCACCCTGCTCAGCGAACCGATAGTATTTTGTAAAATCAATATGTTCCGAGATCAAACGATCTTTTTCAAAACTAACACGCTTTTCATATTCCCTTTGCTTTTGTTGTCTTTTCAGCAATTCCAATCGCTTTCTCATATTTTCTTCCATAACATTTCTCCTCAATGTTCTTTATATCGTTAAAGTACCTCTTTATAACTTTTTCAAAAAAGATAACGCACAGGATACCATTCGTGTTACAATAAGTTTGCCAAAATACATAACAAAGAAACATGATCCCATACGTCAAGCTTATTATACAGTAAAAAGAACCTGATTGATAGACTTTTTAATATTTTAATATTTATTTTTGACACCCAGACAAAATAGAAATTGTTCAAAAAAATGTACATCGAATATGATAATGTATAATACAAAGTTATTTTTTATTTCATAACGAAGTTCATCTAAATGATGCGATAGCCCGGAGGTGAAAGCGTTGAACGAACATGAATATCTAAATCAGGTTAAAAGAATCATCAGCAAATCTGAAGAAGAAACAAATAAAAAAGCATTGGCATTTAATATTTTTCATACCCTTCATGCGAACGACAAAGAAGTGATGATGTGCAGGATGCTGTATGAGTTTCTTAACCCAAAAGGCAGTCATGGCCGAGGAAAAGAATTTCTTAGATGGTTTATAGAAAATGTTCTTGCATTTGACGACGTTACAAATGATGAGCTTGATAACGCTAAGATATTTCGTGAGTATGTGATCAAAAATACAGACCGAAGAATTGATCTTTATATAGATACTCCATATAGGACAATACCGATCGAAGTAAAGATCTATGCAAAAGACCAGGGGAATCAGTGTCTTGATTATTATGTATATGCCGCAAAAGAAAATGATAAAAAAGCGGTAAAAAGAAAATGGAACTTGGTATATCTGACACTGTATGGCGATATGCCTTCTGTGTACAGTACAGGAAATGATAAAAATTGTATAAACAGTATAAAGAATATATCATGGAGCGAACATATCCTTAATTGGATGCAAATGATAAAACAGTCACAAGAAAATAACATAAATGTCAAAGAAATCGTCGCCCAGTATATAGATGCAATTAAAGGCATTTACAAATCAGAAGAAAGGATTGGTATACAAGAAAATGGAGGAATCAGGACTTCTTGACAGCAGGGAAAATATGAAAGCCGCACAGGCAATCAGTGAAAACTTTGCCAGAAAAAAACATCGTTTATACAAGAACTATTTGATGAAGTGGGAGAAAGAGTAAAAAAAGAAGTTTTTCCTGATGGTAAATCTGATGAAATCGCTTTAGATCCCTGGGATAACAAAAATCTGATACATAAATTCTATCAATCTCAGAGATCTACTCTGCCTGCACTCAATTATTTGATGAAGGAATTCTCTGTGCAAGGCGAAGATGGAAAATATCAGATATGGCTGCGCTTTGAAATTGATTCCAGACCATTTGTCAGTTTCATCATTGTAAAAAAATATACGGAGAAAAATGGAGGGGAACAGTACACTGGAGAATTTAACAAAACCGACGAAATATATAAAATGGCTGAAAGTTATATTTCAAAAGAGGAAAATGAAGAATATCACAGGGACGGATGGTGGATCGATTGGTTTTATGTACCGTCTGGCGGGACGGAAGCAGAGGATCCTCTGCCTGATTTTAAGTTATGTAATGACGCATATTTTGATCTGTATGAAAAAGATAACTATGATGCGTTTGTAGATTCGGCAGTTGCGGAGATGAAACGGATGAAGGAGAGGATAAAAAATTTTGTTTGAGATAAATGTTGAATTGTGTTAAACGGTGTGGTATACTGTTTATTCAAAAAACTAATGCACGATTTTTCATGCACCAATCCCGATGATATGAACTATGAAGCACTTGCTACAAAAGCAAGATTGATTTAATACCTGTAAACAGCATAAAAATGCAAAAAATGAGACAACTATTTTACCTGCTTTTTCAGGAAAGGACGAACTATGCCCAAACCACGAACAAATACTGGTGAAAAAAACTTAATCAGCAAACGCCTGATTGCATTGAGAAGCCAGCACGGCTTGTCACAACGTG
Organism: uncultured Eubacterium sp.; assembly: GCA_910583555.1. GTDB lineage: Bacteria > Bacillota > Clostridia > Lachnospirales > Lachnospiraceae > Eubacterium_F. Next base: position 2,544 of record CAJTXO010000037.1, read on the forward strand.
ATCTTGCCCGTCAACTCCAACTGGCAGGCTACGATATGGATAAAAATGTAATCACTCGGATTGAAACAAATAAGCGCTATGTTAACGATTTGGAACTGAAAGCACTGACAGAGATTTTTCATGTTTCCTACGATTATCTGATTGAGGGAAAAGAATAAGTTAATCCCTTCTTACTCCAAATAATACCCATCCTTCCCAAACCGTATCTTAACCTTCGTCCACTCCCCCTCAGCCGCTTCCATCCAGATCTCATGCCCGAGCTTCCCGCACATCTTCCGGCAGATATAAAGCCCCATCCCGGTAGACGCCGCCGTCTTCCTCCCATTTTCCCCGGTAAAAGACTTCTCAAACACCCTCCGCACATCCGAAGCCGGCACCCCGATCCCGTGATCCTCGACGATCAGCGTCACGCTCCCGTCCTCTTCCACCGCCTGAAATCCCAGATAACCGCTGGCCCCCCTTTTATACTTAACGCTGTTATGGATCAGCTGCCCCAGCATAAACTTGATCCACTTCGCATCCGAAACCACAAAAACACCGGTATCCTTCTTTTGAATCGTAAACTTTCCGGCGATCAGAACGTCTTTATGTTCAAGTAAAACCTCGTTTATGATCTCTTCCAGACAGCACCGTTTCATGAGATAATCTTTCTGCGGCGTATCCGCACGGACATAATACAAAATCTGTTCCACCAGTTGGGAAATCTTGTCCAGCTGCTGACGATAACTCCGAAAATCCATCTCTTCATTGTGATTCATCAGCGACACGGCTGAAATCGGCAGCTTGATCTCATGGATCCACATTTCAACATAATCCTTAAACTCACGCACCGCCCGCTCCTGCCCGCTGACCTTCTCGTTCATCGACCGGTCGGTCTCATAAAGCGCGTCACACAAAATATCGCCCTCTAAAAAACCTGGTTTTTCGATCATTTCTGTGATAAGATATTTCTTATCCAGCTCATCCAGCTTTTGCAGCATATCCTGATAGAATTTATATTTCTTCCGAAAATCAAAGGCCCACATAAGCAGCAAAATAGAACATTCCAAAAACACCACAGACACGATATATGACGTGTTAATCCGAAAAATCTTTCCCATCCCAATAACTAAGAGCATCTGGCCGAGAAAACAAAACATCCAGCCGGCCTTTTCCCGACAATAATCCGTGAATTTCATCCCAGTAAATACCCGATTCCTCTCTTCGTTTTAATTAAATCCACTACGCCGTGTTCCTTTAATTTCCCCCGCACCCGGTTAATATTTACCGTAAGCGTGTTATCATCCACAAATTCCTCGGAATCCCACAAATAACTGATCAACTCGTCGCGCGTAACCGTTTTTCCCTGGTTTTGCATGAGATAACGCAGAATCCGCATTTCATTTTTTGTCAACTCCACCGTTTGCGCCGCGCCGCCTGCCTGCTCCGGCAAAACCTCCAGAACGCAGCGCCCCACATCGAGACGGATCTTGCCGTACGTGACAAATGAGTCCTCGGCGCTGCTGTCCAGCCGCTTAAATACCGCTTCGATATGGAGTAGAAGAATCGCCGGATTATACGGTTTGGCAATAAAATCGTCCGCGCCGTATGTCATGCAGATAACCTCGTCCATCTCCGTATTCTTACTTGTCACCATAATGACCGGGATATTTGAAATCTCCCGCAATTTACGCAGGATATTTCCCCCGTCGGCCCCGGGCAGTGTAATGTCCAAAAGTACCATATCGGCGCCGCTTGCCGCGATCTGCTGCGGCACACGCTCAAACGCCTTTATCACGATACAGTCATACCCGTTATTGCTTAAAAATCCCGCCAGCTGGCTGCAGATTTCCTCGTCGTCCTCTACGATCGCGATCGTCTTCATTCTGCTCACTCCCCCTTTTAAATCTAACAACACATGCCGCTTCAAGCAACACCTGTAAAGCCAGATAACGCCTATTACGTCAGGCGATAAAATTATCGATCAGCCTCGTCGTTCCAATGTATACTGCCACCGCTGCCAGCACTTCCCCGCGCACGCTCGTGACCGGCTTCAGAGAATCCCATTCCACCAGCTCCACGTAATCGATCTTCGCAAGCGGTTCCTTCCCGATCACATCCGTGATCGCGCCGACGATCTTAGACGCATCCGTCTCACCTGCTTTCACGAGCTGTTCCCCTGCCAGAAGCCCCTGGTGGAGTACGACTGCTGCCCGGCGCTCCTCCTCGCTCAGATACGTATTGCGTGAACTCTTTGCCAGGCCGTCCGCTTCCCTCACGATCGGACAGCCGACGATTTCCAGATCAAAATTCAGATCCCGTACCATGCGGCGGATCACCGCGAGCTGCTGGGCATCTTTCTGTCCAAAGTACGCGCGGTCTGGCGCCACGATGTGGAACAGTTTCGACACGACCGTACAAACTCCCCGGAAATGTGTAGGTCTTGTCTTTCCGCAAAGTCCTTTCGTAAGATCATCCATATCCACATACGTACAAAAATCATCAAAATACATCTCTCCATCCGACGGGTGGAATACCAGATCCGCTCCCGCCGCTTCACAAAGTGCGGCATCCCGTTTCAGATCCCTCGGATAACTCGCCAGATCCTCACTCGGCCCGAACTGGATCGGATTCACAAACACACTTACTACCACGCGGTCATTTTCCTCGACCGCCCGGTCGATCAGGCTTTTATGTCCCTCGTGGAGATACCCCATCGTCGGCACCAGTCCGACCGCAAGTCCCTCTTTTCTCCATGTCCTGACCTGTTCCCTAACTTCTGCTATCGTCTCTGCTATTTTCATCTGCCATCTGCCTCCTTCTTTTCACATTCTTCTGCACAGGATACCTGTCCCCCTGTCAGCTTACGACGTCTTACTTCCCGAGTCATACAACCCCTCGATCACGCTGTCATCCACCGAATATTCATGCTCTTTCGCCGGAAACGTTCCATTTCCCACTTCCTCGATATACGCCTGGAACGCACGCTTCATCACCTCGCCAATATCCGCATACCGCTTCACAAACTTTGGCGTAAAGTCAGAAAACATCCCCAGCATGTCCTGATACACGAGCACCTGCCCGTCACAGCCGTTTCCGGCCCCGATGCCGATCGTCGGAATCGTCAGTTCCCGCGTGATCACGTCCGCCAGTTTGCGCGGGACACCTTCCACGACGACCGCAAAAGCCCCTGCCTCTTGCACGGCCTTCGCATCCTCCAAAAGTTTTTTCGCTGCCGCCTCGCTCTTACCCTGTACTTTAAAACCGCCAAACGCGTTGATCGACTGCGGCGTTAATCCAATGTGCGCGCAGACGGGGATTCCCGCCCCCACGATCGCCTTGATCTGCGGACACACTTCCGTTCCGCCCTCCAGCTTCACCGCGCCGGCGCGCCCCTCCTTCATCAGGCGCCCCGCATTGACCATCGCATCATAGACCGAAGTCTGGTACGACATAAACGGCATGTCAATGATAACAAGCGCGTTTTTCGCCCCGCGCGCCACAGCCGCCCCGTGATGGATCATGTCTTCCATCGTAACGGAAACCGTATCCTCATAGCCGAGGATGACATTTCCCAGCGAATCCCCGACCAGGATACTGTTGATCCCCGCCTCATCGATCAGTTTCGCCGACGAATAATCATAAGCCGTCAACATCGTCAGCTTCTCACCCTTTTCCTTTGCCTGGGCAAAAGTCAAAACCGTATTTTTCATTGTCTCTCCATTCCGCGCATGATCATTCCTCACCGATGCGCTCTGTTCACTTACTGCAATAGTTCCGATATGTTCCGATAATCCCGGTCGGGATTTTTCCGCCGCGCGACTGCCAGCACTTTCTGTCCCAGCAGTTGGTATATCATTCGTTCTTCCCCGCGGAGCACAGCCAGATGGCCCTCCACAGTGTGGACGTCGCCGCGCTCGATCGGTCCGGTCAAAGTCTTTTCGGCGCCGTCCCGGACAGCCGCCTCTATATTATGAACGACAAGAGGCCCCACAAGCTCCCGGCCCGTCTCCTCCGGGATACCGCACTGTTCGAGCAGCTCCAGTCCCATCGAAAAAAGTCCCGTCATAAAATTACTAACGAGGGAAGCACTACAATGATACCGCATTTTCGCCTCTGGAGAGATTTTCAAAACCCGGTTGCCCATGTGTGAAAACATGTCCTCCATGACGGCGGCAGCCCTCTTTTGTCCCTCGATCGTAACGATCGCCAAATTCAATTTCTGATAAGATGTAAATTTATCGCTGAACGCATACATAGGATGAACCGAACAGCCGGCCGCGCCGGTACTTTCGATTCCTGAAAATACAGCAGATGATAATGAGCCACTGAAATGGCATACTATTTTACCCGCAAGCGGATGTACGGCAGAACCTTTTTCTCCCATTCCGCGCATCTGCTGCCAGACATTCCCGATCTCATCGTCGGGAACGGCGAGGCAGAGCAATCCGCATGCCTGAATCAATTCATATAAATCTTCAAATACTTTTGTTCCTGTGAAAGTCCCAGCCTGTTCCGAGCTTTCCCTGTGTCTGCTAACATAACCGGCCACCTTGAATCCGTGTTCTATCATATATTTTCCCATCGAACACCCGACTTTTCCGGCCCCGATCATACCAATCTCCATGTCATCACCTGCTCTCTCCGAATGCGGCAGACAGTGACACCCAAAATTCATCTGATGCAGTTTCCTACGAATACCGCTCGGTGTAAAGAATACCACAATTCGGAAAAAAAAGCAAATAATTTTCCTTCCCCGAAAAAAATCGCTTGAGGTTTTTTTCATTTCCGTTATAATATAATATGAAGATGTGTGATTTAGAGAGACTAGGAGGATACAAAATGCCAAAAAGAACTGATATTCACAAGGTACTTATTATTGGCTCTGGCCCGATCATCATCGGTCAGGCGTGTGAGTTTGATTATTCCGGCACTCAGGCTTGTAAAGCACTGCGTAAACTGGGGTACGAGATCGTATTGGTGAATTCCAACCCTGCTACGATCATGACTGATCCGGAAACTGCCGATGTCACTTATATCGAGCCTTTGAATGTAAACCGTTTGGAGCAGATCATCGCAAAAGAGCGGCCCGACGCCTTACTTCCCAACTTAGGAGGGCAGTCCGGCCTGAATTTATGTGCGGAATTGAACCAAAAAGGAATTTTAGACAAATATAATGTAAAAGTGATCGGTGTTCAGGTCGACGCGATCGAGCGCGGTGAAGACCGGATTGAATTTAAAAAGACAATGGACAAGCTCGGGATCGAAATGGCCCGCAGCGAAGTGGCCTACAGCGTAGATGAGGCTTTGTCCATCGCAGATAAGCTCGGCTATCCCGTTGTACTCCGCCCGGCGTACACGATGGGCGGCGCAGGCGGCGGCCTCGTTTATAATAAAGAAGAATTGAAAACCGTATGCGCGCGTGGTCTTCAGGCAAGCCTTGTCGGGCAGGTACTCGTCGAAGAGTCCATTCTCGGCTGGGAAGAACTGGAACTGGAAGTCGTACGCGACGCTGAAAATAACATTATTACTGTATGCTTTATCGAAAATATCGACCCATTGGGCGTACATACAGGCGATTCGTTCTGTTCCGCGCCGATGCTCACCATTTCCGAGGAATGTCAAAAGCGCTTGCAGGAACAGGCGTATAAGATCGTGGAATCGGTGCAGGTTATCGGTGGTACCAACGTACAGTTCGCCCACGACCCGGTCAGCGACCGGATCATTGTCATCGAGATCAACCCGCGTACGTCCCGTTCCTCCGCCCTCGCCTCCAAAGCGACCGGCTTCCCGATCGCGCTCGTGTCGGCGATGCTGGCTTCCGGCCTGACGCTAAAAGATATTCCGTGCGGCAAATATGGCACGTTGGACAAGTACGTACCGGACGGCGACTACGTCGTGATCAAATTCGCGCGCTGGGCATTTGAGAAGTTCAAAGGCGTGGAAGACAAACTCGGCACGCAGATGCGCGCGGTCGGGGAAGTGATGAGTATTGGCAAAACCTATAAGGAAGCATTCCAAAAAGCCATCCGAAGCCTGGAAACCGGTCGCTACGGTCTGGGCCACGCGAAAGATTTTGATTCTATGACGAAAAAAGAACTCCTCCAGCTTTTGATCACACCATCGAGCGAACGGCATTTTATCATGTACGAGGCGCTGAGAAAAGGCGCTACGGTCGAAGAAATTTACGATCTCACAAAAGTAAAAGCCTACTTTATCGAACAGATGAAAGAGCTGGTCGAAGAAGAAGAAGAACTGATGAAATCCAAAGGCAGCCTGCCGCCGGATGATCTTCTCACCACAGCGAAAAAGGACGGCTTTTCGGATAAATATTTGAGCAAGATCCTGGAAATCCCGGAAGAAGACATACGGAACAAACGAATTTCCCTCGGTGTCTGCGAAGCGTGGGAAGGCGTCCATGTCAGCGGCACGGAAAACAGCGCTTACTACTATTCCACCTACAACGCGCCGGACAAAAATCCGGTGACATCGGATAAACCGAAGATCATGATCCTCGGCGGCGGCCCGAACCGCATCGGCCAGGGAATCGAGTTTGACTACTGCTGTGTCCATGCAGCTATCGCCCTGAAACATCTAGGCTTTGAAACGATCATCGTCAACTGTAACCCTGAGACGGTATCCACCGACTACGACACGTCGGATAAATTATATTTTGAGCCGCTGACACTGGAAGATGTGCTGAGCATCTACAATAAGGAAAAACCGCTGGGCGTCATCGCGCAGTTTGGCGGACAGACGCCGTTAAACCTCGCGGCGGAACTTGAGAAAAACGGCGTGAAGATCCTCGGAACGTCTCCTTCTGTGATCGACCTCGCGGAAGACCGCGACCAGTTCCGCGCGATGATGGACAAGCTGGAAATCCCGATGCCGGAATCCGGCATGGCAACGACAGTAGAAGAAGCGGTTTCCATCGCGGAACAGATCGGCTACCCGGTTATGGTACGTCCTTCGTACGTACTCGGCGGCCGCGGCATGGAAGTTGTCTATGATAACGACAGCATGGAAGAATATATGAATGCGGCTGTCGGCGTCACGCCTGACCGCCCGATCCTCATCGACCGCTTCCTGAACCATGCGATGGAATGTGAAGCGGATGCGATCAGCGACGGAACAAACGCGTTTGTTCCTGCCGTGATGGAGCACATTGAGCTGGCCGGCGTCCATTCGGGAGACTCCGCCTGCATCATTCCTTCCGTCCACATTTCACCGGACAATGTCAAAACGATCAAAGAATATACGAAACGGATCGCGGAGGAAATGCACGTAAAAGGCCTGATGAACATGCAGTACGCCATCGAAAACGGGAAAGTCTACGTATTGGAAGCCAATCCGAGAGCATCCCGGACCGTGCCTTTGGTTTCCAAAGTGTGCAACATCCGCATGGTCCCTCTCGCTACCGATATCATTACCTCCGAACTGACGGGACGGCCGTCTCCGGTCGTCGGGCTGAAAGAGCAGAACATCCCGAACTATGGCGTGAAAGAAGCTGCTTTTCCATTTAATATGTTCCAGGAAGTCGATCCGGTACTCGGCCCGGAAATGCGTTCTACCGGCGAAGTTCTCGGCCTGTCGCACTCATACGGAGAAGCGTTCTTCAAAGCGCAGGAAGCTGTTCAGTCTACGCTTCCGCTCGAGGGAACGGTTTTGATCTCTGTCAATGCCAAAGATCGGAACGAAGTGGTGGAAGTGGCGAAAAGTTTTGCCGGTGACGGGTTTAAGATCGTGGCGACCGGGCACACGTATGAATTGATCCATGAAGCCGGCATTCCTGCAGAAAAGGTGAAAAAGCTCTACGAAGGGCGCCCGAACATACTCGATATGATCACGAACGGCGACATCCAGCTGATCATCAACTCTCCGGTCGGCAAGGACAGCGTACATGACGACAGTTATTTGCGCAAGGCCGCGATCAAAGGGAAAGTGCCTTATATGACGACGATCGCCGCGGCGAAGGCGACGGCGGACGGGATTCATTATGTGAAGACGCATGCGAGTACGGAGGTGAAGTCGCTGCAGGAACTGCATAGTGAGATATGTGATCTGTGATGGTGATTTCAACCTTTAAATCGTTAATCTATAACTAGAACGACCGTAAAAGCGGTGCCGGGATGTGATTTCCGCACCGCTTTTGTTTTTGTAATTCAACTCAGTAAAACAGTTTTTTCCTTGCATAAAATCACCGTATTTCACATTTCCTTTACCTTGTCAGACCTCTTTTAAAAAACATCTAAATACAATTACCCCTCCAACCTATCAAGAATTTTTCCATCCTCCATACGATACACAACATCACACAATGTATCTATATCCTCTTGGTTATGACTCGAAAGCAAAACCAGTGCCCCATTATCTGCCGTTTTTCTTATTATATCTCTTACAAGTCCAACTGACTTATGATCTAACCCATTCATTGGTTCATCCAGAAGCAAGATTTCCGGTTTCTCCATAATAGCCTGAACGATCCCTAACTTTTGCCTCATGCCCATAGAATATTTCCCCACATGTTTTCTATTCCTTGCGTCTAGACCAATCATTTCCATATATTCATATATCTCTTCTTTCCCTATTTTCCCCCTTACAGCAGCCAGTAATCTTAAATTTTTATACCCAGAATAATTTGGAATAAATCCTGGATTTTCTATAATCACACCCAAATTTTCCGGAACATCCATATCTTTTCCAAGCAACTTCCCATCTATCACGATTTTTCCCGTAGTCGGCTTAACAAACCCGCATATACATTTCATTAACATTGTCTTTCCACATCCATTTCTTCCAACTAGTCCATAGATCTTTCCAGCATCAAATTCCACAGAAATATTAGAAAGAACTTCATTATCCCCGTATGTCTTTGTAATACTGTTAACACTGATCATTGTATCATTCCTCCATTCATTACGCTTCAATTACATCTTTTCTTTTCGCAACAAAATACGCCAACAAAAACAATATTATATTTAATATAATAAGACATGTAACAGAAAATATTGCTGATGGAAGCCCCCGTTCCCTTGCATAGGCCATATTGGAAATTTGTATCCATGATATTGGAGAAATCCATAACAACGTAATATTGCCTGTGATATATACAAACCAATCCAGCAAAACAAGTGCAACACAAATCAAAATACCAACACTTCGATTTTTAAATAGAATGTTGCACAAATATAATATCATCCCTATTAACATCATTAAAAGGATACTTATACAAACCGTATAAACCATCACTTCCTGCGCAGAATATCGACTTACTGTTTGATAAGATATGGGATGAACGATATCAAATTGTCTTGCCAGAGTTTCAATTACCTTACCCCAATCTTTCAAAAAAGCAATCATGGAAATATTTCTTATAACAGGTAGCGCTACTAAAAATGCAGTAAGCAAAAAGCAGCATATAATAAGATACACCATTTGAGCTAGATACCACTTCTTCTTTCCTGTTCTTGACAAAAGCAAAAGCTGAAAACCCGAAATGAAAGGAGCATTAGAAAACAAAAAAATCACACAGGAAAATATAACAATTCTCATAAACGGGTGTGTAAAACAAAAGGGAAATAAATATGGAGATACTCGAAATCTCGCCTGATAAGCAAAATCAAAAACCGCTGTATAATTGTCTAACACAAAAATAATCAGCGTTAATACAACAAAATAAATTTTATAATTTCTGGTCCAGTTTGCCAAATTGCACATTATGATTTTACAAATCTCTTTAGTCCTTTTCACCACAGCATCTCCCTTTCATAACACAAGTAAAAACAAATCCAACAAATAATAAGCACGACAAATAAAACAATATAATATATCCAATCGACTGTCCTATAGAAGATGATGTCCGTGTAATCCCCGACCAAATTGAAGAAAACTGCACATGTTCCGGTATTCTTAAAATAAGCTGCAATTTCGTTATTATGATATATGACAGATAAGGAGAAAGCGCAGAAACATATTGATTATGAATCAACACAGAAAGAACCATCCCTACTGCCACAAAAAAACTGATTACAAAACCAACAAACAAAATACGCATTTCATAATACATAATATCATGAAATTTCAATAAATCTTCATACGCATCTGTCCCGCCAGAGTAATAACTCTTATCTATAGCTGGCATAATCCCTCTTCCAACAGCGACAAAAACATTCAACACTAATATTGTCATAAAAAATGAATAAAAAATTCCAATAATAAATTTCGCAATTATATAGGAATATGTACTCGCTCGCGTAATAAACAGACGAGACACCTTTTCCGTTACATCTATACATACATTTGTTGTCACTATATAACCAAGAGGAATAAAGAGTAATTCAAAAAAATATCCTCCATAAAACATATGATAAAACATATAATAAAAATTTATATCTCCCCAACCATTCTGCCTGATATATGTCACAACACCTATTGTCATTATAAGAGCCGAAAAAAATAGTGTGCTTATGTTATTGGCAACCCCGAACAATCTTCTCACTTCTGTTCTGCTCATATTCCAAAGTTTCATATCAATCCACCTTACTCTATCCATTTCCCATTTTCCATATCTAAAATAAATGACATAGTTTCTATGGCCTGACGCTGTTCACCACCCTTGGTGTCGTTGATTTTTTGTTCTATCAGAAAAACATATACCGGGATGAAAGAAACCGTTTGGCTTTTTCCGTCACCTACCGCCAAATAGGACTGTTGAATTTCCTTGCATTCTACTTTATTGGCGGAGATTATATTCTCAAATTTTTGATTCATGGCTTGTTTCGCATTCACTAATGACAATACTTCAATTTCTTCCGGCTCACTCACATCCACATTGTAAATTCCGCTGGCTTGAAAAGTAACCAAACCCTCTTTATTGACAATCGCCCAAATATAAGATCCACAATAAAAACGCTCTCCGTAATCATAGTCATTATGATACAGTACATTTTCTCCCACACATACGCTCATTACAACCAAATATCCCTCATCACGTTTTGCAAAATCACGTTTCATAGGTTCATTTGTTGGGTCCTTAATATATTCTTTATATTCCTGATCTGACATAAACATCCTACTTAATTTGGTCAAGTTGTCTTTCGTCAGGGAGTATGTCTTTGTATCTTTTATTGAAAAGCTGTTTTTTTCAATAATATCATTTACTGTTTCAATCGCCTTCTTTTCAGAGACGCTCGTTATATTTTCCTTCTCCAAAATCTCATCAAAATTTTCTCGAAACTTCCCTTTTTTATCATATAGAAGCGTTTCATAAGTATCATAGAATTCCTGTGTTGTATACCTAACACTTCCCGGTTCAACAATAAGATAATTATTTTCTTCATCTTCCCACATACTTTCCTCTTCTTCTGTTTCGTTCTCTAATTGCCTATAATCAGAACCAGCCGGAAAATAAATTTCCGGTTTTGCCAAATCATTTATCCTTCGAATCTCCCCTCGAAAAACTTTATATTTAGAAACTTCGCCTGGCTTCTCTGTACTATGGTCCTGTATCACAACGTTATTATTCTCTTTTTCTTCATCCATAGCTTCATTCGCAATACTGCATGATGTACATCCGAACACCACTAAAGCAAGAAACAGCATATTCTTAATCTTGACACACATATTAATCTCCATTCCGCCGCCTTTCAGTTGGCGGCACAAATAGTAATGAAAGTATCGACTACCTTCTACATTATCTCTATAATAAAAGTGAGAAGCTATACTACAGAGCACGGGGAGGTGAGTCGCAAAAAACTCTCGTTTTAGACAGCATATTAATCAGTGTAAGTTCCACCTTTCAAACACAAATAAATGGCTTTTTCAGACCGTACACTAAGAATTGTTTTAACTCTTGTTAAATGTGTGGTGGAACAGTCAATGGCTTCTCTCTATTTTAGGTAATTGCGAAACAAGTTCGCAATCTTGATTCCAACAGGGTAAAGATCCGG
>CAJTXO010000038.1 GCA_910583555.1 uncultured Eubacterium sp.
AAAAGAGAAAAATTCAGATACAGGATAAACAGAATTTACATGAATAGGGACTGTTATGCTATATTGGCAACAGTCCCTTTTTGACAGAAAGCCAAGCAATAAAAACGGGTCCCTTTAAAGGGGGATACCATTTACCGATGATTAACTGATGATTTCCGGAGTCTGTTATCCGGATTTTTGTTGCGTTGGCCGTGGCCCGTCCCCCGACGGTGTGTACATGTACTGGCTCAAGCAGATCATTTTCATACGGCCAGAAATAATATTTTTTTAAATCATGAAAAAGAAACTTCTAGCTTAAAAGTGTTTTTTGTGTTATGATAAATAGGAAATCAGACATTTCACTCGATTTGGGGGCATGCAATAGCACGGGTATAAAATAACGATTTTCTTGAAAAGTTAATCACTGTATGTTCTGAAAGTCAGTGATAACAGTTTGGTTTTTGTTTTATGTTTTACTGCTATAGTTCTGGGCGTAGGTAATATCATTTTGAAAAATGAGTTCTGCGCCTAGGACATCAAGAACCCTTTGCCCATAAAAGCAGCGGAAGCGCCAGAAGGTAACTGGGGCCAACGTCAGACAGAAATAAGTAAGAAAAGAAGGACCCAAAGCTCATCGTTGTGAGCCTTGAGTCCTTTGTTACCGCCGCATGCAGAACCGCAGCAGTTATTCTCAACGTTCTCTATTTACTTTATCCAAAGTGTATCAACATTTCTCAAATATCCATTTCTGGCAGGAATTTCCGTAATATGTCCACTGACATACATTTGCGCCATCATTTGTGCCAAAGTTGTACACATCCAGTGCCTTTTTACCGTCTGTCACTTTCGTCACAATGCCGTATACATTTGCTTCCGATGTTTTCACAACTTTGAACTTCTGAGCATCTGCCCCGTTCGCCGAGTATGTCTGGATATTGACGCCATCCTCTTTTGCTCCATACTGGATATCGAGCATATAACCATTGCCATTCTTAAGTGTGAAATAACCGTCTCCCTGGTTGGACAGATACCATCTCTGCCCCTGCACACCTGATCCTGTACCAATCTCCACGTTCACGCCATCTCCGCCGATGTTGTCCTTCACCTGAAGGTATTTCTGTGCATTGATATTCTTTATGTAATACCATCCGTTCGGAATCGTCTGCCCGACGACGCTGGATGAGCCGCCGCCCGTCTGATTGCCAAAACCGGCCTCATTATATGCCTGAATCACACGGTAATAAGCACTCTTCGGTACATTTAACGAGGAGAAGATCAATGGCTTTTCCCCTTTGATCCATGTTACCTGATCTGACAGTCCCCACCAGGTAAGTCCGGTAATATTTCCGCCTGATTTCTTGATCTTTAATACATTTTTCATAAGTTCATACAGATAATTTGCCAGATCCGTATCCGATTTATTCGTGGCGTCAAGCTCTGTAATCTGGACTTCAAAGCCGGCGTTTACGAATGCCTGAAGAGCGGCCGTATAATAAGATACGCTCGGGAATGTCGTTCCGAGATGAGACTGCATGCCGACGCCGTTACAGATCTTTTTCTCCGCATTGATATAGCGGATCATCGTGATGACATCATCTACTTCCATGTAAGTATTAAAGTCGTTATACATCAGGCTGACTGAATTTGTCTTGTTAAAGTAAGCCAGACAATCATATGCGTATTGGAATGCGCGTTTTACGAATGCTGGTTTGTTTCCGCAATTGCCATAAATCTTGCTCCAGCCGGAAGGTACCGCATGAAGATATTCATTTACTACATCCCATGTGTAAACAACACTTCCATATTTGCTCGTATAAACATGATTCATCACACTCTTTATGTAGTACTCCATACGGTTGTTCATCTGAGATTCTGAAACATAACCATAATTCGTGGAGTATCCAACCCGGAAAAACCAGTCCGGTGTCTGGCTGTGCCAGACAAGCGTGTGGGCACGTACTCCGATTCCGTTCTCGTAACAGATCTTGAGTACCTGATCGATCGTATCGAAATTGATTTTCGGGACATAGGTTTCCTGCATGGAAGATGGTACGTAGTATCCCATTTCCTTTGCTGTTTCCTGACGGATCAGGCTCGGCTGGTATCCCAGCATCGCGTCCGGTTTCATCTCATTTTCCAGAGTAATGCTGTTATAATGCGTCTTGATGTGAGAGAGTGTAGCTGGATCCCTCAACTGGTTCAATGTCACACAGTTTCCTGAACGCCCGAACACCTTGCCATACGTGTTGAGCAAAGTTTCATTTGCCGCCTTCGATTCCGTTTTCGGCACCATGCAGCTCCCCAATACGAGCACGCCGATCAAAATAGCGGAAAACAAGCGTTTTCCTTTTAGTAACGCCTTCATTTTACGTAAAACCTCCAATATTTTTTTATTCAGCTTTGGCAACACCCCATAATCGTAACCCAGATACCTCCTTCCCAAAATATTTGACCCTCAAAGCTTATCCACAGTGTAACACCGATTTGTTTTCACTGTCAATCCTATACCGGAATTACGTTTATAAAAGTTTTTAATTCCCCTTATTAGTTTACAAAATATACCGCAATAGTTCTAATTACGGAGGAAAGATAGCTGCTCCCAAACATATTCAAATGATTCAACAGCTGATAGAGGTTATACAGATCCCTCCGGCGCTCATACCCCGGCTGCAGCGCGAAAACCTCCCTGTACGCCTCGTAAAACTGCCGCGGAAATCCGCCGAACAATTCCGTCATGGCAAGGTCCGCCTCGGCGTGTCCGACATAGGCCGCCGGGTCGATCATCCATGCTTTTCCGTCATTTCCCGTAATGACATTTCCCGACCACAGATCCCCGTGCAGCAGCGACGGGTGTTCCGGTTCCAAAAGCCACTCGTCCAAATGGGAGAGCAGCCTGTCCACCTTTCTCAGCTGCGCTGCGCTGAAATAATGCGCCGCCTGACGAAACTGGGGTTCCAGGCGGCAGTCCCGGAAAAAGCTGACCCAGCTGTCGTGTACCTTGTTGTGCTGCTCCCGGCTGCCGATGTAATTGTCCTGGAAAAACCCAAACTTCCCGCCGTTGGTAAACGCCGCCGTAGGAGCCTTGTGCAGCGCCGCCAGCTCACGCGCGAAAGTCTCCCAGTAATGTCTGCTACGCTTCGCCCCCTGAATGTACTCCAGAAGCAGAAAAGAAAAACCACCGGCCGTCTCACGGCCGTTGTTCGTCCCGCTGCCATTATCCGTCCCACTGCAAATGACACGGGGTGTCCCGACTGCTCCGCTCTGCGCGATCGCCGCGAGTCCGGCCGCTTCCGCTTTAAAGAAACACTCTTTTTTCAGTTCGTTCGTTTTCATGAAAACGTATGACCCGTCTGACAGGCCAAGACGATATGCCAGGTTGATATCCCCGCCGGTGATGCGCTCCTTTTGTATGATCTGACTGACGCCTCCTGGCTTTGATCCTCCAAGCAACGAGGAAATGGCAGCCTCTAATGAGTCAAAATGCGGTAATGACATGCCAGTTATATTGTCCATATTGCAATCCTCCTCTTACTTTTCCAAATTTGCCAGCGCAGCTGGCACAAACAATCCGTAGTTTCATTCACACTTGAACCTGAATCAAGTATAGACTATTTCAGGCAGGCTGTAAAGCATCTGGCATTCCGACACCCTTCGACACCCCGCCGCATATAATAAAGCAACAAACCAAAGAAGGGGAAAATCTGATGAAACACATCCTGCTTTTCCTGATCATATTGTTGATCCTTTTCATCTTGTTACTGATTCTTTTGCACTTTCACCGCAAAAAAAAGCGGCTGATCCGTAAGATCTGCCACCTGTCCATGCACGACAAATGCCATTTTTTAAATGAAATCTGCGAACCGCTCGGCTACCGGTATGAGTCCTGGCAGGACATCTTCACGAGCACAACTGACGCCTGGCAGAAATATTATGGCTACGGAGATATTTACGATAAGCTGGCGCCTTTTGGCTGCATGGTTTTCGACTCCCTGCCGCTCTACTTTGACTATGGTGGAAAAACGTGGCTGATCGAGTGCTGGAAAGGGCAGTATGGCATCAATACTGGAAGTGAGGTCGGAGTGTACCGCGCTGATGGCATCGTGCCGCCGGAGAAGCGGAAGACAACGATGTTCGCAGCAGTATCGGAATACGAATTTCTCGATATGAGGAGCGAGCTCATCTACCGGGGGCGTCCTGTCGCCAACGTAAGCGCCGCCCACTGGTGGCTCACGATCTTTTCAATGGGACATTTTTCGAACCCCCGCGACCTGACGCTGAATGTCTCGATCCGGTTTCCGGATGTTGATATGAGGAATGCTTTTATAGATGCCCTGCTTCTGGCCGGCTGCGAACCGGATTCCATCGGAATCTGTTTTAACACCGTGCTCTTTACCTTCGCGCCGCGCTGCCATAAGGTCGGTTTCCTGAAATGGCTCGTGCTGCTCAAGATCCGCCTGTTCTGCTGTCTGTATCGTTTTGTCACGCGGCCGTTTTCATGTACCTGCGACAAGCTGCTGTACCTTTACCTCTATCTGCCGTTTGCCTTCCGCCACATGCTCCGGTTAAAGAGGTTTAAACATCACAGAAAGGAGTACCGATATGGGCTGCCGCCAGAGATTAAATAAATCCTTTAAAAACGCTCCCGTATTGCCGCTGTCATTCGCAGACAACTACGTGCTGTTCAGTGACTGCCACCGCGGGAACGGAACGCACAATGATAATTTCCTGAGGAACGAACACCTGTATATCGCAGCACTCCGCTATTATTATAACCGCGGGTTTACCTATATTGAACTGGGAGACGGGGATGAACTGTGGGAAAACCAGAGCATGGAACCGATCAAAGAGGTACACAGTGATGTATTTGGACTGCTGTCGCAGTTTTATCAAGAAAAACGGTTGTATATGATTTATGGGAATCACGATATGGTAAAAAAATATCCTTCCTTCTGCAAACGAAAATGTGATTCCTATTACTGCACCTCACGTCAGTGTACCCGGCCTCTTTTTCCCGGTATTACGTTCTATCCCGCAATCATCCTGCGCGATCCGGCCAGTGGAAAGAGCCTGTATCTGACGCACGGCCACCAGGCGTCGCTGATGAACTCGACTTTATGGCCGGTGAACCGCTTTCTCGTGCGTTATGTGTGGAAACCGCTGGAACAGGTCGGAATTCTGGATCCGACGAGCGCAGCAAAAAACTATACCACGAAACAGCGCTCCGAAACACGACTTGTCTCCTGGGCCAAAGAATACAACCGCACACTAGTTACCGGCCATACACACCGGCCGATGATGTGCACCGAACAGTCACCTTACCTGAACACCGGCAGCTGCGTACACCCTTACTGTGTCACCTGCATCGAAGTGCGCGGTTGTGAGCTCACCCTCGTAAAATGGTATATGGACGCGCATGATAACGGAAGTTTGTACGTAGAACGGGAAGAACTTGCGGATGCCAGCTATTGTGCTGAGGCCATCCGCATCTCCAACGCCACATCAGTTTGCTAACGCGTATTCATCATCGTCCGCAGAAGCATGATATGGTACTCTTCGTCGAGAATGATCCGTTCCAGCACCGCGTTCACCCCTCGGTCGTTTATCATCCGGATGTGCATCTCATATTGTTTGATCGCCCCCTGTTCGGCTTCGATATCGGCCTGGAGCATGGGCCCTACATTCCCCGGGATCTGAAGATATTCCGGCGTCCACATCATCGCCTTTCCGTTTTGGTAGCGCGCCGTAAAATCGACGGTCCCGCCGAGCAGAAAGATCAGTTCTCCCAGTTTTTGCAGGTGCATCATCTCTGCCATGGCGATGCCTAATATCGTTTTTGCCAGCGCGCACCTCTCAGCGGACATCCGGTTTTCATTGTTGATATACTGCGTGATCGCTGACATTTCCGAAACCGATCCACAGTAATCCACACTGAGAAGATTGGCGTACGCCGGATTTTTCTCCTGCACCTGGATCGGCGGATACGGCAGATCCATCATGATGGGACGAATGCCTGCAAAACTGCAGTCATTGACAAGGACATTTCTTTTTTCTTCCATGAAAAAACTCCAATATATTTGTTCTATAAAATATACTGGAGTTTTTGTTAAATTATTCCGCTGGAAAGCGCGTTCGCCGCCGTATCACTTATGACAGCCGCCACAGTGCCTGCAGTCGCCGCCGCACTGTATGGATTTTCCGTTTTTCTTATCCTTTATCATGCTTCGCACGGCTAGCGCCGCCGCCGAAATAACGATAACTAAAACTACTGCCGTCCCCATGCGGCTTTCCCCCTCTCAAATGAGTTTAAATGATTCCTCTCTGCCGGGCGCAGGAGCAGATAAAGCAGTCCCAACAGGAGAATACCTGCCGCGATCACGCCAGGAACGATCGGCGTTCCGGCGAATAACATGCCGAACTGATAGATGATGAGCGCGATGATATAAGCGAATCCGCACTGGTATCCGACTGCGAACCAGAACCAGCGGATGTTGTTCATCTCACGCCTGATCGCTCCCATCGCCGCGAAGCACGGCGCACACAGAAGATTAAACGCCAGGAACGCGTAACCGGCCGCCTGGGACAGCCCCTCAAAGTCCAGCACACCAAACACGCCGACCACTTCTTCTTTTGCCACCAGACCCATCATGGTTGCCACGGCAGCAGAAGCCTCTCCAAATCCGAGCGGAACGAACATCCAACTGATCGCGTTCCCCAAATGCCCTAAAATACTATTTGACAGTTCCATATCCGCGTTAAAACCAAAGGAACCCTCCGCCCATCCGAACGCGGAACCGAACCAGATGATAATGCTCGATACGAGTATGACTGTTCCTGCCCGTCGGATGAATGACCAGCCGCGCTCCCACGTGCTTCTCAGAACCGTACCAACCGTCGGAAGGTGGTAGGCGGGAAGTTCCATGACGAACGGCGCCACGTCACCTGCAAATATCCTCGTCTTCTTCAATATGATACCTGATACGATCACAGCTCCGATACCGAGGAAATATGCGCTCGGCGCGACCCATCCGGCGCCGTCGAACAGAGCGCTGGCGATCAGGGCAATAATCGGAAGTTTCGCCCCGCACGGGATAAAGGTCGTCGTGATGATCGTCATTTTCCGGTCCCTGTCATTTTCTATCGTCCGGGACGCCATGATCCCCGGCACGCCGCATCCGCTCCCGATCAGCATCGGGATAAAGGATTTGCCCGAAAGTCCGAAACGGCGGAAGATCCGGTCCATGATGAAGGCGACGCGCGCCATATATCCGCACGACTCAAGAAACGCCAGGAAAATGAACAACACAAGCATCTGCGGCACAAAGCCGAGAACAGCCCCGACTCCGCCGATGATACCGTTTATCAGCAGTCCTTTCAACCAATCCGCGCATCCTATCGCATCCAGCGCGTTTTCAACAAGCACTGGAATACCCGGAACCCAGACGCCAAACTCGTCCGGCGATATGCCCTCCTCAAAAAGATTCTCTTTCGCGAAATCCGCTACCGCATTGTCGTAGTCACTCCGCCCGATCCCGCACAAATACCAGCCGTCACCAAAAAGTCCGTCATTCGTCCAGTCTGTCGCCAGCGTGCCAACCGAAGTTACCGACACATAATATACGAGTATCATCACAACGGCGAAAATCGGCAGCGCCAGAATTCGGTTTGTCACTATTTTATCAATCCGGTCGGAAACAGTCAACCTTTCTTTTCCTGCTTTTGTGACACATCCGCTAATCATGGAAGATATGTACTCATATCGTTCATTGGTAATGATACTTTCCACATCGTCATCAAGCGTTTCCTCGAGCCGCCCGGCTATTTCGGAGATACGGCCTCTGTCGGGACTGGCGCCATACGTCTGTTCCATCCATTCGCCGATTTTTTCATCCTGCTCCAGACACTTGATTGCGAAAAACCTCCGCCGCGCGGGGGAAATCCCCGCAGGAAGCAGTTTTTCCACCTGCGAAATGGCGTCCTCCATCTCGCTGCTGAATATGCGCCCGGTATCCACCGCAGACGCCATGTCCCCCGCCAGCGCCAGTGCTTTTTCGGCAGCTTTCATGACGCCGGTTCCTTTGAGAGCGGATATCCCGACCACCTCACAATCCAGCTTTTTCCCGAGCTGCGCCAGGTCGATACGGTCTCCCCGTTTCTCCAGAACATCCATCATATTGACAGCGATTACGACCGGGATGCCCATCTCCATGAGCTGTGTGGTCAGATACAAGTTCCGCTCGATATTCGTGCCATCTACAATGTTTATCAGGACATCCGGCTTCTCCTGAATGAGATAATTTCTCGCCACAACCTCTTCGAGCGTATACGGAGACAGGGAATAGATCCCCGGCAGATCCGTAATTACAACATTTTTATGGTTTTTTAGTTTTCCTTCTTTCTTTTCCACCGTCACCCCCGGCCAGTTCCCGACATACTGGTTCGAACCGGTGAGCGCATTAAACATCGTGGTCTTTCCGCTATTTGGATTTCCCGCTAACGCAATTTTTACAGACATTTCAACCCTCCTCCTCTTCGACCTGGATCATTTCGGCATCCGCTTTTCGGATAGAAAGTTCATAGCCACGGACCGTCACTTCGACCGGATCTCCGAGCGGCGCCACTTTTCGAATAAAAATGTTCGTTCCTTTTGTGATTCCCATATCCATAATGCGCCGTTTCACAGCTCCTTCTCCCGATAACTGCATGACTCGGACAGTTGTTCCGCACGGGATCTCACGCAATGTAGTCATCTCTTTCTTCGCCTCCATTTTCTTTTTACAACCTTTTATTTCTTTTCAACAAATATTTTGTTTGCCATTTTCCTGCCAATAGCAATCCTGGCATCCAGCACGCCTACGATAAAATTCCCGGCAGATTCACTGATTACCGTAACGGCAGTTCCCTCGACAAACCCGAGACTGTTTAAAAAGCGTTTCGTATCATATTTACCGGAGATCCGGTTGATCACGCTTTTCTCTCCCGGTAAAACCATAGATAGCGGCATAGTACGTCTCCTTTCATACGATTTCTTCTATTTGTTATTTCTTACTGATGTTAGTATATACTAACGTCAGTAAGTTGTCAATTACTTTTTTGACAAATTAGAGCTGCCATTACGGCTGCCATCGCGCGCTGGATCTATATTGCTTTTACTATAGGGATATGTTATACTGATGTAATAATTGGCAGTCAGAGGTTGCCGCAGCGGATCTATAAGAGTTTGGAGGAATTGATCTATGAAACTGAACGAATCATCTGAAAATTATCTGGAAACGATCCTCATGCTGAGCCAGAAGC
Source organism: uncultured Eubacterium sp. (assembly GCA_910583555.1). Lineage (GTDB taxonomy): Bacteria > Bacillota > Clostridia > Lachnospirales > Lachnospiraceae > Eubacterium_F. The sequence continues at coordinate 9,274 of CAJTXO010000038.1, forward strand.
TTCCTGTTGTTCGTTCCGTTGATATTGCCGAAAGTATGGGATTTAAAAAGTCCAGCGTCAGCGTTGCCATGAAACAGCTGCGTGAAAATGATTATATCACTGTCACGAAAGCCGGCTTTATCTATCTCACCGACCGGGGGAGTGAAGTGGCAGAAATGATCTATGAGCGGCATGAGTTTCTGAGAACATGGCTGATGAGCCTGGGAATTGATGAAAAAACAGCTACCGAAGATGCCTGCCGCATGGAGCACGACATCAGTAAGGAAAGTTTCCGGGCCATAAAGGAATATATCGAAAAAACGGCAGAATACTATTAAAAGTAAAGGAGCCGACAGTACGATGTCTGCCCGCCCCTTCATAGGTTTCAGCATAGCTGATTCCTGAAAGCGTCGGATTTTCACGACGCTTTATTACATGCAGTTTGCTTCTTTCATCACCAAAAGTACATCCCCCTCACGGATCAGATCGCTCTCCAGTTTGTTTATATCCATGATGGTGTCAACGGTCGTATAAAACTGTTTCGCGATATCCCACAGCGCATCTCCCTTCTGCACGACGTATCCGATCAGTCCTGGTTCTTTTGCCCTGGCATCGCAGTCCAGTTCCTCGATCTCAAAGTCCGCGATGATCGGCTCTTCCATGTTGTTGAACGCCAGAACGTCAATGACGATCACGGCTTTGATGTCTGCCTCATTTTCGCCCAGAAGAGATCCGCTGATCTGTTCCAGTCCCGCGTTCATGCGGATATCGCTGTCCGGCAGAAGATCCGGAATCTGGATATGCTGCTCGAAGGGCAGGATCCCGGAAGAAGCTGCCAACGGCACATGTTCATCCGCCGACTGGTACAATATATTTATGTCGATAACTCCTTCTACTTCCACGCCGTCTTCCACGATCCGCTTTTCGTCCACCCGGACATCTCCGCTTACTTTCCAGATCTGCAGCGGATGACTTGCCGAATCCAGTTCGATCTTCCCATTTACCCTTGACTTGCTCTTATTTTTCATGATGAGATTTTCAAAATATGAAGTCTCAAATACCGGACGACATTCCTTTTTGGTGGAATAGAAATCCGTCAACAGCTCCATTTGTTCTTCCCCGTACGCCTTGACAGACAGTTCCAGCACGATTTCCACATCAATGACACGGTCTTCTCCGTCCTCGTCGCTTTTGACCTCCATCTCCCTGCTGTGGATCCCCACTTCTGTCTGGACGACATTTGTCTCATCGCACCCGCCGCAGTTCACTTCGCCGCTCAGCGGTATGATACATTCGTGGAAATTTAACTGGGGAATTTCATCGGCGCTTAAATATATGATAAAGAGGCTGGCCTCCCCGGACAGGACAAGTTTATCCTCCCCCACCCTCGTTTCTACTTCCAAAAGATCAACATCGTCATACAGGATCCGTCCGATCGTGTCTTTCGTTCCCGGAATCTTGCACTCATCGCGCACCCGAAGCGTGTCTTTTTTGGAGAGGATCAGTCTGGTAATATCCATATTCTTTTTGCGCTTCAGTATATTTTCATCGCCCTCAATATCCACGGCTCCCTCGCCGTCGTAAATCGTCTCCGCCAGTACTTCCATATTAATGATCGCTTTGATCCCGAATTTTCGCGAATTGATGAGTTCTCCCCGCAGATCTTCGATCGTCGCGTGTACTGTAATTTCGTCTTCTCTCGTAGACTCGCATCCAAGCGATACCGTTTCGTTGATCGGAACATTACCCGCCAGATCGCATACCGGGATTTCGTCCTCCCCTGCGTACAGCAGGGTAAAATATAACGCTCCCTTTATATTTACTTTCCCGTCCAATATGCGGATTTCCTCGATCACTACCTCGCCTTTCTCCTGCATAACCGCCCTGGCATCCGGCTTTATATCCGGCACATTAAAATCCGTATCCAACGTAACCCTGACATTTTCCCGGCTATTGCACCGATTCATGTGAACTCTTTGTTTGATTAGTTCCATACGCCCTCCTCGTCATAGCCCGGCCGACAGCCAGGTCTACAGATTGATCACTAGTACACTATATTCCCGGCAAATCGCTGTTATTCCTGGAAAATGAAAAAAAAGTTGGAATATTATTTGTGTTTCCGCATATAATATTGGTATCACCTTACAGAATTTCTAACAGATGGCAGATGGATGGCACAAATTTGACAAACACAAGATTATGTGGTATGATATGGTTATATTTCAATATATAGTTTCATTCGGGAAGGGATTTGGGGAATTCATAATCTGCGTTTATCGCGGAGGAAAGGCTGGTAATTTATGTTGAAAACAAATGTCGGGTCTGTTCGTCAGGCAGTAAGCAGACACATCGGAAGTAAAGTAGTAGTAAGATGCAACCTGGGGAGACATAAAGTAGATGTCACAGAGGGTGTTATAACGGAAACGTTCCCAAGTATATTCCTTATCACCGTTAAAAATGAAATCGAAAACACTAGTCAGACAATTTCGTACAGTTATACAGATGTTTTAACAAAGGATGTGCAGATTACTCTTTGTAAAGCATAACGAATTCTTTTTCCCAAAAGGACTGCCGCACTTACTTATCAAGGTATGTGCGGCAGTTTATTTTTATCACTTATTTATTGACGATAACATCCAAAATCGCTTCCGCGACTTCTTCCTTCGACATGCAGGGGAGTTCTACCACGCCTTCCTCCATGATCAAGGTGACGATATTCGTATCGGAACCGAACCCGGCTCCTTCTGTATAGAGATTGTTCGCTACGATCAGATCAACATTTTTGCTCTCCAGTTTTCTTCGCGAATTTTCAATCAGATTTTCTGTTTCCATCGAAAATCCGCAGATAAACTGCCCCTCTTTCCGGTGTTTGCCGAGATAGGACAATATATCTTTCGTGCGCGCCAGTTCAAATGACCGGTCGCCTTCTTTCTTTTTGATCTTCTTTTCGCTATAGGCAGCCGGCGTATAGTCGGCAACCGCCGCCGCTTTTACGATGATATCCATATCGGGAGCTATTTTTTTTACTGCCTTGTACATCTGCGCCGCGCTTTCCACATTTATAACCTCGACACAGATTGGCGGTGTCAGGTTGGTCGGACAGCTCACGAGCGTCACATCCGCCCCCCGGTGCATGGCGATACGGGCAATCGCGTATCCCATTTTCCCTGTCGAATAATTCGTGATATAGCGGACAGGATCAATAGCTTCCCTCGTCGCACCTGCTGTGACGAGCACTTTTTTACCGATCAGATCCTTTTCCAGATGAATCCCTTTTAATATATAAGCAAGCAGGATCTCTTCCGACGGAAGCCTTCCTTTGCCTTCTGCTTTACACGCCAGAATACCGGATTCCGGCTCAACCACTTCCACATCATAACGATTCAGCTTTTTTATATTGTGCTGCACGATCGGGTTCTCATACATGTTCGTGTTCATCGCCGGAACTACAATTTTCTTACACTTGCAGGCAAGAAATGTCGTCGTCAGCATGTCATCCGCAATCCCATTCGCAAGCTTTCCGATTATGTCAGCCGATGCGGGCGCAACTAAAAACGCATCCGCTTTATCCCCCAGCGCCACATGCTCGATATTGTAATTAAAATTCCGGTCAAATGTATCCACCACGCATTTGTTGCCTGTCAGCGTTTCAAACGTGATCGGATTGATAAAATGAGTCGCGTTCTTTGTCATCAGGACATGTACATCACATTGAAGTTTCGTAAGCATGCTGGTAAGGTTCGCCATCTTATAAGCTGCTATGCTCCCCGTCACTCCCAGGACAACCGTTTTTCCCTTTAACATTTGTTTTCTCCTTCCATTTTACTTAATCCAACTGCCCGTGCTTCTCATAGGAAGAAACTCGCCGGATCCGGTTTTCTTCATCGACAAAAACGACCTTGGGTTTATGTTCCTTCGCTTCCTCTGGCGTCATTTCACAGTACGCCATGAGGATAATGTGGTCGCCAACCTGAACCTGTCTGGCCGCGGCCCCGTTCAGGCATACCATCCCCGAATTTTCTTCCCCAGCAATCGTGTACGTCTCGAAACGGCTTCCGTTTTCCACATCGACGATCTGAACCTTTTCATATTCCAAAATTCCGGCGGCCTCCATCAGCACCGGATCCACGGTTATACTTCCCATATAATTCAACTCGGCCTGAATGACACGAGCCCGGTGGATCTTCCCTTTTAGCATTGTTATATTCATATCTGGCATCATTCCTTTCTTCCAACACACCATAGTATAGCACTTTTTTTCCGTTGCGTCCATCTTTTTATCATGGAAATCCGGAAGTTCGGAAGTCGTCCGGAAGTTGTGGTATGTCTGCTTATGTTATTTGGGCACAATGTCACACTGTCAGTTAAAACATTTTTGGATGTGGCGAGAAGCAGGGGAGGAGAAAAGGAAGTCTTGTGCAAATTATACAAATACATTTGGTGAAAATTGTGCAACATTTTTTTCTCAGTATGCTATAATGTTTGTTAGAAAAAGGTGTACCTATAGCAACGGTCCGCCTCAGTTTTTGGTTACAACATCAAATTAGCAACCACTACTTTGGCGTGCGGCGGTTGCTTTTTTGATGTCTAAATTTATCTATCAGGTCGATCACCTTTACGACCGTACCAATCACAGATACGATCATTCCGGCGACCTTCAAGACCATTTCCAACATCTCAAAGTGATTTCCTCTCCTGTATTTTCCCATAGGCAACACCTCCGGATTGCAGGAAGTTCCGTATGTAAATACGTGCGAGAGACGAACCGCTACCGTTTAAATACACCTTTTCATATATTGTATCAGAATGCGAAAAGAAAGGCAACTACATTATATAAATAAATATAATGTAGTTGCGGTTTTCAGATCTCCCTTACCTGCTGGATGACTCGGGTGGCCTGGGCAGACGTTGAGAATCGTGCCGCTCTGGAAAGTAACATGCGCCAGCGGGGGCAGTATGACATACAGGAAATCATCTATCATGACAGAAAAAAGAAGGCAGGCTGCCGCGGGATATCCTGCGGCAGCCTGCCTTCGTCAGGACCCCATATACTATATATTAGTATGAATGGGTCCCTTTTTTCGTTTCCCTTTTACTGCTTTTATT
>CAJTXO010000039.1 GCA_910583555.1 uncultured Eubacterium sp.
AGCCAGCCCCCATTTTCATTACAGGCTGTGATTACCCTTCATGATTCGTTGATAAACGAATAAAGGCTTTACACTTTTCCACGAATCCGCTATACTAATTATATACACATTAAGTTACGAGGCGGTGAAAGGATGGTTGAGGGGATGACACTTGACGAATTAAAACAAGTGACAATTGATTATTATGTGAATTTGCAACGTATCAAAAAAGCAGAAACGGGCAATTATGCAGAATTAGATTTTCAATTAATTATTATGGCTTTACACCTTTATTAATGTTGGTGGGATGTATGAGGTATATATGAACAAAAACAAAGTATTGATCGTAGAAGATGAAATCCCGATCGCGAAAATGATCAGCATGAACCTCTCCGTGGCAGGTTACGAAACCGTGATGTTCCACGATGGGAGCGAGGCCGCCGAAGCACTGGAAAACGAGCACGCCTACGACATCGCGCTCCTTGATGTGATGCTGCCCGGCATGGACGGCTTTGCCCTGCTCGATATCGTATCCTATTACGAAATCCCCGTCATCTTCCTGACTGCGAAAGACGACATCCAGTCGAAAATACAGGGATTACAGGGCGGAGCAGAAGATTACATCGTAAAGCCCTTTGAAATGCTGGAACTCATGGTCCGCATGGAAAAGGTGTTAGAGAGGGCGAAAAAACTCAGTGATGTCATCCGCTTCTCAGATGTGGAGATCAACTTTTTAGAACATACCGTGAGGAAAAACGGGAAGGAAGTTTTACTAAAACCAATGGAATATGAGCTGCTCTGCGTACTGGCGCGGAATCAGAATATCGCGATCTCGCGCGAAGAGCTGCTCCGGCGCGTATGGGGCGTGGATTTTGTGGGGGAGACGAGAACGGTGGATGTGCACATCGGCCAGCTGCGTAAGAAACTTTCGCTGAATGACCATATAAAGACCGTTTCCAAGATCGGCTACCGGCTGGAACTGTAAAACAAGCGAAGTTGGAACTGTAAAACGAAAGGAACAGGGAGTGAAGTCATGCGGTTAAAGACAAAGATCATACTGATCTGCTGTATCAGTACCCTTTTTTCCTCGATCGTGTGCAGCGCCGCCGTCTATCTGCTCGTAAAAAGCAACTCCATTGATGCGGCGCAGGCGCAGAGTGTGCAAAACGCGCTGGCTAGATTTACCGAGCTGGAAAAGAAGATCACGGCGTTGGAAGACCGGACCGGCCGTGAGCCTGACTGGGAAGTGCTGCAATACTTTATGAAACAGCAAAAGGATGATATGCTCTTATGTTTTGTCCAGACGGCGGGGGGAGAGGATATAGAAGTTTACAATGAAACGGTTTTTGCGCAGGCCGATCTGGAGTCGCTGCCGTACCGCCCGCTGTCAGACCTGGCAGCAGAGGAGGCAGAACTGACATGGGGAGGGCGGCATTTTTTTATATACCGGCAGGAGCAAGGAGTCTCTTACACGATATATAAGCTGGAGGATATTACGTATGTGTGGGAGCGTATGAGGATGCTCGGAATCGGACTCGTTATACTGACCTGTGTAGTCACGATGCTTGTATGCGCGCTTTTGTTCTTTATCCTAAGCCGGGTGCTGCAGCCGCTGAAAGAACTAAATGCCGGTGCGAAGCTGATCGCGAGAGGACACTATGACGAGAGGATCCCTGTCTGGCGAAAAGATGAGATCGGAACGTTAAGTGATAATTTCAATCGTATGGCAGAAGCGGTGCAGTGCCGCATCCGGCAGCTCGAAGAGGCGGAATGGAAGCGGACGCTGTTTATGGGAAATCTGACACATGAGTTAAAAACGCCGATGACCGCGATATCCGGGTACGCAAAAACATTATTAACCGTAAAGCTGCCCGAGAGCGACAAAGAAGAGGCACTTTCTTATATATACGAGGAAAGCTGTCGCCTGGAACGCCTTTCTAAAAAAATGATGAACTTACTTTTATTAGAAGAAAGCGAGAACATTGAGAGGCAGGAGGTGTCGGCCAGTGTGCTGTTTGCCCACGCCGCGGAGGCGTGCCGGCAGAGCCTGGAGGAGGACGGGATCCGGCTGGAGTGCCAGGAAGACGGCCAGGTATTTTTGGCAGACGCGGATCTGTTTACGGAGGTTTTGATCAATCTCATTGATAATGCGAGAAAGGCTAGTAAAAGGGGAGACCGGATCCTTCTCTCGGCAAGGGAGCGGGTAATTGAATTACAGGATTTTGGCACAGGAATCCCGGAGGACGAGCTGGGGAAGATTTTGGAGCCCTTTTATATGATCGACAAATCGAGGAGCAGGAAAAGCGGAGGTGCGGGGCTCGGGCTGGCGATCACAGCATTGATCCTGAAGCGCCATAACTGTACGATCCGGATGGAGAGTGAACTGGGGCAGGGGACGCGCGTGATTTTACAATTTGTTTAAAAAACGATGAATACTTGCTGAAAGCGTTTGTGTTATGATCATACTAACATAAACGTTTTTTGTTTATGTGTGTAACTTTTTGAATCAGAGTGCCGTTCGCGCGGTGGAAGGGAGGACAAAATGAGAAAAAGGTTAGCATGGATCATGGCAGGCGCCCTTATGGTGACGTTATCTGGTTGCGCGGGGAATCCGGAGGAGTCCGTCGTCAAAGAGAAGAATATGGATAAAATGTTACAGCAGGCACAGGCGACCGATCATGCAAGTTCGTATGAAGAAGTAAAAGAAGAGATGAAACAGTATGAGTCGTATCAGAAAAAGTTCAAAGATAAAAATCTGCATGTGACGGTAAATGTCGACGCGAAAGTAGAAGTACCGGGGGTCGATAATCTTTCGGTGTACCGCGTCAGGGCGAAAAAGATTAAACAGGAGTTTTTAGACCGCGTGAGAACGGCGCTCACACCCGATACGGTCTATTATGAAGGGGATAAGCGCGACGCCCGGACAAAAGCGGTGGTCGCGCGGGAAATCAATGAACATAAGGAGTGGATCCGGCAGGCGAAAAAGGAAAATCCAGAGCAGGTGGAAGAATATGAGCAGTCGCTGGCCGATCTGGAGAAGGAGTACAAGACGGCGCCGGCCAAAGTGGAACTAACGGATTATCCGACCGACAATAAGATTAAAAATATCAAGGACTTGTACGAGAGCGACAAGGAAGACACCTTTTACAGCTGGCTGTATGACCTGCATAAAAATGGTCAGATGTTTTATGGCGTAAGCGACGGCAAAGATGGAAATTTCCATGCGCTGTTTATGCAGAATTCGGATGATTACGGAAACTGCCTGCGCTATGAAAGCGGTAAGAACGGGTATGCAGATCAACATATATACAGTGCTTTTGTGGACAGTGACATTCCATATATTGTACCAAAAGAAGAGGGAAAGGAACCGGACTTTTCAGATAATGGAAAAGGCATTGAGATGGAGGGTGATGCAAACGTTCATTGTGTGGACAACGAACCGCTCACGTTGACGGAAGCGGACGCGGAACAAAAAGTAACTGCCCTGCTCAAACAATTAGGTCTGGAGGATTATCAATGTTATGACAAAGGCGTGTATGCGCAGCTCATAAAACAGGGAGACGACGGCAGCCAGCAGTACCGCAATATCTACCGTTTTTTATGCCTGAGAAAGCTGGATGATGTGTTTGTGAGCAACCTGGCGGGATATAAAATGACCGATGTATTTCAGGGCGGGCAGCATGTAAAAAAGGTATGGGGAAATGAGGGGATCGCCGTGGCGGTCAATGACAGCGGTATCGTAGGCTTCCATTATCTTTCGCCGCTATCTGTCGATGAAACGGTGGTCGAAACGAGCCGTGTCAAGCCGTTTCGTGAAATCAGGGATACCTTTGAGAAAATGGTCGTGATTAAAAACGCGCCGGATTCGGCAGAAGGTGAGGGAGAAACCCAGAATGTGTCTGTAGAGGTGACGGATGTCAGGCTGATCTATACGAGGATCAGTGAAAAAGACAGCTTTGATACGGGACTGGTCGTGCCAGTATGGAATTTTGAGGGGACGGTAACGGACGAATCTGGAGCCCAAAATAAAGGCACGGTATTGTCTATCAATGCGATCGATGGATCGGTCATTGATCAGGAATTGGGATATTAGGTAGAAAGCTATGAATAGTTTTGAGACAGATTTATGGCGGGCGCTGTGCAGTGTGAACTTTGCCGTGGGATTTTTGCTCGAGTGCGCGATCCTCTGTCAGGGCGGCGTGGAATCCGACCTGTTTCAGATGAGTGTGCCGGTGCTCGCGTCCGTTCCGTATTCCACGGCCTGGATCCGCGAATACGAACATGGTTTTATCAAGGAATATCTGCCGCGGTGTGCGAGGACTTCCTATATAATGGGGAAGTTTCTCGCCTGTGGCATCAGTGGGGGGCTCCTGCTCGCCGCCGCCGTGTTTGTGTGCCAGAGATTTGGAGAGGGGGAGGATGTGGCGGGTAACTTCGTTCTCTTTTTCTTCTCTGGTATGTTTTGGGCCGTTGTGTCAGCGGCGCTCGCGGCCGCGGCAAATAGCACATATGTGGCGTATGGCGGCGCGTTTGTCCTCTATTATATGCTCATTATCTTATATGAGCGGTACTTTCCGTCGCTGTACTGCCTGTATCCCGTCGAGTGGTATGCACCCGAGCATACGTGGGTATTTGGCGATACCGGCATCCTGCTGATGATCGGGGGAATGACGTTACTGACCGGCATCCTGTATTATGAAATCCTGAGGAGGTGTATGGAACGTGTATAAGATCAGGCAGATTTTATATATTGCTCGTGGGAATTTTCGAAAGTGGCACAAAAATCCCCGGATCGTCCTGTGTTTCCTGCTCGCCTTTATCTTTTGTTTTCTCCTTTCCGATAAAGTTATGCAGTTTGCGCAGTCCCGCGGCACGTATCTTCAAGGGGTGGAGTCGTTTCTTTGGACGTTTGGGGACGCGCAGTCGGTGCTCGCTATTTCGATCCTTCTGCTGCTCCTTTTTTCGGATATGCCAAATCTTTCAAACGAAGTTCCGTACTTTATGGTGAGGACGGACCGGGTTGTGTGGATGCTCGGACAGATTTTATATTTGATCTCGGCGGTGTTTTTCTTTATGCTGTTCATTCTCGCGGCGACGGTTTTTTTGTCGGCGGAACGGGCCTATCCGGCAAATATGTGGAGTGATACTGCAGCGGTGCTGGGGTATTCTGGTATCGGGGAGACGCTGGCAGTGCCGGCTTTTGTAAAAGTGATGGAGCTGACGACTCCGTATGTGTGCTCCCTGCATATCTTTTTTCTGATGACTGGCTATGCGGTTTCGATGGCGGGCGTCATCTTATTTCTTAATCTATGTAAACGGAATGGGGGCATGATCGGCGGCGTGTGTTTCAGTGCGTTTGGTGTTTTGATGAATCCAGACCTGGTGGCGGGATGGTTCGGGATCTCGACGGAAAAGATGCGTATTGCTAATATTATAAGCGGATGGATTTCACCGCTGAACCACGCGACATATTATATGCACAGTTTTGGGTATGACAATTTACCGAAACTTTGGCAGTCATATGTATTTTTTCTTGTGTTGGGTGCGGTGCTGTTTGCGTCGTCTCTCGTGAAAATAAGAAATTATCCATTTTCGTTTTCAGGAACAGTGTGACTAGGCGAAAGAGTGGCCTAGTCACACCAAAAGAACGCAAAAACAGCGTTTTTTATAAAAATGTTTGCTTGAAAGGATGAACATAATGAAAGAAATAAATGGAGCAGATGGAGTGGAAGTCCGGCATGTTTACAAATCGTTTGGCAGGGAGCGTGTGCTTATTGATGTAAACCTCTCGATCCCTCCGGGGAGCATTCACGGGGTGGTGGGAAATAATGGGAGCGGAAAGACGGTGCTGATGAAATGTATCTGCGGTTTTATGAAATGTGACCGGGGCGTGATCCTCGTGAATGGAAGGCAGGTCGGAAAGGAAGTGGATTTTCCTGACCATCTCGGCGTGATCATTGAAACACCGGGGTTTATCCCAAATCTGTCGGGGTATAAAAATCTAAAAATATTAGCTGCATTGAAAGGAAGGATCGGGAAGCAGACGATTCGTGAAACGATGCGGAAGGTGGGACTTGATCCCGACATGAAAAAACCGGTGGCGAAATATTCGCTCGGTATGCGGCAGCGGCTTGGTATCGCGCAGGCCATTATGGAAGATCCGAGCGTGCTCATATTAGATGAACCTTTTAACGGGCTGGACCGGTATGGCGTCGCGGAGATCCGGGATCTGCTCAGGGGACTGAAAGAGGCTGGTAAATCCATTTTACTGGCGAGCCATAATGCACAGGATATCGAAGTGCTATGTGACGATGTGATGGATTTGATGTTAGAAAGGAATGAGGGAACATGAACCGATTCAGGTGGAGAAAAACGATAGCGGCTGTGTGCCTGATCTGCTGTTTTGTCATCGGCGCGGGCGCGGGGGCGCAGCAGGATAAGGCAGATCAGACAGTACAGGATGATGCGGACAGTGCCGGGACAATGCTTACCGCGCGGGGAAGTTCCGATGCGGGAGCGGGGGTACTTACAATAGATAACCAGCATGTATATGAAGGAATGGACGCTTCGTATGACGGAGGATATGTGCCGAAAATAGAAAAAGATAAGGCGGTGCTCGTCCTTCCCTTAATGTCGAAACAAAAACTGGCCCATGAGCAGATAACCGTTTCTGTTACGTTTGGCGGCGCGGAGAGTGAGCCGTTTGTCTATAAAAATTATGAGAAGGCAGTTCCATTCGGCTATCACAAGACGGCGGGAAGATCTGAAAAAACAGGCTGTTATCTCGTTTCTTTTGCGCTCCAGTTAAAAAATGAACGCGTCAATGGCAGCTATCCCGTGACGTTGTCCATCCGCGCGGAAGGTGAGACGGGAGATGAGATCCGTCAGGATTTTACGGTGTATGTGACAGTTACGGATGGAATGGCAGCAGATCGCGGCGGAATGCAGGGATCGTCGGAGGGAGGAAGTGAAACTGGATTTGCCATTGACAGCAAAAACGTGTATCCTGGCATGGGTAAATCCTATGCCAAAGGTTATGTTCCGAAAGTAGAGCGAGATGAGGCGGTACTGGTGCTGCCGTTACTGCCGAAGCGGAAACTGTCCCAGAACCGCTTGACGGTGGCACTTACGTTTGGCGAAGCGGAAAACCTACCACTTGTGCGGAAGAACTATGAAAAAGAGATACAAAGCAATCAACACAAAGTAAATGGAACAAAGAGAAAAAAGAGCTGCTATCTTGCGGTATTTCACTTGAAGTTAAAGAAAAACCGCTTCAATGGAAGTTATCCGGTCACGCTGTCCGTCCGTGCGCAGGATGAGGCAGGAAACAGCATACAGCAGGATTTTACCGTGTATGTGACGATTACCGATGGCAAGGATCCGGCGGCGGAGGGCGCGCAGGGGGACGGTCAGGAGGAAGTACCGCAGTTTGCGCCTAAAGTCATGATTGACTCTTACCGGTTTTCAAAAAAGACGATTCTGTGCGGGGAAAAAGTGACGGCGAAAATGACGCTGCACAATACGAGCAGTTCCGAGACTATAAAAAACATGCTCGTATCAGTCGCTCCGGGTGAGAATGTGGAACTGCTCGGCAAAACAGCCAGCCGCTACGTGGAGCAGCTGGGTGCCGGTGAAACCGTTACGCTGTCATTTGATTTCCGGGTCAGCGCGGCGGCTCCCCGCGGTCAGTATAACATCGATGTCACAATGGATTATGCGGATAAAAAGGCAAATCCGTATACGGTGCAGGGAGTAATGAAAGTTTCGGCAGAGCAGCCGGTGCAGATCGAGATCGCGCCCGTTTCCGTACCGGACAAAATACAGGTGGGGGAAACCGTAGAACTGCAGGCACAGGCGATGAATTTGGGGAAAGGAAAGATTTATAATGTGCGGGCGGTGCTGGAAGCGGATGGATTGACGCCCTCCGGCACGGCGTTCATCGGGGATATGGAACCGGGAACCTCGATGACGGGCAGCATGGAACTGACGGCGGACGGCCTTTCCGGCGATTCCCTGTATGGCACGACACAGGGGAAGATCACGTTTCTGTATGAAGATGAGGCGGGAAATGAGATGACGCAGGAGCAGCCGTTTGAGACATCGATCTTATCGCCGTTGAGTGAAGAGAACAGCGGGGGGAGCGCGGACGATACGAAACATTGGTGGGTGATCATGGCGGTCATCGCTGTATTGCTCGTTCAAGCGGCCGTTATCTTTATTATGAGAAGGGCTAAGAATGCGCCGGCGAAAGAGGGAGAGGGTGCGTGATGAGGGAAAAGATCCGGAATTTTTTGCGATTGAGGAAACAGAATGATATGGTAAAGGTGAGCTGCCTGTTTGCATTGGCGGGTATCGCCGCCTTTGCCAGTGTATGTTTCCATGTTTGGGGCATTTATGCTTATGCGGATACGCCGGCGGAATATGTGCTGATGGGAGAAGGTTTTATTTCTAAAAAATGTGTGGATGAACTGCGGCAGATGGAGGGAGTGGAACGGGTCAGCCGCCAGATGGATGAAACGGTACAGGTGATGTACAGGGGTGTGTCAGCGGAGGTTGCCTGTACGGGGCTGGCGCGGCAATATGTCGAGGGCATGTCTGGCGTGGGAGCGTCGGAGGGGGAAGCGGGATTCGATGGTACAAAGAAGATTTATATGAACAAGGCGGCTTTTTCTGCATGGAAGCAGGCGGTGTCAGAAAAAGGCGGGGATATTTCCGAACTGGAGGAAGGCGGGCCGGAGTTTGAGGTTCGTTATTCGGGTGCAGGGGGTGCCGGAAGTTCAGGTTCGGGGGATACTGTGGGAGCGGGAAGTACCGGGAGGCCGGGTTCAGGAGATCTAGTGGAAGCAGGAGACGCCGATGGTTCGAGTTCAGGAGAAACAGCGGGAGAGGGGGATAGCATGAAGGCTGGGGATAGTTCTGGTTCTTCCGGTATCCGTCAGTGGAAAACTGCGAAATTAGTTGTGATCGAGGGAGGAGTGATGGATGAAGAAGAGGGGGAACCCGGTTTTGCGTGCATGGTGGAAACAGACAGCCGGTTGCTGAAAGAGGCGTACCAGCTCCGGATCAGGTTTCGGAATCATGACCTGGATGGACTTCAGGTGAAGGCGTTACGGGATTTGGGGTATGAGATTCAGAACGAGGGAGTACTGATCGAAGAGGAATATGAGATTAAGGGAAAACTCCTTCATATCCAGTATGGATTGATGTTGTGTGCGGCTTGTGTCGTAGCTGCGTGGGTAATCGGGAGGGGGTGCCCCATGCCCCAAAGATATAGTAATTAGAAACTCATAATGTAACTGGCAAACGGAACACTTACCTTGCTGACAATGAGACACGAGCGCAAGAGCGTATGAAAGGGTTAACAGAACAAATGAAGCAATAATAAGTAAAAAGGCGGCAGGGAGAAACTTCTGCCGCAAATTTTTTGAAATAGGTCTTGCTTGTGACGTAACGTAATGATGTATAATATATCATAGGAGGTAGGAGATTATGGCAAAACACAGAGCAATACCGCCTGGGTATATGACGGTTGGAGAGGTTGCAAAGAAAATAGGAGTTACTGTCCGTACATTGCAATACTATGACAAGGAAGGTTTGTTATCCCCTTCGGCAGAAAGTGAAGGTGGGCGAAGACTTTATACAGATAAAGATTTAGTTATACTTCATCAAATTATATCTTTGAAATCATTGGGTTTTTCTTTGAATGATATAAAGCATCACTTAATTTCTTTAGAAACACCGGCTGATGTGGCAACCGCCCTTACCGAACAGGCAGAAAGCATACGAGAGAAAATAGAACAGCTAACCGCTTCTTTGACAGCAATCGAACAGTTAAAGGAAGAAGTGTTACAAATGCAGACAGTCAATTTTAAGAAGTATGCAGATATTATTGTCAATCTGCAAATGAAAAACGACTCTTACTATCTCATTAAGCGTTTTGATGATGATACGCTTGACCATATCCGTAATCGGTTTGATAAGGAAAGCGGTTTGAACTTTATGGATAGATTCAATCGTTTGAGTGATGAAATTATAGAACTTCATAAGGCAAGTGTGTCCCCTGAAAGTGAGAAATGCCAACGAATTGTAAAAGAGTATTGGGGATTGATTATAGAATTTACCAACGGTGATATGAGTATGCTTTCAAAATTGATGAAGGTCGGCAATATTGATACCGCTACAAATGCTTGGGAAGAAAGGCAAAAGATTGTAAACGACTATTTAGAGCCGGCCTTGCAAGTCTACTTTTCAAAACTTGGAGAAAATCCGTTTGAGGGGGTGGAATGATGAATAGTGCAATACAAGTTCGTGGATTAAAGAAAAAATATGGCAGCAACATTGTTCTCAATGGACTTGATTTTGAAATTGAAAAAGGAGAAACTTTCGCTCTGCTCGGTGTAAATGGTGCAGGAAAAACCACAGCCCTTGAATGTATTGAGGGTTTGAGAAAATATGATAGCGGTACAATTATGGTAAACGGGGAAATGGGTATTCAGTTGCAATCATCATCTTTACCTGCCCATATCAAACCGATGGAGGCTGTAAGATTATTTTCAAAATGGAACAAGGCAAAGATTGATTTCACTATGCTTAACGCCCTTGGAATCAAAGACACCACGAAGAAACAGTACATCCAACTATCCACAGGACAAAAAAGGCGATTACATCTTGCCCTTGCACTTATTGGTGATCCAGATATAATTTTTCTCGATGAGCCGACTGCGGGACTTGATACCCTGGGCAGGGTTTCACTTCACGAGCAAATTCGCAAACTCAAGTCACAAGGGAAAACAATCGTTTTGGCAAGTCATGACATGGCAGAAGTGGAAGACTTATGTGACCGCCTTGTAATTTTGAATAATGGGAATATTGCCTTTTGTGGCACAGCGGCGGAACTGACAGATAAGATTGGGGAAAAGTATTTTATCCATATCAAAACGAGGCAGGGGAACAGCACTTTTGAAACAGATAATATTGAAGATACTTTGATTCCCCTGCTTAATGATCTGAAGCAAAAAGAAATTCATATATTGAATATTAAAGTTGACCGTGGTACACTTGAAAAACATTTTATCGAAATGACGAGGAGGGAAACAGAATGAA
>CAJTXO010000040.1 GCA_910583555.1 uncultured Eubacterium sp.
TCAAGTATCTTATCCCAAAAACAAATAGATAATAAATTGTTATCCTTGGTTCTTGCTTCTAGATAATCTCATTCAACACTTAAAGTCTAACACATATTTTGTCGTATTTCGTCTATTTTTTTTACTAATTTGTTTCAATTTTTTACGCTATTTTATCCATTTAATCAACCCCTCCATAACTTTCCATGCCTATAGTTCATCACTAGGAATTATAGGTTATCCCTGCCTTCAAATACAATCAAAAACATTTTTCTTTTTTCCTCAAATCCACTCCCTTCTCCTCATAAAAAACAGCAGTATTTTTATCATATTTCAAAAAAAATACTGCCGCAAACACCATATACTAACCTCACCCTTGTCCCCCTCTCTCAATCCTACACTCATGCCTCTTATCCTTCACATTATAGCTAACCCCCACCAGCAAAACCTCCCCTCCAAACCCCTTAATCCCTTCCGGATACCTTCTATCCCGAATCTGCTCAATTGCCCCATCCGCTCCTTGATCCCACTTCATCTCCACAACCAACGCCGGCTTATCCACACCTGGCCGCGGCAAAAAAACAACATCCGCATACCCTTTACCAGACGGAAGCTCCTGAATACTGATAAAATCATCTACACTACTCAAATAAGCAATCTTAATAACACTCCGAAGCGCCTGCTCATTATTATAAAAATTAGGTGCAACGATCTGGTCATGAATATCTTCCATCAACCTCCCAACTTCATCCCCGTCCATCCGCAACGTAGCCTCTAGCAACCGATCCGACATCTCAATCATCTTCACCAATTCCACCCTTTTCCCATTCTTAACCGCGCGGAAAAACTCTCCCCTGACCTCCTCATTCGGAATATACACCGCCCTGGCATCCTCATCATATGCCAAATACCCTAAATGCACTAGCAGCGTAAGTATATCATCCCGGCTCTTAAACGAAGTCATATCATTTTGAAACGTTCCCACATCCACTGGACAGGCATCTCCTCCAAGCATAGCAATGATCGCTTCCTTCAGACCATCCATATTCAGATCAATATAAACCTGCAGCGCCTCATACGTCTCCGTACTGCTCCAAAAACTCTTTAACCTCAAACTCTGCATCCCGTCCACAACCGACTTCGGATTATATATATGAAGATCCCCGCCAAAATACCCATCATACCACATCTTCACATCATCAAAACATTTTCCAAATTGATTACACAACCCCCTCACCTCTTCTTCCGTAAACCCAACATATGGCGCCAAAACATCCGGACTTGTCATCGAAAATTCGTCAAAAATATTTAATGCCGAATGCGTTCCATATTTTTTAATAGGCAAAATCCCCGTCATATACGCGACCGTCACATAAATCCTATCTTTAAAAAGATCCTGCAAGAAATCCAAATATGCCCTTTGCGCCATAACATTTTCCTTCGCTTCGCGAAAGATACAATCCCACTCATCTACAATAAACACAAATCCTTGACGGGGACTTGACTTCGAATAAATCACCGAAAGGGCATCCGAAAGACTCGTCTCACCCTCCTTCACCCCATCTGGAAACTCCTCTCTTAATTCCTGCAAAACCTTTCTCTCCACACATCTGGGAAGCTCATCCGGCGTTCCCACCTTTCGCATAAACTGCTGTATATTTAAATATATGACAGGATATTGGTTCAAATGGGTACGATACTCTTCGTCCTTTGCAATGTTCAGTTCCTGAAAAAGTTCATGTGACTCACACCCTCTGTCATAATAGGCAGCAAGCATCTCCGCCGCCATTGACTTGCCAAACCTCCGCGGCCTGCTCACGCAAATAAAACGTTTCCGCTTATTGATCCTGCTGTTGACAAAAGAGATCAATCCGCTCTTATCCACATAAATATCATCATTGACAGAAATACGAAACGCGTCATTTCCCGGATTTAAGTAGATTCCCATAGCTGCCCCTCCACATCATTTTAATATCCTGATTATATCACTGCCGTGAACTGATGTAAAGTTCTTCCGTTACCGTTCCACTCTGTTACATCCTTATGTACCGTGCTTTTTGACACACCAAATTTTTTTGCCGTCTGCCTGACCGTGGCACCGTTTTCAACAATGTAATTCCCGATCTCTATGGCACGCTGCTCGATATATGATTTCAAAAAACTACCCCCTGAATACTCGTTGATTCATTGTATGCAGGGGATAGCGGAAATATGTTTATTTACACGATCTTTAACGCGGATCACCGGCAGATCTTGCTGCGCTGAACTTACCGTATACACGCTTTTTCTGGATACCCTTTACAAAGGCTCTGACTTTGTAATAAGTAACCTCATTCTTCTTCCGACGAATCTGGATATTTTTCGTCTTACCAGCCGTAACCGTTTTGATCCGGGAATACTCGCCGTCTTTTTCCTGACTGCCAAAAATCTGATACCCTTTCGCCTTAGAAACCTTTTTCCAGGAGAGCGCTATCTTCCCATATCCCTGGCCCCTGACCGAAACTCCCTTCACCTTGGCCGGCGCAACCTTCACCTTAGAAGCCGCGCTCATTTTCCCATAAACCTTTGTTCCATCGGCTGCCTTCCGATACGAGCGCACCTTAAACGAATATCGCTTGCCATAACTGCATTTTTTCGAATAAGAAACCGTCTTTGAACCAGAAACCGTTTTCATGCGCACGTATTTCTTCTTTGACGTATGATAGCGGTAAAGAACGTAGCCATCCGCTCCCTCATCCCTCGTCCACCGAAACGACACACGGTTAGAACCATTCTTCGCGGAAACTGTCAGCTTTAATTTCTTACCAAAGGAAGAATCCGGCTGCGTCCCAGGAGAGTCCGGGGCTGGCGGCACCGGCTGGGAACCCGATGCGCTGACGATCACGGCATCCGCCTTTGAAAGAGCGGCTGTAACCGAATTTAATCCATCGCGGTCAACATACGTAACCTCCGGCTTGTCGCCTGTCTGACCGGTAAACGAGACCTTGATCTGATAATGCCCGCTCGTCGGCGCCACGACAAGCGTCCCGAGCCGTAACGTCTCACTGTCAGCAAATAACTTCTGCTCCTTTTTCCCGGAAACAATGATGTCAACCAGGTAGGAACCGTCCTTTTCCTTACTGATATGGGCATCCTTAACCTCGCTCTTCACCGCGCTGCCAAAAACAAAATCTGGTTTTCCCATACTGCCGCTGATCAGCGAAACACGCAGTTTCAGACGGAGGGAAGTGATCCCCCCTGTCTTTCCTGCCGGAAGACGCAGCGATACCGCCACATTATTTTTGTCAGCCGTAAGAGTGCCGCTGCCCGTTTCCGCCGCCGAAGCCGTCATCGGTAATGATGTCGGGAATACCGATGAAAACAAACGCGGACCCACCGCCGGATTTACCGTCGGAACTGCCCAAACGAGAAATAATATTGTCAATACAAATCGAATCCTATTTTTCATTACTGCCTCCCTTGATTGCGTAGGCGTTACGCTTCGCTCCGCCTGTAAACGTGATGCCAGGCAGGGTGTCCGGAATCTGGATGACCTTGGTATCGCTGACGATGCGCTCACCCTCTAATGTCAGGGCGTCATCCACGCGGTACAGTTCTCCGCGCACCCCCTTGATCTGCCTGAGCGTATCTTCATCCCACTGTCCCGGTTCGACATAATATACCCATGTTCCATCTGATGTTTCACCTAGATTGCCCTGTGCCGGAACATCCGCAAAAATGACCTGCCCGGCCTGGACATTACCGTCTTTCGCGCCGATCACCCCGCCTTCTGTATCGTACAGAACGACGACATTATAGGCTGGGTTTCCTTTATAAATTCCCGTAAAGATAAGGGAACCTTTGGGGATCACATCCTCTGCCCCGTCGCCATACAAATAGTCCTCTGATAAAACGCCGATCGCCGGCTGGCTGCTATCTGTCGTCATAAATTCGAGATTATCTCCCGACGGACCGCAGATATCGATCTCCTTTATCGAAATCGTTTCGGCCTGGGAAGCTGTTCCAGCCTGGGAAGTCGTTCCACTCTGGGAAATCGTCAGCCGCACATATCTGGCATCGTATGTGCCGATCCAGCTGTCCCTCACATCTTCTTTAACCGAATCAAACCAGATGATCTGCTCTTCGGAACCAGCCAGTCCGGTGTAATTCTCTTTCACTACCGTCCAGTCCGTGCCATCCGCACTGACTTCGACCGCCACGTTAGAAAGTGCCTGGCCCGCGTATTTCAGTGCTGTGACCTGCTCTGTCTTACGCATATCTACCGTGATAACTGCCGTACCGTCACTCTTCCCGTGATACGTGCCCTCTTCCGTCAGATCCTGATCCAGTACACGGTCAATGCTGTGTACTTTCTTTTCTGCAATACTGCCCGGATTTCCGGCGTCAAAACCGCTATCCGGATCTTCGGCATCCGGTACAACCGCCACATCATCTTCTGATGTCATCGTCGTTTCGACCGTCCAATCCTCTTTATTCAGAACACCGTCGGTCTGGATCTTAGCTGTGCCGGCTGCTGCCGGATCAGAGTAATTCAGGTATTTATCAACGGCACGAACTTCGTACTCCATCACCCTGTTATTGATAGTAGAGATCGTATCTACATAAACGGTAGACTGCGCGGTGTCGATCAGCTGGAAACCAATGACCTTCGTTTCCTTTTGCCCGTTCGAAATCATGCTCCTGGAAATTTCGTAGCCCAGTATCAAATCCTTCTCCTGATCGGTTGCCATATCGATCTCTACCCGGTTCGAAGACGATGAAATACGCGCGGTAACGACATCCTTATCCTTGATCGTACCTTCCTCGTCCGGATGCTGTACGCGGTAATCCCTGGCGTCATCGTTTACATAATAGCGGGCTTTTGTATCCGCTGCCCCATATTTTTCAGCATACTGTGTTGTCGCTTCATCGGGTTCCATCCCCCATCGCTCAAAAAACGGAAGAATATTCTCATTCGCCGCCGCGCATGCGAGACGCATCAGATTCTGGTCAACACCGCCATCCAGCGCAAGACCTGCCTGCGGCGCTTTGGACGGATTTCTGGAATACGTATCAACCCTAGCAAAAAACAGATTGTTAAACTGCTCTTCGTAATCATCAAAAATATGTTTATCGTCCGGGTTATTGTCAAAGGCCAGATGGAGCTGCCAGTAGAGCGCCAGCTGTGTCGCCACATTCGGCGAACGCCCGATAGTGCCAGATGTGACCTTTTTATATACATTTGGATAAGTGAACCGCGTGTACCCGGGTCGTTTCGTCAATAACTGCGCGAAATAGTTGTTCGTGATCTCGGCGACTGCATACGTTCCCTGGTTAATGTCATGGCCGATCTCATGGGCGATGCCCCAACCGAAATCCGACCAGCTGTTTGGCGCGCTTGCCACAGTCGAAGATCCCCACTCGATTCCGATATGATTGCCAGACGCGTACATAAACGCTCCGGCAAACATCCTCATATACCGGATATTCAAATGCTGTGACGGCATCGCATTGTTTCCACGGACAGATCCCGCCTGGTCGCTCAGTCCTTTATGCTGATAAAATAATGTCATGGTGTTTTCCATCGCCTTCAATGCCTGATCCAGCTTGGTCACCTTATCCTCCGCGTTTTTCAGGCCAGCCCAAACCTGTGTAGCAGGCAGGGAATACATCATTTCCTTCATCATAATATCCGTCGCGTTTAAGATGCAGTTTGTCTGGTCATACGCATAATCCACATTTTTTGTTCCGGCATGTTGTGCTTCATGATTGTCAGAAATCGTTGACACGTAGCGTTCCAGATCGTTCACATATGTCTGGATCGCCTGCTTCCTCTCGCTCTCAGACTTCCCGTACACGCTGAGGACTGGGATCTTGCTTCCTCCGCTGATCCGAATCGCATATTGATCCGAAGCCTGATTTCCCGTATACGCCACATAAAGCTGCCCGCCCCGTTCAAAGTCGTTGGATGTCATCTGCGGAATCGTAATTTCATTTCTGCCGATCTTGAGAGCAATCGTCTTCGCAAGGCTGTTCGACTCCGCGTGATGCTGGGTTACAACGAGCTGAATGCCCGCTGCCTCTCCGGTTCTCTTCGTATTATGCCCGACATATACGAGCAGGCTTTCCCCGGAATAGGCGACCCGGCCAAGCGGCTGCCAGGCATTCAGGCCGCCGAACCCGAGATGCTTATCTTTCTGCGCCGTAATGCGGTTATCTACTACATAAGAGGGATCCAGTTTAGATTCGAGGATCTCCCTCGCTGTTTTCAGTTCTAACTTCAACTCCTGATAGAGAGGATGTTTCTCTCCACTCGTCTCGTCTGCCGTTTCGAGACGCGCTTCCAATGCGGTAATCGTATCCGACGTCACATCCGCCCGCAGCGTCGTGTGCATCTCATCCTCATACAGGCCCATGATATCATCTTCCAACGAATCATAGGTGTGGAAATGAATTTCACCCACAACGATATCACCTGCGCCGCCCCAGCTTCTTCCGAGACACAGATGGATCTTTCCTGCCTCAATCGTCTTATCAAATTTTACGATATAAAATGGATTATCATGCTCATCCCTCTTCTCGATCAGATGGGCATTTACTAATTGCTCCTTTTCAGGATTTTCCTTGTTCCAATACCCCACTCTGACTGTATTGGAAGCCGTTTTCTGATCCGCTGCCGCAAATGTCATATAATTCATCTTATAATCCTGGTCAAGCGTCACGATCATACCTTTGGAAAGGCTCGGATACGCTACGCCGTCATCCCAGTCTGACTTTACCCAGTAAGAAGCGTAATTGTCATCCACGAGTCCCAGCGCGCTTTGCGGCGTGGTATCCAGCGGGCTTGCTACCATTTTAGCCCCTCCGCTTCCACCGAGTACAGCGTTCACGATATGCGCGCTCAATACACCCTCACCGTTCGAAGTGTTCAAAAGCTTATACTTTGGCAGCTTCGGCGGATCGATGCTCTTTGTAGTGGCAAGGGATACTAGCGATGGTTTTCCCCAGCCCAGCTCGTTCCATCCAATTACATAAACAGAGTATTCTACTTCATCTTCTAGACCGGTGATCGTATATCGGTTCTCCTCCAGCCTGCCCTCACCGGATGTAACCGGCTCAAACCCATCGACAACCGGACGGTATTGTTCTTCGGATGATTTTTTATAATACACCATATATCCGCTTGCATCATCCATATCCTTCCACGTTACGGAAATGGAGCGATAGCCGCCCTCTGCCTTCACATTATCTGGCGGTGCCGGAAGCTTCTGCGGTTTCGGTATACCGATCTTCTCCTCAGACCACGGACTTCTCCATTCCCCGTTTACCGACCGCACCTTGATCGTATACTCAGCGAAATTTACCATCGGCTTATCGTGGATCGAGGAAATGGTATACTCGGTATTCGATACACTCACGATCTGCGTTTCCGGATCCGACTGCTTCTTAACCGGACCGGAGATATAAATTTCATATCCTGTCACATTTCTCTGCGCGCTGAAGGATACGGTAAGCGCTTCATTTTGTGATACCGGTTCCTGAAGGGATGGAATATCGAGTTCGGGAGCTCCGATCCTCTCCTCCATATTATTCACAAACTCTACCTTAGCGATATTCACCAGCGGCTCCGTCTTTTTGGTCCCGGTAATTTTTATCATGACCCGTTTTACAGCAAGCTGTCCGCCAAAATCAAGGACGAGCGCACCGCTTGCATCGACACTTGTCGTTACCCGGCGGCTTTCCGTACTCCGCAGTCTCTGCGCGGTATCACCTGATCCCGTGGCTGCCAGTGAAAAAACCTGTTCTTTTTCATTTCCGTTTTCATCTATGTATACGACCTGTGCCTCCCCGTCTGTGATGGCGTTAGAAACCATTCCGGCCTCATCCATCTCTTCCGGCGCATGGATCGTCATTCCCTGTAAACCAGGCGCTTCTTCATATGTACTGCTCTCTGAGAGAGTAAATTCGATCCCTACGGGATTGCCACTCGAAATCGCTTGATCCGTTTTGGAAGGCCTGAGACCAATGCTGTCTTTCTGATTCAGAAAATCTTCCATACTGCCTTCCGTGGATGTTCCTTCGTATACCTGCACCTTTTTCGGCATCCCCTGCTTTTCCACATGGGATTCCCCTTTTTCATCCATACTTTGTACGAGGTTTTGCAAATCCACCAGATCGGTCCTGCCATCGCCATTTAGATCCATCTCCGTGTTTTCTTCCTTTTCACGGATATGAGAAAGCATGACGTCCGCGTCTTTCTGATCAATTTCCTTATCCCCGTTTATATCACCGGGACGGATCCAGCCGGGGTTCATACCTCCCGGTGTAACGATCCGGGTCGGACATACCTGGATTTTTGAAATCCATCCCTTTTCAATCTGCACCGTTTGTCTGCAGTCCGCAAAGCGTTCGGCCGATACACAAACCTGGTAAGTTCCCTGGGGAACATCAAACCGGGCAGACGACGAAGCCGACTTTGTGTCACCGAAATCCAGCTTCTTTGTCTCACGAAAATCTTTGCTGTCGGCACGGAGTTCTACCGTGACATTTCCCAGAAACGGGACGAGAAGTGAAGGCTTCACCTCGACGACTAACGCCCCTTCTGATTTTTCAGCGGCGGCTTTTTCTGATTTTGTTCTCTCTGGTACAGTTGTCTCTGTTACAGTCTTCTCTGCCACCTGTTGTTCTGCCGTGATCCGCTCTGCCCCATCCGCTTGTATGGATGAACCCATCCATGACTGAAGCAAAAGACAGCCCGAAAGCATCACCGCTATCCATCGTTTCATAATCATACCTCATTTCTGCTTATTTGCGTTTTTTAGTAATATATTGAATTATATTTTAAACATAACTAATAGTTCGTTTACAAACTATACCAACTGATAATAAAAGCTGTTTTTGAAACATATAAGTAATGAAACGTCTTAAATCTAATCCCAATGCCTATAAAAAATAAGCATCCTTTACTGTTCAAAATGCAGGCTGCTTATTCTAACTATAAATTCGTCTATCTATACTATATTCCAATCTGTATCAGGAGCCAACGGCATAAAATAACCTTTTATGCAATTCGGATTTATAATACATAATTGTGTATGTGTCTTTTCCATAATACCTGAATCTTCATAAACCGGATTTCCTTCTATAAAAACACCCCTAACGCTATCGTATGCACGCACGTTATTTTCCCTATTGTATTGATGAATCCTTTCAATAACTGCACAATCCAATTCTCTTAACAATAAATCCCTGCTTCCCTCGGGGTTTTTATTAACCGGCAACGGTTTCCCTATCAACGATAACTCCAACTCTAAAATTTCATATCCCGTCTTTAAAATAGATGCACTTCCGTAATCTGTTAAGTCCAGACTATTTTCCCAAAAATAAATACCATTTCCCAGCCAATCATAAGAATTATGACTTGCGAGCAATCTTTCATGCTTATATAGTACATTTTAATATGTAATCATATCACAACCATGAAATCCGATAATTAAATTTGGTAAACTACTATACATTAACTACTCCTTATTTTTGATGTTTTTCTTACTATTTCTATATCGATCTGTAAACTCTCCGTTTCGTTCTATTATATTACAATCTTGCAGATTAATCCTAGACCTTTTTATTGCTTCATTGTTCGGCAATGCTTTCAGTTTTTGTAAATAATTTTTCATTTCTTTTACATACGCAACTCTTTCACATTCTAATAATTCAATAGTCGGCATAGCATCAACCTCCCTTGCATCTTTTAACACCTTTTTTGCCATATCTCCCGCTCCATAAATTATAATTGAATGAAATTATATAACAAAAAAGCTGCAAATTTTATCAAAATCAATAGTAATTCCTTGCTTTTCATCCTCATAATAACATTTTTTGTTTTATTTTTCAACATATTTTACATTTTTCTACATATAAGGTTATTTTGCAACATACAATATTAGACATCAAAGTTTATCCAGAACTGACCCGTCGGCTCCATGCCCGGAATTACTGTTGGTCCTTTTCTGCAATCTCATTCATCTGCCCCTTAAAACCATAATACCCGATTAAGCTCTTCTTCAATGGCTCAACTCTTATGACATTTAAATACACATTAAAACTAACCATTCCAAATCCGATCCCCCTTAACCCCTCAAAAAACCTTCCCCCACCCACCCCACAAATTCCAACCATACCTGCATCCCCCACCCCCCGTCCGAAGATGGCGACTCTCAGGACGACCCTGTCCCCGAAGA
>CAJTXO010000041.1 GCA_910583555.1 uncultured Eubacterium sp.
CGTCATAGTCGATGAGGATCCCTTCGTCCCCTGATTTCATGGTGGTGATCAGGTTCCTGCTGTTGTACGTGCCCTTCAGTTCGTTTCCGGCGGCGTCGGTGACGGATGTGATGTTCCCGTTCCCGTCGTAGCGGTAGGCTGTCGTGTTCCCCATGGCGTCGGTGCGGGACAGCATGTTGCCGGATGCGTCGTAGGTCTGCTTTATCGTGTTGCCGTTGGCGTCTGTTTTCTGCAAAATGTTCCCATTTCCGTCGTAGACGTATACGGTACTGTTACCGAGGCGGTCTGTTACGACCTGGCTGCGCCCTTCCGGGTCATAGCTGTATTCCGTGCGATTCCCGCTGGCGTCGATGATGGCTGCCAGCCTTCCGTTTTTATCGTATTCGTTTCTTGCGACGGCTGCTCCAGACGGGTCGGTGATGGAGACCAGGTTGTGATCACTGTCATAGGTAAAGATGGCTTCCCGGCCCGCTCGGTCTGTTACTTTTTTCAGGTTGCCGGCGTCATCGTACTCGTATGTTACCCTGTTCCCTTCCGGATCCTCGGCCCGGGTGATGCGTCCCTGCCTGTCACGGGTGAAGGTGATGCCTGTTCCGTCGGCTGCGTGGTAGCCGTCGCGGTCCACCCGGATCTCATGGCCGTACTTGTCCTGCAGTTTTGTGACACCGTCCCTGGCATTTATATATACAATGGTGCCTTCTTCGGTTGTCAGCCGGTATTTCACGTTGTTGTACATGGACATGTTGTTCGGTATGAGTTCCGCGTCCTGGACCATTGCGGTTTTGTCCCCGTCGATCTCCAGTTTTACTTTCGGGTTCGTGGCGCAGCGGTAGCCAAGTTCCACCTGCTGGATTGGAACGAGCGACTGGCGGTTTGGCGTCAGCGTCAGCTCAAAGCGGTCGCTTGTCCCGTCTCCGTTTGTGATGGTTATGTCGTGGCTCTTCGTTTCGTTCAGGCTGTAGCCGGGGGCGAACCAGGAGCCGGTGATGCTCAGTTTATATCCAGTGTACAGCGGGTTCGTTTCGGTGAGGGTCATTCCCTGCACACCGAGCGTCCAGCCGGTTCCGAAATCACCTTTGGTTTTGTTCGCGCTGCTGTAGTTTCTGTTTACATTGAGCCTGATTCCTCCGATGCCTGTGACAAGGTCCGTGAAACCGAGGTTCATGACGCCGATTTTCAGTCCGCCCTCGACGATGTATTTCCGTATGACGCGGTTCTGGTTGCCGTCCGTGTCCACAACGCTGAGACGGATCTCGTATGCCCCGTTTGGCAGCATCGTTGTGTCCAGGTGCCCCAGCACCCCATTTTTTACGGGGTTTTCCGATCTTTCAAACCGGATATATTCCTCTGCCCCTGCCAACCGGTATTCCAGCGTATAATGATCCATTCCTTCGGCATCGTATGCGGTGCCGGTGATGTCCACGGGTTCTGTCAGGATGGAGCCTCCTTCCGGGGATTCGAACGCCGCGTCTGGCGGGGTTCCCTGGTTCGGCGTAGCCGTTGGAGCCAGCGCTGGTTTTTCCGTCGGGGCCGGGGTCGGCTGTTGTGTCGGCGATAATGTTGGTTCTTCCGTCGGCTTCACTGTCGGAGCCAGCGTCGGTTTTGGTGTCGGTTTTGGTGCCGGTTTTTCCGTCGGTTTTGGCGCCGGTTTTTCCGTCGGTTTTGGTGCCGGTTTTTCCGTCGGTTTTGCTGTCGGTTTTTCCGTCGGTTTTGCTGTCGGCTGTTCCGTCGGTTTCGGCGTCGGTTTTGGCGCCGGCTGTTCTGTCGGTTCCGGCGTTGGTTTTTCCGTCGGGGCCGGGGTCGGTTTTTCTGTCGGATCCGGCGTCGGCTTCACTGTCGGTTTCGCTGTCGGTTTTACTGTCGGCTTGGGCGTTGGCTCCGGGGTTGGTGTTGCTTCGGGAGCTACTACAAATCTGTATTCTCCCCTTCCTGCGTTCC
Source organism: uncultured Eubacterium sp. (assembly GCA_910583555.1). Classification (GTDB taxonomy): domain Bacteria; phylum Bacillota; class Clostridia; order Lachnospirales; family Lachnospiraceae; genus Eubacterium_F. Next base: position 1,939 of record CAJTXO010000041.1, read on the forward strand.
CTGCTCCATCCTTGACTTCCACGCTCAAGGTATGCGTCCCGGTTTCCAATGATGCGATTTCTGCCTTTTGATCGTGCCAGTAATCCCATTCCGTGCCGTCATAGCGCACCTCTATGTCTTTAACCACACCATTTTCTTCGATTTCAAACTGGAACCGTCCTGTTTCTCCTGGGTGGTATGATTCTTTTTCTGGTACAATGCGGATGACAGGAGGCGTTCCATCCAACACTAGTTTTGTTTCGCCGCAGACTTTCCTTCCATCTTCGAGCTCTGCTTCGATGGCCAGTGTTTGTTCTCCCTCCTCGTTCGGGCACTCGATCCGGATCTGCTTATCGTTGGAACAGCCGAGTTCTTTCTCCCCTTTGTATACTGTGACTGTTTTTATGTGTTCTCCATTGGGAAACAGGACCTGCCCTTCTGCGCTCCCGCCTGGTTTTGCGTAGGCGGGCAGATCAATGACCATGTTGACTTGTTCCGCTTCTGTAAGTGGACTGGCCGGCTTGATCCGGGATACGGGGAGGACTTCGATTTTTTTCCGCGCGGCGATCCGCTGTGTCCCATACCATGTGGCCGCCTGAAGTTCGTATGTTCCCGGTCTGCTTACCGAATAAGTGATGACGAATGGCGCCGTTTCTTTATACTGCCACTCGGTCTCTTCCAATTCTTTACCGTCCTTCCACAGGGACCACTCGGTTTGGGAACTGCTTGTACTGGTGCCGCCGGAAACTTTACAATATGCCGTCATCGGACTGTTCTGGCTGATTGATGGATGACAGATGATCTCATTTTTCGGAGGCTTGTCCTGCACAATATACGGGGCAGCTTTATCATTGGCGGCCATGATCCATTCCACGGACGGGCTCCTGTGATCCTGGCTCTTTTTCATTGTTATCTGGATTTCGAGGAATCTTCCCCTGATCTGCTCCAGTTTTTTGCCGTTGGTCACATCTGTTTCACTTATTTCTTTTTCGTCGGAATCATATGCCCTTACGTGAACCCCGATCTGGGAATCTCCTGCCTGAGATGCTTCCCAACATACATTGGCCCAATTCGTCCCCTCGGTGCCGCTGTCATATACGGCTGTCCATGTCCCCTCGTCTGCTACACGGTCGGAGGGCAGCCATACATCTCCCATCGATACCCTGTGTCCACTTCCATATATGTCATAGTACGTGTAATAGCTGTCCCGGATCACGCTCTGGCAGCCTTCACCCGCACGGGGGCGGATTTCCAGTGTGAGCGGGCATGCGCGGATCTCACCTATGGCGGCCGCTTCGTAAACTGCCGTTGTCGTCCCATTCTCATGTTCGGTACATCTCCAACCCTGACCGGCTTCTACGCTGCCTTCGACCTCTACTACCAGCCGGATCTGCCGGCCCTCTTCTGGTACAAGTTTGTCCTTATGTTCCCATTCACACAAAAATGGGGTCCGGTTATCCCGGTACCCGTCATCCCATTTCCCACTATAATTCATATAGCCATAGTCCTGCCCTCTTCCGAAAGCGTTGTTTGGTTCTCCCGGATTCCAGTTCGTATAACCGGCCGGCTCTCCCGTCACCCATCTCCAGTGTCCTTCGTCACCCTCGTCCGTACAACCGATTGCCGTATAATTACATCCGTACTTTCTTACCAGCTGCGTTGCCACATCGTTTTCTTCCTGATCCAGTATCGTTATTAAATGTCCGCCATTTTTTTCACAAAATTCCTTTGCTTCCGTCCACAGTAGGTTTTTATTGATAAATGCGTACATGTTACCCTTATGCGCGGCGAACGCGGCATCTACGTCTTCCTGCAGCTGGTTTTTCTGGGAACTCCGGCCGTCAAAAGAGATCTGATAGGTTACCGTTTCTTTTTCGATGCCCAGACGGTCCGTATCCAGGGTTACCTCCGCGCACACCCCGTCTTTTACATCCCCGTTATATGTTTTTACTAACGTTTGCCCTGTGGCGGTTTTTCCTGCGAGAGAGAGCTTGTCATCCTGAATGGCGATTTCCCTCCCTGTCCCCTCGGCAAAATCTTCGCTGTTTTGATAGATCTTTATGATCTCCTTGTCCTCTTTTCCTTCTCCGAGAAGTTCAAGATCCCGGTCGGACGTTTTCATGTTAAAGTATGTTCCTGACATTTCTACGCCGTTCGCATAGATCCTGCCGTTTATCGTTACACGGTCTGCGTTGATCCTGACATTTCCGTTTGGTGCTGCCAGTATTCCGTTGATCACAATGTTGCTTCCACTGATACAGATATCTCCTTTTTCTGAATAAAGTACGATCCTTCCGCCTTCTTTATTCAGGCTGTTTACACTGTACTGGATGCTTTCTTCTGCCATCAGGTAGCAGTCTCCCCGGAAGTCGGTCCCGCTGATCTGGATTCCTGTGGCGGATTTTTTAAAGCCGTTGTATATTTCCTTCTCATTGATGTTGAGATAATTATCCTGTTCTTCCCAGTAGTCGGACTGCTGTTCGATCCGGCTCCGGAGTTCTGGCAGATATTCCTTTTTATAGCCAGGGGTTACTTTAGATGCCTGAAACCGGCCGCACCACGGGTATACTGTTCCCCGCGCGTTTACGTCGCCGCCGATCATTACCTTCGTCCCTGAACACATAAAATCGTTTCCTGTATAAATGTTTGTGTCAAGGTCTGCTTCATTACAAAACAGCTGGACATTTTTTCCCTCTGCTACGATTCCGTATTTTTTTAGGATATCCGCCTGCTCCTCACGTTTTGTTTCGGCTGCCTCCGCCACGGCGGACAGCCCGGTTCCTGATACATTTTGTAAGGCTACTGCTATGATGAGCAGCAGCGCCAGGATCCTTGCTGCGTAGTTACCTTTTTTTCGGTTCCAGACTTTCATTTTTACCCTCCTTGCTTTCTTTCATGGTTTCCTGTTTTTTCCATCATACCATAGGAGGATTGTTTCATCAATGGAGCGATTGTTCCTGTTTAGGTGTGACAGGCTGAACTTCCCGGACGGATCTGTTCCTTTTCCGGCTCCTGACCACATATAAGTTTCCGACTGTACCTCAGTTCAATAGATCCATTATTTTTTTATTTTTAAATAGATCACAACATAAAAAATTTTGTATCTTTTCATCTGCCTCACTCTCCTCGTTTTTTACTTAATGTTTTTTTCATTTGTAAAAAGCAAAATGTAATCGCCTTGTTTTTTCCCTAACCGATTATCATATGTAGCTTACATATTTTACACTTGCATATCCCCTGGTTCCCGTCTTAATACGCTTGACATAATAATAGCCTTTGCTCAACTCGCTTTTTTCTGTATAAATAGCAACAACCTCTCCCCGAGCCATCAACTCCAACACAGTCGAAGTCAAAGATGGTGCTTTTCTCAGTCTGACTCCATCGCCATACACCTTGCCGGTCAATGTCGCAGAATAACAGGACACCGGGGACATACTGACTTGTCCATCAGCATTGACAACTGCTAGTTGAACATTTTCTGTTCCTTTCTCATTTTCCGTAAAAATAGAACAGTTCTTTTCTTCCTCTTTGGTTTTTGCAGATATCGGCTGATATATAGAAATCCCGCAAACAGAACCCATCACAGCAATTACAAGCAACATCGTCAGAAACCTTTTCTTGTTTTGAAAATACATAATCTCATCCTCCTGTTTTATTTATTATTGCAATTACATTTTGCTCACCTGACTCAAGAACTCCAGACTCTATTTACGCTCAATTAATTTTCGTTGTACAAATTCGTTTTCTTTCGCTTCACCTGCTACCCTGATCCATTCTTTTACATCCGATACATAGACAATCTCATGTACCATTTCAGAAATTATCTTAAACGAAAACAAATAACCTCCCCCATCTTTACATGTTAGATAACACAGTACGTTACCATCGTTCTCTCCGTCTTTATAACGAAAATAACCAAACGAAAATTCCTTTATATCTTCTTCTGGCACAATTTTTTTTGCCATTTTCCAAACTTGTTTTGCATAATAACGATAACGTTTTTCGTCAATCCCCATTCCATCCAATACGAAAGAATTTCCTTCATCATCTTTTTTATCCTTAAGTTTTAACTCTGAAAATTTCATCGTATCCTGTTCAAACACTATATTCACCTTATGTTCCCATCCGTTTTTCTCGACCACAACATTGAAATCACCCTCTTCATCCTGCTCCACCGTACACTCCGCACCATCCGTGTCCCAGCCATACAAATCTTCAACGAGTTGCTTCCCTTTCTCCCCCGCCAGATCCCCTTGTTCGGTACCGTTGATATCCACAACTTTCTCTTCCGTATTTCCCGGTGCATCCCCTTCCCGGTCTTCCTGCACCTTGTCCAACGAATACCTGGCCTTATACTGAAAATCCACGATCTGCAGCAGTTCCTCCTCACTCAATTCCCGCTCCGGCAGATAAAACATCCCATTCTCATAACAATAGCACAACTCCCCCTGCGCCACATCTTTTTCGGTTTCTACACAGGCAATTTCTTTCTGAGGAAAAAGACCCTCTCTCTCATATTTCTCCTTCAATTCACGGAACTTCTCTTCTTCCTTCTCTAACAGCTCACGGGAATACCGGTCCGCATCGATCTGCTGCTCCTGAACGACGGAATACATCTCTTCTACCTGCTCCGGTTTCATGGATGCCAGCCTTTTCTGGTACAGTCTCACTCCTGCGGCCACACCCGAAGATACGACCACCACACCGATCATAACAGCCAACGTCATTGTTTTCGGAAAAATCCACCAGCGTTTGTTCTTTTCCGGCATCTTCTTTTCCGGCAGATTCTGCAAAACCTCTTTTATCCTCTTCTCGTAAGATTCCGGCAGGGGCTCCGCTGTCCGGATCAATTCTGCCCGAATTTTTTCATCAATCTTTTCATTCATTTTGTCTTCTATTTTATCTTCTATTTTGTCTTCCATGTTTTCGCTGTCTCTTGCATCGTTCATTCCCATCCGTTCGGATTCTTTTCCATCCCATATAGTTCGATTTGGCATTTTTTATTCCCCTCACTTTTCTGCGCTGCTTTTGTATAAAGCCGCAAACGGCTTACTGATCTGTGCCAGGCAGCGCAAAGACACAGACCACTGTCCATCTCTTATTCCATTTCTTCTTCTACTTTTTCCTGATTTAAGCGTTTTCGTCATAGTCTATGATCTGCCTCAGTTTTTTCCTCGCCCTGGCAAGACGGGACTTCACCGTACCTTCCGGAACATTGAGGATCGCTGCGGTCTCCTTTACGGAATATCCGCTGTAATAGTACAATAGCAGCACCGTACGGTACGCCTCGGAAACCTCCCGCACATATTCCCATATTTCTGGCTCCGGCGGTTCCTCCCAAAAGGGGATCGCCGCTGCTAGCTCGTCCGGATCGTATGGGATCAGCCACTTCCGCGCGGAAAGAATGTTCTTTGAGGTGTTGATGACAATGCGGATCAGCCAGCCGCGAAGGCTCTCTTCCTTTTCGAGGTTTCCCAGCTTTTCCCATGCCTTCAGAAGCGCCTCCGCAACGGCATCCTCGGCATCTGTTTCATTTTTTAAGATGCCAAACGAGATCCGGTACATCACATCCTTCGCTTCTTCTACAACAGCAGAAAAACGCTCTTTTGTTATTCGGTTTTTGTTCATGTTCTTTTTTCTCCAAATCGCGATTCTTTGTATGATAAAAAAGATCTTTATATATAAGACAGATGAGAAGGGCATTTGGTTCCCAAAAATGAAAAATTTTTTTAATTTTTTTGTTTTTTTCTTAGAATTTTTAAAATTTTATTCTTTTTTCCGCCTTCTACGTCTGCTCTTCCATCAAAATTCTTTTTTTATTATGACAAAAACGCCACAACAAGCATGAAAAGACTTTTGCTTCTTGTGGCGATTTATTTTCTGTATGTACTATCCTACCATTTGCCTTCCTTCCTGAAAACAAAATTATTTTAAGAGAATGAATTTGTTTTCCTAGTGCGATACAAATAATAAGTCACTATTTGCTGTTGCATGATCGGACGAATTGTAATATGCTGCCAATTCCATCATTCCATCGCTGTTGTCATAGGAGGCAAGAGTCTGAACCAAAATATCATACATTGAAGTATCTTTATTCGAAACAATGGCACCTGTATTGATTTGGTCGTTCGTAACGGATGTTCCGTCGACAAATTCAAAGGTGTAGTTCCGGTATGCTTCACTGGCCATGAAGTTAGCCAAAGTCAATAGTTCTCCCGTCTCTTCATTCATGAGGGCCACATCATTCCCGTTCCTTCGCGCACTCAGCTGGTCCAATGTAATACCTTCCCCAAATCGAATCACATTATCTCCATATGCGTCAGTAATCCGGTCGTTTCCATCTCCTTTCTCTATATAATACGTATCATTTCCGGCTCCACCATTCAGCGTATCGTTCCCTTTTCCACCGACAA